>CAJHAA010000011.1 GCA_904846265.1 Psychrobacter immobilis | reverse complement strand
CTGCATAGTACGATTGGTTATGTGTCACCTTTTGATTTTGAAAAGCGGTATTATGATAATTTAACCCTGTCAGGCATCGCTGCCTGACTCAAGTAAATCACTCTCCGATAAAGTCGGGGCGGTTCATGCTACTATACCAAACATTGTTTTATAAAAATCACATATTATAATCATCAAAAGCTATGAATAGGCAAAGATATTAATCTAACTGATAAAAACAAGGGAATAGAATGAATTTTTGGCATATGCAGTTGCATGAAGATAATCTAAATTGGAAACGTGAAAAAGAGGTTCTCGAAAAAGTAGGTTACATTGGTATGGGTGTTTGGACAGAGAAAAACCCCTCCAACCCTCAACAAACAAATTTTGTAGACAAGATGGATATTGGTGATATCGTTGCCATAAGAAGAGGTAATAAATGGATAGCTCTTACAAGAGTTCTAGGTAAGTATGAACTTCTAAACGATGAGCAAACTACAGAATTAGGTTGGTTTAAGAGAAGACGTCAAGTTGAAATTCTTGATTGGTATCAACCTGATATTTACTCAGTTGAGAAGTGTGGTAATCATCAACCAACTTTAAGTATATGTGCCAGCTCGACAGCAGACACTACGATAAACATTAAAAAATGGTATGAAAAAGTTATGAGTGAAAATCAGATAAATGAGGTATCAGAACTCTTAAAATATAAGCATCAAGTGATATTACAAGGACCTCCTGGCACCGGTAAAACAAGACTGGCTAAACTGGTTGCTAAACAGTTAACACAGACTGAACGTAAAGGAACACCTCAAGACATAATTGATAGTTTGGTTAAGAGCTTTGATACACAGTCTAATGAAGCGAAGTTAGCTAGAACAAAAAACGATAAATTGCTATCTAGGTTCTATGAATCCTTTCATCAAGATAAATTAAGCAGCCTTTCATTGCCAGAGTATGCCATTGGGCATGGAGATCAAGATTCACTTTGCTGGTGGTTAGAGGTAGGATTAGAAAGCTTAGGAAGATTCTCTCCAGGATTCTCGAATAACTATCCAATATACTGGAGCAAAAGTAATAATAAATACATGCTTAACAATAAGGTTGCAGGTGCAGCCGATGCTGAATCAGCAATGGAATTAGTTTCAAATGAACTATCAAAGCTAATCCAAAGAACCGATCTTGATAACTCAATCAAGTTTTTTGGCCCATGTTTTACTCTTAAATTGCTGCATAGTTATTTTCCAGATGAATACTTTCCTATTAATAGTGTAAATGCGCTGAATAATGCTCTGAAGTTATTGGGTAGCTATAATAAACAAATGGGAACCATCGAAAAAAACATAAAGCTCAAAGATATCTACCTTGATAAAAGACAGTTCAATACTGATCTCACTCTCATCGAATTTGCGAGCATCATTTGGGACAACTTTAATTTAAAAGATGGTGAGGAGTTATCTGAGAATGATGAAGTTGTGACTCATGGAGAGTTTAAAATCATCCAATTCCATCCTGCCTATACTTATGAAGACTTTGTAAGGGGTATCGTTGCTAGTAGTCACGAAGGAGTTATAAGTTATAAGGTTGAGAATAAGATTCTCGCTGAGTTTGCAAAAAAAGCTATTGATAACCCTAATGGTAATTACTTTCTTATAATCGACGAGATTAATCGCGCTAACCTACCATCTGTCCTAGGTGAGCTTATTTATGCGCTTGAATATCGTGGTGAGAGCGTTGAATCTATGTATGAGTATGAAAATACACTAGATATTAAACTTCCCAAAAACCTATATATCATAGGCACAATGAATACGGCTGATCGCTCGGTAGGTCACATTGATTACGCCATTCGTAGACGTTTTGCATTTTATGACGTATTGCCATCAAAAAAAGTAATCACATTTCAAAAAGCTACAAAGCTATTCGAATCTATTGAGAAATTATTCAAAGGTGATAATGCTCAAATTTCTTCTGACTTTGATGCTAATGACGTTCAGTTGGGTCATAGCTACTTCTTACCATCTCAAAAGGATATATCCGAGGAAGATTTCTATAAAGAGCTTTCTATAAAACTGAAATATGAGATTAAACCCATTCTATACGAGTACATAAAGGACGGTGTTTTATTAGATAGCGCTAGAGAGGTAGTCAAAAACCTTCATGTCTAAGCTAATAATGTCAAACCACTTAGAAACTGTATGCGAACACAAGCAGATAGACTTGGCTTGTGAGAATGTAGAGGTTTCAGATATATTTTTTCAAGACAATGAGAAAAACGAGCGCTGTATTCAGGTTCTTTATGGTAAAGACAGTCTTTCTTTCAAAATGTCATACTTTATCGGTGCAGACTGGCTTGTTAAGAATCAACAAGCCATTTATGTAGCACCAAAGATTAATGATGGTGTCCAAGAAGTCGATTATCTTGGCATGCTTCAATCATGTCTTACGCACGATGACATTGCTAGGAATACCAAAGACTTATACCACATTAAGCTAAATGAACCTTTTATCGAGATTAATCAGCAGATGGATTTATTGACGCCTCTACTGATCATGCAGTTTCTTCAAATTCTGAAAAGCTTGGTTAAGAAAGGCTTAAAACAATCGTATTATAAAGTCGAGCGTAATCTTAATAGCAGAGTTAAAGGTAAAGTCTTAATTGCTCAAAACATTAAAAAGAATATAGTTCGAAATAAAGTTACGAACACCTTTTGTAGTTATGAAGAGTTTGGCTTTGATAGCATTGAGAATAGAGTTTTAAAGCATACGCTAAGCTTTGTTAGACGTTATTTATCTCAATACCCAGAATACCATGGATCAATAAAATCTTTAATTGACTATTGCACACCTGCTTTCGAGAGAGTTAGTGATGAAGTCAATTTACATGAGCTTAAAGCAGTCAAGCGTAACTCTTTTTATAAGGAGTATCAGGAAGCGTTAAAGCTCTCTAAGATCATTCTTAAGCGCTTTGGTTATCATGTCATTGAAATCGACCATCATACCGTTGAAAAGACATCAGTACCGCCGTTCTGGATTGACATGTCAAAGCTCTTTGAACTGTACGTATTGGGACTTCTTAAAGATAAGTATGGAGATAAGATACTTTTTCAAGCAAAAGGTAGCTACGGGTACCCAGACTATTTATTAATAGATGATATGCAACCGCTCATTATAGATGCCAAATACAGACCAACTTATCAACAAGACAAGAATTTGAGCTATATCATTGATGATATTAAACAGATAAGTGGTTATGCAAGAGATATGGGTATACTAGATAAGCTAGGCTACCATACGGTAGAGGAACAGTCATCAAAGGTTGTTAGTTGCGTTGTTATCTATACTGATCAAAATGAGGGGAATAAGCTGCCAAACTGTTTAACCGCGGGCAAATCGATTGAAGGCTTTACTAAATTCTATAAGGTACCAATCTCTGTCCCTGTTCTCAAAAATAAAATAGCTGAATAAAATCTGTCAAACGGGATCGTTTACCATGACTAATTTTAACAATCTTGGTCACGAAATGGTCACTGTTTGGTCACCGAGCACTTGGTCACTGATTTTAAAAGCATAGAGTGCTTGCAAGAAAACTTGTCATTCATGCATTGTTAAAGGGTAGATCATTTGGTAAAGATAAATAGAGAGAAAGTGTCCAACCCTTATAAAGAAAGAGTTTAATAGGAAATCCAGACACAAAAAAACCTCAAACAATCTAATGCTTGAGGTTGAAACTTTTGTATTAAAACTAAGTTTTAAATATGGCGCAGCGGACGGGACTCGAACCCGCGACCCCCGGCGTGACAGGCCGGTATTCTAACCAACTGAACTACCGCTGCTTAGGTCGTACTTAGTTTATTTAACCACTTAGCCTGCTACTTGAGAGTAACGCTATACTAAATAGTGGTGGGTGATGACGGATTCGAACCGCCGACATTCTGCGTGTAAGGCAGACGCTCTACCAACTGAGCTAATCACCCTTCGAACAATTGCTATGCAATTTATTCAACATCAACTGAGCTCTAAGTTTGTCACTAAGCTCTGCTGCTGTGGGTGTGTATTATATAGATTTACACATGGCTGTCAAACAGTTTTTTAACTATTTTGAAAAATAATTGAAAATACTGTCTGAAAGTTATTATTAATAGTAGTCTGAGGCACGTGTTTACTAAGGTTGCTGCTTAAAAACTTATTATGGTTAGTCATTGTTTGATGGTCAAAAACTACTATACTATTGAGGGTGTTTTACGACTCATGCTTTATTTTATGTTGATTGTTGGAGGCGGGCATAGAAAATTCCACTATTGAACAAACTTTTACGACCTGGTCTTGGGGAGACTTTGCAGGCTTGGGTCTGGTATTGCATATTGTTCTCATGATAGTGATGACGCTACGTGTTGTATCGGTGCAGCGCAATATCGGTGTATCTATCGCTTGGATTGCTGTGCTCTATACCTTGCCTCTTTTTGGTTTCATCGCTTATATACTATTGGGTGAGCCGATGATAGGGCGGCGCTATCGCGAGCGGGTAGACCAAGCAAGCTTATTGATGGATGATATGGCACGGCGTGAGAATTTGGTTTTTGATCAGGGACAAGAGCTGCTGCCAGCCAACTACCGCGGTGTCAGTCAAATAGGCACGCGTTGGACGGGGCTGGGCGTGTTTCCTAATCACAATATGCAGCTATTGACAGATCCTCATACTATTTTTCAGAGATTAATCGAAGATATCAATGCCGCTCAGAGTATTATCCTGATGGAGTTTTACATTGTTTATCCTAAAGGACAAGTATTAGAGGTGATAGAGGTGCTGTCAGCGGCAGCGCAGCGTGGTATTGAGTGTCATATATTGGCCGATAGCGTGGGCAGCTTTAGTTTCTTTAATAGTAGCGCGCATCGTACTTTAGAAAAAGCAGGTGTTTTTGTCCATCAGTCACTACCAGTGGGTCTGTTTAAAACGTTATTTAAGCGCTCTGACTTGCGTAACCATCGTAAGATTATCGTGATTGATGAGCACATTGGCTATATCGGTAGCTTTAACTTGGTCGATCCAAGATTTTTTAAACAAAATAAAAACGTTGGACAGTGGATCGATGTGGCGATACGCACGACCAGTCAACACTCTATTAGTATTACGACAGCCATGGCGATCGTGGTGGCCACGGATATTGGTGCGGAAAATAACGACAATTTAGACGCGCTCAATCAGCGCGTCAATGGCTATACTCGTAAACTATATGTGATGAACCCAACCATTAATGATTTAAACAGTCGGGTAAAGGTATTGGCTGGTGAGATCGACTATTATAAGCAACCAAATATTGGCTCAACATCGATTGTGATACCGAAGATGCCGATGGTAGAAGGAGTGCTGGCGCAGCTGATACCCTCCGCACCGCAAGTGACAGCCCATGTTATTTACAATACATTGGTGACCGTTATTCATCGCGCCAATAAACGCATTCGCATTACCACACCGTATTTTGTACCTGACGAGGCGCTCTCGGGAGCATTAACGATCGCTGCCAAACGCGGGGTTGAGGTGACGCTGATTGTCCCTGAAAAGGTGGATTCGTTTCTTGTACAGCATGCATCACAAGCCTATTATCAAGAGCTGCTCGAGGCAGGCGTGACGATTGCCTTGTTCAAGGGTGGTTTGTTGCATACCAAAACAGTGGTTATCGATGATGATTATTGTTTATTTGGCACTGTAAACATCGATATGCGCAGTTTTTATCTAAATATGGAAGTGAGTTTGGCCATTTATACGCCAGAGATGGTCGCTCAAGTGGCTGATTGTCAAGAAGTCTACTTACAAAGTTGCCGTTTTTTGAGTTTAGAGCAGTGGCAACAGCGCCATGGTGCAGAGCGTTTGTTTGATAATGTGGTACGCTTATTTAGTCCTTTATTGTAGCATTTTCAATTTTAGGGTAAGGTAAACGACTGATGTCAGTTTAGTGCGATAATGACCTTATTTTTATTACTATTCATTTATCCCGATAAAGGATGCGCTTGTCTATGTATGCATCGTCTGCATCACCTCTAACGCCCTTTGATTATGTTGCAACAGGCTATTGGCAAGACTTTCTAGCGGATCGTCCTATCGCTGGTGGCATTGCTTACGAAAGCGAGCTTCGTGATTGTATCTTAGATGAGTCATTGGCAAGCTTACAGCGAGTCGATACGCTGCTGTCGCACATACGCCGTGAGATGGTTAAAACTGGTCGATGGCATGAAGAAACATTATTAATCGATGAACGCTATCGTAATTTTATGGTGTTTTTGGCATTTTATGCAGGGCGAGTATTGGCACAGCAATGGCAAAGTACGTCGCATTGGTATGGACAGTTTGAGCTACATAAGCGCTATCCTGAACTGGCACTGACGACCGATGATTTTTATCAACATCTGGCGGTTGTCTATTGTCAGTCGGCTGATGCTAATAGTGTTACGTCATTATTTTTTGCGCTAGAGCCGATAGGGATGCGTCTATTTGGTCATATTGATCGGCCGTTTGAGGCAGTACAAGGCGGTCAAGTGGCTAGCGGTTTATATCAAGCGGTTAGTGCAAGGTTGCCACATGCGCACGACAATCACGTTACTAATTCGATCACACCAGCCATTAATATCAGCACACCAGATACAAGCGCTAGTCTAGAGCGCATTAAAACGGTTGATAGTCAGGAACCGTTAGAAAAAGAAGGGTTGAGTCATACGCCATATGATGCGCCAAAATCTCAGAACCTGTCTCAGCAAGAGAGCCAAACTAAGCCTGTGCTGTCTAAATCAGAAACAGTGCAACCTCATACAACCTCAGAAAATACGGTATTAGAGCAGCCACTACCATCGTTAGTGCCTTCTCCTCAAGAATTGCCAACGCCCGCGATTTTTATGCAATTGCTCGTAGAGCTGGATAACATAGAGGTCATTCAAACGGCTGGCAATAGTGAGTATCAGCAAGCCCATAAAGTGTTGGAGCAGTTAGAACAGCATATTGCCAAGCAAAGTCAGCCGCGCACGCAAATGCGCTTTTCAGAGAGTCATTTGACGACAAAAAAGCAAGCGTTATTAACACTACAAGAGGCGGCGCAGGCGGGTAATAGTGCTGCCATGCTACATTTGGCAATGTATGAGTTACTTGGCGAAGGATTAACGGTTGATAAGGGTGCTGCTACAGCGTCAGGGGTTGAGTGGGTTAAGCAGGCCGCCAGCAAAAACGACAGCCGTGCGCAGCGCCTACTAAGCAAGATGTATTACCAAGGCATCGGCGTGGCGCAAGATATAGACACTGGCAAATATTGGCTAGAGCAAGCAGCGGAAAATGGACACACGGAAGCGGCGAGCGTAGTAGGGCAATGGCAACAAGCGCAAGCGTTGATAACGACACAAAAACAAGAGCAACATAGTATGAAGCGCTACCAGCTGCTATTCGCAGCCATACTCGTGGTGGCAATACTGATCCTAATTATTGTCTAAAATATTTTATGGCAACACGCTGTAAAGCATATTGTTAAGCGCTAAATTCAGGTAGAATTAGTGCAATTTTTACCGTCACTTTGTTATAGTCGATTTAATTTAAAGAGGTAAAAGGCAACCGAGTGCAGATGTATAGGTCATACTGCAAGCGAGATTAATGCCATCACTCTTTCATGGTGGATTGACTATATTATTTGAGCCATTACTAATCTGGGCGACTTTATGCCATCTTCTCCTATATCCTCTGATTGTGCTTTAGAAGCGACTGACCCAGAATCGTTGCCCAGCCGCACTATTTATAACGCGCCTTTTTATTATCAGTGTGCCATCGGTTTACTTAAGCCGCTATATAGATTGCAAGTCTGGCGACGCTCACACAATCGTGACAACTATCAGCAAGAAGTGGCACAGCGTTTTGGTAAACAATATCCGCCACGGCCAGTGGCTGAAGCGACTAATGCGCAAACTGATAAAGGCGTTATTTGGTGTCATGCGGTGTCATTGGGCGAGACCAATACTGTCGCGCCATTATTAGATACATTATTGGCTGATGGCTATCAAATATGGTTAACCAATACCACGCAGACAGGTTTTGCTCGCGGTGCTAGCCGTTTCGCCGATGATATTGCTCAAGGTCGGATGAGCCATAGCTACGTACCTGTCGACAGCCCAACTGTGATTGAGGCTTTTTTGGCGCATGTCAAGCCCATCGCTGCTCTGTTTGTCGAAACAGAACTGTGGGCGAATATCCTAACCAAATTATCCGAACACCATATTCCCAGTATCTTGGTCAACGGTCGGCTGTCAGCGTCTTCTTTTAAAAGTTATCAAAAAATTGCTGCGGTCAGTGCCAGTATGATGAAAAATCTGACTTTGATTATCGCCCAAGACAGCGACTCAGCGAAACGCTTTCGACAATTGGGTGCGAATAGCGCGCAAATTCGTGTCGCAGGTTCACTCAAATGGGTGATTAATACGCCTCAAATTGAAGATAAAGCGGCTGATATAGAAGCTGATATAGAAGATAACTATACAGAAAATTCTAGTGTACCAAACCAATATTCTGAATCGGTCAAAGAGTCCACATTAGCAAAAGAGATGAATATCACTGGTCGACCGATTTGGGTTGCTGCAAGTACCCATAGTGGTGAAGAAGAGACGGCACTATCATTGCATCAACAGCTATTGTCTCATCCCGAGCTCGCTGATGCGCTGCTTATCATTGTACCTAGACATCCTGAACGTTTTGATGAGGTAGCAGCGCTCATTCAAGCGTCCGAATTAACAATGGCACGGCGTAGTGCAGAAGATAGCATTCATGTAGACACACAAGTCTATCTGGCTGATAGCATGGGTGAGCTGATGGCGTGGTATAAGTTGGCAGATGTGGCACTGGTCGGCGGCTCATTAGTGGATGTCGGTGGGCACAATCCTGTTGAGCCAGCCAGTGTGGCAACGCCTGTACTCATGGGGCGCTATACGCAGTCTTGCCAAAGCGTGGTGGATAAATTGGCGGAGGTCGGCGCGTTATATCAGCCAAACAATGTTTTCTATCGTCCCGTTACTGTTAGTGCGGCTACTACTAATGATGATATGAATCAACAATCCTCTCGTAAGAAGCCTGCCGCTAAAGAGGATGTAGCGCTCATTTATCAGCAGCTAATGTCTTGGCTCAGTAATCTTGAGGTAGCGGAACAAGCAGGGCAAGCTGGCGCGCGAATGACGAGACAACAGCAAGCCGTACTGACCCGCCAATTTACCATGATTAAAGAGGTTGTCGAGCAGCATGCTATTCAACAACCAAGCCAAGAGCTGCTATGAATTGTCTATTATTACCCATTGAAAACTTCTCTTCGGATGCGGCATATATTGATGAATTATCACAAATAAATCACGTCGATAAAGTGCTAACAGCAAAAGTTGGTGATACGCTGAAAATCGGTCAAATGGGCGGTCATTTGGGCACTGCTGTGATTGAGAGCATCCGCTCTGATGCTATTGAGTTGCGTGATATTCAGCTCACCACTGCGCCGCCACCAAAGCTAGATTTGACCGTTGTGTTGGCACTACCGCGTCCTAAAGTGCTACGCCGCTTAATCATGGATATGACCGCGCTTGGGGTGCGCGATATTATCCTAATCAATAGCTATCGCACGCAAAAAAGCTATTGGCAAAGTCCGATGCTTGAGCGCCTTGATGAGTTTGTATTAGAAGGGCTGCAACAAGGGGTTGACACCATAGCGCCTCGTATCACTTTACAAAAACGCTTCAAGCCATTCGTGGAAGATGAGCTGGCAGGTTTGCTAACCAATCGAGCCATCGTGGCGCACCCGTATAGTGAGCTATCCTTTACACAGTATCTACAACAGCCGCCATCGTTAGGATTGCCAAGTCTGGTTTGTATCGGTAGCGAGGGCGGCTGGATTGATTATGAAATAGCACTGCTTGCCACTCAAGGTTGCGCGGCAGTCACTATAGGCTCGCGTATCCTGCGTACAGAAGCCGCCGTCAATGTGATTTTGGGTCAATGGTTGCTGTCGTGAATCAGCAGATCGTTGAAAGATAATTAAGACATGCCATCACTTAGAAAATCTATAGATTGATTCATGAGGATCTATAAATTTATCCTTAAAAAGAGACAATTGAGCCAAATTATCGGTGTATTTCTGAGTTAAACAAATGTATTGATAATTAATCTCATTTCTATTAGTATGTTGTTTCAGAGATTATCGCGTGATTGAGCCTTACTGTTAGAGGTCTTTAGCGCCGTCTTATCTTATTGTCATCTCATCTATTTATCTCACCTTTTCGTAGCATCATTATGGGGAAAACCATGTCATTGAATGCCATTAGCGCTAACCTAACTTCTACTAAGCTTATCTTGCCTGTTGCCGTATTTGGCATGATGTTGGGACTGGCTGGTTGTAGCAATTCATCTACAACAGAAGAGAGCGTGGAGGCGGAGACATCAGCGGCGGCTACTGAGCAACCAGCTGCTACTGATGGTGCTACGAGTGAAGGTGGTCAGACGATTACTATTTATTCTTCGCGAAATGAGCAGCTGATTAAGCCATTGCTAGACCGTTATACTGAACAGACAGGTGTGAAGATTGAGCTGGTCACAGATAGTACAGGTCCGCTCATGGCGCGTTTGCAAGCTGAAGGTCAGAACACGCCAGCCGACATGCTGCTCACGGTTGATGCGGGTAACTTATGGCAAGCCGCTCAGCAAGGCTTGTTGCAACCAGTATCCTCTACTGTGTTAGAAGAAAATGTCCCTGCCAAATATCGTGATCCAAAAGGTCAGTGGACAGGGCTATCATTGCGTGCTCGTACGATCTTTTATGACCCAAGCAAAGTCAGTGCCGACCAATTATCTACTTATGCAGATTTAGCCGATCCAAAATGGAAAGGCAAGTTATGCCTACGTACCTCTAAAAAGGTCTATAACCAGTCGCTTGTGGCCAGTATGATGGAGCATTTGGGCGAAGAAAAAACGGAAGAAATCGTCCGTGGTTGGGTCGCTAACTTAGCGACTGACGTGTTCAGCGATGACACCAGTATGCTAGAAGCCATCGCTGCTGGTCAGTGTGAGGTGGGCATTGCCAACAGTTACTACTACGGTCGTCTGCTCGATGAAAAACCTAACTTCCCTGTGAAAATATTTTGGGCAAACCAAGGCACGACTGGTACACACGTAAATATTTCAGGTGCTGGTGTGGTCGCAGGTTCAGACAATCCAGATGGGACGCTTAAACTGATAGAATGGTTGTCTTCTAATGAGGCGCAAGGTCTTTATGCCAGCTCAGACAAAGAATTTCCAGTAAAAGTAGGGGTTGATGAGTCAGAAATGCTCAGATCATGGGGTGAATTCAAAAAAGACGATATCAATGTGCAAAAGTTTGGTGAGCTGCAAACCCAAGCCATTCAGTTGATGGACAAAGCAGGCTATAAATAAGGTATTGACAGTCATACCATTCTCAAAAATGACAATGCCTATCAAGGACGAGTATCAAGCTTGATAGGCTAAATGATAGTGTTTATGTTCAAAGCAGACAGTGTTTTTAGCCGTATTTTTGAGTTTGGTATAATGTTATAAGGTCTTTATGCGTATGACACGGTAATAATGATATGATCAAAACGCCAGACGCGTCTGTACGTCAAAACGATACAGTTAATGATAGTGCTAATGTCAACAATATGGATAACCATAATATTGATGGAAAGCAGACTGTCAGCCAAGACCACGCCGTCCGTAAACGTATTATCTCAAAATCAGTCTTAGGACTGATTTCGTCGTTTATGCTTTTGCCAATTTTGATTGTGTTGCTATCTTGGACGCAGCCAATTGCTGATATCTGGACGCACATGGCAGATTATGTGCTGCCGCAAGTGCTTAAAAATACCGCGATTTTATTGCTGATGGTAATGGTCGTGTCTGGCACTATTGGCACCGCGCTTGCTTGGGTAACCAGTATGTACCGCTTCCCTGGACAGCGGTTTTTTTCGTGGGCGCTGATGTTACCGCTGGCGATACCCGCTTATGTATTAGCATTTGTCACCATTGGTATTGTTGATTTTAGTGGACCATTACAGACAGGTTTGCGCGACCTAGGCTTTGATACAGCGATTCCTTCGATCCGTAATGTCTGGGGAGCAGGTTTGGTATTGTCCCTAGCATTTTATCCCTATGTCTATTTGTTGGCGCGTCAAGCGTTCTTATCGCAAGGCAGGCGTGCGATTGAAGCAGGACAAATGCTGGGCTTAAGCCGTAGCCGAGTGTTTTTTCGGTTGGCATTACCACAAGCCTTGCCGTGGATTATTGGCGGACTATTGCTTGCCAGTATGGAAACTTTGGCAGACTTTGGTGCCGTGTCAGTCTTTAATGTCGATACCTTTACTACGGCAATTTACAAAGCATGGTTTGGTTTCTTTAGTTTGACCACTGCGGCACAATTGGCAGCTTTGCTCATCGGTGTGATCTTTATTGTGGTATTGTTTGAGCAGTATTGGCAAACCAAGCGCGGCAATAACGTGACTCAAGGCAGCAGTCAGCGTTTTGATGCCAGCACGCCTGCGAAATTGGGCATGACATTGCTGTGTACCTTGGTATTTGCTGGCGCTTTTTTAATCCCATTTTTGCAGCTCATCTACTGGACGGCATTGAATTTTCGCCAAGATTTCGATGCGCGCTATATTGATTTTGTGACCAATAGCCTCATGATTGCTAGCATGACCACGATTTTTATTGCCTTTTTGGCGATTATCATTGCGTGGATTAAGCGGCAGTATCCTGATAAATTGACCAAGCTCATGACTACTTTGGCAAATTTGGGTTATGTGGTGCCGGGTACAGTATTGGCAGTGGGCATCTTTATCCCAATTGCTTGGCTAGACAACCAAATGATTGCCTTTGGTATTACCACGCAGCAAGTATTATCAGGCAGTGTGATTGTGATGCTATTGGCATTATCAACGCGTTTTATGACGGTGAGTTTTCAGCCAGTTGATCGGCAGCTACAGCGACTAACGGTCAATCAAGAAGCGGCTGCCAAATTACTGAGTGACAGTCCTTATCAGCGCTGGCGGCAAGTGATGTTGCCTGTCATTAGTCCAGGAATATTGACAGGACTGTTGATGGGGTTTGTTGAAGTCATGAAAGAGATGCCGATTACGTTAATGACGCGTCGCCAAGGCTGGGATACGCTGGCGGTGCGGGTGTTTGAGATGACCAGCGAAGGCATGTGGGGACGAGCTGCGTTGCCAAGTTTATTGATTGTGCTGGTTGGGCTGCTGCCTGTTTGGATATTATTGCGTCAAAGCGATAAGCAAGGTTAAGGTGTTTTTAGAGTGAATCTGCATTATCCGATAACGCTCCATTTTATGATTGTTTTCACTGTTTTATCTATGGGTTTTATTTACTAATAGCTAACTGGTACCGTCTATGTACACTGATTCAATGAAAGGCTCAGCAGACTCTAAATCAATCAATGCCAGGTCAATAAAGGCCAAGGCAAGACTAGAGCATATAAAAAAATTACCAGTTGCTCAAGTTAAGACGCCGCCCGCCCAGCCTAGTAAGTCTTTAGAAAAAAGCAGTGCTTTTAGCCAAGATGTTGAGATAAATACTGAGGCAGCTACGGCTACTAGTCCTTATTTTAGTGTGCAAGATTTAATCGTCGGTTATGACGATACGATTATCGTCAATGGTTTGTCATTGGAATTGAAGCAAGGCGAGATTGGTTGCTTTTTGGGTTATAGCGGCTGCGGTAAGACCACGGCACTAAGAGCGATTGCAGGGTTGGAACAAAGCCGTGATGGTACGGTTCTCTTAAACAATCAATGTCTTACTGATAAAACTGACCGCAACTCGTATGCAGTCGCACCCGCCAAACGCGGTATGGGCATGGTGTTTCAGGACTATGCGTTATTTGGGCATTTGAGCGTGGCAAAAAACATCGCTTTTGGTCTGAATAAATGGACGGCCGCTGACAAAAAAGCCCGTATCGCTGAGATGCTAGAGCTGGTTGAATTGTCTGAGCATGCTGACAAACGTCCAAATGAGCTGTCAGGTGGCCAACAGCAGCGGGTGGCATTAGCCCGTGCATTAGCGCCAAAGCCAAAACTATTACTACTCGATGAGCCGTTTTCTAATCTAGATGTGGTGCTACGTGAATCATTGGCAATGAATGTCCGTGATATTCTTAAACGCACCAATACCACGGCAATACTAGTCACTCATGATCAAAACGAAGCCTTTGCACTGGCTGATAAAGTGGGGGTGATGCATAAAGGTAAGCTGGTACAGTGGGCAACCCCAAGCGAGCTATATCATGAGCCAATCAGTCCTTTTGTCGCCGAGTTTGTCGGCGAAGGTGCGATGATAGATGGCATCATCAAAGAAGGCCATGTTGAGACGGCATTAGGCGATATCTATCGGCGTATGGAAGTGTATGATGAATCAGGGTACCCACAGTATTGCGAGTATGATTATCCTAACGGCACACCGATTAAGGTGTTGGTGCGCCCTGATGATATCATTCATGACGATGAGAGCACACAAACCGCTTTAGTCGTTGGACGCGTATTTCGCGGTGCCAACTATTTATATCGCTTGCAACTTGACGACGGGCAAACGGTATTGTCTTTAGTCGCCAGTCACCATAATCACGAGATTGGATCGAAGATTGGTATTTTACCTATCCTAGAGCATGTCGTGGTATTCGATGAAAAAGACATCAATGCGACGACTTGGTCAGAGTATGATAGGTCAGAGAGAGTTGACGAGACAGAATAGTCGCAGCATTTATAAATGATTAGGGAATTAACCTCGCGACATGCACACGGTATGCTATTGACGCTTGGCTGCCTTGTATCTACTTTAAACTGCGGCGACTATATTAATTCATGTTTACGTCAAACAACTGCGGCTTGCACTTAAGCTTATCGTGTCGCCAATATGTGCAAATAACGTCCCAACCATTTATACGGCTCTAATTGTGAGTAGCGCAGCTCCATGCGTATCACGGCTTCTGGGTCATTGTGACCACCACGCTTAAGCGGGGCATAATCATGAAAGACGCGCAGACCGCTGGTGCGTATGGTCTGATAATGATGCGCAGCCAACCAAGATTCAACTTCTTCTTTGGCGACAGGATGGTTGGGCGTGAGGCTTTTTTTGTTGTCCGCCTTATATTCTGTATTATCGAGTAAGTTGAAATTTCCCATGATTAGGTTGCGATAATCAAAGCTTGCTGGGTTATAAAAGCATAAAGATAGCGCACCATTATCCGCTAATTGCTGATCAAAAAAGTCCATCACCGCAGCGGGCTCTGCCAACCATTCAAGCAGCGCATGACACATGATTAAATCAAACTTTTCATGCTTTTCTTTGTCTAATTTTTCTGGCAGCTCCTGATAGGGGCAAACGTACCATGTGATATTCAGGTCTTCGTCTATCTGCGCGGCACTCGCTTTCGCTTTTTCTAGCATATTGGCTGAGATGTCATTGATGACCAATGTATGACCTTGAGCTGCCAGCTCTATTGCAATCTGTGCCAACCCTGCACCCACATCCAAAATACGTAAAGGTCGCCCAAGGCTTTCACTCATTCGCGCGCTATATTCAAAGATATCACGGCGTAGCACCGCCAATCGAATATCGCCTTTTAAGCCACCGTAGACCTTTTTTTCAAAATGATCCGCAATCGCATCGAAGCTACGATCGGCACGTATATCGCCTGATGCAGCGCTTGGTTGTGTCAGATCAACCGATTGGTTGTCATGTTCTTTGGTACTTTCACTATGGGTTTGCATAAAGCGCTATCTGTATTAGGGTGGTATTTTGGAACATCGTACAACAAAGACAAAATCTAAGCTAGGCTTGACACCAATACTAGCTTTACCATAGCGTCAAAGATGCCATTAAATACCCGTTTTCCAGTAGCTTTTCACAATATTTTACGGTATAAGTAGTAAGGTTTAAGAAACAATTATTGAGTAAGTTTTATTGAAAATATTTGATACTTCAATGTATTCAATAAAAACCATTCAATAAAAAGAGTCTGCCATACTGAATTTTTTTATTGTCAAGGACTCTCAGCAAACGTCTGATCTACCACCGCTAAGGACAGCAACCATGATCGTATCTAAATCTACTACCGCTATAAATGACAAATCACCTAGCAGTACCCATCAATCAGTATCCATTACGACGGGCAAGCCTGTGATGCTGCGCTGCCTATTATCCGTCGCTATTGCCAGTAGCTTGCTGCTCGTCGGTTGTGGCGATGACAATGACTTTGATACTGTCATAGGCTCTGACTCTGCGACGTCAGTTAAATCAATCAGCTCATTTAACACTGCGCAAATAAATACCCAGTTCGGTCTTGATGGTACGGCAACCCCTGATGCCAAATGCGATATCAAAATCGAAAAAGTAAGCTATCCGACAGTAGGGGCAGCGGGTGAGCGTACCAACGCGACAGCAGCTTTGATGCTACCAAGTGGCGACAGTGCTGACTGTCAAGGCGATCGACCTATCTTACTGTATGCTCATGGCACAACTACGGATAAAGGCTACGATTTTAGTCAAGTCGCCAATCCTCAAAATCCAGCAGCTGGTGAGGCGACATTAATCGCTGCCAACTTTGCCGCTCAAGGCTACATCGTCGTTGCACCAAACTATGCTGGTTATGATGAGTCTGATCTTGATTACCATCCATACCTTGTGGCTGAGCAACAAGCCACTGACATGGCTGATGCATTAGACAGTGCCCGTACCATCATTGCAAGACAACAGCGCGCTAATGATCCTGACTACACCAACCTTGATGACTCTGGTAAGTTATTCATCAGTGGTTACTCACAGGGCGGGCATGTGGCGATGGCAACTGCAAGAATGTTCGAGCAAAATGATGAGCCTGTCACTGCCATTGCACCTTTATCAGGGCCTTATGCACTGGCAGCGTTTGGTGATGAAATATTTAGAGGAAACGTCAATATTGGAGCGTCTAGATTTGCGCCATTACTTGGCATTGGTTTACAAGAAAAGTATGGCAATATTTATGGTAAAAAATCAGACATATTCTTGGATAAGTATGCTGATGCCCAGTTACCAAGTGAGACAGCATTTGGCGACTTAGTCACGGCGGGCAAACTGCCCAATAATGCTTTGTTTCAAAAGAACCCTACCGACGCAATATTTGCTGGTTTATCACAAGGGAAGTTGTTTTCTGTGCTGGGCGGTTATGATGAAAATGACTATTTGATTAAGACGGATTTTCGCGCAGCTTATGTAGCGGACACCATTAAGCATCCCGATGGGTTAATGACAGAAAACGGCGACAAAATGCCAGCTGTAGCTCCTGAGAATAACTTACGTAAAGCACTAAAGGATAATGACTTACGTGGCTATGTGCCGACAATGCCGACACTTATTTGTGGCGGTAACCAAGACCCGACGGTTTATTTTGATACTAATACAGGCTCTATGGTAGAAATATTACAAGCAGCCTCTGACAAAAACTCCGCCAAAAAGCTAAATATTACGGTATTGGATGTCGATAAAGACAATGCTGCCGAGCGTCCAGATAAATCGACCTTTATGATGATTGGACAGGCATCAATGAACAAATGGAATGCCACTGATATCGTAACCAATGTACAAACAAACTTCAGCAATAGCGTTGAAAAGGTGAAAGCGGATGCGACTGCACAAGGTGGCGTGCCGTTATTGGCTTTTTATACCAACTATCATGGCGGCTTAGTTAGCCCAGCGTGTACGCAAGCCACACGTGAGTTCTTTAATCAGGAATTTAAACCTGCTTAATAGAGGTCATTTTAACCATAAAAAATAGCCTGACTATCGAAAAGACTGTATCCACTGGATGCAGTTTTTTCATGAATATCATTTAATCCTCAATAAGAGAAAAATATGAAATCGATAATATTATCACTAATTGCTTGTGTCTTTATCACAGCTCCGATCAGTCAAGCGCAGGCTAAGAATACACCTTGTTCGGGCAAAATGGGCGGCGTATCTCACTGCTCAAAAGATGGTAAGTTTGTTTGCAAAAACGGCAAAATCAGTCAATCAAAACAAGTATGTCGTTAAAGTTGTTTTTACCATTGTCATTAGAGTGAAAAAAACCGCTAATCAGCTGTTTTGCTTAATTTTAATAACAGCCAGACGCCCCTAAATCAGCAAATTTGTGCTAAAATAGCTTCTTTAATTGAACATTATTTTTAACAAAAACCGTATCACTATTTTCCTATTGTTTTGCACCTTTGACAGTGCTTTTTTAGGGTCTATATTTTGATAGTAGCTGCGCATTGATGCAGCTATATTTTTGTATAACCCATGAGTATCTTGAACAAACGTGTCAACATTAGAAAAACAATGTGAGTGAAGGAGTGTATATGAGCGAATCGGTCAGTCCTATTGGCATCGTAGAGGAACTAAAGCAATCCTATCTGGATTATGCGATGAGCGTGATTGTCTCGCGTGCGCTGCCTGATGTGCGTGATGGGTTCAAACCTGTACACCGCCGTGTGATGTACGCCATGCACGTGCTATCTAACGACTATAATAAGCCATATAAGAAGTCTGCACGTGTCGTCGGCGATGTCATTGGTAAATATCACCCACATGGCGATAGTGCGGTCTATGATGCCATTGTGCGGATGGCGCAGGATTTTAGTTTGCGTTATCCGATGGTTGACGGTCAAGGTAACTTTGGTTCGATCGATGATGATCCTCCGGCAGCGATGCGTTATACCGAAGTACGTATGACCAAGCTGACGCATCAGATGCTTGCTGATTTGGACAAAGACACGGTTGATTGGGAAGACAACTACGACGGTTCTGAGCGTATGCCTAGCGTCATGCCAGCGCGTGTTCCAAACTTGCTAATCAATGGTGCGACTGGTATTGCTGTTGGTATGGCGACTAATATGGCGCCGCACAACCTGACAGAAGTGATTAATGCTTGTTTGGCTTATGCCGAAAACCCACAAGTATCAGCTGAAGAGTTGATGTCACACATCTCAGGTCCTGACTTTCCTACAGGCGGTATCATTTATGGTCGCGCTGGTATTTTAGATGCTTATCGCACGGGTAAAGGTCGTTTGCACATCCGTGGTCGCTATCATATTGAAGCCATGAGTGATACGGGTGTCAACCGTGATCGTGAGCGTATTGTCTTTACCGAAGTACCTTATCAATCTAATAAAGCCAAAATGATTGAGCGTATCGCAGAACTCGTACGTGATAAAAAGATTGAAGGTATTAGCGAGATTCGTGACGAGTCTGACAAAGATGGCATGCGTATCGCCATTGATTTGCGTCGTGGTGAGACAGCTGAAGTTATCGTTAATAACTTGTTCTTGCAAACGCCGCTCGAATCAAGTTTTAGTATCAATATGGTGGCGCTCGATAATGGTCAGCCTAAGCTACTAACTTTGCGTCAGCTGATTGCCGCCTTTGTACGTCATCGCCAAGAAGTGGTGACACGCCGTACGATTTATGAGTTAAACAAAGCGCGCGTACGTGGTCATTTACTCGAAGGTTTGACCGTTGCATTAGCCAATATCGACGAGATTATTGCAACGATTAAAGCCTCTGCAAACCGCGGTTTGGCACGTGAAAGCTTATTAAATAATACGTGGGGTTCAGGTAGCGTGGTGGCGATGCTGACCGCTGCTGGTAGCCAATCTGTGCGTCCTGACTATATCGAAGGCGAAGATCCTAAAGCACCATTTGGCTTGATTGAGGGCGAAGAACGTTATCGCTTATCACTTGAGCAGGTCAACGCGATTTTAGATATGCAGTTGCATCGTCTAACGGGTCTTGAGCAAGACAAATTAACCGAAGAATATCAGGATTTGCTACGTGAAATCGCTCATTTAGAGTCTATTCTTGGTGATTTTGATAAGCTAATGACCATTATCTCCAATGAGATGATTGAGATTCGTGATAACTTTGGTGATGAGCGCCGTACTGATATCATTGACTCACGTACTGACTTTAACCGTGAAGATTTGATTCCTGAACAGACGGTTGTCATGACGGTCTCACGTACAGGTTATGCAAAAACTCAGCCGATTGACGATTATGTCGCGCAAAAACGTGGCGGTAAAGGTAAGTCTGCAACCGCAATGAAAGAAGATGATGTGATTGATCATTTGGTGGTGACCTCAACGCATGCTACCGTATTGTGCTTCACGGATAGCGGTCGTGTCTTTAGCTTACGTGGTTTTGAAGTGCCGATTGCCAGTCGCGGTGCTCGGGGTCGTCCATTAGTGAATTTAATTGGCTTAAATCCTGATGAAACGGTCACTACGATACTACCGATTCCAAAAATAGTGGAAGAGCTATCGGTAAAAGGTGACGCGTTAACAGAGGCTCTAATAGATGGGGATGATGATTCATTAGACGCTATCACGCAAGCAGAGCCACCTTTTGTGTTCTTTGCAACCGCTAATGGTACGGTGAAGCGGGTAGAGCTTAAGCAGTTTGCCAATATTCGCTCGAACGGCTTGATTGCGGTTGGACTAGAAGAGGGCGATAAGCTGGTCAGTGCTCGTATCACTAATGGTAGCCAAGAAGTGATGTTGTTTGCATCCAGTGGTAAAGCCATTCGTTTTGATGAAAATGATGCTCGTGTGATGGGTCGTACGGCTAAAGGTGTCCGTGGTATGCGTTTGGCGGCTAATGAGTCTATAAAATCATTGGTTGTGATCGAAGATGATGTACGCGAAATCCTTATTGCTTGTGAAAACGGCTTTGGTAAACGTACCTTTATCGATGAGTTCAATACCCAAAATCGTGGCGGCGGCGGTGTAATTGCTATCAAAACCAGTGAGCGTAATGGTGCGCTAGTAAGAGCCACCAAGGTTGACTCTACAGACGATATTATTTTAATCTCTGACAAAGGTACGTTGGTTCGTACGCCCGTTGAGCATGTCGCTAGCTCTGGTCGTAATACGCAAGGTGTGACGCTGATTCGTTTATCAAAAGACGAGAAGCTGGTCGCTATGGCGCGTGTTGAGCATGAAGAAGGTGACGATGAGCTGGTTGATGCCATGAGAGAAGACGGTACATTTGATGTGGCAGGTCAAGAGCAGATAGATATTGATGCGGCGACTGGCAACACAGCAACGAATGACGTTATGGATATTGCTACTGACAATGAATTAGATGTTGATAGTACAGACGGTGAAAACGCAGACGACGAATAAATGTCTCAGTAGTTAGCTTTTTGATCTAGTCTTATATGATTGTTCTATAAAAAGCCTCTGACGTTATCGTCGGAGGCTTTTATTTTTTTCTGTATGTCATTTATTGTTAGAGTCTGCCTTTAGGGCGTGTCATCAATTAGCACATTAGTACGTTTAGTGGTCTTAAAATGGCTAAATTTTGCTAAACATCGTCAGCAATTTTGTCAATATGTTCATATTAACGGCAATTGCTTCCTTGTTTATCTACAATTTTTCTCATTTTAAGCCTCACAATCTAATTGATGACACGCCCTAAGTTTCTGCTGCTCTAATTTTTTATAAATAATGCCCATAAAGTTCTATTTTTTAAGGCTGTTGTTATGCTCTCGACCAATCAAACTTTTCAAGGAACCCTTGCTTCGATATCATCGAGCTTTTTATTTTCGATGATGTTCGTGTTTGGGCTATTTATGCTGCCTTTGACAGGTACGCAGGTAGCCTCATGGCGCGTGCTCATGATGCTGCTAAGTTTGCTATTGTTGGTCAGTTTTACCAAGCAATGGCAACACGTTTTTGATTATCTCAAAACCTTAAAAACTCCGAAAGAGTGGCTGATATTTATTTTGCCCACACCGATTTTGGGTGGTCAAATTTGGCTATTTATGTGGGCACCAGTCAATGGCTTTGGTCTGGATGTCACCTTGGGCTATTTTTTATTACCGCTGGTGATGATTGTACTTGGTCGATTTTTTTATCACGAGCATATGAGTGCGTTGCAGTGGGTGGCCGCGCTATGTGCAGCCTTAGGTATTGGCTATGATATCTTTCAATATGGCTCAGTATCTTGGGTAACGTTGTTTGTGTGCTTGGGCTATCCACCTTATTATCTATTGCGGCGTAAACTGGCTGTGCCGCCTATCACAGGGCTGTTGTCTGACTTGGCTTTGTTAACGCCAGTGGTGCTCATTATGTTGTATTTTAGCGGCGGCTTTAATACGGCGGCACAGGACATCAAGTTTTGGTATTTATTACCACTGCTAGGAGCCTTTAGTGCACTGGCGATGTCCTTAACCATGATTGCCAGTAGCAAATTACCCGTGTCATTATTTGGGGCGTTAAGCTATGTCGAGCCTATGCTGCTGTTTGTTTTATCCATCACTGTTCTAAGTCAAAGCCTCGATGAGGGCGGTTCTTTATTCATGTATGGTATGGTAAGTTTGGCATTACTGGTGATGATTGCTGATAGTATAAAAGGTTATCTTAAGCGCCGCCGTGACAATCATTTGCATGGCTATCGAGAGCCACAAGTGGGTGGGTTTCCGCCGCGTCGTCGTTTCATAGATCAGCGTATTGATGGGGTTTTAACCGCGCATCGTTTTCGCAAGATTCGGCGCTATCAAAAAAAGATGGATAGAATACAGCAAAAAATCGAGCAGTTGAGTGCAAAGTAAGATGCTGAATGAATAGGCGCACGCTTTAGTGAAGCAGGTGTATTGCTTATCTATTCTGACTTTGACATAATACTGACCATAAGATAAACACGATATATTCCAAGTATTTATCTCAATCTTATATGATAATGTTGTAGATAACAGAGTTTATAGATCAAAAAGCCTTCGACGTCCGCGTCGGAGGCTTTTGTTTTTTTTTCTAAAATTGCCAAGGACGTGCGCTCATTTTTCAAGGTTGTCGTTATGCTCACCACGAATCAAACGTCGCAGGGTACCATCGCTGCAGTGGCAGCAAATTTTTTATATTCATTGCTATTCTTATTTGGTCTATTGATGCAGCCGTTGTCAGGCACGCAAGTCGCTTCTTGGCGCGTATTGATGATGCTATTGAGTCTGGTGCTGCTGATTAGTGTGCTGAAGCAGTGGCAGCATATTTTTGATTATTTAAAAACCCTAAAGACGCTAAAAGAATGGTTTTTATTTATCATACCCACACCAATATTGGGCGCGCAAATCTGGATATTTATGTGGGCACCTGTCAATGATTTAGGGCTTGAGGTGACATTGGGTTACTTTTTATATCCAATGATTATGATTATGGTTGGTCGGTTTTTTTATAACGAAGACATGAGCTTGTTACAATGGATTGCCACCATTTGCGCAGGCGCAGGTATTGCCTATGATGTCTTTCAGTACGGCAGTATTTCTTGGGCGACTTTATTTGTTTGCTTGGGTTATCCGCCTTATTATCTACTGCGTCGTAAATTGGCAGTGCCGCCGATCACAGGGCTTATCTCTGACCTTGTTTTATTGACGCCGGTGGTGTTGATTGCTTTATATCTCAATGGCGGATTTGCGCTGGCGATATCTACCGATAAGTTTTGGTATCTGTTGCCACTATTAGGCATTATCAGTACGGCTGCGATGTCATTGACCATGGTTGCCAGTCAAAAGCTGCCCGTCTCATTATTTGGCACCTTATGCTACCTTGAGCCGATATTTTTATTCATATTTTCCATCACGATTTTGCATCAAAGTATCGATGAGGGCGGCTCTTTATTTATGTACGGCATGATTTTTGTCGCGCTGTTGATGATGATTGTGGATAGTGCGCTTGGTTACTTGGCACGTAAGCGTGATGACCGTTTGCATGGTTATAATGAGCCACAAGTGGGTAGCTTCCCGCCACGTCGCCGTCTGAAAAACCGTCGTATTAAAGGTGTGTTAACCGCGCATCGTTTCCGAAAAATTAGAAAGTATCAGCAAAAAATCCATAAGATGACACGCAAAATTGAAGAGCTGCATTCAAAGTAGCGCCTGCCAGCAAGTCGATATAGACTTGACTTAGCGGGCAATGTTTTTCGTCATTACTCTACACAGTTTCTGTGTTAAAGAGGCATTAATTACGCTATTATCGATAGCAGTGCTGCCACGCTTAACAACGTTTATTAATGGAATGCGTGTGCACCAACTATACATATTATGACTTATTCATACGATAACTTATTCACATTATAACTAGGATGGTTTATGTTACACCTTCATCATTTAGCAAATTCGCGCTCATTTCGTATTATTTGGCTGTTAGAGGAGCTTGGCGTCGATTATCAACTGACTTGTTATGAGCGCAATAAAGCATACCGTGCGCCTGACAGTTTAAAAAAAATACATCCGCTCGGTCATGCACCCATGTTAGAAGTAAATGACCGTGTGCTCATCGAATCAGGGTTTATAATCGAATACTTGTTGAAGCATTATGATATTGAGAAACAGTTCAAGCCTGCGGATGATAATGAAGCGGCGTGGGAGGCTTACACGTTTTGGTTGCATTTCGCTGAAGCATCAGTGATGCCGCCATTGGTCATGCGTTTGGTATTTACCAAAGTGGTTGGGCAGTCGCCCATGCTCATCAAGCCTGTGAGCAAAAGCATTCGAAATCAAGTCGAAAAAAATATGATAAGCAAAAGTCTGGATGCTATATTGGCGATGATGGAGCAGCATTTGCAAGACAATCATTGGTTTGCAGGGGCTGAATTTAGTGCCGCTGATATCCAAATGCATCTTGCGGTTGTGGGTGCCAATGCTGGTACAGGATTAGATAGCAGTAAATATGCCAATATCTTAATTTGGCTAAAACGCTGTGAAGAGCGCGATGCCTTTAAGCGTGCAGAAGAAAAGGGTGGTCGTTTGCAGTTCTAAAAGCGTCGCATTTAATCGTTCATAAATGACTGATTTAATATTAAAATGAAGGGTTTTGTTTATTTATAGACAAAACCTTTTTTAGGATAAGAAATGACAGACTTAAATAAATCGCATAACAAGCATACTGATATCGATACTGGTATTGCTGCTAAGCCAGTGCTTGATACTACCGCTGACAATGTGAACCATCAGCAGGTATCCATTAAAGCATGGTCACAAAAATTGCTCGTAGTGATTCTATGTATTGCCAGCTTTTATGGCGGCTGGAAATCTTATGAGTCCAATATGGTCAGTGAATGTACGGCCAATGGTGGGCAGATGGTTGCAGCGCAAAAAACCATGATGTGCCAATTGTCATAGCAGATAAGTATCATGTGTAAGAGAGGTAATCTATGTTGAAGCTGACTTTTTTGGGTACCTCTGCTGGTGTGCCAACCAAACAGCGCAATGTGACAGCACTGGCGATTGAATGTCTTAATCCTTATTTATCTGGCGCACAGCAAGGCAATCAACCACAGAATGCCAATCAAAATAAAAAATCGCGTCCATGGCTACTGATGGATTGCGGTGAAGGCACGCAGCAGCAACTGTTACATACCAAACTGTCTTTGCATCAACTAGCCGCTATCTGTATCACCCATGTGCATGGCGATCATTGCTACGGGTTGCCAGGATTATTGGCGAGTGCCGCCATGTCAGGACGCCGTGAGCCGCTGACCCTGATTGCTCCAAAAGCCATCGCGACACTGCTCGAAGCCATTACCTTAACTACAGAACTGTATTTACCTTTTGCTCTCAATTTTGTAGCGATTGAAGAGGTGCTATCTGAGCAAAGTGATACAAACAAGGTGAATATCCGATTAAGCGACCAGCATCAGCTTGATATTGATATCACGCTTCTATCACATCGGGTTGCTTCTCATGCATTTGGTATCACGCAAACCATCCATCATCGCACGCTTGATACGGATAAACTACTGGCGCAAGGTATTCCTGCAAGCGCACTATGGGGTAAATTGCAGCAAGGTCACGATGTCATCACTGAAGATGGTCAGCAGTTATGTGCAGTAGATTATGTCAATGATGATTTATCACGAACGCGAGTAGTGGTGGCTGGTGATAACGATACGCCAGCGTGTCTCACTGCGGCGTTGGTTGATGCGGATTTATTGGTGCATGAAGCGACGTATACGCATGAGGTATTGACTAAGATTCAAGGCAAAAATCCAGAGTTTGATCCAATGCATAGTAGTGCGCAATCGGTGGCGGGTTTTGTAGAAAAAAGTGGTGTAAATAATCTAATATTGACCCATTTTAGCGCTCGTTATCAAAGCTTTGATAATCCTAATAGCAAGACACCAAATATGGCATATATTCGCTTGGATGCTGAGAGCGTTTACAAAGGTAATCTATGGTTAGCCGCAGATTTTGACCAATATATGGTCGATGGTGCCGTTGATTTAGCAGATATTAACGAAAATAACCGCGTACAATATTTGGGTTCTGCACGCGGTCGTTAAGCACTGAGCGTCATCATAAAAATAACTTTTAATGAAGCTTACGATGGACTGTCTTCAGCTGCTAATCGTGTCTGTCCTATCCAGTAGCGGCTAAACTGATACGCCACTCGTCCTGAACGTCCACCACGCTCTGATGCCCAGCGCAACGCTGCTGCTCTGATGTTATCAGGTAGCGTCTTATTTTTTTCTTCACTATTACTTTCTTTAACGTCATTCGCATTATCTAGATTGCGGTTTGGCGAAAGTGATAAATAATGGCGCACGATGTGTAAATAGGTGTTTTGATCCATTGGATGAAAGGACAACCAAAGCCCAAAGCGATCAGACAGCGATACCGTCTCATCAATGGTTTCATAAGGATTGACCTCATCGGTTTGACCATTATAAATATTGACATTGTCTTTCATTAGCTGAGGCAATAGATGACGGCGATTACTGGTCGCATAAACCAATAACTTGTCTTGCTCTGAGTCTAGCGAGCCGTCCAATACGCTTTTTAATGTCCGATAACTTTCATCTTGACCGTTAAACGCCAAGTCATCACAGTACACCACATAGTGACAACCACACTTGGTCGGCAGTGCATTAATGGCGGCGCGTATCTTATCAAGCACGCGCAGGTCATCACGGGCAATTTCAATAATGCGCAGTCCCTCACTATGATAGGCTTGTAGCAATGCCCGAATCAGCGATGATTTGCCAGCACCACGTGTCCCTGTCATTAAGACATGATTGGCAGGATAGCCCTTTAGAAATTGCCGTGTGTTTTGTACCAGTTTTGCCTTTTGGGTATCGATACCATGCAAATCATCTAAACTTAAAAATAAGTTCACTGCCAATGGCTCCAAATGTCCATTATGACCACCGACCCAGCGATAGGCCAACTGTGTAGGATCAATCTCGATAGTGGGCGTGACTTTCTCTTGTAAATACTGTCCGAGTAAATCCAACAAATGGTCGGGTAGGGCGTAATTCGTAACAGGCTTAGTGGATTGGGGCATAATACTCAGTCGCTCATAAAAATTAAAATAACGTGTGGCATACTAGACGTATAAAGGCTTCACTTTACCATGAAAAATAGTGCCAGTAATTCCTCTAATGCAAAAGCGTGTGCAAAACAAGCATTACAAACGCAAGCGCAGCAAATCCTGCCAACATTGACTACGTTATTCTTAAGCCTGAATTATAACGATATTTCGCATCAACGACTCAGCCAGCAAGCTCAGAATAGCGAGAATGACTTTCAAGGCTTGGCGCGTGCCCAGCATCCACAATTTGGTCGAGTGATGATTAAATGGCAGTTAACGGCTTTTACCAATCAAAGTTTGGCTGGCTTAACCCATGAAATCGGTGTTCTAAAATCTATCAATAATTTATCAGCTAATCAAAAGAGATTTCAAGACAGTCTTTTTGCTATTGCTCCGCCAATGCTCGCTTATGAAACGCTAAGGGTACAGGTACTAGATCAGTTTTCGCAGCTGACGATACTTACCATGCCATATTATCTCAGTGGTAGCTTAGCAACTCAGCTTAATGTTCGAAATCATTCGTCATTAAATTCTCAACGAAAGCATAATTTTATGGTGCAATCTGCGCACCTTATCGCCACTCTACATAGCGCTGGCTGGCTACACAATGATATTAAGCCCAGTAATATTTTGCTAGATGATTTTTTGCCAAATCATGCGGATGATAGCTATATCAAGGCTGATTTATTGTTAACCGATTTTGCCTTAGCAGAATGTCTTAACGCCCCAATTTTGGCAATTCCTGCTGGTACACCTGCGTATCTTGCCCCTGAACGCTGGCAAGGACAGGGTGCAACGGTACAAAGTGATATCTATGCGTTTGGCATCATGATGGTTGAAATACTAACAGGCAAGCGTCCGTTTCAGATAAGTGCTAACAGTAACGACAAATTAAAAGCGTGGGCGATTCAGCATTGCCAACAGCCTATTCCAAAGTTGCCATTTGAATATAGTCACTATCAAGGTATCATAAATAAGGCATTGGCAAAGCGGGTGGAGAGGCGGTATCGGAGTATGAAGCAGATACTTTTAGACTTAGAAAGTATTGATAGGTAATGGCTCTACGCAAATAAATCGGAAAATATAAATCCACCACACTCTAAATACAAAAAGAACAGACACAAAAAAACCTGCTAGAAAGCAGGCTTTGATATTTGGTCTAAGATTTACTATCCGAAAATGGTGGGGCTGGAGAGACTCGAACTCTCACACCTTGCGGCGCCAGAACCTAAATCTGGTGCGTCTACCAATTCCGCCACAGCCCCATTTTCCGTTACTCTATCATTATTAGCGTTTAAACTCAAACACAATATAGACAGTTAACTGATTCGGTAGTGCGTCTCAGTGGTTGGCTATTATATAGAGTTTGGAACGTTTGGCAACCCCTATTTGCAATTATTTTTAAATATTTATCATTTATTTTCACTTATTTTTATAAGTTATTGATATTAATGGTATTCATATTTATAAATTTGCGCCTTTAATAACGATTGTTTTGTCCTTCTGCTGAAGAAATATCTAATTGCTGTAATTTGCGTGTCAGGGTATTGCGCCCCCAACCGAGTAAATTAGCAGCAGCGATCTTTTTGCCACCACTATGGTTGAGCGCTGCCGTCAATAAAACACGTTCAAACTCAGGGGTTGCCGTCTGCAAGATATCGGTTTCTCCTGTTTGTAGCGATTGCTCAGCCCAAGCAGCCAATGCTTGTTGCCAACTTGAACTGTGGGAATGAGAGCGTATTTGCTCATTGTGAGTCATAGCTTGTGAAGGCTGACTTTGCTCTTGATATTCTTCTAAATCAGACGAGATATTTTCAAGCAGCTCTGGTGGCAAATCATCCACCATCACGGTGTCGCCTGTGGCCATCACGGTCAACCAAAGGCAGACGTTCTCAAGTTGGCGGACATTGCCGCGCCATTCAAAAGCCTGCATGATATGTAGTGCTGTCGGATGTAACTGTTTCTCTGCACTGTTCATCTGTTCAGCAGCGCGCTGCATAAAATAATTGGCTAATGCTGGAATGTCTTCAGGTCGTGTCCGTAATGGTGGCAGGGGCAAGCGAATAACGTTAAGGCGATAAAATAGATCTTCACGGAATTTGCCTTGTTTGACCAGTTCTTCTAAGTTTTGATGAGTAGCGGCAATGATGCGTACATTCACTTTGACCGGCTGCTGTCCACCGACGCGAAAAAACTCACCATTGGCCAGTACTCGTAGCAGCCGAGTTTGGGTGCTATAAGGCATATCGCCAATTTCATCTAAAAATAATGTCCCACCATCTGCTTGCTCAAAACGACCTTGTCGCGTCGTCGTCGCACCAGTAAACGCCCCTTTTTCGTGACCGAATAATTCAGATTCAATCAAATCATGTGGAATGGCGGCCATATTAAGGGCAATAAAGGGCTGATGGTGACGCGGTGAATGCTGGTGCAATGCACTGGCGACCAATTCTTTACCCGTACCTGATTCACCAGTAATCAAGACAGTAATGGGTGAGTGTGCTAGTCTGCCTATGGCACGAAACACCGTCTGCATCGCTTGTGATTGCCCAATGATGCCGCTCGGATTGTCATTAGCACTGATAACAGGTTTAACTTTAATTTTAGGGCTGGATGTTTTATTGGTTTGGCTGATCAGAGTAGCCTTGCTAGCAAGCTTGGATCTGGTATTGGGTTTTACCTGCATATTGGGTAAAGTATCTGATGAATTTTTGGTAATGGTCTTCGGAGCAGATTCAGCTGTAGAGTTTGCTGCCGCCGCTGCCAGCATATTGGGCTGATAATTAATGGCTTTATAAATCGTGACGACTGCATCATCTAAGTCAAAAGGTTTTGGCAGATATTCAAAAGCACCTGTTTGATAGCTATTAATAGCAGAGGTGAGGTCGGAATGCGCCGTCATAATGACAATGGGTAGCTTAGGGAAGTGCTCATGTACCCAATCACTAAAAGACAAACCATCCATCATGGGCATACGAATATCGGTCAATATCACATCGGGCAACTGAGCGACTGATTCCTGCTGTTGCAAAATATCGTTGAGGCGTGTCCATGCCGCTTGTGCTTGAGTAAAGCTGATAACCGTCAATCCGGCATCTTCAAAAGTATCTGCCAATACCAAACGCAGGGCTGCATCGTCATCGATCAGCCATAACGTTGCAGGATTAGCATCAGGTGCATTATTGACCGTTACTTTCGTAGCTTGGTTATCAGACTCTCGGTTACTAGACTCTTGATTGTCTGATGTTTGGGCAGAGCCTTGATTGTCGCTGTTAGATGTGGCGTTGTCATTATATGCAGTCATTTATCAGGCCTAATAAGCAAGTGATTCAGGGTGATTGTTTCATAAGTTGGGTCATGGTTTCTAAGCCTTGGGTGCTGGCTGTTTTAAGCATGGTGCGCTGGCTGATTGAAAGGCAAGTACAGCGTAAAACTGGTGTGTTGATGGTTATGATTATTTTTGACACTGTCGTTAAGGTTTTTTGATTGCTGGGAGCTTACGTCAATCATACCATGGTGATGACTGATGATATCTTGCACGATAGACAATCCTAGCCCCGTCCCTGCGGCACGGCTGGTCACCATTGGGAAAAATATCTGTCCGATCAATGCAGGATCAATGCCTGAACCGTTATCGGCAATATTGATTTGTAGCACTTGCTTGTGCTGTTGCCCAGCAATGGTATGTTGAAAGGCAATGCGGGTTTGAATGTGTAGCGTTGGCTTGTAACACGCGCTGTCGTGATTGCTCATTTGTGAGGTAACAGGTTGTTGCGCCTTAGGCTCGGACAATTCTCTTTGCTGCAGCGTTTGCTCAAACTCAGTCATCGATTCACAGGCATTATTAATCAGATTTAAAAACACTTGTATCAGCTGATCTTTATCAGCGCATAACTCAGGCAATGACAAGTCATAATCGCGCTGTAGCGTCACTTGCGGATATTGATTGACGACCAAAGATAAAACATGCTCCAGTGGCTCATGGATATTTAGCGTTTGCCAATTTGGTAATTGATTGGAGCCAAGAAACTTGCCGATAAGATGGGTTAGACGGTCCGTTTCTGAAATGATGATATCAGTATAATTGCGCAGTTTTTCAGCCGTTTTTTGCAGATGGCTATTCGGGTTTACCATAGGGTTTGTACCAATAATAGCAGGAGGAGCACTATTAAGAGGCGAGGTGTCACTGAATTTGATGAATTGCCGCTGTAATAATTGCGCCGCCCCGCGAATACCAGCAAGCGGATTTTTGATTTCATGAGCGACCGAGCGCAGCATATGACGGGCAACATTATATTGCTGCTGCTGGCGTTGCTCCTCTGATATGCGACTTTGGCGATCCTTGCCCCACATCTCAATAATAAAATAAGGTTGCTGCTCATAAATGACAGGGGTCACGCTATAATCAACTGAGAATGATAAATTACCATTTAGCGGTGTACTGATAAGGTGATCATGATCGATAAAGGGTTGTTGATACTGCTTTGCTTGCTGAAATCGTTCTTTCAAAGAGCACGGTCGTTCATGAGTATCTTCACCACTACTTTTATCGACAGTTACATGGTTGTCATGGTTATCACTGTCATGATTGCTATCGGCTGATTTCAATGCTTCGGATGCTTCTGATGCAAGCAGGGTCAATATAGACTGACCCAGTAAGCGCCCACTACTAATAGCGAGTAGTTGTTCGGCTTGGGCATTTAGCCAAGTGATCGATAAGTCATCATTGATCCATAAAATAGCGGTGAACAAATGCTGTGACATAAATGCTAAGTCAGGTGTCGGTTTTACGGTTGTCAAAAGGGTTGTCATGGCTATTGCCTAGAATAAAAGAAGATGCGATATAATATTTAACCATAAATCAACACTATAGAGCGGCAAAACTGGCGATTTTTGCAAAAAAAACGTACAATGCGCACAGCCAATTTATCTCTAGCAAGGTCAGCCATGCCCAACACTTCTACCGAGTCGGTTAATACGACTGTTACTACCTCACCGTCAACTTCTACGCCAACAGATTCTATGTTAAAAGACACTGCCACCGTTTTTAATCCTGCCAAACCAAATATAGAACAAGACAATCAGGCAGATGTCAGTCAAGCAAATACTAACCAACCTTACCATCATAAAGCCAATCACAATCAAAACCGTAGTGTAGCCCAAAGTAGTGATGTAACGACTGCCAATGCGACTGCTACGATGCCAGTTAGTGCAGCGCCAAAGATTGGATTTGTGTCGCTTGGTTGCCCAAAAGCCTTGGTCGATAGCGAGCGCATTATCACTGAGCTTAGCCGCGATGGTTATCAAGTGGCGAGCGATTATGAAGGCGCCGATTTAGTGGTGGTCAATACCTGTGGTTTTATTGAATCAGCAGTACAAGAGTCGCTAGATGCCATCGGCGAAGCGATTAGCAAAAACGGTAAAGTCATCGTTACTGGTTGCTTGGGTAAAGAGGCGGATAAAATCCGTGAAATGCACCCAGCCGTGCTAGCTGTGACGGGCGCGCATGCGTATGATGAGGTCATTAGAGCCGTTTCGTTGCATGTGCCCAAGCCTGACCGTAGTCAGGACGCTAGTTATGATCCAAAGATAGATTTGATTAATGAAGCGGGTATCAAATTGACGCCAAGCCATTATGCTTATCTAAAAATATCAGAAGGTTGCAACCATCGTTGTACTTTCTGCATCATTCCAAGCTTACGTGGAGACTTGGTTTCACGTCCGATTGACAGTGTGATGAATGAAGCGCTGGCGCTGAAAAATGCTGGCGTGAAAGAATTGCTTATTATTTCGCAAGATACCTCTGCTTATGGACTGGATTTGAAATATAAGACCAGTTTTTGGAATGGCATGCCGCTGAAGTCGAAGTTTTATGACTTGTGCCAAGCCTTAAATGACTTGGGCATTTGGGTGCGCTTGCATTATGTCTATCCATATCCGCATGTCGATAAAGTGGTTGAGCTAATGGGCGAGAAAAAGCTACTGCCTTATCTCGACATTCCGTTCCAACATGCTAGCCATCGCATCCTAAAAGCGATGAAACGCCCAGCGCATAGCGAAAATACCTTGGCGCGTATCCATGCATGGCGTGAGATTTGCCCTGATATCGTCATTCGCTCAACCTTCGTTGTGGGCTTCCCTGGCGAGACAGAAGAAGATTTCCAATGCTTGCTTGATTGGTTAGTAGAAGCTCGCCTTGATCGCGTTGGTGCGTTTACTTACTCAGAAGTCGAAGGCGCAGTGGCTAATGACCTGCCAAATCATGTGCCAGAAGAGATTAAGCAAGAGCGCTATGAGCGTTTGATGACGCTGCAACAAGACATCTCAGCGCAAAAGCTACAAGAGAAAGTCGGTAAAACCTTGATGGTATTGGTCGACGAAATTGATAGTGAAGAGGGCGTTGCGATTTGTCGTAGCTATGCTGACGCACCAGAGATTGACGGTCATGTCTATGTCGATGAGATTACCGCTCAAGTTAAAGTCGGACAATTCCTAACGGTCACGATTGATGACGCTAGCGAATATGATTTGTTTGCCAGTTACAAATGCTAAGCAGTCACTGTAGCTGATTAGTCACTACAATATACGAGTGAAAATTGCCCAATCGCGGGCAGTTTTTGCTACAATTAGCGCAATTTAGCCTTTTTACACGTTTGTCATCAGTTGCGGTGCTTGCTACATAGTACCTCGGTGATGACACTTCGAGTAAATTCGAAGGCAAACTCTATTTGTGTTTTACCGCTCATTTTAATTATAATTTAATGCTAACAAGGTGACCTCATGTCTGACAAAAACCCGCGTTACTCTCGTATCTTGCTGAAACTCTCTGGTGAAGCCTTAGCTGGTGGCAAAGAGATGGGAATTGATAGCGAAGTGCTCGATAAGATGAGCTTGTCTATCGCCCATTTGCGTGGTCTTGGTGTTCAAGTCGGTATCGTGGTCGGCGGCGGTAACTTATATCGCGGCGCGCAGTTGCAACAAGAAGGCTTAGTCGGCCGTGTGACTGGTGATCAAATGGGTATGTTAGCAACCGTTATGAACGGTCTGGCGATGCGTGATGCGCTTGAGCGCCGCAATATTAAAACCCGCTTGATGTCAGCCTTGCCAATCGGTGAAGTGACCGAAAGCTATAGCAGTCGCAATGCCATTCGCTATCTCAAAAATGGCGAAGTATGTATCTTTGTTGCTGGTACGGGCAATCCTTTCTTTACCACTGATACGGCTGCTTGCTTACGTGGTATTGAAATTGAAGCTGGCTTGATTTTAAAAGCCACCAAAGTAGATGGCGTTTATGACAAAGACCCAAGCTTACATGACGATGCAGTTAAATATGATGGTTTAACTTTTGATGAAGTATTAGAGCAAAAACTTGGCGTGATGGATTTAACGGCCATTGCCTTGTGCCGTGAGCACAACGTGCCGCTACAAGTGTTTGATATGACCAAGCCTAATGCGTTATTAAACGTCATTATGGGCGAAAATGAAGGCACGCGCGTTTATCACTGATTTGCCTGAATACTCTAAACGCTCTGAACGCCCTAAATATTAATACGAGAATACCAGTTATTAAAATTAGATTGGTCGTTAATAACTACCAGTCGCTAATAATTAATAGTGAACAACCGTATATTTACTAACAAATGAATGATTTATCGATAGCGATAAATAAGGATATCTAATGATCAAAGAGATTAAGCAAGACGGCGAAGCGCGCATGCAAAAAACCTTGGAAGCGCTTGAGAGCACTTTTAGCAAAGTCCGTACAGGGCGCGCACATCCGGGTATGTTGTCAGGCGTGATGGTTAGCTACTACGGGTCGCCTACACCTTTGAATCAAGTAGCGAGTGTCAACGTTGAAGACTCACGTACGCTCATGGTTCAGCCGTTTGACCGTACCATGGTACAAGCAATCGACAAGGCCATTCGCGAAGCAGATTTGGGTCTCAACCCAGTGACCGCCGATGTGATTCGTGTGCCAATGCCTGCATTGACAGAAGAGACACGCCGCGACATGCAAAAGCTTGCGCGTGGAGAAGCAGAAAGTAGCCGTGTTTCTATCCGTAATATTCGCCGTGACATGATGAATGACATCAAAGAATTGGCCAAAGAAAAAGAGATCTCAGAAGACGACGAGCGCCGCGCCAGTGATGACATTCAAAAAATCACTGACAAGTATATCGAAACCATCGATAAACGTTTGAGCAAAAAAGAAACTGACTTGATGGACGTGTAAAGCACTGGTTTTTCGATCATTTTAGAAAAAATCCGTTATGTCATATCCTTATAATAAGCAGCCAATCTGTCAGTACTATTGGCTGCTTATTATTGTGTAGATGGTACCGATAATAGCGTTAATGTTATATCAATCGGATACGGCAATAGGCTTGCTCAGATTTGTAAACTGTATTTTATAAGCGTTATCTTGCAAACTAAATCACGCCCATAAATGGGTTTATGATAAGTTTGTGAATTATGGTTATGACGCTTTCTAATCGTTATCGCAGCCGTTATTATTATTTTACCTTAACAATAAGCACTTTCGCCTATGTCCACTTCAGCCATTTTGGCTCCTGATCTTCTTCCACGCCATATCGCTATCATCATGGATGGCAATAATCGTTATGGTAAAGCCAATGATTTGGGCAAAGGCCAAGGGCATGTGGCTGGCAAAGATGCACTCGATCCTATCGTCGAGTATTGCGTCAATACGGGTATCGAGGTATTAACGGTATTTGCATTTTCTAGTGAGAATTGGCAACGCCCGCCCAGTGAGGTGGCACTACTCATGCAACTGTTAACCTCGACCATTCATGAGCAAATACCACGCATGAATGAGTATCGTATTCGTCTGCGTTTTATTGGTGACCGCAGTCAGCTGAGTGATGATTTGCAAGCATTAATGGCGGACGCTGAAGCAAAAACAGCAAACTTTAAAGCCATGACTCTAGTCATCGCTATCAGTTATGGTGGGCAATGGGATATTGCCCATGCGGCAAAACAGCTGGCGCAGCAAGTAGAGGCTGGTCAGTTACGTGCTGATGATATTAATAAAGAATTGCTCGGTAACTACGTACAATTAGCAGATGCACCAGCAGTAGATATGCTGATACGCACAGGCGGTGAATACCGAATTTCTAACTTTTTATTGTGGCAGTCAGCCTATGCTGAGCTATTCTTTACCCAGACATTATGGCCGAATTTTGCAGCCGATGAGCTGGCAGCAATGGTAAAAGAGTTCGCTCAGCGGCAGCGCCGTTTTGGCAAAACCAGTGAGCAGATAGTGATAGAGCAAGCAAGTCGTTAATGGTGTTAAGCATTTGCCTGTTATTTTGTAAAGGAAAAAGCTCTTACAAAGCCGCTATCGTATAAGTAGTTAATATTGCTTGTTTGTGAAATAATAAACCGCGTTAATAAGCGTCAATTGCTATTAGTGGGCTATTGTAGATTAGCTGCTATAATGCACGTTTTGACCATGCGTTTTTCATTATTATAAGGCTCAATAAGTATGTGGCAACGAATTAAGACGGCAGTTGTTCTCGTTATTATCGTTGGTATTGCAATGTTTGCGAGCCAAACCCCTATTTTATTTGCACCGTTGTTAGCGATTGGCGTTATTATCGCCGCTCACGAATGGACTAAGTTGATGCCGAAGTGGCGTCATCCTGCGCTGTTTGTGCTATTGGTTTTGGTGTTGACCCTAGTATCACTCATGTTTAAAGTGACATGGCTGTTTTGGTGGGTGGCTTCACTGGCTATATGGCTAATGGCGCTGTCTTGGGTGCGAGTGTTCCCGACTCATACCAATTGGTATGGCAAAAAACTGGCATTGATGGGTGCGGTGATATTGACCGCATCGATTACGGCGATGTTTTATTTGTGGCAATTGTCAGCATGGTGGTTACTCTATGTGTTCCTTTTGGTCTGGTGCGCAGATAGTGGCGCTTATTTTGTGGGGCGTAAGCTTGGTCGCCGTAAAATGGCACCAAATGTCTCACCCAATAAAAGTATGGAAGGGCTGGCAGGTGGTTTGGTTACCGGTCTGCTCGTGGTCATTGCCATCAGTGTATTTAAGTTGCAATTGACTGGTGTGCCGTTAGTCGCATTTGTAGCATTATCAGCCTTGACCATTTTAGCCTCGGTACTTGGTGATTTATTTGAGTCGATGCTTAAGCGCCGCGCTGATGTCAAAGATTCAGGAACGATTTTACCGGGGCATGGCGGCGTGCTTGACCGTATCGACTCACTGCTATCTGCCACACCGATATTTGCGCTTGGTTTTTGGGCGATACAGCAGTTAGGTTTGATAGTGGTTTAGGACTGAAAAAATAATTCATAGACGATGATACGCCCTAATTATAGTAGTTAAGATGAGTGAATAATCAATACATTGGATATTGTCTATCTCTTATTTATCAAACGTTTTATCGATTTCTTATTTAATTTTTTAGAGTATCATTTACAGGCACCGATGGTTATGACGCAACGCATCGCCGTACTAGGCGCGACAGGTTCGATTGGCGATAGCACGTTAGCAATATTAGCGGCGCAACCACAGCTTTACACGGTCTACGCTCTGTCAGGCTATCACCGTTTAGACAAACTGTTTGCACTTTGCCAGCAGTTTTTGCCAAAGCGCGTTAGCGTACCGACCGCCGCAGTCGATGATTTTGCCCAGCGACTCCGTGCGGCAGGTCTTGACATCGATGTGGTAGGAGGCGAAGCAGGGCTGGTCGACATTGCCACTGATTCGCAGACGGATACCGTTGTCGCTGCGATCGTAGGCGCAGCTGGTCTGCCTTCTACTTTAGCCGCTGCTCGTGCAGGTAAGCGTATTTTACTGGCGAATAAAGAAGCGCTGGTGATGGCAGGGCAAGTGATGATTACTGCCGTCAAAATGCACAATGCTACTTTGCTACCGCTTGACTCTGAGCACAACGCTATTTTTCAGTGTTTACCACTGGCTATTCAGCAGGATAATACCCAAATTCATCAGCCAAATCACGGCGTGCGCAAGCTATGGTTAACGGCCTCTGGTGGGCCGTTTTTGCAAAAATCGTTTGCGCAGATGCAGCAAGCGAGCGTCGCTGAAGCGGTCAAACATCCAAATTGGTCAATGGGTCAAAAGATATCCGTCGACTCAGCTACGATGATGAATAAAGGGCTTGAGTTGATTGAAGCCTGCCATTTGTTTGATTTGCCTGAAAATAAGATAAATGTGGTGATTCATCCACAAAGTATCATTCACTCAATGGTAGAATATAGCGATGGTAGCTTTTTGGCGCAGCTCGGCAGTCCCGATATGAAAACGCCCATTGCCCATGCGCTCAGTTATCCTGATCGTATTGAGAGTGGCTCGCAGCCTTTGGATTTATTTGCGCTCAGCGGCTTAGAGTTTATTGAGCCTGACTTGCAAAAATTCGCCTGTTTGCGTTTGGCAAGACAGGCGATGCAAGCGGGCACACAAGCGACGATTGTCTTAAATGCGGCGAATGAAATTGCCGTGGCGGCATTTTTGGCTGGAAAAATTCGCCTGACCGACATTGCTGATATCAATGAGCAAGCATTAAATGACATACAGCTGCCACCGTTAAACGAAACGGCTGACATAGAAGATATACTAGCAATTGATAAAATAGCACGTCACCTTACAGAAAAACTTGTGGCAAAGTTGGTGTAAATGTATCAACAACTGCGTCGTTAAAAAACGATGCTAGTAAAAGATGCAAAAAAAGAATGCTGAGCAATCATACTGAGAAAAGATCATGACGTTTTTATTAACGCTCCTTGCGGCAATATTTGTCTTAGGTCCGCTTATTGCCTTACATGAGTGGGGACACTATATCGTCGCTCGTCTTTGCGGCGTTAAAGTCTTGACCTATTCTATCGGGTTTGGTCCCAAACTCTTTGGCTGGACGAGCAAAAAAAGCGGTATTGATTATCGTATTTCTGCTTTGCCACTTGGTGGTTATGTCAAAATGCTCGATGAGCGCGAAGGTGAGGTAGCAAAAGCTGAGCAACATTTGGCGTTTAATCGTCAGCATCCGCTAAAAAAGATTGCGATTGTTGCAGCCGGTCCTATCATGAACTTTATCATTGCTATTGCGCTGTTTTGGGTGTTATTTATGACACCATCAGAGCAGCTGGCGACGAAGATTGGGCAGGTATTACCTGATACGCCTGCTGCTATGGCACAGTTGCCAGTTGGTGATAAAGTCGTTGCGATTGATGGGCATGAGGTACAAACGTGGGAAGGCATCAACTATCGGCTTGCTGGACGGATGGGCGAGACGGACAATGTCAGTATTACTCTGCAATCAGAGACACAAGCTGATAATGCAATCAAAACTTATCAAGCGCCCGTATCTCAGTTTATGCAAGGCAGCGCGCAAGGTAAAGATGCGTTGACCAGCTTTGGCATGCTGCCATGGCAACCAGATATTGCACCGATAGTAGGTGATTTGACCGCTGAGGGTGCCGCCAGTCGCCAAGGTCTAAAAGTAGGCGATCGTATTATTGCTATCAATGATCAACCAATTAAAGATTGGCTCAGTGCCACGCGTATCATCCGCGACAGTCCTGAAATTTTGCTTAGTTTTACAGTATTGCGTGATGGTAAACCCGTACAGCTTCAGATTATGCCGCAAGGCAAAAAAGACAATTTGGGTAACGATTATGGGCAAATTGGTGCTATGGTGGCACAGTCCGAAATTGTTATTCCTGACGCTTACAAGACCACCGTAGCCTATGGCCCTGGTGAGTCACTGGTGAAATCATTTGAGAAAACTGAACAGCTCGCAGTGATGACTGTCAGCTCAATGGGTAAGATGCTATCAGGCATGATTGGTTTGGACAATTTGTCAGGTCCGATTACCATCGCCAAGGTGGCCAAACAGAGTTTTGATATCAGTTGGCAGATGGTATTATCGACGGCGGCTTTGATTAGTTTGAGCCTTGCTGTACTCAATCTTTTGCCCATTCCTGTGTTGGATGGCGGTCATATTGTGTATTATCTTATTGAATTGATTCGTGGTAAGCCACTCTCGGAAGGGGTGCAAATGATTGGACTAAATATCGGCTTACTCTTGCTGGCAGGTTTCATGGTGTTAGCAATTGGTAATGATATTAGTCGGCTGTTTTGACCAGCGAATCGCTAATATGATCGATAAGGCACGAGATACTAATGGTTTTACGCCTATTATGGGATGATTATGACCATGATAGGTAGCATGCTTTGTATCATGGCCTCTGTACTAATCGTAATTTTTAGTTTATTTTGTGATGCATTTTATATAAAGTGTTCTGAGTCTGCTGCGTATGCGCTTAAATTTCATGCGAAATGCGCTAGACAATATGGGCTTTTTAACTTAACTTAAGCAAGTTTTTTATTGACGGATAGTGTTTATGCGTACGCCTTTATTTATGAGCGCGGCAGGGTTGCCGTTAGTTGTAGCGATGATGAGTATGCCAGTGCAGGCTGCAGAATTTGTAGTCACTGACATCGGTTTCAATGGTTTGCAACGTTTAACCCCCGATAGCCTCTATCCGGTTCTACCTATTTCGGTAGGGGATACGGTAAATGACAGTAGTTTAGCGGCCAGTATTAAGGCGCTTTATGCGACCGAAAATTTTGCTGATATTCAAAGCCGTATCGAAGGTGGACAGCTACGGTTTGATGTCGTTGAGCGCCCAACGATTGCTGAAGTCAATTTTGAGGGCAATAAGCTCATTCCAAAAGAAGGGCTAGAGCAAGGGCTGGACAATGCTGGTCTGTCTGCCGGTAATGTGCTGAAACAAGCCACGCTACAAGGCGTTGCCAATGAGCTACAGCAGCAATATATCAGCCAAGGCTATTACAACAGCAATATCGAGGTTGATCAAACGTTACTTGATGGCAATCGCGTCAAGCTCGACGTGCGTTTTGTCGAAGGTAAACCTGCCAAAGTGGTCGATATTAATATCATTGGCAATAAACACTTTAGTGATGAAGAAATCAAAGACGTTTTTGCGGTAAAAGAGTCTTCGTGGACACGTCTGCTGTCAAAGTCTGATCGTTATGCCAAAGAAAAGCTGGCTGCCAGTTTAGAGAATTTAAAAGCGCTTTACCAAAACGATGGTTATGTACGTTTTGCAGTAGATAATGCGGTGCTCAACATCAGTGAAGATAAGAGCAGTGTGTTTATCGAAGTGAGTCTAAGCGAAGGCGAACAATATCAGTTTGGCGAAGTGAATTTCTTAGGTAAGCCGACTTTTGAGAACAATGAACTAACAGAGTTGGTGACTTTTGCACCCAATGAAAAGTACTCGCAAGCCAAGCTCGATGAAACCACCGCGGCACTTAAGAGTCGTTACGGTAATGAAGGCTATTATTTGGCGCAGGTGAGACCAGTACCACGTATCAATGACGAGACTAAAGTAGTGGATATCGATTATTTCATCGACCCTGCACGTCCTATTTACGTTCGTCGTATTAATTTTACTGGTAACATCAAAACTCAAGACGAAGTCCTGCGCCGTGAAATGCGTCAATTAGAAGGCGCATTGGCGACTAGTGACAAAATCCAGTTGTCACGGACACGTCTGATGCGTACAGGCTTCTTTAAAGCTGTCAACGTTGATGTGAAACCAGTACCGAACCAACCAGACCAAGTAGATATTAATTATACGGTTGAAGAGCAGCCTTCTGGTAGCTCAACGATTGCCGCGGGTTACTCGCAAAGCGGCGGTGTGACCTTCCAGTTAGATCTAACACAAAACAACTTTATGGGTACAGGTAACCGTGTGAAAGCGGCACTATCACGCTCAGAAACCCGTGATTCTTATAGCTTGGGTTATACCGATCCCTACTTTACCGAAAACGGCGTCTCACAAGGTCTTAGTGCCTATTATCGTGAAACGAAATACGATGATAGAAACGTCAGTAACTATGTCACCGATTCTTATGGTGCGACGCTGAACTACAGTTATCCTGTTGATGAAACCAAACGCGTTAGTGCGGGCTTGAACGTTGATAATACGTCAGTACGTGGTGGTCGCTTCTTGGGTGTATCAAACGTTCAGCAAATTATTGATGATGGCGGTACGTTTGAGAACTTTGTCAATGATGAAAATGTGGCTTCTGGACGCACAGGCTTCAAAAATGATTACAATACTTATAACCTACTATTTGGCTGGGACTATAGCACCTTAGATCGTCCAGTGTTCCCGACCAAAGGTATGAGCCATACGGTCGATGCCACCATTGGCTTGGGTGATACCAACTATCAAAAACTTGTTTATAGCGGCAACATCTATTATCCCTTCTACAAAGACTGGGTAGCACGCGGTTATACTAAGCTTGGCTATGGTAATGATTTGCCGTTTTATGAAAACTTTTATGCTGGGGGCTATGGCTCTGTACGTGGTTATGAGGCCTCAACCCTTGGGCCAAAATCACAAACGTATTATGATGCCATAAATGATGATGTGCGTTACAAAGATGAAGATATCGGTGGTAATGCGCTAGTCAGCTTCGGTAGTGAGCTAATTTTGCCAATGCCGTTTAAGGGCGATTGGGCAGATCAAGTGCGTCCGGTATTGTTTGCCGAAGGTGGTCAGGTATTTGATACGACTGATAAGGAAGATCGTACTTTTATCAATCCTAATGACGGTACTGATACGGGCGTACCACTGTTGACGCAAGACAATAGTATGCGCTTTAGTGCGGGTGCAGGTATAACCTGGTATACGCCAATTGGTCCAATTTCATTAAGTTATGCTGTACCTATCGGTGATAAAGAAGGCGATGAAACTGAAAAAGTTCAGTTCCAGATTGGTAATACGTTCTAACGTAGCATGATTGTTTGCGTTCATGTCGTTAACGATAGCAGTTACTTGAATGAACGCAGCATCTGTTAGATATTAGTAGATCGCCAAGGTGATTGTTCAGCTTGGCGATTGTCTTATTCATAATAATATTTATATTAATAGTCACTATGATAACGATTGAGCAACTTATCACTCGGATTGAGCAGCGTCAGCCCATCACCAATAAGGCTGAAATCAGCGCTGAACAGTTACGTCAAAAATTCAGCAGTATTGGTAGTTTGACCACGGCTGGTCATAATCAGTTAAGCTTTTTGGCCGATCCTCATTATATTTCTAGTCTGGCTATTAGCGAGGCAGGGGCTGTATTGGTTACTGCGGAATATCGCGACCAAGTGCCCACCACAGCGATAGCGTTAGTCGTCGCAAGCCCCTACTTAGCTTATGCTGGTGCTAGTCAGTTGTTTGCTCGTGAGTCACTGTCTGGTGGTATTCATCCTAGCGCTGTGATTGCTGATAGTGCGGTCATTGGTGAGCAGGTGAATATCGGACCTTTTTGTGTGATTGCCGATTATGTGCAAATTGGTGCGCGTAGCTCACTTGCGGCGCATGTGGTGATCGAAGAAAATACGACTATTGGTACTGATGGCGTTATCAAATCACAAGTAGTGATCGGGCATGATTGTGTCATTGGTGATCATGTAAGGTTACACGCGGGTGTCAGTGTGGGTGCAGAAGGCTTTGGTTTTGCACCAACCAAAGATCCTAGTACCACTGGCTGGGAGCGTATCGCTCAGTTAGGACGGGTCGTAATTGGCAACCATGTGCGAATTGGTAGTCAAACTTGCATTGACCGAGGTGCCATTGATGATACGGTCATTGGCAATCACGTTATTATTGATAATTTGGTACAAGTTGCTCATAACGTGCGTATCGGTGATGGCACAGCCATCGCGGCTCAAACGGGTATCGCGGGCAGCACTAGTATCGGCAAGCGCTGTATTATTGGCGGTGCGGTCGGTATCACAGGTCATATTGAGATTACAGATGATGTCACTTTATCTGGGATGACCATGGTAACCAAATCTATCAAAACCGCTGGTTCATACTCCTCTGGAACGGCTGCTATGCCGACAGCTAACTGGCGACGGGCAGCTGTACGCTTCCGTCAGCTTGGGCGTGATTAGCGCAAATATCAATGCATATATACAAACACAGTAAAATCATAGCGATTTGAAACATAGCAAGGAAGCACCATTATGAGCAGCACCGATATCGATATTTTGAATGATAAAGAAATGAAAAGCTTAGCTGAGCAAGGTCTTACGCTGCCATTAACTTATCATACGTTAAAGCATTATTTGCCACACCGTTATCCTTTTCTTTTAGTAGATAAGATTATTGATTGCACACCTGGTGAGTGCATTACGGGTATTAAGAATGTGACTATCAATGAAGAGTTTTTCAATGGTCATTTTCCTGATGAGCCGATTATGCCAGGAGTACTCATGGTTGAGTGCATGGCTCAGGTCTCAGGTGTGCTCGGATTTATCAGTGCCGGTCTGACCGCAGAAGATGGTTATTTATATCTGTTTGCAGGTGTTGATAAAGTCCGTTTTAAACGTCGAGTGATTCCTGGTGATCAGTTGACTATTCGTGCTAAAACAGTGATGCAGAAGCGCGGTATTTATAAATTTGACTGTACTGTACATGTTGACGATGAGTTAGCTGCCAGTGCGCAAATAATGATTGCTCGCCAAGAACAATAACGTTTACTAATAGCCATTGTGCCTCGTAGCCGACCTAATTCTTTAAACAAAGCATCTAAAAAATTAGGTCAAAGCGGGTCACAAGCATTATAATTGACACTCGCATTTAACAGCAGAGCCATGCTTAGGTTTTCTCATAAAACTGAATTGGCTGTATTTGTTTTACCATTTACTCGCATCAGATCATACAAAGGCCCACATTATGAGTCAGATCCATCCAACAGCACTCATCTCACCGTCCGCCCAAATTGATGAGACTGCTATCATTGGTCCGTATTGTATCGTCGGTGATGAGGTCACTATTGGTGCTCACACGGTTCTGCATCGCCATGTAGTTGTTACCAAATTGACTCGTATTGGTCAACACAATGAGTTTTATCAATTTGCGAGCATTGGCGAAGATCCTCAGGATTTGAAGTATGCTGGTGAGCGTACTTGGCTTGAGATTGGCGATTATAATACCATTCGAGAAGCCTGTAGTTTACACCGCGGCACCGCACAAGATAGTGAGCTCACTAAAATAGGCAGCCATAATCTACTGATGGTGAACACTCATGTGGCTCATGATTGTGTGATTGGCGATCATAATGTATTGGCCAACAATGTTGGCGTTGCAGGGCATGTGACTATTGGTAATCACACGATCATTGGCGGTAATTCAGGTATTCATCAGTTTTGTACGGTGGATGACTATAGCTTGATTGGGGGCGCAAGTCTGATTCTAAAAGATGTAGCCGCCTTTACCATGGTATCTGGTAATCCAGCGACGACTCATGGTCTCAATGTGGAAGGCATGCGTCGTAAAGGATGGTCAAAAGAGACAATTGAGGTATTGCGTCAAGCTTACCGTATGATTTTTAGATCGGGTCTTACGACCGTGCAAGCGCTTGAGGTTTTGAATAATGAGCTGCTACCAAAAGAGCCGAAAATCCAGTTGCTCATTGATTCACTACAAAAAAGCCGTCGTGGTGTGGTGCGCTAGAACGGCGATTGGCTTTTGCTGAAGATCATATATAGTACGCCTTTTTTAATTAGCCAAACTCTTGTCAGTTATAGATAAAATTACCAGAAGCCATAACCAATTGTTATGGCTTTTTATGTTTATGAGCGCTTGACTTTTTTGGTGGCTTAGCAGAAACTGAGCCTTTACGATATTGTAAACAATTCTTTCTTAATGTTGCTGGACGCCTCACATTGAGGTGTTTATTGAATAGCTTGATATTTTTCATGGCTATTTATGATAATCAAGGAAGATTATCAGTGATGTTAATTGAAGCACGAGGACGGAAAAAATGGCTATTAATAAACAAGAACATGCACAGTGGAGCTCAAGTTTTGGCTTCGTATTGGCAGCGGTTGGTTCAGCAGTTGGTTTGGGAAACATATGGAAGTTTCCTTATATGGTCGGTGAAAGCGGTGGTTCAGCTTTCGTTATCGCTTATTTATTCTGTATCGCGCTGGTAGGTTTTCCGATTCTAGTCGCTGAATGGCTGATTGGTCGCCGTGGGCAAAAGAACCCAGTCAACACTTTTGCGGATGTTGCAGCAAGTGAAGGTAAGTCGCGCAGTTGGGGCATCATTGGCGCGTCAGGTATTTTAGGTGGTTTCTTAATTCTATCGTTTTATAGTGTGATTGGCGGCTGGGCACTCAACTATATTACTAAAGCAGGTACAGGCAGTTTTATTGGTCAAGACAGTGATTCTATTGCTGCGACCTTTGATGCTATGTTGGCTTCAGCAGGGACGTTGACGATTTGGCATACGGTGTTTATGGCTATTACTGCTTTGATTGTCGGTATTGGTGTGACCAAAGGTATCGAAACCACGGCTAAAGTCTTAATGCCACTACTAGGCGTGATTTTGTTCGTCATCGTTGGTTATAACGTGATAAACGGTGGTTTTGGCGAAGCAGTGGCTTATCTATTCACACCAGATCTTAGCAAGTTGACTGGGGATGTGATGCTTGCAGCATTGGGTCATGCCTTCTTCACTCTGTCTATTGGTATGGGTATTATGATTGCTTATGGCTCATATTTGGGTCGTGAAGTGAACTTACTAAAAACTGCCCGTACTGTTGTGATTTTAGATACGGTTATTGCTTTGGCTGCTGGTCTAGCAATCTTCCCAATCATCTTTAGCAATGGTCTAGACCCTGCTTCGGGTCCTGGTCTTATCTTTGTCAGCTTACCGATCGCTTTTGGTAGCATGGGTGCAGGGACGATCATTGGTACGTTGTTCTTCTTACTTATTACTTTTGCTGCTATTACCTCATCAATCTCATTGCTTGAGCCAACCGTTGAGTTTTTAGAAGAACGTACACCGATGAGTCGTACGGTATCAACCATTGTTGCCAGTACAGTGATTTGGCTATTAGGCGTTGCGGCACTACTATCATTTAACCTATGGTCTGACTTTACTATCATGGGTAATGGTATCTTTGATGCATTGGATAAAATTACAAGTAAATTCCTTCTCCCGCTAACTGGTCTTGCTGCAATTATTTTCGTTGGTTGGCAAATGGATCAACGCAGTATTCAGCAAGAGCTTGGTCTGTCTAATGGTGCATGGCAATTATGGCAAATCGTTGCTAAGTTTGTAGCACCAATTGCCGTGCTCGTGGTATTTGTAACCTCGTTAATGGGCTAGTACTGATTAACTAGAAATAATAAAAGCAACACACTAAAAAGGGCTTAAGATAATTATTAAGCCCTTTTTATAGATATGACAATTGCAAAAATATGATTAGCGTAGATTTAATTTAGGTACTGTTTGTCCACGTTTGTTATAAAATTCGCTGACAAACTCATCAAATTTGTCTTGTTCAATGGCATCACGAATACCTTGCATCAAACGCTGATAATAGCGCAAGTTATGGATAGTCGCTAATTGAGCGCCCAGCATCTCTTTACACTTATTAAGATGGTAGAGATAAGCACGGCTAAAGTTTTGGCAAGTATAGCAGTCGCACTCAGGATCTAGTGGACCTTCGTCATTGCGATACTGGCTGTTACGGATACGTACCACACCAGCATTGTCTGCATCGCCTGTGACGAAGTAGTGACCGTTACGCGCGTTACGCGTCGGCATCACACAGTCGAACATATCGACACCGCGACGTACGCCTTCAACTAAATCCTCAGGCTTACCAACGCCCATCAGATAGCGTGGCTTATCTGCTGGCATATCATCAGGGAGGTAGTCTAGGACATCTATCATTTCATCTTTTGGTTCACCAACTGACAGACCACCAATGGCATAACCATCAAAGCCGATATCGAGCAGGCCTTCAAGTGATTGCTGACGCAAATCAGGATACATACTGCCTTGAATAATGCCAAATAATGCGTTGGTGCTGCCCAGTCTGTTGTGCTCATCAACACAGCGCTGTCCCCAACGTAGCGATAACTCTAACGATGTCTTGGCTTCGTCATGAGTCGCAGGATAGGGCGTACACTCATCAAATTGCATGACGATGTCTGAGTTCAAGCTGTACTGAATCTGCATCGATTTTTCTGGCGACAGAAAAACTTTCGCACCATCGATAGGAGATTTAAAGTCGACCCCTTCTTCGGTGATTTTACGCATGGCACCCAGACTGAATACTTGGAAACCACCTGAATCAGTCAAGATAGGCTTATCCCAATGCATGAACTTATGCAAGCCACCAAACTTATCGATGACATCAGTACCTGGACGTAACCATAGATGAAAGGTATTGCCTAAAATGATATCAGCACCAATGGCTTCAATATCACGTGGCAGCATGCCCTTGACCGTACCATAAGTGCCAACAGGCATAAACGCTGGCGTTTGTACGTCGCCATGATTGAGATGAACCGTACCACGGCGCGCACGCGTGTCACCGCTGGCCGTTTTATGTAAGACAAATTGCATATGATAACCGCTATGTAAGCTATGAAAATGGTGATAATTATAGCATTGTTAGCAGTTTTTTTGGACATGGATGTTTATGAGGTATTGATATATCTGACAAATATGTCTTTTGGTTAATAGTATTTTGTCATAACCAAAAGACACAGACAGTACTTATGAGTAGTTGGTAAAGTAGAAATCATAATGGCGAGACAGTAACCATTGCTAAGCGATGTTTTAACTGCTGGAGACATACTATGAAAAAGGCAACCTACTTATTATTAAGTGGTTCATTATTAACCTCAGGAGCAGCTATGGCGACCGAAGAGCCGAATTATACAGTGTTGTCGCAAATGGATGACTTTGAGCTGCGTCGTTACGATAAGCAGCTAGTGGCGCAAACGTTGGTAAGTGGTGACCAAGACTCCGCCAGTCGCGAAGGGTTTAAAGTGTTAGCCGACTATATATTTGGCAATAATACAGCGGCAACTGGCGGTAGTAGTAAAATTAGCATGACTGCGCCCGTTACAATGCAGCCCAATAACAAAAAGAGTGATAGCGAATCACAGAAAATTGCGATGACAGCACCAGTAAGCATGCAGCAAGACGACGGTAAGTGGCGTGTACAATTTACTATGCCCAGTAAATACACGATGCAAACACTACCAAAGCCTAATAATCCAAACATCACGATTACCGAGGTGCCAGCACAGACGTACGGTGTGATTAAGTTCTCAGGGTTGGCAGGCAGTAAAAAAGTAGCGACTAAAACAGAAGAGCTACAATCTTGGATGCAAACCCAAAATTTGACTATAATGGGCGAGCCTGAACTGGCACGTTATAACCCGCCTTGGACGCTGCCTTTTTTGCGCCGTAATGAAGTGATGATTGCTTACAAGCCAAAGTAATACTAGCCTCAAAGTATAAGATGAGCGTTGTCACATGTTCTGAGCTTGTTATAAGTAGGACTTGCATTTGCTTGCCGTGCTATTCAAATTTTTGGAAGTGGTATGCCCATAAAAAAAGACAGCAAATGCTGTCTTTTTTGTACTGACTTTTTAAGAAAGTAAACTTAGTCTTTTTGCTCACGGATGATATTAAGCATACGACGTAGCGGCTCGGCTGCGCCCCATAATAGTTGATCACCAACGGTAAATGCGCCTAGATACTCAGGGCCCATATTGAGCTTACGTAAGCGACCTAGTGCAACTGTCAATGTACCAGTCACGGCTACTGGCGTTAAACGGTTCATAGTCGCTTCTTTGTCGTCTTCGACCAAGTCCAACCACTCATTGCCGCTGTTTTTAAGTGCTGCTTCGATTTCTTCTAGCGGAATGTCTTTTTTGAGCTTGATGGTAAGGCCTTGCGCATGACAGCGCATCGCGCCAACGCGCACACACATGCCATCGATAGCAATCTTATCAGCTTCTGCGTTACCAAGGATTTTATTGGTTTCGACGCCGCCTTTCCATTCTTCCTTGGATTGCTTGTTTTCTAACTGAACATCGATATAGGGGATCAAGCTACCTGCTAATGGCACACCAAAGTACTGTTTAGGAAAATCATCTGAGCGCTGAGTCTGAGCGATTTTTTTATCAATCTCAAGGATGGCGCTGGCAGGATCAGCCAACTCGTCTTTGACTGCATCGTGTAGCACGCCCATGCCAGCGATTAATTCGCGCATGTTGTTAGCACCAGAACCACTAGCGGCCTGATAAGTCATGGCGCTGACCCATTCTACCCAGCCTTTATTAAACAGCTCACCAATCGCCATAAGCATCAATGACACGGTACAGTTACCACCGATAAAGTCTTTTTTGCCATTGGCTAGGGCGCTGTCAATAACGGCGCGATTGACTGGATCGAGAATGATGATGCTGTCATCTTCCATTCGCAAGGTGCTTGCCGCATCAATCCAGTAGCCATTCCAGCCACTATCACGTAGCGGTTGATGGACTTGCGAAGTATAGTCGCCGCCTTGGCAGGTAATGATGACATCACAAGCAGCTAGCGCGTCAATATCATGAGCATCTTTTAATTGGCCGGTATGAATACCATCAAGGCTTGGGGCATCACCACCTGCGTTGCTGGTTGAGAAAAACACGGGTGTAATACCGTCAAAGTCTTTTTCCTCAGTCATACGTTGTATTAATACTGAACCGACCATGCCGCGCCAGCCTACCAAGCCTACTGTTAAATTACTCATGAAACTCAATCCTTTTTACCATAAATTGTTGCATTGCCAGCCGATAACAATGCCGTGAATAGCCATAAAAAGCAAGGCGTTTCGGCCGTTTTTAGTGGTTTTTCATACACTATTAATGATGTTCAGTATAACTTTAAGTTATTAACCTAATGGCGATAGTATCGACGCCTCACTCGCCACAAGTGGATAGCCCTAAAAATAAAGTTTGTCCGTAGTACTCGTTATGGTGGGCGAATTAAAAGTGTAATGTTTTATAGCGGTTAACGAATAATCCGTGCTCATCAGTAGGCGATAACCTTCTGAAATGCTAAAGTAAACAGCTAACGTCAGTTCAGTTAAAACCATGGCGATATTCATCATTTAATAGACGGCTAATACATACTATGGATCTCTCACTATTATATTACAGCATACAGTGGCTAGCAGGATTCATCGCATTTGTGACGATTTGGGGCTGGATACCACTCGATAATTGGTGGGTGCGCGGTGTGGAGTTTCCGCGTATTCAGATCATGGTGTTGGGTGTCATCGCTTGGATTGGTATGCTGATTTTTTGGTCAGAGTGGCAGCTGGGACAGTGGCTGTTATTTACCGTCTTAAGCATTACATTAGCCTTTCAGCTTAGGATGGTATTGCCTTATACCAAGCTATGGAAAAAAGAAGTTCAAAAGGCAAAAGACAAGCCAGAAGGGCAGGCGCATCAACTAAAAATAATGGTATCAAATGTATTAACGCCCAATGATGACACCCAAAAATTGGTAGATTTGGTGAAGCAAAGACAGCCTGATATTTTAATTACGCTAGAGAGTGATGAAAAATGGGAAAAAGCGCTGCATCAAATCGAGGTTGATTATCCTTACACCGTAAAAGTGCCACTAGACAATCTGTATGGGATGCATCTTTATTCTAAGCTTGAGTTGATTGATCCTGAAGTTAAGTACTTGATGATTGATGACATACCTTCTATTCATGCCCAGCTGCGCCTGCAAAGTGGTCGCGTGATTTGGTTGTATTGCTTGCATCCCATGCCGCCGAGTCCGACGGAAGCGGATAAATCTACCACCCGCGATGCTGAGCTATTGATGGTTGGCAAGCACATCAAAGAAAATGAGCAAACGGCGATATTGGCAGGCGACCTCAATGATGTAGCATGGTCAAAGACCACGCGACGCTTTCAACGTATCTCAGGATTGTTGGATCCGCGTATTGGTCGACATTTTATCAATACGTTTCATGTCAGTTATCCATTTTTACGTTGGGCGCTGGATCATATTTTCCATAGTGCTTGCTTTACGGTAGTGGATATTCGGCGTATGCCGTCGATAGGTTCGGATCACTTTCCTGTTATGACGACTTTACAATACGAACCAGAAGAGGAGAGCAATCAAGCGCAAAATGCCCCTACTGCAGAAGCGGAAGATATCAAAGAGACTGATCATAAAATAGTAGAAGGTAAAAAAGAAGGTGAAAAAGTCTCAAAGGAACATGCAGAAGAGCAGAGAAGTTAGGGTTGATAGCCTGCCAACACTATAGCCATCGTATGATGCAATGTTAAAAAAGGCTGTAAGCATATGCTTACGTTAAATAAGGTCTTTAGCCTCTAGTCGCATTAAACTGATTACCCTACAATACCACCATCAACACAAGGATACTCATGGATGCAGTGTTGAGACAGTATCAATAAAAGCACAGGTCAGCCCGCTGTCTTATAGGATACTGTTTATGACTTAGGATGAGTCAGCATGGAAGAAATAATAACAACAATATGAAGCGCCATAGCCCCGAACCAATCGCCCTAGGTTCGGGGCTTTTCTTTGTGTGTGTGATGCGTAATGCTTACATTTATTTTATTCGAAATTCTTGTGTTTGGACATACTGCAATATATTTGAGATTACCTTCTGATTATTTTTAGCGCATAAATGAACGTCAATAAAAAAAGGGTACATGCATTAGCATATACCCTTTTTGACAAAGCATTATTAGATTTGACTTATCGATGCCTATATCAGTTAGCCAAGTACTTGGATGTAAGCACCTGCGCGTAGCTCTTGTAGCCAGTCTTCTTTGGCTTGTGGTGCTAAGCGCTGATAAAGCGCTTGACGTGCCATGTTGCGACGATATTGATCGCTAACATCTTGTTGGCGTTTGCCTTCTATTTTCAATATATGCCAGCCAAACTGGGTTTTGAAAGGAGCAGAATAGTCACCAACCGCCGTGTTTTTCATCATGGCTTCGAATGGACCAATCATGTCTTCTTCACTTACCCAATCAAGATCGCCACCGCGGCCAGCTGAACCGGGATCATCTGAATAGGTCGATGCTAAACCAGCAAAATCAGCGCCGCTGCGTAACTGTTCATACAAATCATTAATTTTTTGCTCAGCAAGCGCGTCTGTCTGTAGCTCATCAACTTTTACCAATATGTGACGAGTACGCCACTGCGGTATCAGCATGGTGTCGCTGGCTTTTTTGTCAGCAAGTTTGATGATATCGATGCCTTCAGGCGTTATTAATGGTGCGCTGACCGCGCCAACCTCAAGTTTGGTAATCTCACTTGATAGCTCTGTAGGTAGAGACGCGGCTTTATGAAAGCCCATATCGCCACCTTGTAGCGGAATAGGATAGTTGCCTTGGCTGGCAGCGACCGCTTCAGCGACATCAACGTTTGGTGCAAGCAGGCGAGTACGCAGAGCTTCTGCTACCTTTAACGCCTCATTGCGTTGGGCTTCTGAGAGTCGGCTGTAGTCATCAATGTAAGGTACTCGTACATGAATCGTTTGATACTCACTCTGGTTTAAGCGCTTGGCTTCAGGCGAGGCCAAAAATGCATCAATATCTTGTTCGCTGATGCGCACGCGGTTACCGATTTGGCGCTGTTGCAAGGCTTGAATGGCTGCGTCTTCGATTAATTGCGCACGTAGCGCCGCATAGCTACCAGGTTTTGCTGCGTCCAAACGCTGTTGCAAAGCTGAGATGCTCGTCAGCCCTTCTGCTTGCGCAATTTGACTAAGGCGTTGATTAATAGCCGCTTCATCAGGGTTTAAACCGACGCGCTTGACCATGGATAGTTGTAACTCACGCAATATGAGCGCATTTAACACCTCAGACTGTAGCTGTGCTGAGTTTGCTATTGGTTCACCAGCCGCTTGTGCACGTGCTTGTGCTTGGGTAATAGCATCGATCAAATCGCTCTTTAAGATAGCATTTTCATTGACTAAAGCAATAATACCGTCGGTGCTATTGGCTGGCGTCAAACGATTGACGTTATTCTGCGCGGTCACGGCATTTGCTTGAGGCGCTTGTGCTTTTGCAGGTTTAACGGTGGCAGCTTGGGCGCTCAATGTAAGCGCAAGGCTGGCACTCATAGCTAGCAATACAGCACGGCTGGTTTGACGTAAAGAAAAAAATCTCATGATGCTCCTCATCAATGTCATCGCATCGGATGGTAGTTGGTCAACGCTGTTTAATACTTTTAACAGTCAAATATTAGACAGGATTGACCATAATAGGGTTACAAACTGGTTTATGAAATATATAGTAAAAATATTTATACAAGCACGGTCTTAATCTTTCCAAGCAGTCTGGACAGGTTCAAAGCCCAAAATTTTATCAGAGAGTAAGCGAGTCAGGCGGCTGCTACCACTACCCAGACCATTCAATCTAATCTCTGCCATAATGGCTTGCGTTGGTTTGTCTTTGACATTTAAGTCATTATAGTAACGACGACCATAAACTGCAAAACCAAAGCAGCAATCTTCGTAATCAACGCCGACCAACGAATCAAGAACTTTATCACGATTGTAATCGTATTGACCTTGAGCCAAGATTCGCCAGCTGTTATTGATTGGAAAGACAGCCGATGCGGTAAAAGCAGAGAGCGGCAGCTGATCGGTGTTTTCATCACGTTGACGTTTGACAAATCCAACATTAAATAAGCTGTTGTCAGACGGCTGATAACGCAGCTCAGTCGTAATATAATTTAAATCATAATCATTGGTCAGTGCGCCACTAACATCAACCCAAAAGTTGTTGTAAGGCTGCGTGCTGGTATCCCAAACCATCCCTGAAGACGAAGAAGTGAAGACAGGTTGCTGATCATCAAGCGTAACACGTCCATTATCAATATAAAACTGCTCTGCAATGCTACCATCAAAACGTGTCACACCCGTTGCGTCGATGTAACGATAATTGATACCAGGAGTAAGCGAATGCAAATCTTGCAAGCGATCATGCCCTAAGAACCAACTGTCAGAGAACAGTTGTTCATAGTTAATAGAGGCAATACGCGTATTAAAGTTCGGAATATCGTTTTGGTCTTCATATGGCGAGTAGGTGTATTTCAATCGTGGGCTTAGCAAGCGATAGCCACCCATGGTATCGTCGAATGCGCCAAAAGGCGAGCCTGCTTGATAGAAATTCAGACCTGCATCGATACTGGCTTGCGGTACAAATACCGACTGGCTACCGTCTTTATCACTCAACTGGTTGTCGGCTAAGCTGTCCTCGTCATAAGAAGTATAGAGATGTTGTAAGCTCAGTTTGGGCTTGATATAACCCCAAGATTTTTCCATTGGATAAACGGCGCTGAGTTTATTATAAATTCGCCCGCCACTTTTTTCATTCTCAGAGCCATCGTCGATGGATTTTTTGAAATAAGCGGAATCGTGTACACCAGTGATATCGAAGCTCTTCGCCCAAGGCAGTCGATAATCGAGCTTGAGCTGCGGCAATCTTGAATAAGGCTTATCTTTGTCTTCTAAGGGTTTGCCATTACTGGTAAAAGCGTCTAGAGTTTGAAAGGTTTCTACCTTTAATTCACCATCAACATAGTCATTATAATAATTGACACGCGCAAGGCGTGGTAAGTTTATGGTGCTGTCTGATAGACCCAGCGTGTCAAAATCATTGAGGTAATCTGAATCTGACACATAGCTGTATTTTGCATCACCGCTTAAGCGTGGAATGCTCTTAGATGACCAATAATGATCATAAAAGAAGCTAGAGCGGTCTTCGTCATTGTACTCTTTGTCATTAGGCAAATATGAACCATTAAAAATACCTTCGCCATAACTTTCGGTCAGATAGCGAAACTCGCCTGACACCATAGGATTGCGATCGGTATAAATATGAGTATTGAGCGTGGCATCATAATTGGGTGCCAAATTGAAATAGTAGGGTATATCAACCTCAAGACCGCTTTCACTACTGATACTGGCATTCGGCAATAAAAAACCACTGGTGCGACGATTATCAATCGGAAAGTTGAAGTAAGGCAAATAGAACACGGGCACGTCAGCGATACGGAAAGTAGTGTTATAAGCTTCGCCGCGACCTGTATCGGTATCTAAATCAATGCTTTTGGCATCAAACTGCCATTTACGATTGGTTGGTGGACAGGTACTAAACATGACATCATCTAGCTCATATTGACTGTCATTCGGTCTGTTCAAGCGCTTAGCATAACCATGAGCTTGCAATTCTACACTAGCAAAAGCCACATCATTGGCTGTCGACTGTCCAGTTTCAGTATTATAATTTAAACTATCGGCGACCCCAATAAGCCCGCCTTTTGATGCTTTCTCAGTGAAATTGGCTTGGGGGTTATTCGATGAGCGGTTTGGCGCATTGCTATCTAGTGCGTTGTTGCGTGATACTTGCTGACCTGTCGCTTGGTCAGTAAACATGACTTTGCCTTGAGCGGCGGCAATGCCATTGCTCAAATCTAACAAGACTTTTTCTGCTTCTATCTGCTGGGTACCCTGATTGATGATGACATTGCCCGACAGCTCTGCATAGTCGACATTGTCGTAATAACCATAATCTGATTCTGAAAACAGCGGCGCTTGATTATTCGGGAGACCATTTAAGTTTGGCGCAGGCTGTCCATTGGTTGCTCCCGCCTCATTGACCGCGCGTTGATAGTTAGGGTTGCTCTTTGGATAAACCCATTGACCTTCGCAGCGTTGGGCGCTATCTACGGCATTCGGTAATAACTGTAAGTTTTTACCCACTTTTGGAATGGTTTGCGGGATAGGTGTTAGCTCGTTTTGAATGACATTTTGGTTCGCATTATCACTATTGTTTAACGTTGAGGCATCTGTATCAGGTGTCAGCTCATAAAACTCTGCTAAACGCAGCAGACTATCTTGAATACTTTCATCACTCACATCAACTTTACCAGTCTTCTGTGCGGCTTTAGGTGCAGTGGTTTCAGCAAGCTGGGCAGTGCTATCGTTCTGAGTGGTCGCAATCGTATCTGATGCTGGTACAAAACCTTTATCATCACTCTCGTTAATGGCGGTAATTTCTAGAGGGCGGTTGTCTAAGGGACTTTCATTAATAGCATTCTCATTAGAGATGCTGTCGTTGAAGGTGTTTTCACTAAAGGTGCTTTCATTAAAAGTATTGTCAAAACTACTATCTGACGCATTGTTATCAGTAGCAGACTTTTGAGACGTATTACGCTGAAAGTCAGTCTTTTGATTATTGCTATTTTGATAGCGGATATCATTATAGTCGCTGTCTTTTTGGACGCTACTACGATTGGCATCAGGTGTAACATCAGAGACATAACGGGTGCTACTGTCAGTGATTAGCGACTCGGTTTGCTGTGTGTCAGCATTGCTGGGCGCAGCACTAACGGCTAGGCTGGACAAGCCTAAGGCACCAAATAAGATCAAACGGATGCTTTGGTAAAGCGGAGAATATAACAAGGGCACACCTATGATTGCAGAGCCTATTGGATTGCGATACTGAATTTAGTAACCATATTATTAATCATGTATGGCGGTTAATAAACGACTAAAAAATCACTGATTGATAATGCTATCTTAAGAATTTGGCTGTTTTACATATAATGACGACTAATCATAGTCAAAAAAAACCAAATCAGCTACACTATTTACCAAAATTTATAATATAGCCAAGCTGTTTTTTGAATGGTTGCTGAGGTTATGCTCAGCGCTAGATGTCGAATGATATCCCAATACGCCTGCTACCGCAGTTTTTTTGGCTCAAGACGTCGCTATTTTAACAAGGTTTTGCCTGACTTATCACTACTTTAATTGTTTATGACTTATATTTAACCTGCGATGCCCATTATGACTGATAAAATACTTTTAGAGCCTAATATGATCGATAACAAACTCAATAGCCGTCTACAACAATTAGAGCGCTGGTTGCAGCAAGTATTTGCTGGCCAAGCGTTCCAACTCGATAGTCTACCCGGTGACGCAAGTGCTCGCCAATACCATAGAATCCAGCTGTCAGACAGTAATGGCATGACAGTCGCACATTATATTGTCATGGATTCGGCGGACGAACAAGACGCCATGCGCCAGTTTATAAACGTGACTAAGCTGATGGCACCGGCTATCAATGTGCCGACGCTCATTGCGCAAGACGTGACGAAAGGATTTTTGGTGTTACAGGATTTTGGTGCGATAGAGTTCGCCCATCTGCTCGTTGATGCGACGCCTGCGCAGATAGATGAGCATTATCAGTTGGCAATGCAGACGTTGGTCGCGCTACAGACCGTGCCAGTTGAAACAGCCAAGTCGCAACATCAATTGCCAGATTATGATACCGCGTTATTAGATCGTGAGATGGATTTATTTAGCGATTGGTTTATACCTTATATCGGTGTCGAGCTTGATAAAGCATTATGGATTCCTCTAAAAGCGGCGTTGATAAAAGCGATTTTGCTACAGCCACAAGTCATCGTTCATCGTGACTATCACAGCCGCAATCTTATGTTAGACCAAGCGGATAGCTCGCGCTTAGGTGTGATTGATTTTCAAGACGCGGTCATAGGGTCTTACACTTATGACTTGGTATCATTGGTACGTGATGCTTATGTTGAATGGCCCGAGAGTCAAATATCTGAATGGATTAATGATTTTTGGCAATTACAAAAGCAAGCTGATCTAATCACAGCAGATAGCCTAAAGCAGCTTGAAAATGACATGAATGTAATGGGCGTGCAGCGGCATTTAAAAGTGCTCGGGATTTTTATTCGCTTATCTGAGCGTGATGGTAAAGACCGCTATTTGGCGGATATTCCTAAGGTGATGCGTGATTTAATGTTCGAGTTAGAATGGTTAGAGGCGCACGGTAGACCGCATATGCAACGAGCAGTAGCGCCGTTTAATGAGAGTTTCAGGGATAATATACTGCCAGCTTATCAAAGTAAGTTCGTACAGCAATATATTTAGGGTGAATCACTTGCGAGCTTCATTTGACGCGAATGCTCATTTGATAAGTTACGTTAAAACATTAGCAAATTTTAATCTGAATGTATAATCCAATAAAATAAGAAACGGAGCGCATATGTCTGAGATTGACCGAGCAATGATTACCCAAGCAATGATTTTGGCTGCTGGTAAGGGCACGCGTCTGCGTCCGTTAACACTGGATACACCCAAACCTCTGGTGGAGGTGGGTGGGCAACCGCTTATAGTCTGGCATATTAAAGCGCTACAAGCGTCTGGTATCACTGATATCACCATTAATGCGTCATGGCTGGCTGATAAGCTGATGGATACACTGGGTGATGGCAGTCAATACGGTGTTAAATTGCATTGGTCAGTAGAGGATGATGAGCCTCTAGAGACCGCAGGTGGTATTTTTCAAGCGTTACAAACTGGCAAGCTGCGCGATGAGCCATTTATCTTAGTGAACTCAGATGTATGGACGACCTATGATTTTGCGCAGTTGCGAGATTATAAGCTTGGCGCAGATCAGCGCGCATATCTGTTATTGATTGATAATCCAGAGCATAATAACGGCGGTGATTTTGCGATCAATAATGGTTTAGCCAGCGAGCAGCCGATTGGTGATGCAGACAAATACACCTTTGCTGGCATTAGTGTGATGTCACCACGATTGGTCGATGGGCTGGTATCAGGTCAACCAGCAGCGTTGGCACCATTGCTCAAGCAAGCGATGATAAAGTTTCAAATCACGGCTGAAATTATTTCTGATAATTGGATAGATGTGGGCACGGCTGAACGCTTGGCGCAGGTAAATGAATTTATCAAAAGTAACGGTGTTGATCACCATCAAGGCGTTTAGACTATGGGATTTATAATAAAGGGCTTAGATTAAGATGCCTAATTCTTATTAATCTTATATAAGTAATCACATAAAAAAGCAGCGTCGATGAATCGGCGCTGCTTTTTTATATGATATAGCCATGGCTAAGTGGACTGCAAATGACTGCTAGATACCCATAGCCAACTTGATTAATTGAGCAATCGTAAAAATAACTGCAAACCCTGCTATATATAGCCCAATGAACCATGCCCATTGTGACTGTTTCTTACTGAGCTTCTTCATGCTCGCCTCCTACTACGTGTTAATGCGCTTTAAAAAGTGTAGCCACTGCTAATATTTGCAGTCGCCACATTTTTATATCCTTTGTTTACCCTTAGTACATATGCTCATGTCCAGTTTTACCCTTAAAGGTGTAATAGGCAAAAGCGGTATAACTCAGGATAATCGGTAGCATTATGACGGCACCAACTAACATAAAGGATAGTGAGGTGTCAGCTGCGGCTGCCTCATAAATCGTCATCTGATACGGTACGATGTATGGGAACATGGCAAAACAAACCCCGATATAGCCCATCAAAAACAGTGCCACAGTCAACAAGAAAGGACGATATTCGCGCTCGCCATCTAAGTCTTTACGCATCAAGAAAAATAATAGTAAAACTATAATTGGCATAGGTGCTAGATATAATAGACCTGGGAAACCAAACCAGCCTTCGAGAGCATTAATGTCTGAAAAATACATAAACGCTGTGACGACGATCATTGCCACTACCAAAGCAGACAGCATCCAGCCAGACACTTTGCGTGCCCAGACTTGTAAGGTATGCTCAGTTTTGATAATGAGCCATGTAGAGCCAAGCAAGGCGTAACCGATAATCATGGCAAAGCCGCAGACAATCGAGAAAGGTGTGAGCCAGTCAAATGGCCCACCAGTATAGAGACGGTTGCTTGCCTCAAGACCTTGTACAAGCGCCCCAAGCATAATACCTTGAGAGAATGTAGCAACGACTGAACCAACAAAAAAGAAAGTGTCCCATACGTGACGACGTGACGATGCTTTGAAGCGAAATTCAAATGCCACACCGCGCATTATTAGACCGAATAGCATAAAAGTAACAGGCAGATAAAGCCCCGTCATAATGATGCCATAAGCCACTGGGAAAGCAGCGAACAAGCCGCCACCGCCCAATACTAGCCAAGTCTCGTTACCATCCCAAAATGGGGCAATAGAGTTCATAATGCGGCTACGGTTTTTATCTGAGCCAGCAAAGGGAAACAAAATGCCGCAGCCCAAATCAAAGCCATCAAGCAATACATAGATAAAGACGGATAGAGCGATCAGTCCGCCCCAAATTAAAGGTAAGTCTAATACATCACCGTAGTTAAACATTAGCGTAACCCTCCATCATCGACGTCGTTTGCAGGAGTATCTATATCTTCTTCAGTGCTCTTAGCAGGATTGCTATCGCCACTGAGCGCACGACCTTGGCTTTCGGTCACTGAGTGCTCATAGAAATTATCATCGGCAGGATCTTCGTACGGTTTTGGCCCTTGAGCGATCAAGCGTAGAATATAAAAACTGCCTGCACCGAAGACAAATATATAGAGGACAATAAAACCAATCAACGTGGTTGCCACTTGCTGTGCTGCGAGCGGTGACATGCTTTCTGCGGTGCGTATCACACCATATACAGTCCATGGTTGACGACCTGTCTCGGTCACAAACCAGCCCGCCAATAATGCGATAAAGCCAAGTGGGGTCATCATCATCCAAGCACGGTGGAACCAGACACTTTCGGGATTATATTGCTGCTTTTTAAAGTATTTATAGAGACTAAATAAGCCGACCAGCACCATTAACATGCCAATACCAACCATGATGCGAAATGCCCAAAATACAATCATCACCGGTGGTTGGTCTTCAGGTGCCCAGTTTTTTAGACCTTTTACTTCGCCATCTAACGAATGGGTAAGAATCAAACCTGAAACATAGGGAATGCTTATTTCATATTTATTGGTTTGGTTTTCTTGGTCAGGAATAGCGAATAAGCGTAACGCTGCGCCGCGCTCATCCTCCCAAATTCCTTCCATCGCTGCGACTTTGGCTGGCTGATGCTCTAAAGTATTTAGACCATGCTCATCGCCAATCAATACTTGAGCGGGTGCGACGAATATCGCCATAATCATGGCCATACCTAGCATGACACGACCATGTTGACGGTGTTCGGTGTGTTTTTTGGACTGGATATAATAAGCACCAACCCCGCCAATGACAAAGGCTGTCGTCAAGAATGCCGCTGTCATCATATGAGCATAGCGGTAAGGGAATGAAGGGCTAAAGATGATCTCAAGCCAGTTGGTAGGATATAAAAGTCCATCTGCGCCCATCATAAAGCCTTGCGGCGTCTGCATAAAGCTGTTGGCGGCTAAAATCCAAAAGCCTGAAATCAGTGTACCAATGGCGACAATGGCAGTGGAAGCGAAATGCATACGTTTGCTCACGCGCCCCCAACCAAATAGCATAATACCTAAAAAGGAAGCTTCTAAGAAAAACGCGGTCAATACTTCGTAGGCGAGTAGTGGCCCCAAGACGTTACCGGCTTTGTCAGAAAAGACCGCCCAGTTAGTACCGAACTGGTAGGACATTACTACACCAGATACCACGCCCATACCGAATACCACGGCAAATATTTTGACCCAATGCTTGTAGACTTCAGCATAGATAGGCTCGCCTGTTTTGAGCCAACGGAATTCAAGTACCGTCAACCAGCTGGCAAGTCCGATAGAAAAAGCGGGAAAAACAATATGAAACGAGATAACAAAAGCGAATTGGATACGCGCGAGCATCAGCGCATCGAGCTGGTCAATCATAAACGTAGCGAACATAAACGGTTACCCTTATCTGTTAGCTGAATAGCGCTGGCTTCCATAAAACGCTCAAGTAACTGCCCGCAATCGTCTATAGATTAAGGTAAAAAAGTAGTACGGGCAATGGCTCAGTGTTGATTAGCGAGCAATCTTAGGGATAGAGTGCGGCTAAGCTAACGACTGTTTAGCTGAATTAAGTAATTTATATCCCTATAAATTAATACATTACTGTCAGGTGCTGTCAATATATTATGCGCTTCCCTCGATACACACGCAAGCTGCGCAACAGATTGGTCGCATACCTGATAGTCATTAAAAACTGCTGAGATAAACCCAGATATATCAGACTAATCGCTTGGCAAAACAAGATGTTATCAAGTTCACCTTAATAACAGTAATGTTTTATTTGTGTCCTAGTATAGGCACAAATATCCAACAGAGTACAAAGTTGCAAAGCCATCTGCTTTACTCTTAATTTTAAAGTGCAAAGACCAGTGCAGTGCTATATGACATAAGCAATCATCATTCCTGTAATTGTTTGTGTAAAATCTGGCGCAATGTCAAAATAGTTTGCGGGTTAGTTTGAATGCTATGACCACCGCTGATAATCGTCTCAGAAGCCGCGCCATCAAGATGAGCGCTGGTATAAGGAACAATACCATCTGATAGACGTTCAGTTAGCGCTTGGCTAATATCTTCATTGACGGTGACGGCTGCAACCAGCGGTTGGGCAGAGAGCTTTGAGCTATCAGAAGGGCTACTTGTACCGACTGTCTCATCTTTGCTGTCTTCTTCTACTGCTTGTGATAAATCAACCTTTGCACCAGCTGGCTGCATTTGCGCCAGTCCTTTAGTAATATCGGCATCATTATTGGCAATGATAGAGTGATAGGTCACACGATCATTGATGGTGATGTCTTTCGTCAGCTGTATAAAAGAGGATTTGTCGCTCAGCTGACTTGCGCCATTTTGTAAATATAACGCACCCAAAGGATTTTGTGCCAAATCACCTTGCGTGGCAATGGTTGCTAAGTTGTCCGTGACAGTTTTTACCAAACCAACTGGCAAATAGACAATACGGCGCAGTGCCCGAGTGAACCAGCGATCTGCATAGTCAGTTCCACGAAAAGGCGCTGATAAAAAGACAGCCGTATCTACTTGTGGTAAGGCTTTTAGCTCAAAGCGTTCTTTTAGCTGATCTTCGCCAAATGATGCTTTAAGTGCGTCACGAATCTTACGTTTTTCACTGTCAGACAGCACATTTTGATCGTCTAGTCTATCTAGGTCATCGACCAAGTTTTCATCAGATAGCATCATGCGAGCGATAATGGCACCCATACTATGACTGATAATCACGCTGTTTTTGCTGGCGCGATTTTGTCCTTTAGGATCAGTTTGCTCGTAGGTGCTGTTGATTAACTGTTGTATTTGATAACGGTTTTCTAAAATGGGCAAATTGGTTGGATAGAATATCTGCCACACTTGATAGTTATCACGCAACTTATCGTCGTTGAGAATATCGTTGGTTAAATTGACCCAAGTGGCAGGGCTAGAAGCCAAACCATGCAGCATAATCAGGATGCGCTTATTGGGATCATAAGGCTCAAGCATGAATAATTTGGGCAGTCTGGCCTCTGGCTGGCGAGTGATTAAATTGAGATAACCGACGCCATCTAGCTGGTTCTCTGACAGCCACAAGCCATAACCTGCAGAAAAGTTAGCCGCCAGTGGATAGTCACTATTAAGGATATTAACGCTTTCGCTTTGGTACGGGTTGTACAAATGAATATCGAGCTTGCGACTGCTTAGTACATCCAATACGCTATCGCCGCTTGGTTCAATCAATCCTGTTAATAGCAAATGTCCAGTAGGGTAGATACGAGAACTTGGCTTGCTCTCATCTGTGTCTCCATCTTTCTCATTGGTCAATCGACCTGACAATGATGACACTAATAATTGGCGAATCGTGGTGGTATAGCGGTCATCCAGTGAGGCCACCAAGCTGATACCTAAGCCTGGACGTTTGCTGATTGAGTTAAGCCCAGAGAGGCGTAATTCGTAAGTGGAAACCAAGTCTGCTAGTGCAGAGGTCTGCTTATGTGCATTTTGCAAATAGTTATTTTCATTAGGCAAATAAACACCAAGATCATAATCATCAATTTGTATTTTCATGACATTGACTTGATCAGTAGGTTTGCCTTTCAGCGGTGAATAATTGGCAATCGCGGCTTGGCTACTGTCACTAAGATTGCTAGCGGATGTGGGCAAATAATCTACTTTGGTGCCGCCCATCAACTTATTTGAGCCGTTGGTTGATCTATAAAGCTGGGTTATCACATCATTACTGGCGGCATTATAGATGTCTTGGGTCTGAATGTCGGTGTCATTCGGAATACGGTTCTGTGCCTGAGAGGGGCTTTTATCTTGATCTGCGCCCTCAAAATCATGCGTCAAACTGTCATAAAATAAATAGGTATAACTGGATTTGATAGCATCGAATAATCGCTCTTGATAACCTGTTAGACAGCGATTGGTGTTTTCTTGCTGGACTTTAGCTTCTGTATCTTCTAAAGGTGCGTTGGCATAATAAGGATCAAGTGGCGGGCGAGCCAGCGCATTGCGGCAGTCTTGAGAGGCAGAAAGCTGTCGCGCTTTTGCGTAGTGTAACTCTGCAAAAACTGCCAAAGCAGGACGGTAGTGTTCATTCAAAATACTGTCAGTAAGCTGAGTGAGGCATAAATCAAACTGCTGCATACAGGCTTGCTCATTGAGCCCTGCCGATAAGAGCGCTGATGCCGTGTCACTGCTTAGTTTCTTGGTGGTGACGATATTACCGCGCTGCGCAGTAATCGTTTTCGCTGACGCTTGCTTATTCACTGATACCGTACTGCACGCAGGTAGTAATGCTACCGCAGTTATTAAGGCGACTGATGTGATCGAAAATGGGGTTTTCTTAGCATGCGTCACCATATTTTTGATAGGGCTAGCGAAAGTCATAGGTGAGTCCAGTTAGTCGTAAAAGCATGATTGAGTCAGTAATTTATAAGAAGAAGTGTAGCGTAACTTTTCGCATTAAACTATTTTATTTAAATTTCAAAAATACGGTTTGAACTTCGATAATCGAATCGAACACGCATTTAAATAAGGTAGACAGCAAGTTGGGTTCAATGGAGTTTTGCTAGACATAAAAAAGCCCCTGACTCTATATTGAAGTAATTTCGATATAAAGTTAGGGGCTTAGTCGAGTCAATCTAGCTTATGGAGCAATCATAGTATTTGGTGAACTTACTTAATGACATTCAAATACCCAATCAATGTTAAGCACTAGGCTTAACATTGATGTCAGGCGCAGGTATATCCCAAATGTAGAATTTACCCTCTTCAATAAGTTTGATTTGCTGACGAATGATGTCATTGTTAGGGTTTTTCTGTTCAAGACGACGTAAGCGTTCTAGTGCGTTATCGCGGCGATCACTTAACAAGTCTGACTGTGCCAAGCTTTGCTCTGCTTCGGTATAGCCAAGAGACACTGCGCGGTCTAGGTATTTTTGACCTTCTTTGAAGCCGCCGCCTTCTGACAACATCATACCATATAAGAAGTTGGCTTCGCCGCTATCAGGTTTAAGTTTAATGGCACGGTCAACATATTTTCCACCGCGTATCGTATAGTCTGATCCCAAATCTAAGTTACGTCCCATGCCATTAAGTTTAGCAGCACGAATCAGTACATCATAAGAGGCATTTGGTGATTCAGCATAAGGCTGTATCCATTCAGCCAATACTTTGATTTTTTCACGCGTATAATGGCGCTGTGAGCGGTTGGGGAAGTTTGGTGGGTAATGACGGGCATTAGGTGAGACGTCTTCGATGAAGTCATCAAGCAAGCTCACGTCTAGCTGATCGTTGTTATTACCGTTTTGCTGAGGAATCAACACAGTCGGTACAAAGCTTACGTCTGACAATTGCACTTGCGGCGTTGGTATATTGGCAAGCTGACCACTACGCAGGTCGACACCAGTAGCGGTCAATGGACCAGGCTCATAAACTCGAGTGGTGCCAGTAGTGAACTCAGGTATTTTTGGTGCTGGTACAACATCTTGTGGTTGCAATGTACTCATTGGCGCACGATACGGCTGAGCATTATTTGGCAAAGGAGCGCTTTGTGGAACGCTACTGCTTTGAAGGTCAGTTGGTTGAGTATTGGCTGTCACTGCCGCAGTCGGTGAAGTTGATGGAGTACCCTCTTGTGCTGTACTAGCCGCAGTCGGTCGAGCAAGGCGAATCACACGTTTGCTAGAATCCATAGCGCTAGGCACCGATGTGGCAGTAGTATCGGTCTTTGCAGCATCTGTTGTCGCATTGGTTTCTGCCGCATTGACAGGCGCTGATAATAGCATGGCACAAGCTGTTGCCAGTGCTGTCAGAGTTGCCAGTTTAGGCGACTTGCTAGACGAACGGGCAGAGAGAGTCGATTGGTTGATGGCTTTCATAAAAATCGTTACCTTAATTTATTTAGTTGTTATTTAGCAATTGAATGGTTATTAGCTCATGTCTTTGCGGCAAAATCATACAAATTTTTAATACCCTAACAAATTCAACTGAGCGCTATCAGTAGTAGGATTGTTAATAGTAACGCGATAGCGTGTACGTCATGCCAGCGACAGCAGGGTAAATGAGAGCAATATCAATAATAAAGCGCACTGTAATTACCCTCACAACGAACTTACCATCACAACCTATCGCTCAAAACCTGCTATCACAGATGGCAATTACAAGTGATATGCCGTGGCTTTCATGCGATTGGCCATCCAGCGCATAGTATGACGTACAGGCGGTGATAACGCTGCGCCGCCACTTGCTAATGCCAGCTCACGATGATGCAACTCTTCAATATCCATTTGTGCCAGTATCTCTTTTGAGCGTTTATCGTGCTCTGGTAATTGGGTGATATGCTCTTGTAAATGTTCGCTGACTTGAGCTTCTGTCTCTGCGACGAATCCCAAGCTAAATTCATTAGAGATGGCACCTGCGACTGCGCCAAGACCGAAAGACATGCCATACCATAATGGCGTAAAGATACTGGCATGACTGCCAAGCTCGTCTAATCGCGTCTCGCACCAGACCAAATGATCGACCTCTTCTTCGGCTGATTGCTGCATGGCTTGCTTGACGCCACTGTCTTTGGCGGCAAATGCTTGACCATGATACAGACCTTGCGCACATACTTCACCAGTATGATTGATACGCATCAACCCTGCGACATGTCGCGCCTCGGTGATAGTGAGCTCAGGAATCTCGTCACTGCTAACTGGTAGTGGACGAGTGCTAGGGTTTGAATGTGGTACGACAGCTCGTAATGCCTTATCGACCCCAAGTAATAATTGGTCGACTTTGGATAAGGGGTGCAGGGCCATGATTCACTCCTGATGGCTTAAATACGATCAAAAAATTAAACTTATCTGTTCTTCTAAAACATTATCTGTTTTTCTAAAATAATGATAGTGATTAACGCATAGACATTACTATAGCAAACAATCCAAATGATCAGCATCAATATTATCAGTTTGATAACACACCGATTGCTATAGCAGCATGTCAATCTTACTTATGGAGCCACTTCATCATGCGTTTGGATGACTGCATTTTTAATATGTTTATTGAGTTTACTGTATAAAAAGGCACCGAAGGCAATGTTTATGAGTCCTGTCACCAAAAATAGCTGAGGTAAATTGAATCCCAAAGCGTTCAAGATCACGATAGAGAAAATCGCTGAGGTGACCATAAATATCGCGTTAAAGATATTGTTGGCACCAACGACGCGCGCGCGGTGGCTCTTGGGTGCATAGGCCTGCATAGAGGCATATAATGGTACGATGTATAAACCGCCGCTAAAGCCCAAAAAGAATAAATCAGCAAACACGCGCCAGCTGCCACTCATCCCAAATAAATCGCTAATACCAAGTAACGCCTCACTAGTAACGTTAATATTCAATCCTGACAGCGAAAAGTATAAGTCAATCGCAAAAATACTTAAGCCGGCGATACCAAAGGGCAAAAGACGTAAGCTGACTTGGTTTTTGGTTAGTGATTTGCATAATAATGAGCCAATCGACACACCAACAGAAAACAAGGTTAATAGGAAAATAACCACTGATTCATCACCATGTAAGATGACCTTGCTGAATTCTGGCGTTTGGGTCAAAAACGTCGCGCCATAAAACCAAAACCAGCTATTACCAAGGATGACAAAGAACAAAAAAGGCAATGAATATAAGTAGCGCACCGTCGCCACACTAGTGGTCACAATGTTCCAGTTGATTTTTAGGTTTGGCTGCATCGCTGGCATGTGGGGTATCAATCGTGCGACAAAATAACCCAATACGGCGATGACCAATACGGTCACACTTATCCAATAGAGCGGCTGCGCTATCTGAGTTAAAACACCCGCGATAATCATACCGAGCAAGATCGCTAACGACGTCCCCATTTGAAACAAACCATTAGCACCAACCAATTCATCTTCTTTCATCGCTTGTGGTAAGTAGGCGTATTTAATAGGCCCGAAAAAAGTAGATTGGGTGCCCATGAGAAACAACGCAACAAATAACAATGCATACCATTCAAACACGAACCCTACTGCCGCAATCACCATAATCACGAATTCAAGCAATTTAATCAATCGTGTGAGTTTTGATTTTTCGAATTTATCCGCGATTTGTCCTGCCAGTGCAGAAAACAAAAAGTAGGGCAAAATAAACAACATCGCGGCCAAGTTATTCAAAATACTGACTTCCATGCCCAACTGACTCGCAGCGGTGTAAGTCAAAACCAGTATGAGCGCTTGCTTAAAAATATTGTCATTAAACGCGCCCAAAAACTGGGTAAAAAACATGGCGCTAAAACGGCGGTGCTTAAATAATTGAAACTGATTGGCCATGAAAATTCCTACAGACGGGTCGCGGTTGCTAGATCAAAGAAAAGCGCTGAATACCGCTTTTAAAGTGAAAGTAATTATCGATATAATTATTAACAGTATCAAAAACTTATCGAAATATAGCATAGGTTTTATCAATATTAAGCCGTATAATAGCAAGGCTTTGGTAAAAATACATGCGCTCGACGCTATGATTTCATAATTATCTAAGTTATGATTTGTAAATTTTGCATGGTTACGTCGCGAGGCGTGAGTGATCTCAAAGGCTTGCTACCACTCACGCATGTCTATTTTTTGATAAAAACAGGGTGCTAATCTGACACCAAGGTTTGCATTATAAACGGTCATTATCCAAAGCAAGACAGTAAACCATAATTCAGCCAACTGCTATAAGTTTATTCACCGGTAAGACTAGGCGATTGTTATCGTTCATAATATTGTGCCGCGTGAGGTGATAGGAAATACACATGAAACACCAGCCTTCAACGCTCGCGCGCAATGTATCGATGATGCAGTGTGATACGGATAATGTTAAAGAGGATATTGAAATTCAAGATTTTCAGAGTGACCGTTTTCAAAAAACACGTCGTACAGCAGCTATGACAACTCATGGCAATGCGCCGCGCATTCATTTTACGCGTTCAGCACTTTTCACTGCGCTAGCGACCAGCCTAGTGGGTTTCGGTATGGCACCTGCTGCATTGGCTGATACCACAAATAATATCAGTTCTCCTAAACAATCTACGAGCAATCAAATAGCTGTCGATCAATCAAACAATCAACCAACCAGTACTCAATCAACCAGCACTCAATCGACCACACTGTCAGATGATGATACTCAGCTCGATATCGCTTTGGATGCATTGCGCCTAAAAAAGGCAGTAGAGCAAGGCATTATCGATCAGTCAGTATTGGATGAGTACAGCGAACAAAGCCTAGGCATTAAAAAGTCTGATGCTCAAGATAAAAGCGCTAAAAAACCAGCTGCTCAGTCTCAGGGTATGGCCAATTCTCAGGCAAATGCCATGGATAATATGGCTGGCGCAAATGATGCTCAGCTCGATCTTTCCAATAGCGCCAATGATGACTTGTTGCAACAAGCCGCAGCCATACAGCAGCAGGGTTATCAGATGATGACGCCCGAGGAGATTGATCGTGAGCTCGCTGCGATGGACATGCAGAATGCCCAAGATATTGACAACATCAATAATAGTACGGACGTTAATAGCAGTACTGACATTAATAGTACCAACGTTAACAACAATAACAATAATATCAGCAATAACGATCGCGATTTTGACGCGCCAATAGCGACATTAGATGATGCAACCCCGCCTATTGGTTTAGATGTGGATTTGGATGCGACCAATCTGCCAACTCCTAACAATCTTGAGACATTAGGTAGGAATGAGAGCGCCGCTGAAAGTGCACAGACGGCTGAAATTATTTCGCGTCCGATCGATGTTAGCGACTCTGTCAGTAGTGGGCGCGTGGATGGAACCGGTACTTTCGATAATGAGATTGTCGCCAATGCCAGTGATGAGACCAATGAAGATGGCACAACGTCAGATATCATCAATCCTGATGACTACTTGCCAGACTATCAAGCGGACTCTCAGGGAATAAACCAGAGTATCGAACAAGCCAGTAAGCCCAAGCCAATGGCGCGTAATAAAGGCAATATCGTGAAACGCCTTTATAACCGTTTATTCAATGCAGGTGTGATGGCATTACCACATGTAGATACTACAATTTATCTACGTCAGGCGACCGCTGAAGGTGCTGTCGATGGTAAGCCAAAGCTCACCAAAGCGGACAATGACGTTCAGCCCATGAAAAACATCAAGGCTGCCCTTGATGATACGACGGTTCAGTCAGTTACCGACTTTACGGCCGCATTGCCACGCCTGCGCCAAACAGCATTAGAGGCAGCTCAAGCAGTGGGTTACTATGATATTACGTTACGCCTACGTCAGCGCAATGCTGACACGATCGATGTCATTATCGAAGAGCTGGGCGAGCCGGTACGTGTGGATAGCCGTATTGTTGAGATTCGTGGTGAAGGCAGTGAACAACCAGAATATATAGCACTTGAAAAAGACTTGCCGCCACAAGTAGGCGATATCTTCAATCACCGTGTTTATAAAGATAGCAAGGCGGCCCTTGAGTCGCTGAGTAATACTTATGGCTATTTTGATCAATATTGGCTCAACAAATCCGTCGATATTATCTTGCCAGATAATACTGCAGATGTGTCGCTGGTCTACAACACTGGGGATCGTTATGAGTTTGATGACGTTGTGTTTTTTACATACGATGAAGAAACCAATACCTTAACCCAAGATCCTGACAAGCTACCTGTTGAGTTGTCACTATTACAACAGTTGTTCGACTTTAAGCCCGGCGATCCTTTTTATCGTCCAGCGGTGACCGAGTTTAGCAATGACTTATCAGCGACTCGTTATTTTAATACAGTCAACGTTGAGTCGATATTGCCGCCAGATGAACGCAGTGAAGCCAGTACTTTGGCTTTTGATAACACACCTACCAATGATAGCGGCACACTCGACGACGATATTAATAGTGATGGCGCCTCAGACATTGCGGGCAATAATGGTGCTGAAAGTTCAGCTGCTTCTAATAGTAGCCGTGTTAATCAAGACAATAACGCTGATGATGGTGATGAAAATAACACAGAGAGTGAGGGTAATACGACTGCCAATAGCGGTGAAACAGTCAATCCCGCCGACATCGCGGCGATCGATTTTGAAGCTGATGCAGCAACACTTGATAAACTACAAGCTATCAAACAAAAAGCAGAGCGTTTGAGCCGCTTACCAAATGACCGTGTATTGGATGAAAAAGACCAAGAGGCGGACAATCTTTTGGGTAAAATAAGCGACGGCATCAGTAATATTGCGCAAAAAATATTCCCTGATGAAGAAAGCTTAATCACTGATGAAAACTTTGTACCACCAACGCTGGCTGGTCGAAAAACGCCGCGACAAGTGGCAGAAAGTAAAAAAGTACCGTTGTATGTTTTTGTCTCTTCAAGTAAGCCGCGCGATGCCCAAGTAGGTCTTGGTTACGGCACAGATACGGGCGTGCGAGCGACGGCAAAAATAGACTATAATTTGCTCAATCGTAAAGGCTATCAAGCTGGTGCAGAGACCGAAGTTTCCAGAATTACTAAAAACGTCGCTGTTTATGCCAGTCGACCTTGGAAGCACCCACTTAACGATAAATTAGATGCGCGTCTTACCTATGAAGAAGAGGTCATCGACCAAGGTGAAGGCAACTTCGACCTTTCTACTACGACGCTAAAAGCGGCATTGGCGCGTAATATTCGCCGTGACAGTGGCTGGAATCGCAGCTACTCTGTGAATTACCGTTTAGATGAGCTAGAGACTGGGGTCGATGAAACAGAGTTGGACGATCTACCTATTCGCTTTACTTCCTCTAAGCCTAAGCAGCAAGCGCTGCTATTTGGTTATGGTATGAACAAAACCGATGTAGACAGTGTGACCAATCCGACTCGCGGTATGCGTCAGTATTACTCGCTTGAAGCAGGAGCTGATAAAGCCCTTAGCGATACTAATATGGCAATCATTCGCGCGGGTGTCAGCGGCATTTATAGTTTTGGCGATGAGCAAAAGCATCAAGTGCTGGGCAGTTTGAATACAGGCTACATATGGGCAGATGATTTTTATGATGTGCCTTATAAATTACGCTTCTTTGCGGGTGGTGACCAAAGTATTCGTGGCTATGACTATGAGAGCTTGTCACCGCTCGACAAGGGCTATTTGACTGGTGGGCAAGTGCTCGCAGTTGGTAGTGCAGAGTATAATTATGAATTTAAACCAGGATTCCGCGGGGCATTCTTCACTGATGTAGGTAATGCTTACGACAAAAACTTCGAGACTGAGACAAAGGTCGGCGTCGGTGTTGGTATCCGCTGGGCATCGCCAGTCGGTGTGGTACGAGTTGATGTGGCTGCTGGGGTGACAGAAGAAAGCATACCCGTTAGACTGCATTTCTTTATTGGCTCGCCTTTATAGCCATGTAATCCAGTAGTGACATCATTTAGCGCGTATTGAGCATTATTAAGTCGTCTCTGTTAGTGAAATTGAGACAGGTTCAATACGCGCTATTAGCAATATCCGTTGTATTTCTTATTTATCGTGCCGATTGCCGGTGACCATTCTTTAACGTAGTTGAGTGTCATGCTGACAAAAAATACCCCGCCTAATAACGCCCCAGATGAAGATCCAGCACAGCGCGACGCTCGTGCCGTCAGACGTTGGTATCCGCTGTCATTTTTACTCAAATTACTGGTGCTTATTTTAATTGTGCTGGCCATCATGTTTGCTGTGTTTTTTTACGCAATGGGCACAGAGTCGGGTACGAAGTTTATATTAGAGAAAGTCAGTGCTGAGACGGGCATTGATTTTAAATATGGTCGCGGTAATTTACGTGATGGTATCTGGGTCACTGATATTGATATCAAGGCGACTGAAGACCTTGAAGTATTGGTTGATAAAGCTTACGTCAAGATAGGCTGGCGTGCCATATTTGCCAAAGAAGTGCATCTGCGTGATGCAGACATACAAACCATTGAGATTATCAATAACAAGCCACCAACGGGTGAGCCGTTCGATTATAAAACATTACAGCTACCAGTGAACTTACGCTTTGATCACGCTAAAATAAAAAATATTACTTATAAACAAGTGACCAAAGAGCCTATCGTTGTGCAGGATATTGTTGCCCGTGATTTGACATGGGTCGGTAGCATGGTAACGGTTGGTCGCGGCGATTTACAATATGCTGATATCGTCAAAATCAGTGCCTTACAAGGTGAAATTGATTTACAAGGCGACTATCCGCTAGATTTAAGCGCGATCGCAGAAGTCAGTGCGCTAGAAAAAGCCTATGTTGACCCATTGAATATCACGGCAACAGGGACGCTAAAACGTACGGTTGGTAAGGTTCGTAGTCGCTACAATGACAGCGATGTGAGCGGTGATTTTGTTGTACAAGGATTAGATCAGGATTCGCCGTTCCAGGCAAAATTGCAATGGGATGATATTTTGATCCCTTATGCTGAAAGCCAAAAAATTCGTTTAAAAAGTGGTACTGCTACCGCGACAGGGGTTATCTCTGAAATACGTCTGCGTATCAATACTGAGCTGACGGCTAAAGACATTCCGTCTGGTCACTATCAAGGTCGCGCCGTCATTGCAAACAGTCAGTTACGTATTGATCGATTAGATGCTCAGGTGCCAGCTGGAAATTTAATTCTGCAAGGTATTTTAGATTGGCAAGACAGCTTTGATGCAAAAGTGCGAGCGACAGGGAGCAATTTTGATATTCGCCGTGTTATTCCTGATGACTATGCTGATTTCAAAGCATATGCACCGCAAAAGCTGAATGGTCGACTGTCATTACATTATCAGCAGCAAAACAGTGCTGGTAACATAGAGCTTGATGCAGATTTGCGTCAACGTGATGGCGAGCATGTGAATGCTAATATCGTCCAAGGCAAAACGTCAGCGAAATCGACACAGGTAGCGCCTTGGTATATCGATGCCAAATGGCAAAACCTAATCCGCCGCGATGTGCCTAATATCGGTAATATTGATAGTCCGCGTGGACAGGCGGATGTCATCATTCGTGGCTCACGGTTATCAGTAGATGCCAATGCGGTCATTAATGAATTGAATGCCGCTCCTAAAGGCAACTATGATGTGCGCGTGCGCAAAGCTGGGGATGTCATCGACATCAATCGCCTGAATTATAAAGGGGTTGTGGGCGAATTATCAGGTACTGGGCAGATTCAATTGGCAAATAAAAAGCGTCCGCTCACATGGCAGATAGATGCGCGTACCAATGGATTATTACCCAAACAGTATCGCAGTGATTTGCCGCTTGAGCGCCTAACCGGTAGTGTCAGCGCGCGTGGTCGTTTATTGGCTATTACTAAAGGTGGCGTTAGTGGTCAGCGTCATATTATCACCTTAAACAAGACCGACTTGCAGGCGCAACTTGATGCGACTCAAGATGGCCGTGCTATTGGCATAACGGGTGCGGGTGATGCCAAAATCGATATCGTTGGTGGCGAGCTGTCTATGTTCGATGCGCGCTTCAATGGGCAAGTCGATACTGCAGATGTACCAAAAGGACGCCTATCTATTGATGCGGCTGGCACGCCAAAGTTTATTAGTATTCGTAAGCTCAATTACAATGGTGAAGCGGGCGCAGTGAATGCCAAGGGCGTCATCGATTTGCGTAAAAATATCGGCTGGACGATAGATGGTCGCTTCGACAAGTTCAATTTGGGTTATTTTTTACCCAATAATCCAGCGATTATCACTGGTGATCTAAAAACCAGTGGCGAGTGGCAAACTGCGCCTAAGAATAGTAAAAATACCGCAGGCAAACTGCAACGTTTTGCGGTGAATTTCGACGGAGTGCTAGATGCAGAGCAACTGCCAGCGGGCAAGCTAACCATTGATGCCAGTGGCGATGACCAGCTGATTCGTATCAAGCGTTTCCGTCATGTGGGCGCGGCAGGCAGTATTGATGCCAAAGGGACGGTTGATGTACGTCAAGGCATTGCGTGGGATATTGACGCAGTGATGGATCGTTTTAATATTGGTTATTTCCTCAAAGATACCCCAAGCCTTATCACCGGTACTATCGATACGGATGGGCGCTGGAGTGACTCGCAGCAAATCATTAATATCAAAAAAATTGATTTAAGAGGTATGTTAAAAGGTCAACCGCTTAGTGCTAAGGGTAGCTTAGCAGCGAAGATGCGTCTGCCAAAAGATTTGGCAAGCTATTTCAAGCGCCTACAAACGCAAGATGCACAGGCGCAATATAAGCAAGTAAATGCCTTGATAGACAGCTTAAACGCGGATAATTTAGTGCTACGTTGGGGTGATAATTATGTCACTGCTAATGGCAATGCTAAGCAATTACAAACCAAAATTAACATCACCAGTCTGGATCAGTTGTCAGATAAATTGGCTGGCAAAGTCACTGGCGGTGCGACCTTATCACAGCCAGTAGGACAAGCGCTGCCAACCATTTATATCGATTTAGTCGGTGAGCGAATTGCACTGCCGGGCTTTATTTTGCGCCAAGGTCGCGTGCGCGGTAAGCTGGTTAATTTGGCAAACAGCCCAAGTCAGCTTATTATCACCGCTGAAGGCTTAGATGCAGCTGGACAGAGTTTTAAAAGCGTTAAAGCGACTTTTAATGGTACTGAGCAGGCGCATGTGGTCAACCTTGACGTTGCCAATGAGCAGCTTACGATTGGCGCAAGGCTTAAAGGCGGCTTCAATCGGGATAAACTGAGCTGGTCTGGCGTCATCGGTAAGGGCCGTGTTCAATCCAAATATGCGACCTTAAATCAGTTACAGCCAGCGCAGTTAATTGTTAATTTACCCAACAATCAAAATGGCAATAATAACGATTTAAAAGTACAGTTGGCAGCGCACTGCTGGCAAGCTACCGATCAAACGGGCAAGGTGTGCTTACGTGAGAATTTAATCGCATCACCGGATAAAGGTGAGGTGAATATTGCCTTACAAAATCTAGATACGTCATTACTATCGGTCTTTTTACCCAAAGATATCGACTGGCATGGCAAAATTAATGGTAAGGCGATTGTTGGCTGGCAACGTGGTCGTCCACCGACGATTAATACCACACTGTATTCAGACAACGGTAAAATCGGCTTGATTCAAGATGGTGATAGTTTACCCGTCACTCTGCCTTATAAGCGGGTCTCATTGATTGCACTGTCCGTCCCTGAAGGCATCAAACTACGTACCGATATCAATACTGGCGGCGGTGCGCGTGGTTATGCTGAAGTGGTCGTTGATCCTTATAAGACACCTAAGCCAATTTCGGGTGCTTTGGTATTGAATGAGCTTAACCTTGCGATATTCAAGCCTTTCTTCCCAGGTATGCGAGTGCTAGAGGGCAATGTCACGATGGCAGGAGGATTGGGCGGTACATTAGATAAGCCGCAATTCTATGGCGATGTGAAACTTGCTAATGGCCGTATTGCGATGCTTGATTTGCCCATTAATTTAACCAATGTAAATACTGACGCCAAAATTCGTGGTACGCAAGCGACTATTGATGGAACCTTTAGCAGTGGTACGGGTAAAGGGGTTTTGAGTGGTACCGTTAATTGGCAACAAAAACTCCAAGCCAAGCTTAGCGTCAGCGGCGAGCGTTTGGTGATTACTCAGCCACCATTGTTAGTGGCAGAAATCAATCCTGATATTGATATCATCGTGCGTCCAGGCGATCGTTATGTCGATATTAAAGGGGCGGTCAGCGTACCGTCAGCGACCATTCGTCCGCCAGAAGCCAGCGAAGATATCATTACTCAAACCGAGGATGCAGTGGTTCTTGATCGTCGTCTCATTGGCAATATTGACGAGGTGTTGGCAATATCGAAACCTTGGTCAATCAATGCAGATATCGGTGTCGACTTGGGTGATGATATCAACTTCCGTGGTTTTGGTGCCGTTATTCCTTTAGCTGGTGCGATTAATATCACTCAAAATGGCACGGGTGTCATGCGTGCAAAAGGGGTGGTGCAAGTATCACGTCGTACCAATATCAACGCTTTTGGTCAGAACCTAGAGCTTAACTACGGACAAGTGCGCTTCAACGGTGATGTGATGAAACCTAACCTCAGTATTGAGGCGGTTAAAACGATCAGTGGCAAAACGGTAGGTGTGCGTGTCAAAGGCAATACAGAAAGTCCTAATATTATTGTCTTTAATAATGCAGGTTTGACCCAGCAGCAGGCGATGAATGCTTTGGTGACAGGTCGAATTAATAACAAGGGCGCCACCCAAATCAGTGAGCAAGGCTTTAAATCGCAAGTGACGAATAACCTAGCCGCCGCGGGCTTAAGCTTTGGACTGAGTGGCACGCGCAATCTAACCAATCAAATCGGTCAGATTTTTGGTTTTCAGAGTTTGACCGTTGATGCCTCAGGCAGTAGTGAAGATACCAACGTCAATGTCACCGGTTACGTAACGCCTGACTTGTATATACGCTACGGAGTAGGGGTGTTTAATGCTCAAAATAGCTTATCCATTCGTTATCAGTTAACTCGACGTATTTATGTAGAGGCAACCTCAGCGGCAGAAAACGCGGTGGATGTGGTTTACAGCTGGCAGTTCTAAATCGCATCGTTTTATCCAATAAAAAACGCCTTCATTAAAAGGCGTTTTTTTATAGGTAGGTTAGGACGTGTCCTCAATTCAATCGATAGTTGTCTAAATGGGTTAGAAATGGCTAAATCTTGCCAAACGGCGTCAAATAGCTGACTAATATCTCGATATTATCGGCGCTATTTTCCTTGTTTGATTGCAATTTATCTCATTTTTATCACCATTTTTAAAATGAGGACACGCCCTAATATTGATGATGAATGATATTAATCTATTTAGTCAGGATTAAGCGATTATTACGTGTTAAACGTAATCGATACTCTTCACCCTCATGCTCGATACGCACTTCTTTAGTGAGTGCAAATAAGTGTTGTGATTGCAAAGTTGGTAAACGGTTTTCACGGCAATTCAAGTAACGAGAGATAACCATGCTCATAGTAAATTCCTTTTGATAAAAAATGGCTGAATAGTAATGGCGATACAGTAACTATCTTTAACGATAATAATTATCATTTACATTGAAGGATTTTGCAAGGTAATTGATAAAATAAAATGCAGTCATTGTGTAAACTTATCTAAAGTAATTGTTGTAAATGAAATTTAACTAAATAAAAATTAGCTGATTGTTATTATGAATCAATAGGTTGATTTTAGATCGACTTGGTTTTTTGAAAGTATAAACCAATCAAATCGCACTTTAAAAAAACAGTAATAAAGGAGACGCCGATGCCAAATGAAGCAGATAACCACATTGATAGCTCATATAACAGTGAAAAAGTACTTATCGTAAACGTGGCAGTTGCGGTCATTCATCATAAAGCCCAATATTTACTTGGATTTAGAAACGCCGCCCAGCATCAAGGCAACCGCTATGAATTTGTAGGTGGCAAAATAGAAACCAATGAAAATGCCGAGCAGGCATTGATTCGGGAAGTCGCTGAAGAGACAGGCATTGAAATTTGTGACAATACGATGGTCAAGCTTGGACGTCTGCATCATGATTATGGTGATAAGCAGGTCAGTTTACAGATTTATAAGGTTGAGCTGACCGCGCAGCAGTATGAGCAGCATAAGCATCGCCAATATGGGCTAGAAGGTCAGGCGCTAACGTGGGTAGATAAGGCAGATTTATTAGCAGGAAAATATCATTTACCCGCTGCTAACCAGACGATTCTCGAATGGTTGAGTGTGCCAACAACGATAGCAATTACCTATCCATTGACGCATTTTGATGCCTCACCTGATCCAGTGGCCGCATGGCTGACTTTTCATCAAAACAAGCTAACAGCCAATGCTTGGGTATATATTCGAATAAAGGCAGCTGGCTCAGAAAGTATAGCAGCGCAGTTGATGCATATGCGTCCAGATATTAAGGCGATTGTTCCTTGTGATGTCAATGGACAGACCCTAACCACTGAAGCGCCGCTAGCAATGAAAGATACAACCACTGCCAATTCAATCGTTGCCAATCAGCTGTCTCATACCGCATTGTTGCAATGGTCGGAGGATACACAAGATAGAGTGCTGTCTAAAAATTATCCGTTAATAGTCAGTTGTCATGATGCCGCCAGTATTGATGCTGCCAATAAACTGGCTCATGCTCGGTTACAACAGCAATTACCGCCCGTCATTGGCGCCTTTTTGTCTCCTGTACTAGTCACCCATACACATCCTGATACTGTGCCACTTGGTTGGGAATCATGGTCAGCATTGGCGCAATTGGCTGACATGCCGATTATCGGTTTGGGTGGTTTATCACCTGTGATGATTCATCAAGTATTAGAGCACGGTGGTATCAGTGTTGCTGGTATTCGACAGTTCTTTGAATAGTAAAGAACTAATAGAGGGAGTGTTGGCACCAATGCTGACCAGTTCTGAACCAGAATTGCCATTAATTGGCATCTATCAGGGCAAATAATTGATTTTTAATATATTTATCCAATCAGTAACTATGTGTTTATTCGGTATTTATTCTACTGCATAAACGCATAGTTACTTACAAACCGTTGCTTTTTCCTACATTGCGACACTGTTTTAATAGTTGAGCTGCCATTAATATATATCACCTAAACAAAGAGTACTTACTCTATATTCTTATAAGCGAATTGCTTATCAACATATCTCTTAACTGCTCTCATAATATTTGGTTTTTGCAGCGCCAGCTTTTACATTCAATATATTTTTAAAAGTTGAAGACGCACAGAAGATGAGAGTATATATAGGGCATATAAGAAGAATAGTTAACAGTCACTATCAATAATGGTACCTCTATGAAAACCAATAAGTTACCTCAATCAGCATGGTCTGATACAAAGGAAGCTGGTTCTCAATCTAAGCAGACTACACAGTCGTGCCACTATCATCTGAATGAGGGTAGTACACGGCAGACAGGTCACGCCAGCAACGATGCTAGCTACAACCATGATAATCTAAATGACCAATATTCTACCCATTTGGCAAAAAAAACGTCTTCGAAAAATCACTATTTTGGATATAAAAGCGCCGATAAGAGCCCACTACGGGCAAAAGAGTCTACTATGACTAACAGCAATAATAACAAAGACGGCGATTCAAAACATAGCGAAAGCAGTAATTTCGTTAGTGATTACTGTACCAAGGATAGTGGTCACTGCACTAACGATTATAAATGGTCACAAGAGTTGAGCGAAAAAGAATCTGGACAGAACCACCATTCAACGCAAAATGCTGATTCATCATCAACCTCTACTTACTCATCATACAAAGAAATACCGGAGCGTATATTTATGAATGGACTTATCAAGCATACGGGTATAGCTCTAGCTATTATCATACCATTAGCTGCATTCTCAGCGTATGCGGCGACGCCACCAGTCAATGCTACCGCTGACATGACTGCTAACGCCACTACCGATAAAACCACTACAGAGACACTGTCAATCAAGCCAAGCGCCATCATTCATAAGTCTGCAAGCACACCGACCACAGTGGATAGCGTTGATCTAAAAAAGTATGCAGGAACATGGTATGAGATAGGTCGTTTGCCCATGTATTTTCAGCGCAATTGTGCCAGTGATGTCACCGCCAATTATACTGAAAAAACCGACGGCTCAGGTATCATAGTCACTAATAAATGCGTACAGAAAGACGGTTCTGATATTACTTCTGAGGGTATCGCTAAGCCTGTTGATGAGTCAGGCAGTAAGTTAAAGGTCACATTTTTACCATCGTGGATTCGTTGGTTGCCAGTTGGTCGTGCAGACTATTGGGTACTAGCACGTGATGCTGATTACAAGACTGCTTTAGTAGGAACACCTGATAAAAAATATTTATGGTTATTGGCACGTTCGCCAAACGTCACTCAAGAAACTTATGCCAAATATCGTCAAATCGCTCAACAGCAAGGCTATGACTTAAAAGAATTTAAGTTAACCCCGCAGACCAATCAAACGGTTAGTCTCGTTCCATAACGAGCATCACTGACTAGAACGTGTCTTCAATTCACTCGATAGTCATCTCAATGGGCTAAAAATGGTCAAATCTTGCCAAACATCGTCAAATAGTTGGTTAATATCCCGATATTATCTGCGCTATTTTTCTTGTTTGACGGCAATTTATCTTGTTTTTATCACCATTTTTGAAATGAAGGCACGCCCTAGATACTGAGTTAAATAGTAGTGGTACTTTATCATCCACTATTTGATACTGGCAATAATAAACAATAAGGCAGCATAATTGGCTGCCTTTATTTTCATAATAACCTGCATAATTCAATAAAATGCTTTATAAGCGCTAGCAGATCGGTTATCACTGGCAAAATAGGCCGTTTTAGGCTAAAATCTAGGCGATCTCAATACTCTACCTCAATAACTGACACCGATATCGTGCGGTTGCCATACTAGAGTGATTGCGTAGACCACACATAATCTATCTAATCTGTATTCTCTATCATTTACTGATCACACATTACTGACCATAAGGATGTTTCTCGTGAGCAACGCTGATACCTTACGCCAATTACATCAAGACCACTTAAGCAACTACAACAATCAAGAGCAACAAGCGATTGAGCTGATGGGGCTATTGAATAAGCTCTATAATGAGCAAGACGTACAAGTAACCTTGTTCGGTGACACGTTAAATACGACGTCAGTTGGTCAAATATTGGCATTGCATCAAAAAGTAGCCTTGCGTAACCAAGACGCTAAATCTATTGATATCGCTGACACTTTAGCCATGGTTAAAGCGCTAGCGGCTAATGATAAGCTTCAGTCTGCACAGGTTGATGTTGGTCAATTAATCGCTAATGACAGTGATTTACAAGCAGCACTTCAAGCAGTTAATGTTGATGACACTACGGTTAATCCGGCGACTGATGTCGTGCTATACGGTTTTGGTCGTATTGGTCGTATTTTAACTCGCCTGCTATTATCACAAGCGTCAAGTGCTAAAGGTATGCAGTTAAAAGCCATCGTCGTACGTCCTGCGGCATCTGGCGATTTGGCCAAGCGCGCATCATTGCTAGAGCGTGATTCGATTCATGGTAGCTTTGCTGGTGGCGTGGTGGTTGATGATGAAAACAATGGCTTGATTATCAATGGTCGCTTTGTTCAGGTCATCTACGCTAAAGATCCAAGCGAGATTGATTATACGACTTACGGTATTAATGATGCGTTAGTGATTGACAATACGGGCATTTGGAAAGATGAAGCGGGTCTTGGCAAGCATTTGCAATCGACTGGTGTGAAAAAAGTCCTATTAACAGCCCCAGCTGGCGGTGAGATTAAAAACGTTGTTTATGGTGTAAATAACGATACAGTCGGTGAAGATACAATCGTCAGTGCGGCGAGCTGTACCACCAACGCAATCACCCCAACGTTAAAAGTATTGAACGATGAATACGGTATCGAAAACGGTCACGTTGAAACGATTCACTCATTCACTAACGATCAGAACTTGATTGATAATTATCATAAAGCGGATCGCCGTGGTCGTAGTGCTGTATTGAATATGGTTATTACCAGTACGGGTGCTGCTAAAGCGGTTGGTAAAGCACTGCCAGAGCTTAGTGGTAAACTAACGGGTAATGCCATCCGTGTACCAACGCCAAACGTCAGCTTAGCGATTTTAAACTTGAATCTTAAAACAGCACCAGAAAGTGCTGATGCATTGAACGAGTTTATGCGTAAAGTATCTAATAGCAGTCAGTGGCAAACACAAATTGCTTATACAGATTCTACCGAAGCGGTATCGACGGATTTTGTTGGTGATACCCATGTAGGTATTGTCGATGCCCAAGCGACTATTTTGACCGACAATCATGCCATTGTTTATATCTGGTATGACAATGAAGTTGGCTATAGTACGCAAGTATTACGTTTAGCCACACAAATGGCAGGCATCAGTTATACACAGATTCCAGCTTAATACATTTGTACAGCAGTAGTGAGTTTTTAATATTGAGGTATTCTTTATAAGAAAGTACTTTAATAGTCACTTTTAGCATGGACAAATAGATGTGATTTTTTAAGTTAATATATACCGCACCCGATAGTCCAATTGGTTATCGGGTGTTATTGTCACAGATAAAGCAATGATATATAGCAACATAGACGTAAGTCTCCTATTTTTTGAAAGATACCTATAGGCAAAAGAAGCAGTATATGACTGCTATTGAGTCTATAAACTAGAGTGTAAATAAAGGAACGTAAGATGCGATTTATTGATGAAGCCGTCGTAACGGTAAAAGCAGGTGACGGTGGTAACGGAATCGCCAGTTTTCGCCGAGAAAAGTATGTCCCACGTGGTGGACCTGATGGTGGAGATGGTGGCAAGGGCGGAGATATTTACGTCATTGCAGAGGATAACACCAACACCCTAGTGGACTATCGTTATACCCGTCGTCACGATGCTATGCGAGCAGAGAATGGCCACAGTAGAAACTGTTCAGGCAAGGGCTCTGATGATTTGTTTTTACCAGTACCTATCGGTACCACGGTAGTTGATACCGAAACTGACGAAGTGTTGGGTGACTTGATTGAACTTGGTCAGACGTTACTGATTGCCAAAGGTGGTGATGGTGGTTTGGGCAATACCCATTTTAAGAGCTCTACCAACCAAGCACCGCGTAAATCGACGTCTGGTTTTGAAGGTGAGTTAAAAGTTCTTAAATTTGAGCTAAAAGTTGTGGCTGATGTTGGCTTGATTGGTTTGCCTAATGCTGGTAAATCTACCTTTATTCGTCAAGTCTCTGCTGCTAGACCAAAAGTTGCTGACTATCCGTTTACCACCCTCGTTCCGAATCTAGGTGTGGTTGATATCGGTCGTCATCGCTCATTTGTGATGGCAGATATTCCAGGTTTGATCGAAGGTGCTTCAGAAGGTGCTGGACTTGGCATTCGTTTCTTAAAACATGTGGCTCGTACTCGTCGTCTGTTACATGTGGTTGATGTAAAGCCAATTGATGGCAGCGATCCGGTAGCCAACGCTCGTGTTATTTTGAATGAACTTGAGCGTTTTTCGCCTGAGTTATCCAACTTGCCCCAGATTTTGATATTAAACAAAATTGATCAGGTGCCTGATGAAGAGTTAGATGAGCTTTGTACTCATATTGTCGCCGAGCTTGATTGGACAGGCGATGTATTTCGCACGTCAACCTTAATGGGTGAAGGGACGGATGCAGTTAAATATCATTTAATGAATGAGATTGAACTAGAGCGTGAGCGTGAACTAGAAGATCCTATCTTCGCTGAAGCACAAAGAACACGTTTTGAGCGCTTAGAAGTAGAAGTACGTCTGAACACTGAGGCGCAGCGTGAAGCATATCGTGCGGCTCGTAAAGCGGCTCGCGAAGGTGTAGATATAAGCGACGACGATGCTGATTTTGACGATGACGATGAAGATGGTGTTGAGGTCATTTATGTTCCTTAAGCTAACAGGCTTGAGCTGATATACTTGAATTTTTTAGATCAATCCCCGTAATCAATTCACATGAGAGACAGGAGTTTATATGGCAGGTGACATAGAAAACACGACCGAAGAAGCAAGGTTTATTAAACAAACTCGCAACTTTGATATTCAGCGCGTTATTGTCAAGATTGGCTCATCGTTGTTAACCAATAACGGTCGAGGGCTGGATCGAACTGCCATATATGAGTGGGCAAAGCAGATCGCTAAATTGCACAAGCAAGGCGTCGAAGTACTGCTAGTATCGTCAGGTGCCGTTGCTGAAGGTGTGGTACGAATGAACCTTGAGGAGCGCCCGAAGAAACTAGCAGCACTACAGGCCTGTGCTTCTATTGGTCAAATGGGTTTGATTGAAACGTGGTGGTCAGCATTAATTCAGCATGGTATTCAAAGCTCGCAGCTACTACTAACACATGATGATTTGTCCAATCGTAGCCGTTATCTCAATACGACGGGCGCGTTGACACAATTACTAGAGTGGCGCGTGCTCCCAGTCATCAATGAAAACGACACTATTACCATTGATGAAATCAAGTTTGGTGATAACGATACTTTGGGCGCGATGGCAGCGGCGATGGTTAATGCCGATTTATATATCATTTTAACCGATCAAGATGGGGTGTTTACGGACAACCCACGTGACAATCCTAATGCAAAAATGATTCGCCAAGAGCGTGCGATGGCGGATTACTTATTTGATATTGCAGGAGATGGTGGCAAGCTTGGTCGCGGCGGTATGCTGACCAAAATTCGTGCTGGTCGTCTTGCTGCGATGGGTGGTTGTCCAACCGTTATCGTGAGCGGTGCTATCGATGATGTTATTACTCGTGTGGTATCAGGCGAAGCGGTCGGTACTTTGTTGACCACCAATGATCAAGACAAAATCATTGCACGCAAACAATGGCTTGCCGCACATTTACGTATGTCAGGCACTCTAATAGTCGATGCAGGCGCAGCAAAAGCTGTAGTTGAGCATCACAAGAGCTTGCTACCGGTCGGCGTTGTGGAAGTACGCGGTGATTTCGATGAAGGTGACGTGGTTGAGGTGGTACACCAAGATACGGGCGAGCGTTTAGCAGTTGGACAAGTGAACTTCTCATCTCGTGATGCTTGCCGAGTGGCTCGTGAGCGTACTGAGCAGTTTGATAGAATTCTTGGTAATAATGAAGAGCGTGTGGTCATGGTACACCGTGATAATTTAGCGCTGACCATGTAGACCATTCATGGTATTCATCCAATTTCAAATATGAGCACGATATTATTGATTAAAGACTAACGGCAAATGACGCTCTAAAAAACACAAATACTTTTAATGATTATTATTCTTATGATTGTTAACACGAGGGATATTAACCAATAAATTGTTATTAGCGAATATCTCATTATTTGTGGTTTTCTAGAATAGATTGTCGCTATATAAACGTTTTAATATTCTTTTATTCAACTTATTTTATCCAGCACCGTATTCATTGATGATCATGAATGCGGTGTTGTTTTGGAGATTTGTACATGAGTGCTTCAGACAATAGTAACTCGATTCAGCAAGAGTTTGCGCCTTTAAAGAACGACAGATTGTTACGGGCATTACGCTTTGAATCAATAGACACCACGCCAGTCTGGATGATGCGTCAAGCTGGTCGTTATTTACCGGAATATAAAGCCACTCGTGCAGAAGCCGGCGACTTTATGAGCCTGTGCAAAGATACGGACCGCGCCACTGAAGTCACTTTACAGCCACTACGCCGTTATGATTTAGATGCTGCTATCTTATTTAGCGATATTTTGACCATACCTGATGCTATGGGATTGGGCTTATACTTTGAGGCGGGCGAAGGCCCTAAGTTTAAACATCCTATTCGTACGCAAGCAGACTTAGATAGATTGCCAGTACTTGAACCCAATGATTCTCTTGATTATGTCATGCGTGCGGTGAAGAGCATCCGCAAAGCACTAAATGGTCAAGTGCCTTTATTTGGTTTCTCTGGTAGTCCATGGACATTGGCCACCTACATGATTGAAGGCGGCAGCTCAAAAGACTATCGTTATACTAAAGGATTTTTGTATAGCAACCCTGATTTTTTGCATCAATTATTAGATAAATTAGCCACTTCTGTCATTGATTATCTAGATGCACAGGTGGTCGCTGGTGCTCAAATTCTACAGATTTTTGATAGTTGGGGCGGGGCGCTTGGCCATCGTCAGTTTATCGATTTTTCTCATGCTTATAATAGGCGTATCGTCGCTGAATTAAAAGTACGCCATCCGCAGATACCAGTGGTATTATTTACCAAAGGTGGTGGGTTATGGTTGGATGTGCAAGCAGATAGTCAAGCTGATGTTTTAGGGTTGGATTGGACGATGCCCATTGATCGTGCACGCCAAGTATTGGCTGAAAGTCAGCGTCAATTGACCAAACAGCATAAAAAATTACAGAGTAGTAAAGCCATTCAAGGCAATTTGGATCCGGCAACATTGTATGGTTCACCTGCGACGATTCGTGCTGAAGTAAATGCAATGCTTGATAGTGCTTATGCGAGCGGCGAAAAAACGGGTTATATAGCAAACTTAGGTCATGGTATTACGCAGTGGGTCAATCCTGACAATGCCAAAGTATTCATCGATGCGGTGCACGATTATAAAATCTAAAGCCGCTTGAATCTAAAAATGACAAAGTTCAGGCATATAAGCAAGCTTTCTATCTAAGATTTGTTTAACAAATACTGATATTTACCAAGTAAAAGAAAAAGGAATATCTTATGATTTCAGCAGCGATTGTTGGTGGCACAGGTTATACGGGCATTGAGCTGATTCGCTTGTTATCTGCGCATCCTGAAGTATCTATTGATTTACTAACCTCGCGTAGCGAAGCTGGTACACGCGCTGATGAGATATTTCCAAGCTTACGCGGTATATCAGATATTGTCTTTAGCGACTTGGGCGATGAAACGCTTGCAACGCTGCAAAAGTGTGATGTGGTCTTTTTTGCGACCCCACATGGCGTAGCGATGAAGCAAGCAGAGGCGCTAACGCAAGCTGGTGTGAAAGTCATTGATTTGGCTGCTGATTTTCGTTTGCAGTCACTGTCCGATTTTGAACACTGGTATCAGCAGTCGCATGCTTGTCCTGAGCTGCTAAAGACAGCTGTCTATGGTTTACCTGAAGTGAATCGAGATAAACTTGCCACTGCTTTAGTCGTCGGTAATCCGGGTTGTTATCCGACTACCGCTATTTTGGGTTTGAAACCAATAATCGATATGCAAAATAAGCAAGCAGAGAGATTGGTGGAATCACGCATTGTTATCGATGCAAAGTCTGGTGTTTCTGGTGCTGGTCGCCAAGCTTCACTTGCGCTTAATTATGCTGAAACTACTGATAACTTTAAAGCTTATAGCGTTGAAGGACATCGTCACCTGCCCGAGATTGAGCAAGGCGTGGCGCAGTTATTAGACAGCCAGTTCACCCATCGCATTCGTTTTTTACCGCATCTTGTGCCGATGATACGTGGCATGCTGAGCTCTATTCATCTTGAGCTGACGGATGCGGGTGCTGCTATTGATTGGCAGCAGATATTTGAAACATGCTATGAATCAGAAGCGTTTATTGATGTCATGCCAAAAGGTATTTATCCAGATACCCGTAGTGTCCGTGCCAGCAACCGTTTACGCATTGCTGTGCATCAAAACAATGAACGTGCTGAATTGACAGTGATTGTCGTACAAGACAATTTGGTAAAAGGGGCAGCAGGACAAGCGGTACAAAATATGAATGTCATGTTCGGATTCGATGAAACAATGGGTCTAAACTTTGCACCTATTGTTCCGTAGCAGATGTTTAGCTGTGGTCAAATCATTCACATTTATGGTGCTAGGTATTGATTATAAATTCCGCTATAATATTGCCATTACTGTTAAGAGATATTGTCTAAATGCGTGTCAAGCTTGTACGACGCTTTTGCTCACAGCCCGCACTTTCATCGTGCAAAGACTCTGATTTGTATCATTTAGAGCGTAGTCCGCATTCTCTTAAAACCAATGCTAGTTCAGTAACTAAGGTAGGTGGTACCCAACAAGGAGCATCCACATTGGTGTTGGCTCTCTTTGTCGTTGTCATATTGGTGACTGCCATTGTTGGATTGATATTCGGTCATAAATTAGGATATCAGCGTGGCTTTCATTCTATGCAAACTGAAACCAAGCAAGCGATGATCAATAGCACTGAGGCAACAGAAGCGCTTGAAGATTTGCGTCTTAGTCATAAAATAGCGGCCAATCAAGCGGCTACTGCTAAGCAGGAGCTGGCGATTAGCTTGGCTAACATCAAAGAGTTGCGTGAAAACCAGCAAGAATTAACGGTTGAGAATAGACAAGTCTCTCAACTGAATGAATTATATGCTGATGTCCTTCGTGACAAAGGCGGCATGCCTTTACAGGTAATAGCGGCAAAGATTGAGCCATTACCTGAAAATGCCTTTGAATATGGTTTCGATATAGGCATGCTTGCTAGCGATGGCAAAGCCAAACGCCTAAAGCCAACGTTGACGTTGCTCAATGACGATGATTTTGTAGAGGTGCCGCTAGATCCTCCAGTTTATACTATTGAAGGTATCGTTCGTATTCGTGGTCGTTTCATGATGCCATCAGGCTTTAAACCGTTACAAGTCAAACTTAGCTTACAAGCTGGCGGGCAACAAGTGGAGCAGCTCTATGATTGGAAGCTTGGCGAGCGAGTTGATAATATGCCGCTATCACTTTTAGATTTACCTGAAGTCGACGAAAGTCCGATTGAGCCTTAATCTATTCATATTTAAGAGCGCTATAATAAGCATTGCATTTGCCAACCTCTGTTAGCGCTCTTTATTCTGTTATAAATATAACCATTAATTTGTATGCCAATTATGATAAAACAAACCCTATTGCAAGCGTTGCCAACTGTTGCTGATTGGCACTTTCCAACCATACCTGCTCATCGTGCACAAGATGGCGATACGGACGGCGAGACCTCGCCACAAGCAGATGTACTGGTAGCAGAGCCAGAAGTGGCTAAGCCGCCTATGTATGCCGTCGTTATGTATAATGATAATTATACGCCGATGGAGTTCGTTGTTTATATTTTACAGTCTGAATTTCGTCATAGTATGGATTCGGCAGTCGAAGTTATGCTGACGATTCATAACAGTAGCAAAGGTATTGCTGGTATCTATCCTAAAGATATCGCTGAGACCAAAGCCAAAAAAGTAAACAGTCTGGCACATCGTGAAGGCTATCCATTATTGACCCAGATTGAGCCACATCAAGGTGAATAAGAAAATAGCGTAAATATGAATTTAAAGTTTTATCTTCTTTTCGTGTTTTTATCTTATTATTTCCAATGGTCTTATCGTTTAGAAACCCTGTCAAGCTCTAAAAACCGCTCATTTTGAGCTTGATAGGTACTCTGTATCCAAGCAGTCACTCATAAATTCCTTATTATAAAAATTTCCTAACCTTGATTTTTCTTTAATATACCCTTATCTATATTAAGTCATCACATCAAACAGCTGTCTAAATTTTATAGAAATGATTGCTGCACTCGTATCATTTTCTAGTCATCCTATTAACTTGAGTTTTTCTATAATTTAATCAGCTGATGGCTTAAAAAAGTCATTTGTATCTTTCATTCTCTCATTTATTATTCTATTACCGATTTCTCCTTTATTTGCTCAGCTTTTGAAGCTTTCATACTATTTCGTTACTATAAATATTGATGCGCAGTACGCCTTGATACATTTTAGTCTGTGTTAATAGATTGACTCTTCTTAAGTATCGTGTTGAGATAAAGAAAAGCAAGTATGAGTGATCAAAACGCTTAATTGGTGATAAGTAGATAGCACTGCTACTTGAGTAATACATGGTCAATATCATTTAGCGCAGTCTTTTGATAATACAGATTTAGCCCTTGAACAATCCATCTGTCGCCCTGATTTACTTACTAACTCATTCATAAAGCTATCAATTATAAAGATAGGTATAACCGTAGGAAGTCGTTATGTTAAGTCGTCATCTTGAAGTTTCTTTGCGTTTAGCAATGACACTTGCGCGCCAAAAATCGCATGAGTACCTCACTGTTGAGCATCTATTATTGGCGTTATTAGAGAATACTCACGCTGCCAATACACTAACTGCCTGTAATGCCAATGTTTCAACGCTGCGTACCGAGTTAGAAGCTTATATCAATAAGCATACGCCAACGGTAGACGCAGACACTGAGCAGTCACCGCAGCCAACCCAAAGCTTTGATCGTATTCTGCAGCGTGCTATTTTCCATGTACAATCTATTGGTGGTGGTCGCCTTGTTGAAGGCTCAGACATTTTAGTGTCTATGTTTTCAGAGCACGATACTTATGCCGTTTATTTGCTCAAAAAGCAGGGTATTAGCCGTCTTGAGCTGACCCAGTACTTATCGCATGGTCAAGATAAAGACGAGCCATCTGAGCCACGTGCTTCTATGACGGGTGAACGCCGTAGTACCTCAGAAAAAACCAGTAAAGATCCCTTGGTTGAGTTTGCGACCAACCTAAACCAGCGTGCGGCTGAAGGTAAGACGGATCCATTAATTGGACGTGGCCCTGAAATTGAGCGCGCCGCGCAAGTACTGTGTCGTCGCCGTAAAAATAACCCGTTATTGGTTGGTGAGCCAGGCGTCGGTAAAACCTCGATTGCTGAAGGTTTGGCGTGGTTGATTATTAATGATAAAGCACCGAAACCATTGAATGGCTGCGTGATTTATAGCCTTGATATTGGCTCATTAATCGCTGGTACTAAATACCGTGGTGATTTCGAAAAACGCATGAAGTCACTGCTTGATGCGCTAAAGAAAAAGCCCAATGCAATCTTGTTTATTGATGAGATTCATATGATTATTGGCGCAGGGTCGTCAATGAGCAGCAATATGGACGTATCAAACTTGATTAAGCCAGCACTTGCTAATGGTGAGCTGCGCTGTATCGGCTCAACTACCTTTACCGAATACCGTCAAGTGTTTGAAAAAGACCATGCACTGTCACGTCGCTTTCAGAAGATTGATGTCAAAGAGCCGAGTGTCGACGATACCATTGATATTTTGCGCGGTCTGAAGCCTCGTTATGAGGAATTTCATAACGTTGAATATACCGATGAAGCATTGGTCACCGCCGTTCAATTATCTGCTAAGCATATTCACGAGCGTTTTTTACCAGATAAAGCGATTGATGTGATTGACGAAGCAGGTGCCTATAAGCGTTTAGGCGTGATTCCTGATGCTGATGATATTGATGCAGAAGAAAGCTTCATTGCGGATATAGAGCAAGATTTTGATGCTCAGATTGATGCCGATGTTGAGGGTCTCGATGGCGACACGTATAGCGATAGCGAAATGCAGGATGAAGCGGAAACTGCAAAAGCCAATGATCGCGCCAAATCGTTCAGTGAGTCAAAAATTGCCAAGGCTAAGAAAAAACCACCGATGAAAATCGATGTGGCAGATATTGAGGCGATTGTTGCCAAGCTTGCACGTATTCCTCCCAAGTCAGTATCGAGTGATGATAAGAGTATTCTTCAGCACTTAGATCGTGATCTTAAGCATTTAGTGTTTGGTCAAGATGAGGCAATTGAAACATTAGCCGATGCGATTAAGCTATCACGTGCTGGTCTCAAAGCACCAGATAAGCCAATTGGTTCCTTCATGTTTGCCGGTCCTACTGGGGTGGGTAAAACCGAAGTTTCACGTCAATTGGCAAATTTGTTAGGCGTAGAATTGGTTCGTTTTGATATGTCAGAGTATATGGAAGCCCATACTGCATCGCGTTTGATTGGTGCGCCTCCTGGCTATGTCGGTTATGATCAAGGTGGTTTGTTGACTGAAAAAATCAATCAACATCCACATTGTGTGTTATTGCTTGATGAGATTGAAAAAGCGCACCCTGATGTCTTCAACTTGTTACTGCAAGTCATGGATCATGGTACGTTGACTGATAACAATGGTCGTGTGGCTATCTTTAAGCAAGTCATTGTGATTATGACGACCAACGTCGGTGCTGATAGTATTAGCCGCTCTTCAATGGGCTTTACTCAGCAAGACCATAGCCGTGATAATACAGAGTCGCTCAAACGTGTCTTTACGCCAGAGTTCCGTAACCGTTTAGATGCCATCATCCAATTTAACTCATTAGATACCTCCGTGGTGGTATCTGTGGTTGATAAATTCTTGGTTGAGCTACAAGTTCAGCTTGATGATAAACAAGTCACTTTAGAGATTGATGACGAAGTACGCGATTACTTGGCTAACAAAGGCTATGATCGCCTAATGGGTGCACGCCCAATGCAGCGTCTGATTCAAGATGAGATCAAAAAGTCATTAGCAAGTATGATTTTGTTTGGTGATTTGGTCAATGGCGGGGTAGTACATCTTACCTTAGAACCTGAAGCTAATGATGAGCAAGATGGTGATTCTGTTAAGCTTGATAAGTACAGTGGTAAGACGGATTATAAGTCTACAGATAAAGGATCAGCAGATAGTCGTATTATCTTGACGGTCGTTGAGACTCATGAGCCACATCTAGACTCTGAATCACTCGCCAGCTAAGTTTTTGCTAATAATGTAATAACAACGGTTACCATGTTACTGTGGTAGCCGTTTTTTTATTGCTATAATTCATAACAACATCAAAGTATGAAATCACTAGCTCTCATGTGCGAGATTAGTTCACGCCCCCCATTCGATATTTATCTAATCGATAACAAATATAAAAGGACATACTATGGAATTATTCGATGAACAAACGCCAAAAACACCAGCGCAAAAGCAGGCTATTTTAGACAATGTGCGCTTGCCAGAAGATTGGAAAACGGCGTTAGCAAACGAGTTAACTTCTAACAATATGGACGACTTGCGTGCGTTTTTAAAAGAAGCCTATCAATCAGAAAACAGCATCTATCCGCCAGCACCCTTAATATTTAACGCGTTAAACCTGACCCCTTTATCACAAGTTAAAGTCGTGATACTAGGTCAAGATCCTTATCATGGACCAGGGCAGGCAATGGGCTTATCATTTTCAGTGCCCAAAGCCATTCCAAAGCCACCCTCACTCAATAATTTGTTAAAAGAGATGGCGAGTGACGTTGGTATCGCACCTTCAAAACATGGCGACCTGACTTACTGGGCGCAGCAAGGAGTTTTGCTATTAAATAGTTCTCTGACCGTGCGAGAAAGTGAGCCAAATAGTCATCAAAATAAAGGCTGGGAGCAGTTTACCGATGCGGTGATTGATGTGGTTAATGAACAAACAGAACATACCGTATTTATATTGTGGGGCAGTAAAGCACAGAAAAAAGGCAAATATATCAATACTGATAAGCATCTTATTCTGACCGCTGTACATCCATCACCACTTGCTGCCAATCGTGGTGGATTCTTTGGTTCCAAGCCGTTTTCTAAGACCAATGATTATCTGGTACAGTATGGGCAAACGCCTATCGATTGGCAATTACCGCAATAGTTGTCAAAATAAATGAAACATATACAAAATATAAGCTTGAAGCCACATCCAACTGCAAATAGTCAGTTAGTTATTGAAGATATGCAAGCCAGCACATTTTGGTCACTTCAAGATATGAGCTGGATGAACATAGCTCTTAAACTTGCCAAACAGGGTGCTGAGCGTGGGGAAGTGCCGGTAGGAGCGATACTGGTACATAATCAGCAGATTGTTGGTCAAGGATTTAACGAACCAATCGGGCGTCACGATGTGACCGCTCATGCCGAGATTGTCGCATTAAGAGAAGCGTGTGCGCGCTTAAAAAACTATCGTTTACCATTACAGACAACGTTATATGTTACCTTAGAGCCTTGTACGATGTGTATCGGAGCGCTCATTCATGCGCGGGTAGATAGATTGGTTTATGCAGCAAGCGAGCCACGAGCGGGTATGGTTGGTAGTCAGATAAATTTACCGATACAGCCTTTTTATAATCATGCTATCGAAGTACATAATGGCTTATGTCGTGAGCATAGCAGCCAGATGCTTAAGACCTTTTTCCGTGAACGACGAAAAGCGGCAAAAAGGAAAGACAATATAAGCAATTAACAAGATATCGGTCTTGCTGCTAGTGATGGGTAGGTTTCTTTGCTATAATATCGCCCTATTTGATGACGGAATGATGAATTAATTGTCAAGCGTTTGATAAATAAGTAAATATTGTTCTGCAGCTAGCATGTACTAAGCCGTATCAGTATCGTCTACTATTAAGTGAGTATTATGACCGTTTCTACAGCTGATAACGCTATACTTGATAACTTTAGTTCTGGCAGTAATGATAACCAAGCGCCAGTGTTGCGCTACCCAGTTATCTGCATTGATGGACCAAGTGGAGCAGGTAAAGGTACGGTTACGTGGCGTTTGGCCCAAGCATTGAAGTATCAACTGCTGGATTCAGGTGCTCTGTATCGTATCGTTGGACTCAAAGCATTTGAAGCGGGATTAGTTGCGGCAGACGGAATCCAAGCCATTGACGAGATGGCTGTATTAGCATTAACGCAGCGCCTAGAGATTGCTTTTGTACCTAACAATGCATCAGGACGTGTTGATATTTTAGTGAATGGTGAAGCGGTTGGTGAGCAGGTTCGTAATGAGACCGTGGGCGGCTATGCATCACAAATAGCAGTATTTCCAAAAGTTCGTCAAGCATTACTAAAGTTGCAACAAGATATGGCAACTCGTTCTGGATTGGTCGCTGATGGTCGCGATATGGGGACGGTGGTGTTCCCAGATGCGGATGTAAAAGTATATTTGACTGCCAGTGCTGAAGCGCGTGCCGAGCGCCGCGTAACACAGTTAATAAATGCTGGTCAGACGGCAGATTTTGACGCGATTTTAGCGACAATTAAAGCTCGTGATGATCGTGATGAGAATCGAGCGACTGCACCATCAAAGCCTGCAGAAGATGCTCTACTACTAGATAGCTCTAACTTAGATGCTGATGAAGTTTATGCACAAGTGAAAAGACATTGTCAGGATAAAGGTATTTTCTTTAATAGTTAATAAAAACAAGTTAGTAAGTATGAAAAAGTTTCCTATACGCTTGATTTTAGTATAAAATCACAGTAGTAGACGCTAATTATCTCTAGAGAGTGATAAAAATATTCTTTCTAAATCATAGAGATTTAAAAGTATAAGGCATTGCAATATAAGACAGTTGTTGCTAGTGAGTTTAATAAGTTATATGCTTACTAACAACAAACGTTTTTATATATGATTGTATGGGATATAAAACCAGTATTCTCGTTTTATGCAATCATAAATTTGATCCGTACTGTGCTGGACAGGATACGGCTATACAAAGGTAGACATAATGGAATCATTTGCTGAACTATTTGAAGCGAGCATCGAAGAAACAGGTCTGGATATCGAGCGTGGCTCGGTTATCACTGGTACTGTTGTGGCCATTGATAACGACTGGATCACTGTTGATACTGGTCTGAAATCTGAAGGTATCGTCGCTCGTGAAGAGTTTTTAAGCGAAGAAGGCGAACTTGAAGTTGAAGTTGGCGATAGCGTTGATGTCGTGGTTGAAGCGGTTGATAACGGCATGGGTCAAACCTTGCTTTCACGTGAAAAAGCCAAACGTGTTGAAACTTGGAACTTCCTTGAAAAAATCGCTGATAATGATGAAATCGTAAAAGGTATTATCTCAAGCAAAGTGAAAGGCGGTTTCACTGTAGATATCGGTTCAGTACGCGCGTTCCTACCAGGTTCATTGGTAGATGTACGTCCTATCCGTGACACCACGCATCTTGAAGGTAAAGAGCTAGAATTCAAAGTCATCAAACTTGATCAAAAACGCAACAACGTTGTTGTTAGCCGTCGTGCAGTTATGGAAGCTGAAAATTCAGCTGAGCGCGAAGAGCTATTGAACAAGCTTGAAGAAGGCATCGAGATCGAAGGTATCGTTAAGAACCTTACTGATTACGGCGCATTCGTTGATCTAGGTGGTATCGATGGTCTATTGCACATCACTGACATGGCATGGCGCCGTATCAAGCATCCATCTGAAGTTGTTGAAGTTGGTCAAGACCTAAAAGTTAAAGTATTGAAGTTTGACCGTGAGCGCAATCGCGTTAGCTTAGGTCTAAAACAACTTGGTACTGATCCTTGGGATAACGTTGGCGGCACTTACCCAGTAGGTAGTGTGGTTAAAGCACGCGTAACCAACTTAACTGATTATGGTTGTTTCGCTGAGATTTCTGAAGGTATTGAAGGTCTAGTACACGTGTCAGAAATGGATCATACCAACAAAAACATCCACCCATCAAAAGTTGTTCAAGTGGGCGATGAAGTTGAAGTAATGATTCTTGATATCGATGAAGAACGTCGTCGTATCAGCTTAGGTATCAAACAAACTCTTGCTAACCCATGGGATGAGTTTGATAAGAAACATGAGCGCGGTGATAAAATCACTGGTACGATCAAATCAATCACTGACTTCGGTATCTTTATCGGTCTAGACGGTGGTATTGATGGTCTTGTTCATCTATCTGATATTTCTTGGAACGAAACTGGCGAAGACGCTATCCGTAACTACAATAAAGGCGACACCGTTGAAGCAATGGTATTGTCAGTAGATGCAGAAGCAAACCGTATCAGCCTAGGCGTGAAGCAGTTAAGCTCTGATCCATTCAACGAATACCTAGTCAACAATGACCGCGGTGCTATCGTTAATGGTAAAGTAAAAGAAGTAGATGCTAAAGGCGCTACTATCGAGCTTGCTGACGAAGTTGAAGCGTATCTACGTGCCTCTGAAATTCAACGTGATCGCGTTGAAGATGCGACTAAGCATTTGAGCGTTGGTGATGACGTTGAAGCGAAAATCATCAGTGTTGATCGTAAAACTCGCAACATCAACTTGTCTATCAAAGCGAAAGATGAAGCTGAAGAGCGTCAAGCGATTAAAGAGCTAAGCAGCACTAGCACGACTAGTACTACTGCCAGTTCTGATGCACAGCCAAAAACAATTGGTGACTTGATCAAAGAGCAAATGCAGTAAGCTGCACGTTATTGATATAAGATTATAAAAGAAGCGACTATGGTCGCTTTTTTTTTGCTTAAATTTTAAGTGTCCTATTAATCAATGAGGTTTTTGCTCAAACAGGCAAACTCTTATTTCCATTTACCGTAATATCCGCTATCATTTGCAACATTGAGTAACGAGGTGTGAATTATTACTTATTTAAGACACTGAGATTATTTTAGTGAATGGCTATTTATCCTTATGATCTTGATGTATAGCTTGTTTTAAAAGTAACCAGCTATCGAAAATGATGGTTCAATTCACAGTCATCTTATCCATTAATCAACAAGGCAAGCGTAATAATGCAGCAAGCGATTAACAAGTCCGAATTTATTAGTAATTTAAGTGCGAACTGTGACAATATGACTGATACTGTAGTCGATGATGCAGTACGTGAAATATTAAACTTGATGACCGATACGTTAGCCAATGATGGACGCGTAGAAGTTCGTGGTTTTGGCAGTTTTTGTCTGCACCATCGTCGTGCCCGTATGGGTCGAAATCCTAAGACAGGAGAAAGCGTACCTGTACCAGCCAAAGCGATACCGCACTTTAAACCAGGTAAAGCATTACGTGAAGCAGTCAATGATACAGTAGCAAATAGCTAAGTGTGTTATAAAGTATTTATTGGGTAAAATTGCTAACAAGAGTGCTTGCCAGCCACTTTTTCTAGAATTTATCACTAATGAGTTTATAAGCATATAAATGTGTGGGTTGATGAAGGTTTTAAAGTGCTATTTTTAAAACACTAACGACATTCCAAATCGAGGTAGACGTCTCATGCGCTTTTTACTATTTGTATTGCTGTTTTTGAGCTTTGCTTATGCACTTGGTTTGGTGTTGGCAAACAATACCGAAGTTGGCGTAAATTTATTATTCTCGCAAGCACCGACGATGAATCTAGGATTGCTGCTGATTTTATGCCTTATGCTTGGTATTGTTATTGGCATCTTGTTGGCACTACTTATTTTCCGTGTCTTACAGAATAAGTGGGAAATCTCGCGTTTGCAAAAAGCGAATGTGAACTTGCAAGCGCAATTGACACAAGCCAATGCTGTCATTGATCGCCAAGCAAGTGCGCCAACGGTGGAAGAAGCTGTTTATGGTTCGACAGCAACCAATGTGCAAGTGCAAGACGCAGAAGTACTTACTGTAGATGAAGGCGCGACACTTACCAAACAAAAGCGAGAATAAATTATATTTTGTACTGATCTATGAGCAGTCCATATATAGTGTTTTGATAATTCTGATATAGATATGGTAAAACCATGAATAATACAATGAATTCCCCAGTCATCGTTGCTTTAGATAATATGACGATGGAGGCATCAATAGCATTAGCTGATCAGTTAGATCCAACATCATGCCGATTAAAAGTGGGTAAAGAGCTATTTACTCGCTGTGGTCCTGAGATAGTTAAGGCGCTACATCAGCGTAATTTTGACGTATTTCTAGACTTGAAATTTCATGATATTCCTAATACTACCGCTCAAGCGGTACTAGCGGCAGCTGAGCTTGGCGTATGGATGGTCAATGTGCATGCCAGCGCGGGCTTAGAGGCGATGTCATTGGCTAAACAGCGCTTGTTAGACGGTAACTTTGATACCTTGCTGATAGCCGTCACCGTGCTGACCTCTATGGATAATCAAGCATTGATGCAAACAGGTATTACCGATGGTCTAGATGCGCAAGTGAGTCGATTGGCACAATTAACCAAGAAAGCAGGTCTTGATGGTGTGGTCTGTTCAGCGCAAGAAGCTAAAACGCTCAAGACACTATGTGGTCAGGATTTTAAATTGATTACCCCTGGTATTCGCTTGCTAGACGACAATGCAGATGATCAAAAGCGTATTTGCACGCCAAAACAGGCGTTAGATGATGGTTCTGATTATTTGGTGATTGGTCGTTCAATTACTCAGGCAGCAGATCCTGCGGCTAAATTACAAAAGATACTCCAAGGTATTTAGGGCGTGTTGAACATTGGGAATAAAACGATGGCAAAAAAACAGCAAACGGTTAGTCTTTAAGTTCTCACACAAAAAAGACCTCGTTTGCTATGCCTCGTACAATGCTCAAAGATCAACACTGGACAAGACTAAGACCTATATTACTAGAACTTAATATCTATGACAAAGGGAATCTTAGACAAACAGTCGAAGGCGTATTATATCGTATGCGTGTTGGCTGTCCTTGGCGTGATCTGCCACCTTACTTTGGTAAGCCTAATACCGTCTACAAGGCTTATCAGCGCTGGTTTCGTAGCAATAAACTGATTGCACTGTTCGCTTTATTAATTAAAGACT
>CAJHAA010000010.1 GCA_904846265.1 Psychrobacter immobilis | reverse complement strand
GGATAGTCGCCCAACGCTTCTATCAGCATGCGAACGGCGCGTTCTTTAATCTCAGGAGTGTAGGTTTGTTTTTTCATTGTCGTATTCTCTCAGAATGTTGAGTCTCCGACAATCCCGGGGCGGTTCATAAAGTAAATTAGATATAATCTTACCTGTTTTTTATGCATATCTCAGTCTGAAAAAACATGTGTCTAAAAGAATACTTTCAGAAAAAATTAAGGCTATGGTACCCTAGTGAGGACTTGAATCTTTGGCTGTAGGCTATTAATAGCAATGGTTTTAGTTATTGAAGTGCCAGCGGTGTACTTCGTTGTGTACATGCAGTGAGCTTTTCGATGTTGAATCGCATTACTGCTACCTATTAAATAATTTAATAGGTAGCGCGATAGGTACTACACTAGTAATCACTATAAGTCATTCTCAAGAGCAATAGAAATGAGTAGCTTAGTCAATTACGATAAAAACATATCCGTTCAGCTTGCACCAGTTTCTTATAATGAGTTTGGCGTAATGTGCAGCTTGGAAGTAAAAACAGAGCTGATGTGCTTGGATTTTAAAAATGTTAATGAAGTAAATAGATATATGTCATACGAGAATATAACTTATCTGAAAAAACAACTTACAAAGCTGGATAATTTAGATCAGTATGAAGAGGAAGATGAACTAGTTTTTTCTATCTATCCTATTGATATGTTCTTCAGTATGGATATCTTTAAATCAAATGACTACTTGTTGTTTATCAAGCTAAGAGTGCCTGTTGGAGTTTATACAAACGGTAAAATTACAGGATATGACTTTGGTTTGGATTTTTCCGTTAGGGCAAGTGCTTTTAAATTATTTTTAGAGGACTTTCTCAATGATTGCCAAGAAATTTCGATTTCTTAATAACCTATCTGTAAGTGACGTGTGCTTATGGTGAACCAATCATATCATGTGCTTTCACCGGTTCGGTGCGCTATACAGGAGTCGAACTACTAGGGCGTGTCTTCAATTGGTTAAGCCATAAATAATAGTTACAATACCGCATCTATTGAGACGCTGCGAGAAGTACAAGTCATGGCAAGAACAGCACTAACAGATACGCTTTGGGATCAACTTCAATCAACGATGACACAGCATGGCTGCTATCAAACTCAAAACAGTCGAGAGGTCATGGAAGCCATACTGTGGAAGGTGCGCACAGGTGCGCCTTGGCGTGACATACCTAAAGAATTGTGTTCTTGGAAAACAGCTTATAGTCGCTTTAATCGCTGGTCGAAAACTGGCTTATGGGCGAATTTTTTTTTAGCTTACGAAAAGAAACTGATACGGAATGGGTATTCACAGACGGAAGCTATGTTCGCTGTCACCAGCATGCAAGTGGAGCTCGGCGTGGTGAAGATAGAGCAATTGGACGAAGCCGTGGCGGCGCAACTACAAAGATACACCTATCCTGTGATGCCGATGGATATCCGCTCCATTTTAAAATCACTGGGGGTGACGTCCACGACAGTCAAGTTGCAGGTGAATTGATTGACATGATTAGGCATGCAGATTACTTCATCGCTGATAAAGGCTATGATTCACAAGCGATCAGGGATAAAGCTTGCATGCATGACATGATTCCTATAATTCCCAAAAGAAGCAATACTAAAGCACCTAATCCAGAATTTGATAGCTACTTATACAAACTGCGCCATCTTGTTGAGAATATGTTCGCAAGGCTCAAACACTTTCGTAGTATCGCCACTCGCTATGAAAAGTTAGCTCGTAATTTTAAGTCAATGCTTTATCTGGCGTGTACTATCGTCCATTGTAAGATGAATTGAAGACACGCCCTAGTTTTAGATATGACTTTCATGACTATGAAATTGACAGTATAGGTTATGACCACTAAGCTGTTTGATTAAAATCTATAAGGTTTATCTCTACAGTTTGTTCAATATAACTCAAAGGTTGGTTTTTGATTTAATTACCAAAAGATCCAAAACCATCTATATAACCACCATACGGCTCTGCTATAGCATTCAGTAATGATTCAGTTTCTACTACATCATCATAGCTAGGAATCATGGATATTTTACAATAGCATGTAAAATCATCTTCTTCCTCTTCAATGCTGAAAGTAGTATTTGGTAAAGCTTCCTTAATTTTTTCTACTACTAAGATTCCAAAACTCTCAGATGGTACTGAGATAAAAAAATCTATTTCGATCATTTTTGTCAAATCTGTTCCATCATCTTTTAATCTTTGCAATGCATTCCCAGTATCATCATTCGGTAGTTCCTTATTCATCTTGATGTCCTTTGTTCATATTTAAAGTAATAGAGATATTAGAAAAGGCTATACCCCAAGGGAACCAGACGTTTCACCCCAAAAACCCATTAACAGACTACTTAAAATAGACTGCTATAATGGAACCACTTAAAACAGACTATAAAAAATTTAACACGACAACATCCTATCCTAGTTAACCAAATACCCGCCATAATATCCAAAATAATCCAGCCATAATGATGGCAATTACCAATAGCCGTTTCAGCCAATAGGGTATCAGCGGTTTTTTATAGCCTAAATCATTAAGCTGGCTGTCCACACCATTTTGTAGGCTCTTGAATCCTCGACTTTGCTTAGTTGTTTTGACGCGATTTTTTATCAGCTGTCCAGTTTCATCCTCAGCACCTTGCTCTCTATCAAAGCTAATAGCATGGTTAGGAATGCCTTGCTTGCTGGCGATAGTGTTGAGTTTTTGCTGCTGCTTTACCTTTAATTGTGTCTCATAGGCATCAATCCTATTCTTGGCGTCATCCATACTAATGCCTTCATCTGCCGCCAAAGTCTTGATCGCCATCACTAAATTGTTTTTTTCGATCATCATGATGACGTCTCTTGGCAGCTTTGGATTGACTGATTTTGAGCTAGGGTCGGGGTTAAACATGACTGTCCTTATGGCGATATGAAAAATAGGCATCGATAGTGTTGATTATTATAACCATTTTACAGTAGTAATATTCAATCAAAAAAATACCGCAATCACGATAATGACTGCGGCATTTTAATAGCTATCCTTTATTAGCATTTCTGCCAATTTTTGATAGACTATAGGTCTTTCCAGCGTTGGATAGACTCTTTGATGACTTCTTTTGCTTCTGCAACATTGCCCCAAGATTCAACGACCGTAGTGCCTGGTTTTTTCAGATCTTTATAGTGGCTGAAATGGAACTCTAACTGGTTGATTAGCTGTTTTGGTAGATCAGCCAAGCTGTTATAAGCATTGCCTGTATCACGGTCGTCAGCAGGTACGACGACGATCTTATCATCGACTTCGCCATCATCAACGAATTTCATCACACCAATGACTTTGGCTTTTAAGAAAATACCAGTTGGTAGTGGCTGCTCAGTCAGCAATAACACATCAAGCTCATCACCATCTTCGTCAAGCGTTTGCGGGATAAAACCATAGTTACAAGGCTTAGCAAAAATCTGTGGATCAATACGATCAAGCTCAAATACCGCCAGTTCGCGATTCCACTCAATTTTATGGCTGCTACCAGCTGGGATTTCTACTACTACGTTGATAATGCCGCCGTCTACATCGCCTGCGTCCAAAATTTTATTAAAATCTGCCATAAAGTACTCCAATTTGCTTTTGTTTTAAGTGCTTGAATAATAAGTGATGATAAAAGAATAACGTCGCGGCACTGCGATATTATCACTGTGCCCAATATGTGCCGCCTGCGATTATAACAAGTTTGACTCAAATTTTCTCACAATGCTTAAGTCTAAGCGTGCACGATATTATGCAAAAAAAGATTATGCAAAAATGGACTCAAAGAACTCACTTGGGTGCGAGTGCGCGTAGCTCAATGAGTCCAGCATGACGCTTAGCAATGTTATCAATAAGTTTTTGGGTCACTTGCTCATAGCTTAAGGCTTCACCAGTTTGTTCATCTGACTCTTTTTGCATAGCCACAAAGTCGGATAACCGTAACATTTGCATCCCTGCATAGCCGCACGGATTAATCGCATTAAATGCGGACAAGTCACAATTTAAATTAAGCGCAATACCGTGATAGCTAAACCCATGTTTAATTTTGAAGCCTAACGATGCCATTTTTCCAAGCATAATTTTATCATCGACGGAGGTACTGTTGGCTGGTGCATCGGTATCGGTATTGTCACTGTCATCCGCTACAGATGTATCAGCATATAGATAAACACCGGGTGCGTCACGACGCGCATGGGCGCTGATGGCTGTTGTGTCTGATGAAGCAGGATTTTGCAAACAGTCATTGATAACGTCTTCGATTGCTTGCTCGGCATGCGAGACCAAGTTGCGCACACTCCAGCCCAAGCTATTCAAATCGAACAACCAATAAATAACCAGCTGGCCGTGACCATGCCATGTCACTTGACCGCCGCGATCCGTTTTTATAATAGGCGTATTGGTACGTTGCAAGATGTGCTCTTCTTTACCTGCTTGCCCTAAAGTATAGACATCATTGTGATCGACAATCCATAACTCGTCAGGTGTGCGCAGTCCTTGCTGTTTTTTTAAGTCAATACGCGCAAGTGTACGTGCTAGCATCGCATCGAGAGTGGGAACGTAATCGGCTGTTGTTAGAGATTTGCTGATCAGTGTGTCATTAAGCTGTTGCGTGGTGTTTTGCATGAGAGTCGCAGTCTTATTGTGGTCTGGTTCGAAGAGGTGTATCACTGATATGCAGTCGTGATATCGATAGTGAGTGTAGCAGTTTTTGCGATTGGTACCCAAGATTATCTCTGGTCACGCTGTAAAACTCAACAATCAAAACACTGATAAATGCCCTAACGGAGTAGCCATAATAAGCAAAATTTCTCAGTGCTTAATATGAAATTGCTAGCATTGTGATGCGTGTTTCTAGACACTTATTTCATACAGACGCAGGAGTCAACTTAATGTGCTGTTCATTGATTCGTTGATGCGCTACATTAAAGTGCAATGAATGGAATCGCATTACTTATGTTCAGGGGTTGCCATCAATGTGACCCGCTGATTAGGGCGTGTCCTCAATTCAATCGATTACTTTCTAAATGGGCTGAAAATGGCTAAATTTTGCCAAACATCGTCAAATAGCTTATTAATATCTCGATATTATTTGCGCTACTTTCCTTGTTTGACGGCAATTTATCTCATGTTTATCACCATTTTTAAAATGAGGACAAGCCCTAGAAATACAGAGTCTCTAACCCAATAGAGTATATTGACTCCAACGCAGATGACAAGGAAGATAAATGACAGATAATAATCAAAACATGAATGAGCAGACCTCAATCGACATGGATATGTTGCAGCAACCTGCGCCAAAATCGCCTAGTATTGCTAATACGGTTGATGAGATGCGAGCGCAATTTTTACGCTTACAAACACTCAGTCGCACGCAGCCAATCAATGACTGGGCCACTCGTGAAACCCAACTAGACAGTCTGGAAATTATGCTTAGCGATAACCAAGCCAGTTTCGCCAAAGCGATCAGTGCCGACTTTGGTTATCGTAGCGAATCAGAGACCCAGTTTGCCGAGTTGTTTCCTAGCTTTACTGGCATCAGTCATGCCAAAAAGCACGGTAAAAAATGGATGAAAGTTCAGCGGGCTTCTATTTCAGCGCTGTATATGCCAGCTCATAATGAAATCCAGCCTCAGCCATTGGGCGTGGTTGGTATCATGGTGCCTTGGAACTATCCACTATTTTTAGCAGTAGGACCGATGATTGATGCACTCACTGCTGGCAACAGAGTTATGATCAAGATGAGTGAAGCGGCACCGCAGTTCGCCCAAGCATTTGCCAGTGCGATTGCTCGTTATTTTTCACCAGACATGATTTGTGTCGTACTGGGTGAGGTAGACATTGCGGTTGCTTTTAGTGAGCTGCCTTTTGATCATCTGCTTTATACGGGCTCTACAGCTGTGGGCAAAAAAGTCATGGCGGCGGCGGCTCCTAACTTAACACCCGTCACGCTCGAGCTGGGTGGTAAATCACCGGTCGTCGTGTTAGAGGGCGCAAACTTAGAAAACGCTGTCAATCGTGTGATGATGGGCAAAACACTAAATGCGGGTCAGACCTGTATTGCCCCTGATTATGTACTGATTCAGCGCCAATATCATGAAGAGTTTATCCGTTTAGCAAAAGAGTGGATGGAAAAGCACTATCCAAATATTGAGACCAATCCAGATTACTCACGTATTATCAATGGCGAGCAATTTAAGCGTGTCAAAGGCTATCTAGATGCATTATCGAGCGATGGGATCCATAAGCTCACTGATGCTGAGTCTAATATCGAAACGCGTCTAATGCCGCCTGTCATCGTGAGTGAGCCTGCCCCTGATAGTGATGTGATGCAGGACGAGATTTTTGCGCCGATTTTGCCATTGATGCATTACGATACGCTTGATGATGCCATTCATTTTGTCAACGAGCGACCACGCCCACTGGCGCTATATGTTTTTGGTGATAACTATAACGCCCTAGAGAAAGTACGTAACAATACGGTCTCTGGCGGCCTATGTATTAATGAAGTGCTGATACATGTTGCCCAGCATGACTTACCGTTTGGCGGGGTTGGCGATTCAGGAACCGGTGCTTACCATGGTAAAGCGGGATTCGAGCGTCTTAGTCATATGAAACCAGTATTTGTACAATCCAAGTTGAATGGGTTGAATTTGTTGTTGCCACCTTATGGCGGGTTGTTTAAAAAAGCCATGGCAATGTTTTTAAAATAACAAATGCTAAAGCGAGCAAAGTTGACATAGCTTTCTTTCAAGTAAACAAAAATACCTAATCATTGTGAGCAATCATATAAGCAACGTCAAAAAATAGCATCTATCTCAATAGGTGCTATTTTTTTGTATAAAAGTAAGCGATAAAAAATTAATGAGCATTTGTCATCTTGTCTATAAATCGCTACACTTTGTAGTAAGTCTAAACGATAGTAGTATTAGTTTTAGATGAAGACGTTGCCTAGTCTTCAACGACTGAATGAGCCATAAGCAGTACACGCTTGGCGTAAAGCAATAATATTATTGCCTTGGGCGTTAATTTCCATAATAAAAATTATAAATAGGACACCTTATGCGTCAATGGATTGCGTTAAGTTTACTATGCATGAGCGTGTTGTTACTGCCAGTATCGGCATCAGCAGCCTGCGACTCACCAATCAAATTTGGCGCTCTGACATGGGAGAGCGGTCAGTTTATCTCTGGGGTGCTTAAGTACATCGCTGAAAATGGCTATAATTGTACAATTGAAGAGGTGCCGGGTGCTGGTCCTGCACTCGAAACGGCATTGTCACAAAACGACATTCAAGTGATTGGCGAGCAGTGGGTTGGACGCTCGCCAATCATGGAACAAGCCATCGAGCAGAATAAAGTGGCAGTCATCGGTGATACGCTCAAAGGCGGCGCAACTCAAGGCTGGTATGTACCCAAATATGTATTAGAAGAAAACCCAGGTCTACGCCGCTATCAAGATTTGCCTAAATATGCTGAGCTGTTTAAAGATCCTGAAGACCCTAGCAAGTCACGCTTTATGAATTGTCCGTCTGGTTGGACGTGTGAGATTTTCAATACTCGCTTGCTGAAGAATACAGGTTTGGACAGTATCTTTAATAATGCCCATCCCGGCACTGGGGCGGCGCTCGACGCTGAGATTGCCTCTGCTTTTGAGCAACATAAGCCACTACTATTTTATTACTGGCAGCCTACGGGCTTGATGGCAAAATATGATTTTGCGCCATTAGAGTTCCCTACCCATGATGACGCCTGTTGGCAAGACTTATTACGAGCGGATGGCACCGCCGATTGTGTGTCTGGATTCCCTGTCTCACCTTTAGGTATCGCAGTATCTACCCCCTTTATTGAATCCAATCCAGAGCTTGCTGATGTCTTTAAAAAAGTTCAGTTTAGCTCCGATGAGCTCAATGGCGCTATCTTGGAGATGAGTGAAAATAAACGTAGTGGCGATGAGCAAGCACTAGCATTTTTGCGTAAATATCCGAGCGTCTGGCAAGCATGGTTGTCTGATGAAGCAGCCAGTAACCTTGCGGTTAAGCTAGGCATTAGCTTAACGGGCGAGGCTATCACTGCAGATGCAACCGCCTCTAGCACTAATCGAGCGACCTCGTTATCGAGCTTTCCTTCTTGGTCACTTGAGACGCCGCTTAATAATACATTGGCAAGCGTTGTCCAAAATTATGGCGATGTGTTTCGTACCGTCAGTACCATGGCGTTAACCTATCTATTGCTACCGATTGAGCGTCTATTAACCACTATGCCGCCTTGGCTTATCATTGCGCTTGTGACCGTATTGGCATGGTTTGGTGTCCGTAAAATCTGGTTTGCACTGGCATGCGGCGCCGGATTGTTTCTCATTGGTGCATTTGGACTATGGGTCGCATTGATTGATACCTTGGCACTGCTCATTGTATCAGTGTTGGTGACCGTCGTGATTGGTATTCCTATTGGCATTGCTATGTCGGGCAGTAAAATTCTTCGCAAGGTTGTGACGCCGATATTGGATGTGATGCAGACCATGCCAAGTTTTGTCTATTTGATACCCGTATTGATGCTATTTGGGATTGGCAAAGTGCCTGCGCTATTTGCCACTATTATTTATGCCTTGCCACCACTGATTCGGCTGACGACATTGGGGATTACCCAAGTCAATCACGAGATGGTCGAAGCAGGGCGCTCGTTCGGTAGCACACACTTGCAGCTGCTCATTTGGATTAAATTGCCGCAAGCATTACCTAGTATTATGGCGGGCGTGAATCAAGCGGTGATGATGTCGCTCTCTATGGTGGTGCTCGCTTCTATGATTGGCGCACCGGGGCTTGGCGAAGATGTGTTGCAATCGATTCAAACGCTTAATATCGGTCAGGGCTTGCAAGCAGGCACGGCGATTGTCATCGTTGCCATTATCATTGACCGTATCACCCAAGCATTTGGTCAAGGCAAGCGTGCTCGGCAAAAAACCATCGATGCTGGCAGGCATCCCATTGGTTAATTATCAGTGCCATGGTCGAATGTTCAACGCGCCCTAATCATAATGATAACTAGAAAAATAAAAATGAGAGCCATCATGAATCATATTCAATTGGAAAATATCAGCAAGATTTATAATGCCAATAGCTCGCAAGCAAAGTCTGCATTGGCATTATTAGCAGAAGGTATGGATAGTATTCAGGTAAAGGAACAAACAGGCTATTCGGTCGGGCTTTATGACATCAATTTAAGCGTTAAAGCAGGTGAGCTGCATTGTATTATGGGCTTGTCAGGTTCAGGAAAATCAACCTTGATACGCCATATCAATCGTTTGATTGACCCAACCAGCGGTAAAATATGGGTTGATACTTCTATTAATGCCAAACCCTCTCCTGATTTATTAGAAAATGGAAAATCATCATCTGCTATTAATATTTTAGAGCTAAATGATAAAGCGCTACAGCATTATCGCCAGCAGACACTCAGTATGGTTTTTCAGCATTTTGGTTTGGTGCCACATATGACGGTGCTGCAAAACGTCGCTTACGGCTTGCGAGTGCGAAAAATGAGTATCAAAGAACGCCACGAGGTTGCTCGGCACTGGCTAAATGAAGTTGGGCTAGCAAATTTGGAGAAAAGTTACCCTGATGAGCTGTCAGGAGGGATGCAGCAGCGTGTCGGGCTGGCGCGTGCCTTGGCAACCAATAATCCGATATTGCTGATGGACGAGGCTTTCTCTGCCCTTGATCCCCTCATTCGTGCCCAATTACAAGACCAACTACTTGAGCTACAAGCACTGCTAAACAAAACCATCGTCTTTATCACTCATGATATCGATGAAGCGATTAAGGTCGGTCAGCGGATTAGTATTTTAAATGGCGGGCGTTTGGTACAAACGGATACACCCAGTGAATTACGCCACAACCCAGCTGATGAGTATGTGGCTCAGTTTATGGGTGCTAAAATTTAATTTAAAAATAATACGACGTTTTTTTTAAATGCTGTTTTATAAATTACACCTGCAAAATGATAGATTTCTGTCTATATCATTATTCTTACACTGTTGTTAAAAAAGTGTAGCAACCCATTAGTTACTATTAAAGTAAACTCCATCATCGATGTATACTATTAAGATACTCTAATAGTGTGTTAGCTTTGCTAAAATCTCGATTTATCCACTTTCATTGACCACGTAAGAAGACCATGAGCGAGCATAAAAACTCAGTTTATGATCGTAAGACTTCGTAAAAAGGACCTCGCATGCCGCATAAGAAAATTCGCCATAATGATCGTAGTCATACTAATAAGTTAGCGACAGACTCACCACATGATTCATCACGTTGGCTAAAGAACATCAGTGCCGTTGGTGTCACGACAGTACTGAGTGCTGGCATATTGGTCGCTTGTGGACAAATGAGTAGTGCGGAGAGCAATGCAAGTAGCACGACTAAATCAGCCAAGCAAAACAGTGGAGTGACTAGCTCACGTGATATGTTGCCCTCCGATATGCTTGGGCAAATGCGAGCGCTGCCGCAATTGACAAAAGGCTTAGGTGACACGGGCACAGCAGTCATTGATCCTAATAAGCCAACCTTGATTAAATTTTGGGCAAGTTGGTGCCCATTATGCTTGGGCACGTTGGCAGAAACCGAAGAATGGCGTACCGATCCCAAGTTCGCTGATTTAAATGTCGTGACAGTTGTCAGTCCCGGTCATCTAAACGAAAAAGCCGATGGCGACTTTAGCACTTGGTATGCAGGCGTCCAAGCAGACTATCCAAAGCTACCAGTATTGTCTGACGCTTCAGGCGAGCTGATTAATAAACTTGGTGTGCAAGTTTATCCAAGCTGGGCGATACTTGATAAAAGCGGCAACTTGGTGCATTTGGTAAAAGGTAATATATCGGCAGAGCAAGCCTATGCCCTTGCTGAAAATGCCAATAATGATTTTGCTGAGCTTAAAGCAGGGAGTGCTAAACCAGCAAATGCGCAAACCTTAGACAACAACAGCAAGATTGAAACCATCAAACAAAAAGATGGCGTTTATTATAACGATAAAGGCAAAGCGATTAATACGCGCTCAATCTACTTGGCAGGTGGCTGTTTTTGGGGCGTAGAAGCTTATATGGAGCGCGTCGAAGGCGTCGTCGATGCTGTATCAGGTTATGCCAATGGCGAGACGGCTAATCCAAGCTACGAGCAAGTGATTCGTGGCTCAGGTCATGCCGAAGCCGTCAAAGTCACTTATGATGCGGACAAAACAGACCTTGATACTATCTTAAAATACTACTTCCGCGTGATTGATCCAACCAGCCTCAACAAACAGGGCAATGATCGCGGTGTGCAGTACCGCTCAGGCGTTTATTACACCGATAAAGAAGATAAAGCAGTGATTGATGCTGCCCTCAAACGTGTGCAAAGCCAGTATAAGCAAAAAGTTGTGGTAGAAAATGAGCCGCTAGATAATTTCTACTTAGCTGAAATGTATCATCAAGATTATCTGGCAAAAAATCCAAACGGCTATTGTCATGTTGATTTAAGTTTGGCTGATGATAAGCCAGAAGGCACTGCGCGTACCAAGCTTGCACCTGTAAGTACCGTTGCTGAGACCTTAAATCCTAAGCGTTACGCAGGATTTGATAAAGGCGCGCTCAAAAACACCTTGACCAAAGCACAATACAATATCACGCAAGATGCCGGTACTGAGCGCGCCTTTAGTCATGAATATGATGACTTGTTTGCGCCGGGTATCTATGTCGATGTGGTGAGCGGTGAGCCTTTATTTTTATCAACTGATAAATACCAATCTGGCTGTGGTTGGCCAAGCTTTACCAAGCCGATTGATATGCAAGTCATTACTCAGCATGAAGACACCGCTTTTAATATGGTACGCACTGAAGTTCGCTCGCGAGTAGCAGACTCACATTTGGGTCATGTATTCCCTGATGGGCCAAAAGATCGTGGCGGGCTGCGCTATTGTATCAATGGCGGGGCGCTACAGTTTATTCCAGTCGATGTGATGCCGCAGTCAGGCTATGCGCCATTAGTGAAGTTGGTTAAGCCTGCAAAACCTTGACTATTAATACTGATAATCGACTTTATAAAAAGACGTTAAGATAATTCTTAGCGTCTTTTTTATGATTGATGCCTTGAGCATAATTACTATCACAGCATGATGGTTCGTTTTATTATCGTTGTATTTTTGCTGTTATAGCCGTTGAATTATGAAAAACCAACCAAACTTCGTTATACTCAAAAGCTGAGCGTTTTCTATTATTAATACTTTTATAGTTATGTATACCTATTTCGTCGCTGGATTTGTTTGGCGGCTTTTCATTTTTGTATTTAAGGCTGTAACATGACCGTTACTCATACCTCTAAACCTTTCGAACCTATTATTACCTCTTTACTCGATAATGATTTATATAAATTTACGATGCTGCAAGCCATGCTGCATCAGTTTCCACAGACACATGGTGTTTATCGCTTTCGCTGCCGTAATAACAAAGACACGCTGTATCCATTGGCTGATATTAAAGAGGCGCTAGAGCAGCAGTTAGACAATTTATGTGAATTACGATTTTTAGAGGATGAACTAGAGTACTTACGTGGTTTGCGCTTTATGCGCTCAGATTTCGTTGACTATCTAGAATTGTTTAAGTTGAAACGTCGTTTTATTACCGTCAGTACGGATGATAAAGGTCGCTTATTTATCGATATTGAAGGACCGATGATTCAAGCAATGTTCTTTGAAGTGTTTGTACTCGCCATCGTTAATGAGCTGTATTTTGATGCGCTATCGACTGCCAGTGTGATTGAAGAAGGTCAGCGCAGATTGGATGAAAAAGTCACATTGTTGCATCAATATGCGACAGAGCAGGAAAAATGTGATGCTAATACGCCGCCATTAATCATCGCTGATTTTGGTACTCGTAGACGTTTTAGCAAAGCTTGGCAAGCCCATGTGGTTGAGACTTTGCATAAAGCTGAACCAAAAATAGTAAGCGGTACCTCCAATGTGTATTTAGCGAAAAAGCTCGGAATGACGCCAATCGGTACGATGGCACATGAGTTTATGCAGGCATTTCAGGCTTTGGATGTGCGTTTACGTGATTCACAAAAAGCGGCGCTTGAAGCATGGGTACATGAGTATCGCGGCGATTTGGGTATTGCGCTGACCGATGTCGTTGGCATGGATGCGTTTTTACGTGATTTTGACTTGTACTTTGCCAAGCTATTTGATGGTCTGCGTCATGATAGCGGCGACCCGTATATCTGGGGTGATAAGGCGATTGCTCATTATAAAAATCTTAAAATAGACCCAAGAACGAAGATTTTAACCTTTAGTGATGGCTTAGATTTAAATAAAGCTTGGGATTTACATCAGTATTTTAAAGGTCAAATAAAGACCAGCTTTGGTATTGGTACCAACCTCACCAATGATATGGGTATTACTCCGATAAATATTGTCTTAAAATTGGTTGAATGCAATGGGCAGCCGGTCGCTAAACTGTCAGACAGTCCAGGCAAGACCATGATTAATAACGACACGTATCTTGCCTATTTGCGCCAAGTATTTGAAGTCGATGAGCCAGAGTAATATTTTTTAAATATCGCTCTTTTCAGTGTTATCTTCTTCAGCGAAGGCGGCATCTAGTGCTTGCTGTACGGCATTGATACGGGTTTCGCAAACGCGATAAGCAGCAATTGACTCTTCCACTGTGGTCATCAGATTATCAATATCTGGCTCATCTTGTTGCTGTAATTCAGCGGCATTGGTTTTTAGAATATCATAAGCCGCCTTGAAGGTTTTTGGGGCGGCCTTTTTGCGTTTGCGAGTAGGGGTTGTCATAAGGTTTCCTAATTTTAAAATAAAGTCTTTGATTAAGTTGAATCGACGGTAGGTTGTACTTCTTATTTATTAATATTTACGTCAATAATCTGTGCTTTTGCTTTACCGTCCTTTAAGAGGATGTGCACCGTTTGTTCTGGATGGAGCTGCGTACCGCTGGTCAGTATTTGCTTGTCTTTTGCATCAGTAAGCATGGTATAGCCTTGCTTGAGCACCCGAGAAGGACGGTGCAGGAGCACAATATCACGCAGATGCTCGCTATCACGCTGTGCTTGTATTAACTGCTGCTGTGCCGAATGCATAATCGTTTTTTGGTTATTTTGACTGGCGCTAGTAGCCACTGTTAACTGCTGATAGGCCGCCGCTTGAATCTGTGTGCGTAGCTCACTGGTGAGTCTGGCGGCTTGCTTGACCTGTCGCTGGGCGCTTTGCTGAATACTACGCCACGCATAATCACTGTCTTTTTGCAGAGCGGTTAATTGACCAATCGTTTGTGATTGTATTTGGCTCAACTGGCGTGTCGTTTGTTGTTCAGCGGTGTTTAATTGACGCTGAGCAGCTTGTTTGATTTGCGCTTGGTATTGCAGCGTTTGAGTGACGAGCTGGGCTAAATGCGTCATGATAGCGGCAATCACCTTTGATGGGGTATCAAAGCTAGTATGCGCGACTTCATCTAAGATAACTTTATCACGCTCGTGACCAATGCCAACCCAGACAGGGATGGGCTGCTCGGCAACCAATGCTGCCAATTCATAATCATTTAGATAGGCTAAATCACCGACCGCACCGCCGCCACGAATAATGACTAATAAGTCTGGCAGGTGCTCATAAGTGCCGTAAAACTGCTGTTGGGCGTTAACGATTGCTTGGCGGATTTCGCTTGGCGCATGATTACCCTGAAAGGTCGCGTTATGATAATGGAAATGACAGGCACCTGTGCGCGCTAAGCGATCAGCGTCGGCTTGAAAATCACCTAATCCGGCGGCTTTTTCAGGGGCAATGACCAGCACATGCTCAATATCAAACGGAACAGGCAGCTGTTGATTCAGGTTTAATAAACCTTCTCCTGTCAAGCGATCGACCATCTCTGCATATTGCCGCGCCAAGTCGCCTAACGTGTAGCTAGGGTCAATATCTTCAATAGTGAGAGAGAAGCCATATTGCGCATGGAAGCCTGCGGATACTTTGAGCAATACCGTCAAATCACGATCAAGCGGCATACCTGTTGCGCGCTCAAATTTTGCTAAGACGCGTGCTGCTTTAAAGCGCCAAAGATTACCGCGGCAGCTAGCAATGACCTTACCGTCCTCATCTTTTTCTGCCAATTCAAAGTAATAATGCCCGCCTTTGCTAGATAGATTGCGAATCTCTGCTTTTACCCATACACGGTGGTTAAAGGTCTGTTTGATAACCATATCAACGGCTGATAAATAGTCACTCAACCGCAGAACGGTATCTTCTAAATTGACTTCAATATTATTTTCTTGCTCAGCTAACTCGGCTTCCAAGGTCGCTAAATCTTTAGCAGGCGCTAATACCTTAGCTGGTTTCATATTTGACAGGTTGGGTTTGCGCATAATAATAGACCAAAAGTGAGGGAGCTTAAAAACGGGCTGTTTATAGAGTAAGAGTCATAAAAAATCAGAAAGGGTAGTTTACCCCAAAAGCGAGCACACAAAAAGAGAAGCCAACCCGTCAGCGACTAATATATTCCTATCGCTGATTGGTTGGCTACATACTTTATTAAATAACAAGATGCTTTATTAAATAACGAGCCGCCAAATAAGTGCTTTATGAAATAATAATTGTTTTATTGGCAACGAAAGTTGATTTTATACTCGTAATCGTCATCACGTGATAAGTTCGGCGAGCCCGTACCAAGGATCGTACCGAGGACGGCACTGGCTTGCCCAATCATCCGACCTGTATTTTCATCTAAAATACCGTTATAAGTGACTTTGTCATCGACGATAATAACTTGCTTACCTCTGCAAGTCTTTTGTGCGCTGTCTATCGCATTTTGCTGTGCTTTTACTTTGCTATCGGCGATGCCAGTCGTCTCATAAATAGAGTTGGCACGCTGGATAACTGGTGATGAAGGCGTAGTTTGGCAAGCACTTAGGGCGAGTGCTGCCGCCAAAGTAGCAGTCAGTGCAGCGGTTTTATTAATAGTATTCATAAACGATTCCTAATGTCTGTCAGTCATACATAAAGTTGAATATCACAGCAAAGTTGAGGATACGCCATGCACGTATCAGTCCATAGGTGGCTCAACAACTATGATGAATCTACCCTATTCGGCTCTGGGGTGTCTAGTCGGTTATTGTGTGCGGTATTGCAGAGACCGCACATATTCATCATATATTCATAGGCGACGTTTACTTATGATGAGCGAAAATGAAAATAAGCGGTACTATGACACAGCAAATCACTTGAAATATAAACCATATCTAGGATAATTGACCTATTCATTTTTAATCAATAAGTAATTTTATGCCATTAATTCCTGCTCCTGCTGGCGTGCTCGAAGTCGACGCGCTTTGGCAACAAGACAATCCTAACAATCCAAATACCGATACAGTGGCGTTACTGTGTCATCCCAATCCGTTATTTGACGGCACGATGAATAATAAAGTGGTAACGACGATGTATCGCTTTGCTCGTGATAATGGTATGCACGTGATACGCTTTAACTTTCGCGGTGTCGAGCAGTCGACTGGCGAGCACGATTATGCGGATGGTGAAGTCGTAGATGCAATGACCGTGCTACAATGGATTCCAGAGCAAACCAATGCGCGCAAGTTATGGTTGGGTGGTTTCTCTTTTGGCGGTTATGTGACAGCACGGGTGGCTGAGCAGGTGCTTGAAGCCCCTCATATTTGGGGGCTAGGCGATTTTGAGATTACTAAAATCGCCCTTATTGCTCCATCCGTTGAAAAAAATGACAGCAGTGATATAAGCTTGCCAGCCGATAAAACGTTTGAGATTTATGGCAATGCTGATGAAGTGATTGACCCTGATAATATGCAAGCATTTGCGGAGCGATTGGGGATTGCTGTCAGCATCGTAGATGGCGCAGGGCACTTTTTTCATGGACGTCTGTCAGAATTGAAAGGCTTATTAGAAAAGCATACCTTTGGTAGCGACGCTTAGTTGTTACCTAGGGCGTGTCATCAATTAGCACATGAATACATTTAGTGGTCTTAAAATGGCTAAATTTTGCTAAACATCGTCAGAAATTTTGTCAATATGTTCATATTAACGGCAATTTCTTCCTTGTTTATCTACAATTTTTCTCATTTTAAGCCTCACAATCTAATTGATGACACACCCTAGTAATATTAGGATAGAGAACCGCTATCAAGTCATGAACTCTGATCGCTTTACTTTGACGAGTTCATGCAGAATCAACCATTACCTTACTATTTATTTTGTCTAATGATGAGTCGTATTATGAGTTTATCTCCATTGCAACGTTACGAGCAAGCCGTCAGTACAGATGAGTTTACTCGAGATGAGCAGCAATTTAAGGCCATGAGCTATCTTGATGAGATACATCATCAGCTCATCAATAGTGCGCCACAGAAGAAAGGCTTTTTTAGCTTTTTAAAGTCCAAGCCGACAGCACCAACGGGTTTGTATATGTGGGGCGGGGTAGGTCGTGGTAAAACATGGATGATGGACATGTTTTATGATTCATTGACCATTGATCGCAAGATGCGTCTGCATTTTCATCATTTCATGCAGCGTGTTCATCAAGAGCTAAATAAGCTGCAAGGTGAGAGTGACCCATTAGAAAAAGTCGCCGACATCATTTATGCAGAAGCGGTTATTATCTGTTTCGATGAGTTCTTTGTTTCTAACGTTTCTGATGCCATGATTTTGGGTGATTTATTTACCATGCTATTCAATCGTGGTATTACATTGGTCGCCACCTCAAATATTGAGCCATCAGGGTTGTATAAAGACGGCTTACATCGTGACCGTTTTATGCCCGCTATCGCTGAAGTGGAGCGTCATACTACGGTGATGAATATCGATTCTGGTATCGACTATCGTTTGCGCGTATTGCAGCAGGCAGAGCTATATGAATCGCCTATGACGAAAGCGAATCATCATTGGTTAGCCAACCGTTTTGCCAGTTTATCCAATAACCAAAAAATCAGTAATGAGCCGATTACGATTAATGGTCGCGAAATTAGAATTAACGCTCGCACTGAGGATATTTTATTCTGTGATTTCCGTCATTTATGTATGGAGCCACGATCAGCGTCTGATTTCATCGAAATTGCCAAGCAGTTCAGTACAGTATTGGTCAATGCCGTGCCTGCCTTAGACGATGACTTACGTGATCCGACCCGTCGGTTTATTTATCTGGTTGATGAGTTTTATGATCGCCGTGTTAAGTTGCTGGTTAGAGCACAGCAGTCGATTTTGGACCTATATCAAGGAGAGAAGTTGGCGTTTGAGATTGAACGGACACGCTCGCGCTTGCTTGAGATGCAGTCAGAGGATTATCTGCGCATGGAGCATCGGGTCGATGATGCGGCATAATCAAAGCCTCTTCATAGCCGATGATAATCTACAAGTTGTCGATTAAAGCACTCATGGTTTTTCATTCAAGTCACTCATACTCAATATTGGCATATATTCGTTTGACATAACATGTTTTTTGACAGTATTGAGAGCAAACCAAAGCATTGGTTTTTTGCATAAAAGATAATAATAAATAAGGAGCGGTAATGACTATATCCGACGAAAATGATAAAAAACTGTCGACCAAAGACATCGCCACAGACAGTATGCCGATTAGCAGTGAAGAAATGATTGGTTGGATCAACTCAAGGCGCAGTATGGGTAATTTGGATACGCCAGCACCCACACATGCCCAAATCGAAACAGCGATTGAGTGTGCGGCGACAGCGCCAGATCATAAAAAACTGCGTCCATGGCATTTTATAGTGACACAGGGGGACGCCCGTCATGAATTGGGCAATGCCTTGGTCGAAGCGGCTCAAGCCAAAGCGGTGCAAGAGGGCGAAACGCTGTCCGAAAAGGACATCGCAAAAACTCAAGCCATGCCATTAAGAGCGCCCGTCATCATCACGGTTATCACAAAAATACAAGCGCACAAAAAAGTTCCTCCTTTTGAACAAATGCTAAGTGCGGGTGCAGCTGTACAAAACCTGATTTTGGCGCTAAAAGCCCAAGGTTTTAGTACAGTGTGGCGTACGGGACTGCTATGTAATGAAGCTGCTGTTAAATCATATTTTGACGTTGGTCCAGATGATTATGTAACGGCTTTTGTTTATACTGGCACCAGTCCCAAAAATGAACCCGCCCGTAAACCGATTGATATCGAGTCTTTAGTGCGATTTGAGTCATAATATATCTAAGCGCTGTTTAGTGGCGCTTTTCTCTTGACGAATACCGCTCTCTAAGAAGACAGTCGGTCGTGTAGCAAAAAGATAGATAGCCTCAATACTCTAAAGCTCTAAAGCGTCATAAGTCATGATAAATAACCCATGATAAATTCTATTAATAATAAATTAGCCAATACGGATAACAGCAAATGACCAGCCCTAATGAGAGCAATAAAGACATCAGTAGCGATAATACTGAGGTGAATACGAATGCCCCTGAAAAGCAAAACAGTCTGCTGGCAGGTATCATCGAACGTGCTACCAAATCGGGTATTGGTCGTAAAAAACTCAATCCTAGCGCGGTAGAATCAGCAGTGGCAAAAAACATGGCGGATATTCACAGTAATCCTACCAAGCTACGTTTGGCGTTTTTAGGCGGTGGTAGTTTTGGTACAGCAATGGCAAACTTGGCTGCACGCAATGGCTGTGATACCACGCTATGGGTACGTAACAAGCGTACGGTAAAGGCGATGATAAAGACACAGACCAATAAAAAATATTTACCAGGTTATAAGCTTGATGACAGTCTTAAGTACAGCCATGACTTGGCAGCAGCCGTCAAAGATAAAGATATCGTTTTTATTGCGGTGCCTGGTTTGGCTTTTCGTGAGACCCTAAAGAATATTGCACCATTTATCAGTGGTCAGTCTATTGTGTCATTGACCAAAGGTATGGAAAAAGATACTTTTGCCATGATGAGCGACATTATTAAAGATGAGCTACCTGAAGTGAATTTTGGTGTCATGTCGGGGCCAAACCTTGCGATAGAAATCATGAAAAACATGCCATCGGCGACCGTTATCGCCAGTGAGTCTGAGCCATTGCGCCATGCCGTACAAGCCGCATTACATAGTGCGTTTTTTCGAGTGTTTGCCAGTGATGATGTCAAAGGTGTGGAGCTTGGCGGCGCGCTAAAAAATATCTATGCGATTGCCATGGGAATGGCGGCAGCTTATGATGTCGGTGAAAATACCAAAGCGATGATCTTGACTCGTGCTTTGGCAGAGATGAGCCGCTTTGGCGTGGAAGCGGGTGCGAATCCACTGACGTTTTTAGGGTTGTCTGGTGTGGGTGATTTATACGCCACTTGTAGCTCAGAGCTCAGTCGTAACTATCGTATCGGTAACATGCTCGGTCGCGGTATGAGTATTGAGGCTGCGGTGAAAAAACTCGGTCAAACGGCTGAAGGGGTCAATACCATTCAGCAAGTGCATGAGAAAGCCACCAAGCAAGGCATCTACATGCCTATTACCCATGCATTGTATGCGGTCATTTATGAAGATAAAGCAGCATTAGGTGTGGCGTTACATCTCATGGAAGCTGGCTTCCGTAGTGATGTTGAATTTGTAATGGCGCATGATCATAGTAATGCGGCGCTAACTGCGCAGATGAAGTCGTCAAGCGATAGCACTGATGATGAAAGTGGCGATACTGACAGTAAGTAAAAACCCCAATGTTAAATGATGACGTTGTTCTAAGAATGATTATTCTGCAAACAACGTCATCATGACAATGCATAAAGGAAGGTTATGAAAATTATACTAGTACGTCATGGTCAAGCAGAAGATGAATCGCGTCCAGACAGCGCGCGCCAGTTAACTGACTTTGGTCAACAGCAAGCAATGCAGACGGCAGAGTATGTGATGACTCACTATCATCCTGATTATTTTGTCGTCAGTCCCTATGATAGAGCGCAGCAGACGCTAGCAGCATTTCAAACGCGCGCGCCCAAGGTTGCAGTAATCGTACAGGAAAATATCACGCCTTCTGATGATGCGCGTCAAGCTTTAATAGATATTGCGAATATTGACGCTGAGTGTCTGGTAGTGGTGTGTCATATGTCTATCGTCGCTTATCTCGCTGGTCTATTAACTGGTGATTATCCTGAATCATTTTCTCTTGCAGAAGCAAGGGTGTTTGAGATGGACTTTGTAATGGCAGGTATGGCAAAAGAGATTGATCGTTTTGTGCCTGAGCAGCCGTATTGAGATTAGATCGAATCATCAGTGATACTGTTGGCACTTATTCTATTGATGCTTAGTGGTGTTAAACTGGTTAAAGAATGAAATTGTCTGAATCCTACCTTATCCTATCTTTAAAACAGCTTTAATAATTAAGGACACGCTTAGTGTTACATGTTTGGTTACGAGCGCAGCATAGCCCGCTAGCTGTCTGGCATGAAGATATTCAGCAATGGCAAACGGTCGATGGTTGGCAACAGCTGCAAACGATCTATGGCAATTATAAAACCAATGCGCAGAAGACTTTGTGTTTATATTTTCCATCAAGCCATATATTGCAGGTAGATACTGAGCTGAATGCGACTCAGCTTAAACAGCTAGGCAATAGCGGCAAGCAATACTTGTTTGAAGAGACATCCTTGACCCCTGTTGAGCAATTGGCGATTCGGCAAATCAGTGAAGCCGATAATCACCAACTGTATGCACTGGCGCAAAGCGATATCGAGTCATGGCAGCAGAGTGCTAAGCTCGCTGGCATGAGCATAACGGCGTTACTGCCTGATTTTTTATTGCTACCAACGCCAGATGAAGGGGCAGGTCAGCAAGTAACACTGTATCAAGATGAGCAAACCATGCTACTGCGTCAGTCATTGCGACAGGGTATGGCTGTCAGTTATTTGCCCTTGATTTTTGAACGTTTCCCGCATTTAAGTGAAGTGAATATATTACCGCCCATAACGGTTTTAGATGATCTTTCAAAGCCAACAAATTCGGCAATGCCCATGAGCTTTATAGCAGAAACGGCCGCGCTTGTTGCAGATCATCAGTTATTATTAACCACATTGACTACGCCGCCCAAGCCTGTTGACAGCCCTGAGCGTCACGCGCTTAACTTCTTTATTAAATCAACGGACTCAAAGCTCTCACCGTATTTGCGTGTGGCAGCGATGGTCGCGTTATCGGCACTGGTATTACAGATGGCGACCGATGGCCTGCAGTGGTATCAATATAATAAAGCGGCGGTAGCGACCAAAGCTGAGATTGCGGCGCAGTATCAAGCTTGGTTCCCAAACGAGCCATTAAGCTCGCGCACCAAACTGCAAGTGCAATTGCAACCAAAGCTGCGCAGTGACAGCCAAGCACCAGCCTCTCATATGGCAGCATTGACTCGCATATCCCCGTTAATCAAGCAGTCTTCACTGCGGGCACAAGCCTTAGTGATGCAGCCATCAGCACTCAGCTTTACCTTGATTGCCGCTGATCGTAATAGTCTTGATAAATTTACGAGCACACTTGTTGCGCAGGGTTTAAATGCCAAGCTTGCACAGGTAAACAGTAATGAACAAGGGCAGTTTAGTGGTCAGGTTACGGTGAATGTCGTAGAAAATAATGACACGACGCAAACCAATGTAGCGGCATCATAATTTATTTGCCAACTAAGCAGTGGTAATAAATAGGCAGTGGTAATAAAAGTCAAAAAGGTTGGAAAATGAAACGATTGCAGCGCCGCACCAAACGTAACAACATCACGTCAGAGACCAGTAACAGTATTGGAACCAATGTGCTGTCAACGCGTGTAAATAATTTCCAACAGATGCTATCGTTACGCTGGCAGGCACTTTCGCCGCGTGATCAGTTGGCATTGGCCGTACTGTCTATGTTCTTATTATTGTTCATTGGTGGCTATGGTGGTTATAGTATTCATCAAGCGGCAAATGACAGTAAGCGCGACTATCAAGAGCAAGTGGCGGATTACTTTTGGTTGCGTGCCCAAGCGGGCGATATCAATAGTAATGCGATGAATACGGCGGATGGTGAAGCTGCCATGCCACCTGCCAATAGTATCAGTGCATTGTTAAACAATTCAGGTATTGCCAACGCCCAAGTCGTTGCGACGGGTGATGCCGTGCAACTGAGCTTCAATCATGCCAGTCAAGCGGTGGTCAGCACCGCACTTGGCAAACTCGAACAGCAAGGTTGGCAGTTCAGTCAGCTATCGATACAGCAAGACTTGGTTACCAAAGCCATTCAAGTACAAGCGACTGTCACCTCATAAATCGATATGCTGTGGAAACTGGAAGTATTTTACTCCTTATCTACTATTGCCCCAAATTAACTGATCATCAGTTTCTAAAATAACCATTTGTCATTAGTGTCATTGAAAAATTGCACGTTTGACACAATTGATTAACTATCACACAGCCAGAGATGGATATTTAAGATGAACCAATCTTCTGATCGCAAACCTGACACGCATAGCCATCAGCAGACGAGAACTGCTGAACACCAGAGTAATGCGTCAGTTGAAGCTGCATTTGATCATGAAATGACTCAGCAAAGGCAGAGCTATGGGGCGAGTGACAATATGAGCAATGGTAAACGCCGTTCTTTAATCACTTATAATCACATTACTTATTTTTTATACGTAATCAGCTATTTTACCGCTGGATTACTGTGGGTTGTACCAATTGTGATGAACTATGCGAAGCGCCATGACGCAGAGGGTTCGTGGTTGTCCACGCATTTTGATTGGCAGATTAAAACCTTTTGGTATAGCATCGTATTTTTCTTCTTAGGCATCATTATCATTACCTTTGCATTAGGGGGGGTTGGCATCAGTATGCTGGCTGATAGCAATAATATTGCCATTGGTTCGGTATTATTAGCGGTATTTGGCCTGCTAATCATGATTTTTACCTTCATATGGCATCTTTATCGTATCGTTCGTGGTTGGATAGCCCTGACGGATGGTCGTCCTGTACCTTAGGGGCAGTAGAATACATCTGCCAGCTCCTTAGCCAATATGTAGGTATAGCTATTAGCACTCTAATACAGAAATTTAGCGCATGAAACTTTGCTCTTATTTCTGTTAAGCTGATATAATCGCAGCGCTTGATTTTATTCGCACTATTCACTCACTATTTCTTTCGAGCAGGGTCTGCTATTACTATGTCTTATGCCTTACTTCGCCCTTTTTTGTTTAAAATGGATCCAGAGCACGCTCACGAGATGACCTTATCTTTATTAGATAAAGCTCATAAAGCACGTGTTTTAGGTTTGGTATACGGTCAGTCAATGCAGCCCACAGACTGCATGGGCTTGCAATTCACCAATCCGGTCGGCCTAGCGGCAGGACTGGATAAAAATGGTGATTATATCGATGCGTTGGCTGAGCTGGGCTTTGGTTTTATAGAAGTGGGCACGGTCACGCCAAGACCGCAAATAGGCAATGATAAGCCAAGGTTGTTTAGAATCAAGCAAGCGGATGCTATCATCAATCGAATGGGTTTCAATAACCAAGGTATCGATTATCTGATTGAAAACGTCAAACGCTGTCAATATAAAGGCAATATTGGGATTAATATTGGCAAAAATGCCGATACGCCAGTAGAGCAAGCTGCCGATGATTATGTCTATTGTTTAGAGCGTGCTTATCCGCATGCCTCCTATATCACCGTTAATATCTCCTCACCAAATACTAAGAATCTGCGTGATTTACAAAGTGGCGAGGCATTGACTCAGCTTTTGGATACGATTAAAAATCGTCACAGCCAATTAGCCACTGAATATGGTTTTTATGTGCCACTGGTATTGAAAGTTGCGCCTGATCTAGAGCCGCTACAAGTGGATTATATCTCGCAGCAATTGCTCGATTTTGAGATTGATGGGTTGATTGCGACCAATACAACGTTGAGCCGTGTTGGTGTTGAAGATTTACCTGATGGTGAGCAAGCAGGTGGTCTATCCGGTCGCCCAGTCAGCCACATTAGTACCCAAATTTTACAACATTTCTCCGATCAGCTAGATGGTAAAGTCGCTTTAATAGGCGTCGGTGGTATTGACAGTGGTGCAAAAGCCGTCAAAAAAATCGAAGCGGGTGCAGATATGGTGCAGCTCTATACGGGGCTCATTTATCGTGGTCCTGGGCTGGTACAGTCTTGTATTCAAGCAATCGGTGGCTATTACGACGCGATGGAGCTATAGCGGATTAATGTCCCTAGCTCATTACCTATCAGATGCACAAGATGACTGTATTTTGAGCTGAGTCATCAAAGATTAATGTGTCACAAAAACGAAAGTAAACATCCGATAAAAATCGATAAGGTATGAGGCGTAGAACATGAGTGGTCTGGATATCGTGATTGCTATTGTTGTTTTGATCGGCTTATGGCGCGGCTTTCAAGTCGGATTGATTAAAACAGCCGTTGGTCTAGTCGGTTGGTTTATTGCCCTGATCGCTGCCACACGTTTGGCAGGAGTGGTTTCGCCGCAACTATCAGGCATGGTACAAAACCCTGTTTTACAAATGGCAATGGCATTTTTATTGGTAGTGATAATCATATTGGCCATTATGCACTTAGTGGCGTTTGTATTCTCAGGCGTGCTTAAAACCTTACGCTTGGGTGTCGTTGACAAAATGGCAGGTGGTGTTCTTGGTGCTGCTAAAAATGTATTGATGGTTTTAGTTGTGCTTAGCGTCAGTGCGCCGTTACTGGTGCAAATGCCACAATGGCAAACGTCAGTGCTCGCGCCTGAGCTATTGCCTTATGCCCCGATGGGTAAAGCGTTGGTCTCAGATGTGTTAGGTATGGCTTGGGATCAAGTCAATCAGTCGTAAGTATTTTTACGGTTAACCTTTAATGTCTCAATGATTCGATGCTGATAGCTTGGGTTTATGGTGCTAGAGGTTATCGCTTCTATCATATCCTCTTTGTAAGTTATCCTTGATAAAAAATTATTTAATCGCATTTAGAGACCACAAATGCCAATAAATAGTGCATTTTACTAATAGTCAAAAGATAAATATTCGTTAAATTCTGAACAACAATCATCAGGTCGTCGGTGAGTAACAGTACGCATTTTTGATAATCTGCTGTTAGCAGTCTTGCCACTATTGTAGTACTAATTAATGAGTCAAAATAGGATATAGCTATTATGTGTGGAGTCATTGGAGTTGCAGCTCACGAACCAGTCAATCAGATTCTTTATGACGGTTTGACGATGCTACAGCATCGTGGGCAAGATGCAGCGGGTATTGTCACTTTGCAAGATGGACGACTTTATCTACGTAAAGAAAATGGCATGGTGCGTGACGTATTTATGAATCGTCATATGATGAAACTGGTTGGTAAGTTTGGTATCGGTCACGTCCGTTACCCAACAGCAGGCACGTCAAGCAGTGCCGAAGCTCAACCATTTTATGTCAACTCACCTTATGGTATTACCCTTGCACACAATGGTAACTTGACCAATGCTGAGAGTTTAGCCAAGTCTTTATACATCGAAGATCGCCGCCATCTTAATACCGATTCAGATTCAGAAGTATTGCTAAACGTACTTGCCCATGAAATGCAAAACTTGGGTAAAACCAAAGCAACGCCTGCTGATATCTTTGAAGCAGTCACGGCTGTATATGGTCGCGTCGAAGGCGCTTATGGCGTGGTTGCTTTGATTACTGGTCATGGTTTGCTCGCATTTCGTGATCCAAACGGCATTCGTCCGCTTATTTTTGGTAAGCGCATGGCACCGAATGGCGGCACCGAGTACATGGTTGCCTCAGAGTCAGTGGCACTGACCGGATCAGGATTTAGTATTATCCGTGATGTAAAACCTGGCGAAGCCATATTCATTGATTTAGATCATAAATTACACACTCATCAGTGTGTTGAGCAGCAAGAATACACGCCTTGTATCTTTGAATATGTGTATTTTGCCCGTCCAGATTCTATCATGGACAACATCTCAGTTTACAAAGCACGCTTACGTATGGGTGAAAAGCTGGCTGATAAAATCCTTGCTGAATGGGGTGAAGATCACGATATCGATGTGGTGATTCCTATTCCAGATACCTCGCGTACGTCAGCGATGGAGCTGGCACTAAAAATGAATATTAAGTACCGTGAAGGGTTTATGAAAAACCGCTATATCGGTCGTACCTTTATCATGCCAGGTCAACAACAACGTAAAAAATCAGTTCGTCAAAAACTCAGCGCCGTACCACTTGAGTTCAAAGGTAAAAACGTCCTGTTGGTTGATGATTCTATCGTTCGTGGTACCACTTGCCATGAAATCATCCAAATGGCACGCGATGCTGGTGCGAATAAAGTATTTTTTGCTAGCGCCGCGCCACCAGTTAAATATCCAAACGTCTATGGTATCGATATGCCAGTACGCAGTGAGCTTATTGCCTCAGGTCATACGGTAGAAGAAGTACGCGATATCATCGGTGCGGATAGATTGATTTTCCAAGATTTGGACGACTTGATTGATGCGGTAAAAGATACCAAGTACAGCAAAGTTGAAGGTTTTGATTGTGCCGTATTTAATGGTTGCTACATCACTGGGCAGATCAATGAAGCGTATCTTGAGCATCTACAAGAGCAACGCAATGACACTGCTAAGACAGGCAAAAAAGGCGTACAGATAGTGGCTGATACCCCAGTTGATATGATGGGCGTCGAAGAGCTTTAAGCTATCAATTTCTTAAAAGTATCAGTTTTTTGCAGCACTTTTAGAAAGTAAAAGGCTGGATTCTCATAAGAATCCAGCCTTTTTTTTATTTTAAATATAGTTCAATTACAGGGTTTAAAATTATTCATATGAACTATAGTCAGAGCACTTTTAAACCGCTACGGTGTTACCCGCCCTAGATGTACTCAGTGTACTATCTGTGGTCGGTCGCCTTGTAGCGATTCTAAAATTCCTTGACTATAGAAGCTGTTACCCATTCACATATTTATCAATTTTCTAGTATCCACTTAAAAAATTAGTAAATACCCATAGTAAGCCATTAATGGCGGCGATGCCAACGACCATACTGACCAATAACTGACGGCTGATATGATAAACGAACAACACCAAAATAAGGGCACCAATTTGTGCCATCAATAAATGCAGTTCAGCGTTATTTAGCCCAGTCGTTGCCGATAAATTTTGATAAGAAAGGCTGGTCAAAATAAGCAATACCATGACTGATAGTGGCAAGCTCTCATTGAGTCGATGCAGCCAAGGTGTGTCTAACAGCTTTCTGGGTATTAAGGCAGGTAGCGCGCGGGTAATAAAGGTCACAGCGGCCATCGAAAAAGTTGCAAAAATAAGGTAACTACTGGTCATTGTTGGCTCCCGTCATATTACGCTGTGTCCAAAACCCACGAGCTAAAATCAATAGCATACAGATGGTGATTGCCACCAATAACAACCAATTACTAGTAAATAAGGAGGCCACCGCTAAAGAAATGACAGCAATAGCAATGGGGAAATAACGTTTGATACTTTGGAACTGCTCATAAGCTAAGATTGCAAACAGACAGACTAAGGCAAAATCCAAATGTGGTACCAAATCGCTCAGAGTACTGCCGATCATGACACCAACCGTGCTCGCTAGTACCCACCAGCTTTGATTAAATAAGCTCAATGGTAGTATCAACGCTTGTCTTGACTCATTGGGTAAACTGGTCATAACAGAGAAAGTTTCATCAGTCAGAGCAAATAGGCAATAGGTTTTGGCAAGCTTATGTTCTGGTAGGTATTGCAATAATGGCATACCATAAAATACATGACGTAAATTAATAGCGGCAATATTGGTTGCGATGCTACCAATCGGTAAACCAGCGCTCAGCATCGGCAAACAAGCATATTGAGCGGCGCCCGCATACAGTACAATACTCAACATAATCGTTGCCCACACAGGGATACCGGCAACTTGTGCCAGCACACCAAAGGCGATACCTGCAGGTAAATAGCCCATCGCCACAGGTAGGCTGTTTTTGAACCCCGCCGCCCAGTCGTAGCTGGTCTCATGCTGTTGATGTAATTCTTTTGAATGAGTAGTCACATGATATCCTAATTTTTGCTGTTTTTTGGTTATTATTAATATTTTGCGGAAAGATTAATGTTAGAAAACTGGTTTTAAAATGAAGACAAGCCCGAGCAATGGCAAAAACACCCTAGAAAAAATGCACTTAATCGAAGAACATTACACAGTTGGTTGGAGTTTTTCATAGCTGGCTGTTTGATGAGCTCGGTACAAGAAGCCACCCAAAATAATCAGCCGAAGTAATAACAAACACCACACGCTTAGCCAAATACCAGTCATATCCCACTGTTGGTAGAGCACCCAGCTAAGTGGAAAAAAGATAGCGGCGAGTATCAATGCTGCGTTACGAATCACATTGCCGGCAGTTAAGCCAAAAAATATACCATCTAGCCAATAGGCACCAACGCCAACGAGAGGTAGTAATACCGCATAAAGATGGTACTCATATGCCAACGTAAAAACGGACTCGATATTGGTCATAAATTGCAAATATGTTGGCATTGCAAGCCACCATATCGCACTTAACATTATCGCTAGACCATAACTGACGATACCAGTGCGCTTGACGATAGTACGAAAACGTGGCCAATCCCGTCGTCCTGCTGCTTGACCGCTTAATGTCTCAGCCGATACCGCCACGCCATCAAGAGCAAAGGCTGAGATACTTAATACTTGAAGCAAAATAGCGTTGGCGGCTAGGATGACGTCACCACTTTGAGCCGACAAGCGAGTAATCCAAGTGAAACTCAACGTCAAGATCAGAGTACGGATAAAAATATCTTTATTTAATGAAAATAGCCTAAGCATTTTTTCTTTAGAAAAATGTTGCTTGTCGGCAGTGAATAAGGCTTGCCAAGAGATTTGCAAATGCTGACGGCTGAGCCACAACGCTAGTATCACGCCCAGCCAAAAGGCAATAGTGGTTCCTAAAGCCACCCCAACCAAGCCCATCTGCATACCGTAGACAAAAAACAAGGTCAGAACGATATTCAGCATGGCGATAAATCCTTGCTGGTAAAGCATGTAGCGAGTCTTACCTTGACCAGCAAACCAACCAATAAAGGCAAAGTTCATTAGCTCAGCGATGACGCCCCAAAAGCGTACATCTAAATAAATCTTTGCCGCTTGCCCACTTTCGGGGTTGGCCGATAGGGCTTGCAAGCCAAAATCTATCAACCAAGGCTTTGCCAATAACAGAATGCTACCGATAGCAAACGCTAATAACAAGGCACGTTGCAAGATTGATAATAGGGGTGATGGGGTTGGGCTTGACGATTTTGTGATATGAGTAGAATTATCAACATGATTGACCGATTGTCCTAGCGCTTGAGCCGATAGCCCAGATGAGGCATATTGCAAAAAGTTAAAACTCACGAGTAATAAAGACAATAACTGTATCGCCAAGCCCATACCAGCAAGTTTAGCCGTGTCATTCATGTTACCCACAATCGCGGTATCGATGACGCTCTGTAGTGGCATTGCTAGGTTGGCTAATAACACGGGCAACGCAATAGCAATGATACGTGTATAGCGAGTATCAATCGGTGGCATAGCACTAGGTGGCGAGGTGGTCATTAACATTTTTGGCTCGTTTATCGATGAAAAACAAGAAGGACAGAGTTAATGTCATTAACGCTATGACATTACCGTATAGTCAATTCACTATAAAGGCGTTACGGCATTAACCTTACTTGAAGTATGACTTATATATTTGTACTTTGTTGCCTTGACTCTGTTTTAAATGGAGTTAGCTCTAGTAGGTGTGATATTCAAGGCAAAAATAGCTACAAAGACAAAAGCACCTAGACTCATTATTCACGAGTCAGGTGCTTTTTTTGATGCTTGCTTAAATACTATCTTAGCTAGCGATTAGCTTTAGAAAGTATAAAATTTATTAAGCATTATCTTGTTCAAACATTTTTGGATCATTGAACGTAACAATTTCTTCTTCAAACTCAGGTTTTACTTTCACAATAAAGTCATCGCGTGATAGACCCATACGTAATGGAATCGAGCTTGCAATATACGTTGATGAGTAAGTACCAGCAAGCAGACCAATGAAGAGCGCTACTGAGAACCAGAACAGTCCATCGCCGCCTAAGAATAGCATGGCAAGTACGACCAGTAAAACAGTGGAAATGGTCATAATAGTACGGCGCAACGTTTCGGTCAAAGACAGGTCAACGGTCTGGCGAGGTGTGATACCACGGACACGACGAAAATTCTCACGAATACGGTCATACACAACAATTGTATCATTGATAGAATAACCAACCAGTGCCAAGACGGCCGCCAAGACGGTTAAGTCAAATGGGAAACCAAATAACGCAAAAACACCAATGGTCACGATAGCATCATGAAACAGCGATAATACCGCACCAAGAGCGAGTTTAAATTGGAAACGTAAGGCAACATAGCCCAACATACAGACCAATGCCAATACCAGTGACATGACTGAGTTTAGATAAATTTCATTACCAACTTGGCTGCCAATAATATTAACGTTACTGATTTCAACATTATTATTAGGCAGGGTTAATGCTTTAGTCAGGCTACTATTTAGGCCGTCTACGTTATCAGACTGTGGTGGCAAGCGTACGAGGAGTTCTTCTCGCGTACCAAGATACTGTACCACGGCATCATCAAAGCCATTATCGGCCAATGCTTGTACGACTTCAACTTGCTCAACAGGCTGCTCGTAACGCACATCTGCGGACACACCACCCGTAAAATCAAGTCCTAAGTTTAGACCGTTTACTGCAATTGCAATGATACTACCAATAACCATCAATAGAGATAAAAGTGCCATTGGCTTTTCTATCTTCATAAACGGAATAATACGCTGGTTGCCAACGGCTTTGATACCGCCCTCAGCGATTGCAGCCGCATCATCAGCGGCATCACCCGATTCTATCTCAGGGTTGGCTGCTTGGGTGGTCAGTGCTTGACTGTCTTTACCCGCATCCTTACTACCGCTCAGAGCTTTGTCTTTTTTTGATTTAGCGGTAGTTGGGTTATTGGCTTTGGTATTACTACCTTTCCCATCACGGCGTGGTTTTTTACGGCGGTGTGTGCTTGCCTCAACATTTGAGCCACTTGAACCATCTCGATCTGGATTATTCTGCTGTTCTAAAGGATTGTTCTTATCAATCGTCATAATGTTCTCCTAACCGATGCTCAAACGTTTGATAGATTTACGCTTACCATAAGCAATCTGTACCAGCGCACGTGTCACCATAATAGCGGTAAATAGTGAGCAGACAATACCAATAGCCAATGTAACCGCAAAGCCTTTAATCGGACCCGTGCCAATTGCAAATAGAATAAAAGCAATCAATAGGGTGGTGATGTTGGCATCGAAAATACTACTAAAGGCTCGATCAAAACCTGCCACGATGGCGGATTTGGGTCGTACCCCGTTTGCTAGCTCTTCACGTATTCGCTCAAAGATCAGTACATTGGCATCGACGGCCATACCGATGGTCAAAACGATACCAGCAATACCAGGCAAGGTAAGTGAAGAGCCTAAGATTGACATAATAGCAATGATGATAATAACGTTCACGGCCAGCGCCACGTTGGCAATCACGCCAAATAGACGATAGAAGATAATCATAAACGCAAACACTAATAGATAACCGACTTGCGTAGAGAATAGACCTTTATCAATATTGTCTTGACCTAATGATGGGCCAATAGTGCGTTCTTCTACAAAGTACATCGGTGCGGCAAGTGCGCCTGAGCGTAGCAGTAGTGCAAGCTCGGCAGCTTCCGCGCTACTATCTAGCCCAGTAATACGGAAAGAGGAGCCAAGGACCGCTTGAATATTGGCACGGTTAATGACTTTGGTCTCAGCATAAGGCGTTCTAACTTCGACAGTTTCGCCAGTTTCTGGATCTTCTTCGTAAGTGATTCTTTGCTTGTTTTCGATGAACAATACGGCCATCTGTTTGCCAACGGCGGTACGAGTGGCATTTTGCATGAGCTTACCACCAGCACTATCTAAAGTGATGCTCACTTCAGGAGAGCCGCTTTCATCCACACCAGTTTGAGCATTAGTGACTTTATCACCCGTGACAATCGCTTGACGTTCAAGCAGTACCGGCGGACCATCAAGTGTCTCAAACGGGAAAGCTTCGGTACCCGCTGGAGGGATGCCGCCCGTATAGTTTTCGCTGTCTTCAGCAACCATACGGAACTCAAGGTTTGCAGTGCGCCCTAAGACACGTTTTGCCTCAGCAGTATCTTGTACGCCAGGAAGCTCAACGACAATACGGCTAGCACCTTGAGACTGTACTAAAGCTTCAGTCACACCAAGCTCAGCAATACGATTGCGAAGGGTGGTCAAGTTCTGATTAACCGCATAGCTATTGATTTCATCAAGCGTTGCATCGTTGTACGCTAAAATCAGTGCAGGACCTTGCTCATCAATAGAGGATTGCAAGCTAAACGTATTGCCCATTGAGCCTTGCAAAACATTCTGTGCACGGTTACGAGCATCTGTATCAGCGAAATGTAATACCACACTTCGATCTTCGGTCTTAATGCCTTTGATCGCAATTCGCTCAGCACGTAGCTCGCGACGCATGTCACGACTGGCACTGGTCAAACGCTGTTCAAGCGCCTTGTCCATATCGACTTCTAGTACAAAACGCACACCGCCCCGTAAATCAAGGCCTAGCTTCATCGGTTTTGCCCCGATATCGCGTAGCCACTGCGGCGTCGTTTGCGCCAAGTTAAGCGCGACGACATAGTCTTCGCCTAAGTTTTGACGCAGTACTTCCTGAGCTTTGAGCTGATCGACTGGATTGTCAAGACGTACCAGTGCACTGTTGCCCTCAAAGGTTCCATCGTGGTTATTGATGCCAGCCTCTTCAAGCAAGCTTTGAGACTCAGTCAAGATACCTTCAGACAGCTGTGTACCTGCAGCGGCGCTTGTAATCTGCACGGCAGGTTCATCAGGATAGAGGTTAGGAGCAGCATATAGACCGGCAATGATTAGCACGACGGCAATAAGTAAGTATTTCCAAGCGGGATATTGCATAATCACTTCTTTAGGTTGATAAACGACTGGCGACGTAGGCCACAAGTTAGCAGATGGGAAGTTAGCGATAGCAATGGTTGAGTGCTGTATCTAGCAGTCGTCATCATGCACCATTGCGATCATCCGCGATGATAGTAAAACAGTAGAGCAAATAATAAAGAGGTATCTTTATATAGTCATCAAAAATATATAGTCAGTAAAATATCACTGATAAAATCAATAAAGACGGCATGGTCAAAAGCATAAACATAAATTGTCTATACTCTATGAGACTGTTTTTACATCATTGCTCTATAGCGAAAAATGACCGTAAATAAGGTACGGTCATTCTTAGGCACTGTATTAATCACTATATTTATTAATGACAGATTAGGGCGTGTCCTCAATTCAATTGATTATCCTCTAAATGGGCTAAAAATGGCTAAATTTTGCCAAACATCGTCAAATAGCTTATTAATATCTCGATATTATTTGTGCTACTTTCCTTGTTTGACGGCAATTTATCTCATTTTTACCACCATTTTTGAAATGAGGACATGCCCTAGTAATCATCAATAAAACGCGACTAATATTTCAATCAATCATTAAACGCTTTCGATTGTGCCAGCAGGTAACACTGAAATAACAGAAGCACGTTGTACTTTGACATCAGTATTATTGTTTAGGCTGACCACCGCATAGTCACCTTCAATGGCTTTGATACGACCCATCAAACCACCAGCAAAAATGATTTCGCTACCGACAGTCAATGCATTGACCATGGCACGATGTTCTTTGGTGCGCTTAGACTGTGGACGAATCACTAAGAAGTAAAAAATCGCAAAAAAAGCAACAGGCAATAGTATTTGACTAAATAGTGACATCGCACCAGCAGCTTCTGGTGCAGCATGGGCAGCTTGAATAAATAACAACATAATTTCTCTCAGTAAGTCATAGATAATAATAAAATTAAACGCATAGTAACAAAAAATCCCAGACTTGGTAACTGTTAATCATAGGCTGAGTATGTTTTTCTTAAGGTAATGGCATGCTAGCGGTCATTACTTTTTGCGGCGATATTTTTGCCACCTCATATAAGTGACGCCAAAGCGCTGAGAGTATAACAAAATTCAAGCAGCGAATGGATGCTAGGTAGTAGTAGCGTAGCAAAAGGTATGGTCAAGGATACCAAAAAACAAAGACTTAACAATAGCGTCTTATTGTGAAATGGCATCATCAATGCTACTATCAAATGGCAATAATTCCCTGCATTTAGCACACGGTTTATTAGTATATAATAGATCCTATTATCTGCTGCTAAATCAGTTTTGAGCAGCGAGTTACCATCGTTTTAGCAGATAACTAATAGCTAATTAATCATGTTTGTTTTGTTGTTTGCTGTTAATGATTTAGTATCGTTGGCTCATTATATTATTATCCCTTTTACTTTTTTCTGTTTAGGTTACCTAACTTGTTTACCACTTTTATGTTTGTACCTCGTTTGTGTCGTCCGCGCGCTTGTAAAGAAGCGTCTGCTAAACCTCCTCCGACATCACGCTATTCAAAGCGTCTTCGTCGTACCAATTCAACTGCTGGGTTATCAGCGCTGACGGCGATGCTGCTATTGCCATATCCAGCTTTTGCCGCTGATGCTTTAGCAGAGCCGACCGCGATCAGTGTGTTATTACTCATACTTTTTGTGGTTGTCGCCATCGGTATCTCGTTTGTCTGTTCATTGGCTGAGTCTGCATTACTGAGCATGACGCCGTCTTATATCGCTGATGTTCAAGAAAGCAATCCGAAAAAAGCAAATATGCTAAGACGCTTAAAGGTTGATAACATCGATCAGTCATTGGCGGCTATTTTGACTTTGAATACAGTGGCTCATACATTAGGTTCTATCGGTGCTGGTGCCCAAGCCACGATTGTGTTTGGTAGTGCATGGTTTGGACTGTTTTCTGCCATTATGACCTTGGCGATTTTGTTTTTATCTGAAATTATTCCAAAAACGCTTGGGACACTGTACTGGCGTCAACTAAGCGGTATGGTCGCTTATTTCGTTCGAGGCATTATCCTGCTGTTGTATCCACTTATTTGGATATCAGAAAAGTTAACCAAATTGCTAGTACGTGGCAAAGAACCCCAAGCATTCAGTCGTCGTGAATTTGCGGCACTTGCCAGTATCGGTGAAGAGTCAGGACAAATCGACCCATTAGAATCGCGCATTATTCGCAATTTACTGGCATTTGGTGCGATTAAAGTCGAAGATATCATGACCCCGCGTTCGGTGATGCTGGCGTTTGAAGAAAACAAAACAGTCGCTGAATTGTTGGTTGATCGCCCAAAACTGACGTTTTCACGACTGCCAATTTATGATGGTGACTTGGATAACATCACAGGTTTTGTATTAAAAACCGACATGTTATTAGCAAAAGTAAATCATGCGATGCACAAGCCATTGACTCAGTTCAAACGTGACATTACTTTTGTTTTTTCAAAAATGAAACTGTTTGATTTGTTAGAGCTGATGCTAAAAAACCGTATTCATATTGCGATTACAGTCGGTGAGTATGGTGAGGTCAAAGGTTTGGTTACTTTAGAAGATGTGTTTGAGACGCTATTGGGACTTGAGATTGTGGATGAAATAGACCGCGTCGAAGACATGCAAGCACTGGCTCGACAAATGATGGACAGACGAGTAGAGCGATTGGGCATGAAGCTTAGTGATGATGAACAACAATACGAAGATAATAGTACGGACGCTAAGTAAGCTTCCGTTTGGCTTATTAAATTAAAATTAAATTGACAGAAAGCGAATCAAAACTGGAGCAAAAACTGAGTCGTGTACTGCGTAAGTGGCTCAGTTAGTATATTTTGTATTTATGATAACGATGGGCAGTGATTCATATTTTTAGAAATAATTGTGCCATATGGTTGGTATTTTAGTATTCGCAATAATTACACAGGGTGTCACATAGCTGTGAGAATTGAATGATAGTCTCACTCTATGGTAAAAGTACGCTGTCATCATTAATAAGTAGGTGATGATCAAACAGATATTTTTTACAATTAAAATGAAGAGGGCACATGCTAGCCAGTGCTCGCTTCATTTATCATGATGTTAATGAGTAATAAACGACTACTATATTTAATCAATAAAAAACGTTAGTCATCAAAAGATGGCAACAACGATAACAGCATTGCTAAGGATTATGATGAAACGATTATGGGGAAAAGGGCTTTTGGCATTATTGCTAAAAAGTGCCAGCGTGGCGGCGGTAGTGGCCGTTGTAAGTACTGTGAGTATCAGTGCACAAGCGGCAGCCATGACCGAAGCTTTGGTGCAGAATTATATAGCCGCAATGAAGTCATCAGCGAATAGCCAAAATGTCAATCAGGTCGCGCGTCTTGTCTCTGACGATGCACTGATTTCATTATCTAGAAAAGGTAAGTCTACCAGTTTAGATAAAGATGCTTATTTGAAGTTGTTGCAAAATAGTTGGAATAACACCTCTAATTATCGTTATGATATTTCTGTGGATAACATCGTTATTACGGGCGATCAGGCCAAAGCCAATGTAACGACCAATGAGAGCTGGGTAAAAGATGGTAAAAATGTCTCATTTGTCACCACTTCAAGAGTGACGTTGACGTTATCGACTGGTAATGCGGTGCTGCTACGTGCCGTATCACAAGTAACAATTAATTAATCGTTACTCGACTAATAACTCAGTACTAGCTAGTCAGCAATTAGTCATTATCAACAATTAGGTATTAATGGATAAGCATTGATTAAGAAATGTCTTTATCAGTGGATGATCAAAAAAGATAGTGCATTAATCAGGCTCTTCGAAGGCAAAGCATTCCATCATTAATAACTATGCAGATTCACAATGTTGAATGATTGATTACATTTCGTGAGAGGTTTGAAAATTGACTCAACTTATGATGATTATCTTTTTATATTAGACTGGTCTTTGCTTCACATTGCATACTATACTAGCAAGCAACTTTATCTTATCACTTTCTGTCGTTAGGAAACTTCCAATATCATGTCTACTGTGCTATCAAAATCTCGCTCATTTATTGCGTTGCCATTGACGCTTGCGGTATCAACTCTACTTATTAGTGCTTGTAGCAATACCTCAGCGGTAAAAAAGGGTGCGACCAATAGCTCATCTGTTATTACTAAACGCCCAGCTACTAAAGCGCCTGCAGCAAGCAGCAGTACGGACTATTCAACGGCATATTTAGATGCAGATAGTTTGGATGAGTTAGCCGATTTACTCGAAGCCACTGACATGACTATGGTGGAAGGCAACAAACTTGCTATTCAGCAGTATGGTGATTTATGGAGTCGCTTACGTGCTGGCTATCGTATGAATGGCGGTCAGCCGACCTACAATCAACGTATCGAGGGGCAAAAAAGCTGGTTTACCAGTCGACAAGACTATTTAAACCGTTTAACTGCACGTGCGAGTCGCTATATCTATCACACTGTACGAGAAGCTGAGCGTCGTAATATCCCGACAGAGCTGGCTTTGTTACCTGTCATTGAGAGCTCTTACGATCCAAGCGGTACCAGTAGTGCGGCAGCAGCAGGCTTATGGCAGTTCATTCCAAGTACGGGTCGTATTTATGGTTTGAATCAAAGCAGTACCTATGATGGTCGCCGTGATGTCATCGAATCAACTCGCGCCGCTTATGACTTTTTGACCGCACTACATAACCAGTTTGGCAGTTGGGAGTTAGCATTGGCCGCTTATAATGCCGGTCCTGGTCGCGTGCAAAAGGCCATTGATGCTAATAGAGCTCAGGGTTTACCGACAGATTATTGGTCTCTGAGATTGCCTACTGAAACGATGAATTACGTGCCGCGTTTCTTGGCGGTAGCGGAAATTGTTGCCAAGCCTGAGCAATATGGTGTCTACTTGCCAGCCATCGCCAACCGTCAGCATTTCCGTAGTGTGCCAGTGAATTATGGCGTGAGCTTGGCTGAAGTTGCGCAAATGACAGGCGTGAGCTACGACGAATTAGAAAGGTTAAATACGGCCTTAACGTCAGGGCGTGTTGATTCTTCTGGTCCCCAACGTATTATTATTCCTAATGATGTGAGTCTTAATACCGACGTTAAATTGAGCTCATTGAGAGGCAATGGTACGGGTAATATACTGGCATCGAGTAATACAAGCACGCCAAGTAGCACGACCACGACGCCAAGCTATAATAATAAGCCCTATACTGGCTCTTCATTACCATCGACAGGTAGCGCCTTGGCTGATTATGCTGCAAGCGCTAGTGTGCCGCAGCAAACGACCAGTTATATATCACCGTCAGCCACACCTACTAGCAGCTCTGTCTACAGTAATAATGCCTCGGTGCGTACTGAGCCACCATTGAGTACGGCAGAAACCAACAAGATCAATGCTGAGCTAAAAAGCAGCAACAGTCTACCGACCACCTCTGCTCAAATTACACAGAACAATACGATTGTCCAAGAACCACCATTGAGCAAAGAAGAGCGTGATTTTATTGCCAATCAAATTCGTAGTAACACGCCTGAAACCAATGTAATCAATGCTGATGGTAATATTAATTTATCCGCAGTACAGACGCAGCAGTCTATTCTAGAAGCCAGTGGCGAAGAGAAAAAGCTTAGCTTTGCAAAAACATCAGTAAGCAAGCCAAAACCCCAAGGTGCACGTACCACTTATACTGTCAAGCGTGGCGATACCTTATCTAATATTGCTAGTCGTGCGGGTGTCAGTTGGCGCGATATCGCTGAATGGAATCAAATAGATGCCAGCTCTAAGCTGCTATCAGGCAGTACCTTGTACTTATACAATGCAAAAACTATCGAACCGTTGAGCACAGCTAACAATACCGCGGCAAGCCAACCAGAGAGCTATGTAGTACAGAGTGGCGATACGCTAATTGGTACTGCTAACCGCTTTGGTCTATCGGTGACTCAGTTGGCAACCTACAATAATTTGAGTAGTAGAGCGGATTTACTACGCGGTCAAAAGCTATGGCTGATACCAGGTAAGGTAACTGCGCCAGTGACCACACCTGCCGCTCCCTCGACCAAGCCAAGTAAATCAAGCACCGCTACTAAGAACTATAAGGTAAAAGCGGGCGATGGCTTGATTGCTCTCGCACGTCAGTTCAATGTTTCAACTGATACACTTGCCAGCCTCAATAATATGAGCACTACAAGCTCACTATATGTTGGTCAAACTTTAAAAGTACCTGCAAGTGTCGATTTCGATGCAGCAAATACCTCAAGCTCTAGTAGCCGTAACAGCAGCTCAAGTTCGGTGGCGACCACCAATTACAAAGTAAAATCTGGCGATACTTTGATCGGCATTGCCAATAGCGTGGGTATCAGTCCAGCTGAGCTTGCGGCAGTGAATAGCAACTTTGATGCAAAAGCACGCTTACAACGTGGTCAAACCATCAAAGTACCCGTGTCTAAAGGATTGGTTGATCGTCAGCTAAATGATAAAGCTGTCAGTTATAAAGTAAAATCAGGCGATACTTTAACAGGCGTGGCTCAACGTTATAATATCGGTCTTAGTGACTTGGCAACAGCGAACAACCTGAAAACCAACTCTAATTTGATACTCGGTCGTACGATTACGATTCCTGCCAGTGGCAGCGTTGTAGCGACCTCTAGTAGCAATAACCCAAGCAGTAGTTCGGCTAGTAGCACTGCCGCGACTAGCACAGCGAGCAGTGGCAAAAAATTGGGCAACACCGAGAGCTATAAAGTTAAATCTGGTGATGGTTTGATTGCTTTGGCACGTCAATTTGGTGTTTCGATAGACGACTTGGCTGCGACCAACGATCTCGCGACCAATGCCCAGTTGCAGCGTGGACAAACACTTAAAGTACCAAAGCTCACAGTGAGCTACACCGTTGGGTCAGGAGACAGTTTGATTGGCTTAGCACGTAAATATGGCGTCTCTACGCAAGAATTGGCTGAAATGAATAATATCGCGGCGGATACGATGCTACAGCGCGGTCAGCGCTTGACCGTACCTAATCGTTAAGAGTAAGTTGCTTAGTGAAATAATAGCCAAGTAAATACGATTAAGACAGATCATTCTGCACAAAAAAGCTGCTCTTTATAAGAGCAGCTTTTTTTATCTGTGACATTCAATTCTCAAAATATCTAATAGCACTTATTAACTAGACGGTTTGAGTTTTGATAGTCTCAAGATAACTTCTAATATTGCTAACATAATGCATCGCTTGGCCATAACGACTATTGGCAGCTTTATTGTCAGCTAAGTACGCATAAACGTTCGCCCAGCTTTTATCATCAATACCCTGATCTCGCAGTTTACGCTGAATACTCTTTACTGCATTTGGTCCCATGTTGTAGCCTGCCAGCGCAAACCAAATACGATCTGTCTTTGGCACATCAGCAAAGTCATCTTTCATTTGCTCTAAATAACGTGCGCCGCCACCGATACTTTGGTAGGGATCGACGCGATCTGAGACGCCCATTGCTTTGGCTGTATTATTGGTCAACATCATAAGCCCACGCACGCCCGTCGGTGATACGGCATTGGCATCAAGGTGTGACTCTTGATAACCCATGGCCACCAATAATTCCCAATCATGATTATAATTGCGTGCTTGCTCTTCAAAAGACGATTGATAATCAGGCAGTTTTTCGGTCAACGTTTTTTGGAAATGATCTTGGCTATAGGCGTCTTTCAGCAAGTTTTGATTGTAAAAGGCAGCAAGTTTTTGTGTGTTTTTCAGCTTAATGCTGTCACATAAAAAGTAACTGGCTTTTTGTGATAATGGGTCATTGGATGAATTGAACGTCCAACTGACTTTTGGATGTAAACCATTCTTTGTTAAGCTGGCGTCATAGCCGCAACTGATGTTGATAGACGATAAGTTAAACTTGCTCTTTAACTGCGTACTGGCCGTTGTTAATGCCATGTCTACCTCGCCCGATCTCAGCGCCTTTAGGGCAGTTTCTTCATTGGCATACGCTTTTAGATCGATATCAACGCCAAGCTCGTCAGCATAAGTACGTACCAAATCAAAACCAAAGCCATGTTGAAAACCGTCAGTCGCAAAATAAGTGCTGTCACCGGGGACGGCAGCGATGGTTAACGTGCTTTCTAGCATGACGTTATCATAGGCTGGCACTGGCGCACGCATCGTCGTCAGACTCTCAGCAGGTAAAGAGAGAAGGGCGATACTAGAAACTTGCGCCAGCTTTTTGGTTCTAGAAAAACGACTCGATGTCGTCGGGGTAACGGATGAAACGATGTTACTTTTAGTGTTCGGTAGGCGTTTAGATGGACGAAGTAAATAAGAAATACGGCGTCTAGCCCCTTGCGCAGATACTTTCACACGATAAGTAATACGCTGCATGGATGTCTCCTGATTTTAGCCATCCTGCTTACCGTAAAACGCTTATGAATGTATGCTTATAAAGTAGTCATACATCGATGTCGCATTTTAGACAACCACGCACTTCTTAATAGGATAAGTGCGTCGTCATCTTGCTTAATAATAGTGCCGCTAATGAATTTTTATCAGATGTAGCGGTGCAGTTTTTAATTAGCTGGTTATCTACTGGCGTATTCGGTGTATCACATAAGAGGGCTAAAAAATCTCTCAAAACATCAATATAAAGTATCAATACAAAATTATGAACGCACAGCACCGAGAAGGATATAAATCGGATGATTCCTTCATCGATGCGTAGATGGGGCTAAGAATAAAACAACTATATATTAAACATAGGTAAGGTCATGAACTAAGTTATTGAGACAAAACATAAAATGAGCAGGGTGCTTATACACTCAGCTTTTCTATGCTGATATTAATGACCATGTCCTCTTTAAATCATTTGTAATAGAGTCAACAGTGATTAATTTTTTGTCCAGCAATAAGGGTAAGCAAGTCGCTATTTTCATTATTAATAAAAAATTGAGAGAAAATTTACTAAAATATTCTCTCAATCAGCGGTTGCTAACCCAGTATCGCGACACTCAAATCAAGATAGACTATGCTGCTGAAAATATATCACGCATAGTGTATCTTTTAGTAAACCGTCCAAAACCTCGCTATCTATATGACCTCAATAGCTATACAACATAGTGAGATTTTAGGCGGTTATACTCATTTAAGTATCATAACCGGAAGCTGTAATAAATGGGAAGCCTCATGACAAGACATTCTTTCTTCGGATATTAATATGCGGATATTCCTTGGATTATTCAAGTGTGGTTAAGAAATTAGCGATAAAACTTAACAATTGGGCTATAGACGGTTAAAAATGCCCTTGTTATTGGTACACCATTGAAAATTGAAGCAGTAAAAATCATGCATACTGGGCAACCATACTGCTTATTATTAGCTTTTTTTTCTGAAAATTATTCTAAATTTAGATAGCTATGAGTAGAGTTGAGGGCACAGTTTAAGCAGGATTATCAATATCTACAAAGGTCACGGGTATACCAAATGCTTGAGAAACTATGTGACCGAGTGCTTGAATACCGCCGCGTTCTGTCGCGTGATGTCCACAAGCGAAATAATCAATGCCCAGCTCACGGGCAATATGGGTGGTACGTTCTGATATTTCGCCAGAGATAAAGGCGTCACAGCCCATCAATGCAGCTTGTTCGATCATATCTTGTGCGCCGCCCGTACAAATGCCCACGTGTTCGATAATTCTGTTATTATCGATATGAGCGCTTGTACTATTCGGTGCGCTATAATTGGCAGAGATATGCAATGGCAATCGTCCTAGCGTCTGAGTAATGTGAGTAATGAGGCTTTGAGCATTTTGCGGGGTACAAGTGGCGATATTACCAACGGGATGCGACTCACTAGGGTATAAAGCGCCGATAACGGTCATGTTTAATGCCTCAGCCAGCTTGGCATTATTACCAATGATGGGATGGGCATCGAGCGGCAGATGATAACCAATCAAAGAGATACCATGCTGCATAAGTTTACGGATACGCTGACCTTTCATACCAGTGATGGGGGCAGGTTCGCCTTTCCAAAAATAACCATGATGCACCATAATGGCGTCTGCATTATCAGCAATCGCCGCATCAATCAACGCCTCACAAGCCGTTACACCAGTGATGATGCGTTTGATAGGTCGACCCCCATCTACTTGTAAACCATTAGGGGCATAATCTTTGAAAGCATCTGCTGATAAATAGTCATCACAAAATGTGGTCAGCGCTTGAACGGTAATGGCGGTATTTGAGGGCTCGGTTGAGATATTGTGTGTGGTCATGGTATTCCCTTATAATTGATTCAGTGGCGCAAGTATCTATAGCTGAGATGTGGATTTTGATAATGAGTATTTTAACATGTGGCTACAGTAGGATAGACAATCCTACTCACTGAAATGGTACACGATACGTTACAACTGGGTAGTATTGGCGGTTATAATTTATACATGTAAGCTTGCCGTATAGATAGTGCAAAAAAATAACCATCTAGTGGGCTGTAAACGTTTGATAAATGCTACTCAATGCGTCCTAATATATACCATGCTTCTCACCTTATTCATCTTCGTCTGTTTGTATCAAATTTATAGAGGTTTTATATGTCGTCATCTCGGAACACCAGCAGCAAGGCGTCTGTATTAAAATGGTTACCTTGGGTTTTATTGCTAGTCGTGATTGCCGCATTTATTTGGTTGTTTGCGAGTATGAAGACGGCATCAGAGCAGGCATGGGAGCCGCCCAGAACCACACCTGCTGAGCAGCAAGCGTCAGCACCGGTTTCTGATACACCCGCAGCGATTTCTTCTTATCATAATGCGGTTGCTCGCGCCTCACAATCAGTCGTGAATATCTACACCACGCAAACGATGGCAGAGCATCCTTATATGAATGATCCTGTGTTGCGCCGCTTTTTTGAGTTCCATGGTGCACCGTCAGAAGAGCAGGGCAATACCAATTTAGGCTCTGGGGTGATTGTCTCAGAAGATGGCTATATCGTGACCAATGCCCATGTGATTGAAAAAGCCGATGAAATTACGGTCGCCTTTAATGATGGTCGTAAGAGCCGCGCTAGAATCGTTGGCACAGATCCAGACAGTGATTTGGCAGTGATTAAAGTAGATATGACCGGTTTGGCACCACTTGGTTTCCGTAAAGAACCTATCCGAGTTGGCGATGTCGCATTAGCGATTGGTAATCCGTTCGGTGTCGGTCAAACGGTAACGCAAGGGATTATCTCGGCGACAGGACGTACTGGGCTGGGGGTCAACAAGTTTGAAGACTTTATTCAGACCGATGCAGCGATTAACCCAGGTAATTCGGGCGGCGCACTCGTTGACGCTTATGGTGAATTAATTGGTATTAATACGGCCATTTACTCACGCTCTGGCGGCTCTATGGGTATCGGTTTTGCTATTCCTACGGCTATCGTTGAGCAAGTGATGAATGCCATTATCAAAGATGGTAAGGTGAGCCGTGGTTGGTTGGGGATTGAGATACAGTCACAGTTACGTGACCCAACGCAGCTTGAAACCTCGACTGGGGTAGAAGTGCTTAATGTCGTTCCTAAGAGTCCTGCCGCTAAGAGTGGTCTGCGTATCGGCGATATTATTTTGACGATTGACGGCGTTGAGATGACGGATGCCAATACCTTGATTCAGTATGTCGCTCGTAAAGCACCGAATACCACGCTGAATGCGCAAATATTACGCCGTGGCAAAAATGCCCAGGTCAAAATACTGTTAGAAGAGCGTCCAGCACAAGAGCCGATGGAACGTCCGGTTGTGATTCTTGATGAAAATGTTGGTGGTATAGAAGATCCAAATCTACAAGGTGAGAGACAAGACGTGCCGATGATGTCAGAAGCCGAGCGTGACCGTATGCGTGAAGAGCTGTTGCAGCTGTTTGAAAGAGATGGTGCGCCTTTGTAATGCCATTTTTCATCACCTAAAACTTAAGCAAAATAAGCTTAATCAAAATAGCTTGAACGGTTTATATACAGTAAAAAAGCGCGTTATCTTCAAGATAACGCGCTTTTTGTTTCGAATTTGTTAGCACTACTTTTGTTAGTATTACTCTATAGTAGGCTCGTGATTGATATAAATCACACCCTGTACACGACAACAGCAGGGCAGGATCTCGTCTTCATCAATCATGGCAAGGGGCGCAAACGGATAGTCAATGACGTGTGAGCTGGCGATACGCTTGATGCGACAGCTGCCACAATAGCCTTCCTTACATTGATAATTGATATCATGTCCGGTGCGTAGCAATCCATCAAGCAAGCTTTCGTCGTCATGCAAGTAAAATTGTTTCTTACTCGTCATTACCCAAGTCATAGTTTTATCCTGTTTGTTTCCCTAGCATTTTTCGCTGTCTTTCATACTGCCTCTAAAGCTCAAAATCATCAAAATCGCTGTCTGATAAATCTGAGTCAATCTGACCTACCAAGTATGAGCTGATTTCCGTCTCTTGCGGGGCAACTTGTACGTTGTCAGATGACAACCACGTATTAATCCACGGGATTGGGTTTGATTTAGAGTTCGGGAATGCCACTGGTAAGCCAACTGCTTCCATACGTAAATTAGTGATATATTCGATATATTGGCACAGAATATCTTTATTGAGACCAATCATTGAGCCGTCTTTGAACAGATAGCCTGCCCATTCTTTTTCTTGCTCTGCCGCTTTACGGAATATCTCGATGCTTTCTTCATAGCACTCTTTGGCAATGTCGACCATCTCTGGATCATCACGACCGATGCGCATGAGATTCAAGATATGCTGAGTGCCCGTTAAATGTAGCGCCTCATCACGAGCAATCAATTTAATAATCTTGGCATTACCTTCCATCAGCTTACGCTCAGCAAAGGCAAACGAGCAAGCGAATGACACATAAAAGCGAATGGCTTCTAGGACGTTAACTGCCATCAAGCACAAGTAAAGCTGCTTTTTCAGCGATTTTAAATCGACGGTAATTTGCTTGCCATTGATCGTGTGCGTGCCTGCACCGTATAGGTTGTATAGCGATGAGTTATAATACAAGTCATCGTAGTACTTGGCGATGTCGGCAGCGCGCTCTAGGATATGCTCGTTTTGCATGATGTCATCAAAGACGATAGCAGGGTCATTGATAATATTACGAATGATATGGGTATAGCTGCGCGAGTGAATGGTCTCAGAAAACGTCCACGTCTCAATCCACGTCTCAAGCTCAGGAATCGATACCAATGGCAGTAGCACGACGTTTGGGCTGCGACCTTGGATAGAATCGAGTAGCGTTTGATACTTTAGGTTACTGATAAAGATATGCTGTTCGTGTGAGGACAAATTGCCATAATCCATACGATCACGTGACACATCGACTTCTTCTGGACGCCAAAAGAACGACAACTGCTTTTCAATCAATTGCTCAAAGATAGGGTGCTTTTGTTGGTCGTAACGCGCCACGTTGACCGGATTACCAAAAAACATCGGCTCTGTTAGCGCATTGTTTGGCGTTTGGGAAAAAATCGAATAAGTCATGAGACTGCCTTTATCATTGATATGGTTATTAAGTTATAGGGTTTAGACTAGATTTGGTTTGACTGAATTATATTACAAGTTCTCTAAAGATATCTGTTCTGACGTCTGTCCATCATTCATATACGCTTTAAATATCTCACTCAGCTCGCTATCGTCCAAACCTTCCAATTCATCGATCGCACTCTTACGCAGCGCACTCAAGCCATCATCATCTGATAGTTGCTGCATTTCTTTCTGTACGTCTTTTTTAGTCGTTCTCTTTATTGGTTTTTTCAATACTTTTGTGGCGACTTTCTTTAATGCTTCTGGTTTTGCTGCTGCGCCTTCGCCTAATTGCTCACGGACGTCTGCGATGTCGACTTCCACTTGTACGATATGCGAGCCACCATCGTTTAGGTCTGAAAATACGTTTGGGATAAACAAACCACCGTCTTTGATGATTGCGGTATATTGCACATGACCTCCGTCGTTTTAGTTCTATCTGTATGTTTTAATTATAACAGTAGCCAATCCCGCCTACCGCTTGTATCTGCTTTGTCGCTGGCGTGCAGTCTATCGTGTCTGACCGCATTCCTGTTGTCTCGATACTACGCTCAGTCACGGACTGCATCGCCACCGTCGTCAGCAGGATATCGCTATAGTCGGGGCTAAACGACCGTGTTAGGACGTCTCTCTTTTTTCTTAATGACTCTTCCGTTTGGACGTAAGCTGTAGGGTGTGCCTCGCGCACCTTTAAACACAATTTCTATATCATCGGTGCGCTGGGCGCACCCTACAACCGTTTAAAATAATAGTTAGATGTCGAAATATTCGATCAACCTACGCTTATTAGCTTTCAAAACAACAATTTAAAAACCTTCTTAACTTTCTATGCCTTTTACTACTTATCAAGGGCGTAAATTGTCTCATATTATCTGCACTAAACAACTTAAAGCCATCCGTAATAATACAATGAGCTTCACGAAAACTATCATTTAATTTTTCATTCTCTTTGATCATTTTGCTAAGTTCTTTGAGAGTTGTCTTGTCCTCATCAAAATTATTTAAACGCTCAAGAGCTATTTTGTTATTTAGAATGATGGTTTTAATTTTGGTTCTATTAGTAAGATAGTTTAGACCTTTCAAATCACCTAAGTTATCAGAAATATAGAAAGGATTTTGAACGTCTTTTCCTGTTCGAACCTCTTCAAGCTCAATCTCAGGTTTTGTAGCTCTACGCTGTATTGCAATAATGGAGCTCTTACTATGTTTCATTTGTTCTAACTTGTCGTATAGCCCATCAAGACCTTCAGACTTTATAGCTCTATAAACGCTCTCAATCCTCTTCCAATCAGCTTCTATTTCATTTAACTTTCTATAATTTTCAGCAATATTTAATTTAGCTAACTTTATATTCTCGATTTTGTTTGAGTAATCAATCTCTTTGCTAAGTTTGTTGCTCAAGGACGTAAAGTTTTCTCCAAAATACTTCTTGCCACAGTCATTTCCTAAATTAGTCAACCTACCAGATTCAGTTTCAACAATACATCCAATGTTATGAGGTGTGCGACAATTTGATAAACCGCATTTACCCTTGTTTGGAAGTTCATATTTATTAATAACTTGCTTTAATTTTTCCTTCTTAGGATCTAATGAGTCGGTATATCCACTCATTTTATAAATATCATCCCAAGTATTAATTCTCAAAAAATGCTTTTTACTAACTGAGATATTCAAATTCTTATCCTTCTTAGCAACTTATACTTAATAGTGCTAAGGTGTCGAAGCACCCTAACACTAAACCATTGAGGTCATACCAAACACCTATGCTATTTTTCTAGCACTAGCGTGTTCAATGTTTAAGTTTATGTATCCGTTAAGTCCATTTCCTATTCTAGCTAGCTCTATCATTTTGTTAACATGATTAGAACCAGTTATAGAATAGTTATACAGATACATACCACCTTTCTTAAAACGCACAATTATAAAATCGTCACCGACCTCATATGCGCTTATACCAGAGTTACCATCGATATCACGATATTTCTCCATGCTCACTTCTCCTGAGCTGAAACATTTGCGACTATCAATTCACGGTTTATTTGGACAAGGGGTAAGTTTTAAATTAGAATAGCTGCCTAAGAACGGAACGTTATTCTATTTGCTTATCACTTGTGAAAGTCGATAGCCTTAACTTCCTGATAATGAATATTGGCGTATTTATTATCTCCAATGGCAAAGATGAGAAATCGTCTTTGCCATTTTTATTGCCTGATACTTGTAGTACCAAACAAATTTTAAAAACTTTCAACTATATAATAGTGATGGATAACGAGCTTAACCTAAACCCGCCATCCTTTAGAAATTCTATTTAAAGAATTTCTCTTGCGAACCTAAAATTGCAGTGCAATTTTTTAACGGTTCTCAAATCTTACAAGCACCACCAGCACAATCATCTTCCATATCCGCTTGCGCGTCGTTGGCACCATCACGCGTATTATGATAATACAACGTCTTCACGCCAAGCTTATACGCATTTAGTAAATCTTTTAGCAATATTTTCATCGGTACACGGCCACCTTCATAACGAACAGGATCGTAGTTGGTATTGGCAGAGATACTTTGATCGACGAATTTTTGCATGACAGCGACCAGCCTTAGGTAACCGTCATTGTTTGGCATTTGCCATAGTAGCTCATACTGATTTTTTAGCTTATCAATCTCAGGCACAACTTGCTTTAAGATGCCATCTTTTGACGCTTTAATAGAGACCAGACCGCGTGGTGGCTCGATACCGTTGGTCGCGTTGGCGATCTGACTAGAGGTCTCAGACGGCATCAAGGCGGTTAGGGTGGAGTTGCGCAGACCGTGAGTGGTAATTTCAGTACGTAGCGTTTCCCAATCGAGATGAAGCGGCTCTTGGCAGATTTTATCCAAGTCTTTTTTGTAGGTATCAATCGGCAAGATACCTTGTGAGTAGGTGGTCTCATTGAACGCAGGGCAAGCACCTTGCTCTTTTGCCAATTTGTTTGACGCTTTCAAGAGATAAAATTGCAACGCTTCAAACGTCTGATGCGTCAGACCCAATGCTGAGTCATCTGAATAGCGCACGCCATTTTTCGCTAAGTAATACGCATAGTTAATCACGCCCACACCGAGTGTACGACGACGCATGCTGCCGTTTTGAGCGGCTTTTACTGGATAGTCTTGATAGTCGAGCAGGGCATCAAGTGCACGGACGATAAGTTCTGCTGGCTCTTCGATATCGCTGACGTTGTCGACTTTACCCAAGTTGACCGCTGATAGCGTACAAAGGGCGATTTCGCCTTCTTCGTCATTGATGTTATCCAGTGGCTTAGTCGGTAGAGCGATTTCCATACATAGATTTGACTGGCGAATCGGCGCAACCGTCGCGTCAAATGGGCTATGGGTGTTGCAATGATCGACGTTTTGGATGTAGATACGACCAGTACTAGCACGTTCTTGCATCATTAAACTGAACAAATCAGCTGCTGGGATTTGACGGCTACGAATAGCAGGGTCATTTTCGTACTTGGTGTATAACTCTTCGAATTTGTCTTGATCTTCAAAGAACGCATCATACAAGCCAGGGGTGTCACCTGGTGAGAATAACGAGATGTCTTGACCTTTGATTAGGCGAGTGTACATGGTTTTATTTAACTGTACGCCATAATCCATATGACGGACACGGTTGTCTTCCACGCCGCGGTTGTTTTTGAGTACCAATAATGACTCGACTTCTAAATGCCATAGTGGATAAAACAACGTCGCTGCACCACCACGGACGCCGCCTTGTGAGCAGCATTTCACCGCAGTTTGGAACAGTTTATAGAATGGGATACAACCCGTATGCTGCGCTTCGCCGCCACGGATAGGGCTACCAAGGGCACGGATGCGACCTGCGTTGATGCCGATACCAGCACGCTGTGACACATAGCGTACGATGGCGCTGGTGGTGGCGTTGATCGAGTCTAGGCTATCACCGCATTCAATCAATACGCATGAGCTGAACTGACGTGATGGGGTACGCACGCCTGCCATGATAGGTGTTGGTAGCGAGATTTTAAATTGTGAGGTCGCATCGTAAAAACGCTTTACGTAGTCCAAACGGTCTGACTTGTCATAACGGCTAAACAAACACATACCAACCAGCATGTACAAGAACTGCGGGCTTTCAAAGACGGTCTTATTAACGCGGTCTTGGACGAGGTATTTGCCTGCCATTTGCTCAACAGCGGCATAAGCAAGGTTCATATCGCGCCAGTGATCGAGATAAGCTTCTAATTCATCAAACTCGGCACGGCTATAATCAGCTAGGATATGCTGATCATATTTACCAGCGTCGGTCAGTTTTTTGACATGATCATAAAGGTGCGGCGGGGTGAATTTATTGTAAGCAATTTTACGCAGATGGAAAATCGCCAAACGCGCAGCCAAATACTGATAATCAGGCGTATCTTCAGAGATAAGATCTGCTGCTGACTTGATGATAGTCTCGTGAATATCGCGAGTCTTGATACCTTCATAAAACTGAATGTGCGACTTTAGCTCAACTTGCGACACAGACACATTATCCAAATTGTGAGCTGCCCACTCGATTACCTTATGAATTTTATCCAAATCAATAAGCTCTAATCGTCCGTCACGTTTGGTCACTTTGATTTTGTCGATGTGTGTCATGTTGCCCTCTTAAGTTGATAACTTGGTAATTATTTATAATGTTGCTTATAGTGATGCTGCACAGTCAGTAAACGGCAGGCATTCTTTATAATGCTACGATGCTTGCGCCGCGATAGGTGTTTTTTTAGGCAAAAATCTACCGCTACTCATAGTGACAATTAAATTCACTGAGTACTACATATAGCGTGTTTGTTAGTAGGTAGGCACAATATAGCGGGAAAATTTTGAAAATACTATATTGATTTTAGCATCAAACTATGTTGCTGTGAGGTTGTGCTGTGTCCGAATTTTAGCAAAGGACGATGGGGTAAGGGTTAGACGCGATTGACTCAAATAATAAGTTTTTTGTAAAAATCGTAGGATCATTTGCTTTTCATTCGCGAGTAAATGACCCACCAATAAGGGGACATAGAACAATAATAATGAGGGCGCAGATTGTACAGCAAACCACAAAAAATCGCCACCCGTATGTGATTAATAGCGAGTGACGATTTCGACGGAAAAGCGGCTGGCTTTTTTTAAACGACAATTATTTGCTTATACGACCAAACGAACTGTTTTGGCAGCGTCAAGTGAGGCATACAGCACATTGACCTGATCGGCTGCTGTAAGATATAGATTGACCCGTGCTGAATGGAAGCGACCCGTTTTAGACGGTTTCACTTCTATCGAGGCCAAATCAAAATCAGGGAACTGACTGCCCAAGATAAGCTTCACTTCGTTTAGTAAGTTCTCACGCTCGCCTTCATGACCAATGATGCTAAGTGGATAGTTCATTGGAAAGTCCCAGAGCTCAGGATTTTGAATATCCGTTCTTTTGCCTGTGACCACACCTTGATTGGGCGTTAGGTTGGTCATTTTTACTGATTTTTCATTTGCTGGTGCTTGGTTGTTGTTTTGATTGGTGCTGTCTTTTGGATCGTCAGTCATGATGTGTGCCTCGCTTTATTAAATGTTAGCTATTAGCATAAGAGCTTTATTCACCATTTATAGTGGCACTAAACTTATAATTCAAGTGCTAAAATGGCAATGACAGTATGCTATGGATCACTGTGATCTGTCATAAATTTTGCTCAGTTATCCATGATAATCAAATGCTAATACACATATCAGCTCATTTTTTATAAGCACAAACAGCGACGTAATCCCCACGGTCATAGCCTTCGATGACTTCTTGCACTTTGTCATTGGCATACATAGGATGGGTCAGTAAGGTTTGTGCATACTCAAAATCGACAAAACCATTGGCTTGCATCAGCGCGATTTTTTCATCAGAGGTGCGCCAATTTGCTGATTTAACCAGCTCAATAGGATAGGGATCAGCAGGGGAGATGTGCGCAAGTAGCGGATGCTCCCAAGTATTTAATGAGCTTGCTAAATTATATAAGCTGGCAAAACCGCTTTCTTTTGGCACATCGATAAGAATCAATTTGCCGCCCGTTTTTAAGGCATCAAATGCCTTTTTAATACAGGCATCCAAATCGTTGATATAGCTGACACTGCCGTTAAACATGATGATATCAAACTTATTTGGCTCAATATCGCAAGTCTCGGCAGGACTAATATCTACTTGTAAGCCGCGCTTTTTAGCGATTTCAGCCATGTCTTTAGAAGGCTCAATGCCGTGCTTGACATGGATATCATAATCCTGCGCCAATAGTGACTCAAACAGTCCGCTACCGCAGCCGATAGACAGTATTTCACAGTCCTTATCTAAAAAATGAGCGACCAATTTTAGCTCACTGGTCAGTAAGTTTTGGTTGTCAAAAAACCAGCTGTCATACGCGCTTGCGTGTTCATCGAATGCTGCCATGGTGTCTCTCCTTGAGTATTTTTTGTTGTATCGTTAATCCACTATAAAAGAGTAACAGCGTTAACCTCGCTTAAAGTATTACTCATACATCTGCACTCGGTTGCCTTATCACCCTTTTAAATTGAATCAAATATATTGAATAGTACGTGACGTTAAATTTGCCATAAAGCTAGCACCTTGTATAGGGGCTAGGACAGATCAAGCGCTTGTTGCCAAAAATTCACTTCCATACGTGAAGCAGTATTAAATAACTGTTGGAATTTGTCTGCCTGAGTGGGGTTAGCCTGTGCTAGTAGCGTATTAATCTGCGCTTCATTCTGCGCGGTAATCGCTTGAAATTCGTCACTGGCAAAGACATCAATCCATGGCTGGTACGGATTGTCCGCGACAAAACCTTGTTCTTTAATGCGTTTGCCAATTTCGCCATAACCCATCAAACAAGGAGCAATCGCCGCATAAAGCTCAGCCAATGAGCCTGACATTGCAGCGTCCAATAGGTAGCGGCTATAGGCGATAGTCACGGCAGATTCAGGGGCGCTTTCTACTTCTTTAAGTGGGATGTCCCACTCATGACATAAATCGAGATACATGCCAATTTCCATATCGAGCATGGCATTGATGCCTGCTTGACCGACACGCATTTGTGCCAGCGTATCACTCTTATACACGCTCAACGCCATCACACGGGTATAGTGAATAAGATATAAATAGTCTTGTACAAGGTAGTGACGAAAGCTGTCAGGGGCGAGCGTACCTGCCGTTAGCTGTTTGACAAAATCATGCTGAATGTAGTCATCCCATGTTGGACAATGGTGGCGTAACGTTTGGTAGTTCATAGTATTCACTTACTGTTATAAAATGCGAGTAAGCAAAGAGTAGGAGGTGATCAGTGAGCAGGCACAAAAAAACCTTACCAGATTATGTGAATAAACTGGCAAGGCTTGCTTAGCAATAGATGCTTAAGAGGTGTGCTATAAAATGTCACGCTTGTTTCCTACGTCAGTGCTAACTGCATCAGGTTCGCGGGTAACTCTCAGCCATGATTTTGGATTGTAGTTAAAGCATCAAAAATCAAAGCACCCCGACAAGGTTTATTTTTCAGAAATAAATATAAAGTTTACATAAGTTTAAACTGCTCGTGCTTAAGCAATCGGCTCTATGGTAGACGAATTCAGTTATCATTAGCAAGTGATGCGCAAAAAACTATGAATAAAGGTTGTCTTACAAGCGTAAATAGGCAAGATTTTACCTTTTATTAAGCTAGTCAAATACCACGATAATGGCGAGAAAAATCACTATTTTCAAATGTATTTTTTATTCATAAAAGCTCTACTATTGCCTATATTATTTAGCTACCCAACGGTAGGATATAATAAATTAAGGCAACACGCTTATGGTAAATATCCATTGATAGGAGTGATCTCAGGCGGAATATCTGCCTCTTCTAGTGCTTCTCGCAGATTAATCTCGATAGTACGCGACAATGCAGTCAGGGGTAGCTTGTTGGCGGCTAAGCCGAAAGGCTCTTCTAGCTCTTCACTGAGGGCATCCAAACCAAAAAAGGTATAAGCGATCACGGCACAAATCAGTGGGGTCACCCAACCGAGCGAGGCCACCAAGCCAAAAGGCAACATGATGCAATACAGATAGGTCGTGCGATGGACCAGCAGCATATAAGCAAACGGTAGCGGTGTATTATGAATGCGCTCGCAGGCTGCCAATACAATGGTCATAGACGTCAGGCGCTCGTCCATATTCTGTATGACTTGCTCTGATACCAGTCCTTGACGCCGAATGTCGCCGAGCTGCTTACCCATGAGGCGCATAATATAATCAGGTAGGTTGCGCGCTTGGCGCATACTATCATGGTGTTTTGATGCGACAAAAGGCTCGACATCATGCCAAGGTGACGAGCCGCGCAGGCGATGGCGCACAGCATGCGCAAAAGCAATGGTCAGGTAAACCATCGTTCGCCCAGTCTCGCGCCCATTTTCGGTATCAGCATCTATAAAAGACAGCACTTGACGGGTTAAGCTACGCGCATCATATACCAACTGACCCCAAAGCCCTCGAGCTTCCCACCAGCGTTGATAACTGGCATTGTTGCGAAATCCAAGAAATAGCGACAACGCGATTCCTAGCAAGGTAAAAGGAGCCATACCATAATAAGGAAAAGAGTCAGGAAGCCAGTGCTGAATAATTGTTATAAGTGTGCTGAGAAGCGCGATCAGCAAAATTTGCGGATAAATTTTTGGAATGACAGAGCCGTGCAGGGTAAAAAGTATCTTGAGAGCGTTTGGGGTTTGCCGGACAATCATGTCAGTTTCCTATCGATGGCATGTATAAAAAAGCGATGGCAAGGGTATCAATCAGCGTATACTCAAATCATCGCGACCTATGATATCAGTAGTTACCAATATGGCAATAATAAGATGACACTTAAATACTTAAATACTTGAATCACTTTTGTATTGCGCAGCAGCAAGGAAAACTGTAAGCACGCTCTAAAGGGTCTCTTCTTCACGCAGCGTCAGCACCTCATAACCATCGGCAGTCACCGCGATGGTATGCTCCCATTGGGCAGAAAGCTTTTTGTCTGCAGTCACCACCGTCCAGCCGTCTTTTTTCATTTTTACTTTGGCTTTGCCTTGATTAATCATTGGCTCAATAGTAAAGGTCATGCCTTGTTTTAAAACCAAGCCTGCACCTGCGCGACCATAATGTAAAACTTCAGGCTGTTCGTGCATTTCGCGACCGATACCATGCCCGCAGTATTCTCTAACGACAGAGTAACCGTGCTGTTCGGCATGGCTTTGAATGGCATGCCCGACATCACCGAGCGTTGCGCCCGGTTTGACCATACGGATACCTGCCCACATGGCCTCATAAGTGTTATCGACGAGGCGTTTTGTTAAGGGCATCACATCGCCAATCATATACATTTTGCTAGAGTCGGCAATAAAACCGCCTTTTTCTAAAGTAATGTCCACATTGATGATGTCGCCTGATTTTAGGGCTTGATTGCTTGAGGGTACACCATGACAAACTACTTGATTGACAGAAGTATTGAGAACGTATTGGTAGCCGTATTGACCTTTGCTGGCAGGTCGTGACTGCAAAACATCCACAATATAGCGCTCGACTAAATCATTGACAGTCATTGTGGAGATGCCAGCAACCATGTGCGTATCTAGGTAAGCAAAAACCGATGCCAATAAGCGTCCAGACTCACGCATGATGGCCAATTCTTCAGGTGTTTTTAGCGCGATTTTAGCCATCGATAAGATTTCCTATATTAACATCTGCTCGTTTTAACTGCTCGCTGATGATATCGGTATAAGATGCGTGAGGATTGGCCTCGGCCAACATACCTATCTTTATCCAATACTCTGCCTGCGCGTTAATCGAACGTACCATTACCGCACTGGCTTTACGAAGCTCTTCGTGTAGTGTGTCATCAATTTTAACAATACCCATTGTTTTACCTAGTATATGAAATGTATGCGAATCATATACACTGTATAGTGCCATTGCAAGCTCGTTGTTGTATTTCTTAATGCAGATATGTGGTTATAGCACTCGAGCCATCAAATCGATGACACAAAAAAGCCGAGATAAACTCGGCTTTTTTATTGGTGCTTAGTTTGCTTTATTATTAATCATTTTCTAAGAACGAACGCAGATGCTCAGAACGTGACGGATGACGCAGTTTACGCAGTGCTTTTGCCTCAATCTGGCGAATACGTTCACGTGTTACGTCAAACTGCTTACCCACTTCTTCCAAGGTATGATCCGTTGGCATGTCGATACCGAAGCGCATTTTTAGCACGCGCGCTTCACGCTCAGTCAGATTGCCCAATACATCACGAGTCGCTTCACGCAGACCAGCTGCGGTCGCATCATCAACGGGGCTTGAGATCGTACCATCTTCGATGAAATCACCTAAATGAGAGTCTTCATCATCACCGATTGGTGTCTCCATAGAGATAGGTTCTTTGGCGATTTTCAGTACTTTACGGACTTTAACTTCGTCCATCTCTAAGCGTTCGCCTAATTCTTCAGGCGTTGGCTCGCGTCCCATTTCTTGTAGCAACTGACGTGAGACACGGTTTATCTTGTTAATGGTCTCAATCATATGTACAGGAATACGGATGGTACGCGCTTGGTCAGCGATAGAGCGGGTAATTGCCTGACGGATCCACCAAGTCGCATAGGTCGAGAACTTATAACCACGGCGATATTCAAACTTATCAACCGCTTTCATCAGACCGATGTTACCTTCTTGGATTAGATCCAAGAACTGTAAACCGCGGTTGGTATATTTTTTTGCGATAGAAATAACCAAACGCAGGTTAGCTTCGACCATTTCTTTTTTGGCGCGGCGAGCTTTTGCTTCACCGACTGCCATACGGCGCGCCACGTCTTTCATATCGTGGATTTTCATGTCGAGCTGTTGCTCGTAGTCACGAATGCGACGTTGCAATAAAATAACATCATCAGTGACTTTTTCTAGCGTACCAGCAAATGCAGGTTTGCCTTTGATGCGCTCAATCAGCCAATCGACGTTGGTTTCGTTGCTAGGGAAAGTCTTACGGAATTCTTCGCGCGGCATACGACCACGGCGAATGACCAAACGCATGATTTGACGCTCTTGCTTACGCACGTCGTCATAGACATCATGCATGATAGCCATGACTTGATCTGACAAGCGATTGTTCAACTTTAGCATCATAAAGCGTTCGGCAAGTAGGGCATAAGCAGTATCTGCTTCTGTGCTACCACGGCCATAATCTAGCAAGGCTTGCTTGGCTTTGATAAATAAGTGTTCGATTTCTTCTAGACGCAGACGTACTTCTTCAGGATCGATACCGCTGGTTTCTTCTTCAGCTTCCTCTTCAACGTCGTCTTCATCCTCGTCATCATCATCAAGCGCCGCTGCTTTGGCTTTTGCTTTGATCACAGGTGGATTTTCTTTTTCTTCTTTTATGCGTTCACGTTCTTCTTTTGCTGCCTCTTTTGCTTCTTGGGCAGCGATTTTGTCTGCTTCGGTCTCAGGATCTAAAAAGCCAGTAATGACGTCAGAAAGCTTTTTCTCGCCATCTTGTACTTTTTGATACTCATCAAGGACGAACTGTACGGTACCCGGCCAGTAAGACATCGCATGCTGTACGTCACGAATGCCTTCTTCGATACGCTTGGCAATGGCGATCTCACCTTCACGGGTCAATAGATCAACCGTACCCATTTCACGCATATACATACGCACAGGGTCAGTGGTGCGACCCGGCTCAGTCTCAACAGAGGCCAATACCGCCGCTGCCTCATCCGCTGCCATGTCATCATCACTTGAATCGTCGTTCATCAAGATGTCATCGGCATCAGGCGCAGATTCAAAGATTTTGATACCAACGTCGGTCAGCATTTGCACAATATCTTCGATCTGATCGCTTTCGGTAATAGAGTCGGGCAGTTGGTCATTCACCTCAGCATAGGTGAGATACCCTTGCTCTTTACCCATTTGGATTAAGGTGGCCAGTTGAGATGTGGACTTAGAAACTGACTTATCGTTCATAAATACTCGCTTACTTGCATCGGACATTTTTATATTGTGACGCGCTATCGCTCGCTCAGTGCGTTGATATAATCAATCGATTCATCAAAATATGGCGTAGAGGTTGTCAATAATATCAAAAATGAGTTGATATGAATAAAGGCTCAAAATACTACAATTACAATGCTAAAAAACTGCTAGAAATTAGTAACGCTAAAAAGTTTTCAAGATAACATTATCTAAAAAATAATATATAAAGATAACGGTACCTAAAAACGGATACTTCAAAATAATATCTAAAATTTGTGCTTAATGAGGCGGATTTATCGCCATCTATTAAATCGGGCTATAAATAGTTAGCGACACAGTTTAACACACACCAGCGTAATCAAGCACGAGGTAGTGATATCTACCGACCGTTTTTTACTGATTATTTGCTATCAGTTGAATGTTAAACATTTTGGTCAAGCTCCGTTATTTTGCTTAGATGACTGGGTATAATCATTAATAGTGGGGATGGCGAGCTCATTTTTAAAGGGCAGCTATTTTATAAATAAAATCTAATGACTAATTTAATGATCATATTAAGCTTCAAAATTTAAATGAATATTCAATATTAAGATTTCACCGTCGCCATCTGCGCTGACTGCTCAGCTTGCTGCGCGCGTAGCCAATCATTTAATAATTGCGACTGCTTACGGACAATCGCCAGCTTGATATGATCAGGATTTTTGATGAGCTCTTGCATCTTTTTTTGCAGATGTAACTTGAGCAACTGCATCACCAAGTTTTCGATCAACTCATCCAAGCTCAAAATATTTCTGCCAATTAATGTCTTATAAAATCCGCCCCAGCTACGGCTAAGTGTGTCTTGGGTGATTGGTTTGACATTAGACAATATAAAGTGTGCGGCGGCGTTGGCATCTTTGGGTAAATGATTCAGGCAGCGTTTGATGGTGCTAACGATATCCAGCAAGGCGATATCTTGCAAATCTTCCCAAGCAAGCGGACGCAAGATGTCAGGCGCGGCTTTTTGCTTGATGTGTGCTGGCAGTTGTAAATCATTAATACCTGCCTGCTGCCAAATGGCTTCGATAGGGTCTTCAATTAAGGCGCGTGGCTGAAACAAAAAACAAAGCTGCAATTGCTGACTGATGGTCATGTCACCATCAAAATCTAGCAGCGCATCTTTGGCTTCGATATTTTGGCTACGTTTACCACCCAGCTTCTGATAGACGTCATTGTTCAGCAAATAGCGAAAGCTACTGCCTTTAGGTAATGCAGTGGTCAAGGCACGTACTTGTGACATGAGCTTGGCTTTGCCTTCTGCCAAGGTTAAATCGTAACGCTCACTTAAATACGCAAAAATATACTGTGACAATGGCATGGCATTCGCGATTTGCTCACGCATGGCATCGCCGCCCTGACTCTTAATAAACGTATCAGGATCATGATTATTTGGTAGGGTCAAAAACCGCAACTCTTTATCATCGGCCAGTACGGGTAGGGCAACTTCAAGAGTACGCCAAGCCGCTTTTTGTCCCGCGCTATCGCCATCAAAGCTCAACGTTAGGGTTGGGTTCAGCGTCAGTAATCGTGAGATTTGGCTTTCATTTATCGCCGTACCCATGGAAGCAATAGCGCCATAAATACCCGCTTGGTAAAGGGCAATCACATCCATATAGCCTTCGACCAACAGCCAGCTGTCGGCACGTTGTTGGCGTGATTCATAATAGCCATACAGCACATGCTGTTTATGAAAAACGGGTGAGTCAGAGGAGTTGATATATTTGGGTTTTACCTCATCATCGAGCGCCCGCCCACCAAAACCAATGGTGCGTCCTTGATTGTCTCGAATCGGGAAAATGACCCGATCACGGAGTAGATCATAGTCGCGCCCTGACTCTGATTGGCGCACCAAACCAAGCGCCTTTAGCCCTTCAATATCTTGTGGAAACTGATGCTCAAGATGCTGCCACCCAAAGGGCGCATAGCCTAAACCAAAGGTCTCAAAGATGTCTTCGGTGATGCCACGCGATAAAAAATAGTGCTTAGCATGCGGATGAAGGGTGAGATTGTGCTGATAAAACTGCTGGATTTGCTCTAACAGCTCATACAGGTTACCGTCTTTATCGGAAACGCTATGATCATCGTACAATGCCGCAGCGTCAGTATCGCCACCTGTCAACCATGCTGGCGGATAGCTATTATCATCTTGGTAGTCTGCGCCATAAGAATCTTCTGGATAAGACGCTGAGTCGTAAGCATCTAGCGGTGGATACTCATCGTAGCCGTTGCTACTGTCGTGATAAACGGGCTGATCGGTATCGCCGTACTGGTTTTGTTGCTGAATAGCCGAAGTAGCGTTAATAGAAGGCGCATTAATTGCTTGAGCAGGACTTTTAGCGTCACTTTTAGCGTTGATAGTCGGACTAGGTATTGACGGTGGTGCAATCGATTTTGGTACACGGCGCTGGTAGCTGACGTTTTGTTGTTCTTCTTTTGGGACTTCGATACCCGTCTGCTTTGATAGCTCATTAACCGCTTCAATAAAAGTTAAATTTTCATAATCGCGTAAAAAACTGATGGCATTACCGCCGACACTACAGCCAAAGCAGTGATAGATGTTTTTTTGTGGATTGACATAAAAAGAGGGCGACTTTTCACCATGAAATGGACAGCAGCCTTTAAACTCACTACCAGCACGTTTAAGCGTCGTATGACGCCCAATGATACTGATTAAGTCAGCTTGGCTATTTAATTGGTCGAGAATGTGATTTGGAATACTCATGCAAAAAACAGTTTACCATAGGTGTATTATCTTAAGCATAGGCAATATTGGGCACAAACAATATTGGGCATAGATAATGAAACAGAAACAGAAAAAATAAGGCCAACTCTGTTGTTGACCTTATTTTTTTCATGATGTGCGTTGATGTACTAAGAAGAAGAAACGTTCTCTTAATTGAAGAAGAGACGTTGCCTTAAATCTAGCGCATTATTCATCATTCATATCGACATCTGCTGGCAGGATATCAATCCCTTGAACAGGCAATGTCGTACGGCGTACAGGATTGGTGTTTTGTGGATCGACATTGGCTTCTCTTGCCGTAGAGCCAGTGCTCGATTGGCTAGTAATGCGCTCAGCGGATGCTTCAGGCAGACCTAAGCCGATATTGATGCCACTATTGGCGCGCACAGGTGAAGTACCTTGCGCTGCACTGGCTGCTGCTGCATTATCGCTTGGCAGTCTCAATTGACTGGCGTTACGAATAACCTGAGTTTTGGTCGCGCCGTTATAGTCGCCTGTCGCAACTGATGAAGTATCTTTGTTAAAACGACTTAACTGCCCAAAAGTCAATTTGTTGATGAAAGAACGCTCACGTTTGGTGTCGAGTTTAACGCGTCTATCAGCACTTAACATGTTGGGATAATTAATCTGTAATAGAGTTTTGTATTCTGCTGCCAAATCAGACATACCCAATTTGTCATAGCTATAAGCTAAGACCGCGATTGCGTCTGGGATGGATTCACTAAGTGGATAGTATTGAAACACCCATTTGGCGCGGTTAACAGCAGCGACATAAGCTTCGCGCTCGATATACCAGTTGGCGGCACTCATCTCACTTTCAGCAAACTGATTGTAAATGAAAGTCATGCGCTGAGCGGCATCTGGCGCGTAAGGGCTGTTAGGGTACTTGTTAATAAGCTCTTGAAAGTTCGCGAAGGCAATACGTAAATAGGCGGTATCACGCTCAGCTTGATTGAGCTTAAACAGTTTCAGACCTTCTGATGAGCCTTGCATATTGGCCACGCCGCGCACATAGTAAGCGTAGCTGACTTGCGGGTTAGAAGGATATAGATTAATAAATTGCTCAGCGCTGGCGGCTGCCATTTCATACTTACCACTGGCATATTGTGCGTACATCATGTCGAGTAATGCTTGCTCAGCGTACTGTCCAGTAGGATAAAAAGTGCGCAGATTGGTCAAATCTTCGATGGCTTGTGTATAGCGGCCTTTATCAATCTGGGTAATGGCGTCGTTATAATAGTTCTGCTCTGATTTTTCGGCAGTTTCTACTGCATCGACGTCTTTACCGCCAGTCAGGTTTTTGAAAGTCTGACAGCCCACTAAGTTTACGCTTAGCGCAAGTAGGGTTATTGAGGACAGTTTGATAAACGTATTGCCAACAGCTTGCATACTTCTTCTCCGACACAAGACGTATAATAGCAGCGACGCTATCATACTAGATATTAGGTTAATGATAAAAAACGATGCGTAGGCATCAATAGTGGTCTGTCATCTACTATGTCAATCATCGGACATACCAGTTATCGTTATTAAAAAACGCTTGATGGCATAGGGTTTATATCAAACCAAATGCTTTTAATAAAAAATTCGATAAGCATACAGTGGCATAGCATACAGCAAAATATGGCTATACTTTATAGAATAACGCTTGCTTCGTCTATTTTTTCGCCATCTATATTATACTTAATCCAATCGTGCTCATCGAATTTGAGTCAGTATCGTACAGTTATTAGTCTACTGCAACACAGGTGCGATATGCTGCTGCTCGCAATGAGCTGTACACCAGCGCATGTCAGTTTGGCATTTTAACATGAGCTGCTGTCACGAGCGATATCGAATGTCGCTGACACTGACAAATATACAGTAAATTACAGCAATGTCATATTTTAGAGAGTTAAGTACGGCGCTGACGCTCGCTGCAGGATAATCAAAAAATGACAGATAACACACAGCTTCTATAGGGCTTAGGCGCTTGGCGTGATACACTAGCACGGTATTGCCTCCGCTTTTTTCGACGACGATCGCTTTTATGATAAGCGATTGATAGCGAATGGCCTTTTGTTTTTTATAGCGTTACGCTTAACACTTTATTAGAAATTTTCTCAAAAGCTACCTTTCAAAACCATGTCAGGCGCTTTGCCATATATAAATCTGCTATGAATAATAATGCTATGACTACCCATTTACCACCGAATCAATCACGACAGACTGATTCATCAGCACAAGAGTCACCGATGCCAAATGACGTTTTAAATAATAGTGAATTACCTGACGATAATCAGTCGATGCTTGATGAGCACAGCCATGGCGATCATGTTTTAGAAGACGCTGTGTCAGAAGAAGCTATGTTAAAAGATAGTGATGTGCTTGACGACGATATGATAGATAGCAGCGATGAAGATGTTGACGACATTGATGATAGCGACGATGATGAAGCGTCAGCCGCCGGTCAAGTAGTGCCAGTAATTATTAATATGACGCATACGGTTATAGAAGACGAAGCTGGTTTACGTATTGATAAATTGGCTTCAAAAATATTTACCGATTTTTCACGTGTTCAATTACAAGGTTGGATCAGTGATGGCAGCCTGCTGTATAACGGTGGCGTGCAAAAACCAAAAATTCGTGTCAGAGCGGGTGATGTGCTGCAGTTAACGACCACATTAGAGCAGCATAGTGAAGATCAACCAGAAAATATAGACATCGATGTGGTCTATGAAGATGATGACGTATTGGTCATCAATAAACCTGTTGGCATGGTAGTGCATCCTGGTGCGGGCAATCAAACCGGCACCTTGGTCAATGCACTGCTGTATCACTATCCGCAGCAGCACCATCTGCCGCGTGCAGGTCTGGTGCACCGTATTGATAAAGATACCTCAGGGCTATTGTTGATTGGCAAAACCAAGCCAGCACAGCTTGCGCTGATGGAGCAATTAAAGGACAAGTCGGTCTATCGTCACTATCAATGTGTGGTAGCAGGGGATGCAGCGAGTCTATCGCGCCATCGCCGTATTGACGCGCCAATCGGTCGTCACCGCAACCAGCGTACTAAAATGACGGTAATGACGGCAGGACGCGAAGCTGTGACTCATTTACTGAATGTGACCGCGCTTAATGGCAATTATTGCCTGTTGGATGTGGGTCTTGAAACGGGACGCACTCACCAAATTCGCGTGCATTTAAGTCATGTGACTTATCCGATAGTGGGTGATCGTGTCTATGGTGGTCGTCGTCAACTGCGGGCAGGACTGACAGAAGCCCAGCGTCAAGCGATTAATAATTTTCCACGTCAAGCCTTGCATGCCTATACACTGGGTTTCGTGCATCCAACGACTGGTGAAGATATTGAAGTCACCACACCACTGCCTGAAGATATGCAGCAGTTGATGGCTGTGCTAAGTGATGGCTATGATGACGAGTAGACCGCTCCTTATAGGCGAGAGCGTAAAGCCGCTTGTAAAAAACAGAGCCTAGTAGTAAATAGCGATCCGTGACATAAAAATGACTCATTAAGACGGTAAATCAGCCATGACTCATCAGTTTCCTATGACATTGCTTGCACAGATTGATGATGTGGCTGTTTTTCAAACGGCTGCCTTTTCAAGCGATGACGTTGACTCACAAGGCCAGTCCACAGAACAGCTGGTACGACAGCAACGCCAAGCGAATTATGGTGAGCTAAATTTAGGTTTGCATGTCAATGACGATGCTGCAAAAGTACTGAGCAATCGCATGCGTTTATTATCTGCCATCAATGAGCAGCTTGCATCCTTATCGTCGACATGCAAACGCGTACTCATCAAACGCTTACACTGGGTTAACCAAGTTCACGGTAAGCAAATTCATGATGTTGATGGCACGGCGCTAGGTATGACGCCAATGTCTGCTGACGCGATGGTCAGTCGGCAACAAGGGCTTGGGCTTGCGATAATGACGGCTGACTGCGTACCGATAGTCTTATATCAGCCAGCTAGTGGTCAAATGGCAGCGATTCACGCAGGTTGGCAAGGTCTGGCTTGCGGGGTCATTCAAGCGACTGTGCAATGCTTTACGCAATCGGGACAAATCAAAGCTTGGATTGGTGTTTGTATCAGTCAAGACAGCTATGAAGTTGGCGCTCAAGTTCGCAATCAATTATTAAAAGGTTGCACAGAAAATAAGTTATTGAACACAGCCAGTATTGAACATTTTGATTCGTTATATGTCATAGATTCTGTGGCTACTATTAAAGGCGATAGCAATACTCAACATGTACAGGATACGGTTGATAAGCTGTCAAGCTGTAACAAAGTTGACGCAATGAAAATCAAGCTAAACTTACCAAAGTTGGCAGCGGATCAGCTTAGTGCGGCGGGCGTTATAGTAGATGACACCTTATCTAGCAGTTGTAGTTATACTGATGACCACTATTATTCTTATCGGCGTCAAACGCATTTGCAGCAGCCTGCCACAGGTCGAATGGCGCTGGTCATTGTACGTGGCGCTGCGTAGGATTACGCTATTTGCTGTTGCGCGCGATTAACTGTTGAACTTATATTGTTTTTATTTAACCATTTATAGCCATTATTAGAGTTTGTATGAATACACCTGCCAAATCGTCCACTACTGATAGCACACCAACTGTATCTATTGCTGTTATTTATCATAGCAACTACGGTCATACCAAGCGCGTCGCTGAAGCGATCGTTAAAGGGGCGCATCAGCAATTGCCAGCAGCACAGGCCAAAGCCGTTGATGTCCACAAGGTTGACTGGGATTATTTGGATCAGGCGGATTTGCTGGTTTTCGGTAGTGCCGTATATATGGGTAGTGTCACTGCTGAATTTAAGACTTTTATGGATGAAACCTCAAAGCGCTGGTATCATCGTAAATGGGAAGGCAAGTGGGCAGCCGCTTTTGCCAACTCTGGTGGGCTGAGCGGTGATAAGCTGGCGGTATTACAGCAGATTTCTTTGTATGCGATGCAGCATGGCATGAACTGGATTGGATTACCGCTGATGCCGACAGGTCATGAGGCTCATGATTTAAACCGTTTATCTAGCTTTTTGGGCTTGATGACCCAGTCGCTTGATGGTCCCCCTGAGGAAACGCCAGGACGGGGAGATATTGATACGGCTATTTGGTTCGGCGATCATTTGGCCAAGACAATTATCAAGCATCAGCCGGCGGCGCGCCCTTGAAATGAATGGCTATTGAGTCATTCAAGGTAATTTATTAAACATTAAAGGCAGATATCAAACTGATATCTGCCTTTTTTTTGCTTATTTTATGAGTGTGATGGCACTATTTTTGATTTTTTGTACTGGTATTATTTTGAACCTGCACAGTGGTGGCAGGCGTATTTTTGACCAAGATACTATTGGTAGGGGTGGTATTCACAGGGATAGGGCTGTCGACAAATTGAAATGATTGGCAGCCTGTCAGTAGCAGGGCTGATGTAAGTATATAAGCAAGAATCGGTAACTTCATAGTGGTGTCTCAGGCGGCGATCGGCAACGTGGAAATAGCGCCTATCATAAACAAAATATGGTGCAGTGCAATAGCTTGTTTCGTAGCATTATAAAAATCTGACTGGTAAAAAAAGCGAGTGCTAACTTAAGTCTATGTATCTATTATGTACAACTAAAATCGATGATGACAAAAAATGAAGCAAATTTTTGACAGCTATCTACAATGATAGGTTTTTTATAAAAGATATACGCCCAAAAAATAGAACTTTAGTTACTGATTTTAAAGGTATTATTCAAATGTCTTATTGTTATAATATAAAAAAATATATTACGTTATCAAAAATTGATAATGATAATGCAGTTCTTTACGTTTTGTAAAAATTTGAGACCAATACGTTACTCATTAAGTAATAGTAGCGAAATAGTCTTACATTAGTAGAGTGAGTAGACATCATTTAGTAACTATGCTTAGTAACTACGCTTATGAAATTACTTTTGTCACGCTATTTTACTCAGCATTTACTGGATGATTTGCTACCTCACTTAATGGACTATCAATTGAGTATAACAAGTCGTCACTCATTAAGGCTTGCTCAATATTAAATTTTTCATCTCAATCATTCGTCCTAATAATAATTACAACACCCTAGGTGCCAGCTATATGAGGATATTATGAAGCCACTTTCTGTGATGTTATCGATGCTCGTCATTGGTATGACCTCCAGCGCTGCGATGGCTGAAGGCGCAAGCGTCGTCAATACCAGCCTAGCGAATGCTAGCTTGCCTAATGCCAGTTTACCTAATATTAGTCCAGCCAATAGCGAGCTTGTCAATCGCGGTGCTTACATTGCCCGTGCGGCCGATTGCATGGCATGTCATGGCGAAGATTATACTGGCGGTACAGCGATCGAAACGCCGATGGGAGATATCTATTCAACCAATATCACCCCGTCTAAACGTTATGGTATCGGCGATTATACCGAAGCGGATTTAAAGAGCGCGTTGCAAAAAGGTCGTACGCCAAGCCATATGCTTTACCCTGCCATGCCATATCCTTCTTATAGTGGCATGAAAGAAGAAGATATCAGTGCGTTGTTTGCTTATCTGCAAACCGTACCTGCTATCGATGAAGCACCGAAATATAAAACTGACCTGCCATTTCCCTTTAACATTCGCAGCTTAATGATTGGCTGGAATTTTCTCAATGTCCCGTCTACTGAAAATCGTGATGGTCTCACTGAGACGCAGCAACGTGGTGAATATATTGTCAATAACTTAGAGCACTGCGGCACTTGCCATACCCCGCGTAATAGCACTATGGGTTTCGATAAAAAAATGTATTTATCAGGTGCTCAGCTTGGTCATTGGCATGCACCAAATATCACGCCTGACGAGTCGAGCGGTATCGGTAGTTGGAGTGAGCAAGATATTGTCACTTATCTGCGTACTGGTGAGCTTGACCAGCGTGCCTATGCGGGTGGTCCTATGGGCGAGGCGGTTGCACATAGTACGCGCTACTTAAAAAATGAAGATTTGAATGCCATTGCTTCTTATCTAAAAGCGGTGCCTGCTATCCAAACAGATGATAAGGTCGCAGCCGTTGATGTCTCGCGTTTGCCAACACCCATTAGCGAATCTATCACTCATGATTTACTGGCGCAAAAAGATTATTTAGCCCAAGCCAAAGCACAGGTGAGTAATGGCAGCAATTCACCAGAATCGCTATATTTGGCAGCCTGTGGTAGCTGTCACGGCGTTGACGGTTATGGTCAGCCTGATGCGCGTTACGCTCCTATCGTTGGACTCAGCAGTATTCGCCGTGAGAAACCTGATGCGCTGGTCAATATGATCCTTCATGGGGTAGAAGGCGCGACTAACACGTCACCTATCATGCCAGGATTCTCAGATGATCTAAATAGCGAGCAAATCGCTGGTATTACCAATTATGTGCGTGTGAATTTTGGTGGTCTCAACAGTAGTGAGGTGAGTGCTAATGATGTTGATCGTATCGCAACGACAGGTACTGACAAGCCCTTCTTAATCAAATATGCGGGCTTACTGGCAGTAATCGGCATCATCGTGGCTATTATTATCATTGTGTTTATTATACGAGCCATCTTGCGGTCTAGGCGCCGTCGTTAATTCATTGATTCTATAAAGACGATTTACATATTTATTATAGGATAAGACCTACAGGCAATATGGTAAGGCACAACAGCTCGAAAAACAGACGTAGAACTAAGTCGAGCTGATTAATAATATATATGCCTACCGTCTTGCAGGAACGTCTACTTTAAGGACATTATTATGAAAGACATGCTTCAATCGCCAACGCGGCGCCAACTGCTCTCGATGATTGGTAAAACAGCGGGCGCGACTGCGATGTATCAGGCGATGACGACATTAGGATTTGCGTCAGAGTCGAGTTTTAAAGAGACCATGGATCTTAAAGGTGCACCTCCGGGCGCTAGTATCGTCATTCTTGGTGCCGGTCTTGGCGGCCTGACCGCGGCTTACGAGTTACGTAAAGCAGGCTATGATGTCAAGGTGCTCGAGTTCCAAAACCGTGGTGGCGGTCGTAGTTGGACGCTCAATAGCGGTGATAAATATACTGAGCTTGGCGGCGAAGAAGTCACCTGCGATTTTGAAGAAGGTAACTATTTTAATGGTGGTCCATGGCGTCTGCCAAGCCATCATTATGCTGTTTTCCATTATTGCAAACAGTTCGGCGTTGAGATGCAGCCCTTTATTCAAACCAATGATCGTGCTTATTTGCATCGCAGTACTCATTTCGACGGCGTGCCGCAGCGTTTGGGTGATGTGAAAAACGATATCCAAGGTCATGTTGCGGAGCTGCTATCGAAATCAGTTAACGTCGGTGGTCTTGATCGCTCGGTCAATACTGAGGACAAAGAAAAGCTATTAGAAGGTTTAAAAGGCTGGGGGGTGCTAGATAAAGATTATCGTTACCGCGCCAGTAATGAGACCAGTAAACATCGTGGCTTTAGTGTGTTTCCGGGTGGTGGCTTGATGCCTGATGCGACGCCATCAAAACCTTTGCCGATTAGTGAGATACTAGATTCAGGTATGTGGGCAGATATTTATGGCAACCATATGACTTATGGTCATCAACCAACGATGTTTCAGCCAGTGGGTGGTATGGGGAAAATTGGTGATGCGTTCACCCGTGAATGCCGCGATATGATTGAGTTTAATGCAAAGGTCACTAAAATTCATCAAGATGACAGTGGCGTAACGGTCGATTATGTAGACAGCAACAGCCCAGATGGTGCCACCAAGACCATTCGTGCAGACTGGTGCGTGTGCAATATTCCATTAACTGTATTAACGCAGATGGATATCAATGTCTCAAAGCCAATGAAGCAGGCGATGGCCGCCGTGCCTTATGAAACCTCTTATAAAGTTGGTCTAGAGTTCAACCGCCGCTTTTGGGAAGAAGATGAATGGATATTTGGTGGTCTGACTTATACCGACATGCCCATTGCTCAGATTGCCTACCCGTCACAAAATATGTTTAAAGATGGTACGGGCGTGCTACTCGGTGCATATGGTTATGGTCCGACGTCTTATAAGTTTAATACCTTAACGCCGCAAGAACGTATTAATGTTGCGCTTGCTTATGGTAAATACATCCATCCTCAGTATCCAAAAGAATTCCGCGCAGGGACATCAGTTGTCTGGCACCGCATCCCATGGACGCTCGGCTGTTACGGTATTTGGAATGAGTCGACTCGTCGTCAGCATTACGATACCTTGTGCAGTATTGATAATCGTATTGTGCTGGCGGGCGAGCATTGTTCACATATTCCAGCATGGCAAGAAGGCGCTATTTTATCTGGTATGGATGCCGCAAAGCGCCTACATAAAAAAGCAAAAATGCTGGTTTAATAACGCTTGGGTTATATAAATAACAATAAGATTCAGAGGCTATCATGGACAATGCAATTGTGAAGAAGGCAATCGTGGAGAAAGCAATCTTGAAGAGAAAAGTCATGAAAAACATGACACTCAAACTGCTGACGGTGATGCTGCTGAGTGGGATCAGCAGTGCAGCACTGTTGGGCTGTAGTCAACAGTCAGATGATGAAGTGACGGTTTCCAGTGTACAAGATCAGGATTCCTTAACAACCAATGACTATCAAGCAAGCCGAAATACGGGTGCATGGGGCGGCGTTTATATGAGCCGTGAGGAGCTTACTGCACCTGCTATCAATATTGTAGACGACAGCTCATTGCCCAATATGGAAGACGACCCAAGTATTACTGAATGGGACGCAAAGTTTGAAGGCACAAATGGCTTTGTAACGACAGATGGCAAAAAGCTGTATCACGACTCTTGTGCGGCTTGTCATATGCACAAAGGCGAGGGTGCTTACGGTGCAGGCTATTATCCGCCACTGGCGAATAACAGTAAGATGCAATCAAAATATTACATCATCGATATCTTGATTAATGGCTTTCGTGGCATGCCCTCATTCCATGGAATGATGAACGATGCGCAGATGGCGGCGGTTACTCAATATGTGGTCAGTGACCTAAATGGTTTTACCGATACCGTTACCGCTGACGACGTGGCAAAACTGCGGCATCCCAATCCATCAGCGGGTGATCCGAGTGATGATTAATCGTGTTTACTACTTTAGTCAATAATTGTCCAATACATGCTAGTCACAAAATGATTTAACCGTGCTTCGCAATATAAAAAAGCGCCTAATTATTTATTAGGCGCTTTTTTATGAGCAAGACTTTATGAATTAAGAAAGATAATGATAAATATGGTTTATTTAGGGCTAGATGACCAAATTGGTGAGCGAGCAATGCCTTGTACAGGTATGTCAAACGATTGACCACTACTCAAAGATTTAATTGTTAATTTACCTTTGCCGCCTTGTTTTGAAGCATAAATTACATTTCTGCCACTGGGTGAAAAGCTTGGTGCTTCATCGATACCGGTATTGCCCAAGTTAGTAGTAACAGCGCCGCCACTATTCATGATCGCCGCTGAGCGACCACTTAAAAAGGCAATTTGTGAGCCATCGTTACTAAATTGCGGGCTAGTGGCATAACCGCTACTTGATACCTTAGTCGTACGTCCTGAACCAAACTCATAACGATAAATCTGTGGTTTGTTAAATCCAGTTTTGTCTGATACAAAAACAAAGGATTTGCCATCAGGCGCATAACTTGGTTGCACTTCGCTGCTTGGCCAATTGATAAGCCTTCTAGGTTGACCACCACTGGCACTCATCTCATAAATACCTGCGCTACCTTCAAAGCTACTAGAGAATAATATCTTGCTGCCATCAGGAGAGAATGATGGACTGAGATTGCTGCCAGGGAAGGGCGTTAACGGGGTTGCACCGCCACCGCTCACACTTTGTACATAAATAACGGGATAAGATTTATCGCGTTGTACGGAATAAGCAATGCGATTGCCATCTGGCGACCATGTTGGTGAAAAGATAGAACCGGTTACTTCAGTAATGGTTTTGGCATTTTCGCCATCGGCATCCATCACTTTTAAACGTGAGACTTTTTCTTTACCAGCACCAGTCTCTTCAATATAAGCAATACGTCCTGAAAAGTCACCTGGCGTACCAGTAATCAATGCGTAGATTTTATTGGCAATGACGTGTCCAGCACGACGCATACTGTCAGGATCTTTATTTGTTGTCGAGGTTTGCTTACCCTCAAGAATTCGCCCCGATTTGACATCAATCACTTCATAATCTGTGATAATTTTACCTCGGTTGGTACGCGTGCTACCGATTACTAAGTACGGAATACCTAAATTTTGCCATACTGGCAAAGTACCCGCCAGCTCGCTACTACTGCGTGGCTGCTGCGGTAGGTTTTGGCTAGTAATTTTTAGACCTTCTTTGCTTAAGTCGTTGACGATAATCGGCGATAATACAGAATCACCAGCAAATGGCACAAAGGCGACTTGGTTTTGTTGTCTTGGCGCGGTAACAGTCATATCGAGCACCATTGATTCAGCGGCATAAGCAGGCACTGATAACAAGGGAGTGATTAACAACAGGCTTGAAGTGGCACGAAGGATAGAATGTGTAGATAGCTTCATGAAGTAATATCCTAAAATAGAAATAATTGGTTCATCATACAGGCTTAATTATTATTTATAGTGAGATTAACTGTACAACGTTAGGTGTTTTTTATTGAACGTTAATTTTAATTATCAAGTCTTTAAAGTTTTCAGGTTTATTTAAGTCAATCGGTAACGGACTAGCAGATAAGGCTGCTCTTTTTACTACTTGATTTACAGCAGGATTTGCACCTTGAGCCTTAACAGATAACACATTGCCTTTTTCATCCAACTTAAAGTATAAAATAATAGCCGATCCTTGAGTAGCAGCTGGTAAAGTGATATTACGACTAATTTTGTCTAAAATAGCGGTTATCACATTACTTTCAACAGCTTTTGTGAGGTTATTATTAGGGCGTGTCCTCAATTCAATCGACAGTTATCTAAATGGGTTAAAAATGGCTAAATCTTGCCAAACGGCGTCAAATAGCTGACTAATATCTCGATATTATCTGCGCTATTTTCCTTGTTTGACTGCAATTTATCTCATTTTTATCGCCATTTTTATAATGAGGACACGCCCTAGTAACATTAATTTTAATTACCAAGTCTCTAAAGCTGTCAGGTTTATTTAAGTCAATCGGTAACGGACTAGCAGATAAGGCTGCTCTTTTTACTGCTCGGTTTACAATGATATTTGAACCTTGAGCCTTAACAGATAACACATTACCTTTTTCATCCAACTTAAAGTATAAAGTAGTTGTTGATTCTGGGGTAGCAGTGGGTAGAGTAATATTACGTTTAATTTTTTCTAATATAGCTGTTGTTACATGACTCTCATTACTTAAATCATTTTTTCTAGTAGTAATAGCGGCAAACAAGGCTTTTTGATCCATAAACTCATTTTGGACATTATGGCTTTCTGGTAATGTGCCAGCGACAGAGTAGCTAGATAGTATAGAGAAAGATAGCAATAGCAGCAAAGTTGAGGTATTACGTAATATATGACACTTGCTTAAACTCATAAACCAGAACCTTAAGATAGTAGAAAATCATTAATGATATAAGATTAGAGGCTATACAAAATCAATTAATAGTAACGTTGATTGTCAAATTTGTAAAACTTTCAGGATTGTCTAAATCAATTGGCAATGGGCTAGCAGCGCGTGCAGCTTGTTCAACTGCTTGGTTGACGACAGCATTTGGACCATTAGCCTTTGCATATTTCACGTTGCCTTTGGTATCTAATTTGAGCGACAATGACGTGGTTAGACCCTGTGTTTCGATTGGGGTATCAAGTTTGCTTTGTATTTTACTTAATATAGCACTTTTGAACTCACCAGTAGAACGAGAGGTACTGCCACTACCACCATTAGATGTTGTTGAGTTGCCGTCTGCTTCTAGATCATATCTCTGACCTGCGCTACCAGAATTACCTGTATTAATCTTTAAATTTTTATCAGTCGCAGTCGGGCGTGGAATATGAGGCGGATTATTTTGTTTATGACGGAAATCGCCCAGCTGATTTTGTTCTTCTATCAGCTTTTCATTTTTGTTTTGCTCCACCTGACTATGCTCTTCTGTCACCGACTCATCTAATTGTGCTGCAAACTCAGCCATATTGCGCTCGTATTCTTGATTTTGCTCAAGCAGACGCTGATTTTGTTCCTCGCTCATCAGCATTGGCTGACTGGCACTATCGCTAAAGCTTTCTGATGATGAGGTACTCGGTGCACTGCTTGTGCTAGTTTCAGCTTGCATCGCGCTAGCTGCCGCTGCACGATTGGCAAGGATTTGACCTTGCATTTCAGCCAATTGCTCAGGGGAGACCATGACCGTCTCAATACTTTCCACAGTGTCGGTTTTAGTGTGTTGATAAGTATAAACGAGTATCCCAATCACCAGACCATGTGCCAGCACGCTAAGTAGCGTAGGCAATGTTAGCCCATTGCCTTCAGGTTGGGTCGGTACATAAACGACAGGGGCATTATGCATGTTAAAGATACTCAAGGACGAGGTTCATCAAATTATCTACTTTATTATAGCAAGCTGAGCGAGGAATAGGATTTATTACAATGATGGTGTGGGCAAGGGTGCGCCTGTTAATAATCCCACCTTTTGAATGCCCGCTTGTTGTAAGGTGGCCATGAGTGTCATGATAGCGCCATATTGATTGTTTTGATCGGCATTAATCATCACTTGTACGGGCTGAGCGCCTACATTGCTGCTTTGGCTTTGCAGATTGGCGAGCGTATCAATCAATTCTGGTTCACTAATCGGCAGATCAACATTATTCTCATAGCTGATAAAAATATCGCCACTATCGGTCAAGGACACAATGACGGGTAGTTGGCTTTGGCTCATGGTATTGGTTTGCTCTTTTGGCAAGTCAACATCGACGCCCGTAATCAGCATGGGCGCTGTGACCATAAATATGACGAGCAGCACCAACATCACATCGATATAAGGAACGACATTCATCTCCGCATTGAGCGCTTTTCTTTCACGGCGATAGGGACTCTGTTTCATGATTTCATAGTCCTTGTGCCTGATTGGCCGTAGATGTCGTTTCTCTCGTAGCGACATTGTCTCTACCAACGTCTCTATCAACAGTGCTTTCTGCACTGGTCTCGCGCTGGAGCATGCCCGTCATTTCATCGCAAAATAAAGCACGTGAATCGTACAAGCGACTAGATTTGGCGGTAAAGTGGTTATACGCCAGTACGGCAGGAATCGCTGCAAACAAGCCCATAGCGGTTGCGATTAGTGCTTCGGCAATACCAGGTGCGACAGAGGCGAGGGTTGCTTGTTCCGTTTGTGACAACCCTAAAAAGGCGTTCATGATGCCCCAAACTGTACCGAACAATCCAACATAAGGCGCGACTGAGCCAATGCTCGCTAGCGTAGTCAGTCCTGATTCTAATAGTTGCTGCTGACGTCCTAAACCGACTCGTAGCTTTCGCTCAACACCATCGATGATGTCATCTTTGGGTTGGCGCTTTTTATGCATTCTTAAGTATTCAGAAAATCCCACATAAAATATTTGCTCAAGTCCTTGGCGTTCAGGCGAGCCTTGCACGCCTTGGTAAAGCTTGGCTAAGTCTTCACCTGACCAAAACCAAGTTTCAAACTGTTGATCGAAATTTTTGGCCGTACCAAGCCGCGCGCTCATACGAAAGATAATTACCCAGCTGACTAAAGACGCCAATAACAATAATGCCATCACAATCTGCACCAAGAGACTGGCTTGGGTAATAAGGTCGATAATATTTAATGATTCAGGCATGTATGGGACTCATGGATAATTAATAATAGCTGGTATGGCGCGACACGCAGACCAGATAGGATCTTTAATAATGAAAATATAATATGACAGTCATGATGCATATTGCTATCAGCCGCCTAGTGTACTGCTAAATGTCGAAAAGGTCATTTGTTAAAGTGTTAAATACCAAATAATTAACAGCTGTTTGTAGAATTCATAGTATAAGGTTAATTTATATGCGGATGTCTGAAATATTGTCTGGCTGTTATGTCTCAATTGACTGAAAAGGTGGGTTTGTACCCATAAGGCACTGGTAATGATTGAATTTTTACCGCAACTTCTCTAAAATGTTGCACCTTGTTACCGCTGTCTTTTGATAATGACGTCGCCATCCATTGGCTGACGTCATATTTATTTTAGGCATCAATAAATTTGTTCTTTCACTAGCAAGCTGGGCGCGACACTTATGAATGCAATTGAACGCTATTTTGGGATTAATGGTGAAAACACCACAGTCAAAACGGAAATCTTTGCCGGTATAACCACCTTTTTGACCATGGCTTATATCATCTTTGTCAACCCCAACGTATTGGCGGAAGCTGGTATGGATAAAGGGGCGGTATTTGTTGCCACCTGTTTAGCAGCGGCAATAGGCTGCTTTATTATGGGTATCTATGCCAGACTGCCGGTGGCACTCGCACCAGGTATGGGTTTGAACGCCTTTTTTACCTACGGCGTTGTATTGGGTATGGGCTACGCTTGGCAAACTGCGCTAGGTGCTGTTTTCTTATCGGGTTGCTTGTTTATCATTTTGAGTTTATTTAAGATTCGCGAATGGGTTATCAACGCCATTCCAAACAGTCTTAAGCAAGGTATTGTGGCAGGTATTGGTGCTTTCTTAGCATTTATTGCGCTACAGAGCTCAGGTATCATTGTCGGTCGTGATGCGACATTGGTGATGCTAGGTGACATGACCTCATTTGCGCCTATGATGGCTGCTTTGGGTTTCTTTATTATTATTGGTTTGGTCTATAAAAAAGTCCCAGGTGCCGTGACGATTGGTATCTTGGTTATCACCGTGATTAGCTTGTTGACAGGCCATACACAGTTTGCTGGCATCATGTCTGCGCCGCCATCTATCACACCAACATTGATGGAGCTTGATATTGCGGGTGCGTTTGACGTTGGTATGATCAGCGTTATTTTTGCCTTCTTATTCGTCGATTTATTTGATACGACAGGTAGTTTGGTTGGTATTGCCAATAAAGCGGGTTTGATTGATAAAGATGGTAATATTCCTAATATGGACAAAGCGCTACTGGCGGATTCTACTGCTACGGTCGCTGGTGCAATGTTGGGTACGTCATCGACCACCAGTTATATTGAGAGTGCTTCTGGAGTAGCATCAGGTGGTCGTACAGGTCTGATGGCAGTGACGGTTGGCGTATTGTTTGTACTGAGTATTTTCTTTGCACCATTGGCTGGTATGATTCCTGCTTACGCTACAGCTGGCGCGATTTTCTATGTGTCGGTACTGATGTTATTTACCCTAAAAGAAATCAATTGGGAAGATTTGACAGAAGCGGCTCCTGTAGCGGTTGTTCTGTTATTGACCCCGCTGACGTACTCTATCGCTGATGGTATTGCGCTTGGTTTTATCACTTTTACCGCGGTAAAACTGATGACTGGTAAATTCTCTGAAATTACGATCCCAGTTTGGGTATTGACGGTTATTTTGCTGACCAAGTTGGTGGTTTTATAAGTTTTACTAGGGCGTGTCCTCATTTCAAAAATGGTGATAAAAATGAGATAAATTGCAGTCAAACGAGGAAAATAGCGCAGATAATATCAGGATATTAACCAGCTATTTAACGATGTTTGGCAAAATTTAGCCATTTTTAGCCCGTTTAGATATGAGCAATTGAATTGAGGACACGCCCTAGAATGCAGTGAGCGTTCGATATTACTTTACTGCTTTTGAGTTTTGTTACGTTAAATTCCTCTTTATTCGGAAACGATAAAGGGGTTTTTTTGATTTAAAATGGCTCAAATTTCCTTAAATTTATTCAAGTGTTTGATTTAATAAAACAATTAATCGCCAATAGTAAATAGAAAAGTATAACCAGTGCGTCATAAGGGATAAAGTGCTGTTAACTAATTGTTTTTTAGAAATATATTAATTTGTGAAAATAAGCAATATCGTTAGTTTGAAATTTTTTTTCATGATATTATAGCCGAGTTAAGCGCATCACCTCAATCAACGCCGTAGAGGTTTTTCTTACAGTGAATTAGCAGCACCCAAGATGGCAGATTTTTTTGCTAAAGCGATTTTTTCGTTTTAATAGCGATATCTGATCATCACACTCCTTTCACTACAAACAAGAAGAAGGCACTAATGCCGCTTAGCTGTTCGTTGTTGCCTTTGTATTGTTAACGTAGCCCGTTTAACAGTCGAACGACCTACTTAACCGCTTCCAGCCTACGCTGGATTTTCTCGTTTTGTGATGGCGCCGTTTGGACTTTTGATTATTGTTATAAGTATCTATCGATAGCCATCATCTAAATGAATGATGGTGATGGCTAGTTATACCAGACGATCAGACTTCCTAAAGCACTATTTATGATGGTTTTTAAACGATAGTTATGGAGTTGTTATGAACCCAGTAGACCAGTTTACCCCGCAAGAGCCGATTTTGTTTAATCCTGTCGATTTACTATCGCCAGATTATATTGACCAGTCGGCAGAAACTCTGCACGCCCGTATTTCGCCGTTGTATAGCGTTGATGAAGAGCGCTGGTTGTCCAAATTATTGCCACTTGCTAAACCTAGCACAGAAGAACGTGACGCCGCTGCTGAGCAAACGCGCCAGCTGGTTGAGCATGTACGTAATGATGGCAAAGCGGTCAAGATGGTCGACTCGTTACTGCTTGAATATAGTCTTGATACCCAAGAAGGTATCTTGCTGATGAGCTTGGCAGAAGCCTTGATTCGAGTGCCAGACAATTATACTGCTGATGCCTTGATTCATGACAAAATGAGTGTGGCTGATTGGAAAAAGCACATCAAAAATGACAACGGTTTTATGGTCAATGCCTCGACATGGGGCATGATGATGACAGGTCGTGTCGTCAGTATTGATAGTAGCACCACAGCATCAGGCTTTTTGGATCGCATGACTAAAAAGATGGGTGAACCTGTTATTCGTAGTGCCATGCAAAAAGCCATGCGTATCATGGGTCATCAGTTTGTATTGGGCGAGACCATCGAAGACGCCAATAAAAATAGCCAGCCTTATCGTAATAAAGGCTATACCTATTCGTTTGATATGCTCGGTGAAGCGGCTATTGCGCATAAAGACGCTGAAAAATACTTCAATGACTACCTGCATGCGATCAGAGCCACTGCCAGTATCAAAGTCAAAGAAGGCATGCCTAAGCCATCAGTATCTATCAAGCTGTCAGCATTGCACCCTCGCTATGAAGCCACGCAAGAAGCCCAAGTCATGGGTTTATTACGTCAACGCTGCTTGCTGCTCATCGAAGCGGCACGTGAAGTCAATGTGGATCTTAGTATCGATGCCGAAGAAGCCGACCGCCTTGAAATTTCTTTAAAACTGTTCGAGTCTTTGTACCGTGACAACTTGACGGCTGACTGGGATGGTCTTGGCTTGGTCGTGCAAGGTTACTCTAAGCGTGCTATCGCTATTTTGGTGTGGCTGGCTCGTCTATCGACTGAGGTGGGAGATCGTATTCCAGTACGTCTGGTAAAGGGTGCCTATTGGGATACTGAGATCAAGCTTGCCCAGCAAAAAGGTCTGTCAGGCTATCCTGTCTGGACACGCAAAGAAGGCACGGATACTGCTTATCTTGCCTGTGCGCGTTTCTTATTGTCAGATCATCTGCGCGGCTTGATTTGGCCACAGTTTGCGACACACAATGCGCACACCCTAGCGTCAATTATGACCATGAGTAAGCATAGAGAGTTTGAGTTTCAGCGTCTACATGGTATGGGCGATGCGCTTTATGATCATATCTTACAAGCGTATAAAATTCCGGTACGTATTTATGCCCCAGTTGGCGCGCATAAAGACTTGCTGCCGTACTTGGTACGTCGCTTGCTCGAAAACGGTGCCAACAGCTCGTTTGTCCATCAGCTGCTAGACAAGTCTTATCCGATTGAGAAGCTAACAGTACATCCTTATGACAAGCTACTGGCCAATGCGACATTGCACAATCCAGAGATTCCGTTGCCGTTAGAGATTTATGGTGCGCGTCGTGCCAGTTTTGGCCCTAATATATTCGTAGAGTCACAATGGCTGCCCTTTAAATCTGCTATCGATAGCCATTTGCATAAAACTTGGTCAGCGACGTCCATCGTCAATGGCAAAGCAGTTGATGAATATGAAGTAGAGGGCGTAACGCATAAGCTTGCGGCTCAAACCGTACGTGCACCTTGGAACCACGAAGTAAGTGCTGGTGAAGTCACTTATGCCAATGCTGAAATAGCTGGTCAAGCGATCGATGCGGCAGTGGCAGGGCAAAGTGTCTGGCAAGCAGTATCAGCTGCTAAGCGTGCTGAAATATTGCGTAAGATAGCGGATCTCTATGAAGAAAACTACGCTGAGCTAATGGCGCTATGCCAAATCGAAGCGGGCAAAACTCTTCAAGACGGTATTGATGAAATCAAAGAAGCGGTTGATTTCTGCCGTTTTTATGCCGATGAAGCAGAGCGTTTAGACGACGTCGTGCATGAGTTTACCGATTTGGCTGGCAAGCAATCTCGTCAAGTTTATAAAGCACGTGGCACCTTTGTCTGTATTAGCCCATGGAACTTTCCATTGGCTATCTATACTGGTCAAATCGTAGCGGCGCTAGCAGCAGGTAATACGGTGGTGGCGAAACCTGCCGAACAAACCAGCTTGATTGCCCATTTTGGTGCTCAGCTAATGTACCAAGCAGGCGTACCAACACAAGCCTTACAGTTAGTGATCGGTGCTGGCGATGTTGGTGGTGCATTGACAGCGGCTGACAATATAGCAGGTGTGATATTTACGGGTTCAACCCAAACGGCTCAACGTATTAATCAAAGCTTAAATGATCATGCACAAGCCAGTGGTGAGTTACCTGTCTTTATCGCCGAAACTGGTGGTCAGAATGCTATGATTGTCGATTCAACGGCATTGCCAGAACAAGTGGTTAGAGACGCTGTTTTATCTGCATTTGGTTCAGCAGGTCAGCGTTGCTCAGCTTGTCGTATATTGTGCGTGCAAGAAGAAATGGCTGATAATTTAATTGAGCTATTACAAGGTAATATGGCTGAGCTATCGGTCGGCAATCCTTTATATGCTGCTACAGATGTGGGTCCAGTGATTGATGCGGATGCCAAACGTAGTCTTGAAGCGCATATCGAGCGTATGGACGCTGAGCCAACGGCGACTATCTTGGCACAGACGCCAATGAGTTCAAGCTCAGTTGTCAGTCAAGAACAGTCTACCTTTGTATTGCCAACAGCGATCGAAGTAAAAAGTATCGACGTGATCGGTGGTGAGCATTTTGGTCCAATTTTGCACGTACTGCGTTATCAAGCACGTGATCTGAATAAGTTGATTGATGCCATCAACGCGACAGGCTTTGGTTTGACCCTAGGTATTCATAGTCGTATCGAAAATACCGTTGAGCACATCGAGCGCCGTGCGTTTGTAGGTAATACTTATATCAACCGCAACCAAATCGGTGCCGTCGTAAACGTACAACCATTCGGTGGTTGTGGTCTGTCTGGTACGGGTCCTAAAGCTGGTGGCCCGCATTATGTCGCACGTTTGATGCAGCTTAGCTCAGAGTCAAATAGCAGCAACCGGACGACTGCTAATACTACTACCCAAACCACCACTCAAACAGAACTCGCATAAGGAGTAGCAACATGGCGACTGAATTCAAAAAAAATCATGCCCAGGTTTGTGAATCTTGGCGATTACTTGGCGCAGTGAATCGCGCAACATATCTGCAAGCGGCTATTCCAAAGTTGGCATTGCTGACTGGTGATGCCAATAAAGCAAAGCGTTTGTTCAATCATCTATTGAGCGCCGCGCCTAGCTTGGATGAGGTGCATCGCATGACTGGTGCAACTGGTGAGTCCAACGATCTATATGTCACTGGTCGTGGCAAGACGATGGTCGTTGGTGGTGAATCTGCTAGAGCCATGGCGGTATTAGGACAGTTGGTAGCCGCACTATTGACAGGTAATGAAGTCATCCTGCATTGCCCAAGCCAAGATGAGATGTGCAATGAAGCTGCCAAAATACTATACGATACAGGTATCAGCGAAGATGTATTGAGTGTGGCGAATGACTCGCAAACCGTCACGCTTTTATATATCGATCGTCTGGCACAGGTTGCAGTCTCTGGCAATCGAAGCGAAGTGCAGACTATCAGTCAAGAGCTTGCCAATACCGACGGTATCTTAACGCAAGTCATCAGCGTCACTGATATGGAAGGCTTGTCAGAGATGCTAACGCCTGATTATTTGCATCGTTTTGTCACTGAGCGCGTCAAAACAATCAATACCACAGCGATCGGTGGTAATGCAAGCTTGCTTGAACTTGGTACAGAATAACCGTATTAATTACAAACCCGCTTCGCTCTTATATCCGTTTTGATAAGTGCTAAGCAGTGTTTGGTATAGCTATAAATATCGAATAAGATGTATAAGAAAAAACCGCTATCTGAGCAATTGTCAGATAACGGTTTTTTTATTTGCGTTATTTGATTAATGTCTGATTAATAGATGTTATTCAGCAATATCAATCCACACCCAGCCGTTCTCTAGCCATTCGCTCAAATCATCTGCATCAACATCGGTGACATCTTGACTATTTAGGTGTTCGCCATTAGCCAAACGCACCAATACCGCTACTGCTGCCTCGTCAAGCCCGTCAATGCGCTGACCATTGGCATATAGCACAATGCCATCATTAGTCTGGCTATAGAGCAAACGATTGCTATAATCCGCTTGCAAGGTGGCACCTTCTGCTAGAGCTTGCATGAGCTCATCCGTATCCAATGTATCCTCTGGCATCAGCGCATCATACTGGCGTTTGCTGACGACTTCAGAAACTGCTTGACGAATGATATCATCACCACGCTCAGACTGTAGCATTTGTAATAGCTGATCTTTGATCGCATTGATGCTGCTCGCTTGCAATTCACCTGACGCTTGCAGCGCTTGTGGCAGCAGCATTGGGATAAATAAATCGCTGTCGTTGGTGGCAATATCAGCCAAGCTGTCGATGATTTGCATCAAGTTGGGACGACGGCAGCCAAAAGAAAAGGTTAGGCAATCGTCTTGTGCCACACCAAAATGAGACAATTTTGGTGGCACATACAGCACATCACCCGCTTCTAAAATCTCATCAAAGATAATCTCACCCATATCATCAAAGAGGCGAATCGGCTCATCAGCGACAAACTCGGTATTTTTATCACAGAATTTGCCCAGTTGCCAACGTCTAGTGCCGTAGCCTTGCGCAAGAAACACATCATAATCGTCATAGTGTTTGCCGACTGAGCCACCTTTTGGCGCATAAGAAACCATGATGTCATCACGTTGCCATTGTGGAATAAAGTCAAAGGCTTGCCACAATTGACCGAGCTCAGGCGACCACTGTTCCATATTCTGCACCAGTACGGTCCATTGCTCAGGTAAGTTATCGAAATCAGTTTCAGTCAATGGGCTTTTTTTGAGTTGCCACTGCGCCTGACCTTCTTTTTTACCTGCTGCTTGAGTTAGTAAACGTGCCGCAGCATCTTCTTCTAGGGCTAGACCAAGCATGTCGTCAGGTTCAAACATGCCAATTAGCTGTGGTAAGCCTTGTTTAATTAAGAGTGGCCTTTTTTGCCAGTATTCGCTTAAAAATTGCTCAGGCGTGATAGAGTCGGGTAAACAAAGCGGTATAGAAGTCATGGGTAGATCCGTGTGTTTAAGTAGAAAGGATATCAAGGTTGACAGAATATAAAACTAGAACAGTGCTTTATAGCTGACGTGTATTGGTTTATGATTAGCGTCTAGCTGATGGTCAAATTATAGCCATCAATGCCTCTCATTATCCGTAGGAAATTTATGAAAAAATTACAATTTGTCGTCATTATTGCCAGTATGTTTATGCTGCAAGCTTGTGTGCATAAAATCGTCACCGTACCTGTAAAAGTCGCCTACAAAACCACTAAAGGCGTCGTCAAAGGTACTGTTGCTGTTACCAAAGCGATCATACCGGGTGATAGCAGTGATAAAAAAGATGAAGACGATAAAGAATAAAACCTCACCCATTAACTATGTATTTAAAAAATCATAGTGTTTAGAGTAAGGTTTTTTTAAAAAGATATAAATGAATGCTCGTTTATATCTTTTTTACATTTTATAAAGATAAGCGTGTTACCAGTTAAATCTTAGCAATCCACTCTTTAATCGTGCGCGCTTGCTCCGCCGCATTACCGATATAAGTGGCAGGCGTCATCTCACGTAGGCGCGCTTTATCCGCATCGCTCACCGCAGATAGCTCATCACTTTCAACGAATGTCAGCATGGCTTCACGAGTCATGGCGTTACCACGAGTCAAGGCTTTTAGTTTCTCGTACGGGTTTTCAACACGGTAGCGGCGCATGACGGTTTGAATCGGCTCTGCCAATACTTCTTGTGCATTATCCAAATCGTCATTTAAGCGCTGGGCATTCAATTCAAGTTTGCTGACACCTTTTAAACAAGCATCATAAGCAATCATGCTTTGTGCCAGACCAACACCGATATTACGAAGTACGGTAGAGTCTGATAAATCACGCTGCATACGCGAAATAGGCAGTTTTTCACCCAAATGAGCCAGCATCGCGTTCGCAACGCCCAAGTTACCTTCAGAGTTTTCAAAATCAATCGGATTTACTTTATGCGGCATGGTAGAAGAACCAACTTCGCCATCTTTTAGGCGCTGTTTAAAATAGCCTAAGCTAATGTATTGCCAAATATCACGGTTAAAATCGATTAGGATGGTGTTAAAACGTTTGACTGCATCAAATAGCTCAGCGATATAATCATGCGGCTCAATTTGCGTGGTATAAGGGTTAAAAGTCAGCTCAAGACTTTCATCAATGAAGCGTTCTGCATGTGTTTGCCAATCAACGTCAGGATATGAGGCGTAATGAGCGTTATAGTTACCAACCGCGCCATTGATTTTACCTAATAGCTCTACTTGACCGACTTGCTTAATTTGACGGGCTAGGCGATAAGCGACGTTTGCCATTTCTTTGCCTAGCGTTGTTGGGCTAGCGGTTTGACCATGGGTGCGTGATAGCATCGGTTGGTCGGCGTGAGTAATCGCCAAATCAACGATGCTATCAATCAATTGCTGCATTTTCGCAACCACAATCTCGCGGCTGTCTTTTAGCATTAACGCATAAGACAAGTTGTTGATATCTTCACTGGTACACGCAAAATGAATAAATTCTAATGAATCCTCAAGCGCTGCCTGACCACGGAACTTGTCTTTGATGAAGTACTCAACGGCTTTTACATCATGATTGGTCGTCGCCTCGATATCTTTGATGGCTTGGGCATCTGCTTCACTAAAGTCATCAACGATGCTGTTTAAAAAGGCATTGGTATCGGTATCAAATGCTGCCAATTCACCAATCGCATTGTTATCTGCCAATGACTGTAACCAGCGAATCTCGACAGTGACGCGGGCTTTAATGAGACCAAATTCTGATAAATAAGGACGCAAGCTGTCAGCTTTAGAGGCGTAACGACCATCGATTGGGGAGAGTGCGGTAAGTAAGTTCATAATAATGCCTTTAAATTAAAAAAGTAAAAGTGATGAAAACTGTGAAATCCCACAAATGAACACATCATATAAGACTGTGGTCAAAAAAATACGGGTAGTGTAGCAAATGTAGCCGTTGATAAAATCAAAATATGCATATAACGCTATTATTAAGGGGTATCGGGTGTATTAGAGTGTGTGGTGCCATACTTAGTATTAAAGTAAAAACTACGTTTTGTCCTTGGATCTAAAATTGAGGTTACCGTTTTGACAGTACCGTTATTGCCGATAGCGACGCTGTCTGCGGCATATTCGCTTGCTTGATGAATTGGATTCGCAAGTTTTGATGTCACTATCGCGCCATTCACATTTTTTTCTTGCAAGACGTCTTGTAGAACAAAGTTATTGATACTAAGATTGGCTCGATTGGTCGCAGTAATTTTGTAGGCAATACATTGTTCTGGAGTTACTTCAGATAGGGCAGCTTTACTATAGGCAAGCTTGTTTTCTAGATTTGGTAACAATGAGGCGATTTTGCAATCGTTAAGTGCTTGCTCTTTTTCAAGGACTAAAGCTGAATTTTTATCAATCACTCTGCCAAAGTTATTATTTTCATAGTTATACTTATTAGTAGTCAAGGAAATAACCGTTTTTTCATTAGTAGTACGAATGGGATAAGTGCTACCACTATTTTCTTCAATCAGGCAGACAGTACTTTTGCCAGTTAGAGAAGCGATAGGTATTTTAATCTCATATTTACCGACAATATTAGTAGGAATATTGATAGTTTCAAGAGGAGCATTGGTTATACAGTCAACCAGCTTGACTGTACTACCTGCAATACCACTTTCAGCAGAGTCAAAAGTACCATTGAAGAAGTTGGTATTGTTATATATACCGCTGTCTATCGTAGCGTTATCTTTTTTGACATTGATGTCGCTATCGTTTATACCGCCATTATCATTGAATACAGTGCCTGAAAAGACGTAATTAAACGGTTCACTTTCTACCCCAAAGCTGATCCATTCGTTATAGGTTTCACCGATTACGTTACGCGCAATGCCGATATTACCATTCATAATCCCTTCATAGGTCAAAGTCACGGTTTTCGAATTTCTTACCGCGACAACATAATTGCTTTGACTGTTTTCGATGCCATAACTGACATAAGTACCGCCATTGGAAATAGCGGTATTAGATGAGAGTGCAGAATACGTGCTGCCATTATTGATACTTTTAATAATATTTTCAAAAGTTGGCGTCGGTGGTAAAACTCCGTTATTTGAACTGAGGCTTACTTGTTTATTCGTGTTCAAGGTAGGACTATATGGACTTTGGCTACCAGTAGCACCCGCTAGATTAGTAATATTATAATAAAATAAACCACTACCATTCACATTTGAGCTATCGGTACGCAGCTGCGGGTTGAACACAGCATTTTGTGAATTCAGCTGGGTACTATTGACTTTGCTGCCCATAAAATAATCACCCATTGCATTATAGTAATAGGGGACATCTGGGTTGTTTTTGATAGTGGCTTGCGCAGGTAGACTAATTTGACTATTTTGGGTAAAACTTAACGTTTGACGTGCAATTTCTGAGTTACCACCCATTGAATAGCTGGCTTGACCAATTTTTATGGTATGTATAGAAGCATTGTCATCAGGAGTAATAGTAAAGGTGTACTTGAACTTATCTCTATCAATACTAGTATTAGAATCATTCCTGATTTCAATACCATTGGTGCGCGTACCACTAGCTGGTGTTATCTCAGCGCTATTGTTATAACCAATATTTTCATTGCGAACTAAAGTAAAACTACCGGTAGCACCAGAACCTGCTGCTACATATGTGCCAGAAGCAGTACCAGCCGAAGCATTAGAGCTGGCAACTGTCATACTACCCATATTTGTTGGTGCTGACTGTGCACTAAATGACGCAGCAATGAAAGTAAGCGTAAGACCTCTTTTTACCCATATCGAACAAGAAAATGAGATATTCAGCAAGGCGAAAAGGCGAGCGGTCATTCAGTATCCTAAAAAAAGACAAATCATTGTATTAATTAATGTCAAATGAGATATCAAATCCCGCAAGGCGCATCAATAGAGGCAATGACACCGCCGCCCAAGCAAACCTCATCGATATAAAACACCGCTGACTGACCTGGCGTCACTGCACGTTGCGGCGTATCAAATATCACTCGTACTTCTAAACCTTTATCATCAACAGCAAACACTCGGCACGCTTGGTCTGGCTGACGGTAACGCGATTTTGCCATACAACGTAAGCCGTCTTCGCTAAATATATCTGCAGGCGGTAAACCATCGACCCAATCGAGCTTATAAGCTTGTAGCTCATTACTCAGCATCATGGGATGCTCATGACCTTGACCAACGATTAAACGGTTGTTATCCAAGTCTTTTGCTAATACAAACCAAGGCTCTTCTGGGCGATCTTTGACACCGCCAATACCAATACCACCACGCTGACCTAAGGTATAATACATTAGACCATCGTGTTGACCGATAATATGACCATCGTCAGTCATGATATCGCCTTTTTGTGCCGGCAAGTACTGTTGTAAAAAGTCTTTAAAACGGCGCTCACCAATAAAGCAAATACCCGTTGAATCCTTTTTATTGGCGGTAATAAGATCATGTTCTTCAGCGATTTGACGAACCACTGGTTTTTCAAGCTCGCCGACTGGGAACAGCGTCTTAGCGATTTTATCGCCGCCAACCGCATGTAAAAAGTAACTTTGGTCTTTATTGTTATCAAGCCCGCGTAATAGCTGCGCAACCTCAGTGCCATTAGCATTCGTATAGTTCATACTACGGCGCGTGTAGTGACCGGTGGCGATATAATCTGCACCCAGCGTCAAAGCATAGTCTAAAAACGCTTTAAACTTTATTTCTTTATTGCACAAAATATCTGGATTGGGCGTACGACCTGCTTTGTATTCCGCTAAAAAATGCTCAAAAACCCGATCCCAATATTCCATGGCAAAATTGGCCGTATGTAGCTTCATACCGATTTTGTCACATACCGCTTGTGCATCCGCTAAATCATCCATTGCCGTACAGTATTCGGTGCCGTCATCTTCTTCCCAGTTCTTCATAAACAGACCTTCGACTTTAAAGCCTGCTTGCTGAAGTAAAACGGCTGATACAGAAGAATCAACGCCACCTGACATACCGACAATCACGTGTTTGGCGCTAGGATTTTCGATATCGGCAAGTGTTAATGGACGATGAGGCGTAAAAGACTTAGAAATGGCTATGCTTGAGGTATCTTGTATGGCTGACATAAAGCGGCTCAACTATTTGTACGTTCTCCAAAATAGATATTGACGCCAAAAATCATGCCATTGCTACAATAGGTAGTCTTAGCAGAACGACGTCAGCTTATCTTTTGGATCTGGTATTATGATAAAATAAACGTCATATTATACCAGTTAATTGAAACTGGTGGCGACCGATGGTGTCTAGGCATTGGTAAAATCGCTTTAGAAATTTAGATAGTGGTTTTGAATTATTTTAATCACGTTTCACTCATCTTGGAATAATAATGATAAAAATTGGTCAAGGTATCGACGTTCACGCTTTTCATAATAATGGTCAGCAGCAGCAATATGTGGTGCTAGCAGGTGTGCCTATTGAACACACGCACAGTTTGCTGGCACACTCCGATGGGGATGTGGTGCTGCATGCGCTTGCTGATGCACTGCTTGGCGCATTGGCGCTTGGCGATATCGGTCAGCATTTTCCTGATACAGATGCCGCCCATGCAGGGTTGGACTCGCGGGTGCTGCTACGTTATGTCTACAGTAAAGTGCAAGAGGCTGGTTATAGTCTAGGCAACGCTGATATCACTGTGATGTGTGAGCGTCCAAAGTTGGCACCGCACAGTCAAGCCATGCGTGATAATATTGCCAGTGATTTGCAGACGGCGGTTAATAATATCAGCGTTAAAGCCACCACCACTGAAAAGTTAGGCTTTACCGGTCGGCAAGAGGGCATTATGGCCAATGCCGTGGTATTATTAGTCCCTAATGTTGTCGAATCTAGATAGCTTGGATCGGGTGTCATCGCTGCTTGAGCACTCCGAGTCATATTGACTTGGTGAGTTGCGCGTAGATTTTATATATAGAGTCTATAGAGTTGTACTTGTAATACCGTGGCGCTTGCCCCATGTATCAGCCATCTCTTTTTTCAATCATTTTGTAATATCAATCACTGTTTTCAATGAACCGCTTTATCAATAGGAGCTTTTATGAGTGAGCAAACCCCAAATACTGCTGCAAACGACGTTGAACAATTGATCCGTGATCAAATCCGTGACAATAAAGTTATTATTTATATGAAAGGCACGCCGCAATTTCCACAGTGTGGTTTTTCTGCTAAATCGATTGAAGTGCTTACTCAAATCGGTCGTCCATTTGCGTTTGTAAATATTTTAGAAAACCCAGAAATCCGTGCGACGTTACCTAAGGTGGCTAATTGGCCGACTTTTCCACAGTTGTGGATTGACGGCGAATTGATGGGCGGATCAGACATTATTTTGCAAATGTATCAATCAGGCGAGCTTAAGCCATTGGTCGAAGCAAACAGCCCTGCTGCATAATGCTGAAAACACTTATCTAAGCTTTTTCATTATCAAGCTGATAAGTTTTAACAATAAAAGCTCGAGCCAGTCCTTAGATGGGCGCTCGGGCTTTTATTGTTTTTGTCAGTATTGACCCCATATATGGCTCAACAGCAAGCATTATAAAACATAAATAATGAGAGAGTATTATGAGCAATCAACCAATAGAACAACAAACACCTGAACTGGTATCTGCTGAGCAAGCGACCATAGAGAAACGCCGTGAGCATTTAAAAAATGAATCCACGCGCATCATTGAAATTGCTGGCAATGAGCCACATTCAGCCCTTAAATGTATTCATCAGCTCAGTGTGGAAGGCGGCGCAACAGAAGCCACTTATATTGCGATTGAACAGCGTATCGTTGCGGATCAAGATTCTGCGGGCGCTTATCATTTGGCATTATTGGCACAGAATACGCCAGATTTACCCATTGATGCGCTTCAACTTATCGAGATGGTCGTTAATAAAGGCGATAATCAGCAGCGTTTGGCATTGCTAAAAAACTTGCTACTACCGCCAGTGGACATGATTAAAGAGCAAATTTTGGCGAGTAATGATGGCGATGCTATCGGCTTGATGAATGCTTATTTGCAGATCAATCCAGAAGGTTATGGCAGTCAGCATATGCTGAGCAGTGGTCAATCAGATCAAATCGTACCGCTGAGCCCTGGTAACTAGGCGCTAATTATTAAGTTACTAGTTACTAAGTTTAAAAATGATGCTTAACACTTAATGTAAATAGTTTCTACTGCGGCGTTTTTTAAGCATCAAAAAATTGTTATAATGATGGGTTAGCAATCCAATATCTAGCGGCTTTTCCAAGTCGTTAACTTTTTAAATCCGACTGACGTTTATTTGCTGATGACCATGCTATTTAGCCATAAAATTCTGGTAATGATAGTTTTTGGCTAAAAGCAGCGTTATGAGTCAAGTGAGGCGTATATGCAATACCCAAAAAATTATGACGTGGTAGTGATCGGTGGCGGTCATGCTGGCACAGAAGCTGCTTTGGCAGCCGCACGTATGGGCGCGCAGACCTTGCTGTTGACACATAATATTGAGACGCTTGGGCAAATGAGTTGTAATCCAGCGATTGGCGGGATTGGTAAATCGCATTTGGTGCGTGAGATTGATGCGCTTGGCGGTGCAATGGCATTGGCAACGGATAATTCAGGCATTCAGTTTCGTGTGCTTAATAGCCGTAAAGGTGCTGCCGTTCGTGCCACGCGTGCGCAAGCGGATCGCATTTTATATAAAGCCGCCATTCGTCATACGCTTGAAAATCAGCCAAATCTTGATATATTCCAACAAGCAGCTGATGATATCTTAGTCGAAAATGGTCGTGCGACGGCAGTGGTTACTGCAACGGGTATTATCTTTAATACGCAAACGGTGGTACTGACCTCAGGAACGTTCTTGGGCGGTGTGATTCATATTGGTCTCGAAAGCTCAAAAGGTGGTCGCGCAGGGGATCAGCCATCTATCAAGCTTGCTGATCGTTTGCGTGAGCTTAAGCTGCCAGTCGGGCGTTTGAAAACAGGTACGCCAGCGCGTATTGATGCGCGTAGCGTTGACTTTAGTGTGATGACCGTACAGCCGGGCGACACGCCGCTACCAGTGATGAGTTATATGGGCGATGTGTCTATGCATCCAGAGCAGGTCAATTGTTATATCACGCACACCAATGCGCGCACCCATGAAATCATCCGTGAAAATTTAGACCGTTCACCGATGTTCTCTGGCAAAATTGAGGGAGTAGGGCCGCGTTATTGTCCATCGATTGAAGATAAGATTCATCGCTTTGCGGATAAAGACAGTCATCAAATCTTTATCGAGCCAGAAGGTTTGACCACGCATGAGCTATATCCAAATGGTATCTCAACCAGTTTGCCGTTTGATGTGCAGTTAGAGTTTATTCATAGTATGAAAGGCTTAGAAAACGCGCACATTACTCGTCCCGGTTATGCGATTGAGTATGATTATTTCGATCCGCAAAATTTGAAACCAACGCTTGAAACCAAATCTATCGATCGTCTTTACTTCGCTGGACAAATCAATGGTACAACTGGCTACGAAGAAGCTGGCGTACAGGGTTTGCTAGCAGGTACTAATGCGGCATTGGTTACGACTAATAACAGCGATTTTGACGTGTGGACACCGCGCCGCGATGAAGCTTATCTTGGCGTGCTCGTTGATGACCTGATTACCCATGGTACGACTGAGCCATATCGTATGTTTACGAGCCGCGCAGAATATCGTCTACTATTACGTGAAGACAATGCCGATCAACGCTTGACTGAAACAGGTCGTAAGCTTGGTCTAGTAGATGATGTGCGCTGGCAGGCTTACCAACAAAAAATGGAAGCCATTGCCACAGAGACCTCACGTCTCAAAGATATGTGGGCAACCCCTGCCAATACGTTGGGCAAAAAAGTCACAGAGCAAACGGGCGAGGTGCTCTCAAAAGAATCGACTGCTTTTGATTTGCTCAAGCGTCCGCAGATTCATTTTGCTGATATCGCTGCCATCACTGATTCGCAAGTCGACGCCCAAGTGGGTGAGCAGATAGAGATTTCTGTGAAGTACGCAGGCTATATTGATCGTCAGCAAGAAGACATTGATCAGATGAAGCGCCTAGAAAATACAGCGCTGCCACTGGACTTTGATTATAGTGTGGTATCAGGCTTATCAAATGAGATTGTACAGAAATTGACGCAAGTACGTCCTGCGACGCTTGCCCAAGCTGGACGCGTGAGCGGTGTGACGCCTGCGGCCGTTCAATTGCTAGCCATGACAGTGAAGAAACAGAAAAAAGCGAAGGCCGCGCTAGATTCGTAATAGTAGTATAACTAGTATAATAAAAGCCTATAGTGATATATCGTTATGGGCTTTTGTTTGTTAAAAATACAGCCGCTGTTAAAAGAAAATAGAGCAGGCGCTTGTCTTACTTGCTATTTTGTCTCTATACTAGGTTAGAAAACTTAATGATTACTTGTTAATTTATCTCGCTGATGTCCATATCATGATGGGCTTGTCAACGAACTGAGCCTATTTATGATTGATGCTATTGTCTTTGCTATTACTATTGTCTTGCCCAACCTTGCCTTAATGTGGTTGGGTTTTTTTATGCAGAGACGCGGTGAGGCGAGCCAGACTTTTATTGACCAAGCATCGAGCTTTGTCTTTAATTACTGTTTACCCTGTTTGCTTTTTTTTAGCGTCGTTGATAGTGATGTCGATTACAGCAAACAAATCACGCTGATAGTGGCTGGTATTCTGGTGACATTCATCTTGTTTATAGGTGCAGAGATTTACGCCAAATATTTTGTAAGCAAACCGGCTGATCAAGGGGTGTTTGTACAAGGGATATTTCGGAGTAATATGGCTATTATTGGACTGGCAACGGTTGCTAATGCCTACGGAGAACGTGGCTTAAGCATCGGCGCTGTCTATATGGGTGTGGTGACGATACTGTTTAATATCTTAGCGGTTATCACTCTCAGCCGTGTGTCCAAAAGTGTGGATGATACTTGGCTCAGTCGCAGTACCATGATTCTCAAAAAACTATTTACCAACCCACTGATTATCGCACTGGTAGCAGCATTTGCTTATAAGGCGTCACCGCTGCCGCCTATTACAGGTGTGATTCATACGACTGGTGATTTACTGGCCGCAGTGGCATTGCCTTTAGCATTGATTTGCGCCGGTGCCAGTATTGATTTGAAGTCGATGTTACACCCTTCAGGGCTGTCCATGCAGGCGAGTATCGGACGTATTGTCGTTGCGCCATTGATTGCCATCGCTATTGGATTGGGATTTGGTCTATCAGGTGTGCATATGGGTGTGTTGTTTTTGATGGCAGCCTCACCAACAGCCGCCGCCAGCTATGTAATGGCAAAAGCCATGGGTGGCAATGATGTGTTAGCTGCTAATATTTTGGCTTTTACCACCGTGGTAGGTATGTTTGGAATGGCGATTGGTGCGGCAATATTACGCGGGTTAGGATTAATGTAGTAGCCGTTTTGGCATGATAAAACATGTTCTAATAATAAATCTATAAATAGGAGTACTCAAATTGCAATTACTAAACAAAGCAATCGTGACCGAACATCTCAATATGCAATCTGCCATTGGGGCGATAGAAGCATTGTTACATCAACAGGCAGCGCATCCCAATTGGATCAAAGCGCCTGAACGTTTGGTCATTGAAACTTTTAGTGAAGATGACGCCCATCGTTCAGGTTCGCATTTATCAATGCCCGCGACGATTTATGATGGTAAGAACGAGTATACCGCCGTAAAATTGGTCACCATTTGTCCTGATAATCCGAGCCGAAATTTACCAACCACAACGGCGATTATTACCGTGTCAAACAATGATACTGGTGAAATATTGGCAATTATGGATGGTATTTATATTACCCAAGTGCGTACAGCGGCATTGTCAGGCATTGCGACCAAATATATGGCAAGCGCTGACTGTCAAAGTGTGGCGGTGGTCGGTTGTGGCGGCATGGCTTATGAGCAATTACATACGGTAATGACAGTACGTCCTGAGATTAAAACAGTATATTTATGGAATAGAAGCAGGGAAGGTGCTGAGATTTTTAAAGTGAAATTTACTCGTGATTATCCGCAATGGGACGTTACTATAACGGTTTGCGAAAATATCAATGATGCTGTCCATGATGCAGATGTTATCAATGTCGCAACCCGCGCAACAGAAGGTTTGTTTGATCTCAACCATATTAAATCTGATGTACACATCAACGCAGTCGGCGCCTATCAGCCTTCAATGAAAGAGATAAGCAATGATGTCATTGCAAACAGTCGCATGGTCGTTGTCGATGATTTGGTTGGCAGTCGTCATGAAGCGGGTGATTTAATCCAAGCTCACGATAGTGTCGATTGTGCATGGACATGGGACGACCTCAGTGGTGACTTACAAGCGCTAGTCACAGGGGCGCTACAAGAAAAAACCGCTAAGTCTAATCATGGTGTTACGTTGTTTAAATCGGTTGGTGCAGCCAGTTTTGATGCAGCAGTCGCTCTATATGTCGCACAACAAGCCGCACAAAAAAATCTTGGCTCATCAATTGAATGGTAATGCCATGTATAGTGACCGTACGTAAGATTGCTATGTTTTTATTATGTAGCAAGCCAAAAAAAGCCCTCTTTCTAAATAAGAAAAGAGGGCTTTTTACATTGCTTTAAACGTTAAATTAATATGCCCCCAGCATATTTCGAGAGCGGTTATTAATTTGAATTGTCTTTATTACGTTGGTCTTCGCGCCGCTGCGGTAGGTCAAATAACCACCGACAGCCATCACCGCCAGAAAAGCCACAATGTACATAAATATTGATGAGCCGATAAGCAGTGAGGCACCGATAATAGGAGTTGCGTCCATGTCAAACATCCAGCTAAGGTTTATCAATAATTATGCAAGTGTCTGATTTCATTGTAAAGTAAATAAATTTAACTCAGGTGTAAGTTCCAGTGAACGCATGCGCGCTGCCTGATCGTAAACGTTAGCCGTCACAATCAGCTCGTCTGGCTCATACTGGGCAAGGAATGCCGCCAGTCTCGGTTTGACAGTTTCTACAGAGCCGATGAATGACACCGATAATGCGCTATCCACCATCATTTTTTCAGCAGGGCTCCAGATACTGTCCATATCGTGAGTAGGTTTCGGCATTTGACCTGTTTCACCACGGCGCAAGCGTACGAAGCTTTGCTGCGCAGAGGTAAAATGATACTGTGCAGTAGCATCGTCATCGGCGAGTAATAAATTAGCCGCCAGCATGACATAAGGCTTGTCCAAATAGGCTGATGGTCTGAACTGTTCACGATAAGCTGTAATCGCTTGCCCAAGCATTTGCGGTGCAAAGTGTGAGGCAAACACATAAGGAAGTCCCAAATGCGCCGCTAACGTAGCCCCAAAAAGAGAAGAGCCTAATATCCAGATAGGAACGTTTGACTTTGCCCCAGGAAATGCTTGTACTGGGCTATTATCTGTACCGTTCCCTAAAAAGTACATCAATTCTTGGACGTCTTGCGGAAAGCGATCAGCATCTTGCATCTGACGGCGTAGTGCCTGAAAGGTTGCGCCATCAGTACCCGGCGCACGACCCAGCCCTAAATCTACGCGATCACCATATAATGCCTGCAAAGTGCCGAATTGCTCAGCGATGACGAGCGGTGCATGGTTCGGAAGCATCACACCACCAGCACCAATACGTATATGCTTGGTTTGGCTACCGATATGCGCTAGTAGTACTGACGTCGCTGCACTAGCGATGCCCGGCATATTGTGATGCTCTGCCATCCAATAACGGTTTAAACCAACTTTTTCTGCTTGCTGTGCTGTCTCAACCGTTTGGGCAATGCCCTCAGCGATGGTTTTACCTTCAGGCACGGGTGCTAGGTCTAAAAAGGATAAGGGAATAGCGTTACTCATAAATCACCTGTTTTTATGATGCCGCCTTTCAGCGACATGGTTATATGGTTATATTGGTATTTGATTCTAGTTATAAAAGAGACTAGCGACAGCAATGATGAACTAGCACCTCAAGAATCTAGTGCTAATTCAATATTGCTGTAACTAGTCGCTCAATAGTTCATATAATGGGGCGGTTCTATTGAATATAAAGGTTATAAGTTAAGACGATAACAAATCTTAATAATGGGGTAGCGTTATAAGAATCACATGCGCGCCAGTCGATTTTGAGTAGAAATAAGAATAGAAAATGGCATCATTATCTGTTGATAACGATGCCATTGATGTTTAGTGAAAATATGAATGAATGGTTCTTTACTGGCTAAATTGTTTTTGACACAGTTCCATAAATGCTCGACCATACTGACGAATTTCTGCATCATCACGTACCGCCATCCAACTGGTAAAGCGCCCAAAGTGATCCACTGGTATCGCGGTTAAATTTTGATAGTGACTCGGTTCAAACGCCATCTCTGCGATAATGCCGATACCCAAGCCCAAACCTACATAAGTACTAATTACATCAGCATCGAGTGCTGCTAGCACGATATCTGGTTCCAATCCTGCTTCTTCAAAAGTTTTGTCAATCGCACCGCGCCCCGTAAAGCCACCGTGATAGGTCACAATCGGATAGCTGGCGAGGGTCGGCAAATCCACAGACTCGTGATTGGCCAGTTCGTGATCGCTTGGCACAATGACGCGATGCGTCCAGTCATAATAGCGATAGCAGCGTAAATAATTGTTATGAAGTAAAGACTCGGTTGCAATGCCAATATCTGCCTGCCCGCGAATGACCATCTGCGCGATGGTCTCTGGATCTGCTTGTTGTAGTATTAGGTTGACTTTGGGGAAACGCTCTTTAAACTCTTTGACGACTTGCGGCAATACATATCGCGCTTGCGTGTGAGTGGTGGCAATCGTCAGCGTGCCAATATTCGGATTATTAAAATCGAGACTTAGGTTTTCAATCGTACGGATCTCGGCGAAGATAGATTCGATATGCGGCATTAGTGCTGTGCCCATGGTCGTAAGACCCGTTAGGCGTTTGCCTTGACGGACGAACACTTCCGTTTTGAGCTGATTTTCAAGTGCCGCAATATGTTTTGATAGGCTAGATTGACTGGTGTGCAGTACGGTCGCTGCCTGACTTAAGTTATAGCCATTAATCACCGTATGCCATACTGTCTCCAACTGCTTGAGCTGAATCTGTAAATGCCGCTGATTGACCACTACGTCGATTGCCATAACTAAATCCTATTGTATAAATATACAAACCCTGTCTGTATACAAAAGTGAAAATGTACAAATATGCAGTAAGCAGGTAGTGTAAAACAAAGTGTTTATTCTTGTATATACTTAATAGTTATCTATTTATACGTATTTGGAATATATGATTAAAAGTATACATTGAAATTGTTTTTGAGTACTCAGAAGTACTGATAGAATCTTTCATCTGCTAGACTCAGCAACTCTTCATCTTCTAATGTGTCTCCATAAGCATATATAGTGTCAAAATTACTTAGATTATATTTTTGTTCAACCAACTGCTTTTTCGTTATTCCGCTACAGTCATCATTCAGATAGTTACCCGTCAATATACCATCAACGACATCTACCTTAGTACATATCAAGTCTAGTCCATATTTTATACACCATGGATTGAGATATAAATCCAAAGATGCAGAGACGATAACGACGATGTCTCCTCTTTGTTGATGCCATTTTATTTTTTCGAAAGCATTAGCTCTTATATAATTAGGTATCATCAGCTCAGAAAATGCTTCACCTTTTATTCTAAGCTGTCCCTCATTTGTCCCTTTAAAAGCGAAGTTATAAACTTTTTTTCGAATCTCGCTACCGTGTAATCTACCTAGCTTATATTTAACGATAGTTGGTAATAAAATGATTTTACCTACATTAATTTTTCTTTTATTTGCTGCGAATAATATAAATTTGGTAAAGGTGTCTGTGTTCGTTATGGTGCCGTCAAAGTCAAATAAGGCTATATTCATAATTTAATTCTCTAATAAATAGGGCGTATTCATTATAATATTTACTTTGAATTAGATGTGATACAAACATAAAAAAACAGCCATCTTCCGATGACTGTCTTAGCTTACAACTTCAATAATGATACGATTTGCGGCTGCCTCTAGCGAAAACGATCCGTATTCATCACTTTATTCCAAGCATTTACAAAGTCATGAACGAATTTTTCTAGGTTATCGTCTTGTGCGTAAAGCTCAGCGTAAGCGCGTAGTATGGAGTTTGAGCCAAACACTAGGTCTACGCGGCTGGCTTGCCATTTTACATTGCCAGTAGCACGCTCACGCACTTCATAGAGAGCAGGGGCGTCATTATTGTCTGTCTTAACGGGATGCCAAGAATAGCTCATGTCTGTCAAGTTCACAAAGAAGTCATTGCTAAGTGTCCCAGCACGCTCAGTAAAGATCCCTTGTTGGCTCTGAGCGTAGTTGGTATCCAAGACACGCATACCACCGATTAAAACGACCATTTCGGGTGCAGTCAAGCCCATCAGCTGAGTACGATCTAATAGCATCTCTTCAGGTGATATGGCATAGCTGCCTTTGATCCAGTTACGGTAGCCATCATGTCGTGGCTCTAAATCAGAGAAGCTTTCTGTGTCAGTCATCTCATCGCTCGCATCGCCACGACCCGCATCGAATGGCACTTCAATTTGAATGCCTGCATTAGCTGCTGCTTTTTCAATGGCGGTGTTACCAGCGAGTACCACTAAATCTGCGATGCTGACGTCTTTATCAAAGTTCGTTTGAATGTCAGTGAGCGCCTCAAGTACGCGAGCCAATTGCTCAGGCTCATTACCTAGCCAGTCTTTTTGCGGGGCTAAACGAATGCGTGCACCATTGGCGCCGCCGCGATAGTCTGAGGCGCGGAATGTACGAGCGCTATCCCAAGCGGTAATAATAAATTCGCGATGGTCGATACCACTGCCTAGTATCTGTGCTTTTAAGATTGCAATATCATCAGCGCTCAGATTAACATTGCCTTGTGGAATTGGATCCTGCCAAGTGAAGTCCTCGCTTGGCACATCCGCCCCTAAATAGCGAGATTTTGGCCCCAAATCACGATGGGTAAGCTTAAACCAAGCTTTTGCAAATACTTCATCGAAATATTCTGGATTTTGATGAAAGTTCTCTGAAATTTTACGATAAGCAGGGTCTTTAATCATTGCCATATCAGCATCGGTCATGATTGGGTTGTGGCGTACACTTGGATCATGTGCATCTAAAGGACGATCCTCTTCCTTGATATCGATAGGTTCCCATTGCCAAGCACCAGCAGGACTCTTAGTCAGTGCCCACTCATGATTTAGCAATAACTCAAAATATTCATAATCCCATTGGGTTGGATGCGTGGTCCATGCGCCCTCGATACCACTTGAGACGGTATCGCCAGCATTGCCTGTGCCTTTAGGGTTGCGCCAACCTAGACCTTGCTCTTTGATGTCAGCCGCTTCTGGCTCATCTTCTAATAAGGTAGCGTCACCATTACCATGACATTTACCAACCGTGTGACCACCAGCCGTCAAGGCGACCGTTTCTTCATCATTCATTGACATGCGAGCAAAAGTGGTGCGGATGTCTTGTGCTGTTTTGATTGGATCAGGGTTGCCATCGACGCCTTCAGGGTTGACATAAATCAAGCCCATCTGTACCGCTGCTAAAGGGTTTTCTAGTGATTCACGCTGATTATCATCTTCATAACGATTTTTGGTAGCCGCAAGCCATTCACGCTCAGAACCCCAATAGATATCCTTTTCTGGATGCCAAATATCGGTACGTCCACCAGCGAAACCTAACGTTTTAAAGCCCATAGATTCATAAGCCATATTACCCGCTAGTATCATTAAATCTGCCCAAGAAAGTTTGTTACCATACTTTTTCTTGATTTGCCATAATAGACGACGTGCTTTGTCCAAGTTGACATTGTCCGGCCAACTGTTTAATGGCGCAAAGCGTTGATTACCAGTGTTAGAACCACCGCGGCCGTCGGAGCGTCGATAAGTACCGGCAGAATGCCAAGCCATACGAATCATCAACCCACCATAATGACCCCAATCTGCTGGCCACCATGCTTGTGACTCCGTCATTAGATCTTTTAAATCTTGCTTGACGGCTTCTAAATCTAATTGCTTAAAGGCTTCTGCATAATCAAAGTCAGGATCCATTGGGTTGGTTTTGTGATCCTGCTGATGCAAGATATCTAAATTTAAGCTATTCGGCCACCAGTCGGTTGCTGCCGAGGCGTTCGTAGTATGTGCTTGGTGCATGACAGGACAGCCACCCATGCTTGGACGTTGTGGCTCGTGCGAAGTATCTACATTTTCACTATGAATGGTTGGTCCATGACCATCTCCTTTATCATAAGTGGTGTTACTTGCAGCATCTGATGTTGAGTTTGAGTTAGTCATCATGTGGCTCCTAGGCAGTAATCAGATAAATGGCAATCGAGTGTGTTATTTACTATAGTTTGCAAAAATCATTTGTCATCTCTAGCATATAGAATAATGATTGATTTAGGGAGGCGATTTATACAAACGCATTGTTTTATAAAATAAATGGTATACCTAATAAAATTATATTTTTTAAATATATAAAAGTAAGAATGTAGCAAGAAGTTCTGGTTATTAAAGCATTAATTATTAATGACTTATCAGGATGATGATGGGCTAATCACAAAAGAAAGGGGTTTGTATAAAATGGTTATGATGCAAAATGCGATATTTTCCTTATTTTTATACCCATTCTTAATATGAAAGCAAACCCTAGTCTATAAGCTAGGTTTTATTAACCAGTAGAAACAACGGTTAATGTAAAAATATCGTTAGAATGTCTAGTCAAGGTCAGCGTTCTCAAGTACCATAATTCAATTTTGTTGTAATGGCTGTATTTGTGCAACGTTAAGCAATTTTTATCGATCCCGTTTATCAGTGCTATTTATCAGTGTCAATTACCGATAGATGATGCTAATGATTGATAAAAATTGTGCGCGGTTGTGTTCTTTTTCTTAAGTGCTAGTGAGCGATTATGTCTGCTGTCAAATCTGTGCCACCCAATCAATCAGCTGTCAAAAAATCATGGTCTGATGCATTGAAATCTTTTTCAGATATTCGTGTGATGATTATGTTATTTCTTGGATTTTCAGCAGGTGTACCTATTCTGTTGGTTTTTTCAAGTCTATCATTATGGCTTAGTGAAGCGGGTTTAGAAACCGGTGTGATAACAATGTTTGGTTGGGCAGGTCTTGGTTATTCGTTTAAGTTTATTTGGGCGCCGTTGATTGATTCAATGCCACTTCCTTTCTTAACTAAATGGCTAGGTAGGCGTCGGGCATGGATGTTTATGTCACAACTGATGATACTGGTTGCTATTTTTACGATGGCTAGTGTTAACCCTGTTGCTGAAAACGTCCTTTGGGTTATGGCGCTTGGTGCTGTTTTGCTTGGTTTTTCATCAGCTACTCAGGATATCGTTGTTGATTCTTATCGTATTGAGTTGGCAGGGTTTGAATTGCAACCTACGTTGTCTTCAGTATATGTCGCTGGTTATCGTATTGGCATGATTGTCGCAGGCGCAGGCGCACTTTATTTAGCAAGTTATTTTGGCTCTTCTGAAGAGCTTTATAATTATGAAGCATGGCGCAATACTTACTATACGATGATGGGTGTCATGTCAGTCGGTTTATTAACGACGTTTGCTATTTATGAGCCAGCAGCACAGTCATTAGAAATATATAAACAAAAAAGAAATTTAAAAATATTTTCCATATACGCGGCTTTTCTCCTTATCCCTGGTGTGATTTATGGATTGCCAGTATTCGTCAGCACCTTTGCAACCAGAGTATTGAGTAGGCCTTTAACGTTAATACCTATTGAGTACTTGCCAGCGATTAATATGTATTTCTTGATGGTAATGGCATGCGCACCTTTCTTACTGATATTTTTTATTTTAAATCAACCCAAAATAGTGAACAAAATTGACTCAGTTGTACAGTCTCGTGATGACAATATTAGAATATTATTCTTATTTATCTTGTCAGTTTTTGCGTTTATAGGTGCTTTTGTATTTATAGGTAAAATATTCCAAGCTCCTGATGACAGTGTTTTTCTAAAGTTTTTGATAGAAGTAGTGAGATTATTGGGTAGTGTGGCTGTGGCTATGGTTGTGGGATATGCGCTTATATCAGTCGGGCTGGCAAGAAAAGAGGTGGCAAAAAGATTGTGGGTAGAGCCTATTGCTGATTTTTTCCGTCGCTATGGTAAGCAGGCAATACTGTTGCTATTGTTGATAGGTTTTTATCGTGTGTCAGATATTGTCGCAGGCAATCTATCAAACGTTTTCTACGCTAAGATGGGTTTTACTAAAATTCAGATTGCTGACGCGGTCAAATTTCTGGGATTGTTTATGACGATCGCAGGTGGATTTTTAGGTGGCCTTGTTGCTCAAAAAATGAAGATGATGCATGTCATGTTGATTGGTGCTATAGCATCAAGTACAACCAATCTTCTATTTATTCTATTGACCTATCATCCTGGTGATATGAATTATATGTACCTAGCCGTGGTTGTCGATAATTTGGCAGCAGGTTTTGCGACTGCTGTTTTTATTGCATTTTTATCAGCGCTTACTTCAGTTAAGTTTACCGCTGTACAGTACGCTATATTTTCATCACTCATGACCTTGTTTCCAAAAGTATTGGGTGGGTATTCAGGTGGCATTTCAGACAACATTGGATTTGCCAACTTTTTCTTAATCACATTCTTGATTGGGATACCTGTCTTGATACTTATTTATTTGGTAGACAAGCATGTGGTTATTGGTAGCAATGACGATCCAGTTGAACTTTCTACCAAACTTGAGTAATCAATTTTAATAGGTGATGAACTATATATGACAGCATCAAGTATTCGTCAAATCAAGCAGCACATTCAGCAATTGACAAATGAGGCTGCAAATAGCAAGCTACCGCCATTTTGGCTAACGGACTGGCTGTTGTATGTCGTCGATAAGCCTGCGATATTTTTAATAACGGATGAAGATTACCAATTAACTGATAGTGAATTTGAGCAATTCAATGCAGGTGTAACGAAGATGCAGCAAGGAATACCACTTGCGTATTTGACTGGTCAGCAAGAATTTTGGTCGCTGACGTTTACTGTTAATGAGCACACTTTAATTCCGCGACCTGATACTGAGATACTGATTGAGCAAGTATTAACTTGGATAAAATCTCAGCCAAACAGTGTCAGCAGCCCAAAACGGTTACTGGATTTAGGGACAGGTTCAGGCTGTATTGCGATTAGTCTCGCTCACGAGTTAAATACGCAGCGTTCAGACAGTGAGGCAGAAAGTTGGCAAGTCGTTGCGGTGGATATGTCGCCAGAAGCGCTCAAGGTTGCTCAGCACAATGCAGCCATCAATGATGTTGCTGATATTGAGTTTATACAAAGCAGTTGGTATGACGAGCTGCCCAGTCATGGCGAGCTATTATTTGATGTGATTGTGTCCAACCCTCCTTATATCGATAAGGAAGATGAGCATTTAGCACGCCTTGTAGCCGAACCTATTAGTGCCTTAAGTGCCCCCAATCATGGGCTTGCCGATATAGAGCATATCGTAGGACAGGCACCGAAATACTTGCGTGTCGGTGGGCTACTGGCTATCGAACATGGTTTTGACCAAGGTGATGCCGTTCGCAAGTTGTTTGTAGACAGTGACTTTGAATCTGTGCATACAGTACAAGACTATGGTGGTAATGATCGTGTTACGCTGGGTCAAATTAAGTCACCAGATTTTTGTTAGTAGACTTCTTTAATAATAGGTTATTGGTAATAAATATGGCGCACACATTAGATGAAGGGCAGTTGTTGGATGAAGAGTTGCTGCGTTATGCAAGGCAAATATTATTAGATGGTTGGGATATTGACGCTCAATTACGCTTAAAATCAGCTCGTGTGGTCATGATAGGGGCAGGTGGGCTTGGTTGTCCTGCTTCTGAGACGCTAGTGCGTGCAGGACTTGGGCACATTCATCTTATAGATGATGACGTCATTGAAGCCAGCAACTTGCAGCGCCAAACGCTGTTTTTACCTGAGGATATTGGTAAAACTAAGGCGCTAACAGCGGCGCACATGTTAGAGCGTATTAACCCTTTCATTACCGCTCGCGGTACAGTTGCAAGATTAAGCAAAGACAATGCTTATAAATTGCTCGATATGGCGACAGGCAAGCCTGATTTGCTTTTAGACTGCACCGACAATTTTGCTACGCGTGATGTCATCAATCGTATTAGCGTGCACTATAAAATCCCGCTATTATCTGCCTCAGCGATTGCGATGCAAGGTCAGTTGGCGCTGTTTGAGCCGCAACTAAACACTGGTTGTTATCACTGCGTGTTTGGTTCGGTAGTGCTTGATGCAGCGGCTGATGAGCGTACGTGTGCCAACTCAGGTGTGCTAGCGAGTACCACTGCTATCATGGGTAATTTGCAAGCGAATGCTGCCCTGCAGTATTTGGGATTAACCAAAAATCCACTGACAAATAAGCTATTAATATGGGATGGTAGTCAGATGCAGCAGCGGCTAATGGGCTATCGCCAAGATGCCGCGTGTCCTGTCTGTAGCAGTCATTAGACATTAGTCATTGTTCATTAGTGGCGGTGTGACTTGTCATTATTTATAATCGCCTATTCTCAAAACCCTTTCTTATGACCATAGTTGTTTTTTATGAAAATTCATCGTCCGCATTTATTAAAGCATACCTTCAATGTCATGAACCGTGTTCGCCAAACAGCCAGCGTGGCAGGTTTATCTGCGCTGAGAGTGGCAAAAGGTGAAAAGCCTGATGCTACATTATTAAAAGAAACGTTTGAGCAATTGGGCACGACTTATATCAAGATTGGTCAGTTTATCGCCAGTACGCCGTCACTGTTTCCACGCGAATATGTAAAAGCTTTTCAGAGCTGTTTAGATCAGACCACGCCATTATCTTATGCTTATATCGAGCAGGTATTGAAAGAAGAGTTGGCCGTTGATGGCATGACGATTGATGATAAGTTCGCCCATATCGACTCAAAGCCATTAGCGTCAGCCTCTATTGCTCAAGTTCATGCGGCACGGTTGCATAATGGCGATGAAGTCGTATTAAAGGTACAAAAGCCTGACGTCGAGACCATTATGCAAACCGATTTGGGCGTATTGCATGGGGTGACTAAGTTACTTGAGATTCTGATGCCGTCGATGAAGTTTGCCAGTATTGCGCCGATTATCGATGAGATTCGCCTGCGTATGCTTGCCGAGACTGACTTTATCGCTGAGGCACAAAACATCCGCGATTTTCAGCAGTTCTTAGCCGTATCAGGCAATACGCGCGTGGTAGCACCCAAAGTATATGAAGAGCTGACGACCAAGCGTGTATTAACCATGAGCCGCTTGTACGGCGTATCTATGGTCGATGAGTCGCTCATGCGTCAGTATTGTGCTGATCCTGCGCAAGTCATGGCGGATACCTTGAATACGTGGTTTGCCAGTCTCATGCTGTGCAACAGTTTCCATGCTGACCTGCATGCGGGCAATTTGATGCTATTAACCGATGGTCGTATTGGCTTTTTGGATTTTGGTATTGTCGGTAAGCTAAAAGCTGAGAGTTGGCGTGCGTGCATGGGTATGATGCAAGCCATGCAGGACAGTGACTATCAAGCGATGGCGCGCCATATGATTGATATGGAAATGACCCATGGTGGCAATAAAATCGATGTAGTGGCGTTGGGTAATGATTTGCAGCGTATGATGAAGACTATTATGGCGGAGGACAAATCCTTTACCAGTGGTGTGCCTTTTAATAGTAAAGAACAAGCCGATGAGTTAAATAAAATGATGCTTGAGATTGTCGAAGTGGGCAAGCGCCATGGTATTCATTTCCCACGTGACTTTGCTTTATTGACCAAACAGATGCTGTATTTTGATCGCTTTATGCGTACGCTGGCACCTGATATGGATATGTTTAGTGATCAACGCGTACAAATGCTAGGACACACAGAGACAGATGTGACCATGACGCCAACAGTAAACGTATCGTAGTTTTCGCTTGTATGTTTGATTATTAATCTGCCGCTGCTCTTGAATGCTCTAACACAAAGGATTGTGTGCTAATGGCCGCAAAAATGGCTCTGTCATGATGACTGCTCTCAAAAGCCGTGCTTTTCCTCATATTACTAATGAAGCTGCCATTGCCTGTATCGGTATGTACTGCATGGCAGTCGTCATGGGTTATGGACGCTTCCTCTTTACTGCCACCTTGCCCGATATTATGGTGCAACTGTCGATTTCGACGACGATTGCAGGCTGGCTTGCCTCTATCAATTACATCGGTTATTTTATCGGTGCCCTCATCGCCATGTTTGTGCCTCAGCGTTCGACGTGGCAAGCGCTGACACTGTGGGCAATTATAAGTGTCGTCACAACGATGCTACTTGTCGTACCTGATATGTCATTAACTGTATGGTATCTCATTCGTCTAATCGCAGGTATTGCAAGCGGTGTAGCGATGATTTTAAGCTCATCGTTTGTGATTCAAAGCTTAAGCCCTGAACGCCGCTCTGTACTGTCGGCAGTACACTACGCAGGTATTGGTGTGGGCATCAGTGCCTCTGCCATACTGACGTGGTGGTTGTTAATATTGGGCTATCATTTTGATGTCATTTGGTTGGTAGCAGGCTTTACAAGCTTACCTCTGGTATGGCTACTCTATGCGGTAAAACCAAGACAAACAAAGGGTTCCGACTTGCTGCGGACTGATCCTACACAGCACGTGTCAGTGCATCAAACCTATTTGAGCTTTAAGCGCGCTTTGTATGAGGTCATTGCTGGTCATCGTAAGGCTATTGCTTTGCTGTCAGCGAGCTATGTACTGGCAGGCTTTGGTTATATTACCTCTGCGACTTTTTTGCCAGTCATGGCAGCACAGCGCCTCACGACGCAGACGTATGCTGGATTGCTCATTTGGCTAGTCGTTGGTGTGTTTGCGATGTTATCAAATCCACTGTGGGGCGCACTTGCCAAGCGAATTGGTGAAATCAAAACGTTAATAGGCTTAACGATATTACAAGCATTTGGGATGTGCCTGCCCATATGGTTCGACGGCGCTATTGGTTTGTACGGCAATGCTGCTATTTTAGGTTTGACCTTTGTGGGTATGGTATCGATGACGCTCACTTTGATTAAAAATATCAATCCTGCTTACTCAAATTTGCTGATAGGATTGGCAACTTTGGCTTATGCATTGGGTCAGTTCTTGGGGCCATTGGTGACGGTAGCATTGGCAGGGCAGGACGACAATTTCAATGCAGGGTTACTCGTTGCCGCCGCTGGATTGATGGTTGGATTGGTGCTGTTGCTATTGTTTCGTCGACAGCCACCGACTACCATTTAAACCACACTACGATTAAATATTTCTCGCAGCTCAAAACTGGTATGCACTTGAGCGACACCTTCGATACGATTGAGCCTATGTAATAAAAACTCCTCATAATGTGCCATATCGCGTACTCTTACCTTGATAAGGTAGTCTTCTGTACGACCCGTGACAATGCTACAGCTAATGACTTCATCAAAGCTCTGAATCTTACGCTCAAATTGCTCAAAGCGCTCAGCCGTATGGCGATCCATGCTAATCGCGATAAAGACGGCGAGCGGGTAGCCAAGTTTTTGCGCATCCGTTTTGGTGTGATAACCCGTGATAATACCAGCATCTTCTAAGCGTTTAATACGGCGTGCACAAGGCGTGGCTGACAGGTTGACGCGTTCGGCAAGCTCGGTGATACTCATGCGTGCCTGAGTTTGCAATACGCGCAAGAGCTGTCGATCGATCTCATCAATATCGGTTAAATGTGGACTATCAAGATGACTGTTTGGCATAATCTGTTGCTTTGTTAGTGAATTCAGCTAATTATACTGAGTAAATTGTATTTTTTCACTAAAATAGCGCCATATATTATCAAAGAAAGCTGATTTCTATTGCATAAACTCTGATATTATTATGGTATAAACATTGGTTATCTCGTATGATAAACATTGATCTAATCACCAGCCGTCCAGCTAAAAACATAAATTCCCATATCATCTAAGGATTGATTATGTCTGACCAAGCCAAACGCACTGTAGCCTCAACGACTGCAAAGATTACACCCAAAAATGCCGCTTTTGATTATAAAAAGTATCGTCCATTTGCTTTTGCGCCATCGCTGTCAGATCGTACTTGGCCAAGCAAAACGATTGAAAAGTCACCAATTTGGGCAAGTGTGGATCTGCGTGATGGCAATCAAGCACTGATTGACCCGATGACGATCGAACAAAAAATGCGTTTTTTTAAAACGTTGGTTGAGGTTGGTTTTAAAGAGATTGAAATTGGCTTTCCATCAGCGGCGCAGGTTGAGTTTGATTTTGCTCGTAAACTTATCGAAGAAAATCACGTCCCAGACGATGTGACTTTGCAGGTATTGGTACAGGCTCGTGAGCATTTGATCGCCCGTACGTTTGAGTCATTGAAAGGCGCGAAGCGTGCGATTGTCCATGTTTATAATTCAACGTGCCGTATCCAACGTGAAAAGGTCTACGGTAAAGACAAAGCTGAGATTAAAGAAATTGCTGTTACTGGTGCTAAATTATTGGTTGAATATGCGGCTAAATACCCAGAAACAGAGTGGGTGTTCCAGTATTCACCAGAAAGCTTTAGTCAAACAGAAACTGAATATGCCGTAGAAGTCTGTGATGCGGTCTGTGAAGTATGGCAACCACAACAAGGGCAGGAAGTAATTTTAAACTTGCCAGCGACGGTTGAAGCGTCTATGCCCAATGTTTTTGCCGACCAAGTCGAGTATTTCTGCCGTCATCTTGCCCAGCGTGAGCATGTCATTATCAGCTTGCATACACATAATGACCGTGGCTGTGCGGTTGCAGCAGCAGAGCTTGGGGTGTTAGCGGGTGCCGATCGTATCGAAGGTACGCTATTGGGTAACGGTGAGCGCACGGGTAATATGGATATCATGGTCATGGCGATGAACTTGTTTAGTCAAGGTATCGATCCAGAGCTTGATTTTAGTAACATGAGCGAAATTGTACAAGTGGTCAGCGAATGTAACAATTTGCCCTTACATCCGCGTCATCCATACGTCGGCGAATTGGTCTTTACGGCCTTTAGTGGCTCACATCAAGATGCCATCAAAAAATCTCTCGACTATAACGAAAAGCATCAAAACGAGACGGATAACGTTTGGGATGTGGCTTACTTGCCAATTGATCCGGCGCATATTGGTCGTAGTTATCAGGATGTGGTACGTATCAATAGCCAGTCTGGTAAAGGCGGTGTGGCTTATATCTTGCAGCGCAACTATGGCTTTAATTTGCCGCGCTGGATGCAAATTGACTTCAGCGGCGTGGTACAGAAGCAAGCTGAATCAGCTGCTCGTGAATTGCAGAATGATGAAATTTTACAGACCTTTGAAGACACGTATCTACAGCAAGGCAGTTTTGAGCTATTAGATTATACGGTCAATAATAAAGGCGGTGAAGTCTACTTTAATGGTCAAGTACAAATGAATGGGGACATCATTAATATTGATGGCACTGGTAATGGTCCATTATCATCGTTTATAGACGGCCTTGCCCAGCATACTGGTAAATCTATCCATGTTATTAATTACGCTGAGCATGCGATTAATCCGCAGCACAATAGCGGTGATGGCATCGATGATGATACCAATAATGACAACAAAACCAATGCGAATGCGGCGGCTTATATCCAACTAAATGTAGATGGTGAGGTTTATTCTGGCATTGGCACTTGTAGCAGTACTGTATCAGCGATGCTTAAAGGCGCATTATCAGCGTTTGCTCAAGCAGTTAGTACTGCCACTGCTTAATGTTTTTATGATCGTCTTAATAACTTGTCGCTATAACGCTGTCGCTTCTTGTCTTTGGCAAGTAAAGCGATGGCGTTATTTTTTGCATGAAAAACGACATTCTATATGCAGGAAGTAGACATTTATAACTATCGCCTATCTTGCAGTTGGCTAAAGCATCGCGACTAATAGCATAATGTTACTTGTGTTTTTGATGTCTAAGACTTACGCTAATGTACATAACTCATACTATTATATTATAAACAAAAGGTTAATTATGGAACCTATCTCACTTGCTTCATTTTCATTGGCTGCTATTTTGGCGTCATTGCCAGTAAATGGCGAAGTGGTCACTAAACCGACTATTACCACTCATATCAGCCCAGCTATCGCGGGACAATGGGAAATCGACTTAGACAGTAGTATCACGATGACCAAAGAAGCCAAAGCCAGACAAGCTGTAGCTAAAGAGCTGAACCAGACAAAAAGTGATGAGCCAGAAGTGACTGCTGGCACAGAAGGCGGTGTCCTTGTGCAAAGTGAAAAGCGCGTCCTTAATATTAAGCCAAATACCAACAACCAGTTAAAGGTCTCTGCTAAAAAAGCAAACCAGTGCCGCGAGCTGTATAATTTTGCGGCTGATAATGAGATGTGGGCAGTGAGTGGCAAAGAGTGGACATATGGTCGTTACCTAATCACGCACCGCGAAGAAGGGCTGCCCATTATTGCGCTAAAAACAGTCTATGACAACAATGAGGTAGATTGTTCAGGTAACCAAATCGACCAAACTGACGAAGCGTTGATTGCGTTTTTAAACCACGATGGCAACCAAATGCAATGGTGTGCGGATCCTGATGGTAATGAATGCTTTATGAATTTTAATAGAGTGTTACCGTAGCATTTTCTTTATTTATAAAACTTAAAACCATTTTTCCTAAAATAGAAACATAAAAAAACCGCTATCTAAATAGGTAGCGGTTTTTTTGTGTTTAACAATAAATCAAAGCAGGTTATACATCCGCGTTCTTTTTATTGCCAGTTAGAAGCTCTCTTTCAAGGTAATGAATATTTTGTGCTTCGTGAATAAAATTGTCATCTGCCAAAATGACATCGCGATGCAGCGGGATATTGGTTTTAATACCCTCAATCACCAATTCATCGAGTGCATGCAGCGTCTTAGAGACGGCTTGCTGGCGTGTTTGACCATGGCAGATAAGCTTGCCAATCAATGAGTCATAATAGCTTGGAATCTCATAGCCCGGGTAGAGATGCGAGTCAAAGCGTACACCAGCACCACTGGGGGCAAATAACTGAGTGACTGTGCCAGGACAAGGCATAAAGGTCGCTGGGTCTTCAGCATTGATACGACATTCAATGGCATGGCCTTGAATCTCAATCTCGCTTTGACGATAAGACAAACCGTAGCCTGCTGCGATTTTTAGCTGTTCGACGACCACGTCGATGCCAGTAATCATCTCAGTTACCGGATGCTCAACTTGCACACGAGTATTCATCTCAATAAAAAAGTATTCATTATTTTCAAATAAAAACTCAAAAGTACCCGCACCGCGATATTTCACTAATTCACATGCTTTGACGCAAGCGTCTAAGATAGGCTGACGTACATCGTCAGGGATATCAGGCGCAGGGGCTTCTTCCAATACCTTTTGGTGGCGACGTTGCAATGAACAATCTCGATCATATAAGTGAATGGCATTACCATTACCATCGCCAAGCACTTGTATCTCTACGTGGCGCGGATTTTGTAGGTAGCGTTCCATATACACGGTATCATCACCAAACCACAGCTCAGCTTCTTGCTTAGCAGCCTGTACTTGACCAATGACTTCTTCAAAGCGCTCAACCACGCGCATACCGCGACCGCCGCCGCCAGAAGCGGCTTTAATCAATAACGGAAAGCCGATATGGCGTGCTTGCTCTTCAGCATTATGCAACGTTACCGCGCCCACTGAACCAGGGACGGTCGGTACGCCAGCTTTTTTCATTGCATTAATAGCAGATACTTTGTTACCCATTAATCGGATGTGGTCAGCATTAGGACCGACGAAAGTGAGACCTGCTTCTTCGACGCGTTCAGCGAATTCAGCATTTTCAGCCAAAAAACCATAACCCGGATGGATAGCGTCGGCACCAGTGATTTCAGCTGCGGTTAAAATAGTATTGATATCAAGATAGCTTTGATTGGCATTGGGTTTGCCAATACAGATTGCCTCATCAACAAAGCGCAGGTGCATCAAGTTTGCATCAGCTGTGGAGTAGACACCGACGGTCTCTATGCCAAGGGCTTTGCAGGCTCGAACGATACGTAGGGCAATCTCACCTCTATTGGCGATGAGCAGTTTTTTTATCATGGGGTCATCCTTGTCGAAGCGGCGGTCATTGATAGAGTCGTTATTTTAGGCACCATTAAATCGAGCTACGATAAAGATAAAATAACTCAAGCTAAAATGCCAAATGATAACGAAATCTCTATCATAATGAGGTAAAGGTTGGTAAATAGTTTCGTTAAGCTCTATAGCGTATGACGGGTTGACCAAACTGTACCACTTCGGAGTTATCGACTAAGATTTCGTCAACGACACCACTTTGCGTTGCCTCAAGAGGATTCATAATTTTCATGGCTTCGATGATGCCCAATGTGTCACCAGCTTGCACCTTTTGTCCGACCTTTACGAATGGCGGATCATTAGGGCTAGGAGCTGAGTAATAAACACCAACCATCGGTGATGTCTCAACGCTACCCGCTTTTACCGCTGGCTTTGCTTCAGCAGTGATAGGGGCAATGCCAGCAGCAGGTGCGGCCATCATGGTCGGTGCAGGCGCATCATAGTGACGAGTTAAGCTGATGTGCTCATCATCTGAGCTGATTTCTAAATTAACCAGTTCACTTTCTTCCATGAGGGCGATTAGGGTGCGTATTTTTTCAATATCCATAGTTTTAATTTTGCCTTCTACTAATTTCAAGAAATAGTGTAACTAAATATTGTGTAGGTAATTGCTAATGATACCTATATTCATGGCAATGAGCAATCGATGTACAGTTGTTAACTGAGTTTTTTTACATATTATGACGTAAGCATTTCTTACGAGTAAGAAATGCTTAATGATTTATCATAGTCTATGTGACCATGTAGCGCTAGTCATGGTTAGTAGATACTGCATTTACATCAGTATAGCTGATGCATTAACCCCACATCGCCGTCAGACGCTTTTGTTGATAGCGCAGGCGTAGGGTGAGTAGAATAGAGGATAAGAATAAACCCGTAATTAATGCCATCCAAAACCCCTGTGCGCCTATATCGGTGAAGCGCACCAAATAAACACCGAGTGGCAATGCCACTAGCCAGTAACAGAACAATGTGACCCACATTGGTATCGTGGTGTCTTGCATGCCGCGCAATATACCAGCGACGTTGACTTGCCAGCCATCAAACAGCTGATAACCAAGGGCAAAAATAAGTAAATGCATAGATTGCGTGATAACGGCGGGGTTATCAGAGAATGCGGCTGCCAATTGCGGCCTAAATAGCCAAATACCAATCATACAAGTGAGCGCAATCAATACTGTCCAGATAAGACCGGTAGCTTGCACTTGACGTAACGCCATGAGGTTTTTTTCGCCAAAACGATTGGATACCATTATTGTCAGTGCCATCGCGACCGATATCGGAATCATAAACAGCTGGGAAGTCACTGCTAATGCCACCTGATGCGATGCGGTTGCTAGCTCACCTAATGGACTGATAACAAGAGCGCCCAAGCTGAACAAACTGGCTTCAAAAAAGATAGAGATTCCAATCGGAATACCAAGTTTAAGGAGCTTTTTAATCTGTTCACGATTAGGACTGGCAAAGGCATAAAAGAAGCGCGTGCTGGCAAACTGCTGTCGCTTAGTAAAGCTGGTATAAGCCGCCAGTAATAAAACATTTATCCATAACACAATAGCCGTTGCGACCCCGCAGCCTGCGCCGCCCATTTCGGGCATGCCAAACAGACCATGGATAAATATATAGTTAAGGGGAATATCGGCAAGTAGCCCGATAATACTAATCACTGTCACCGGCTCAGGTCGCCCAAGTGCTTCGCAATAACTGCGTAGTACCGCATAGACAGCCAGTGCGGGAAAACCAAACGACACGCCATGCAAATACTGCGTTGCTATCGGTTGGATGTTTTCAGGCACACCCATGACCCCAAGTACATTGGGTGCTAAATTAACGATGATAAAGCCCATAATACCAATGACACTAGCGGTCCATAAAGACTGCTGCGTGATATGCGGTACTTGATGGTGCTTATTTTGACCAATCGCCTCACCAATAAGAGGGGTGGTGGCGATTAAAATACCAGTGGCTAATAAAAACAGCGGCAGCCAAATACCAGAGCCAACGGCGACGGCCGCCAAATCAAGCGCGGACACTTGACCTGCCATGATAGCATCGACCACACCAAGTGCTGCTTGGCAAAACTGAGTAATTAAAATAGGAAGCGCGAGCACGCCTAAGCGTAAGCTGTAGCTTTTAAAATCTCTAAAAGATAATGGGAAAACCATAGTGAGCAACTTTTTATTCTTTGCGGTAATTATGATAGATGAGCAAATATTGCCATCAACAAAACAATAGCGAGACGGTCATACCCTGACCAAAAACTTGAGCAGAAAAGCAAATGAGGACACGCCCTAAGCACGTTTAACCAAGCCAATCCAGTTTTTTGGCTGGATGTAAAAGGGGGAGTCGTGCCGACGATAATACTCCGATAAATAATATGAGCAAGCCCATATAGACAGAGTATGCAAAAAAAGGTAGGCACAAAAATAAAAATAACCCGTCAATCCAAGCAGTGGATTGACAGGTCATAAATAGAATGGTAAAGAAGCCACGCTATGATGTCAACGCTTTAAAAGCGTTGTATCGATCTTAAAAACTGACTGTGAAAGGTAATCGATTCAATAGAGTGTGCACTGGACGATAACCATTCTAACTTATAGGCACATCAGCAGACATTTATAGCGACTCAGGTAAATCTTGCACCACTGCTTGATAGCCAATCAAGGTATTATTGGCATCAAATGCTTGCACGACAATCACGTAATTGGTGGACATGGCTGGAATGACAGGGGCAAACTGTGTTTCAAGATTATTTAATATCACGTTCTGCACATAGCCGTTGGCACCAGACTCGGCTTTGTTGATATCAATTTGGCTGACCAGTAAATACTTGGTATTGGCAGGATTTTGCCAAGTGACGGTCTTTTGACTGCCATTACCGATGACATCAAGAGTCATTTTGCCCAGACTATAATCAAGTGGGTACGTCTTAAAATTAGAGCGATCGCTGATGGTGTAGGTGACGTTGCAATTTTTTTCGCTACTGGTTAGTTTTTTACCGCCAAGGCCATCCTGATACTCAAAGCTACCTCTCCAAGGTGATCCTGCTTCTTTTTCCTCAAAGCTCCCCGCAAAAGTGGTTAATAAGTTCGGTGTTTCTACGCCCAAATCATTGACATATTTAATGTCTAAAAACGCTAACGTATCGAGACTGCCTGTTATTTTACCCGCGATATAGTTGTCAACCTTAATGGCTGAGTTGATACCCAAAGTATTGTTTTCTTGGCAGGCTTGCTGCTGATAACTAACGCTACCATCGACGCTGCCAGCGCCATCTTTACTGATGTCAAAGTAGACGGCACCGATATCGATATCGTCGCTGTCACCATCGTCAATCTCAATGAAGTGTCCGACATATAAACCGCCGCGACCGCCTTCTGGGGTTATTTTATCCAAGAAATTATCGAGTGATTCTTCTGGTAAAAATACCGACTCCAGAATCTCGGCCATGGATTTTTCGTCATCGCTCAGCTTATCTTCGACTTCTTTATACTTCTCTTTGACCTTGTCTTCCAAACGATCATATTCATTGTTCACCTGATCTTCTATTCGGTCATATTCGTCTTTGACCTTGTCCCCGTCACTGCCACAGGCGCTAAGGGTCAGACTGAACATGCTGACAGTTAATACAGATAATAGTAGTTTTGGTGCGCTCATAAGCGGGTCCTGATAATGGGGATAAAGGTGTGATAAAGAAAATCGATAAATGAATTATTGAGCATAAGTCGCAAATATAGCAAATTTTTTGCAGACAGCGCATCGATAAGTGTTCGTCGATAACACTAAAAATCTTACGCAATCGTTACGATTTAACCACCAGTTACTCAGATAGCAGATGAAGGGTTTCTGCTATATCCATAATGGCGTACCAGTGTTTGGCGTCTAGTGGAATCACGGTAAGTTGCTCACAGCCTTTTCTCATTAATAGTGAATCCTCAAGTGCGGGTAAAAATTTAAGGGCTGACAGTGGTAGAATATCAATAAATGCTTGCTCAAAAGTGACATCTACCATATACCAGCGTGGCTCATCTTCGGTGGCAATAGGATCGTAATGACGGTGCTCAGGATGGAACTGGCAAGGGTCAGGGTAGCCTGCTTTGCTTACCGTCATGATGCCAGCGACGCCAGACGGCTTAGCGCTAGAGTGATAAAAGAATACCTTGTCGCCGACCTGCATCTCGTCACGCATGAAGTTACGAGCGCGGTAATTGCGCACACCATCCCAACTGTCTGTCTCTAGGCGTTGCAAATCATCAATACCAAAAAACTTGGGGTTGGACTTCATTAACCAATAAGCCATATCTTTATCCTATTTATCATTATCAGCCATTCATTATTTGCAATATCACTGTATGCAATGTCATTTAATACAATGCCATTTTATGCCATCATTCTTCACTATTTTGCCTATAAAAGTACAGGGTTAACATGCATGTTTGTGACTGATTTTGTTATTGATCGGCTTTTCTTTAAGATAGCCTTTTTTTTAATCACATTAGCCGTTATCCTAGCGCTACTTTCTGCTAGTGACAGCAGTCATCCATTTATGTAAACTTTTTTATAGATACCTTCGTTTATGTCAAATATTACACCTGCTCATTTTTCTGATAATCTCAGCATCTCTAATAATACTGTGAGTGGGATACAGGTAAGTGCCATTCCACTGGCGCTTTATATTCATATCCCGTGGTGTGTCAAAAAATGCCCTTATTGTGATTTTAATTCGCATGAGCTGCCGATGGATATGCAGCTATCTATGTATGACGAATATGTGGATGCGCTGCTGTCAGATGCCGCCATGCAGCAGTCGTTAACCCAAGCGCGTGAAATCAGTTCGATTTTTATCGGTGGTGGTACGCCTTCACTGCTACCCATTGTGCAATACCAGCGATTGTTTACTGGCCTACGCAACATCTTTAAGTTTGCTGACGGCATTGAAGTGACGATGGAAGCCAATCCAGGCACGCTTGAGCATGCTCCTTTTGCCCAATATTTAGAGGTGGGTATCAATCGTTTGTCGATAGGTGTACAAAGTTTTGCGGCTGATAAGCTCAAAACCCTTGGTCGCATACATGACCCTGCACAAGCATTGTCAGCGATTCGTGCGGCGCGCGCGGCTGGGTTTGAGCGAGTCAATGTCGATTTGATGCATGGGCTGCCGCAGCAAACGATAAATGAGGCGCTGAACGATATCCAGATGGCACACGATGCTGGGGCGACGCATATCTCTTGGTATCAATTAACGATTGAGCCCAATACCGTATTTTACCGTAGCCAGCCGATTTTGCCAGATGAGGATAACTTGGCAGATATTGAGCAGGCAGGTCAAGCGTTGTTGCAGCAATTGGGCTACTGCAATTACGAAGTATCCGCGTGGGCAGGCGCGTCAGATAAGGCATGCTGTCACAATGTTAATTACTGGCAGTTTGGCGACTACCTAGCGATTGGTGCGGGCGCGCATGGCAAAGTAACGATTGCTCATGAAGCATCAGCATTAACAGAGAACGGCTTAAAGAATGACTCGCTAGCAGATTCTGGTATTTATCGTTTTAGTAAGTCACGACTGCCTAAAGATTATGTGGATTATCAAGATATCCCTGACTCTTCTATTGAACAAAGCGCACCAAAAATGGTGGGTTGGCAGGAAATTGATAGTGAGGAGTTGGTTAGTGAGTTTATGCTGAATGCGCTACGTCTACATGACGGCGTCGCTTGGTCGATGTTTACCGCAAGGACAGGGCTTAGTGATGATGATATTGCTGTACAAGTGGCGCAATTAATTACTCAGGGATTGCTAGTAGACAATAATGAGCGGCTACAGCCAACACTATTGGGTCAACGTTATCTCAATCAGATATTGCGAGCCTTTTTATAATTAGAGATATTCACGGTGTCTTTAATGTCAGTCTTTACTATCGAAAAAGAAAGTCATAAAAAAAGGCTTATCACATAAATGACAAGCCTTTCAAATACGCAAAAAAATCAATACTTAGATTTTATTTTGTACGTCTTGTGCGCCGCCAGTAACAGCTTCGCCAGCGCTTGATACGTCTTGGCCCAAACCTTTAAAAGTGTTGCAACCAGTTAGAACAAACATAGCAGTTAAAGATGCGATGATTAATTTTTTCATAATAGAATCCTCAAAAATGGGTCGTTATAAATAATAACAGTGATGCTAAGCATTAGGCTTGAGCCTCACTGAGGGGTTATTGGATAAGATAATAATAGATAAATACTATCTCGATATCCGTTAGAGACATCATAGTGAAAGTTAAAAACTGTGCAAAGTATCAAAATGTAATTATTGGCAGTAAACTGTAACTTTTAATTACCTTTTGCTCAGAAATTCAAATAACCATCATTTTAGTAGAGTCTGTCCACGTTATCTCGGATCGACGATAATACGCAGATTTGACGACTTAAGGAGTCGATATGACCACCCATATTGTGTTGGTAGCGCCAAAAATGCCTAGTAACACGGGCAATATTATCCGCTTATGTGCCAACACGGGCGCGCAGCTACATTTGGTCAGGCCATTAGGGTTTGAGCTTGATGATAAAAAGCTACGGCGTGCAGGTTTGGATTATCATGAATACGCGCACCTACAAGTACATGATGATTGGGCGGCAGCAAAACTGGCGCTACAGGCAGCGGATTGTCATATTGTCACAGCATTGACCACTAAACTGAGCAAGCCTTTTTATGACTATGACTTTAGTGTGCAACAGGTGGCTGCCGAATCTGATAGTGCTCTGATGCCTGAGCAGATACCTAATGTCGCCTTAGTATTTGGCTCTGAAACAGCAGGTCTGGCAGATGATATACGTGAAGATATCGGCGCTGATCACTGGTTGCGCTTGCCTATGCTGGCTGATTCACGCAGTTTGAACTTATCGAATAGTGTGGCGATATGTCTGTATGAGGTCTGGCGTCAGCAAGGCTTTACTGGTGATGAAGGTCGTAGTATCGGGTATGAGACGTTGACAGTGTACGACCCAAAATAGCCGTGCATTTTTTACTGATTGCAGGCGATGATCCAACATTTAGGTATTCATCGCCATTCATAACACCTTAGCAATCATATATGCCATATATCTTATAAGCAGTTGGGTGGTTTGGGCAGACCGGCAAGGCGATTGACATGGCGGGCAACCAAGCCAGTGTTGAATAACTGCTGTAGTTTCTGATTGCTGATATCATGCTCTGGCAAGGTTTTCTGTAACCATTTAATCAGTGGGCGCGTGGCTGGTGCGTGATTAAACTGAGTAAAAAATGCTCGTACCTGCTGTAAAATTTGTAAATGCTCAGTTTCTAGATGCACCTCTAGAGTGGTGGCCAATTGCTGAGCGATATCAGGGGTCCAGATGTTATGGTCACATAAATGACCGTCTTGATCTAATTCAACGTTGATTGCCGCTGTTATATCATGATTGGTTATATCGTGATTGATCGTATTATCGTTATTCATAGGGCGATGGTCACTACTTTGTCAAACCCCGCATTATTAGCATCGGTATTATGAGCACTGGTATTACTAACACTAGTACTCTGAGTTAGATTGACCCACTCTTCATCCGTTAACAGCCCACTCAACTTGGTTTCTAGATTGAGCTTCGCACTGGTATTGGTACTTAGCTGCGCCACATCATCGGCTAAGGCATAAATATTTGCTATGCCTTGTATTTCACTGTCACTCAAATAGGCATCAAGCCAACTGATAAAAGCCACGGTGCTACCAAGCAAGAGAATGCTGTCACCAGTGCGCCATGTCCGTGACATCTCATCGACACTGCGCCTGAGCGTATCCATTGTGCTGTGTATTTGATATAAAGTTGCCATAACAGTGTCCGATTCGTTGCTAGATTTAGGATAAGGCGTGTCCTCATTTTCATCTCTATTTTTAAAATGAGGACACGCCCTAGTATTTAAAGTATTACAAATAAAATTGCGAGGCTAAAAGCGTAGTATTTGCTCAAAGTCTGAAGCGTTCACCACTTCAGGTATCAATGTCAATTGTGAAGCCAAATCAATAGGCAGCATACCCGTGACCCACCCGCTAAAGACATCGTCAGGTAGCCAAGCGGCTGGCATGTCATATAGCTCAAGCGACTGAATCATGCCATGCAAACGCGACGCAGGCTGCATCAACAAGCCAAAAACAGGCGCATCCAAGTACAGTTGTACTTTATGACCAAAGGTCGCTAGCGTTAATGCAAGCGCACAGCCTTCATAACTCGACATTTCAGTCGGCGTGAGCAGCTGAATTAATAATTTCATGGTTAATTCCTAATCTAATTGGTCGCTGACAATTATTATCATAAAATGTAATCTGTCTGCACGGCAAGTCATCAAAATTGCATCAAGTGGCAGTCGCCTTGCATCATCATCGCAAGCTCACTCAGTCCGACCAGTGAAAAGCCGGTGGCAAGGTTGTCACCATTAAGTTGATGGCGTTTGCTGTTATCCGTGTCGCTAATGCCGCGACTGAGTGCAGTACTGACACAGACAGGCAGCGCTAACTGGAACTGCTCAGCGAGCGTTTGCCACTCTTTGGTCAAATTAATTTGATCCGCCGACTGCCAGCGTAAACCATTGGCCGTATGCGCCGCATCGCCATAAAAAAACACGTTTAAGGTGACATTATCATTGATATCTTTATTATTGGCGGCATTTGTCAGGTAAGCGCGTGCATAACGTAGCGCTAAATGGGCAAGTGGGTGGCTAGGATCAGCAGTAATCAGAAGCAATGGGGTCATGGTGGTCATAAGAGCTCTTTTCAATCATCTGCGCTAAAGTTGTTTATGCTACCATAAAGTGCTCAAAAGCAAATAGGGTCACTGTCATTAAACGTAGTTTTATATTAAATACTGACATATTGCGTATCGTTAGTTGATGCTGTGACTGCTTCGTAAGAAAAAACGATAAACTTATGCGCTAAGTTCACGTAGTCTTATCACTCTATGCAAGGAGTTATGTTCCCTATGTCACCCGCTATGCCTTCACGTGCGACCCATGGTACAGATTGTCAGTATACAGCCGAACAGCTGCAAATATTGCAGACGGCAAGCGAGTTCGCTTATCAGATTTGGGAGAGTCGAACGGTTTCATGCCAAACGTTTTTACGTAGCTACCCGTTAGATCGAACCTTAACTCGGCAGCAAATCGATGATTTGATTCAAGATTATACGTTAGATGATAATTACCAACTTGCTGATGAAGTGAAGGTGATGAGTGGCCTGCGTCATCTACGTACACTGCTGATGATGCGCTGGATTTGGCAAGATGCCTTACAACTGATAGCACTTGAGCAATTGACCGACGAGCTGTCTGAGTTTGCAGATGGTTGTATCTCATTTGCCAAAGATTATACCTACCAGCATTTGATTAAACAGTACGGCGAACCGACTTTTATCAATGCTAAAGGTAACGTGCAAATTGATGATATGGCGATTATGGCGATGGGTAAGCTTGGTGCTCATGAGCTGAACCTATCGAGTGATATCGACCTTATCTTTGTTCATCAGGCTCGCGGTGTAACCAGCGGTGATAAATCAAAAGGCATGCGCAGCATAGATAATAAGCGGTTTATGACAAGGCTTGGTCAAGGTATTATTAAATTATTGGATCAAAAGACGGCTGATGGCTTTGTCTTTCGGGTCGATATGCGTTTGCGCCCTTGGGGTGACGGTAGTGATTTGGCTATTCATTTATCCGCATTACAGAAGTACTTCTCTCAACATGGACGTGCATGGGAGCGTTTTGCATGGCTAAAAGCACGAGTAGTCGGGCAGCTAGAACAGCCGTTTTATGATGAGATACAAGCGCTCATCAAGCCCTTTGTTTTCCGTTATTACGTGGATTATAGTGCTTTTTCAGCGCTCAGGGAGATGAAATCCCTTATTCAAAACCAAGTCGCTCAGCGGGAGGATTTGGATAACATCAAGCTGGGTGCTGGTGGTATCAGAGACATTGAATTTATTGTGCAGGCCTTTCAGTTGATTTATGGTGGCAGGCATCCTCAATTACAGGTGAAATCTTGTTTACAAGCGATGCAGGTATTACATAAGCTTGAGTATTTAGAGAGGACTACTTATCAAGAGCTCCAAGCCGCGTATCGTTTTTTACGTCGGCTTGAACACGCCATTCAAGCGATTAATGATCAACAGACTCAGCGCCTGCCACATGATCCGCAGTGGCAGTATAACTTGGCGGTTACCCTTGGGTTTGACGAGTGGAACGCACTGTTAGATACCCTCAACCACCACCGAGACAATGTCAATGTTCCCTTTGAGCGTATGGTGACCGAACGTCAGGTACCGGATCATGAAGACACAGATCTTGAGCCCGAACATCTTGATGAACAGATTGCACGATTGAATGATGTGCTCACGGCAGAAAATCGAGTGCTATTACAAGATTTTTGGCAGTCAAAGATGGTCGCTAACTTAAGCGATGAGGCTCGCGAGCGGTTGGATGACGCTTATCCTGTGATTATCCATGCGTTACTCGCTCATCAAGAGCAGCAGCAATTGGCCAATACCGCTTTGCCGCGTCTCATTACATTGCTCGAAGCGATTTGCCGTCGTTCTATCTATTTGGTGATGATTGCAGAAAATCCCAATGCGACAATTGAGCTGATACCCATGCTGTCGGCCAGTCCTTGGATTGCCAAAGAGTTGGCACATTATCCTGTGCTTTTAGATACTTTTTTACAGCAGCGCTATCGCCACTTGCCGGACAAGCCTGAGTTGCGTGATATTTTGCGTCAACAACTATTGCGCGTAGAGCCTAATGACGAAGAAGAACTGCTCAGCGTATTAAGACTGTTTAAAAAGAACCAAGTATTGGCGGTCGCCGCCAGTGATGTATTGGCTGAGCGTCCGATTATGAAGGTGTCGGATTCTCTCACTTATATCGCAGCGGTAGTACTAGAAGCCGCATTAGAACGGGCTTTTGCAGAAATTGTCAAACGCTACGGCTATCCTATTGGTCAAGATGGCGACCCAGTGACTGAGGCAGACTGCGGTTTTGCCATCATTGGTTATGGCAAGCTTGGCGGGCTAGAGCTGTCGTATTCTTCAGATTTGGATCTGGTGTTTTTGCATAAGATAAAAGAGCAGGGCATGACTACGGGTGAAAAATCAGTCAGCGGTATGAAGTTTGCTGCCCGTTTGGTACAAAAGCTGATGAACTATCTCAACACCCAAACTCGAGATGGCCGCGCTTATGAGATTGATATGCGTCTGCGCCCCTCAGGTAATGCTGGCATGATGGTGGTGTCTTGTCATGCTTTTGAAACCTATCAGCTAGAAAAGGCATGGTCGTGGGAGCATCAAGCCTTGGTACGGGCGCGAGCGATTTGCGGTGATAAACGAGTGACGGCACGCTTTTGTGATATTCGCCGAGACGTATTATCATTACCGCGCACGATAGAGCAGGTGCGTACAGAAGTCACCAGTATGCGTATTAAGATGCAAAAACATCTGGGCACCAGTCAATGGCAACAACAAGCAGGTAAGTTTCATCTTAAACAAGATGCAGGTGGGATCATTGACATTGAATTCTTAGCGCAATTTGCAGTATTGGCTTATTCGCATGAGCATCCGAGCCTGACCAAATGGAGCGACAACGTTCGTATTTTTGAAGAAGTGGCATCACTGGGTATTTGGGAGGAGCAAGTTTGCCAAGATTTAACGGATGCTTACCTCAGAATTCGTGCTGCTACTCATCAATTGGCACTATCAGAGCAATCGCTATTGGTGGATGAGTCACTGTGGAAAGAAACACGAGCATTAGTACAAGCGCAATGGCAACATTTGATGGGTGTTAATTTGGCAGATGACGATTCGCCTCATTCCTAAGAAGGTTTTTGCTTATAAATAATAGCCTGTGATACTCAAAATAAAAGATTTCATTTGCTAGCACCGCCAGTGATATAATCGGCGACACATTACGATAAAGCTGTCAGTTGTTGGTTGTTTCTTAGTAAGGATAATACTATATTTTAGCAATAAAATTTGACGCTGCGGTGTTATCATATGATGTTGATAAATATGATTAAACAAAACCTCTAGTCGAAGCATTTATACGTGCGTCGACTATACCTAAAAAAATAGCCGTTAGTGCTAACATAAGGATTATAAAATGAATATGGCAACACAAGATGGTAAGCTTTGGATGAATGGCACAATGATTGAGCAGCCAGATGCCAAAGTCCATGTGCTGACGCATAGCTTGCATTATGGCATGGCTGTGTTTGAAGGTGTGCGCGCGTACCAAACTGCTGACAATCGCACCGCTATTTTTCGTCTGAAAGAACACACAGAGCGTCTGTTAGGCTCTGCAAAAATCTTTCAAATGAATGTACCGTTTGATGCAGCGACTCTGGAGCAGGCGCACAAAGATGTGGTCAAGCAAAACAACTTGGCAGAAGCCTATATTCGTCCGCTCATTTGGGTCGGTGCAGAAAAGCTTGGTTTATCGTCACGTGATAATAGTATCAATGCGATGGTTGCTGCTTGGCATTGGGGCGCTTATCTGGGTGAAGAGGGTATCAAGAACGGCATCCGTGTAAAAACCTCTTCATTTACTCATCATATGACCAATGTGACCATGTGTAAGGCAAAAGCCTCGAGCAACTATCCAGTGTCCATCATGGCAAACCAAGAAGTCACTCGTAATGGCTATGACGAAGCTATCTTGATGGATCCGCAGGGTTACGTTTGCCAAGGTGCAGGCGAAAACTTATTCTTAGTAAAAGATGGTGTATTGCATACACCGGACTTAGCAGGTGGTGCACTTGACGGAATCACGCGTCGTACTATCATTCAATTTGCCGATGATCTAGGCATCAAAGTCGTTGAACGCCGTATCACTCGTGATGAGTTTTATTTGGCGGATGAGATATTCATGACGGGTACGGCGGCTGAAGTCACACCTATTCGTGAATATGATGACCGTACTATCGGCAATGGTGGACGTGGACCTTTGACTGAGCAGCTACAAACCTTGTACTTTGATGTAGTACATGGTCGCAATGAGCAATATATGGATTGGTTAAGTTTTATTGATTAATATTTAGAATTATGTTGTATGAGATAAAAAAGCTAAGACTGTTTTAAGTCTTAGCTTTTTTGTTGAGTGGTATTAATCGGTATTCTAAAGTAAAGTTCATACACTATAACTATACGCTCGCACATAATTTATGGATGCGGTATCATAACGTCGCTTAGTTTCAAGCTATATCTAGCTATGGTGTCCATCTACAAACACGGCTGCTTAGCATATCGATTCTTAAAGCAGGTGCGTTCAAATTGAGAGCGTCACAAAACATTATTTTTAGCTAAGTCTGGCTTTACTTTGAATAGATTAATGGAGAAGCCGTTGAGAGTCTTACATTTTGTCACTGGTGGCTTTTCAGGAGCCACGAAAGTTGCTATTGATTTGGTTGAGGCACACAATCAAATAGAATCGACTGAAAACCTGTTAGTACTGCGTCGCAAAAAAACGACCGTACCAGAAAAGCTTGCTGAACTTGAAGGTAAAGATATCGATTACAAGGTTGTCACAGGTACTAACCATCTTGCGACCCTTCACGAATTAAAAAAACTATGTGTGCAATGGCGACCTGATATATTGGTTGCGCATGGGTTTCCTGAGCATTTACTGGGAAGACGGGCAGGGCTATTGGCACAAGTACCTTGCTTGGTACAAGTGGAACACAACTCTAAAGAGCGCTATACACCTTGGAAGATATACCAAACGCGTAAACTAAGTAAATCAACTGCTAGAATTGTGGCTGTCTCTGAAGGCGTAGCCCAAGTCTTATCTGAGCAGGGTCTTCACGCACCCATTCAAGCCATCCCAAATGGTATTGATACCACTCGATTTGGCGGTGTGAATCTTGCACCTGTTAATGAAAGGTCGCATGATCTGATTATGGTGGGAAGATATGCTAAAAGTAAGGATCACGTTACTTTAATTGAAGCACTGAATCAGTTAAAGCAAAAAGGCATCAATCCCACTCTTACCTTAGTTGGTAGTGGGCGCAAGCGTTACCAAAGAGAAGTACATGATTTGGTTGCTCGCTATGAGCTGCATGAACAAGTGACCTTTATAGAGTACAGTAGCGAAGTTGAAAAGCTATTGCTACAACATAAAGTATTTATCATGTCGAGCCGTTTTGAAGGGCTGAACCTAGCGGTGCTAGAAGCGATGGCAAGTGGCTGTGTCGTTATGGGAAGTACTGCAATGGGAGTAAAGGAGTTGATTGAAGACAACAAGGATGGCTTCTTGTTTTCAGTCGGGGCAGCAACAGAGCTGGCGAATATCATCGCGACTGTACTATCTAATCCATCAAACTACCAAGCACTAGCAACGGCAGCTAGAGAGAAAGTTTTAGTTCATTATGATAAAAAACAGGTCACTCAAGCGTATTATCAATTATTTCAGAATTTATTAACAAGCTGTTAATTATAAAGTTTTTAATGTGAGTGTTGTATGAATAAAGAAGATCTAACAATTGGTATTTTAATACCTGTTTATAATGTAGCGGATTATGTAGAAGAGTGTATAGAATCAATACTCACTCAAATCGATACTAGAGCATCTATTTTAATAATGAACGATGCTTCGACAGATAATAGTGCAGCTATTATCAAGCGTTTTGAAAATTACCCTCAAGTGCAAATCTTCGATGCGCCTTATAATAGAGGTTTGTCAGACACACGCAATGCGCTTTTCGATATGGGCCAAACAGAGTATATCTGGTTTATTGACTCTGATGATGTTATGTACGAAGGTGCTTATAAATCTGTCATGTCTCAAATAGAAAAATTGAACTCGGATGTGCTATGTGCCGATTATGTATCATTACGAGGAAAAAAAGAGGTAAATAAAAAAGGGTTTATAGGCACGTCTAATAAAAATTATATCAATAAGAGCAATAGCTTCTTAGATAATATTATTGAAAATAATAGTAATCATGTTTGGAATAAGGTTTTTAGAAGACAGATAATACAAGACATAAGGTTTAAAGAAGGATTGAATTTTGAAGATATTTTGTATATGACTGATATCTCATTAAAGAGTTTTCAATATAGCTATTTAAAACAGCCTGTAATAAAGTATCGTGAGCGTGAAGGGTCTATTTTAAAGAATATCGACAAAAAATACGTAGATGATTATTTATATGCTTTCACTTATCGCGTTGAAAACTATCAGAGAGATGGTGAAAAAGATGGCTATCATTATTTGCTGTATAAAGTATATAAACGTTATATAGGGCTGTTAAATAAAATCGCTAAAAACCATCAGGAAGATTTGTTAAAAGACACCTATGCTCAATACAATAAGTACTTCTCAGAGCTTTATCTTGTTGCTAATAAAGAGCTGCGAATACATCAAAGAATAACTCTGAATATTAAACGTTCCAAATTAGACAAAATTCTGAAAGGTATGTAGACCATGCAAAAGATCTTTAACGTTATCCGTAATAAGCCCTTTAAGGTTTTCTATAATGGCCTAGTGCCTAGAAATGTAAGGAAGCGCTGGAATTATCAGTATGATGATAAAATTAAGCAAGAAAAAGTAGCCTCTTACTGGAGGATGGTTCTTGATCAATACGCTGACAAAAAAATAGAAAAGTATGATACTCCACCAATCAAAAAAGAACTGGTAGGCAAAAAAATTATTTGGCAATATTGGGGACAGGGATTAGAAAATTTACCGGAAATGGTGGAAATATGTTTTTCTTCAGTAGACAGTCATGCTCACGATTATCAGGTTATCAGAATTACTGATGAAAACATAAATGAATATATAAAGCTTCCAGAGTTTGTTGATGAAAAACGTAAAAATGGAGTTTTTAGACCAGTATTCTTTTCTGATTTGCTGCGTGTTGCATTGTTGTCAATCTATGGTGGGGTTTGGCTAGATGCTTCCGTTTTATTAACAGATAGGCTACCCAAGGAATATGCAAACTGTAATTTTTTTATGTATAGCCGTGATCCTAACTCTCTTAATAAAAATTGGGGTACAAATGATACACATTTTTACTTTAATTGGAGAGATGAATTTAAAGTAAAACATCTTAGTAGTATTATGTTTTCTAAGCCAAACTCAATGATTACAAAGACCTTGGTTGACTTGCTGCTTTATTATTGGGAAAATGAAAGTAAAATTGAGTATTACTTTTTCTTTCAAGTAATGATTAATGAATTAAAGGAGTCAAAAATTATAGATTTTGAATTTCCTGTTATTGATGATACTTTTCCACATTTATTACAATCTGAGATAAAAAAGCAATTTAATGAAGACGAATACAAAAAAATAGTTTCACAAGCTAGTATTCATAAGTTGACTATTCATGAGGCTTTCAAGGAAGAGTATTTCGAAAAACAAACCTATTATGGCTATCTAAAAAATAGATATATATATATAAATAAAGGGGCTGTAGTAGATAAGGATTAAACATCACACCATATTCTCAGAGTTTTAAGCTGAGTAGACGGTGATCCATAGTTGAATCTAAACTCACACTCTTTTAAAAATAAATGGAAGTTCTTCTTATCGATCCCATTATATTTTCTGAGTATTCGTTTAGACTGGTTCCAAAAGTTCTCAATGCCATTGATGTGATT
>CAJHAA010000009.1 GCA_904846265.1 Psychrobacter immobilis | reverse complement strand
GGATAGTCGCCCAACGCTTCTATCAGCATGCGAACGGCGCGTTCTTTAATCTCAGGAGTGTAGGTTTGTTTTTTCATTGTCGTATTCTCTCAGAATGTTGAGTCTCCGACAATCCCGGGGCGGTTCAGTCTGGCAAAATCAAGAAAACCGATCGTGTCTTATTTTGGCATACGGGCGGTGCACCAGCTTTATTTGCCTACTCAAGTGACTTAGATATGATGAAAAGAAATGCATAAATAAATTTTGACGCATTAACTCAAGCTATAGGTATTAACTGCAATATTATGAGCGTTGATTCAGCCGGCTCACACTAGCAATCAGCGCCACCATAACCACTCCCATAATGATGAGAATCCCAGACATCATGTGCGCTACCTCGTAATTTAGCGCCTCTACTTGCTCGTATATCGCAATCGAGACCACTTTAGTCTCATCGGATATACTACCCCCTATCATCAAAACCACGCCAAACTCACCAATAGTATGGGCAAAACTTATTAAGCTGCCGAGCACAATACCGACACGCGCTTGTGGCAGAGCGACTCTGAGAAACCGTTTGAAACGGCTTGGCTCCAATAAATGTGCCACTTCCATCACGCTTTGTGGAATACGTAAAAATTGGGCGTAGACAGGCTGAATATAAAAAGGCAAGGAGTAAATAATGGAACCAATGACAAGACCTTCAAAGGTAAATATCAAGGGGCTGATATGATGTTCGCTAAGCCATTTACCAATACCGACACTAGGGCTTAACAGTAATAAAAGGTAAAAGCCGATGACGGTAGGCGGCAAAACCAATGGCATAGCAATGATGCCCATAAGCAAGACTTTAAGACGTGCCACAACTTGCCTACGGCTGGGCTTAGCGAGCCAATAAGCCACAGGCGTTGCAAACAGTAATAGACAAATGGTAGTGACACCAGCAAGCTTAATACTTACCCAAAACGGACTAAGCATATCGGACATAAGAGACTGGTCTATCATAATGTCACTGCTCGTTGCCATTCGTTATGAGGATAAAGGATTTATTGTATCTAATATTAAAAGATTGAACAGACAAATATAATGTCAGCTCTTATAGATAGCGCGTTGATAAACAAACAGTGTAGCCTTTATCAGTCACAGTATCAGTCTTCTTGTGTCCATATTATTTATTAAAACCTGATAAGATTAAAGTCTGTTGAAAAACAATCATAGCGTAAAATAAAAAAGCACCTTATTAGGGTACTTTTTTATTTTATTCACTAAGCTCATCGTATTTGATATTACCATCAAAAATGATGGTTAAAAAATTTCTTTTAACACGCTAATATTAGAATCAATACGAGTCAAAAGCAGTGCAATCAACCTGCTTCACCACGAAGCTAACGATGACGCACTACGCTGAGTAATAAAGCCGTCTGGAGTCTGACCATTGTCTGCTTGCCAGCGCTGGAACGCCAACCGAGTATTGGTACCCACGATACCGTCAGCGCCTTTAGTATCATAGCCTGAGTTGGTCAAACGCTGCTGTAAATTTCGTACTTGAGCTGTGGATAATGGACGCTCATAGCGCGGCCATGATTTCTGTAACCCGCCTTGTCCTGCAAGCGCTTTACCCAATAAGCTGACACCTAGCGCATAGCTCGATGAGTTATTATAAACTTTGATCACATCAAAGTTTGGACTGAGTAGCAGCACTGGACCATCCTTGCCAGCTGGTAGCCACAGCTCCATTTCAGTATTGGCATCCAAATAAACATCAGCTATCGTATCAACACCCATAGCCGCCCATCTCGCCGCAGGCTGCTTACTACCAACCATGGAGTAATCGAATGAAGCAGGAATGGTCGCTTCGTAAAATGGCGCTAGACCTCGAACCCAACCTGAGTTGCTCAAATAATTAGCGGTGGACGCCAGTGCATCGCCCGTTGCCCACGGATTACGATGACCATTACCATCGCCATCCACTCCGTGCTTCAGCCAAGTATCAGGGATAAACTGCGTCTGTCCCATGCCGCCTGCCCAAGAACCATCGAGCTGCGACCAAGACACATCACCGCGCTGCAATAACGCCGCTAATGACAACAACTGAGTTTCGGCAAACTCTTGGCGACGACCATCATAAGCCAGACTCGCAAGTGAGCTTGGTATGCTGCTATTACCCGTCACCACGCCGTATGACGACTCCATGCCCCAAATGGCAGCGATTATTTCTGCATTGACACCGTACTGCGATTCTAATTGCGACAAAAATGCCCGTTGCTCGGCGAACTTACGCTTACCAGTACTCACACGCCCATTAGATACGGCAGAATCGACATATTCCCATGGCATCTTAGAAAACTCTGGCTGCCCTGAGTCAAGTGAGATGACTTGTTGATTTAAATAAGCAGTATCAAGTAAACGACGCACCGTCGCTGCATCATGGCCTGATGAAATCGCCCGCATAGAAAAATCCGACTTCCAATCAGAGAAGCTGTTATAGCTTGGCTTTGCCACTGGCTGCGGCTTGATGACAGGCTTCGGTGCTGGCTTCACTTGAATGGTTTGAGTTTGGGTAATCTGAACGTTGCCTTGACGCACGGGTTTGCTAGGTTTTTGCATTGCCTGTTGGCTGGTACACCCAACCATCACTAACGCAGGAAACAGGGCCAGATATTGTTTTTTTAACATCATAAAATTCTCAAGTATGAATAAGTAAAGCGACTCAAATAAACCGATTTAGTTAAGGTGGCTTTATTCAAACGCTCTGAAATTCAAGCGCTCTGAATAAAGCCACTAAACTTGCCAAATCAGTCAAAACTTGGCATCACATTTAACGCCCTAGTACCGCACGTGGATCAATAGGATTGCCATTTAAGCGCACTTGGAACTCTAAGCCGACCTGATTGGTTTGGCCACTGTTACCCATGTTTGCAATGCGCTGACCGCGCTGTACAGCATCGCCTTCTTTGACCAGTAGCTGACTATTATGCGCATAAGCGGTGATGTAATTATCACTATGACGAATCATAATAAGATTGCCATACTCTGGCAAACCATCGCCCGAGTACAGTACCGTGCCAGATTGGCTAGCAAGTACGGGATCACCGATATTACCAGCAAACCACATACCCATCGTGCCCGCTGCCGCATCAAAGTTACGGGTCACTTGATTGCGACTTGGATATTCATAGCCTGACGTTGCGTTAGCCGTCACTTCGTATACAGGGCTTTGTGAGCTATTATTAGGCACGCTCGTTACAGGTGGTCTGTACGTTGGCTGTGTCGTTGTAGGCGCGTTATAACGATTGTTATCGGCTGGCGTACCTTGCCACAGCTTGAGCCATTGACCACTATAAATCGTATACTTGCTGTCCAAACCATTGAGCGAACCAATTTGACGGTAACTGAGACGATAGCGCTCAGCAATCTGGCTGACCGTGTCGCCACGCTGTACACGATGGTAGTTAGGAACGCCTTGTGCATTGGTAATAATCTTCGGTCCCGCTTGGTTGGCTGATTGGTAAGTAGGCTTGGTTGCACAGCCCACCATCGTTAACGTTGCTGCTGTTAAAGTACCTATCAATGCCACTGTTGCAAAGCGCGATCCAGCAATAAGCTTCTTCATACAAGATTTCCTATTCTTTATGTTACTCACAAACTCCTTGTGTTACTCACAAGCATTTTGCTAACTTTTATACCGTTTAGTATTTAGTATTTGGCAAATACCATTATCAATCACTCGATAGTAAACCATTTTCTAAGGCGTGTCCTCATTTTGAAAATGGTGATAAAAATGAGATAAATGGCAGCCAAATAAGAAAAATAGCGCAGATAATATCAGGATATTGACCAGCTGTTTGACGCATTTTGGCAGCGTAAATTTATAGCATTAACGCCGACAGCGTTTTAAGCGTGTCTGCTGGCGTATGATGCAGGCGCACTGGTGATAGGCTAATATAACCCGCCGCTACCGCTTGATCATCCGTCATATCTATTGCAGAGGACTGCAAATCTTCAGTTTCTAATGGCAACTCATGTGGGCGTTTACGTAGCGACAACCAATAAGCATCACGCCCACGTGGATCGACCACATGATGTACAGGACGCGCAATCTGACGGTGCCCCAACGCCGTTATTTTCCGACCTTTGATATCATCAGCACTATCCACATCAGGAATATTAACGTTTAATACATGATAGGGCAAATTTTTGCAAGCATCTAATATCGGTGTTTCTATCAATAATTTAACAATTTCAGCTGCCGCCATTTGATAATGACTGGTCTGCTCTTGCCCTTCTCCTTTGACACCGCCGCCCACTAGGGAGGTCGCAATGGCAGGTATTCCAAAGGGCTGTGCGGTTAATGCAGCACCAAAGGTACCCGAAAATAAAACGTCTTGACCAAGATTGGCACCAGAATTGATACCAGTAATCACACAATCAAAACGCGTATCAGCATACAACTCATGCAATGCCAAATGTACACAATCCGCGGGCGAACCATTTACCGCTATAAAACCAGAATCCAATTGATGAGTATATAATGGCATCGATAGGCTCAAAGCACTCGCGCAGCCACTTTGCTCACTGTTTGGTGCAACCACTACCACCTCTGCAATAGCAGACAGGGCTTGATATAATGCCAATAACCCTGGTGCATAAACCCCATCATCATTACTAATTAAAAATTTCATTTTCATTCAATATACTCATTAATGACCGCCTGTCCACTTATGAACTTTAGCCGCATAAAATTGCTATAATCAGACCCGAAAATGGTGGTTAGATTATGTGATTATACTGTTGATGCTGACACCCACATTGGCTTTTTCTGCATAAATAGTATTTATAAAAAGCATTTAGCGAGCGTCAAATTGGTAGCTGAATTTACTATAAAAGTTAAAAAAGCCATACCGCTATCAAAGTAAAATGACACTGTGTTTATATCACAGCATGGATATGAACAAATTGATAGAGCAAAGCGTGGATGCCACCATAATTTTGGGCGATTATACCCTAATAATACGCTGACACGAACCCAGTCTTTGCGCAGAATCTATCCAATTTATAATTTTATTACGATAATATCTGCATCAATAACAGCAAAAAAACTTGGCGTGACGTTACAATAGGCAACACCTTACAACAATACAAACTTATATTTTTATGCTGACGTAACTTATGAGTCTATGCTGCTGATATGTTGCTCAAAAAGAGCTTTGGCTCACAAGATATCTACACATAAATCAATATTTTATGTGACTTTTGTTTTTTTACCCATTAACATATCACCATTAAATAAAGATAAGCGAGTGTAATACTGCATGAAAAATCAATCGATATTATCTATAGCTTCTGTGATAGCAAAGACGGCGTCCAAAATTAGTCTTGCAGGACTGGTAACGTATGTTGCCATGTTGTCTCAAGCATCCTTTGCGGCGAATAATTCTGCTACAACCATACCTCTAGATATGTCTGGCATCAATGTTACCAAACATGAAATTGCGGTCATGCAAGTGCTATCAGAGATATGTCCACCGATGCTCAATGGCAAACAAAAACAGCGCTTTTATAAATCTTATAACGTGCAGCTTCACGAGTTGATGCCGTCTTTAGAAGATCCAAAAGCAGCGATTCAATATCTATCCACTCAGCAAGATTATCGCCAGATATTACAAGGCATTCGTAGCTGGACAATGGGCTTCTCTAAACAAGACAACAAAGCTCTATGCGAAGATTTGGCGAATGCTGAATACCAGTAGTGGATCATCATAATTAAGCTCAACAATTACAACATTATAATTGGCTTACTTATCATACATCCTATCGTCTCCCCTACAATAGCTATGCCCCAGCATTGATTCTAAATTGATAAAGTCAGCTATAATTAATGACAATAAATCATGGCATTATCTGTTTTGGAACGTTGAATATGGGCTATTTAGCGACAGCTTATAAGCTTGTTCATCAGGCTTATAAGTAACAAAAAAGCTTACGATAATTCTGTTTATACCAACAGGATGACCGTAAGCTTTTTTATGACAGTCGAATTATTTCTATTCGAGACATTGTGGCAGTCCTAGTCTGAGCAAACGTTTACTTCTTGCCACTCTTTCTTTTTAATCGGGTCTTTTTTTGCATTTACCGATTCCCCATCGGTTGGCATTTTGCTAAGATAAGGCGTTAATTTTATGTCTGTCGCTCAGCTATCACCACTCTTATTAATACATTGTTTTTAAACAGAATGTTTAAGACAGGCTACTTAAAATGATGCATAAGATTTAGTGCAAGGTACAAGCGGTAGATACATTTGGTTTCATGATGCGGTGTAACGATATATGACAGTAAAGCGTGTAAAAAATCAGCTGGTGCAGCTGGTAGTCGGTGTGAGTATCTCTATGAGTGCAGTGATGGCAAACGCAGCCATCCAGCCGCCTGAGATGGATAATACCGCCTATGTATTGATGGATTATAATACTGGTGAGATTTTGGCACAAAAGAACGCCAATGAGTCGCTACCGCCAGCGTCTTTGACAAAAATGATGACCAGTTACATCATTGAGCAGCGCTTAGCATCAGGCGACCTCAAAGAAGATGACCAAGTCATAATGAGTCCAAATGCTTGGTGTCGTGGTAGTAGCAGCCAGTCTTGCATGTATGTGCCGGTAAATAAATCTGCGAGCGTTATCGACATGCTACGCGGTATTATTATTCAATCAGGTAACGATGCCTCAAAAGCTATGGCTGAGCATATCGCTGGTAGCGAAGCCTCATTTGCTATCTTGATGAATGAGCAAGCAGAAAAGCTTGGTATGAAAAATACCCATTTCGTCAACTCTACTGGTATGCCTGACGAAGGGCATGAGGCATCAGCACTAGATTTGGCCAAATTGTCACGTGCTATTATCAAGAATAGCGGCGACTATTATGGTATTTATGCAGAAAAAGAGTTCACCTATAACGGTATTACTCAAGGTAACCGTAATGCTCTACTTGCAACCGACCCAACCGTCGATGGTTTAAAAACTGGCCACACTGATGCTGCAGGCTATTGCTTAGCGGCTTCAAGCAATCGTGATGGCATGCGCTTGATTTCTGTGATTATGGGAACAGAGAGCCAGCAAGCACGTGCCGATCAATCACGTGAGCTGCTCAACTGGGGCTTTGGCCACTTCACTACTGTCACCAAAGCACCTGCTGGACAATTCGTCAGCAAAGTTCCGGTCTGGTTCGGTGAAGCTGATGAAGTCGAGCTAGTCACTGCGGATAATTTACAAATTCTAACCAGCAAAACGCAAAAAAATAAAATCACGACTGTGGTAGATATTCCTGAGAGCCTAGAAGCACCCATCAAAAAAGGTCAAGAAATTGGCAAAATGATGGCCGTTATTGATGGTAAAGCGGTGGCTTCAGTGCCTATTATAGCGACCAGTGATATCGAGCAATCAGGCTTTATGAGCCGCACTTGGCAGCGTGTCGTACGTTGGGCACAAAATCTGTTTTAGAGAATATTAGTATAAGCTATTTTTCAAGAACATTACTGACAAAAAAGACGCCTCAAAACGGGGCGTCTTTTTTATGTCTTCATTCACCGCACAGATTTTATTATTGCTATTAAGTAGTGTCATCATCAAACTGTGATAAACACTGATTTACTAGACTCAGCAAGCTTGCCCTCATTCATCATATTTTTCAAATTAAAAGCAAGCACCCTTGTCGAAAATACGATGTTCGAAACTATTTACAGTAAATGAGTAAATGAAAGGCAATCGAGTACATTAAACGAGGTTAGTACAGTAAGCGTGACAAATCCTTTAGTCCTATTACGTCCATACCAACCAGCGCTTAAGCAAGTCGCTTAATGCTTTATCTTTATAAGTGGCGCTATAACAGTAATCGACACCAGCTGCTTTCAAACCATGCTCAAAACTGTCTAACTGCTTCGCTCGATGTGGTGGATACCAATATACCAATAAAGCCCGATGTTCACTTTCAAATTGACGAATACGCTTGGCTAACGACTCAGCTTTACTTGGAAAAATATCTTCCGCAAACATCACCATATTCACCTGTCTTATACTCATCTCCTCTATAACCAGTGCTTCATGCTGACGATAAATGACCGTCGCGCCTAAACGCTCTAGCTCTTTCGCTAAAAACCCGACTTCATGATAATAATAGTAAATAATAGTCAATCCAGCCAATAAATGCTGCTGCCGAGACTGCTGTTTATTGGTCATCGATATGGTCAGCATGAATTGGGTGCCTGACCCTAACGTGCTATCTACTTCTATAGTAGCGCCCATCAGCTGAGCCATTTGCTTGACGACTGGTAAACCAACACCTGAGCCTTCATATTGACGAGTTTGTGATGAATCCACTTGGAAAAACGGATTAAAAATATCATCGATATGAGTGCTATCGATACCAATACCTGTATCTTTTACACTAATTTTCCAGCGATTGCTTTTATCAAAATGGGTTAATTGCGACGTAATAGTCACCTGCCCCGCTGGAGTAAACTTAATCGCATTGCTCAGTAATATCGATAATATTTGTTTTATTTTTTCCGCATCCCCTTCCAGACCATAGTCTATATGATGAATACGGCTAATCAACTCTAGCCTTTTTTGCCGAGCAATAGGCTCATATTCTGCCAACAGATCGGCGATTAACTGCAGTGGATTGAACGCAATACAATTGATACTCATCTGACCTTTTTGTATTTGATTCAATTGGATAATATGATCAAGCGACGACACCAATTTATCACTGCCGTCACTGATAATTTCAACCGCATCTTTTTGTTCTCTATTGAGGGTATCGTAATCTAACAGCTGTAAACCGCCTACGATAGCATTTAGCGAAGTTTTCAGCTCATGGGTGATCATGCTTTGAAAGTTATGCAGCTGCACATCGAGGGCTACGTCTTTGTTGTGTAATTGCTGCTCAAAAATAGCAAGCGCCTCATAATCTTGTTGGACTTTCTGTAAACGATCAAACAATACAGCCAAAGTTTGCTTGATTTGCACCAGTTCCTGAAATTCAAAAAACTGTGGAATCACTGGTAACTGCTCAAGCTCTGGGTTTTTCACAACGATGTGACAGACTTCTTTCAAAGCTTCAATATCTCTGATTGGCCATTTGAGTTTGCGCAGAATGTACAATACCCAAAGTACCGTCAATATCGTGGTAATAAGCCATAGCAATATATTGCTTCGAAACCAATGTGAACGCAGGGTGTTCACATCTAAAGTGAGATTAATATATCCAACTAACGCGCTATTTTTATTGGCCTCACTAGACGCTGACGATTCTTGCTCACCATTTGATAAAGTCGTGGACGATTGCTGACTGCTGTTTAACGTATCTAGCGCGCTATCATCACCGATATCGTCACTGGTAACGGGATAATTGAAGCTGACAGTATCTGCAAATAAAGCATTCTTCCAATCATCTCTAGATTGATTAACTTCATCAATAGGTTTGGGTGTTGAATAAAATAAAATACTTCTAATGCTGGGTTCACTTTCTAACAAGAATCTCACTTGCTCAGCCACGATATCAGCACCATCGGCTGTCGATGCGCTGGTGGTCAACATGGTAGCCAATTGCTGGATATGCTGACGCTTCTCTTTATAGTGGTATAACAAACCATAAACGATAGACATCAAGAAACCTGCCAACACAGCCAAAATAATGGCTTGTACGACAGAACGCCAAATAAGCGTAGAGATGTTTTGAGAGGGACGGTTGTTCATATTACTTAACTGAGTTAAGAAAACTTTTGATTATAGTACAGGTATTTTGTAGGAGTAGTGAGGGAAATATCACATGTTAATAAAACTTAACAACGTATTAATATATCATGATGACCGATATAATCATCATGATATAGCACATTACAGAGAAGCATGAACAATAGAATCCAATAGTCTTTATTTACTACAACAATATAAAGACCGTCATCATTTTGCTAAATTAACGCTTTTTATCTTTATTGGTGAATTTCTTCTTATCTTTGGTAGTAAATTTCTGTGCCCGATTACGCTCGCGTTGGCGCAACTGTTGCGTCTTCGCTTTGGTTGGCGTATCGCTCTTGTTGGCATATGGGTTGTCATTTTGTTTAAGGACAACGTTGAGCGGCGTGCCTTCGAGCTTAAATACTTGACGGAATTGGTTCTCCAGATAACGCTGATAGCTCTTAGGTAGCGCGCTGGTTTGGTTACCATGAATGACAATCACGGGCGGATTGTGACCACCGATGTGAGCAAAGCGCAGTTTAATACGGCGACCAGCAACCGTTGGTGGTGGATTGGCTGTCACCGCATCTTGCAGAATCTGAGTCAAACGATTGGTTGATACTTCAAACATCGAAGATTTATAAGCACGCAAGATAGACGGGTATAGATTACCCACACCCGTACCATGTAGTGCTGAGATTAGATGCACTTTTACATAAGGGATAAAGTTAAAGCGGCGATCCATCTCAATCTTGATATAATTTTTCTGATCAGCAGTCAGACCATCCCACTTATTAATCGCAACAACTAAAGCACGACCCGCATCAAGCGCATAGCCAATCATATGCAAGTCTTGATCAACGATACCTTCATGAGCATCAATAACAATAACGGTTACGTTAGAATCTTCGATTGCTTGCAGGGTTTTAATGACCGAGAACTTCTCTACTTTTTCATCAATTCTGCCGCGGCGGCGCACACCAGCGGTATCGATTAAGACGTAGTCCTTACCCTCACGTGTATAAGGAATATAAATACTGTCACGCGTGGTACCGGGCATATCAAAAACCACTACTCGGTCTTCACCCAATAGACGATTGACTAGCGTCGATTTACCAACGTTTGGACGACCTATGATCGCTAACTTCAAACCTTTTGGCTCTACGACATTCTCTTGCTCAGGCATATCAGCCGTCAATATTTCAAGCAAATTACCGACACCGCGACCATGACTTGCCGCCATTGGATATGGCTCACCCAATCCTAATGCATAAAATTCGGCAGGTGCAGCGTCGTGAGCACCATCAACTTTATTGGCAACCACATAGACTGGTTTGCCAAGGGTGTGTAAAAACTTACCAATCTCAGCATCTGCGCCGATCATACCAGCACGAGCATCCACCACAAATACGATGATGTCTGCTTCATGAATCGCTGTATGCGATTGCTCAGACATATAATCATCAATGTTGCCGCTACCGTCATCCGCCTCACCAATACCACCAGTGTCTACAACGATAAAAGATTTGTCTTCATAGGTCGCATCACCGTACTGACGGTCACGAGTCAGTCCTGACAAATCAGCAACCAATGCCTGCCGACTTTTTGTGAACTGATTAAATAAGGTGGATTTACCGACGTTTGGACGACCAATTAAGGCGACCACAGGCTTGATACTCATGGGTTACTCTCAGTGAAAGGCACAATGGCGGGCAGTACAGTTATTCTTATAACCAGTGATATAACAGTAGTCGTGAATAAGCTGCTCTTGACCGCAAATTAAAATGAATGATAAAACAATAGCAAAAATAACAGTCCGCTATTTTACAATTAGCAAGTGGTACATAGGATGACTAAATGATAAATAATAAATATGGATAACACGTACGGCGCATCGGTCGCATAGAGTACGCGAAAGCCTGTATTTAAACAAGCAATTTACACAAGGCACTAAACGCTGACGAAGCAGCGTTTGTGTTCTCTAAAATTGCAATCAACCCGTTGGCTTAACGATAATATCAAACATACTATCTAAGTAAGCATTAACCGATAAAAAGCTTAGCGGGCTAATTGCCAAATAGCAACCTGTCCTGATGTGCTTTGGGTCATTAAACGGCTGCCTTGTACTTGCAAGCTACTCAAAGCGCCCTTAGTTTGTACACGGCTAACGATTTTACCGCTAGCTGGATCGAATAAGTGTACCATGCCGTCAAAATCACCCACGGCAATATAATTGCCAATCATTACAGGATTGGTCAAATGACGATAAGCCAGCTCTTCACTTTCCCAAAGAACCTCACCATTACTGCGATTATAGGCAACCACTTTGCCCTCTAAGCTGGTACCAATCACCTGCTGGTTATTTACAGCAAGTGACTTTAAGCTGGCAAGCTCGTTGACAAACATGACTTGACGCGAAGCCAAATCAATACCTAATAACTGACCGCTATAACTGATGGCAAATAGCTGGTTTTTATCGACGATCGGCGTACCATCGACATCACTCATGCGCTCAACTTCACTACTACCAGTGCCAACGCCAACACGTCTTGACCACTGCGGTAAACCACTATCAGTCGTCACCGCATGTAAACGACCATCAGCAGTCGCCAATAATGCCGTTTTGCTATCTAATAACGTTGGCGCCGCACTACCGCGCACACTAATGGCTGGCACTTGTGTGGCAAACTGCCAGACTGACTGACCTGTCTGTAGTGACAAGCCATGTAAAAAGCCATCGTTCGCTGATAGAATGACACGGTTATTGGTAATTAAAGCGGGTGTCAATACTGATCCTGATAACTGCTTCTGCCAGCGTTTTGCACCAGTCACACTATCAAATGCCATCACTTGACCACCGCGTGTGCTAATAATCGCTGTTTGGCTTAAAGCATCTAAAGCAACGCCACCCGTAATTTGATCGCCAACGTTGATCGACCATAAACGTTCGCCTGCACTGTTAAAACCGGTCAAGTCCCCACCGCGCGATGCAATGACGATTTGTCCATTGACATAACCTACTTGCAAGTCTAATGGATCTTTTTTACTGGCTTTTTTATTGCCAATATCTGTGCTAAAAACCGGTTGCAACACACTGATAGGCTCAGCAATCTGTACCAGCTTGACTGGATCATTGACGACGGGTTTAATACCGCGATTACACCCAATCACTGCAGTGCTCATCACTGCCAATACTGCCACATGCATCACCGTCGATTTGATGGTTTTAGCTTTTGATATCTTGCTAGAGCGAATAGATTGAGTCATTATGAGTTCTCACTACAAATAAATTATTATTAATTAGTAAATTGGTTATCAGTAAGTATAAGATCGGCGATTAGTGCTCACCAAGCACATTCAATGAGTGCTGGCGGTCCATGCGACGCTATTGTTTTACTGCACCACTTAGCTTGTAGAACGGTTATAGATACGCGCTATTGACTAGCAATTATCAGGCATTAGGTAGAACGCAAACGCTATTATTGGTTAACAGCGCTTGTCACTGTACAATTATTGCGCAACCTCGGCAGCAGCATTTTCTTCCACTAAGGGCTGTGCAGCACTACTTGACTCTTGAATCAGACTGACTGGTTCGTCGATAGGCTCAGGTACGATGCCTAGACTCTCCATCTTTAATGCCAATACTGCACGCGTCTCTTGTCGATTGCGTAACAACTCCCAAGCATTATTGTACGACTGGATCGCTGAGTCTTTATTATCTTGTGCCAAATAAATATCCCCTAACAACTCTTGTTGGCTGGCTTCAAATGAGCTTGGCATATCATTGTTGGCTTCTGCTAATGCAGCATCCGTATCGCCCGCCGCCAGTAACGTTGTCGCATAGCGCAAACGAGTAATTGCCTGTAAACCTGCATCACCTAAGTCAATAGCCAATGCTTTTTTGAGGGTTTCACTTGCTTCAGTAAATTCATTATTATCTACTTGCTGACGCGCTTTAATCATCAGTGCTTGCCAAGCGTAAACCGACTCACCATGCTTGCTGACTAGCGCATCAATATCTTTGTTTAGCTGGGTGCGACTTTGGGCAAGTGCTGCCTGTGCTTCTGCTTCCAAATCAGGGTTTTGTGAGGCCAAACTGACTTCTTCATTCAACCGCTGAATGTCTGCATAATGATCTGCTGCAACGGTGTCTACGCGCGCATGGTTGTCCTGCCAATATGTCCAACCAAAATAAGCGGCCAGTGCCAACAAAATCGCAGTGACAATATAGCTGCCATACTGCTTTAACGCTTGCATTGAATTGTCTGCATTCGGCGAATTGGGTGTCAGAGCCATATGTGTTTACCTGATAAAATTGTTATTAAATTGCTAATGCTAAAACCGCAATCGATTACTGACGGATAAAATTTTCTTTGCTCGACAGCCAATCTGTCGCAACCGTCTGTTGTTCGCCCGTCTGCATGTCTTTAACGCTGAGGGTATTATCATCCAGCTCTTGCTGCGCAATAATAACGGTCAATGCAGCACCTGACTTATCGGCTTTCTTCATTTGCGCTTTTAGGCTCGTCGCACTCGCCATTTTCACCCGAATATCTGGGCGACTATAGCGTAGGCGTTGGGCATAGCCAATACCAGCACTATAAACTTCTGGATGCGCAACCACGAAAACATCGCAAGCTGGAACATCAGCAATCGGCGCAACCGCTTCCATTAACAGTAATAAACGCTCAAGTCCCATGGCAAATCCAACAGCAGGCTCAGATTTTACTGGTTTGTTGCCATCAGTACCGATGGATTTTAGTTGCCCGATCAAACCATCATAACGACCGCCTGCACAAACAGTCGCTTGACTACCAAGCTTGTCGGTCACCCACTCAAAAACCGTTTTGTTATAATAATCAAGACCGCGTACTAAGTGTGGATTGATCTCAAAATTAATACCCAGCTCTGTTAAATAGGCTTGTACTTGCTCAAAATGCGCCACGCTTTCTTCACCTAAAAAGTCAGCAAGCTTAGGCGCGTCTACCAATAGAGCTTGGGTGCTTGCTTCTTTGCTATCTAAAATACGTAGCGGATTGGTGGTCAAGCGGCGCTTGCTGTCTTCATCCAGCTGATCTTTTTTATCGGTTAAATAAGCAACCAATGCTTCACGATAAGCATGACGCTCATCAATTTCGCCCAGACTGTTTAGCTCTAAACGCATCTCATCTTTTAGACCCAGCTCTTGCCACATCAGATGGGTCATGGCGATCAGCTCAGCGTCAGCGTCTGGTAAGGCACTACCAAAGCTTTCAACACCTATTTGGTGAAACTGACGATAACGACCTTTTTGTGGACGCTCATAGCGAAACATTGGACCGATATACCATAACTTTGGCGTATCACCGCGCAGCAAGTTATGCTCAATCACAGCACGTACTGCACCTGCTGTACCTTCAGGGCGTAGAGCCAACGGCGTTGGTGGCTCAGACTTATCGGTAAAGCTATACATCTCTTTTTCGACAATATCAGTCGCGCCGCCAATGGCACGCGCAAACAAATCGGTTTGCTCAACGATTGGCAAGCGAATATGCTCAAAGCCGTATCTGCCCAGTACTTCAGCCAATATCGCTTCTAAATGCAGCCATTTTGCGGACTGATCAGGCAAAATATCATTAAACCCTTTGATAGCTTTAATCATGGTACGGTCGTGTCCTTAAAAATTTTAACAAGTGTCTCTTTTATTTTTTGCTCATAATAGTGTTTTATTTTACGCGGATAATCTCATTTTCGCGTTTTTTAGCCAAATCTTCGGCATGTGCGCGTACCATGCCTTCTATTTCATCGACCAAATTATCGGTATCGATAAGATGGCTTTTTTCACCCATACGATATACCAAGGATCTTGGCGCGGCACCAACAATGCCAATATCGGCCTCTTTCGCTTCACCAGGACCATTTACCTTACAGCCGATCACAGACAGATTCATCGGTTCACGAATGTCTTCTAAGCGCGACTCTAAAGCGGTCATGACTCTAATCACATCAAACTCTTGGCGCGAGCAGCTGGGGCACGCAATAAAGTTGACACCATTAGAGCGTATATTGAGCGATTTTAGAATATCAAAGCCGATTTTAATTTCTTCTTCAGGCTCTGCCGCCAGTGAGATACGAATGGTATCACCGATGCCGTCTAATAATAAACCGCCAAGTGCAATCGCGGATTTAACCGCGCCCGTACGATAAACGCCTGCCTCGGTGACGCCTAAATGCAGCGGATTATCAATTTGGGCAGAAATCAGGCGATACGCATCCAAGGTCAAAAACACATTACTGGCTTTAACCGATACTTTATATTGATCAAAATTTAGACGATCTAATATATCAATATGGCGCATGGCTGATTCAAGCATCGCCTCGCCAGTTGGCTCGGTATATTTGCGCTGAATGTCTTTTTCGAGCGAGCCTGCATTGACACCGATACGAATAGGGATGTTGTAATATTTGGCACAGGCGACCACTTCACGTACTTTGGCGTCGCTACCGATGTTACCTGGATTAATACGCAGACAGTCAGCCCCTGCTTCGGCAACTGCTAACGCAATCTTGTGGTCGAAATGCACATCTGCAATCAAAGGCACACTAACCAGCTTACGAATTTCGCCAAAAGCTTTGACCGTATCCATCGTTGGCGTCGACACCCGCATCAAATCCGCACCAGCTTCAACGCAGCGTTCGATTTGAGCGACAGTTGCTGCCACATCGCAAGTATCTGTATTGGTCATACTCTGCACACTAATCGGCGCATCACCACCAATCGCGACATCACCGACATATATTTTTTTGGTAAGGCGACGGTTAATAGGCGCTGACGTTGACATAGACAAACCCTTCAGTTAGAGCGAAAAAACGCAGAAAAAACACACTTATAATAGCTTGCAGATAGCAACTTTTAAAAATAAATCTTGTACAGCAGTCGATAAGACTAGCATTCAAAATTAGCCGCTTAAAAAGTTAAGGCGCTAACTCAAAATTGGCTTGCTTATCCGTTGCATAAGTATTTAGCGCAACCGCTTCTTGGTTAAGCATTATGCTGACATTATCAACATTATCAATTTGTACATTAAACGGCGGCGTACCTGACAGTTTATAATCCCCAGATGTCTGCGAGCCACTCATTAGACTACTACCAGAAGCATCAGTAATACTCACGACGGCGGTATCCGTCAGTTTGACATCTAAAGACGCTGGACTTGCATCGCCGCCCAAGTTTAGAGCAGAGCCAGAGGCACCAACACCCATCTCATCAGTATTGATTGCCGCACCTTGCGCTTGCTCTATCGCTGAGACGTCTTCGACCGTCGATACTGGCTGCTCGGTATTCTCTTTACTTGCATTACTCACCATGCGAAATAAGAAAATCGCTAAAATAATGACACCAATAACGGCGATGATCAGTAGTGGGTTAAAACGAATCCGATTGTGCGTATCACGTTGCAACGTGCCCATTGGACGCAGTGGCGTATCCGTGTTATTCACTGACTTGGCTTTCAGCTCCGTAGGATAAGCGGCATCAAAGCTGGTCGCTATTTTTACAGGATCTAAACCCAAAAACTTAGCATAATTGATGGCAAACCCACGGGCAAAAGCAGCTTGCGGCATCTCCGAAAAATTTTCATTTTCAAGCGCTTGCAAATGACGCTTTAAAATAAATAACTCGGCAGCCACCTCCTCTAAGCTGACTTGCTTATTTTTACGGGCTTGCTGCAACACGGCACCAAATGATCCCTGAGCGTTAGATTGAGTGTTTAATGATGGGGTGGTCATTTCCATGGTGCCTCTGGATTGTTAAGCCAAGTCTTAAGTTGTTTTGCTTCATCACTTAAAGGATAAGCGGATAAAAGCTGCTGTGCCAATTGCTGGCGCGTCGTTATGTTATTTTGTGCAGCGGCCAATTTGATACCTTGTAATAGCAAGCGCGGGCTAATGCCCTGCCCTTGCACCAGTATCAAGGTTTCATCATAAAGCCTTTGAGCCTGTGGAACACGTTGCTGCTCAAGCAATAAATCGACCAACTCGATATGGGCAATAATACTATTGCGATTGCCATCAAGTGCCCGTAAAAATGCTTTAGCAGCCGCACTGCGATCCCCTAGCTGTAAGTAAGTGCGTCCTAGATTCTCTAGCGCACCAATACGACCTTCGTAACCTAATGCTGAACCCGCAATCTCAAACTGCTCTGCCGCTTCACGATAGCGCTTCATTTGTGACAAATAAACGCCATAGTTATTGTGGGCTTGCTCAAAATCTTTATCAAGCGTGATCGCTTTTTTAAAATACTGATCGGCTTTTTCGAGATTGAGTCGACTGCCCTCTTGCTGCAGCAAAACGCCCATCATATCATAGGCTGGCGCGTAACGGCTATCAGCAGCAAAGGCTTTTTCGAGTTGACGCTGAGCGGTATCAAGCTCATTTTTGCGGATATATTGCGCGGCAAGTGAAGTGCGCACGCGAGCAATTTCTTGTTGATCTAAGTTACGATTGTCATTGGGTCGCGTAGACGTTTGATAAGCCGCGATGTTTGTCAAATCATTGGTCGGCGTGCTTTGACAACCAGTGAGCAGCAGCCCTACCAACGCCGTCACTAATACCGTACGCTTCGACGTCGCTATTGGGTCAATAGCCACTTGTCCATTCGCTGTACTCAATCGCTTATAAGTCTGAGAAAATATTTTTTGATAATTGAACTGACAAGAATTTCTAGAAGTCATCATAGCCGCCATCATAAAACTGTGATTCAATGCGTTCGATCCTCGAGGCATCAGTTTAATAGATTTAGCCCGCATAAGTACAATTTAGTTGTCATTAATTGCTGTGCACATCCAAACTAATCGTTATTGCTACATTTTTATTACCATTGCGACAGATAAAAGACAAATACGATGTTACATCGAAAATGTCTATTCACCATTTATATGACCATCATACTAAACACTTTCACGATCTTTGATGCTTTGCTGCCACGCGGCTGAACGACGGGTTCTATCAGCCACTTGCCCAACCAATTGACCACATGCCGCATCAATATCATCACCGCGTGTTTGACGTATGGTACAAACAAAACCTGCTTCACTTAATATATTACTAAAGGCATGAATACGATTATTACTCGACTTATCATAATTTGCATGAGGGAACGGGTTAAACGGTATCAGGTTAATCTTACTTGGTAAATCACCCAATAATGCGACCAATTGCTCAGCATGCTCATTACTATCATTGACACCATCTAGCATCACATATTCAATAGTCACGTGTTTTTTGTGGCGCGGATTGACGTCAAAAACGTAATTTCTCGCTGCCGCCATGAGCTGCTCTAATGGATATTTTTTATTAATTGGGACTAGCTCATTACGCAACTCATCATTTGGCGCGTGTAATGAAATCGCTAAGGCAACGTCAAGCTCCTGTGCCAACTCATACATTTTTGGAACGACGCCTGAAGTGGACAAAGTAACGCGGCGCTTTGATAAACCATAAGCATGGTCACTAAGCATCAATTCCATCGAGCTGACAACGGGACGATAGTTCAATAACGGCTCGCCCATACCCATCATGACGACGTTGGTGACGTTGTTTTCCCATAAACTATGGTCAACATTTTCTAAACTATCATTTTCATCGGTCATATAAGAGGCATTTGCCACCCATAATTGTCCAAGAATCTCAGCCGCCGTCAAATCGCGCTCAAAGCCCTGCTTACCCGTACTACAAAAGCTACAGTCGAGCGCACAGCCCACTTGCGAAGAGACACACAAGGTTTTACGACCGTTTAATTTGCTGTCATCTGCGGGAATTAGTACGGTCTCGACCAACGAGCCACCCGTGACTTCAAATACCCATTTACGCGTGCCGTCATCACTGTATTGACGATGAATCACTTTTGGCGGAATGACGCAGGCATTGGCTGATAATTTATCACGCAATGACTTACTCAAATTGGTCATTTGCTCAAAATCAGTGACACCCTGCTGATATATCCACTTGATGACTTGCGTCGAGCGAAACGGCTTTTCGCCAATACTCTTAAAGTATTCCGCCAGCTGCGCTTGTGTCATACCTAGTAGATTGGTTTTCGCCTGCGCCTCGTCTACTAATTTTATACTCTTAGTAGTCTTAGCAGGTACGTGTTGGACGTCAGTTTGAATAGGAGTTTGAGCAGTTGACATAATAAATAACCTTTTTGCATCTACTGGTATAGGCGATACAATTGTTGAGATGGGTGTTGCTAGTCGTACTCAATATATGAGTGCATGAGCAATCCGTTATGAGCGCATTTTTTACCAAAAACCGAAAGTAATATGCTGATAAAGGATTGATAACGCTATATAAAATCAATAATGAGGGAGAAAAGTTAAAATTTCAACACTAAAATTTCAATGCATAGTCAGACTATTATAATAGCTAAAACGGCTTATACCAAAAGATATAAGCCGTCTTGCCACACTAATAATTTATAGTCAATTTTATAAGCTATTAGTGCATAGTGAATCAAATATAGAGCTGGTACAAGGAAGACAAGCGCCAATTGTACATTGAGTACATTAAGCGAGTCTGACACCGTAACAGACTATATTTGATTCACTATATTAACGCGTACGTGCACAAACTTCTTCTTCATTGAAGAAGTAGCTGATTTCACGTGCTGCTGATTCAGCTGAATCTGAACCATGAACCGCGTTTTCATCGATGCTGCTAGCGAAGTCAGCACGGATAGTGCCTTCAGCGGCGTCTTTTGGGTTAGTAGCACCCATGATGTCGCGATGCTTAGCGATCGCATTTTCGCTTTCTAATACAGATACCAATACTGGACCTGAAGTCATAAATGATACTAGATCGTTGTAGAATGGACGCTCAGCGTGCTCAGCGTAAAAACCACCCGCTTTTTTATCATCAAGTTGCATCATTTTAGCGGCAACAATTTTTAGACCTGATTTTTCAAAACGATCGTAGATAGCGCCGATGTTGTTGCCAGCTACTGCGTCAGGTTTGATGATAGATAAAGTACGTTCGTTAGCCATGAAAAGCTCCTAATAAATAATAAATTCGATAAAAATGAGATGGTAAATACTTTGTTTTATCTTTGGCCGCAATGTTGACTTAGGCATATTTAAATAACTCATGGTCTATCAATGCGATAATATGAGCGCCAACACAGGATTGCTGCCTATTATAATGATTAGCGCTATAAATGATAGAGTTAATTTATGACCGCACCTTGCATAAAAGTAAATTTATTACCTCAGCGTATCTTAAGACAAAGTGAGCATTCATCAATAGCAGATTCTTGCTCTACGTATCTCATCGCTAACTATCTTTGTCATTAATGAGCATAAAACTAACTTAGCGAAAACTCTATGTAGTGTTACCAACAAAAATCCCTCAGCATATAATGCTAAGGGATTTTTGTTAATACGCAGCTATGAAGGTCACTGCTTTCAAGCAATACTAAAAAACAACTACTCGCCTAAGCGGCTGTCGCGACAACTGCCAGCGCTACATTCACGAACACGATCATTTAAGAAGTTCACTCGCTCAGTTGTCACCCGAGTCGCACAGCCCATGTTGACAAAAAATCCTTCCTCATTATTATAACTACATTGGTCATTACGCTCGCGTATCCACGCCAATTGTCCACGTTTGAGTTTGGATTTTTGCTGGCTATTTAACTGCTTAGCCAATTTTGCATAAGAATTATTCAGCTCTTTATCCGCTTCTAAATATACTTTCGTTAAGCAATATAAATCATCAAAATCATTGTTGGGTTTATCACAGTTTTGCGCGCCCCATGACAGCATAGGAAACATAAAAGCCGCAGACGTTAGCAGTGCTAAAGCTGTTTTACCTATAGAGTGCTTGATAATAGTCGCTTTCATCACGTTTTCCTTTTTATATATTGATAAAGTTACATTCATTTATGACATAATATACCAATTAAACCAGAATAATGTTAGCAATTCTCTTTTTTATACTATTTTTTCTTATCTCAATTTATTCAATGACTAGATATCTTGATTTTTTATCGTTAGAAATTAATAGTGATTAACACTTTTTATCACTTGGCATTAATAATAGTTAGCATAATAAAAAATGATAAGACATTACTCACAAGATAATACTCATAAAAAAAATCCCAATGCTCAGCACTGGGATTTTTTATTAATACTAAAAGCGATTTAAGCAACTTTATAGTAAAAACTAAGCGTCGTATGGATCGCGCAATACGATTGTTTCTTCACGGTCAGGACCGGTTGAGATAATATCAACTGGGCAACCAATCAACGCTTCGATACGTTTGATATATTTTTTCGCATTTTCTGGAAGTTCATCATAGTTAGTGATACCAACGGTTGACTCACTCCACCCTTGCATCGTCTCATACTTAGGCGTGACTGACTCATAGAATTCAGCATCATGTGCACCTGCACATTCAGTTTCAGGCAAGTTATAACCCACACCAATTAGTAACTCTTCAAGACCATCTAATACGTCAAGCTTAGTTAAGCAGATACCTGACATAGAGTTCAGTACCACGGCACGGCGTAATGCTTCAGCATCGAACCAACCACAGCGACGCGCACGACCAGTGGTCGCACCAAACTCATGACCGACTTTAGCCAAATGCGCACCAACATCATCAAATAGTTCAGTTGGGAATGGACCACTACCGACACGGGTAGTATAAGCTTTAGTAATACCAAGTACGTAATCTAAGTACAATGGACCGATACCTGTACCAGTCGATACGCCGCCAGCGGTTACGCTTGAGCTGGTCACAAACGGATATGTACCATGATCGATATCAAGCAATGTACCTTGCGCGCCTTCAAACATCAGGTTCTTGCCAGCCAAACGCAATTGATTAAGGTCTTCGGTCACATCAGTAACCATGCCTTTAATCTCTTCTTTCCACTCTTGGCAAAGCTTAAGTGTCTCATCAAAGTCAATCGCTTCAACTTTGTAATACTGCGTCAGTTGGAAGTTATGATATTCAATTAAGTTGCGTAGTTTTTCTTCTAAATCATCACGGAACAAGTCAGCAAGCTTGATGGCACGGCGGGCTACTTTATCTTCATAAGCAGGTCCAATACCGCGACCCGTCGTACCGATTTTGCCAGTACCGCGTTTGGCTTCACGTGCTTGGTCAAGTGCCACATGATACGGCATGATAAGTGGGCAGTTTGGAGAGATACGCAGACGCTCACGTACAGGTACGTTGTTGTCTTCTAGCTCTTTCATCTCTTTTAATAATGCGTCAGGTGCTAGCACCACGCCATTACCGATGAAGCAGGTAACGCCTTCACGTAAAATACCTGATGGGATTAAATGTAGGATGGTGGTTTTGCCATCGACAACTAGCGTGTGACCAGCGTTATGTCCGCCTTGAAAACGTGCAACTGCTGAAGCTTTTTCGGTTAGTAAATCGACGATTTTACCTTTACCTTCATCGCCCCATTGGCTACCCAAAACTACGACATTCTTACCCATGATCAATCCTTACCTTTATGTATTGAGGTGTTTGCAATAACGTTTTAAAACCTGTGATAACTTTCGTTATCTTGATTTTAAAGACGTTAAAAAATGGTAATACTATTAATATTAAAAATTAATGCTTAAATACTCTGTAACTGCCAATGATTATCTTTAAAGCTCAAAAGATGCGTCATATCAGAGGGACGATCTTCTGCATTCAATGGCATGGTGACGCGATAGCCTTGTTCACGTAAACTATCAACCTGCTGTAGCAGTATCTGTCTCTGTTCTTGGTTCGCACTGCTCAATGCTTCATAGTCGACCAATACGATGATTGGCGTCTCAAGCTGCGTGTGTGCAAGCAAACGACTGACATCCATACTAAAGCCCGTGGCTTCACGTGGCTGATTGATTGCTAACTGGTTGCCGCTTTGCATACCATCGAAACGACCGCCACGTACCAGAGGTTGCGTCTCACTATTGATATAGCCGTTGAACACAATACCCGTGTGGTAATGATAGCCTGATAATTCCGTCACATCGATACTCACAGGGCATTGCCACTGGTCTTGTAGATGTGTTTTTAAGCGTTGTAATTCATTGATAGCAGTCGCGACTTGCGTGTCCTTCTGTGCAGTCTCTGACAATCTCGCCAATAGATTGGTAATATCATGACCAAAACGTGCCAAAGCATAAAAATCATCACCCATTGATAATAACTGGCAGACACGCTTTAGCTCTGGTAGATTTTTATTGGCATATAAATGCATGAGTTGCTCAGTGTCATTATCAGACAACTCTGCCAACTCTGCCAGACGCTTAAATATCGCCACGTGACCCAAGTCTATATGCAGCGTCGCACTCATATTTAGCTTATTTATCATGCCAAACAACACATCTATCAGCTCAATATCTGCGGCAAGTGATGCACAGCCAAATATTTCAGCGCCGAGCTGCAAAGGCGTACGTGAGCCAAACAACCCTGATGGCAAGGTATGAATCACATCGCCCGCATAACAATAACGTGCAATACCTGTACCGCCCCAATGCGCATCAATACGCAAAATCTGCGGGGTAATATCCGCACGCAGACCCATCAAGCGACCCGTTAGCTGATCGATAATCTTGAAAGTTTGACGCTTTAAATCTTCTGAGGCACCACTCAACAATGACTCAGTAAATTCAATCATTGGTGGATTGACCAACTGATAACCATGAGCAATAAGTTGTTGAGTCAGCTGATACCTAAGCACTTCTTGCTTACGCGCATCTTCGAACAGCACATCCACCACCCCATCAGGCAGCAACCAGCTATTGGCAACGTCGCTGGCAAGGTTGTTCAAATATGGCATGCTAGTAGAGGTAGCAGTGTTTTCAGCAGGCTGAGCCGCCGCTTCATTAGTCGTATTTAACTGGGCAAGTTTTGCAGAATCAGAACTGACAGACACAATAAATCCTTGTTTGGCGTATCGCTTACCAAAAACGCGGTACTGATGCGGTACTTAAAGGTTATATTTACAATTGCATTGACGCCATGCATTTTTATTTTTAACGCGCAACATCATTGACCCAATTATTTATAAACAAACTAGGTAGCCGCAAAAGGGTGAGTAATAAGTATAATTTAGAATGATAAGACGAGTATCTTTATGCGCTAATAAACGGCGTTAAATAATCAAGGCACTTTATGCTTTAGTTTAGCATAGCAGCCAAGGTTCGCCTAGTGACAATTAGCCACAATTACTATCTAATTACGTCTTATCAGCACTTAATCTATGAAGGTTATCTGTAGACTATATAAGTAATCGTTGACTCAAAAATGGTTACCATCATTTTATATCATAAAGAAAATAATGAGCAAAGTGAGAACAACGCCTTCGATACCGACTCATGGTACACTAAGCCATATTTTTATCTCGGAAGCCTTATGTCATCTGATTACCACCCAAACCCTACCAACAATCAAGCCAATGTCTTAGGTACGGCACTTGCCAGCTGCTGCTTTGACCCTATTACCGGTTATTACCGCAACGGCTTTTGTCATACTGGCAACCATGACGTTGGTCAACACACCGTATGCGCCAAGATGACCAGCGAGTTTTTGAACTTTTCTGCCAGTCGCGGCAATGATTTGATTACGCCGCTACCTGAGTATGGATTTTCTGGCCTCAAGCCTGGTGATTATTGGTGCATTTGTGCGTTACGCTGGGTTGAAGCTTTGGACTTTGATATTGCCCCGCAAATCAAACTAGAAGCTTGCCACGAAAGCTTATTGAGCTTGGTCGATATTGATACTTTGAAAAGTTACGCCCTTTAATAACGATCATTATTAACAACAATCATTATAAGTTCTGATTGTGACACGTTTTTTACTTTATAAAGGGAGGGTGTATGGAAAACAATAACGACCAGTTGATCAAAAAAACCGCGCGTATTGCACCTAACTCTAATATCAATCGTATTTACGCCGATATGAATGATGAACATCTCTATCTAGACAATGATGACAGCTATATCTATGGCGATGCTGATACCACCACTGAGGACACCATCGAGACCATGACGGTCTACGATCCTGACTCTGAACGCTATGAAGATATTGACTTGTCGAGTGCCGATGAAGTCGTCAATTGCTATGCTTACTCACGTAAAACGGGTGAAAATCTCGATAAATTGGCGCTAAACGATGTTAGTCGTGCATTAAATAATAATGGTCAGTTTATTTGGCTTGGTCTCTATGATCCAAGCCTAGAAACCATGGTCAAAGTCAAAGAAGCCTTTGGGCTACATGAACTGGCAATCGAAGATGCTTTCGCCGATCACCAGCGTGCCAAAGTCGAGAACTACGACAATGACATGGTGTTTGTGGTATTGCGTACCGCTAAGCTTGAGGACAATGTCATTCGCTATGGCACCACCGCGATATTTATGGGCAAAAACTACCTGATTACCATCCGTAATGGTCCATCAAACTCCTACGCACCTGTCCGTGAGCATTGTCATCGTCGCCCTGAAAAGCTGCGTATGGGGCCGATATTTGTACTGCATGCTATTCTCGATTTTATCGTGGATAATTATATGCCGATTACCGATCGTTTAGGTCGCTATTTGCGTGAGCAAGAACGTTACGTGTTTACCTATGAGTTTGATAAAGGTACATTAAAAAACCTTTATGAGCTCAAATCGCAACTCGTACATATGCGGGCGATTATTTTACCAGTACAGGATATCTGTAGTTTTTTTATCAATCATAAAAAAAGTGAGATGGTCTCTGGGTTTTCTCAGGCCGCTAAGCCCTACTTTCGCGACGTCAATGACCATTTGCTACACTCATTAGACGCCATTAATGGTCTGAATGAGATGCTGAGTGTGGTCATGAATACCTATATGGCCATGGTTAATATGGGACAGAACGAGGTGGTGCGTAAGCTTGCTGCTTGGGCAGGTATTCTAGCTGTACCGACGGCCATTGCAGGTATCTATGGGATGAACTTTGATTTCATGCCCGAGCTGCATTGGCAATATTCCTACTTTGTCATCATGCTCATCATTGGATCATTATGTGGCTATTTATATTACAATTTTAAAAGGCTTAAATGGTTATAACTAAAATTTATAGTTGATGTTTCATTGATAGTTAGCGTTCAGCTTTTAAAAACAGCATCCTTCATGGTGCTGTTTTTCCACTTTATTATTGATAATAATTCTTATTTGTAATACTATTCACATTTATTATTGCTAAACTCTTGCCGCCATTTCTATTATTCCAATGCCATCATATACGATTGACTCAGTCAATAGCACAAACCCTACAACCGTCGGATTTGTATGGGACGGTTTTGTTATTTTACGGCTGGCATACTGACATATTGTCAATTTGCATCTATCGAGGTTTTTATGCGTTTATCCCGTCTTACTCAAGCTGTCGCGGTCGTTACCGCAGCCTTGATTCTTACTGCTTGTGGCAGTGATTCCGACACAGCCACTGCTATCATAGATGGGACACCGCCACTACTAACCACTGATAGCAACTTTACTGATGGCTATAGCGCGGTTGCAGCGGTATTTGTCTCAGGACAAGTACAAGATAGCAGCGGCGTCAAATCATTGACTTATATGCATAATAACGAATTAGCCCAAGCGCTAACGCTAGATGCTGATGGTTATTTTGATGATCGTATTTTATTAACGCTAGGTAGCAATACCCTTGTCTTAGAAGCCACAGACAATGCCGGTAATATCATGCGCTCAACCAAGACCATCTACGTAGGCGATACGATTGCCGCAGGTGGTTCGCATACCGCTGCCCTGCGTGATGGTCAGCTATATGGTTGGGGTCGCAACAACTATGGTCAGACAGGACTCGGTCTGACCACAAAAATCAGCGATATTATGGGACATCCAGACACGCCGATGCTAATGAACAGCGCACCAAAAGATTTGCTATCTATTGGCTTTAATCAAAATCATTCACTCGCTATTGCTCAAAATGGTCAAGTTTATAGTTGGGGTGAAGACAAATACGGGCAGCTGGGTCGCGGTGATGGGGGTCGTAATGACTGTAGCAAGACTGCAGACTGCCGTTTGGATATCAGCACGATCGAAGGTATCGAAAACGCCGTCATGGTCGCACCCGGCTATAGCCATAACTTGGTATTGACCGAAGAGGGTACGGTTTGGGCCTTTGGTGCCAATGGGTATGGTCAACTTGGTAATAATACCAGCACCGATAGCAGCACCCCTGTCAAAGTTGACTTTACAGCAGCCACAGAGGCAGGACATATCGTGCAGGTGGTTGTCAGTGGCAATAGCTCTTATGCCTTAGATGACAAAGGTCAGGTTTGGGGTTGGGGCAGCGATGCTTACGCCAACCTTGGCAAAGGCAAAGTCTGTAACACTACAACCAACTGTATCAACGTCAATACAACCCCTGTACGTATTCATGTCATTAATGAAACGATTAATAACGCCATTACTGCTAAGACAGATGACGCCACTCAAAAAGCTGACGACCAACCCGCTATAGATGTAGAAAAAGTGACCCAATTGACGGCTGGCAAAGATCATATCTTAGCATTGACCAATAAAGACGCAGTGTATGGTTGGGGGTTAAATGCCACTAGTCAATTGGGCTACAATGGTGAGACATTTAATGGCAGCGAAAAGGCATGGGCAGATGTCATTACCTCACCGACCAAACTACCTTGGTTTACAGATAAAAAAGTTCGCCGCGTCTATGCCAATGGCAATGCCAGCTATGCGTTACTGGACAATGTCGCCACTAATAATGGCTCATCAACAACGGATGGTATTCTCTATGCATGGGGCATGTTTGGGGAGACAAATGGCGCAGGCAAGACCATTTACAACGACCTAGATGAACCAACCAATAAGCTGCCGAATCTAAAGAATATCGATAATATGGCCATGGGCGCCATGCATCTGGTTGCTCATGAAAAATCGTTTGACCAAGACAATAATACGCTGAAAGCTGGTCATTTATTTACGTGGGGCTGGAGCTTTGAAGGCTCACTCGGCAACAAAGACACCACTCATATTTGGATGTATAACAACCCTATCCCAGTTGCTTTACCTAGTCAGCTATAAGTGTTTTAAGTATGACGAAGCGAACAGTGCATAGTTGGTTGAATTTCCTGTCATAAAATTCTCAAACAAGCAGCCTCGTTTATGCTGCTTGTTTGAGTCAATACGCCTAACTATTACGCGGTAGCTTATCGCATAATCCTCAGGATATCCTCAATTAAATCGACAGCCCTCTAAATAGGCTGACGATGAGGGTACACCCTAACCCCTTATATTTTAGCCATTTCAGGTCAGCCCATGTTTTTACGATCAAACTCGTCAACCATATCAAATTCTTCATTGTATACATTACCTCCCATCATACGTAACACACTACTCAGTGTAAGTATCGCGCTGCTGCTCACTGCTTGTGGTGGCTCAGATGATTCAAATAATTCCAGTAATGATGGCAATACTAATGCACCCAACCCACCCACTATTCCTGACACTCCAGAAATCGATACCAACTGGCAGCCAGCAGGTGGCAGTGCTACGATTGCCGCCAGTGGATCACAGCCTTTTTTGCAAATTATGCCCAATCTACCGAGCAGCGCTTTAGGCGGGGTATCACCTGGACGTGAGTTATTTATCACAGAGTGGACACCAGCAAATGAGGGTCGCGTACTGTTCGATGGTGTGGGGCCACTGTTAAATGCCAATGCCTGTACCCAATGTCATAGCGCTGAAGGTCGCAAACCCATTTATGCAGCCAATGGTCAGCTGAGTGATGCGATTTTATTCCGGTTGGGTGATAAGCAGGGCTTGGCACATGCTTATTATGGTGAACAAATGCAGCATCAAAGTATTGCCACAAGTATCAATCCCGAAGGGAGCATGCGCTACGCAGCAATGCCCAGTCAAAATGATAAACCTGCTGGCATACAGTTTAGCTTTACTCCAACTGACCCTAATCAACCCTTAGGAAATACAGCAATTAGCGGACGTATCTCACCGCAATTGGTCGGCATGGGCTTGCTCGACCTCATTCCTGAAGCGCATATCATTGCGGCAGCTGACCCTGATGATAACAATCAAGACGGTATCAGTGGCCGCGTACATTGGGTACAAGATGGCAAACAGCAGCGCATTGGCCGCTTTGGATGGAAGGCGATTAACTCAAGCCTGCGTACCCAAAACGCCAATGCAATGTCGCAAGATATGGGTTTGACCACCTCGGTATTTATGGATCCTAACTGTACAGTAAATCAGCCTATTTGCTGGACAGCAGCGAATGGCGGCTCTCCAGAAGTTTCAGACAGCAGTCTAGACGCCGTGACCGATTTTATGACCGCCCTTGCCGTACCTGAAAGGCGAATAGACGATTTATCAGATTTTAATAAAGGAGCGCAACTGTTTGCACAAGTCGGCTGTGCTGGCTGTCACACACCCAAGCAAAAAACAGGCAGTAGTGAGCGCTTCCCGCTCCTATCACAGCAAAACATTTATCCTTATACTGATTTATTACTGCATGATATGGGCGCTGGACTAGATGACAGCGTGAAAGAGAAAAATGCAGAAAGCTTTGAGTGGCGTACGCCACCATTGTGGAGAATTGGCATTGTGGCACGTGATCCAGAAGCGCGGTTTTTGCATGATGGTCGTGCCAGCAGCTTGACTGAAGCGATACTCTGGCATGGTGGTGAAGCAGAAGGTACAAAGACGCGCTTTACACAGTTATCCGCCACGCAAAAACAAACATTAATGACCTTCTTAAAAGGCATTTAACGCTCAAACAATAAAATGTGAGAGTTAAGAAGGCAAAAAAGGGCTACCAGTGGTAACCCTTTTTTATGCTGCTATTTAATAGTTATTCACGGCGATGCTTGGTATGACTATCAGGCGCTTGAGCATTATCAGGTAACAGCGCTTTAATCGTTAAGTTTGCATGCTGTTTATCTAGATTGTCCTCTGGACGGCCAAACGTTTTTGCTGTCCAAGTTAATACTACGATAGAACCGCTCAATAGCATAATGGCCACAGAAATTGTCGCCAGCAGCCATAAATGGAAATAGTCTGAGACTGCCTGTACATCAACCACCAAATGTCGTGACAAAGCAGTAATCGCGATAAATATTAAAAACTGTACCGGCAGACGGTGTGTTTTAAAATAAATACCTATCATAGCCAGCAGCTCAAGGTAAATAAACAACATCAATATGTCTTTTAAATCCGCTGAGCCTTTTTGAACAATACCAACGAACTCTTTGCCAGCGGTCCAAACGACAACCACACTGATTAGAAATAAAATAACGTAATGACAGACATCGACAAACTCTCTACCGATACCTTGTAGTCGCTCATGAACACCTACGTTTTTTTTAGCCATGTTTAGGTCCTATCAACTGAGATGTGGTTGATTTAGCCTGAGTACATATTACCTCAGGCCCCTTATTTATCGGCAATCAGTATTCGTATGACTCTCTTTTTAGCCGATATTCAAACCGGCAGATTTTTCAGCAGCATCAACGGTTTGGCGAATGAGGGTATTAATGGTCATTGGACCCACGCCGCCCGGTACAGGCGTATAAGCACTGGCGATGTTTTCAACACCTTGCAACTCAATGTCACCGACGCCGCCATTATCCGTTGGATGAAAGCCTGCATCGATAACCACAGCGCCCGCTTTGATCAAATTAGCTTTGATCAGTTCAGGCACGCCCACTGCCCCAACCACGATATCCGCACGCTTAATATGGGACTCTAAATCCTGCGTTCTTGAATGGCAAATCGTCACAGTACAGTTGGCATTTAATAGCATCATTGCCATTGGTTTACCTAAAATTGCACTGCGGCCTACGACCACGGCTTCTTTGCCAGCCAGCTCAATATTATGATGCTCTAGTAAATGCATGATGCCTTGCGGGGTACATGAACCATAAGCGCTCTGCTGCATCGCCATACGACCAAAGCCAAGGCAGGTCACACCATCGACGTCTTTTGCCAAGTCAATCTGCTCAAAGCAAGCACGCTCATCGATATGTGCAGGCACTGGATGTTGTAGCAAGATACCATGAACGTCTGGATTGCTATTGAGCTCATCTATTTTCGCTATCAGCTCTTCAGTGGTTGTCGCACTTGGCATTTCAACGCGTATAGAATCCATGCCGACACGTTTACAAGCATTACCTTTCATACGTACATAAGTCGCAGAAGCGGGATCGTCGCCGACCAATATCGTCGCTAAGCTTGGGGTGCGTCCTGTTTTATTCTTGATAGCGTCTACACGCGTACTCAGTTGCTGTTCTATTTGTTTAGCAAGTGCTTTACCGTCCAAAACGGTAGCAGATCCTTGGGCAGTTGACATAGTAACTCCAATAGAGGGTGCGATAAAAAAAAGAAAGACAGCGCCCGCAACTATTTGCATGCCTGTCTTATGCTTGATCAATGTATGATTAAGACTGATATTGTACCTGTCTGGGCTAAAAAATCCTAGCGTGAGATAAGACTTGGATACTTATAAATTTCTATCACTCGCCAATCCAGCAATATCATGTCATTACCGATGCAACCTTGACAACCTTTACCGTTTTATAAGAAAGTCCAATCAAAAATAAAAGCCAATAGCTGCAACTACTTATAAATAATCAACACGCCTTAATAAGCGATATTCTCATATTACTGAATCATTGAAGCAAACACGCGATCGATTGCATCTATCGTTTGCGCGATTTCGGCAGTGGTTAAGGTAGGATGAACCAAAAACATTAAGCTAGTCTCTCCCAACTGTTTTGCTATTGGCAGTCTGTTTTCTGGACGCAAGCCTGTATCATCGAATGCTTTTTCTAAATATACCTCTGAGGCAGACCCTGAATAGCAAGGCACGCCTGACGCATTTATTTCTTCAATGATGCGATCACGCGTCCAACCCTCAGCTAGGTTATTTGGTTGCACATAAACATACAATTTATAATAGGCATGGGTAGAGTTTGGAAACTGATAATCTTGCTCTAATGTCGGCACCGATAGATAGCCTTTTTCTTCCCATTTAGCACATGCCTCTAATATCGCTTGAGCATTAGCACTGCGCTTCGCTATCCAGTCACTCATATGTGCCAATTGAATACGGCCAATCACGCCCTGAATCTCGGTCATGCGCCAGTTGGTGCCAAAGCTCTCATGTAGCCAATTATAGCCGGGCAGCTGCTCGGTCTCATAGACCGCCGCATAGCTTTTGCCATGATCTTTATACGCCCACATTTTTCGCCATAGCTGCTCGTCATCGGTGGTGACCATGCCGCCCTCGCCGCCTGTGGTCATGATCTTATCTTGGCAAAAACTCCACGCGCCAATATGACCGATACTGCCAACGCTACGACCTTTGTAGCGTGCACCATGCGCTTGTGCACAGTCTTCAATGACATATAAATGATGCTGATCTGCCAGTGCCATAATGCCATCCATATCACAGGGCCAACCTGCCAAATGTACACAGACGATGCCTTTGGTTTTGTCCGTCAATACCGCCGCTATCGACTCTGGAGTGATATTCCCTGTCGCCTCATCAACATCCGCAAAAATGGGCGTCGCGCCTGCATTAACCACTGAGGAGATACTGGCAATAAAAGTACGCGGCGTCACGATAACTTCATCACCCACACCTATACCAAGTGCCTGCAATGCCGCGTCCAATGCCAAAGTTCCGTTGCCCAATGCAATCGCGTATTTGCTACCCGCCCAATCAGCGAATTCCTCTTCAAACTGACGGCATTCTTGCCCTGTCCAATAATTGACCTTGTTGGATAACAATACTTGACTGACCGCATCCGCTTCTTGCTGAGTAAAACTAGGCCAAGGTGAAAAAGGAGTATTTAGCATGCGTTCCTCATCAAAGCGTGTTTTTATCGACGCTATTACCTGTGAATTTACTCATGGTCGCTTCACCATCAGCACTAATACCATCTTTGATAATGACTTTTTTTACTGTTTTAACCAAGATCATAATGTCTAACCATAATGACTGATGATCGACATACCATGTATCGAGCGTAAATTTTTCATGCCAACCAATCGCATTGCGACCATTAACTTGTGCGTATCCCGTAATACCCGGACGTACACGGTGGCGACGCGCTTGCTCATCATTATATAGGGGCAGATATTCCATCAATAGTGGTCGCGGCCCCACCAAACTCATATCGCCTTTAATCACATTCCATAGTTCAGGCAGCTCATCGAGACTGCTATTACGCAAGGTCTTACCAAATACTGTCAAACGCTCATCATCCTCTAAAGGATTACCCTCTGTATCGATAGCATCTTTCATCGAGCGAAACTTAATCATCTCAAACGGCTTGCCATTTAGACCAGGGCGAGTTTGTTTAAATATCACTGGTGAGCCTAAATTTTTTTTGACTTTATAAGCCGTAATAGCATAAACAGGAGATAGTATTACCAAGGCCGTCGTGGCCACCGTGATGTCAAATAGTCGCTTTATCATTTTGCAGCCCGCCTTTTGTCGTTTACGCGGTCATCCCTACTGCGTAAATAAAAACTTAAATAACTTTGCCACAATTGCTTGCGTTCAAAATTTGCAATGGCCCAGTCTCTTGCATCAGGATATCTCTTTTCAAATTCCTTATCAGTAGTGGCATCGCGGATTGCTTCGGCGACAGACGACATATCCTTAAAATTGAATTTTTGACCACTGATACCTTCTTTGACACTATCCTTTACACCAACGACATCATAGGCAAAAGTTGGAACGGCGCAACTTGCTGCTTCAATAGCAACACTGCCAAACCCTTCACGATAGCTCAAAAATAAATGTAAATCAGCACACTGAAAAACCTCGTGCACATTTGGGTTGGCTGGTATATATACACCTCTATTATCTTTGACAACTTTTTCAACGACTACTTTTCCTACGTCGTCTTCACAGTCTCCTATGAACATAAAGTAGACGTTTTCTTCTCTTAGTTTTTCGGATATATACTCAATATCTTTGAAGCCTTTATCATCACAAACTCGTCCTACCACGCAAATCACAAAGGTATTGTCAGGTATCTTGTACCTCTTTCTTAATGCCTCTTTTTCTAGCTGAGCCATAGGTTGCAGCAAATCAGTATCGATGCCGTTAAATGAGCCATTATCAATGACAGTTGCCTTGCTTTTTTTGAGGATATTTTCTGCCAAGCATACGCTGAGCAAAGACTCAGAAACAAATAAAACCTCGTGAGATAAGCCAAAACTTAATATATCCAGACCCTGAAACACCCTCTTTTTTAAACCTGAGAAATTCTCATAGGCTCTACCCACGCTAAAAGCAATTCGTCTCTTTTGCAATGTAACAGCACTTGCGATACTCCCTAATAACAAGGCTTTAGGCGTTAAATAAACCACCACATCAAAACGATTCGATAGCATATAGCGGGTTAAAAGCGCGAGTGACTGAGCATCTTTAAACAAAGAAGGCTTACGCTGAAAATTTAAATTAATCACCTTGCCTATTTTGCGCTCACGTAAAATATCTAACTGCTGTTTATCGCCACCGCAGATTAAGGTGATATCAACATCCGCATGGTCTCTAATATATTCAAGCTGATCGCGATATAGCACATTAAATGACACCGCATCTGTCATTAGAAAGCATATCTTCAATGTCATTTCAGCACCTCAGTATTTTTTATATATTATTTTATCAGTGACCTTTTATAAATAATATTATTTAGCACAAATACTATTTACCACTGACTGATGATGATTTCTTAGCGTGTCAGATATTGTTAGTTTATTTCTTTTGTTGGCTATCTTTTGTAATAATCCTATCGAATCTAAAAAAGTAACTATTGTCAATTTCGCTGATAACTTTAAAGCACTCAAATAACTGTTTCCTTTATATTCACAGTACGTTTTAAAACTGTCTTTATATGATCTGGTTATTTTAGATAGTGATAAATTTCCTTCTTCTCTATAATAATATAATAAATCAGGCAGTACCGCTAAATTTAAATCTTGATTTGAGATAGCTCTACACCACAAATCGTAATCTTCAGACCTTGGATAATTTTCATTATATTTATTTCGTTCATACCAACTCTTTTTTGCCAAAACAGCAGCATGTACAATAGGATAAGCCGCGGCTATTTCTTTAAATTCCGTGTAAATTTGATCGACATGACGACAACCATAAACTTTATTAAAATTATCAATAGACACGACACCTGTAGAAACCAAATCATAATCTGGATTTTTTTCTAAAAAACTTAATTGAATCGCCAGTCTATCCGGATGAATGAGATCATCGGCATCCATGCGCGCTATATAATCATAGTTCGCTTCTTCAATAAGCTGATTTAATCGAGCAGGCAGTTTTTTATTTATACCATCAGCAATGACCTTTATTCTATGATCAGACTCTTCAAAACGCTTGGCGATGGCCAATGACGCATCAGTAGAGCCATCGTCGATCAATATAAGCTCCCATAACTCATGCGTTTGAGCCAATATAGATTTGATAGCGTCTTCTAAGTACGCTTCAGCATTATAAATGGGAATACCAATAGATATATATGTCTGATTTTTCATTAGAAAACCTCAAATATCGGATTGATAATATACGGACTCAAGTTACTAAATCTCGATGTCGTCAAGACAAAATACATGAGAAAAATAACGATACTCGCTATATATAAATAAATATTATTAATTCTTTTTAAAACCATAGGCAGTATCAAAACCAATGTCCATGTAAAATACGCAAGCAGCCTTTGAGGACCTGAAGGACTGGTTCCCAACATCGCTAACGGTATGATAAAAACCACGCCTGATGCATAAAATGTTATTAGTTTTTGAAACTCTTTGTCTTTGATTTTATAAAGATAACTGACCAAGATGATTAAAATCATGATAGCTGTATAAAAACCAAGTGTTAAAAACCCGCCTGCTTCATCGGATGCTTTCGCATAGCCCTCATATCTATCATTAGTAGAAGAAATATAAGCGACCAATACCCCACTCACTAATAGCGAGCCTAAAAATGTTGCCAAAATCTTATATAAGGGCTTTATTCTTAAATTAACGATAAAATAAAATGGAATCATAAATAATGCGGTTACATGGAACAATGAAGCAATTGCACAAATCAGCAGGTATGGAATAAATCGTTTTTCCAACAGATAAGGAATGGTCAAGGTAAAGATCGCCATTGCCAATCCTTGACGCAGTCCATTAAAAGAAAAAGCATAAACGCCTAACGTAATAAATAAAAATACGGAAAACCAATAATTGACGCTGTATTTTTTAATCACTCTAAGATAGCAATAGACAATAATTAAACTGGTAATAACAAGCAGCCAAAAATAATGAGTGGTCATACGTAACAACGCATACTCTAATAACTGATAACCGAACTCAATGTCTTCGTTGAACCTAAAGTACTCGGCATTCAATTGACTGTTGAAATTTCTCGTATAGTTTCCTGTATCCGTACCGACTCGGTGGCTACGAAGGCCTGCAAACAATGTTAATATAATTAGCGGCAGCCAAAAAGACGTACGATTGAGAGATTTTTTCTCCAGTACGATCCAAAAAACAACAAGGCTAAGAACCAGCAGGTATGGAAGCATTTAACCCTCTATAAACGTAAATGTCGTCAATCTTATATAAATCGGATATGGTGGCAGGTTTACACCGTCTAGTATCTTTTGTACCGTCCAGTACCTATATAACTATAGCCTTCCTAGCCACCTCGATTTTTTTCTCATTCCGTCCAAACTACCTTGAAACGACTATAAATAAGAAGCAACCACTTTGTCACATATTCAAGTACTTTTGCATTAGTATTTGCGCATTGGTAGCAGCACTAAATCCGTATAAATTCAGCGCTGCGGTTATGTCTTTTTCATTGGGCTTTGGCTGTTTAGGCGCTAATAAGCAATCAACCCAATCCTTGGCTGAGTGAATCGGTAAAAACTGTACTAATCCAAGTCCTAAATCTACTTCAGGCGATACTTGGTCAGAAACCAACGCCTTTAACCCAACTGTTTGGCTCTCGACCAAGACGACAGGGAAACCCTCGTGCAACGAAGGCATAATCATATAGTCGGCGCTGGCCATTAATTCTGTGATATCCGTACGCATCCCCAAAAACTTGACCGTATCTAGGAGTGAGTTATCTGCTACTTGTTGCCTGAGCCTCATATCCAATGAACCTTGCCCAACAATATATAAGGTAAAAGCGACTTGACGTTTTTTTAACTGCTCAGCGATCTCTAAAGAAAACTGATGGTTTTTAACCTCATTTAGACGACCAACTTGGATGATTTTTAGCCCCTCATCGCCAAATTCTTTACCGATATACTGTCTTGATTGGTTAGCGACTGTCATCATCTGCTGTATGTCAACAGCATTGGGCAATAGCCACACGTCTTTTATGCTGCCAAATAGGTAATTTGCTGCTTGTTCACCGCAACTCATTTTATCCGTGGCCAATTTACGATTGGTAATGAACGCCCACTGTTCATGTATTTTTTTAACAACATTGGTTTTACCATTACTGGTGCTATGAGAATGTGAAATGCGATGCGGCACGCCAGCACCTTTAGCAGCCAGCAGATGAAAAGCATTGTTTAATAGCATGTGAGCATGAACGATTTGATAGTCAGGGTGTTGTTTAAGGAAGTTTTTAAGCTTCCACATACGCGCTAATGAATGATCCGCTAAAATCGGTATAATCCTACCGCCCAGCGCTATTATTTCAGCATCATAGTCACCGACCTCGTCGGTAAAAGTGATAAAATCAAACTGAATCTGGCTATGATCTATATGACGATATAGATTCATAAGCATGGTCTCTGCCCCAGCCCGATCCATTTTTCCCACGATGTGTAGCACTCTCTGAATAGTCATCTCTTTACCTATTAAGAAGCCATAAAACCAAACGTATTTTTCAAAACTATTCTGAATCTGTTTTCTCTTGACCTTTAACCCTTGCTCTTTTGTCTAGCGCTTGACGAAGCACCTGTAACATCAGCAAGGCAAATTGCGTCGGCATACGTACTATATTACTAATCATCATATTTCTTACGGTCAAATCGCTCTTATAACCCTTTAGTCGTAACGTTTTATCTGCTTTTTTAGCTTGTGCCAATGCAGCTGCTAAATAGTCATTATCTATACGAGTAAGGATACTCCAATGACTTTGTTTAATTTTATTGGCGAGTGTTTTTTTAACCTCATCCGCTTGATAGTCCTCTACTAAACTAATGACTTCTGCGTGGATAACGAAAAGGTCTAATAGTTTTTTATCTGTTGACCCTGTGATCGACGTGCCACGCTGTCTGTATAGATAAAAATCAATGGGCAGGTGATACTTAATATTAGTAGCTAAGCCAATATGCCAATGAAAAGGCCAGTCTTCGTAGTACAGACCCACTGGGAACTGTAACGAGGCCGACCGCACTGCGCTAGATTTAATAAATTTGAGCCATGCAAAATGCGGTAAGCTAAAATATGAGCCGTCTATTTTGGTTGCCTCAAATGCTAAATTTCTAGCGGGATACGGCAGATCTGTCTTTGTGATGCCATCTTTGAACGGTGTAAAACCATATGTTACAACCTCTGCATTCGTGGTGAGCGCACAATCCACACACGCTGCCACCAAGCGAGAGTCTATAATGTCATCAGAATCAACGAACATCATGTATTCGCCTATCGCAGATTTGATACCAGTATTACGTGCCGCAGAAAGACCACTGTTTTTGTGATGCTGAATGACTTTGATGCGTTCATCCATAAGATGTGACGCAAGTGCTTGTTTTGAATCATCAGTGGAGCAATCTTCTACAACGATAATTTCAATATTCTGATAAGTCTGCTGCTTGATGGATGCCAAGCAAGCATCGATATATGACGCAACGTTATACACTGGTACGATGATACTCACTAATGGCGTTTCGATAGTCGTCATATCGCTACCAGCGCTTTTTTTAGGTCATCATACTCAGATATATCAACTGGCGACTCATCCATCGTACCGTGAGGCAGGGACAGAAGGCTATCGATGAATGTTGCAATATCAGCAATCTCTTCTAATTCTAAAAACACCAGCCTTGGATGACCGCCTAACCAGTCCAACTGCGTCTGTCTTATCTTATGATTGGCGTTCGGGAGTACCAAGCACGGCGTACCCGATAGCAAACATAAAATCATGCCATGCAGCCGGTCAGTCACGACCAATTTTGCAGCACGGAATTGACTAAGCTTGTCCGTCAGTAATTTTGTGCAATGTGCCTCATCGAGTTGCGAACCACCAGCATGTGTGTCGGTCTTTTCAATCTGATAGCCAGTATCTGCTAAGGCTTTGTCTATCATGGCGTATTGCTCAGCTGATAATGCGGCTTCTTTGTCATCTCGTAAGCAGCGCAAAATACCTGAAGGCGCTAAGCAATCTGTCGTACCCAGCACTGTGGCATTCGCGCTCATCACAATATCTGGTACGAGACCAATATGCACATTACTGTACTCAGCAAAAAGCTCGAAGAGTTTTTCCGATGTTATCGACTCTCTGGCAAAAACATGTATATCTGGATGCTTGGCGTAAACGTTTACAATACGCTGCAAGGCACGTTTAGACTGAGCAGAATCATTCCAATCTAGTGTCTGAGGAAAACAAACGATTCGATTGGCAGGAAATGACTTGATGACTAATTGGCGCAGCTCCTCAATATCAGGATACGTGCCACCCATATTACCGCCGCCGATGATAGTGACGATATCCGTCTCTTTTATTTGTTGTTTAATTGAATTGAGCACAAATCTGGTTTGACTGATAGCAACACTAACAACATCATAATCCGTCAGCACACGTTGCAAATACTGCTTTTGCGCGTGAGAAATAGCAATATCACCAATATTGCCATAGTCAGCAGCAAGAAAAATAAAGCACCGTTTACCAGTTGGTAACGGTAAACCTCTCGCCCCCATATAAGCGGCCAAGTGTTTTTTTAATCTGAGCGGAATGAGCTTTTTTATAGCAGCAATATTCATTTTTAATGCTCCCTTATTCGTTTCTCATTAACAGCTTCTTCACCCACATACGACGCCTTGAGCCAACAGGAAACAATCTATTCAAGTTAGGAGGCGGTTTACGTTTGAGTGCTTTTTCAATGTATGGCAGCCATTCAAGACCTCTACCCGTTTTAATCATCTCATGACGAATTAACTTCCAATCTATGCTGACAGCCCTGCCCTTTAGAGCCATTGATTTAAAAAGTGATGAGTCCATGGGCTCGCTAAAACATTGAGGGTTATCTATACCTGCAACCAAAAAGTTGAGACGCGTCCTAACACATTTCTCACAGCGACCGCAGTTACTATCATGCTTATCTCCAGCCCAACAGACACGTAAATTCTCTATACCCAATAGCCATGCTGAAAGAGTTTGAAGCTTCTCTGAACGACTAAAGCCTGCACCATCATGAATGAGTCTAAAGTCGCCAGAACTTAGCAGCGGGTCAGTGATTGGGTGTGAGCCCCAAGGACTAATTGATACATCATAAGAATCACCACTACCAATGAGCCCAATTCCTGCATATCGTTTCAAGCCGCATAATACTGAGGCAATAGCAGCAGCATGATAGTCTTCCCAGTTGATGTCCCAAAGTCCTCGAATATTTGTTTTCACAATGACCAAATCGATATTGATATCTGCGAGTACTTTTGTCGCTGTTTTTGCCGCACCAGCAAATCCTTCCGTATCATCTAACGGTATGTCAAAGCCATGCACGAAAACCCCTGCTTTAATATTTCGTGTGGCGTATCCTGCTCTGCCTGTCGCATGACGATAAGCGGTAAACTGAGCATCAACGCCACCAGAAAATGCAGCAATCGCACCATCTACTTGTACGTCGCTCTCTCTAATACGATCCACTTTTATATCAATCAAAAAATAACGCTCTGGTAACCACTTATTCCAAACATACTGTAGCTCTGTCAGGTTGGCTAATAGCTCATGCGACACGCTACCATGCACATGAATGGCTGCTCGCATCTGCATCGCGGGCAACAATGTGGCCAGTAAATAAGCATCACAATCATCGTCTTCTGGCATTGGCAAGTTCGCTGGATATACAAACCACAATGCCTTCTCAGTCATTTGCCCGTTAGCTGTTGTCTGTTGCAGCAAACAACAGCGCTTTTGGCCTTTTTCATCACTGCGTAAAGGCTGAGGCAACAAATCAATATTAAGCATATTTTTTCACCTTTTCTTTAGACCAAGACAGTTGAAGAAAAACCAGCGTCATAACATACCAACGCCGTGAAAAACATAAAATCAATACACGAATGCCGCGTGCTGGATGCCGTTGATAATAATGCGGCAAACAATTCTGATAAACGAAAGACTGGCGTATTTTAACCAGCTCTGCACGACGCTTTGTTATATCAATATGCGCCAAATTATTAAGTAAATATGGCAGCATATGCTCGACATAACTACGAGCAAAGTCCGATAATAGCACTTGCTTCTCAGTAGCACTGATCGACCAATCATGTATCCTGACTCTGGCTGTATAGTCCGCTTCAATGGACTCCAAAAGCCCTGATTTATATTGTGAGCTTGTTATAGAGGTCGCATTTTCATAGTAGTTGTATGGACAGTCTGGCAGCACCGATAAACGATTCGCTTTGCTTAAACATGCGATATTAAAAATACCATCCTCACCAAATTTGACGTCGCTATCGAAACGCAGCTCTGCAATTAAATTTTTGCTATACACCTTGGTACAGGCGTACCAATATATATGTCTATTCTCTGTCACTCTCAGTTGTAGCATTTCGATATCTTGCCGTGAGTATTCTGCCGCACTATTAGGACGCTCAATAACAGAGCCATCCAGCATCATGCGTTTATGACCAAATGCCAACATCTCGACATCTCGATCTACAGCTTGTTCAAAGACAAAATCAAAATACCAATCATCAATGGTGTCATCCGCGTCTATAAAAACGATGTAATTGCCGGTTGCGATATCGAGCCCAGTATTACGAGTCTCTGCCACGCCTGCATTTTTTTGATATTTCACCGTAATCCATGTCCTAGCATTTGACCAGCTATGCAATAGGCTAGCAGTATTATCTTTAGAACCATCGTCAATGACTATCAGCTCAATGTCGTGACTCTTTTTCGCAACGTCAATACTATTAATACAACGATCAATAGTAGCAGCGGCATTAAATGCAGCGATAATGACTGAAATCATAGTGAGCCTCTCAAGTTGAGACTTCTCATAAATATCCTTTGTGACATTCAAAGCAGTCAAAAAACATACCTACTGCTCCACTTCATCGATATGAACAAGACGCCGAAAAGCGACATAAATGATAGATAAACTGAGCAACACCCCAACAAATGAGAAAAGGGCAATGGCTATCATATCTGACTCAAAAACGTAAAAACCTACATACAGCGCTGCAGCACGAAATACCACTGCAAACACTTCTCGAATCAAGAGGAACCGCTGTAAGCGTAATGCTGGCAATGCCGCAGTACTAGCACCAGACACTAAACTGGTCAAAAGCCAAATAGACAACCACTGCGAATAACTACCTGCCAATGCCCACTCTGCACCGAATACTAAAGAAAAAAGATAATCGCCAAAAACGAACACTGTACCGAATGGCACAATACCTACCACCAATAAAATCAACGTCACTTTTAATAAAAATTGATAAGCCTCAGATGAATTTGCTGTGATGGCACGCGTAATTTTAGGATAGAAAACCTCTCCAACCGCCTGACCTAACAGCATCGCTGGCGCGCCGAGCACAAGGACAGCCAACGAATACTGCCCTGCAGAAGAGGCACTAAATAATGACGCTAACAAGATAGTTGGCAACCCCACTGAAGCCGCATTCAGGATACTTTGTGGCATACGATATATCGCAAAATCACGCTGCGATATGGCGGCATGTCGAACACCCTTAGTACCAAACCAATGACGCACATTTAATACACCTACTCTAGGTACACGAAGCATCTGCATGATAAAGTTTGTGAGCTGCCCTGCTATCGTCAATAAAATAAGCAACATCCCTGAAGGTGCTAGCATACCGCCTATCAGCTTACTGCTATCTGTCACAAGCTTGCTTTCCACATAAGCCCGAGCTTTCGCTTTAAATAAGCCCACCCTAATAGCAGACTGATCAGCGACAGAAAGAAAAGCACCGACTAATAGCGTTAATGGTATGAGATATAGCATGTTTGGCGTGCTTTCCATACCCATCCAACTTGCCAAATGAAACTTGCCGACATAGACAACAATGAATGAGAGGACAGCTATAACCACACTGAGCAATATAGACAATCGAGCAATTGCCGCAGCATCCTCGTCACTGTCTGGCATCACGATTGCATTTGCATAGCCCATAGTGGCAATCGGCGTAATAATGCTGACGATAGCAGTAAAGGCAGCAGCAATACCGAAATCCTCAGGCCTGTACAGTCTGGTGAGAAATGGCATAAAAATCATGGCGATGGCCTGTCCAGCAGCAATCCCGCCACCGACCATGACCACATCTCGCACAAAGTGACTGGTTTTCAACCTGTTTATTGTGCTCTGTATCGATGAAAATACTCCAGAGCTCATGACATATTGTCCAATTTAGTGACTCACAGAACTTGTAAGGAATTTATGACAGCGCGCCTCTCTCTATTAACCCATTTCATCTGTCAGTGTGGTATCTACTTTCTCTACCTCGCCATCTTTATCAGATCCTTCTCGGTAACCTTCGACAAAAAACTTAAACTGTGTTTTCAGCCAGACCACATCCTGCTGCTTTGCTTTTTTTGCAAATTCAAATAAAATATTTTCGATATCTTGTAAAGGAAAGCTGTGCTCCATTGCTTGCATAATCAATGGATGAAAAGTAGGTTCGATATTGTCTTCACCAATGATTAACTCCTCGTAGAGCTTTTCACCCGGTCTCAAGCCAGTAAATACGATTTCGATATCGCCATTGGGATTACTATCATCTTTTAGCTCACAACCTGTCAAACGAATCATACGTTTTGCCAGATCAACAATTTTGACGGGTGCGCCCATATCAAGCACAAACACTTCACCACCGAATGCCATCGCACCTGCCTGAATAACCAAACTGGCCGCTTCTGGAATCGTCATAAAATAGCGTGTGATGTCTGGATGAGTGATGGTGATCGGACCGCCTTGCTCAATCTGTTTGGTAAATAACGGCACCACAGAGCCTGATGACCCTAAAACATTGCCAAAACGCACCATGCTAAAACAAGTCTGACTATTACTTTGGCTCAATCCTTGGCAGACCAGCTCAGCCAAGCGTTTGGACGCCCCCATGACATTGGTAGGTCGCACAGCTTTGTCAGTAGAAATCAGCACAAAAGTCTCAACGCGAGCCTGTATCGCAGCACGGCCACAATGGTAGGTGCCTTTGGTATTATTGATGGTGCCCTCAAAGGGATTGGACTCAACAATAGGCACATGCTTATAGGCTGCAGCGTGATAAATCGTTTTTATATGGTTTTTTTCGAATATATTGATTAATTTTTTTTCGTTACTGACACTGCCGATAATGCTAATAATCTCAATATTTTGATAATCAGCATCCGCTTTTTTGAGGTTACTAAGTTCTTGATCTATGGTGTATAAAGCATACTCAGACTGTTCATATAGCACTAAGCATTTAGGCTTATTTTTAATGATTTGCCGACACAGCTCACTACCGATTGAACCACCTGCCCCTGTAACGAGAACGTTTTTACCCGTGATGTTTTTTTGTAGCAACTCCGCAACAGGTTCGACCGTTTCTCGTTCGAGCACATCTAGTATGTCAACGGGTCGTATATGACTGACGGTTACTATCTCATCAGCAAGCTCACGTAAGCTTGGCAAGTCTTTTATCTTAACGGAGATACCTGACAGACTGTCCATAATCTGTTTTTTACGACCACGGCTCATAGAGGGCATGGCCAAAATCACCTGCGCCACATTGAGTTTTTCTATCAACCACGGAAGCGCGTGAGCTGCATATATTTGTTTGCCATGTAAATAAGCCCCAGTAAGCTGCGGGTCATCATCGATATATGCCACCACATTGTACTGATAAGAATGCCTCAAACTTTCTAGCAACTCTCTACCAGCTTCTCCTGCACCATAGATAATCACGTTGTCACAACAGGCATCTGGACGACGGCTTTGACCTGCACCTTGTAGACGTTTCAGTAACGCGCGTATCATTAGCCTACTATTCCACAGCCAAATAAAAAATAGAAATAAAAATATAACGGGGGCTGAGCGCGGTATCGTCGCTGATGGACTCAAATAAATGATGACTTGATAAACAATAATAAGTAAAAAAAACAGTTGCAGCACACGACCCATCACTGCATCAAAAAACCCTCGAGAGGCGCTGCGATAAAAACCAATAAGATATAAGCTAGCAACCGGCACGAATGCATAAAAAGCCAACGCTGCAAGACTGATATGAGAGGCCACATATCCTTGTCGTAGCATCAATGCCAATAATAGGCAAAAGATCGACATGGCAAAATCTATACTAAATAAGAGGGTGCTTTTCGTCAGGCGTGGTAATGACAATAAATACAGAGCCACACGCTTCGACCATTGATTAAAACCACTGGACGATTGATAAGCATTGTTTGACTCTGTTTTTATAAACATAATATCCACCCAATTAAGTTGGTTTGCTTATGAGCGACAACCACGCAAACTAGCGGTTATCTCCATAGGCATAATGATAATGGTAGCTATATTTATCCATAAGACCCTGCTGTACATCATTGAGAATAATGCCATCTACTTGTACATTGGCTTTATTCATTTGCTTGATCGCATAAACCAGTTGCCCTTCTATTGAATGATTAAACTTCGTAACGATGAGTACTTTGTCTGCATGTTGCGCAAGTACCATAGCATCTGACGCCGCCAATATCGGGGGTGAGTCGATGACAATATAATCGTATTGAGTTTTTAATTCTGCCATCAAATGATTGAATTTTTCGCCCATCAATAAGGAGGTGGGATTATGCGGCTGCCGTCCGCGCGGTATGAAATCAATCAACTCCATACCAGTGGGATGAATAAAGCTTTCGACCCCTAAGCTAGAAACCTCACTGTCTGATCGAGTACCATCAATCGGAGAAAAATGCTTTTTATCCTGCAACAAATAATCGGCAAGACCATCATGTTGGCTCATATTAAACATTTTATGCAGCTCACCTAAACGCATGTCACCATCGATGACCAAGACTTTTTTGTTGAGCTGGGCAAATACCTCTGATAAATTGGCAGCGATAAACGACTTGCCGACACCAGGGCTCTCCCCAGTAATCAATATGACTTGCGCGGGCTGCCCGACCGCTGTTCCCATTGGCATACCAAACATCAAATTGGTTCTTAAGCTTTTGATCGCCTCATAACTCAAACTACTGTGATCAACATGAGCGAGCATGCGAGGGGTGGTATTCTTCTTTTTACTCAACCTCGACAGTAAGGGTGAGCGTGGAATCGTTGCAATGACAGGGATGCCCGTAGTGGTCTCTAAATGCTCTGGATCTTTTACGACATTTCTAATAAGATTCTTCAAGAGCACCAGCATCACCCCAAACATCATGCTTATCAATGTGGTCAGCATCAGGATTTGTAGTTTATTTGGTGCAATGGCATTAAAGGTACTGGTCGGTGAATCGATAATACGGGCATAGCCGATTTGACCAGCCTTGACGATTTTAAGTTGCTCATAATTTTTGAGCAGCGTTAGATAGATTTCTCGATTGATTGCCGTATCTTCTGATAGCTTTAGGAACTCTCGCTGTATTTCAGGTAGACCTGCAATGGTATTATCTATCTCTCTTGTTCTATTATTGAGCACTTTGAGCTGTTCATTAATTTGGATGACCAGTGGATGTTCTTCGGTATAATAAGTGGTTAGGTCTGCTTTTTTGAGTTTAAGCTCATTGAGCTGCTCATCGATGCGGGACTTCTCATTCAATAACAACTCGGCTTCTTTACCCACATCAATCGTGCCATATTTTTTACGAAAGTCATTAAACAGTGCTTCAGAAGTCTCTAATTTTTCTTTTAATAAAGGGATCTGCGTTTCCATAAAGGCAAGTGTTTTGGTCGTTTCTTCAGAACCGCGAGATTGGTTTTGATCGACGTAAGATCGGACGATCTGATTGAGTATAGTCGTGATTTGCTCTTGGTTAGGACCCGTCATCGACAGCTGAATAATACCCGTTTTTTGACCTTTTTCTTCAACGGATAAGGCGCTGTTGATAGCGTCAGTTGCAGCCTTTATCGTCTGCTTACTAATATTAATTGGGTAACCATCAGCAGGTAACTCTGTGACAGTAATATTAATCTGACCGTCCAACCCTTTGAACTGATGCGCCTGACCAAGCTGACCTTTAAATTCATCAAACCCATTGCTCAAAACAAACCCTGTAGCAGATTTTGTTAGTGTAAAAGATTGGTTCAAGTACGCTGGTGATACATCAAATTGGCGGACTTTTACTATGCCATTTTCGGTATCAAGTGACACATCATCCGGTGTGTTTAATTGCGTGTAAGTACGATTGCTTTTTATTCTATCAAGATGACCAATATTGGGATCTGTTAGCTTAATGCGCAGGTGCAATAGCTCAACCACTGGCTCCAATATCATGCGTGATCTTATCAGCTCTGCTTCTGTCTCCGCTTTGCTGACTTCTGCACCAACCAGCTCTGAGATACTCTCGCCAAGCGCCTCTATTCCTTGAGTATTTTCTTCAATCTGTATCAGCGCATCTGATTTATAGATGGGATTCACATAGCGGGTATACAAAAGCCCTAGTAAAAGCCCCAATATCGCCATGAGAGCAATGATTTTCCAACCGCGTAACAATACTAAAACCAGCGCCATTAAATCGATGTCGTCATTGTTTTTTTCGCCCGTAGACGTTGATAGGTCTTTTGAATCCATATTATTCATAACCATATACTCATCGCTCAATGTTGATCGTTTAATAGCATTCGCTGAACTTCAACGCTCTAATCGATGTCGCGTCGCTAATCTTGTCAGTCCATTGTTCAAGACTATCGATAATATCTTGTCTACTCTTCTCAAATGCTGAGTCATCCTGCTGATAAGGGTCAGCAATATCTTTATCAAGCCAATGCCCAATTCGAAAGGTTTTTCCGCGACAGTGCGGCCACTGATTTTCAATCCATTTGGTTTGGCTGGTTGTCATCGTCAAAATTAAATCTGACTGACTGACCAATGCTTCATCAATTTGCTTGGCGATATGAGCACTGATGTCTATATTATGAGTGGCCATCAATGCAACCGCTTTGGCATCAGCTGCGTGACCTACGAGCGCTGACAAACCAGCAGAGTCAATGTGCTTTTCTGGGTAATATGCCGTTAATATGGCAGCGGCCATCGGGCTGCGGCATATATTGCCAACACAAACAACCAAGATCTGATCAAACGCTCCCATGACTGACTCCTATATCCCTGAAATCACATTGATTGCTGATGTTGAAGGCAGTATAGCGCTAATAATACGATTCCAGCGCGCCAAGCCAGTTGGATCAACATAAAGAATGTCATTGGCTTGCATGTCAAAACGACTGGCCAAGGCAAAGCTTGTGATGCTCTGCATGTCGACATAATAAATATTGGTATATTGATACTTAGGATTATCCCGAACGATATATACTTTGGCGGCGTTGGCCGTATTAGAATTCAACCCATTTGACTCACCTAGTACATGCGCTAGGCTTAGCCCTTGCTCAGGAATAGCAACGGGCTCAATTTTGCCAAATTCTCCCAATACATAGACCTTATTGCGGCTTTGGCTATTGACATGAATAGCATCGCCGTCTTGTAAGTATATTTGATTGGCAGACAGCCCCATTTGATTCAATGATTGGATACCAAGCTTGTAACTTTTGCCTTGACGGTTTAATACGATATGGTTTGAATCACCCGTATCAGTCGTACCACCCGCCATAGAAATAGCACCATATACTGAGATGGGCACATCTGCGATAACAAACTCACCAGACTGCTTGACCTCACCATCCACAAAAAACTTACTACCACGGTAGTTGATGATTTTGACCTGAGGATCTGAGTATTTGAGATAGCGTTGGAGCTTACTTTGCAAAGTGGCGGTGAACTGCGGCACACTGAGACCGCTGGCTTTGACTCTCCCTATTAAGGGGAATTGTATAAACCCTTGCTGGTCAACGGTCAGACTAGACGTTGAGGCATTAATATCTGGATAATTGGTCAGGATAATATTGAGAACATCCCCTTTAGCAATGCCATAGCTGACACGCCCAGATGTTTTTACTAAATGATATAAATCTCGATCAAGGATGACGGCTTCTTTAGCTGGTAGATTAGCCAAACTCAAAGGTTGAATATAGAATTGTAGACCATTTTCTGCAGTGAATGTCCCTGACTCGGGTAATTTTCCAGACTGAAGTCCTGAATTTATTGTGCAACTGCTGAGCAATACTGTCAGCAATAGGCAAGACGCACTTACTATTAAGGAGCGCTTTTGTACAGAAATGAAATATTTATAAACCATAACAGTTACTCATATTTATATTCGTGAATCAAAAATAAGTGCCTTGCTGCTATCAATATATTCATAAAAAAGGATGTATTTATTGAATATACACCTAAACTATACATAACGCAATATTTATAAACATTGATGTAAGAACAATTTTCTTAGTTGATTTATTTTACGTAAACCCTTTTCACAAATGACGTATAGCGCATATCGATAAAAACAAAAAGACAGAAAAATCTAAATTTAAAGACATATTCAAAGGAGTTAGCAGTATTTTTTAGGGTTTATGCTGCCGAAAACAGAAATTTGGTATTGGTTATGCTGCTTAACTGATCTTAATAATATTCAAAGAAACTACTGTTTTATTAAAAATATAAATATAAGCATTTGTGTGCAAATAGCTTAGTTTCACAACACCCTAATCAACTTTTATTTTAGAAATCTCTTTTAATTTAGCAAACTTTCTTTTATTAATGTAAAACGATAAATTGATACCGTTTGTAGATACTGGTTTGCGTGCTAAAGTCATCAAAATAGCGTAGAATAGTCAATCCAATTTTTTACATTGAGAAATGTAAACCCACCGACTCAAGGACATGATTATGAAAGATGAAAAATTACAGAAAGCCCTCGCCCGTATGGGTCTTGGCTCACGTCGTCAAATGGAAGAAGTCATAAAATCAGGGCGTGTTACTGTTAATAACGGACCTGCGACCATTGGTGATCGCGTCGAGCAAGGCGACGAGATTCGCGTTGATGGTCGTCAGATTAAATACACCTCTGAAAACGAGAAGCGTCGCCGTGTTATCGCTTACTACAAACCTGAAGGCGAAGTCTGCTCTGCTAAAGATCCAGAAGGCCGTCCAACCGTTTTTGAGCGTTTACCAAAACTGACTCATGATCGCTGGGTGATGGTTGGTCGCTTGGACATCAATTCAACTGGGCTATTATTGTTTACCAATGATGGTGAGATGGCGCATCGCTTGATGCATCCGTCTGGTGAAGTCACTCGCGAGTACGCAGTACGTGTATTGGGTGAAGTCACGCCTGAGATTGCCCGTGCATTGACGGCTGGCGTCATGCTAGAAGATGGCCTTGCAAAGTTTGAAGATATCAAAGAAGGCGGTGGTGAAGGCGTCAATAAGTGGTATCACGTCCAACTAAAAGAAGGTCGTAACCGTGAAGTACGTCGCTTGTTTGAATCACAAGGCCTGAAAGTAAGCCGTCTACTGCGCACACGCTACGGCACGATTGCCCTACCAAAAGAGCTACGTACTGGTCGTTTCTTAGAACTCGACAGAAAAGACATCAATACGTTGACCGATTTAGTGAGCTTGCGTCCTCGTTATGGTACCGGTCTGCATGGCGCAGCGAAAGAGAAGCAAGAGCGTATCAGAAGCAAGCCTCTTAAAGCGCGTCGTGCTACTGACAGTCGTAGCGATAGCCGCAGTGGTAGCGACACTCGCAATAGCAGTGCAAAGCCTAAAAGCAGTGCTAGCCCTGCCAGCCGTGGTACACGTAACACTCGTGACCGCAACGACAAGCGTTAAGTGATACCAAACCCAAAAAATACGATTAGCTGCGTCAAACTCGTTTAGTCTACAATGTGTAGTACTTGCACTTGTTTTCCTTGCTACTCTAATTTTTGTGAATGGTATCGTTTTAAAGTTATCGCTTTAAAGTAGACCACAAAAAAGCTGCCAATGATTATTCATCATTGGCAGCTTTTTTTATAGAAATAATATAAAAGGTAGCTGTCAACCTGACGACTTATATTTAGCTATCGTGGCTATTAATATAATTCTTCATTACTCGTAGCTCTTGCAACTGCTGACTTTCCATTTGTTCTAATAATCTATCTAGACGCTGCTCAATATTATTAAATACCTGCTGTAATAACTGATTGGCTTCCGCCTTTTTTTCATTATCCGCATTGTCAGTGCTTATATTAATATTCGCTAGATGATGATGACTGGCAAGCATTTCAGGCAGCCTAGTGTGCAACATCTTATTCAATACAAACTGTTGCTCGGTTGCGGCAGGCGTTTTATGCTGAGCTTGTAGTGATTTTTGATACGCTTGATAGCAGGTTACTTTTTCATCGATACGTTTTAATTGGCGCAGCTGTAGCTCTGACAAATTTTTCAGGTGTTTTTTATTTAAGTTTAGTTGCTGCCAACTGAGTTTGGACAAGGACAACGGTGCATCATAATCCTGATAAGTGAGTACACCTGGCGAAATACCGACCGCTTTGTGCAGCGCATGCCAGCCTTTTTTACCCAAATAAAAGGTGGTAACGGTCGTTACAATGCCAATGCCTATTAAGATGCTCATATACCCTTACTCTTCATCGTTTAATCACACCACTTTGCCTTTACAGTTTAATATTCTCAGCGCTCACATTTTTACCAGTTGCGCCAGTTGGATTTTCAATCGCTTTAATTTCTATATTAGCACTATTGACACTACTAACATTGCTATCGAGCTTTTCAATATCTGTCGTAGCAGCAGGATTATTAAAGCGTTTTTGTAGATAGCGGTTGGTCGCCAGCAGCTTTTGACCATCTTGGTGATAAGAGGCATTCAATAAATCATCAAACTGAGTATTAATGGTACGTAATACATCTAATAGCGCTTCTTTTCCAGTCACATTAGAGTGCTTAATTTTGGTCGTGTCAGCGCGCGCGCCATCGCCCACATCTAGGTCATGCAAGCGGCGATAGTCAGTCACAGCAAGTGGCACATGCCTGTCCATTAAGTTTTGAATCATAATGTAGGTTTCATTGACCGTGTCTTTATCGTCTATCTTGCCATCATTATTGGTATCGCCATAAATGACCCGCAGCTTCTCCCCTTTTTCATTGATTTGGTCGAGTGCTGTTTTAACCTCAACGGGCAAGCTTTTTTCTGGGATGTAACCCAATTGCGGCATCGCTTTGTACTCAAGCATTTTAGGCGCAGTCATTTTTTTGATACCACGATACCCCAGATATAACCCAGCTACTGGTAACACTCCATATAAAATGAACATGACAAACATCGCAGTAACTTGAGTCATTAGACTATCCTAATTGTTGAATAAAATGGCTTGGCTAAATGGCTTGGTAACCTTCTTATTATTTTAAATAAGATAGATAGTTATTATTAAACAAAAAAATAAGGCTCTATTAAAGCCCTATATTGTTATGCATTGCGTCGCTTGTGTGAAAACCATGTTAGGGCGTGTCCCCAATTTAATCACAGCTCTGAATTATGTTAATTTTATAATGCCAATCAATAGCCATTAACTATTAGCCATTAACTTTTTGTCCGGCTTTTGACATAACGGTGCGTTGAAGCCAAACGATTCATCACCGTTTGATGCAGCTCATCTAACAATTCATCAAGCTCATAATCAATTTCCAAAAACAAATCCGTCAGCATGTCACCTGCCGTCATTTTTCCTTGTACCATATTGTTTTTGGTACGGTGCGGGCTAAAACGCTGTAATTGCTCATAATGATGTAGGGCTTCTGGAATGCTCTCTGACACCAGCTTATCGATGACAAATTGGCGTTCATTATGCTGCTGTTGCTGTTCGTTGAGCTCACTGCTCCACTCACGATAGCGTTTTAACTTACCATTGATACGGTCTAATATCGCAACCGCCTCGATGGGCATGGCGTTTAGGGTGGCTTCATCGACCACATCAACAAGCTCAGTCATAATCGGGCAGCGTCCATGTTTGAGATACCACAAGGTATCGGGTTCAAAAGGCGGTCTATTGGTCGGGCGCATCTGAGCGCGATTGGATATATAGCGATCAGTCAAAGGTGTCGGCGTTCTGATATCACTCACTTGCGCCAAAGCATCACAAATACGTTCGCTGCGCTCAGGCGGCGTCAGTACAGAACGCTGACTGACAGCTTGATCATTGTTATCAGTCACCCCTCTATCTTGACTGATAGCCATCTCCTGAGCATTTTTGGCTGCGAGCGTTGGCAGGTCATCTTGAGCTTGCCCAAATGACTTTAGCATTCTTGTCAGACTTACCACCATGACCTACCTTGCCCCTCGTCCCGTGCACGCTTATTGCGCTCGTATTGCATAGATTTATCCAATAGCATATCTTAACAGCTTTTTACCGCGCTGCCAGTAAGCAAAATGTCAACACCTCTCATCCGCCCCATGCTAAGCACACTATTATGAATGCGACCGACTACACCTCTGGATTCTTACTTGGGCTATCGCTCATCATCGCGATTGGCTCACAAAACGCCTTTGTACTCAAACAAGGACTCAAACGCGAGCACATATTTTTTGTCTGCTTATTTTGCGCGGTCAGTGATGCGCTATTAATCTCTGCTGGCGTTGGCGGTTTTGGCGCGGTCACGGCGCAATATCCGCAAGTGGTCAATATCGCAAAATTCGCTGGCGTCGTATTCTTGCTAGGCTATGGATTGCAGAGCTTATATGCCAGTGTGCGCGTCACACATGCACTCACCGTCGAGGGACAAGTCGTCACTAGCTTAAAAAAAGCCCTGTTATCATGTTTTGGCTTTACTTGGCTCAACCCACACGTCTACTTAGATACATTGGTACTCGTTGGTATGGTTTCAACGGGTGCTAGTAGTAAGCTGGCATTTGCAGTCGGTGCAGTCAGCGCCTCATTCTTTTTATTTTTTGCGTTAGGTTATGGGGCTCGATTACTCAAACCATTATTTGCCAAACCAAAAGCGTGGAATATACTCGATGCTTTGGTAGGGATACTCATGTTGTATTTGGCGTGGCATCTGTACCAAAGTTAAAAACAGCGATAAAGGCAAAAATAGGTGATAGGCTAAACCATTAACACAGCTCCTACATATGAATATAAGTATAAAAAAAGCCAAACACCTTGTATAAATGCGTTTGGCTTTTGGGAATCTGACACTTTTACTATTTACGATACTTTTTTACGCTTTTTAGGCTTAACGAAGGTTAAGTTCAAAAAATGCTCAAGCGAGTCATCAAGGACGTCCAACCAAGGCTCGGGCAACTCAGGCGATAGCGTGCCTGTTAACGTAGAGCGATACGCCTTTTCTCTAAAGGTCATAATATTATCGGCTTTGTCTTTTTGCCACTCTTTTAAGATTTCACCCTGTTTTTCAACTGCAAATTCTGGATAATCGGTCGCATTGGTTAAATCACGAATATAAGCGGCTTGAAAGTCGATTGAATCGCTGACCGTCACGCACTTCGCATAAGTTGCCAACCACTTTTTCTCATCTGCTTCACGGTGTACCAATTCAGGCAATTCGATATCGCCCATCATCACATCGCGTGCATACCATGCTTGAGCGTCAAACATATTAAAGGTGAAATACTGATCCTGCATACCTAAATAAATGAGCTTTGGGTTTGGCTGCCAGAAAATCCCTTTGTACAAGTTGGCTGGATATAAGCAGTTATGCGTTTGCAGACGTAATTCATCGGGCATAAAGGGGAAATGAAACAGGTAACCAGTACACATAATAATGGCATCAAATTTTTGACTAGTACCATCGGCGAAGTGCGCCACATCTTCTTCAAAATGGGTGACCAAAGGCACTTCTTTGATGCCCTCTGGCCAATCATAGCCGAGTGCTTGCGAGCGATAGCTAATAGTGACTGATTTGGTACCATACTTATAGCACTGCGTGCCAATGTCTTCAGCTGAATAACTACTGCCGATGAGTAAAATATCTTCGTCTTTGAACTCTAAGGCGTCACGAAAATCATGCGCGTGCAGAATGCGACCGGGGAAAGCTTCTAACCCTTCAAAGTAAGGCATGTTTGGCGTGGAAAAATGACCCGTCGCCACGACCACATAATCAAATTCTTCCACTTCTTGCTCATTGGTTTTATGATTCATCACCGTCACGGTGAATTTTTGCGTCTCATCATCGAATGATACCCAACGTACTGGGCATTCAAAGCGAATGTATTTTTGGATATCTTGTTTATCAATACGCCCCATAATGTAGTCTTTTAGGACTTCACGCGGTGGGTATGAGGGGATCGCTTCACCAAAATGCTCGTCAAACGAATAATCAGCAAATTCTAAGCACTCTTTGGGACCATTGGACCACAAATAACGGTACATACTACCGTGAACAGGCTCACCATTTCTGTCTAATCCTGTGCGCCAGCTATAGTTCCACATACCACCAATAGCGTTTTGCTTTTCATAACACACTATCTCAGGTAAGTTTTTTGCGCCAGCCAAACGAGCTGCTTCAAAAGCGCGTAATTGTGCTAAACCACTTGGACCTGCACCTAAAATAGCAATTCTTTTATTACTCAAGACTAACTCCTATGATAATAGTTGTCTGTCCACTGTAACATATTTTTATGAATGGTGTTTTTTCGAATACTTTTGGTGATTAATTGGCCATAGCTTAAGACATGACTATTCTCAAAAATGGCTTCTAACCGAATCTTTGGTGCTTAAATTTGATATGAGTTAGCACATACTTTTCATTAGGACGCATTAAACATTCATAAATCAGCACTGTCAGTGCTAGAGTTGAATACACAACACGCCCATTGAGGAATAAATCAAAAAACTGACGGACAAATATAAGGTAGCAGCGTCATTACACTAAATCAGGAAATAAAGTGCGTAAGCCATTAACGATAATTTCGATAGAAACTGCCGCCAATAACATCCCCATAATTCGGCTCATAATGTTCAATCCAGTATCACCCAGCAAGCGACTGATACGACCTGCCGCCATCAGTGCTAGATAGCAAAACAGACTGATAAATAAACCAGCAATCAATATGGCAGATACTTGCAAAATACCAGAGACTTGTGAAGAATAAATAATCACCGTCGAGATACCGCCCGGTCCAATCATCATTGGAATAGCGATAGGCACAACCGCTGCAGCCATGGTGGGCGGCGCGTCTTGTACATGGTCAACATCGAAGTTTTCTTGATCGGGCTTCACGGGATTACCGTCGCCATTCATCATATTAAGAGCAATCAAAAACACCAAGATACCACCTGCCAGCTGAAACGAGCCGATAGAAATACCAAGTGCTTTTAGTAATGTCTCGCCTGCTACAGTAAAGAAACTAATAGTGATAAAAATCGTCAAACAAGCAACACGCGCCACTTTACGTCGATTATTCATCGAATAACCACGGGTCAAATCCAAAAATAACGTCAAAGCGCTAAAGGGATTAATCAGTACCATAAAGGCTAAGATTATCTTGATGATTTCAGTATTCACTGAGCGCTCGCTTGTCTATTAGTCAAATCGGGCAAAAAGATAAGGTCATCGTGCGAGTGCAACGATGACCCAATAGATAGTTAACAATAACTTTGTAGCTTATATTGTATCATAGGCAGATAAGCTAATTAAATCATTAACTTTGGCTACTTTTCTGACAGCAGACTATCAACGAAAATAGAGGCTCAACATTGACCTATTAGCCACTATTTGGCGGGTAAAAAACCTCATAAAGCCTAATCGCTAAAACAGGTATGTGAAGACAGGCAGGTAAAAACAGCCATGTTGAAAATTATGCGCTAAAATCAAGACCAATATCTAATGCCGTGGTACTGTGCGTCAAATAACCCATGGCAATAAAATCAACACCCGTTTTTGCTGCTGCTTGCACCGTTTCAGGAGTAATACCACCTGAAGCTTCTGTTCTCGCGCGACCTTTACACATCGCTACTGCCTGCGCTAGTATTTCAGGGGACATATTATCTAATAGTATCAAGCTCACGCCAACGTCTAATGCTTGCGCTAGTTGCTCTAGAGTATCGACTTCTACTTCGATGGGAATTAAATGCCCAGCGAAGTTTTGCGCTTGTTTAATCGCAGTCTTGATATCACCCGCGATGGCAATATGATTGTCTTTGATTAAAATAGCATCATCCAGTCCCAAACGATGGTTGCGTCCGCCGCCGCAGCGTACCGCGTACTTTTGTACAATGCGTAAGCTTGGAATGGTCTTACGTGTACAAGTAATTTGCGCAGGATACTCTGCCACACTATTTACAATTTTTCTGGTATCTGTCGCAATGCCACTCAAGTGGGTCATAAAATTAAGCGCGGTACGTTCTGCTGTCAGTAAATGGCGCGCATTACCACCCACACTAGCCAAGACTGTACCCGCGTCGACCCATTCACCATCAGCAACTTGAGCTACAAACTCAATCTGAGAATCAACCATCGCAAACGATAAACGTGCCAAATCCATACCACATATCACGCCTGCTTGCCGCGCTTTAATCTCTAGCTTCGCTTGCATATCGGCTGGAATGGTGGCTTGTGATGTGACATCCCCGCGTCTGCCCAGATCCTCAGTTAGCGCAGCTTCAACCAAAGGTCTAAGCAATACGTCATCCAATGCTGGTTCTTTTTTAACTGTCATTTTTAACCCTTAAATAAACGTGGCGTTCATATATGCTTATGCAATTAAACTCAAAATGAGCATAAATATAGCGTAAAGTTAACAGCCTCGCAAGGAACCGTCATCATTTTGTGCAGCCGATAGGGTTTTATAATCATCAAAATAAAGATGGCAAGGTAGTATATTGACGCCTATTTACGCTTAGGCAACTTACTATCCATCAATAAGCTTTGTAGTTCAATATCATGACGAAATCGATGAAGCTTGGCAGGGCGACCACGTTGGGCGCTACTACTCTGTCCTGTTTCCATCACAAGTTTTTGTGAATCTAGCAAACGACGGAAATTTTGCTTGTGCAAGCGCACTCCTGAGAGCGCTTCTACGCTTTGTTGTAATTGTGACAAGGTAAATACATCTGGCATCAAGCCAAAAATAAGCGGTCGGTATTCAATTTTGGCACGCAGCCGTGAAATAGCCGTTGCAATCACTCGGCGATGATCATAATACATCGGCACACCAATGAGCTGTGACCAGTTTTCAGGTAGCTTATTCTGATGGCTCGGTTGGCGAGCGCTTTGATGAACGCTTTGATGATTCATTGAATAGCTGGGTGGATAGTTTGGTGCTTCCGGTATCAGTCCCGCTTCATACAGCATCTCATAGCGCAGTAACACATGCTCAGCGACCCACTCTCTATTTTCATAATGATCGTATGCTGTGTACTCATTATCCGCATTTTCACTTGTAGGCATATCACCCACTAAGAGCGCTTCACTTACACCCCAACATAAACCAATACGCTGACGGCGGCGCTGCTGAATGCCTGAATCTTTAGCGCTATCTGCCCAGCTCAGTAATGCTGGCACAATATTATTCATAATGATGCTAGGTATGCCATCCAAATGATTTTCCCAAGGAAAGTAATCATACCAATCACGCCACAATGCTTGGCTTTGTAGCTGCTGCGTTTGTGTCTCTTGCACCAGTCCCAAATAGCTCACGTAGACCAATGCGTGACCATCAACGTTGCGCCTATTGGTATCGACAAAGGTATAGAGTTGCTCCAAATAACCAAGTGGTTGCTGTGTTTGTTCCTCAACCCATTGGCGCACACCCGCTTGCAATGAGCGATGCAACGGCATCAATGGACCATTGGGTAACAGCTTTCCTTGATCAACAGTTAAGACCCGAGCGGTATGCTCAGTAATGGCGACTAGCACGGCCACGACTTCTGTGGTGCCACTACCTTGCTGATGCGCGTGTGAATAAGACAACGTCATGACTTTAGTGATTACCTTTTATTTTAATTATTAAATAAAGCTCAACTGCTAAGCTGTTGACCATTTGCTCAGTATAGCTTGAATCAACGATTATCATAGTTCGTGGTTGTAATTATATAAAATGAGTCTTTATAAATCATAAATGTACAAATCATAAATGTATAAAAAATACTTGTATTTATGCTCAACATGAGCATAATTAAAACATCTGACTAGCCAGCGATATTAATTGACTGATTTTTAGCGGCATATTAATTGTCGTTACTGCCTAAAAGGTTTGCATCTATGAAAACTTATCCTTACGACGCGCCCATCATGAGTAATGACAATCGCATTGCCACTCAAATGAATATTGAATATGCCAAAGCTAAAATGCCAGCAGACTTGCCGCGTGCTGAACGGCTTGCAGTTGAAGAAAATATCAAACAGCTATTAAATGCGCATAATGCAGTATTGGTCGCCCATTATTATGTCGACCCCTTTATTCAGGATTTGGCATTGGCAACGGGCGGTTGCGTGGGTGATTCGCTGGAGATGGCACGCTTTGGGCAAGCGCATAGCGCCCAGACCTTAGTGGTCGCTGGCGTCCGCTTTATGGGTGAGTCGGCGAAAATTTTAAGTATGGAAAAAACCGTACTGATGCCAGACCTAGAAGCCGAGTGTTCGCTTGATTTGGGCTGCCCTGCTGAGGATTTCTCCGCATTTTGTGATGCTCACCCTGAGCGTACAATCGTGGTTTATGCCAATACCAGCGCTGCCGTCAAAGCTCGTGCCGACTGGGTGGTGACGTCATCGGTTGGCATCGATATCATTCGCCATTTGCATGCTAATGGTGAAAAAATTATTTGGGGACCTGATCGCCATTTAGGTAAATATATTGCTGCTGAGACTGGCGCAGATATGCTGCTTTGGCAAGGCTCGTGCCTCGTACATAATGAGTTTAAAGCGACCGAGCTGATGCAATTAAAAGAGGAGCATCCAAACGCCAAAGTATTGGTGCATCCTGAATCCCCTGATAGCGTGGTGGCGCTCGCCGATGTGGTCGGCTCGACCAGTAAGCTGTTGCAATCGACTTATGAGATGGATGCCGATACCTTTATCGTCGCCACCGATTTGGGTATTTTGCACGAAATGCAAAAACGCTCACCAACCAAGCGGTTTTTGGCTGCACCTACTGCAGGTGAAAGCGCCAGTTGTAAGAGTTGCGCCTTTTGCCCATGGATGGCAATGAATGGTCTAAAAGGTATTGAACAGTGCTTGACGCAGCGCAGCGGTGAAGTTTTGATGACGCCTGAGCTGGCAGTCGCGGCTAAAAAGCCTTTGCAACGTATGCTTGATTTTGCCGAAGCGCAAAAGCAACGTGTGACATCGAGCGGTGATATTGTCAAAGACCGCGAGCTATTCGCCAATGTCGGGGCTGCCTAATATGAGCGCGGCATTGACAGCGGAATCATTAGGTCTCGATAGCCCTGCTGCTATGGTGCAAACTGACGTACTTATCATTGGCGCGGGATTAGCAGGCTTAAGCACAGCTCTAGCATTACCAAAATCGCTGAATATTACTGTATTGAGCAAAGCCGCCTTGGAAGTCTGCTCCAGTCATTATGCCCAAGGTGGCATCGCGGCAAGCTTGGATAAAGAGGACTCTGTCGCTGACCATATCACTGATACCCTAATCGCTGGCGCAGGGTTATGCGATGCCAATAATACCACTAGCATTTTAAGTACTGGACAGCAGGCAGTGCAATGGCTGTGTGAGCAAGGTGTGCCTTTTACGCAGATACCGCAAGAAGATAATGCTGAACCTGTCACCAAACTACAGACTGAACTACAAACTGCCGACTTACATTTAACCAAAGAAGGCGGGCATGGTTGCAGGCGGGTCGCACATGCGGATGATGCGACTGGTCGACACATTATGGAAGCCTTGACTATAAAGGCGCAAAACGCTGCCAATATCGCTATTTTGCCTTATCATGAAGCGCTGAGCCTTTTAACAGACAGTACCAATCCAAATAAGCAATGCCAAGGGGCGCAAGTTTTTGATCATAATAATCAACGACAACTGACTTTTTTTAGTCGCGCAGTCGTACTGGCTAGTGGTGGCATGGGTCAATTATTTAAGCGTGCCAGTGCACCCAACGTCTGTGTCGGCGATGGTGTGATGATGGCATGGCAAGCAGGCTGCCGCTTAGCAAATTTAGAATTTATCCAATTTCATCCGACGGGCTTAGCAGTAGCAGACAGCAGCTTTTTGATATCGGAAGCACTACGCGGCGAAGGTGGGCGGCTGACCTGTCCACAAACCGATGCGCGCTTTATGCTGGAAATTGATGAGCGGGCAGAATTGGCACCACGCGATATCGTCGCTCGCGCCATCGCTGAGCAGATCAGTAATAACGGACTTGGCTACGTACATTTAGATGTCAGTCATTTGCCAGAGCAATTTTTACGGGAGCATTTTCCGCAGATTTATAAAACGCTATTAGAGCTTGGTATTGATATCACGAAACAACCTATCCCCGTTGCCCCTACCGCTCATTACAGTTGTGGCGGTGTGGTAACGTGTGCCAATGGTGTAACCGATGTGGCAGGGCTTTATGCTGCTGGTGAGGTTGCTTATACAGGTTTGCATGGTGCGAATCGCTTAGCAAGTAATTCACTTTTAGAATGCGTAGTCGTTGGGCGCAATATCGCTGCTGACTTACCGCGATATTTAAAAGCATTAGAAAATCTAAATCACGTTACCAGTTATGATCACTCAGATTTATTAGCAACTGCCATTTGGACAGCACCAACGCTTAAAGATATTCAAGCTATTAAGCTTCCTTCTTCTCCTACCATTCTATTTAATTTATCTCATTGTGATGACACTGATATCATTACCCATGATTATGCTGGCAAAATAGTCACAGAATTAAAAGTTTTAATGACCTCTTATATGGGTATCACTCGAACTGCCGAATCATTAGAGCAAATACTGATACAGATACAGCAATGGCAACAGTGGCTTGAAAAAACCAGGTTAAATCAGTCCAGTATGAGTACTTTAGATGGCACTATCACTGCTAATGAGCTGACACTATTTCAATTATCACGACAATTACAATTAGCCACGTTGGTTATTCAGTCAGCTTATCAGCGTTATGAGAGTCGCGGTGGTCACTATCGTCAAGACTATCCGCATTTGGCATCCACACCTCGGACCAGTGTGATTGCGCCCTTATCGAAGTTGAGAGAAGCTGACAAAACAGGCAGCAGAGAGGGTGGCATTGATTGGCTGCTTCAGCCTATAATCGATGACACAGAGGCTAGAGTGGTAAATACAGTTGCTAACATCTAACAGCAATTGGAGGCTACCACTTTAGCCATGAAAAACGGTAATCCACCGTTTTCTATTGACCTCAAAGTGCTAAAAACATGGCTGCTGATACGCTATTTGTGATCGTTCTAATATTAGTCGTCAGTTCGGTTTGGGCGATACTTGCCCTACCTCGCTTACGTCAGCGCTTACCGAAAATCTATTTAATCGCACGCTCATGGTGGCTCATGTTAGCGGCGCTTTGCGCGTGTTATGTTATCGCCAAGATAACTGATAATAGCCAACCCTCACAGCCTTCTACCTACCCCTACCAGTGGCTGCTCATCGCTTTTTTCGTTTTAATTGGTCTGCGTGGCGGCTATGAGATCAAACGCTTATGGTGTCTGCGCAACAAAGCTGTGCTGATTGAGAAACTGCAAGCGCGCGGTTTACAACCGAAGATATTGCCTTTTAGCCAAACCTCTTCCCATTCTACTCAAGCTTATACGCGTCTAAATCTGTTAGACCTAATCTTTAGCTCTGCTTTTATCACACTGATTGTCAGTCTCATTGCTTTACAACAATTAATCTGGCAGCGCGAACAGTATGGCGTTTTGTTTTTTGTGTTATTCGCCAGTCAATTCAATGATATTGCCCAGTATTTATGCGGACGATTGCTTGGTCACAAGCTGTTTAAGCGTGGTCTTGCCCCAACCATTAGCCCGAATAAAAGTATCGAAGGCGCTCTTTTCGGCAGTATGCTAGCAGCGATATTGGCAACGCTATTAGGCATTTGGCTCACGCCTTTTAACTGGTGGATTTGCTTATTAGCCGCTTACGGGTTAGCGGTCAGTGGTATCGCTGGAGATTTATTAGAATCCGCCTTTAAACGTCAGCATGGGGTGAAAGACACGGGTACGATGCTCGCCGGACATGGCGGCGTATTAGACAGAGTAGATAGCTTGCTCATTGGCGTGCCGCTATTTACCTTGTTTTATTGGCTGCTTGGGTAAGCTATTATCAAGTCGTTTTATCCAATCTACTGCGCAATATCCAATTAAGCACAGGCTTAGGCAAATGATTGAGCGCCCGAGTAATATAACGCGTGGAGCGCGGAAATACTGCCAGCTCAATATTTTTATCAATGGCTTGCATAACATGCTTCACCGCCGTTTGCGTATTTATTATGAATGGCTTATGACTGGCATCGCCGTCATTCAAATCGCGTAATGCTTGAGTATCGATATAACCTGAGGCGATGCAGTTGACTTGGATGTGATACGGCGCAAGTGCTGCTCGATAAGCGCTTGCAGTCGCAATCATCGCGCGTTTGCTTTTGGCATAAAGGCTGGCATAAGGATAATCCATAGTACCGGCGATAGAAGCGATACAAATCAGGCTGAGTTTGTTGCTTTTATTAAAATCCAATGAATAACTTTGCTGTTTTAATTGCTCACTTGCCCACCTAAAAACTTGCTCGAACGCTTGCAGATTAATTGCTAGCATTTTATCGCTGTCAGCTTGACTTAGATGATGGACACGCTCATTGGTGTAACTACCCGCGCTATAAATTACTCTTTGAAAACTGATATCAGACCAACTCTCTAACAACGTTTGTGTTTGCGGGCTATCGGTTAAATCACAGCAGTAAGTAACAATGTCAGGATGCTGACTATTGATATGGGCTATCTTCTCTACGCTATGACCAACCACACTCACTTGCCAGCCAAGCGCCTGATGATGCAATGCTAATGCTAAGCCAAGACCGCTCGTACCGCCGAAAACGATAAGATGCGATGGCTTATGAGTTGAAGTCGACTGTGTGATGTTTTTTATTTTAGAGTTCATAGACCATGCTGCTGTATATATTCAGCCGTACGCTGATAGCCATATTGCCATTGCGCCTGCATTTGCTGCACAAAACCGTCATAGTCACTGTGAATGAGCTCAACCGTCAGTTGTTTTATGTTAAAACGCTTTTGTACATGCTGTCCTGCCAACTGCTGACCATTATCTGCAAAGGGCAACCAATGGAGCTGATTCACTCGATGCTTGATTGCAGCAGAATCAGCGAGCGACAGTATTTCTGCTGACTCATAACCATGCACCTGTGCCAAACGCTCATTGGGATCAAAACCAAAAACGCGCTGAATCGCTGGTGCCGCCAGCCATGAATCATAACCTGCTTTAGTCTCTGCAAATACCGTCTGCCCCAATTGACACCCCAGCTCAATGGGGGTGAGATTAATCACCCCGCCTAAGCACCAGCCGAGCGTTGCAACATGCATGGGCGGTAGATAATACATATCTGCCATAGAAGCACGAACCGCTGAATTAAATTCCCACTGCTTTACGACATTTACTGACTGATGGATACGCCTATCGGCAAACGTATGCACTGGTGCGTTAAGTATTTCATCAAAGTGCTCTGATGCTGCCAAACGCGGTGGCGCAAATAATAACTCTTGTAGTTTAAACTCATCGTGAACAGAGTTATCAGCAGTAGGCGTTTGATTGCCGGGTTGATTGGGCGCTTTATACAGTCGACTGGCGATAATAGCTATCTCTGGCACGGCGGTATTAAACGAATTATGACTATGCTTGGGAGAGAAATGAGACAACTCGTCAAGCCACTGTCCTTCGTTATCGACTCGAAACATCGCTAACTGCTGCAACTCATCTAATAGTCGCTCATAGTTATCTGCTTCTTGCTGTTTTTGGCGGTTAAACAGCTGCCGTGACAAGCGCCAACGTTTAAACGCCTGCGTCATATAACGTATCTTTAATCGCCTATTGGCTTCGTCTGGCGCAACATGTCGAATTGCAGTAATGACACGATACAACTCACGGCTGCATATGAGCGCCTGCAAATCCTTAGGATCAGGTGCTAAATTAACCAAATAAGCCGACAGACTACCACCGCAAGTGCCAACGATGATATCTGGCTTCAAATCATGAGCAACCAATGCCGCATAGCTGCCCAAATAATAGGCGAAACGTGAACCGCCCCCTGAAAAAAGCTGCACACGCTCATAAGACTTTATGCTGTTATTACTCATTGATTATTCATCTATCACTTATCATTGGTTGTTGTAATTTTAATCGCTAATGACACGGTAAAGATACCGAATTTATCGATACGCATGGCGACTTTCTTAAAGCCAGCATTTTCAACCAATTGATCCATTTCTGCTTGCGAACGACAGCGCATCACCCAACTACTGCCGCGATGATTGTTTAAGGTTTTACTGATAAACTCCTGCTCAGGATGCCAAGGCTGATTGGTATAAAGCAAATAACCACCAGATTTTAAACTATCATAAATGCCTGCCAATGCCGTTGCTGGTAGCGTATTGTCAGAAAACAATTCAAAGACACCAGAGGCGATAGCAATATCGAATTTTTTATCATCAAGACTTTTAGTATTGGTATTTCTCTTCTGTAAATAAGAATAACTGGCAGGGTCAAACGCATCTTTTTGACAAGTGATGACACGATCAGCAATCTCTAACTGCTCTGCCTTGCTCTGCAATGCTTGAATATTATGTTGCTCATAATCCCGTAGCTCAGCATGCAATTTGGTAAACTCTGTCAGTAAATCAAAGGCGTAAAAGCCATGTCCACTAGCGATATCGAGTAGTTTTGGTTGGTATGGTTTAGTACTGCTCTGGTTTTTGTCTTCAATATCCGCTAAAGCTTCACGTGCCAGCTCCAATATATGCTCGCGGCGAATACGAATTCCTTGCCAACCAATATTGCTTAAGTAAAACTTATCGACCGCCTGACCAAATTTATTTTGACCACTGGGCTGATTATAATAAACGTGATCGAGCGAGTGCCCCGAATCAAACCCATGCTCCAGTCCTGTGGCAATCGCGTCGCTGACATGACCAAATTTTTGCATGGCAAATCGAGTAATGGCAAAGCTTGGGTTAAAGGGTTTAATCGCTAAACGGTCAACCTTATCTTTACTGGCACTATTAAGATGAGCCGCGCTTAAATCAGGCGCTTTAACGTCCTTACTAAATACTTGCTCAGCGAAATTAATACAATCTGCGAAGACGTCTGCTTTATTGGTCTCATGAAAGATTGCATGATAACTGTCTGGATATAATTGCCAGCGTTTATCAGTCGTATTAATCGCCTCATAAAAATCGCGTTCAGCTTGCTTATCGACCACGTAATCCTTGCCTGCACATAATACAAACGTCGGTACGGTGATAGCACCCGCATCATCGAGCAAGCGCTGGCCCGTAGCGTGTGTATCAATGAGCAAGTCGGTGGAGATGCTATTCGATATCAGCGGATCGGCATTATAAACTTGCTGCGCGTCTTTATCATGGGTTAAGACTTGCGCTTTAACGTAGCTGCTCACGCGTGACATCAGACCTAGCGCGCGTGCCACCTTTAGCGACGGTATGGCAAATGGCATGTACAAGCGAATACTCAACGCTGGCGTACCCAATATCATCCCACGAATATTGGGTGCATAATCATGTACCCATGCTGCGGCGAGTACCGCACCGATACTACTGGCGACGATTAAGGTATCCTCGATAGCAATGCCCGTTTGCCCGATAACCAATTGTACAAAACCGTCTAAATCGCGCTCAAGCTTGGTGACACTCTCGGCATGATCTTTGATACCACCCGAGCGCCCATTACCGCGCGCATCCCAAGCAAATACTTGATAGCCTGCCATGGCAAATTGTTCACCAAGTTCTGCTAAGCGTCCAGAATGCTCATGACCACGATGTAACAGAATGACTTGGCGCTGTTGTGTGTGCTGCTGACCGGCTTGTTTGATATTCTCTAAAGGTGTCGTTAACCAATAGCGATAATAAATCGCCGTGCCATCGTAAGCGTTATAGCAACTTTCACCACTTATCAATTTGGAAGACGATAAATTGAGCGTATCGCTAACCTGCTCCACTTTTTCATGACTATCGAGAGGGGTGGTCGGCATTGTCTTAGGCTCCAAAAAGGAAGTTTTAATAGCAAGATTTGATAAAGGGGCATTTAATGAAGAAAAATTTGATAGAGGATAGCTTAATAAAGAATAATTTGACGAAACAGCATCGAAAAATAGCGTATTGGGTTGACCAACATTCATTTGGTAACCAAGCGAAAAAATAGATTTGTACGATGGCTCTGGGATTAACTCAAGAGTTTCTGAGTAATTTGAACGAAGCGCGGGTGGTTTACGTATCAAGTATAAATCTGCCATATAACGCAGGCGATTTAAGCAGGTTTTTAATAGTAGTGCCTCTGTCAGTATCAATAGTGGACCCGCTTTGATATGCGATAGCATGATCGGCATTTTAGTCGCCATGAAAGCGCCAAGCAAACCTAGTAAAAAAGCACGATCGCTTTTGCCTAAAGGCCCTTGGTTTGCTCTAATGTCTAACATCGTATTACTGGTAATACCTAGTAACTCAGTGCTGATACTAAGCACAATCAGACCGACAATATGACGCTGATGGATTGATATACGGTTTGGTAAATTGACTGCCGACGCTTGTAAGTTACCATTAGCAAGATGAGGAGCTAAACTTGCGATAAGCGCCGTATCAGCCACGATATCGCCCACTTCATTCAGCACTGCCCCAAGCCTTGAGGCTTGCCCATGCTCACGCGCCATCATGCCATCGATAGCATTGAGCGCCATACGCACAAACAGTGATGAAGGTAACAGCAACCATAATGCCTGCTGCTCAGTTGCGGGTTTGGCAATCATATAGGCCGTACCAAGGCTCAATAATACAGCTGACACCGTCACTTGATTTGCTGTCACCTTTTGCTCGACCAACGCATCACTTATTGGGCGCAGCTGATCTTGAAACTGAGACTTGAGCTGATATAGCGACATGAGGCAAGCCAAATATAGTAAGTCTATTAATGTAGCAACAAAAGTTGGTCAGGTAAATACTTAAGCGTTGTTAGCAGTCAAATTATCATGAATGAAATCCTGACTTACGGCTTAGTGATTCACGATTTTATCTTAACGCTCAATAGTTGGTCGTTAAACAGTCGGCTTTTACAAGGAATCTTAGCCGCTCATGTCAGCATTGATCGTTTCATGTGATACAATTTCCAGCTTCTTAAAAACGCCTTTGAAAATGCCGCGAGCCAATCACCATGCAAAGCCTAGTTACCCTTGTTCTGGTATTAATGCCAATGTTTATTGGATTTGCCATTCCTTCTCATCCAACCATGACAAAGCTTGCAGATAAAGGCTTATCTTATCTGGTATTTATCATCTTAGCGCTGATTGGTATCGAGCTGTCACAAGTTGAAGGACTTGGCAGTCAGATAGGCGAAATTGCGCTGTATGTGACCATATTATCGATTTTGACAATTGGCAGTGGTTTGTTTGCCCTGATGCTATTTGACCGACTGCGTCCATGGCATGCCAAAAAACCCAGCGTAAAATCTAAAGAACATCGCGTGAGTATCCGTGGTAGCCTCGCTCAAGTCGTTTGTGTGGTCATTGGTATGGTGATTGGTTATTTCTTACCAGACAATTATATGCCGCCTGAAAATACCATGACGGTGATGCTGATGATATTAATTTTGTTGGTCGGCATTGGCTTAAAAGGCTCAGGTATTACGCTAAAAGAAGTGCTGCTGAATAAGCGCGGCGTTGAGATGAGTGTCATCTTTACACTAGCTGTATTGGTTGGTGGCTTGATATTTGCGCTGATGTTCAGTGAGGTATCGTGGACCAAAGGCTTGGCACTGGCGTCAGGATTTGGTTGGTATTCGTTATCAGCGATTGTGATGACTGATGCTTATGGCGCGGTTTGGGGCAGTGTCGCGCTCTTTAATGACTTGGTGCGTGAGTTCTTTGCATTGATATTTATTCCCGTGTTTATGCGTAAATATCCATCAGCAGCAGTTGGACTTGGCGGCGCGACGAGCTTGGATTTTACCCTGCCAATTATTCAACAATCTGGCGGTCTTAAAGTTGTGCCATTGGCGATTAGTTTTGGCTTTATTATTAATATTGTCTCGCCAGTGCTGATGGTGGTGTTTTCGGCGTTGGGGTAAGAATAATTTTTAACGGTTGAAGAAAATCAGTCGTTATTATTCGAACAGTTCACAGTGCTTGGCATATTCACCATATTTTTGCATATCAGAATCATATTCAAGATTCATCAAATCATGAACTTCACTACTCGCCATTAAAGTTGCGCGGCGTTGTTTTGCCTCAATATTTTTAAGAGTGAGCTTTTCAAAACTTGGATCTATAAACGCTGTATCTGTAACTATAATCTTATTTGAGCACTCATAAGTACGGATACGCTCAGCATCGATATTATATTACAACACTAAATTATTATTAATAATTAGCGCGCGATTGCGTGATAAAGAATCGAAACCAAAAGTCGCTAAAGCATCTTTATCTATTTCACTTGTCGCTGCATGACCGAAAATAAAAACATTGGCTTTTGGGTGTTCATTAAGACTTTCTGCTATTTTCACAAATACTGCATCATAGATATCAGATAGCTGACTGCTCATTTGCGAGAAAAACCCATTGAACTCCATTTCAAGTGCCTCGCCTCCCTCAATTATTATTTCACAGCCTTTAGCATCAATTACTACATTGGGTCGCGTTTCAGGGCATTCGTCTATAGCATCAAGCACACCATCGCCATCTAAATCGCTATCTACCTGCATCGTTCTGATATTTTCATATTGAGGCAAGGTTTTAGCCGCTACGATTTCAGTCGTTTGACAGCCTACTAAACCAATAAATAATGCCAGTAGCAATAAATTTCCATAGTTTCTAGTTGTCATTGCTACTCTCTTTTCATTCAGAATAATTTAAGGCTTTATCTGTCATCACTTTTAGTTTTTTTGAAATGTTTAATATATTACTTAACATTACTAATAAGCGCATAAATACGCTGGTTGAGCCAACTGTTTTCGATATCATTTGGCGCAATTGGACGTTCTGACCCATAGTAAAAAGTCTTAATACGATCAGGATCAATATTATATGTCATGGTCATATAATTTTTAATTCCTTCCACGCGGTATCTTGATAATGTTTGATTTGCATTATTGTCTTCACGTTTGGATATATGCCCTTCGATATGCATAACAGCGTCCAAATGATCTTGCATTTTTTTGCCTGCGTTATCTAGCTGTTCATAATACTCACTTTTTATCTCACTGCTATTTTCATCATAATAGGCTCTAGCTTCCATCATAAATTCATTTTCACCAAAAAGTAAGGAATCTGGACACCCTCTTTCATCTATCACTACGTTAAAAGGTGTACCTGGACATTCATCTATATCATCGAGTACGCCATCGCCATCTGAATCAGGAATATCCGCTTGCATCGTCCTGATGCTTTCATATTGCGGTATAGTTTTGGGCGGTGCAATGTCGGCAGTTTGGCAGCCAGCTAACGTTATAAATGTGGTTAATAATAAAATACGATAGCGTTTCATTATGATTCTTCCTTGAAAAAAATACTTCCATGAGATGATCCAAAGCTCATTTACCTGTCAGGTAAAAGTAAATTAAAATCTGAATTAAGCCATCGGCAGCGCTTTATTCACCTGACAAGCACGGTCATGCCATTGTACAAAATCATCAATACTGGCTTGTACTTTGCTGTTATTAGCAACTTCTTTACCAGCCATACTTTCAACATAATGGCACGCTCGATAGTTTTTGGCATATTTATCATAGTCAGCCAGCCACTGTTTACGCGCTTTTAACGCGTCTTGACGTTGCTCAATGCTGCGTTCTACCTCTGTGTCCTCAAAATCAAACCAAAAGTCTTTCGCAGGGATATCTTTAGCCAACTTATTATTCTCAACCTCACTCATACGCCACGGCTTGGCAGTAATCCGTGCTCGAAAGCACTGCTGCACCTGACACAGACGAACATAATTGGTATCCGCATGGAAATACGCAAACCAATCTTCTACCACGTTATCACTTGGCGATACAACATCGTGAGTCGCAATAATACGAAAGCCTGCAGGTGTTTGATATAAACGAAAGCATTCGGTAGGATGATTAACAATACGTTTTTTGATCAAATCCGTCATATAGGGCAGTAACGAGGCGGCGTCATCGGCATATTTTTGCGCTCGGGTCTTGTCTCTGGCACTGGCTTGTTGCCACAAATAAGCAGTGGCAACAAACATAACTACTAACAGCCATAACCATGACAACCCCAACCAAGCGATAACACTGGCGATGAGTATAAAAACAACAACAAAAAACCAAATTTTAATTTTGCTGGCGGGATTGCTTTGATTAACGAGAAAGGCAGGCATAAAGCCATGATGGTCATAATCATCAGGATAGATATGACGCAATAAATCATCATTATCGACATCGATAATGGCAATATTATCGACGTTAGCCACTTGGGCACCGTAGCTGTTGCGCGTGACAATGAGCTTCATTACTGCTGCACTATTATTAGATAATTCATTTTCTGGAAAATCATGCTCATAAATAATCTTTTCACGAATAGGAATGCTATTGCCTTCGTTATACTCTTCCCTGCGCTCACAACGTAAGATATCTTCACCTGCCAGCCAGCGATTATGCGCCTCATTGACTCGTGATTTAGCATGAGTTAACGCTGCACTTTGACTGACGTCCGACCAACCATAACGTTTGATAGTAGCTTGCTTGGAAGGTTTACTAGACGTTTCTAGCGATTCAAAGCGCTGTTTGTGTTGCGCCCAGTATTTAGGGATAAGCATGAGGTTTGCCTTTGGAGTATTTGGATTGAACGAATGGTCAATAGTTGATAAAAATTTGATTTAAAATTTAACGCAGATGCCGTTTTTTAAATTGACAGGATACTCATTATCAGGTTCAGTTAATAAACCATAGACCCGACGATTAAAAGACCTCCCCTCATCCATATCATTGGGTGCGATAGGCGCTCTAGCCTCACAATTTAAGGCCATTAATCGACTAGAGGCTATGCCATGCTTTAATAAAAGATAGTTTTTGATCATCAGCGCTCTATTTTTAGGTAATGAGCTTAATTCTTTATTGATTTCATCCTCTGAAGCATGCGCTTCTATTTTAAAGATAGCGGTATCATACTCTTTCATTCTTGCCGCTACTTTATCCAGTTCAACTTTATATTTAGGTATTAGTTCACTACTACCTTTAGCAAAAAAGGCGCGATATTCCATTTTTAAATTCATATCGGGTCCCATAATGAGGTGACAGCCCCTGTCATCCACTACTACATTACCTTTCATTTTTGTATTTGGACATTGATCTAACTCATCAGGCACGCCGTCGCTATCTAAACTAACCGTTATATTTGGCATCTTAATAGTTTGGCTTGTTTGCTTAGACAAGTCAGCGGTTTGACATGCGGATAGCGTTAAGACGCTGATTAAAACAACAAGCATACTTCTCAATAGCGTATTCATAAATTATTTCTTCTAGAGCTGCTGACAGACTTCTTATAATGCTTCAAAGAATGCTGCTCATCAGGGTAATTCCTAGAATATGCTTTATCAGCTTCTATTACCGCCCCAAAAACTCTTTGATTCAACAATGACATTTCAGCAGCATGCTTTTCAGTTTCAATATTAGCACCTTCATTATTAACACCAAGCTGAATTTTATCCCTGCAATCAAACGCCAAAATTTTATCAGCAACAATCCCTTGCTCTACTAAATAATCTTTGACTAATTTCACGCGATTACTCGCTAAGTGCCTATTATTAGGCGTGGCGTTAGTGGCTTGACGGTTTTCAGCTTCAGCTTTGGAGATATGACCTGATAAAATGGTAACTAAATTAGTGTTATTACGCGTTTTTTCAGCGACCTTTTGTACTTCAGTTAAATAAGCTTCGTTGGTTAGGGTAAGGCTATCTGAGGTGAAATAGACTCGAATATCCATTACTAGTGACCCAATCAAATTGACCGCCACTGGACAACCATAGGGATCAACCTTGACCTCTTCAGCAGTGTTAGGACAGTTATCAAGTTCATCGGGCACGCCGTCATTGTCTGTATCTGCAAGTGGCTCTATCAATACTTTAGGTGTGTTGTCTGCCTTTTTATCTATTGTATTATTTTTAAGTGTAGATTGGCAGGAGGCTAAAATAAAACTAGCTATTACGATGGCTATCGCCATCCATGACTGAGTCTTCATACGCCATCCTTAGTTTAGTTAAAAAGTTCAATTAATAATTTTAGTCAAAACCCTAAACCCCACTCGCCTGCTTAGCAAACAGTCTCATCAATGGCTTAATTTTGCTAACGCGGTACATACCTTCGCTACGGATTTGTTGAATAGGACGCATCTGTGCAAGTGACCCTGCAAATAGCCAATTAAGCGCGGAAAAGCTGTGCATCATTAGACTGTTATGCGGACGGCGCAAACGCTCGTAGCTACGCAACGTTTGATTGCTGCCCCAACTGGTTCTACCACTACGTTCAAAATCATGTGCCAATTGCTCGCTTAAAGTCTGTACATCGAGCATGCCCAGGTTCAACCCTTGACCCGCCAGTGGATGGACGCCATGCGCTGCATCACCGATCAAGACTAAATTGTCCGCGACGTAGCTTTTTGCTTGTTGCGCGGTCAGTGGAAAGCTAGCGATTGACTCAATCTGAGTGATAGCACCTAGCTCATAGTTACTGGCAGCAGCCAATTTATCAGCAATGACGCGCGCGTCCTCCTCTATCAACGCCAATGCTTGATTGCGCGGCAATGTCCATACGATCGACTGCCAATGTTGTGGGTTGGCTTTATCTGCATCAGTAATATCAGCGAGCGGCAATAACGCTAGCGTACCTGTGGGCAGCATTGCTTGGCGCGCAGTCGCTTGATGCGGTTTTTCGGTGTGAATCGCACAGCAAATAGCGGTTTGATTATAATCAAGTGTATCTAGCCCAATCGCCGCTTGCTGACGCACAAATGAGCCACGACCATCAGCACCAACCAGCAGCATCGCATCGATAGCAGTATGATTATCTAACGTCACACGGTAGCCTTGCTCTGCACCTAGCCAATCCATGTTTATGACTTTTTGCCCCGCGATAATGGTTAGATAGTCACTGACATCATCTTCATACAGGCATTGCCATAATGCATGCTCAATGATGGCAGGCTCGACCATGCTACCGAGCATTTGCGGTAAATGATTGTTGGGATGATTATCGCCGCTATCGCCAAATAATAGCTCACCCATACCGTTTAGTTGCCACACCTGCATTTGCGAGTAGTCCGCTTTACGCTCTGATGCTGCTATCTTTTGCCATGCGCCCACGTCTTTAAGTAAGTTAATACTGGCAAGACTCAAGGCATAAACGCGCGCATCCCGCTTGCCAAGCACCTGTTGCCATTCTGAGTCATCACGTGCAGGGCGAGCATCAATTAACGTCACGGGCATTTTTGCTTGCGCCAACTGTAAAGCAAGCGTTGCCCCAACAATACCGCTACCGATAATCAGCGTATGATTATTCTTCATAAGTTATTCCTACAGTTAAGTGCAATCGTATAGAACATTGGTCTAAACCGTTAATATACCGTGATATGGCAAACTAGGACTTTAATCCCATCGCGTAGTTAGCGACTAGTGGCTTAATATTTGGCAGTTTATCAAAGGCAACCAAGGCTACATTTCGCGCCAACTTAATAGCTGGGTTAGGATGGGTAAAACCATGTACCACGGCATCACAGAAGCGAATGACGCGTTTTTGATCGCTTAGACGTGCTTTCTCATAGCGTTTTAACAGTTGCGTATCGCCGATGTCTTCGCCTTTTAGCACTTGCGCGCTCATCATTTGTGCCAGCACATGGGCATCGCGCATACAGAGGTTAAAACCTTGTCCAGCGACAGGGTGCAAGGTATGGGCAGCATTGCCCATGATGACACAGCGACCCTCTACTTGCTTGTCTGCCAGCACGCGTGTCAGTGGATAAGCGCCGCGGCGACCAGCAGCGACAAACGTGCCCGCACGCTCACCAAAGGCTTGCTGCAATGTCGCTAAGAAATGCGCATCGTCTGCTAAGTATTTATTTTCTTCTCCTTTTGGACATACCCAAACTACTGAGCGTCTATAGCCTTTTTGATAGCCGTCATTGCCATCGCCGTCTGGATCGGTCAGTGGCAACACCGCCAATGGCCCTGCTGGACTAAAACGCTCAATCGCTACATGCGCGTGTGGCTTGTCCGTTTCTACCACACCGACGATAGCGGTTTGCTGATAATCATAAGTTGTCGTGCCAATATTTAATAATTGGCGTACCGTCGAATCGCGACCATCACAAGCGACCAAAACGCTGGCCTGCAATTGCTGCTCATGCTCTTCTTCATCATAATAGTTAAAGCTGAGCGTCACCCCATCCGCTTGTTGGGTCACGGCGCTGACACTGGCATTATCGATCAAAGTAATTAATGGCTCTTGCTGCGCGGCTAATAAAAGCTTACGTCCGAGCCACGCATTTTCCATCACTTGTCCAAATGACTCGACCCGCTCTTCAGCTTTGTTTAACTGGGCGCGTCCAAAGCTGCCTTGCTCACTAATCTGCACCGCATCGATACGACAAGCATGACTTTGCAACTCATCCCATAACCCAATCTCTTGATAAATCTGTACCGTACGACGTGACAGTGCTGTATTGCGGCTGTCTAAATAATGGCTGCGATTGCTGTCCTCATTTGGACTGATGGTTGGGTAGCTATTTTTTTCTAATAACGTGCTAGCAATACCGTGATGTGCTAGTAACAGTGCAAAGGACAATCCCACATGACCACCGCCAGCGATGAGGACTTGCTGCTCAGTAGCTGCCTTTTTATATTCAAACTTTTTTTTAGCATTCGATAAATTTACATCAGTATTTTGCATTATTATTCCTAATTTTCATGTCTATTTTACGCTGTTGGGCGCACGCACTATAAGCGATGAATAATCGCTAGAATTATTTTAATTTTTTAGGGCGTATTGAATATTCGCGCATCGGCATAGCCTTAGTCGAATGCGTAATACGCCCTAACCTTCGTCAGCTTTCATCAGCCTTTATATTTTAAACTCAGCAATAAAGCACTACGACATCATCCATAGATTACCACAGATCGCCTCCAACTCTGTGGCCTTAACAGTAGCCAAAACGTATAACTGAAACGCTTGATTTCGTCACGCTCTAAACGTTATTTGCAATACTGTAACCCGCTCAAAAATGGACATAAAAATATCAATGTCGAAAAGCGGTTGCAATCGTCGTACAAAAACAGTGGCATCTGTTCGACGTATGGCTTGAAATTTAAAATCTATCGACCATAATAAAGGCAAGACCGTTACTTATCACCACTCCTAAAACGAATAATAATTCTACCGTCATTTCTATCTCTATAACGTAAAGCCAAGACCATAACGACCGACTATTTTATCTCTTAAACCCGCAATGCCATCAAAACCAAATCATAGCATTGGGGTACATAATAAAAGGATAATCGCTTGACTGATTCCATGAGCCGCCGTATAAAGTTTGAATCATTGACACCATCACAGCTCAAAACCGTGCTTGGTGAATACAACAACCACATGAAATATATCCAACAACGCCTCGATATCAAAATCATGCAGCGTCAAGGTGACTTCTGCTTGAGTGGCGACATATCGAATGTCGAGCGCGGTGAACGTATTATTTATAAACTGGTAGACGAGGCACAGAATACCAAGGACATTAGCGCAGCGGAGCTACATCTTATTATCCAATCAAGCATCGCACGCGATGAGGATATAGAAGGCGATGAGCCATTGGCAGATGACGAAGATAACTTAAGCCCAGCCAGCGACTTTACGCCTACTAGTCTGCGTACTCGGAATGGTAAGATTGTACCGCGCGGTGGCAATCAGCAGCGCTATGTTAAAGATATTTTATCGTCTGATGTGTCATTTGGTATTGGTCCTGCCGGTACAGGTAAGACTTATCTGGCTGTCGCTTGCGCGGTCGATATGCTTGAGCGTAACGAAATCGAGCGTATTTTACTGGTGCGTCCTGCCGTAGAAGCGGGCGAAAAACTGGGCTTTTTGCCCGGTGATTTGACTCAAAAAATCGATCCGTATTTGCGTCCACTATATGATGCTCTGTACGAGATGATTGGCTTTGATAAGGTCGGTAAAATGCTTGAGAAGCAAGTCATCGAAATCGCACCCCTTGCCTATATGCGCGGTCGTACGTTAAACAACTCGTTTGTCATCTTAGATGAAGCGCAAAACACTACGCCTGAACAGATGAAAATGTTTTTGACCCGTTTGGGTTTCGGTTCACGAGCAGTAATTACAGGTGATATTACACAGGTCGATTTGCCACGTGGTCATAAGTCAGGCTTAGCGCAAGCAATGGAAATCTTAAGTGGTATTGAAGAAATTCATATCACCAAGTTTGATTCAAAAGATGTGGTACGTCATCAATTGGTACAGAAAATTGTAGAAGCCTACGATGTTTATGATGAAGAACAAGTAGCGTTAGAAGAAAAGCGTAAGTTTGAGCGCAGAAAAGAGCAAGAGCGTAAACAAGTTATTGCTAATGCTGCAGCCAAGCTATAAACGGTCTAGCCTGCTACTTAATGTTATAAAAATGCAAAGCCGGATTACTGTCAGTAATCCGGTTTTTTACGACGAGAGCTTTTTAGATTTAGTCATAAGTTCTATCAGATGATAAAGCACACCATCTTACAATAAAGTAAAAGGATAATGGCATGAGCCAAGAGAAGGGTAACAACAGCTTTGACAACCATGATGCAAATGAGCGTGCTGGCGATGATGCCAGTTTGGCAGCACTTGATATCAGTGCCACCAATAGTATTGATGATGACATACTAGACACTTTTTATGATCGTAAGCACTTACAGTCTGTGATGATGGCAGCGTTAGATTATATCGATGGGCGCATTAAAGAAGGTCTAACGCTACCCTATTTTGTAGATATCGACCCTGAGCTATGGCAAGAGAAATCTAAAGTATTAGACATATACATTACCGATGAGATCGAGGGTCAGGCATTAAATCTGGAAGCACGCGGTAAGGATTATGCGACCAATATTTTATCTTATCCAAGTGATCTCCCAGCCGCAATTATTGAGCTGATGCCAACGCTACCTCTCGGTGAGCTGGTCATCTGTCATGGTGTCATAGTACGTGAGGCCGCAGAACAAGAAAAGACAACCGCACAGCACATTAGCCATTTACTGATACATGGTGTGCTGCACTTATTGGGTTTTGATCATGAGCTTGGACAAGCCGAGCAAGATGAGATGGAACGGTTTGAAATTGAGATTTTAGCAGGTCTCAGCCTTCCAAACCCTTATACTTAGTTCGAATTCTTAGCGACTAGTCTTTGGTCATCGGTAGCTTTTGTGCTTGACTCATCTGATTAATCATCTGATCCAATCCTTTGACATGGACATTACGCTGCGGGAATGGAATGTCTATTTTTTCATCATCCAAGGCGTATTTGAATTGCTCCAGCAAATCACACTGCATGGTCCACCAGTCAGCATTGGTTGTCCAAATATTTAGCGTCAAGTCTACTGAGTTATCACCCAAATTGGTGACGCGTACGATAGGTTCAGGGTCAGTAAAGGCCAACGGATTATTTTTTGCCAAATTCAACATCACGTTTTTGGCAGTTTTGATATCGGCATCATAGCCAATACCGACCGTGATATCGACACGGCGGTTGGGTAGCGCCGTATAGTTCGTCACGGCTGAAGTCGTAATATCACTATTTGGGATAATGATATCGTGATTGTTTATCGTCGTTAGGTGGGTATTGACCAAAGTGATTTCTGTTACGGTCCCTGTGTAGCTGCTGATTTGCACATAATCGCCGCGCACAAAGGGGCGAAACGTCACAATCATGATGCCAGCGGCAAAGTTAGACAACTGATCTTTTAGTGACAGACCAATGGCTACTGCGGCACCGCCCAATATAGCGACGACTGAGGTGGTCTGTACGCCAACCTTACTCAAGGCAGCTAATGCAACCACGACCAGTAACACTCCGTAGATTAGACGACCTAAAAAGTTCGCAACGGTATCATCTAAGCGACTACGCAACATCATTTTGTGAGCAACGGTGACTGCCTTTTTGGCAAGCCAGCGACCTACGACGAATATTAATATTGCTAACGCAACTTTAATGACCAAGCTTAATGCGTTACTGGTTAAGTTGGCAACATCTATTGTAAAACCTAAAAATTCCATACTGACTCTTTATTTTATAGCGGTGTGTGGTATTCGTTTGTTATAAATATTGGTATCTTATCTGTTTGCAGCGTAGCTAACGCTCATCATCTATATATTCAACACGCCCTAATAAGTAACATCCACTTTATCGCTGTAACGATAGGTACGTATCAAACGCAGCTCAACAATATCTTCCATGTCTTTGGTGAATTTACCAAAGGGCGCTGCTTGGCGTACTGATTGCTTTGCTGCTTCATCTAGTAATGTGGAGTTGGAGCTTTCAAGCAGACGTATGGCTTTAATATTACCATCACTACTAATGATGACCATAAGGCGCACTTCGCCCGTGATACCTTGTGCCCGTGCCTGCATGGGATAATGCAAATTCCCAATGCGTTCGACATGCTCACGGAAAGTATTAATATAATCAGCCGCGGCACCACGCGTCGTCGAGTTGCTATCGACCGTCACGACTTTTGATTTGGTTGCATAGACTTGCTGACGTTGAGACAGCTGTGTCTCTAAAGTAGCAATTTGTTTACGCAGACGCTCTTCTTGCGCCATCATATCATCTTGTGCTTGCTTGCTATCATTATCAGACTCCACACTCGCTTGACGCCAGCTTAAGGTGGTACGCAGATAGCTTTCTTGATAATGCTGCTGGCGTACTTGACGCTGCAGGCTAATCACATCTTGCGTCTCACTTATTTGCTCAGCAGACAATGGGCTGATTTGGTCGTTCTCTTGTCTTAATTGCTCCTCCACTGTGCCGCCACCTTCTTGGGAGGCATTAGCAATAAAGTGGGCGTCTTCATTTGGCTGCATATTGTCGGTTAGCGCTTTTGCCACATCTTGCATCATTGCCGCAGGATCTTTGCCCATCGAAAAGCCAATACCAAAAATAATAATGGCGTGTACGGCCACAGCGATAACGATGGCCACCGGTAAACTAACATCCCGCTTAGGTGCTTGCGCGGAAAAATGATAGCTTTGTGAATCTTTGATATAGGCCACAATGGGTCTCAGCTTATGAATATGAGCTTATAAATACAAGACAGCAAGTAATAAGCGTTATGATAATGGGCAGGATTTATACTGGCGCTATCATAACATGACATAGAATTCTGTCGCTAGCACAACCGTTGCCGACTCATTTTAATCCACTCACACAGTATTTATCTCCTTTGGTCAATTTATTGACAAGCTGAACCAGCAAAAATGATATAAAACCAATGCGGGTATGTCATCGCTAGGCCGTATTTTAAACATATAAGCATTGCCAATTAAATGATTTGCGACAAAACCCATGTGTCCATTTTGAAGACATCATATTTGTTATATACTGTTTTATAATTTTTGTGTCATTAGGGCGGGTTAAACAGGCGTAAATAGACAGGACAGATTATTGCTGATTTGGCAAAAACGCATGTAATGACCACTCGCCAGCTTTCATTAAAGAACAGTCTGTCTGTCATTTTTTAATCAGTCGCTCTTTATGCCATTGAGTCAGCTACCTCCCCTATAATTATAAGGATAATAAGTTTGAGTGATTTTGATAACAGGGATAATTCAGACAATTTTGATGAATTTTTTGAAAATATGGGCTATCGTTTCGACGAATCATTTAGTGATGGTTGGGAGCGCCTTACCCAATCAATCAAACAGATATATCATAGAACGACTGATAAATTCGAAGATGAGCTGTCGCTGCCAGTGGCACAGATTTATGTCAATGATGCGCTGCAGAAGTTCGTCACTGATAATGTAAAAGCCATCTTAGAGCTGCGTGTTGAGATGCATGATGGCTGGTTCCGCTTATACTGTACGGTCGATGCTGGTGGCATTTATGCAGAGGTGGCTAGTAATTTTAGTTTGATTCATGTACAGCTCGATCGTAACGTCCAGCGATTTGTCTTTGGTCAACAGACTTATACTGATGTGCTAAATCTACGTTGTGAGTCGTTTATTAAGCGCCAAGGTATCAAACTGTTTATTTGGTTTTATCACACTATTCTGAAAAAAGACCCTTTAGGCTTTATTCTCTCTTATATCAATATCGCCCGTGCAAAAGACGAGGTTATCTACCTTGATATCAATCGTTGGTTAAAAAAGAACAAAAAAATCATGAGCACTTTGCATAAAGTTCAAGTCAACTATGGCGAACTTGAAGAAGAGCAAATGATTTTGAAAACTCAAATCAATTATCGTGATTTATTGGCTGCCAGCAGTAACGAAGATATTATCGGCGATGATGATGAGCCTGAGCTGATGCAAGGCCCTATTAACCCAATAGATGATGCTACCGAACCGAGTCAGGTATAAATCCCCTAGTATAAAAATCATGATTTTCAATTCATAAAAAAGCGCTGACACTTAGAGACTATTTTTGTCTTTTAGCGTCAGCGCTTTTTTATCAAGCAAATTTTCAATGGCTTCTAAAGCGTGCCGTCATCAATCATGCAACTACCAGTAATTTTCTACTGCAATATTGCCCTCGCCGCGACGATTCATCACCAGACCTAAAGTCTTGAGCGCTTCTTTGGTATCTTCCACCATGTCTGGATTGCCACATAACATGACATGCGTACTATCAATATCTAAGGCAATCCCTGCTCGCGCTTGTAGCGTACCATCTAGCAGCAGCTTGGGCAGACGCTCTGTCAGGGCGCCTTCGACAGATTCACGGGTAACGATGGGAATAAAGATTAGTTTTGCAGGATTTTCAACCAAAGAACCAAAGTCTTCTTGCAAGCTTTCGATCTTTTCAACATAAGCAAGCTCTTCTATCGAGCGCGCGCTATAGGCCAAGATGATGTGCTCATAGTCTTCCCACGTCTGCAAATCTTGTAACATTGATAAAAATGGTGCCAAGCCCGTTCCAGTCGCGAGCAGCCATAAATCTTTTGGTAAAGGCTTTTGATAACGTGCTAACGTCAAAAAACCAAACGGCATAGTATTAAGCAGCAGCTCATCGCCCACTTCTAAATGCTGCAACTGCGACGTAAATGCGCCATCAGGAATTACGATAGAGAAGAACTCTAGCACCTCATCAAACGGCGAAGAAACGATGGAATAAGCCCGAAAGATGTCTTCGTTTAGTTTTTCATTCTGTTCTTCATTAGCAACGGCATTACCTGCTGCACGCTGCTGTTTATAATATTTTAATTGACTGGGATTGACGCCCAAACGCACAAATTGACCCGCAGTAAACTTAAAGCTATCAGGACGGCTGACAGTGAAGCTAAATAGATTTGGCGTCCACGTGGTCTTACTAAGCACGGTTACTGCCTGAATATTATCACTCATAAGAATTATCGACTCACTTTTTAGTAATCATTATTTTTATCAAGACTTTAAACGACACAAAATAAAAGATGCGCCAAGCTTATCATAAAGCTGGCGCATCTTGGGTTTCTGACCGTAATAACAGATAAGCAGCGGTATCAGTATACCCCTACTTACTCTTTTGCTATTTACCAAATACGTGCCAGACTTGCCCATTCAATCATGCTGTTTGGCAAGATACCAAAGAAGATAATCATCGCGGTCACCGCAATAACCATAATCCCGCCAGTACGCATCGCCCATTGGCTAGAAACGTCAAACTCAATGAACTGTTTAGGACGTTTAAAGAGGGTGAGCATCACACGTAAATAATAGAATAAGCCGATCGCACTGCCCAAGATAATCATCGCTGCCAAGAACCAGTTGGTTCCTTGTACCGCTGCCAATATCGCAAATAGCTTGGTAATAAAGCCTGCCGTCAACGGAATGCCTGCCAATGACAACATCATAATAGTCATAACTGCAGTCAATACGGGACGACGCCAAAACAGACCTTGATAGTGAGTCAACTCATCAGCCTCACCAGACAAGCGATAAGGGCTCGACATCAAGGTTACAACGCCAAAGGCACCGATAGAGGTTAATGCATAAACAGCCATATACATACTAGAAATACTATCCGCTGCCGCGCCGATACTGACGATGACAATCAACACATAACCCATATGGGCAATGGATGAATAACCCAATAGACGTTTGAGACTCGTTTGACGTACTGCTAATAAGTTACCAATCAAAATAGATAAAGTTGCCATGACCATTAACAGCATTTGCACCGATGGCAAGGCCAATAAGGACGTATCGATTAAAAAACGAACTGCCAAGCCCATCATGGCTACTTTTGATACCGACGCTAAAAAGGTAGCGATTGGTGCTGGTGCACCTTCGTATACATCTGGCGTCCACATATGAAACGGCGCAGCAGAGAGTTTGAAAGCGATACCAAACATCATCATTGCCGCACCAAGTATCAGAAGTGGCGACTCAAAAACATCACCTAATACCATACTAATGGGCTTAAACGCGAGCGAGCCTACTTCGGCATAGATAAACGCCATACCCATGAGTAATGTTGCCGATGCCGTCGCTGACAGCACCAAGTATTTCAGACCCGATTCGAGCGAGCGGTTGCGCATATAGGTATATGACAGCATGCCGTATAGCGGTATAGACAGCATCTCTAAGCTCATAAAGAATGACGCTAAATGCTGAGCACTGACCATCAGTAAAGCACCAATCGTCGATAGCAACATGAGCAAATATAGCTCTTCTTTATTATCCTTTAGATTGGCGAGATACGCATAAGATAACGTACAGCAAGCCAATGCACAGATAAAAATAATCACCATATTAAACTGAGCAAAGTTATCGATCACGAATAACTGCTCAGCATTTGGCATGAGATTACCGCTATTCACCATACCTGTCATTTGCCCAATGAGGGTAAACAGACCAATATTTAAGCCGACGACCGTTATCGTACCAGTCACCATATGTGAGCGTTTAATTGCGATGGCAATCATGACCACCAATACCGTAATAACGACGGCAATGATTGGCGCATAAGGCAATAACCCCATCAAATCATTCATCGTAATATCATTCATGACTTAACGTGCCTCCATTGCATCAAGCAGTTGCGACGCATCTACTTGTGTGACTTGACTGTATATATAAGCATTATTGATCCACTGCATCGCATGACTTGACGTATCAAGGAACGGCTGTGGATATAGACCAAGCCATACCAAGCCTGCAGCGAGCATCAATAACAATGACAACTCACGCTTACCCAAATCTTTTAATGGACGCGTAGGCAAACCATGTGCTTTGGTTTCTTGCATGGCGACTGCTTCGATGTTGTTTTTGCCAAATAATGCACGGTGAATCAAAATAAGCGAGTATAGCCCTGCTAGTACCAGACTGAATGTTGCAAAGACCACAAATACTGGATACTGAGCAAAAGCACCAAATAAAATCATGAACTCGCCGATGAAGTTACCTGTGCCCGGAATACCGAGCAACGCGGCACAGAAGAACATCAGTATCGGTGCGTAGTAACGGAACTGACCCCACATACCACCCATCAAGGTTAAATCACGCGTATGTAGACGCTCATATAACTGCCCTGCCATGATGAATAGCGCTGCTGAGCTTAAGCCATGTGCTAGCATCTGAATCATCAGACCTTGCAAGCTTAATAAAGTACCCGCATAAATTGCTAATACCACAAAGCCCATGTGCGAAATACTGGTATAAGCGAGCAAACGCTTCATATCGGTCTGCATAAAGGCGAGCCATGCACCATAGAAGATACCAATGGTACCCAAGGTCATCGCAATCGGTGCAAAATCTTGTGATGCTGCTGGAAATAATGGCAAGACAAAACGAATCAAACCATAAGCGGCGGTTTTAATTAATACCCCTGCCAAATCCACCGAACCTGCCGTTGGGGCTTGTGCATGCGCATCTGGCAACCAGCCATGAAAAGGAATAATCGGCAACTTAACCGCAAAGCCAATAAAGAAGCACAACATGATCGGATATTCCCAGCCGCCAAGTGACGTACCGAGCAAATCATTATAATTAAAGCTCACCACCCCTTTTTGGGCGTAGCTGATAATGACCAATATCAAAATGCCGACCAGCATAATAAGCCCAGAAGCTTGGGTATAAATAAAGAACTTAGTCGCTGCATATTCCTTGGTTTTGCCAACCACATCATGACCCCAAATCGCGATCAAGAAGTAGATAGGAACCAGCATCATCTCCCAAAAGAAGAAGAATAGGAACAGATCAATGGCTAAGAACACCCCAATGACGCCGCCCAAGCTCCACAAAAGGTTGAGATGGAAAAAGCCGACTCGACGCTGAATCTCATTCCACGAACAAGCCACTGCAGCAATACCAAGCAACCCTGTTAACGCCACCATCATCAGTGACAAGCCATCCATCGCTAAATGGAAGCTAATACCAAAGCTCGGTATCCATGGCACACTAAATTCAGCGACCCAAGGCACAGCAGCGTCTGGCGCAATGACTTGTTTACTCATGCCACTAAAGTCACCGTATTGCCACAGCACTAGCGACAATACAAAGGTCAACGTCATACCGATTAGAGCAATCCATCGCGGCAGACGTTTATTAAAGCGCTCGACCAACCAACATAACAACCCAGCAATAAAGGGAATTGCAATTAATGCTGGTAGCATCCACGTTTGTTGTAACTCAATCATCTTATACCACCGTCATCATTACCAGCACTAGTAATACAGCCATGCCCAAGCCAAAGCTTGCAGCGTAACCTCGAAGTGACCCAGTTTGCGTCGCAGACAATACCTTATTACCAGCAGATGCCAGCTTAGGCAAGACGAGCCACGCTTTATCGATAGGGTCGGCTTTAAATAAGCGGCCGATGAACAAAAAGGGTTTTACAAAAATTACATCGTATAGCGCATCAAAACCTAGACCATGATAACACCAGTGATATAGCGCCCCACCAACACGTGAGCGCTTAAAGCGGGTGAGCATGCGACCTTTATCCACCACATATAATAGCGCCGCTATTATTAGACCAGCCAGCATCGCACCCATGGCGATAAACTCAGCCGTATGCTTACCATGCGCTTGACCAGCGACTTCCAATAAATGCCCAACACTCTCTGGCAAGACGCCTTGTAATGGCGGAGTGATAAATGCACCCACTGCCGTTGATAATACGAGCAACACACTAAGTGGCAGCCAATATGACACACCAGATAATTTGTGTGCATGCGTCTTTTCTTCACCAAAGAAGATAATCCAAATCATACGGAAAGTATAAAGTGCGGTTAAGAAAGCACCGAATACACCCATATAGAATAAAACCATGTGACCGGTGGCATAACTCTCCCAAAGAATCGCTTCTTTAGAATAAAAGCCAACGGTAACCCAAGGTATTGCCGCCAATGCACCGCCACCAACAATATAGCACCAAAAGACCAACGGTATCTTTTTACGTAGACCGCCCATCTTAAAGATGTTTTGCTCATGGTGTACCGCAAGGATGACGGCACCTGATGATAAGAATAACAGGGCTTTAAAGAAAGCATGGGTCATCAAATGGAAGATTGCGCCTTGCCACGCGCCAACGCCGAGTGCTAAGAACATATAGCCAATTTGGCTCATGGTTGAATAAGCCAAGATACGCTTGATGTCGGTCTGTGCCAGTGCACAGAATCCAGCAACGACCAACGTCAATGCACCGACGCCACCGACCCAATATAATAAAATACCAGGCGTCAGCTCAAACAATGGATGTAGACGAGCGATTAAATAAACACCTGCCGTGACCATCGTTGCCGCGTGAATAAGCGCTGATACTGGCGTCGGACCTGCCATCGCATCAGCAAGCCATGTATGTAATGGCAGCTGCGCTGATTTACCCATCGCGCCGCCAACCAACATCATGGTGGTCAACATCATCGTTGGATTGTTGATATCAAACACTTCTGGTGCACGAGTAATAATTTCTTGAATATTAAGCGTACCAAATTCACGGAATAATAAAAACAGACCGAAGGCTAAGAATACATCACCTACGCGCGTCACCGTAAAGGCTTTCATCGCTGCAAGACCATTGGCGCGGTCATGGTAATAAAAACCGATCAGTAAGTACGAACAGATACCAACGCCTTCCCAGCCAAGATAAAGCAAGAACAAGTTATCTGCCAAGACTAGCAATAACATGCTGGCGACGAACAAATTCATATAACTAAAGAAACGGGCAAATCCAGTGTCGCCTTTCATATACCAAGCAGCAAACAAATGGATTAAAAAGCCAATACCTGTAATGACGCCAGTCATTGTTAGAGCCAAACCATCAAAGCTCAGACCGAAACTTGGGGCAAAATCTCCGACTTGGAACCATGTCCAAAGCGGAATCTCTATGACCGTTCCTGCTTGATTATTGGTCAAAAAAGTATAACTAACGATTAACGTGCATAGTGCTGATAACAGCATACTACCGACACCGACAATCGCTGCCACCTGCTCTGTTAGCTTGTCGCGCATAAAGGCTAAAATCAAAAAGCCAACGAGCGGGAATATAAAGGTTAATGGTAATAAACTCATGACATCATCCTTTCATCTCATTGGCGCTGTCGACATCGAGATGCCCACGCTGATGATAAAACCGCAATAATATTGCCAAACCAATGGCGGCCTCTGCTGCTGCCAAGGTCAAAATAAAGATAAACATAATCTGTCCATCTGGATCAACCCAACGACTACCTGCCACCACAAATGCTAATGCTGTTGCATTCATCATGATCTCAAGGCTCATTAGCATAAATAGGAAGTTACGTCGTACCATGACGCCGCACAGACCAATGGCAAATAAGATACCTGCCAAAATCAGTCCATGGCTCATGGGTATCATGCCCAGTACATTCTGCGCCTCAGCAACAGGCTGTACTAAGCCGGCTACCTCGTGGGCAAACGGCACGTTTGACACATCTTGTGCCACGCTCGCTGCTAGTACCATTAGTCTGACTCCTTGCGCGTGACTTTGTTCGCACCGATATTCATACTTACATAGTCATGCGGGTCAACATCTTTATATTCGTAAGATTCTGCCATTTTCGCCGCGTCAGCATTTATAGGCATGCCGTGATCATCGTAGTGTTTGATACTTGCGACATTAGCATTAGATGCTTGACTATCATTACTGTGGTTTGCATTAACAATAACCTCATCAGCGATAGACTCTTTACCCAAATGATACGCGGCGACTAAGGCTGCCAATAGTAGCAATGCAGCCACTTCTATCAACATCACATATTTAGTAAATAGTACCGTACCGACTGCTTTGGCAGATATTGTCGAGCCACCAATCATTGCCGCTTCGTCATGACCCATACCAATCATCGCATACAGCACAACCGCGATAATAATCGTTAACCCTGTCGGTAGCGCCCAAGTGCCCGCATCAAGCCAGCGCTCTTCACGCTCATCATTGCTCATGCCTAAATTAAGCATCATAATAACAAAGACAAATAGCACCATAATAGCACCAGCATAGACGACAATCTCTAACGCACCAGCAAATGGCGCGCCTAGGACGAAAAATATCCCTGCGATTGCCAGTAATGACACAATCATCGATAAGATAGCATGCACTGGATTGGCTTGAGTCACGACGCGCAGACTGGCAAATATGGCCACTGCTGCAAGCGAATAAAACCCAGCCAGTTCAGGATGGTTCAAAATATTCATCATGGTAGCAAGCTCCTTAGATCAATCGGTGCAGCTTCGTTTTGTGCTGCGCCTTTTGGTTTGTCCGCTACCGCCATACCCGTCACACGATAATAGTTATAATCAGGATATTTACCCGGCCCTGAAATGAGCAAATGCTCTTTTTCATAAACCAAGTCTTGGCGCTTATATTCACCCAACTCAAAGTCAGGCGTCATTTGAATGGCTGTCGTTGGACACGCCTCTTCACACAATCCACAAAAAATACAGCGCGAAAAGTTAATTCGAAAAAACTCTGGATACCAACGACCGTCTTCACGTTCCGCTTTTTGTAAGGAGATACACCCTACCGGGCATGCCACCGCACACAAGTTACAAGCCACACAGCGCTCGTCTCCATCAGGGTCACGCGTTAGGACAATACGTCCACGAAAACGCGGCGGCACAGGTACCGGCACCTCAGGATAAAGGATGGTGTCACGCGGTCTGAGCGCATGACTATTGACCATCCACATGCTGCGGACAATGGTAAATAGTCCAATGACGGTCTTTTTTATGGTAGTAAACATGGGATTATTATCCTTATCAGCTTTACCCTAGTTCATCAATGATGGCTAGTGATGGCTACTAGTAATGACTACAACGTTGGGGAAAAGATCAAAATGACCGCAGCAGTAACCAACAGATTAATCAGCGTTACTGGCAGACAAACTTTCCAGCCAAAGTTCATCACTTGATCATAACGCGGACGCATGAGTGAGCCTCGAGCCAAAATAAACATGGTCATAAAGAACAGCGTTTTAATCATGAACCAAAAAGCTGGTGGAATAAATGGAATATCTAAGTTAAAAGGCGCGAGCCAACCGCCAAAGAACAAGCAAGTCATCAATGCAGAAATTAAGACAACATTGACATACTCGCCGATGAAGAACATACCGAATTTCATGCCAGAATATTCGACATGATAGCCTTCAGCCAGCTCTTGCTCTGCTTCTGGCTGATCAAATGGATGTCTGTGCGTTACTGCCACGCCAGCTACCACAAATGTCAAAAAGCCAAAAAACTGCGGAATGATATACCAGCCGTCGATTTGCGCTTCAACAATAGCACGCAAGTTAAATGAGCCTGTCAATGCGACCACACCCATCAACGATAAGCCCAAGAAGACTTCATAACTGATCGTTTGTGCAGCAGAGCGCAAACCACCCAGTAGTGAGAACTTATTGGCAGACGCCCAGCCACCGAACATCACTGCATAGACGGCAATACCTGCCATCGCAAAGAAGAACAGAATACCGATATCCCAGTCAGCAACGCCAAGCGTTGGCGAGATAGGAATAATGGCAAATGAGGCCAATGCGGTGAACATCGCGACCGCAGGTGCCAACGTAAACATAAACTTATCGGTAAAGTTTGGCGTCCAATCTTCTTTAAAGAAGATTTTGAGCATATCCGCGACTAGCTGCAACGAACCAAAAGGCCCGACGCGGTTTGGACCGTAACGATCCTGCCACAAAGCTAGCATACGGCGCTCATAGACAATCATCATAGCGGCAACCATAACCACGACCAAGAATATGACCAGTGATTGCCCGACCATAAATAAAATGGACCAAGCATCAAAGCTCATGCTACCAGACAAGAAGCTTGGCACATCAGGGATAATACGGGTAACTTGCATATTACACCTCCTGTGTGGTGGTCGGTGCTGTGTTCATTTGCGCAGCATCGTTATTGTTCATCATATCGTTAGCCATGCTACCCATCATCGTTACTGGTGCATCCACTTTGCGAACCGACGCTGGCATTGATGGATGAATAATACTCACCTGCCCAACTGGATAACCGATACAGCCTTCTGCTAAATAACCGACAATCTGTACTGGCAAGGTGATTTGTTGCTTATCAATCTCAATCGCTAAGTAATCGCCATTAGCGATGTTCCAGTCCTTAGCATCATCCATCCCGATACGCCATGCAGCAACAGGCAGTTGCTCCGCAACCACTGGGCTACGTGACGCCATCATAGAGCTGGCATAAATATTATAGATAGGCACCAGTTTGGCTTGGCCTTGCTGCATATCCGTCGTCGTCGCAGACATCGCTTCCGGCGCAACATATTGACGTGTTTCTAAACGTGCTAGCTGATCGAACATGCGCACACCTGGGTCGCCATTTTTTAGATGACCACCGACCTTGTCTTGATACTTGTTCCACGCTTGCGGTGAGTTCCAACCTGCCGCATTGGCAAAAGGAATCATCGAGCTTGGCGTTTCTTTACCACTATAACCTTCCATTGAAAAGGTCAAACCGGTGTCTAAATCTTTTGGCTGCATTGGCTCATGCACAGATATCGGTGCACGCATAGCGGTACGACCTGAATAGCGACGCGGCTGACGTGCAATCTTAAGACCCGTCATACGGTAATCGGCATCAGGCGCAGCGCCTTTAATACCAGCAAGCTTAGGATGTGTAGCAATTAGTGCATTGATGACGTCATCCAGTTGCGTCCAATCGACATCACGACCCTCGATGCTACTATGCACTGCATGCAACCAGCGCCAGCCCTCTTTGATACTGCTCATTGGATGATAGTATTCGTTGTCGTAAACTTGGAAGAAGCGCTGTGCACGACCTTCAGCCGATATCAGCGTACCATCCGCTTCAGCAAAGCTTGCTGCTGGCAATACGATATCGACATCTTTATGCCAATCAAGCAGCTGGTGATCTAAGGCAATGACAGTCTTATCGGCTAATAGCTGCGTCAACTTACTGGCATCAATGGCATCAGTCAGCTGATTTTCAGCGACGATGACCACATCGAAATCAGTCGCTAACAATTCTTCGACTGACTGACCGCCAAGCATGCAAACACCCATACTATTGGCATCGGTAACCGTTAGGTAAATACCTGCTTGTGCCTGATATTTATTGTTTACTTCTTTCAGCTCAAGTTTTTTAGCAGGAGCGCGTTCTACATTGTCTTGCGTTTCTGTATCAACACCAGTTTCAGGTTTGTTTGGTTTAGCAGATAGCTCTTTATCTTCTATTTGCGCTTGCTCATCACGGACTTGAGCATTATACGTGTCCACTTGCTGCTGTTCAGTCGCTTTAATGGCTGAACGTTTTTGCGTCAATGCTTGAGTAATCTGCGCCGCTGCTTCAATCAAAGCCGTAGAAGACAAGCTGCTACCCGAGATAACCAATGGCTTATCCGCTTGAATCAAGTCATAAGCGATTTGCTTCGCTAATGCTTGCATACCATCAGTCTCAGTACTGGCATTAGTACTAGTATCAATATTGACATCTTGCTCAGCTGCTTGTGGATCTGCGATTTCTGCTAAATCATCAGCGAAATTGGCAATTTCATCAGCCACTTTAAAGCCAAGTTTAGTGATGTCTTCAGGCGTTGCTACGACACTGACTTTACTGATGTCTTCTAGCTTAGTTTGCACCACATCGACGACATAAACTGGGCTTAACGCATCTTGAGCAATACGTTTAACAGGCTCTGCAAGCCACGGCTGCGTTTGTAGCGCCGCTGCCATTTTTAGGCCTTCGTTTTTTGCCGCTTGGCGTACTGACAACGCGACACGCGATGAGGTTTGCGTGATATCTTCACCCAATACTAATACCGCATCATAGCTTTCGATATCAGTCATGCTTGGGTTATAAATACCATCAGTACTCAATACTTCAATGCATTTATTGACCAGTGCTTGCTGCTGATGATTGAGACCCGTTGAAAACTTATCAAAGCCAACGAGGTTTTTTAGCGCAAAGTTAGTCTCTAGACTAGCGCGCGGTGAGCCAATACCAATGACTTTTTTATCTTTGATACGCTTGATGGTTTCATCAAGTGCATAGTCAATATTGATTTTGACATGCTTATCGTTGATACGCTCAAGCGCTTGGGTTGGACGATCGTCACGATTGACATAGCCGTAACCAAAGCGACCACGGTCACATAAGAAATAGCGGTTTACTTCACCGTTATAGCGGTTTTCGATACGGCGCAATTCACCATAACGCTCACCCGGTGAGATATTACAACCTGCTGAGCAACCATGACAGATGCTTGGCGCATACTGCATGTCCCATTTACGGTTATAACGCTCAGAGTGCGTTTTATCGGTAAAGACACCCGTTGGGCATACTTCCGTTAAGTTGCCTGAGAATTCGCTTTCGAACTGACCATCTTTGTCACGGCCAAAATAAACGCGGTTGTTTGAGCCGTAAACACCCAAATCTTCACCGCCCGCATAGTCTTTATAAAAACGGACACAGCGATAGCAAGCGATACAGCGGTTCATCTCATGCGCGATGAATGGGCCAAGCTCTTGGTTATGATGGGTGCGTTTGGTAAAGCGATAACGACGACGGCTATGACCTGACATATAGGTCATGTCTTGCAAATGGCAATGTCCGCCCTCTTCGCAAGTTGGACAGTCATGTGGATGGTTGGTCATCAGTAACTCAACCATCGACTTGCGGAATGCTTTGGCTTCATCGTCAGTGACAGAGATATACATGTCATCGCCCGGAGCGACCATACATGACATCACAAGACGGCCGCGACCTGCTTCCATATCTTCTTTGTTTTGGAATTGCTTGACCGCGCACTGACGGCACGAGCCTACTGAGCCAAGGGCTGGATGATAACAAAAATACGGCACATCAATGCCGAGTGATAAGCAGGCTTGTAGCAAGTTATCTGCGCTATCTACTTCGACAGTGGTTCCATCAATATGTATGACTGCCATGCCGCTCTCCTTATTTCACTTCTGGCTGTTGATTGGCTGCCGCATCAATGACATCGACACCAACCGCCTGCGCGATTTTTTGATCAAACTCTGGACGGAAATATTTAATCGCACTCATCAGTGGTTCCATCGCACCCGGCGCATGTGCACAGAAAGTTTTACCAATCCATAAGTCACGCGTAAGGCCTTCTAGTTTTTCGACATCGCCGACTTGCCCTTCACCATCATTTATAGCGGTAAGCAATTTGACACCCCAAGGCAGACCGTCACGGCATGGCGTACACCAACCACAGGATTCGCGTTGGAAGAAAATCTCGAGATTACGAACGAGCGGTACCATATCTTGTGCTTCATCCACGACCATAATTAGCCCAGTACCCATACGGCTACCTGCTTTTTGAATGGTGTCAAAATCCACCACCACATCTAAATGCTCAGTGGTCAAAAAGTCAGTAGAGGCACCGCCCGGTAGCCAAGCTTTGAGGGTTTTACCTTCGATCATACCACCCGCTAAATCTTCAATGATTTCGCGTGCCGTATAACCAAACGGTAACTCCCACAGACCTGGGTCATTGACTAAACCTGAGCAGCCAAACAGTTTGGTACCCGGTGTCTGGCTCTTGCCTTTGATGTTAGATAATGACTGATACCATTCAACACCATGGTTTAGGATGGCTGGCATGTTACACAAGGTTTCAACGTTATTGACGACGGTTGGACGACCCCATGCACCAGAAATTTGTGGGAATGGTGGTTTGGTACGTGGATTAGCACGGCGACCTTCTAAGCAATTAATCAATGCGGTTTCTTCACCGCAAATATAACGTCCAGCGCCCGTATGCACGTGCAAGTTAAAGCTAAAGTCTGAGTCTAGAATGTTCTTGCCCATTAGATTATTGGCCAAGCATTCTTCAATAGCCGCGACCAAACGCTGGGCAGCTAAGATGTATTCACCACGGATAAAGATATACCCGTCAGTTGCACCAATCGCATGAGCGGTAATCAACATACCTTCAATCAGCTGAAACGGTAGACGCTCCATCAATAGACGATCTTTAAACGTGCCCGGTTCCATCTCATCGGCATTACAGATGAGATAACGTGGCAAGCCATCGGGCGGTGACATAAATGTCCACTTCAAACCAGCATTAAAACCTGCACCGCCGCGACCTCTAACGTTAGCAGCTTTAATCATGTCACCGACTGCTTTAGGCGATTGAGATAACGCTTCTTTTAAACCAGTAAAACCTTTTAGAGATTCATAAGTGGCTAAATCAAGCACAGCATCATGATGTGCTAAACGCCATGTTAACGGTTTGGTTTCGCTAGTCGCTGTAGCTTTATCCCCATAAATTGGAATGCGCTGCTCATTGAGCTGGCTTGGCGCTTTGCCTTGGCTGCGTTGAGCAATCTGCTCTGAAAGCGTTAATCTCATGCGTATAGCTCCAATAATTGCGTGACTTCTTCGGGCTGTACTGGACCATAGGTGTCTTCGTCAATCAACACAGCAGGGCCTTTGTCACAGTTACCTAAGCAGCAAATTGGCAATAGCGTAAAACGACCATCAGCCGTTGTCTGACCATACTCAATACCTAGCTGCGATCTAATTTCAGACGATAGCGCCTCATAGCCTGTCAAAAAGCAAGCCACTGAATCACAAATAAGGATGACGTGGCGACCGACAGGCTGACGATAAATACGGTTAAAGAAAGTAGCAACCCCGTCCATATCTGACATCGGAATGTCTAAAATATTGGCAATGGCATTCACTTGTGCGTCATCGACCCAGCCGTTGCGCTTTTGCACAATTTTTAGTGCATCGAGCGAAGCAGCACGCGCTTGTGGGTAATGGTGCATAAACTCATGAATAGCCGCAATTTCCTCGCTAGTGAGGATGCTTGCCACATCTACTTTTGGCATTTTGTCGGAAACAATTTTCATAGTCTTCTATCTGTCCTCACTCATCACGCTTTATCAGCTAATAACGACAGTCTTATGAGTGTCGCTACATGGCAAGATATCAGCATTTTGGTGTGCCATTTGGCAATGATATATTGATAAACGTATTTCTTTAATAACGATAATTTTCTGATCAAAGCATTAGACTAAAGTGCTAGCGATCACAGTACTATCGATTACAGTATTAGCGATCACAGTCAGCCATCACGATATCAATCGATGCCAAATACATAATGGCATCTGATACGAGCGAGCCATTAATCACCGATGGCATCTGCTGCAAATGCGCAAATGTCGGTGTACGGATACGGGTACGATAGCTCATCGTTGCCTTATCTGAGGTGATGTAATAGCTGTTCAAACCTTTGGTCGCTTCTACAATCGTCGTACACTCGCCCGCTGGCATCACAGGACCCCAAGATACTGAGATAAAGTGATTAATCAAGGTCTCGATATCGTTTAAGGTACGGTCTTTTGGCGGTGGTACAGCGAGTGGATGATCGGCTTTATAAGGGCCTTGTGGCATATTGTCTATGCACTGGCGAATGATACGCAATGACTGACGCATCTCTTCGACTTTTACCATACAGCGATCATAAGCATCACCGTTGTAACCGACTGGCACTTCAAAGTCATAATTTTCATAGCCCATGTATGGACGCGCTTTACGCAAATCAAAGTCAACGCCTGTCGCTCGCAGACCAGCGCCCGTCACGCCCCAAGCAAGTGCTTGCTTAGCATTATACTGCGCAACACCTTGGGTACGACCTTTGAGCACGCTATTTTGCAATGCCGCTTTGACATATTCGTCCAAGCGTTTTGGCATCCAATCCAAGAATTCGCGAACCAGACGCTGCCAGCCACGTGGTAGATCAGCAGCAGTACCGCCGATACGGAACCAAGCGGGATGCATACGATAGCCAGTCACGGCTTCGATGACGTCATAGGCTTTTTGGCGATCGGTAAACATATAGAATACAGGGGTCATGCCGCCCGCATCCTGAATAAACGTACCAACGAACAGTAAGTTATTGGTGATACGGAAAAACTCGCTCATCATCACGCGAATGGTCTCAGCGCGCGGTGGAATCGTAATCCCAGCCAGCTTTTCAACCGACATGATGTACGGCAGCTCATTCATCACGCCACCGAGATAATCGATACGGTCGGTATAAGGAATAAATGAGTGCCACGTTTGACGCTCAGCCATTTTTTCTGCACCGCGATGGTGATAGCCGATATCAGGGATGCAATCGACGACTTCTTCACCATCAAGCTGTAGTACTAAACGGAATGCACCGTGAGCAGAGGGATGGTTAGGACCGATGTTCAAGAACATAAAGTCTTCATCACGACCTGAACGCTTCATGCCCCATTCTTCTGGAACGAAACGCAAGTTTTCTTGCTCGTATTGCTGCTTGGCGGTATTCAAGAAATACGGAGTAAATTCAGTCGCGCGCGCATGATACTCTTTACGCAGCGGATGACCTTCCCAGTATTTTGGTAATAAAATACGGGTCAAATGCGGATGACCGGTAAAGACAATACCGAACATGTCCCACACTTCACGCTCATACCAGTTGGCATTTGGCCAAATCTGCGTAGCGCTCGGCACATTGACATCGTCTTCACTCAGCGCGACTTTAATACGTACGTCACTATTACGCTCAAGCGACATCAAGTGATAAAACACCGTAAAATCACTGTCAGGCAACCCTTGGCGATGTTGACGCAGACGCTCATCTATCGCTGACAAGTCAAATAGCATGACGTATGGCTGGGGTAATTTACGCAGGTATAGAAGAATATCCAGCAAATCAGCACGTGCCACCCAAACCGTTGGAATCTCATCCACAGTGTGCTGCACGACAAACTTACCGGCATACTTCTGCTCCAGCTCGGTGATAACCGCTGGAACAGGCTTAATGTTAGGATCTATGTTTTCGACTACCGTGACCATGAATGATGTATTCCTTCATTAATCATCATTGAGCTATGTTGAGCCTAACCGAGCTACATTAATCATAACTGAACCATGTTAATCATAACTGAACTACGCTAAACATAAGCGAACTACGATGAATATATGCGTACTGAGCACTTTTACGGATTGTGTATGATTGAGCCAAACTAGAACATGATATAGCCAAATAATTTATGCCTAAATGCTGTTTCTCACATGCAGTTTGGCTACAGGCTCGCTGATTAAATACTGTCTGGGCTACGCAAGTTTTTCACAGCGATACGATCTGCTTGCTTACGGTCACGCTCAGGCGTCATTTGTGGCTGATAGATACCCTGATCATTGACATGAATACCTAGCGGGCGACGCTCTTTAGTAATCGACTCTTGCAGCAACATCAAGCCTTGGATCAACGCTTCTGGACGCGGCGGACAACCGGGCACATAGACATCAACAGGGATAATTTTATCCACGCCTTGCACGACCGAATAGATATCATACATACCGCCAGAGTTGGCACAGGCACCCATCGAGATAACCCATTTTGGCTCAAGCATTTGCTCATAAAGGCGCTGAATAACCGGTGCCATTTTGACAAAACAAGTACCAGCGACGATCATGACATCCGCCTGACGGGGCGACGCGCGAATAACTTCGGCACCAAAGCGTGACAAATCATGAACGGCGGTTAAGGTAGTGGCATATTCGACATAACAGCAAGAGGTACCAAAGTTAAATGGCCAAAGTGAGTGCTTGCGCCCCCAGTTTGCTGTTGAATGGACGAGGTCTTCGAGACGACCCATAAAGACGTTTTTATTCACTTCGTCTTCGATTGGATCATTGACCGTTTGACTGGTCTGTGCAGGGTAGACATCTGCATCAGGGTTGGCTTTTGTTAATGTGTATTTCATAACATACAACCTTTATATTAGGCGAAGCGCAGCAATCATCTTGCTTCCGCTATCGCCTTAACTTCTATTATTAATAGGCGACCATTTTACAGTAACGTGCCACAAGACCGTCAAAAGCGATTAGCGTTTGACAGTGTCTTGTTGCGCAGATGTGGCAAAATCCATGGAAGTCACATTACCAGTAGTATTAATATGATCGATATTTTGCAAGTGACGACGGTTGGTCTCGATATTGTTCGAGACATTAATCTGCCCTGAAGACTGGGCTGGTATCTTGCCAGTTGGATCGACCATCAGCTCATCGACGCCATCAAACTGCGTAATATCTGCCAAATTAAAACCTGCTGGAGCTGCATATAGACGTGGTTGCTTGCGGCGCTTGTCCGATGGTGCCCAATTCATCGCACCCAGACTGAGCTCGTATACCAAGCCTATAATCAAGATGGTAATGAATATCGCGGCAGCGGCAAAGCCCAGCCAGCCTGCTTCACGTACTGAAACAGCATAAGCGTACAAATATAGTGCTTCTAAATCAAAGATAACGAAGAAGATTGCCACCAAATAGAATTTGGCAGACAAACGAATACGGGCGTTGCCAGCTCCGACAACACCCGCTTCAAATACTTCTTCTTTTTGTGAGCCCTGAGAGCGACCGCCAAGCAAACGCGGCACAACCAGCATAAAGACCACTAGCCCAATGGCGGCTAAGATAAAAGCAATGGCTGACCAATTAAAAGCAGACATGATAATACGTGCTCCTCACCCAATCGAGTGTCAAGCGCAGCGCACATACTCACAAACTATAAAGTGGTAATGGCGACTGGCATAACGCAGACGAAAACACAAAGTAACTGCCATTGGGTCTTAATAACTCAATGACTCATATAGATACTGTGCTGGTAATAACCAATTATCAAGCTTATTGACGACGATGTCAGACATGACCAACTATAGATACTCCGATATATAACGGAGAAAGGCTGGTCGCCTAACGCATCTTCTAACAACGTAAGATCAACGTATTAAATCAATATCATATTCGATAGTTTATTTAATTGATTTAATAGCTCATTACACGTGGTCAACAATGACGAGACAACTGGCATAAATTATTTACGTACTATACGCATATCAGTGTCTAAAAGCTAGTTTTTAACTGTATTGAACGGTCACTTTATAGGTAAAAGAAACATGTTTTTTTTACCATGAATTATGATATGGACGTTACCTTATATTAAGCCCAAATCCACATTTTTGAGTGGACGCTAGCATATATAGTATAAGTCACGAAAAATTAACGCTTTTTTACTAGGTGCCGATCCTTGAACTCCTCCCCAATGTGACGGTTTTTGCTTTATAATAACCCGCCTAATTGCATGCTAGTATCAGCGGCTGTTTTAACGATGGCTCTCTTGATTAATTGTCACAAAATATTAATGGTCATGAGCGTGATTAGCGGATAGGTTGATTAACCTTATCGACGCTATGTTTTGATATTGAGATGATGCAACCAACTATAATGCTATGTTGCCATTTTGCGCTATCGATCTGCCTCATACGTGCTGTTTTTATCTCACTGAGCAACGCTTGATATCAACACTCGCCTTTTTTGCTTTCTTTTTGCTTTTGTCTTACAGGTCACATTATGAGTCAACTTAATCCCAAACAACAAGAAGCGATGCTTTACGTATCCGGTCCATTGCTTGTGCTAGCAGGTGCCGGCTCCGGTAAGACATCGGTGATTACCCGCAAGATTGCCTATCTAATCGAAGAATGCAACATGCCAGCCGAGCGTATCACCGCGGTGACCTTTACCAATAAAGCGGCGCGCGAGATGAAAGCCCGTGTCAGTAAATTGCTGCCGAGTGAAAAAACTCGCGGGCTGACGGTGTCTACCTTTCACCAATTTGGGCTACAGTTTTTGCGTTATGAGCTGATTCATACCCCGCTCAAGGGTAACTTCTCCATCATGGACAGCGACGACAGTAAGCGTTTGCTGATGGAGCTGATGATGCGTGACAATTTAAGCGGCGCTGAAAGTCGCGAATTGGTCGGCAAAGCCATTAAAATGATTTCTGACTGGAAAAACGATCTGATTGAACCAGACAAGGCGATGGAAACCTTAGACGATCCAGAAGACATGATCTTCGCCACCCTTTATGCATTATACGAGCGCAATCTGCGTGCTTATAACGCTGTTGATTTCGATGATTTGATTGTCCTGCCGACCAAGATATTACGTGAAAACAGAGAGCTGCGCGATAAATGGCAAAACCGTATTCGTTACTTGCTCGTCGATGAATATCAAGATACCAACACCGCCCAGTATGAGATGATTAAATACTTAGTCGGACCGCAAGGGCGTTTTACCGTCGTTGGCGATGACGATCAATCTATCTATGCGTGGCGCGGGGCAAAACCTGAAAACATGGCGCTACTTAAAGAAGATTTCCCAAAACTCAAAATCGTCATGCTTGAGCAAAACTATCGCTCGACCACACGTATTTTGACCTCTGCCAATGCCGTTATTACCAATAACGAGCATTTATTTGAAAAGAAACTCTGGTCAGATAAAGGTCAAGGCGAAAAAATTCGCATTATTAACTGTCGTAATGATGATGATGAGTCTGAGCGTGTGGCAAAAGAGATTGTCACTCATAAACTGCGTTTCGGTAATGAGTGGGAGCAATATGCCGTTCTTTATCGCAGTAACTTTCAGGCGCGCATGCTAGAGGCGCAGTTGCGTCAATTGCAAGTGCCTTATAAGTTGTCGGGCGGTCAGTCGTTCTTTGCGCGTAGTGAAATTAAAGACATCATGGGCTATCTGCGTTTGATTCTGAACCCTGAAGACGACAGTGCGTTTTTACGTATTATCAATACGCCTAAGCGCGGTATGGGACCAGCAACGCTAGAGAAGTTAGGCTTATTTTCACAAGAGCATAGCATCTCGCTACTCGCTTCTTGTACGCATGCAGGGCTCGCGCATGTTTTACCGTCGAAGGCTTATGGTACGATAAAGGAGTTCGGTGAGTTTATTGAACATTATACGCGTGAGCTCGATCAGCATCCTGACCCTGTACCTATCGTTCGTCAAATGATTGATGAAACGGGTTATATCGACTTTGTGCGTAGCGACGCCAAAACCCCACAACAAGAAAAAAACCGTATCGATAATATTGATATGCTCTACACTAGTATTCAATCGCTGATTAATCGCGCCGAAGAAGACGAAGATCGCACCATTGATACCATCATTCGTAAGCTGGTGTTGCTGGATATGCTCGAGCAACAGCAAGAAGAAGAAAACACCAACAAGGTTAACTTGATGACCTTGCATGCAGCAAAAGGCTTGGAATTTGATTTTGTGTATATCATGGGGCTTGAGGAAGAAATGTTACCGCACCGCAATTCCATATTAAGCGAGACGGTCGAAGAAGAACGGCGCTTGATGTATGTGGGCATTACTCGTGCGCGTCGAGAGCTGACATTGACACTAGCGACTCAGCGCCGTGCGGGCGGTCAGATGCGTGTCACCTCTGAATCGCGCTTTTTAGATGAGTTACCAGAAGAGCATATCGACTGGCCAGCCAAGGCGAAAAAGAAAAAAGCGACTAAAGACCCTGAGGCCGTTGCTGATGAATACTTGGCTAATATTCGCGCTTTATTGGGTAATCGTTAGCGTTAGGCTCAACGCTTGAGAGCATCACCAGTTAGCGACATGAGAAATTAGCACTTATTCGACATTTTAGTGTTTGTTATTATTTATACTTTCTAAAAACTTTGGAACCTTTATGCCTACCCCTATGCCTGATCAGGAACGACCATCTACGCTACAGGGAGATTACAATCCAGCAGAGTATAGCGGCGAATATAAGCTTCTATACCTGCAAAGTTTGGTTGCTGACAAGGCATACGAGGCGATTACTGAGTTTTTAGAAAAGCAGTCCAAATATGAGATTGCGAGCCTATTAGAATCGTTCCCTAGCCAAAATCGCTTATTGATTTGGGCACAAGTACCAGAAAACATCAAAGGCGAAGTGCTTGCCGAGTTAGAGTTTGATACACGCCAGCCGCTATTAGAAAACGTCTCATCGAAAGACATTTCCTTATTTACCCAAGACCTTGATGCGCAAGACATCTCTGAGATTTTAGATACTGTCACCGAAAGTGTGCGTACCTCGGTGATGGCAACCTTGGATGAAGACATCCGAGTGCAGGTCAATAAGCTCGATACCTATGCTGACTGGGAAGTCGGGCGTTACATGGATCCTGACCTCATTCAGATCAGGGATGATATCACCCTTGCAGAAGTACAAAACTGGCTACGAGAAAATGACGATTTGCTCGATGATGAAAGCCAAGAGCTGCTGGTCGTCGATCAAAGCCAACAATTACTCGGGCTGCTCAGTCTGGTCGATTTGATTAAACACGATCAAACTACTTTAGTCTCAGAATTGATTGATAACGCCATCACCATTAATGATCGCTTAGACATCCAAGATGCCGCAGCGATTTTCCGCTCAGAGGACATTCGTTTTGCCCCCGTTATTAATAGCCATGGTGAGTTGGTCGGTCAGTTAAATGGCGAGGACATCATGGAAATTATCCAAGATGATGTCGATAGCACCATGAAAAATCTCGCAGGTGTCAGCCAAGATGAAGAGCTGTTTGCGCCTATTTTAACCAGTGCCAAAAGCCGCAGTATTTGGCTAGGCATTAACTTGTGTACCGCCTTATTGGCTGCGGCTGTGATTGGTCAGTTCGAGGCGGTACTGGCAAAAGTGGTGGCGCTGGCGATACTCATGCCTGTGGTCGCGAGTATGGGCGGTATTGCTGGTTCACAAACTCTGACAGTGGTTATTCGTGGTATGGCGATGGGTCAAATCGGTGGTTCTAACCGTTTGTGGTTATTAAATAAAGAGCTGTGGGTTGGCGCGATAAACGGTATCATATGGGCGATAATCATGGCGATTATTGCCCAACTATGGTTTCATGACATTAAAATCAGTGCCGTCATTGGTTTTGCCATTGCCATTAATATGACTGCTGCTAACGTTTCGGGCATTAGTATTCCACTGCTCCTAAAACGCATGAATATTGACCCTGCCCTATCCGCCTCGGTTATCTTAACCACCGTGACGGATATCGTCGGCTTTATGTCATTCTTGGGTTTGGCGAGTGTGTTGATACTATAATCACATAGCCAACATTCAAACTATATTATTTAGAAGCAATATTATTTAGAAGCAATATTATTTAGAAACTATCCAACCGTTAAGTGAGTGCGTTATGCAAGCTGTACAAGTTAAAGTATTAAACCCTAAAATTACTGAAGATAAAGCGTTCTCGTTACCGACACGCGCCACTGATGGCAGCGCTGGTATCGACTTGCGCGCTTGTATTGATGAGCCATTGACGATTAAAGCAGGTGCCACGCACTTAATTGGTACTGGTTTGGCGGTTTATATCCAAGATCCTAACTTTGCAGGGATGATTTTACCGCGCTCAGGTCTTGGTCATAAGCACGGTATCGTCTTGGGTAATTTGGTTGGCTTGATTGATGCCGATTATCAAGGTGAGCTGATGGTCAGTATTTGGAATCGTAGTAATGAAGACTTTGTGTTGAATCCTGCGGAACGTATGGCACAATATGTCGTCGTACCCGTTGCCCGCCCTGAGTTTGAAGTGGTATCAGAATTTAGTGATACCAGTGCACGCGGTGCAGGCGGCTTTGGACATTCAGGCCGCCAGTAATTAGTCGTCATTACTGATTTGCCATGTTAATTATCTTTTAGTTATCACAAAGTCACCATCACGTGAATCACGCCATAAGGAGAGTAAGCGATGCCGTCTTTTGCTGCGCAGCAATGCTTATTCCGTGCTTATGATATTCGTGGTTCACGCCAGCATTTTACCACTGACTTTATTCAAGCCTTGGGCAAGGCATTTGCTCAACTTTATAGTGTCGCAGATTGCAACTCAACCGCAGCTCCTGCCAAAGCCTGCCTGCCAAAACCAAGTATTGACCGTAAAAGAACCGTCATTGTGCTTGGTTATGATGTGCGTCTCGGTAGTGATATTATCGCTCAGAGATTGGCTGATATACTGACTGAATATGGCTTACAAGTTATCCAACTGGGGTTAATTACTACCCCCATGATGGTTTTTTGGGCAGAGCAATATTCTGGTCATGGCATCATCGTTACCGCCAGTCATTCTGCTAAAGATATTTTAGGTATTAAATGGCTGGTCAACCATCAATCTCCGAGCCATGCAGAGATTCAGTTGCTTTGGCAAAAAACACGGGCTAACTATGCCTGCCACCTCAATCACGCTCAAGCACAGATTGATGCTCAAAATACGCTGACAAATACAACTGCTAAATCTATTTGTAATCAACCTTTCAATTTATCTGATGCACAAGTCGCGACGACTTATATTGAGGCTATCGCGCAAGTTTTTAAGCAAATCCATCCCTGTAATAAACCACTTCTCAAAGATAACCAACAACCATCTGGCACCCTTGATGTGGTGGTGGTCATAGATTGTATGCATGGCGCGACCAGTAATATCGCCCAGCGTTTATTTGAGCATTTTTGCCAGCAGGTCATCATGATTAATGACACCGCAGATGGCAGTTTTCCCTCTGGCAATCCTGATCCCACTGAACCACACCGTCTCAAACAATTACAGCGAAGTGTGCGTCAACATCAAGCAGATATAGGTATCGCTTTTGATGGCGATGGCGACCGCTTAATGATCGTCGATAATAGCGGTAAAGTTGTCACGCCCGATCACTTGCTATATTTATTAGCGCAAGTGGCGCTGACCGAACACCCTGAAACGCTGTGTTCTAAAAACCCAAGCCATTCACAACTGCCTTTTCAAATCCTTTTTGATATTAAATGCTCCCATCACCTACCGAATCTCTTGTCTGAGCTTGGCGCAACACCTGTGCTCAGTAAAACGGGCAGCAGCTTTATGCGCCGACAGATGCAGCATTCTGCTGGTCAAATTGTCTTTGCGGGTGAATTGTCAGGGCATTTCATATTTAACGATAGCCGCTTTATTATCTATGATGATGCCATGTACGCGGTCTTGCGATTGCTGCATTGGCTAACAGCTTACGATGCTCACGGTAAAAAATCTCTGACTGATATTACAGAGCAATTGCCTGCTATGGTCAGTACAGCAGATCATTATTTGCCGATGCCTAAAACCCTTAAAAAAGACGATGCTCTCGTCGTACAGCTGACAAAATTTTGTCAGTATTTACGCCAGCTCGTGGAAGCGACCATGGCAGAAGATTCTGGTGATCATTGGATAGCTACTAGCCAGCCATCGCTTTGCCGTTGTTCGATGAGTCGGCAATATATGACGTCCAAGCAAGCCAAATGCTTATTTCCAGTGGGGACGAAGCTGAGCTGTATTGATGGCGTGCGTTTGGATTTCGCCCATGGTTTTGGGGTGCTCCGCCAATCAAACACTAGTCACAATCTTACCGCACGCTTTGCTGGTGATAGCATAGAAGACTTACGCGACATTCAAGAAAAATTTGCCGCTTTATGTCGCCCATTTGATAAAAAACTGGCGGAACAAATTGTCGCTATTCCTGCCGAATAGTTTTGAGCAAAACAGTTACCGTCAAAGTAGTTGCTGTCACATAAAAATATGACTTTTTAATACCATAACTTAGGAGTTTATAATGACGCTTAATTTAGATGATGCCAAAAACACTGCTGAAGTATTGACCACAGCGCTGCCTTATATCCAGCGCTTTGTCGATAAGCTTATCGTGGTCAAATACGGCGGCAATGCGATGACGGATCCTGCGCTTGAGAGCTCATTTGCCCGCGACATCGTTTTGTTAAAAACCGTTGGCATTCATCCCGTGGTCGTGCATGGCGGTGGTCCACAAGTGGATAACTTATTAAAAGAGTTGGGGCGTCAGTCAGACCGTATCGATGGGATGCGCGTCACCGATAAAAGCACCATGGATATCGTCGAGATGGTTTTGGGTGGTAGCGTCAACAAATCTATTGTTAGCTTAATCAACAAGCACGGTGGCCGCGCTATCGGTTTGACGGGTAAAGATGCCAATTTAATCCTAGCCAAAAAACTGATGATGGAAAAAATTGGCGCAGATGGGATTGCTGTGCCTGTCGATTTAGGGTTTGTCGGTGATGTGGTCAGTGTCAATAAAGATGTGATTAACATGCTCATTGCCTCTGACTTCATTCCCGTCATCGCGCCACTTGGGGTCGATAGCGAAGGCAATACGTACAATATCAATGCCGACTTGGTTGCAGGTAAAGTAGCCGAATTTTTACAAGCTGAAAAGCTCATGCTTCTAACCAATATCAAGGGTGTGCTGGGTCGTGACGGCGAAGTCGTGACTGGCCTCACGCCAAAGAAAGTCGACAGCCTCATTGAAGATGGCACTATCTCAGGCGGCATGATTCCCAAAATCCAATGTGCACTTGATGCGGTACGTAGCGGCGTAAAAAGCGCGGTGATCGTCGATGGTCGTGTGCCTCATGCCACGCTGTTAGAGATTTTTACCAATGAAGGGGTTGGTACATTAATCAGTCGTGATTTAGGCTCATCATTGGCCGAGTAGCAGGAGTAAATCATGGCATTGTGGCTCTGGTGTCTACTTTTTATCTTAGAAAGCCTGTATTGCTGGTGGATTATTGGCTATGGTGGCGCAAAATGGATAGAAGGGTGGAAGTCATTTTTCCTCATTGAGTGGTTTGCACTAGATTGGAATGCTGAACAAATTCGCTTTTACGTCTTGCTTATATGGCTCGCAAGTGTGATTTGGTTTCTTTTAGGTGTTATAAAGCCCGAGCTAAGAGGTTTTTAGCTCGGGCTTTATTGATGGTAGCCGTATTCTTTTACGAAAAAACTTTATCAAACTCAGCTTCATCATAACCGCATAGTAATATATTCTTGTTTTTATCAGTCAGCTCACCTTCAACTATCGGACGCTTAATCATACTGGTATTTTCTACGAGCAAATCAATGGCGTTATCTAGACTAGCATCAGCCGCTTGCTTTTGAGCATCTTCTAGCTTACGCCATGTCGTACCGCGTTTATTAAGCACTTTATCGATGCCTAATTTATCTACCCAGCGCTGTACTGTTTCTTTCTCAATACCTTGTTTTTTATAATCATGAAAATCATAGCTAACGCCTAGATCATCAAGCTTAGTAAAAGCTTTTTTCATGGTGCTGCACGATTTGATACCGTAAATAGTGATGGTCATAAAAACTCCAAATCAATGATCATTATTCTGTTTATTATACCTAAGCCTATGGGTATTTGGTTTATGATAGCCAAAACATTAAAAACCCGCTCAAATTTTCGAATTTGTATTCTTCGTCATGCGTAAACGCCCTATCATATCGTCGCAATTTTTGCCAAATTACGCTATGCTATGGCATTGTGAAATTTCACCCAATTTATTCGTATTAATCAATCTCGAGCCAACTATGAGCAATACTGTGACATCTGACCAAGCTGAAAACAATCATTATAACCCACAAGCCATAGAAGCGGCGCAGCAAGCCAAATGGGCAACTGACAAGCGCTTTGAAGTGAGCAATGAGCCAAGCGATAAGCCAAGTCGCTATATGCTGTCGATGTTCCCTTACCCAAGCGGTAAGCTGCATATGGGTCACGTGCGTAACTATACCATCTCTGATGTACTGAGCCGTTACTATCGCCTCAAGGGCTATGAAGTCATGCAGCCTATGGGCTGGGATGGTTTTGGCTTGCCAGCAGAAAACGCGGCGATTGCTAACCAAACTCCACCTGCCAAATGGACGTTTGCCAATATTGACAGCATGCGCGCGCAGCTTAAACTACTGGGTTTGTCTATTGACTGGTCACGTGAATTTGCTACTTGCAGCCCTGAGTATTATCAGTGGGAACAGTGGTTGTTTTTACAGCTATACAAAAAAGGCTTGGTCTACAAAAAACTGTCAACGGTCAACTGGGATCCTGTTGATAATACCGTCTTAGCCAACGAGCAAGTCATCGATGGTAAAGGCTGGCGTAGTGGCGCTGCGGTCGAAAAGCGCGACATTCCGATGTATTACTTTAATATCACTGATTATGCTGACGAATTGCTCGATGATTTGGATCAGCTAGAAGGTCACTGGCCATCAGAAGTATTGACCATGCAGCGCAACTGGATTGGTCGTAGCGCAGGCATGGAAGTACACTTCCCTTATGAGCTTGCTGGCGAGACCAATACCTTAGATGTGTTCACTACTCGCCCTGATACTTTGATGGGTGTGACTTATGTGGCGGTCGCAGCCGAACATCCGCTAGCGCAGTATGCGGCTGAGCATGATGAAGCGATTGCGCAATTCTGTGCGCTTTGCAAAAAAGGCTCAGTTGCAGAAGCAGACCTAGCTAAAGCTGAAAAAATCGGCATGGCTACTGGTCTTACGGTCACGCATCCACTCACTGGCGAAGAAGTGCCAGTATGGGTTGCCAACTATGTGCTTATGAGCTACGGCTCAGGCGCGGTGATGGCTGTCCCTGCTCATGATGAGCGTGATTATGAATTTGCGATTAAATACAGCTTACCCATCAAACAAGTCATCGATATCCCTGTCGGCTATTTCGATGCGTTAGAAGCAGATGCAAAGGCGAACGATACTGAGATTAATCGTGCTTATGCCGAACGCAATACTTTGATCAATTCAGGCGAATTTGATGGGTTAGACTTTGAGCAAGCATTTGAAGCGATGCTGACCAAACTAGAACCACAAGAGCTTGCTAAGAAAAAAATCCAATACCGTCTCCGTGATTGGGGTGTTTCTCGCCAGCGTTATTGGGGCTGTCCTATCCCAATGGTTAACTGTGAGCATTGCGGTACCGTACCTGTCGAAGAGCAAGATTTGCCCGTTGTCTTGCCGACTGATGTCGTTCCTGATGGTCGCGGAAATCCGTTAAAAAACATTCCAGAGTTTGTCAATACGACATGTCCTAAATGCGGTAATCCTGCTGAGCGCGAAACCGATACCTTTGACACCTTTGTGGAGTCAAGCTGGTACTATGCACGCTTTGCAAGCCCAAATGATGCGCAAAGCATGGTCAATAAATCTGCCGCCAATAAGTGGCTGCCTGTCGATCAATACATCGGCGGTGTTGAGCATGCGGTGATGCATCTACTTTATGCACGCTTCTTCCATAAACTGATGCGTGATGAAGACTTGGTGTCAGGAAATGAGCCGTTTGCTAATTTGATGACGCAAGGCATGGTATTGGCAGGGACATTCTATCGCCTAAATGCGGATGGCAGTACCACGTACTACTTTGCAGAAGACATTGATATCGACTATGACGAACGTGGTCAACCGATTAAAGCCATCTTAAAATCTGATGGGCAGCCCGTGACCATTGGCAAAATCGAAAAAATGTCTAAGTCAAAAAATAACGGTGTCGATCCGCAAATTACCATCGATAAATACGGCGCTGATACCGTTCGTCTCTATACGCTCTTCACCGCGCCTGCGGATCAAACGCTAGAATGGTCAGATGATGCGCTCAAAGGCCCTTATAACTTCGTCAAAAAAGTATGGCGTATTGCTACTGAACACATGCATGCGCTTACTGCCGCGAACCTAAGTATCGAGACGCTGAACAATGAAGCTTTGAGCACTGAGGGCTTAAGCAAAGAAGCCAAAAACTTACGCCGTAAAACCCATGAAACCATTGCTAAAATCGATAGTGATTTGGGTGATCGTTTGGCATTGAACACGCCTGTATCAAGTTTGATGGAGCTTACCAACGAGCTGACTGGTTTTAAGGCAAATAGTAAGCAAGACCTACAGGTACAGCATGAGGCATTGACGGATCTGCTGATTATGCTATCCGTATATGCGCCGCACATTGGTGAACATTTACTTGAGCAATTGGGTTTAGATACCATTACCTTGAATTATCCAGAAGTTGACAAAAGCGCTCTGGTACAAGATATGATCACGATGGTGGTACAGGTCAATGGTAAAATGCGCGGTAAAATGGACGTAGCCCCAAATAGCGATCCAGAACAGCTAAAAGCACAAGCACGTTCAATGGAAAGTGTGGCAAAATTCTTGACTGGCGACATCAAAAAAGAAATCGTCGTCCCTAATAAGCTGGTAAACATCGTGGTGGTAGGCTAGATTTTTTAGGCTCAGTACTTTTTATTAGTTTAATGATTAGTCTGAGCCTTTTTATAATATTAGGATAGCGATTATGTCGTATAAATATCGAGCAGGTCAGTCACCCAAAGCCAGCTTAAGCAAAAAAGACGCTTTTGCCAAAAAATCAAGCGGACAAAAACTGGCGGCGGCTTTTCTGACCGCCCTGCCACTGTTTGCGCTACTAGGTGCAACGGCAGCTATTAGTGGCTGCGGCTTTCAATTACGTGGCTATGACGCACCAATGCTGCTTGATGTCGCCAAAACAGCCGTGATTCTCGAAGACAATCGCACTTCATTTCCGCTTAAGCTGCCATTGACAAGACGCCTAAAAACTTTAGGTGTTGATGTCATTGACAACATGACAGCAGCTGATGTTGCGAACAATAACAAACAAGCAAGTGCTGAACCCATTGCCGCTATCACCATCAATAATGTCCGTTTTAAGCGTTATGAGCTGGTCGGTGTCTTGACAGAGATACGCTTGGTACTTTCAGCAGATGTCAGCTATCAGACGATGGAAAATGGCAAACCAATTACGCTAAGCAACCCTATCCAAGTCGAGCGTAGCTATCAATATAATGAAGCATCGGTGAGCACTGATGATCAGCAAGGCGATCAAATTCGTGACTGGCTCTATGATAGTTTGGCACGCCGAATTACTGATCAATATGTCGCCATCTCCCTACCTAAGGTCAGCTCTTCTGGAGTCAGACAATCTGTGCAAAGCGGTAATGGCTCAACGTCGATCGCGGTGGTGGTGCCAAACCCATAATTTATAATGCGCAACATATTCCACGTTTATTTTCATCAATCTGTGTACTTATTACCCTATGCAAGATACCTTTATACAAGCCTATCCAAAGCTACTACAGCCTTCCGTTGCAGTCGCGGGCTTGTGGCTGGCGCATGGTGATGAGCCACTACTCAGTCAATGGCTCATCGATGCCCTGCGACCACATTGGCGCGCGCAGAATTACGCGATTAAGCGTATTGAGCTGATATCAGTCAAGAGCTGGCAAGAAGTATTGTCAGAGCTTGGTAGCCAGTCTTTATTTGATGATGCCAGTGCACTCATCGTGACGGGTAACCATAAGCCTGACAAGGCCGTTATCACTGAGCTTGAGCGCTTTGCCGTTGAAGCTCAAACAGGGACGCACAGTCATAGTTTATTATGGCTCACGCCCAAGCAAGACAAACGAGCGCAAAGCAGCAAGTGGTTTGCGCCATTTGCTCAATATGGTCATGTCATTGATTGCAATTTATATAATGAGCAGCAACGACAGCAGCTATTGCAAATACAAGCTCAGCAGTTTGGCTTACGGCTATCGCAAGAAGCCTGGCAGCTGCTTATGTCGCATACTGAGCACCATCTGCTAAGCGCTTATCAGACCTTATGGCGGCTCTCCTACTTATTTGCGCCGCAGCTAGTCGCTAAGAATATTGAGGCTAGTCAACAGGCAGATCACTCTACACAACTGCCAAACAATGTTGCCTTAGACATTAAGGATCTACAAGCCGCGTTGGTCAGTGACGCACAATTTAGCGTCTTTGATTTATCGGATGCCATGCTTGCCGGTAACAGTACGCAAGTCGCCAAAATCATGTTTCAGCTGAAAGCCACCGACGAGCCAACCACCTTGGTATTATGGGCGGTTAGTAAAGACATGCGGCAAATTATGCAATTGATGGATGGGCAAGATCCGCAAGCGCTTGGTATTTGGCGGAGCAAACAAGGGTTGTACCAGCAAGCTTGTCGTCGCCAGTCAAAAACTCAAACGGCTGAATGGCCTGCCCTGCTTTATAAATGTGACCAAGCCATCAAAGGACTCGTGCGTCAGCCAGCGTGGGAGTTATTATTGCAGGCAGCGTTAGAGCTATCTGGAAAGCGTTTGTTTGTCGTTTAATCATTTGAAGAAATTTAACAACTTGTTTAACCAAGTTTTCTTATCGTAATTTCTGTTATTAACTGAATAAGGAAAGTTTTTTAAAGTTTCTGTTATATCTGCTTCTTTTTTTCTACCCCATTCATGATTTAGCTGCGTCATAAGTTCAATTTGCTTATTAAAGCGTATAACTCTTTGATCTTCACTCATGACACTATTCTCTTGCTCATACTCGCCTGCTACCCTAGACGTTACCATCTCAAAAAACTCATAAATGAAATCATCTACATCTAAAAAAGATTCTCTAGATAACTCACTACCGCGCTCACATATTACATAGTGGTAATAGCCACCGCTTATCTCCAAGTGTGGCTCACCAAATCCAGAAGGCATATCTCTTAAAATAACATCATCAATATTTAGCCCTATCTTTTTACTATAATCATTAACTATATCTTGAACTTGCTGATGATTTAGCATCATAAAATCCTTGTTTCAATATGAATAACTTTACTATCCTAACTTACGTTCAGATGATTATTTTTTTTACAAAACCACCTTAACCTTTCTTAAACTAATTACCATTCCCTTTTGGACTTCAAGCCTCTACTATATGTACACTTGATTTCATTGTGACTGGATTGTTGTTATGCGCAAAATAAGCAAAAAATCTGCTATTAAATGGGGGGTTATCGCCTTAGTTGTCATAGCATTATTGGCTTTGGCCTATCATTTCTTAAAACCAAAAGATATCACGCCCAATTACTTAACGGCTACCGCTGAAATTGGTGATATTGAAAACAATGTCATGGCTTCTGGCAAAGTTAAAGCGCTAAACACCGTTGATGTCGGCGCGCAAGTATCTGGTGAAGTAAAACGTCTCTACGTTGAGGTTGGTGATGAAGTGCAGCAAGGTGACCTCATTGCCCAGATTGATCAAGTCACTCAGAATAATAACTTGAGTAACGAGCAAGCTACTTTGGAGCAAAGCGTAGCCGCTATTGAAAGCGCTCAAGCAGAAGCACTAAGTCGCCAAGCTGGACTCAAAAGTGCGCAAGCCGATCTTGCCAGCCGTCAAGCTGAATTAAGACAAGCACAAGCAGATTTTTCACGTCTGCAAGGACTACTCGCTATCGATGCGATATCACAACAGGATTACGATACACAGGCAACAAAAGTTCAAACAGCGCAGGCAGCGGTCGCCAATGCACGCGCTGCTATCGACACGGCACAAGCCGCCATTGCAACAGCCACTGCAAACATTAATAGCCAACAAGCAGCATTACGAAAGTCTCAAACCAATGTCGCAACGGCTCAAGAAGACCTTAGCTATACAACGATTCGCGCGCCAATATCAGGTACTGTCGTCTCAGTGACCACAGAGCAAGGCACGACGGTCAATGCCAATCAAACAGCCCCGACCATCGTAACTTTAGCAGATTTGTCTACTGTTAGAATCAACGCTCAAATCTCTGAGGCTGATGTCATTAATGTCAAAGCAGGCATGCCCGTTTACTTTAATATCATTGGTAATCCTGACCAAAAGTTTGACTCCGTACTCAGAGCAATTGAGCCTGCCCCTGAAATGATTAGTGAAACCAGCTCTACTGACTCTGCTATCTATTATGTCGGCTACATCGAAGTGCCTAATACTGATCGTCGCTTTCGTATTGATATGACGGCTCAAGTTTATATCATCATCAACGAAGCAAAGAATGCTTTATTGATCCCCTCTGCTGCACTGCAAACTGGCAAAAATGCTAGTAAATCGCCCCGCAATGCCGATATAGCTAAAACCGACAGTGAAACTCAAAAAAAGGTACAAAAGAGTAATCAAGACGATACTCAAAAAAATGCCACTACCGCTATCGTCCGAGTCTTACAAGCAGATGGTAATGTGGTTGAGCAAACGGTCACAGTTGGTATCAATAACCGAGTCAACGCTCAGATTTTGAGCGGTTTGAATGAGGGTGATGAGGTGATACTAAGCGAAGAAGGTCCGAAGAAACAAAGTAAAGGCGGTGGTGGACGTCCATTCTAATAAATCAGACATGCTAAAAAATAGCTTTAGATTACAAAAAACGCTTCTGATATTGACTGATATAGGCAACCACATAAATGGATACTAAAAACCCCATTGTAAATACAGCAGCAGATGCCCCTTTGATGCAAGTCAAAGGGCTGATTAAAGAGTTCAATGCTGGTGAGCAAACCATTCGTGTGCTACACGATATTGATTTAACCATCAATCAAGGCGAAATGGTTGCCATCATCGGTCAGTCTGGTTCAGGCAAGTCCACTTTAATGAATATTTTGGGCTGCTTAGATAAAGCAAGCGCGGGCGATTACCAAATATTTGGGAAATCGGTCAGTCAGCTTGATGCTGATGAGCTGGCTGAACTACGCCGCGAGCATTTTGGCTTTATTTTTCAGCGATATCATTTATTAGGTGATATCAATGCACGAGACAATGTCGCTGTTCCAGCGGTTTATGCAGGTATGGATGGACACACACGCAGCGAGCGAGCCATAAAGCTCCTGTCGGATCTAGGATTAGGAGATAAAACCACCAATCGACCAAACCAGCTCTCAGGTGGTCAGCAGCAGCGCGTTTCTATCGCTCGTGCGCTAATGAATGGCGGTGATATCATCTTGGCCGATGAGCCAACTGGCGCGCTAGACAGCAAGTCTGGTGAAGATGTGATGCAAATTTTGTATGATCTAAAAGCCAAAGGTCATACTATTATCATGGTCACTCATGACCCTAAGCTCGCAGCGCAGGCCGAACGTGTCATTGAACTCAAAGATGGCCAAGTTATCGCTGATTACAAGACCGAACACTATCATCCAACCCATATCCAACCTGAGCCGATTTTAGACAATAATCGTAAAGGGGCTTTTAGTGGCTTTATTGATCGCTTATTTGAAGCATTCAAAATGTCACTACTGGCGATGCGTGCTCATAAGATGCGCACATTATTGACCATGCTTGGCATTATCATTGGTATCGCCTCAGTAGTCTCAGTGGTCGGGCTTGGCAAAGGCTCTCAAGAACAAATTTTATCAAATATTAGCTCACTGGGTACCAATACCATCACCGTTATTGACGGCTATCCTTACGGCGACCCAAGGCGAAGTTTTGGTAATGACAACTTAACACCTGATGACGCGCAAGCAGTCGCCGACCAGCCCTACGTCATTAGTGTCAGTCCACAGCTTGATAGTAATATGAATGTACGCTATCGCAATATACAAGAAGCCGCCAGTATCAGCGGCGTCGGTGAAGATTACCTAGATGTGAGTGGAGAGAAACTCGCTCAAGGTCAAGGCTTCGATGAACAAAGCATCTCACTCCGTACCCAAGACATCATTATCGATGATAACGCCCTGCAAACTTTCTTCCCTGATAATCCCAACCCTATCGGTGAAGTAGTACTGATTGGCAGTGTTCCTGGACGTGTCATCGGTGTACTTGAGCCTAACAGCAGTGGCTTTAGTAGAAATACGGATACACCAACGTTTTATATGCCTTACACCACTATGATGTCACGTCTCATAGGCAGCACCTATATCGAAAGCTTTGTTGCACTTATCGATAATAATATATCGTCTGCTGCCGCTGAAGCCGCTATTTCCAGTCTAATGATAAGCCGACACGGCACTGACGATTTTCGTATACGAAACTCAGATTCTATCCGTGAGACTATCGAATCGACGACTGGTGCATTGACCCTACTAATATCCTCAATAGCCATTATCTCTTTGATTGTTGGTGGCATCGGAGTGATGAATATTATGTTGGTATCAGTGACCGAGCGTACGAACGAAATAGGTGTACGCATGGCAGTTGGGGCTCGTCAAAACGATATCATGCAGCAGTTTTTGATAGAAGCCGTACTCGTCTGTATTTTGGGCGGCTTATTAGGTATTGGACTGGCCTTTGCTATTGGTGAAATCATTAATAATTTTGCTGGTGATAGCTTTAAAGTGATTTACTCATCAACCTCTATTATTGCTGCCTTTATTTGTTCAACACTGATTGGTGTCGTATTTGGATTCTTGCCAGCGCGTAATGCTGCTAAATTAGATCCTGTTGAAGCACTGTCTAGGGACTAAAACGTCGCGACTGACGTTTTAAATAGGCATTTACTGCCATGAAACAGCCACCAATAAGCCAAATTATATAAAAAAACGCATTTTTTCGCATTAATTGCACTTTTTTTATATTACGGGGTTGTAATTGTCCTGATAGTGTATATAATGTGCTCTCACGTTTAGGGATAGAAATTCTTTAAACGTTGAAACAAACTTAATGCCTCTTTTAATGTTGATTGACCTAATATTAAAAATTAAGTTTAAAGACATTTTTTAGATGTCTAGTTTTAATAAGTTTGCCTTTAAGGAAATTTATCTTGCAGAGTTAAAAAAGCCATGCTTTTTTTATACACTCTTCAGGGCCGATAGCTCAGTTGGTAGAGCAGTTGACTTTTAATCAATTGGTCCCGCGTTCGAGTCGCGGTCGGCCCACCATATTTAGTATTATGCTTGTTATGTACATTGCCCTATCAGGTATTGGCATAATAAGTAACAAAGTTTAAGAAGCTTTCTTTTAGAAAACTTCACCGAATTTACGAAGTTGTAAATTCACTTGCAGAGTTAAAAAAGCCATGCTTTTTTATACACTCTTCAGGGCCGATAGCTCAGTTGGTAGAGCAGTTGACTTTTAATCAATTGGTCCCGCGTTCGAGTCGCGGTCGGCCCACCATATTTAGAAAACCCAGTCATTATATTAATAGTGACTGGGCTTTTTTTTGCTTAAAATTTCACTTTATTTTTTACGGTTTCGTTTAAAAATAGTGAAGTCAGTGTCTTTTCGCCACAGTAGCTTATGCTTAATCGTGTCTTTAATCGTCCGTGGATGCTTGGGTGCTTGCGTAATCAGCATATCAAACGTTTCTGCGTCGATTGCTAGCTCACGCCCATGTGCCATCATAACCATAGAGGGTTTTAACGCCTTTATTCTTTGTAGTGACTGAATATAGACTTTAGGATCATAAATAGGAAAAGGTGCCACAAACTTATGACGCAGCTTGATAATGAGGTCGGCCGTATAGACTTGCCGACTTGGTATATGAAATAGAGATAAATCACGATCTGTATGACCGGGTGTTTCCAGTACTCGCCATTCATCAAATTTTGGCACACTATCCCCATCTTTAACGATAATATCAGGCGTAAGATGGGCAGGATAATACAGATTTTTAAGGGAGCGACCTTGACGTCTCGCCACATAATGCGCAAGATTTATATCCACAAAATGCATGGCATGCCCACCGATACCGCTATACCATTGACGCTTTTTTTCTGCCGAAACAATGATACAGCCTGTCTCTTTTCTAAATTGATGAGCGCCGCCTGCATGATCAGGATGCATATGGGTCACCACGACGATTTTTAGATCGCTGATTGGTCGCTGTAACGTCGTTCTAATATAATCTAATACCATCGCTACATCAGGGCGGCAACCACCGTCCAGCAGCATAATTTTATCTGGATATACCGCAAGATAAGTACTTTGAATATATCCATCCAAGCGTACAATTTCACATAAACTCATTTGCATTCCCTGCTACATGATTGCTCACTGTTATAGTATCCCTACTATAGGAGACGCTTTCAACGCGCCTTAATAGGATTTAGTATAACGCCCACCATTCAACTTGTAATGACTTTGAGTGAACGCTTGTGACTATAAATTGCTTTTTTATAAAACTTACAATAAAAAAACCCAGCGCTAAGGCTGAGTTTTCGTTAAATTGGTAAAATTTTAAAAGTATCAGAAGTTTAAACTTAATACTACCTTATGCCAAGTCACGAACCTTTGGCTCACGTTCCCACAGACGAGATTTGGCATTCTCAATAAAAGTATCCAATTCAGCCAGTGGCGTGACAAAGGCGTCTTTTTCGATAGGTAATTTACTCAAGATAAATTCGTCAGTCGCGCCGCAATAAGCAATCGCCTTACAATGCGCATAAGCATCATTGAACCAATCTAATGCTGAGCTATCTTTTGCTAGCTTCTTAGCTTGCTCTGGCATAATGATACTCACGACAGCGTCAAACATCACTGATGGACCGCCAGCGAGACGCTCATCTGCTTGTATGCGAGTGTCGTCATCTAAGACAACTTCCTTATTGGGCGCAACGATTTTCACGCTAGCACCCTGCACTTTTGCCGCCTCTTCGAACTTTTTGATTTCACTATGCTTTGAGCCTTCAGCGACCAAGATACCAATCAAACGGCCTTTTAAACTCTTAGGCGTTAGACCAATCGTTTGTACTGCTTTCGATGTCGCCATATCCTGTACAGGAGCAGCGGCATCAGCAGGCTCTGGCAGTTCCATACCTAGCGCTTTTGCCACACGATTTGCCAAGTCTTCATCGATATGCGGTAGATGACTTAGCATACGAGTACGTACATGTGCTGTATCTACTTTACCTAGCTCAAAGGCATATGCAGAAGCAATGTGTGCTTGCTCAGCTGGCGTCTGGCTACGATAGAACATCCGCGGTTGACTATAGTGATCGGCAAAACTTTCTGCGCGCACGCGACCTTTCACACCATCATCCAACTGCTCATGGAATGATTCAAAGCCACGTTTGGCACTTTCGCGTGGTCTAGTCGGATCTAAGCTTTGCGGTTCATAGAGCACACGAGTCTTAGGTATTTGCATCTGCATATGACCATCTTGCTGATTATTGGCAAACGGGCATTTCGGTGCATTGATTGGAATTTGGGCAAAGTTAGGCGAACCTAAACGTGATAACTGCGTGTCTAGATAACTGAACAGACGACCTTGTAATAATGGGTCATTACTAAAGTCGATACCTGGTGGCAGATGCGATGGACAGAACGCCACTTGCTCGGTTTCTGCAAAAAAGTTATCGGGATAACGGTTCAGCACCATTTTACCCACGACTTTCACTGGCACCATCTCTTCTGGAATCAATTTGGTGGCATCTAGATGATCAAACGGGAATTTATCAGCCTCTTCTTCAGTAAATAGCTGTACGCCAAACTCCCATTCAGGATAGTCGCCATTATTAATGGCTTCAAATAAATCACGGCGATGATAATCAGGGTCAGCGCCTGAGATTTTTACCGCCTCATCCCACGTGGTTGACTGTACACCGAGTACAGGTTTCCAATGGAAACGGACAAAGGTGCTCTTGCCTTCTTTGTTGATTAAACGATAGCTGTGGATACCAAAGCCTTCCATCATGCGTAAACTGCGTGGTAGTGCACGATCACTCATCAGCCAAATTAAATTATGCATGGTCTCAGGACTTAATGACACAAAGTCCCAAAACGTGTCATGCGCCGAAGCGGCTTGCGGAAATCCACGATCTGGCTCTGGTTTGACCGCATGAATCAAATCTGGAAACTTCATCGCATCTTGAATAAAGAAGATCGGCATGTTGTTACCAACGATATCCCAATTACCTTCTTCGGTATAAATTTTTACGGCAAAACCACGCACATCACGTGGCGTATCTTTTGAGCCTTTATTACCAGCAACCGTAGAAAAACGGGTAAATAAAGGCGTCTGCTTACCTGTTTCAGTCAAAATTTTGGCAGTGGTGTATTTTTCGAGCGACTCAGTGAGTTCAAAATAACCGTGAGCAGCACTACCACGCGCATGGACGATACGCTCAGGAATACGCTCATGATCAAAATGATGAATTTTTTCCCGTAACACAAAGTCCTCTAGCAATGTCGGGCCACGACTACCAGATTTTAGAGAGTTTTGATTGTCAGAGATGGCAACGCCTTGCTGCGTCGTCAAAAATTTGGCGTCATCACTGGCACGTTGATGGGTTTCGCCCCCATTACCACGTTCAGTATTCATATCTTTAGCGGGGTCGGTATGATCAATATTATTATTCATTATGCATCCTAGCTAGTAATTAAAAGTAGGCTCTATTTCTTTAGAACCTTTGTATAGAGCTGTCTTTAATATTAGCCAAAAAATATGACTAATTCATGGCACTCCTTGTTGATATTTGGTTAAAGTTTGCAGCCGTGATAAAGCCGTAATTTCAGCGTATTTAAAGAGAGCTTCAACGTTGACGATAGATTCTTGTAATGTGGTGATTTTTTAAGGTATGCTCTTAGGAAGCATTAAAACAGTTGATAAATAAAATGGGCATGGTTTTAGCCAACTATTTATCTTTTTTATACGATTATAAGGCGACCTACCATGTTATCAACTTCAAATACTCCGTCCAAAAAACCTTATCACTCATTGCTAATGGGTGCGTCAATCGGACTAATGGCACTGACTTTCAGCCAAACAGCTGCCGCCATTACAACCAAAAATATTACCTATACCGTGGATGATCAAGCATACGAAGGCTATTATGCCAAAGCCGACAAAGCGAATGCGCCTTTTATCTTACTCATTCATGACTGGGATGGATTGACAGACTATGAACGCAAACGTGCTGACATGTTAGCAGGCGAGGGCTACAACGTATTGGCGGCAGACATGTTCGGGCAAGGCGTTCTTCCTACTTCCATTGAAGAAAACAAACGCTTAACTGGCGAGTTATACGATGATCGCAATAAAATGCGCCGCATACTTCAAGGTGCGTTGAATGCCGGACGACTACAAGGTAATGATGTGCGTAAAGGCACTACCATGGGATATTGTTTTGGCGGTACCGTTGCTATGGAGCTGGCGCGCTCAGGATTTGAGCAAAAAGCATTTGTACCCTTCCATGGTGCCTTTGATATTCCAACAGGTCAAAGTTATGACAAGACAACTGGAGAAATCTTAGTATTCCATGGCTCTGCTGATGAATCTGTCTCTTTAGAGAGCTTCGCAACTTTGGGTAAGACATTAGAAGCCGCCAAAGTACCGCATGAGATGGTGACATACAGTGGTGCACCACATGCCTTTAGCGTGTTCGGCAGTGATAGATATGATGCACGTGCAGATGAGCGCTCGTGGAAACGCTATTTGGATTTTTTAGCAAATGAATATAAATAACTTTAATTTATATCCTATAAGAACAGCGACCCTTAATTATTAACCAGCCTATCTCATTGATAAATGAGTCGATTAAAAGCCAAGGAAGCCAATTATGTTATTGAAGAACGACGTATTGCGTGCGCGTGTTAGATTGTTAGGCGCATTTTTAGGTGAGGCCATTTCTCGCCAATCTGGTGAGGATACCCTACGTACTATCGAAACATTGCGCAAAGGCTTTATTCAGGAGCGCCGTGAGCATAATCCAGCACACAAACAGCAGCTGATCGATCTTATTGCCTCATTAGACAATCAAACCTTAAAAAACGTCATTCGCGCATTCTCTATTTACTTTTTCCTCGCCAATTTAACGGAAGAAAACTATCTGCGTGAGCAACGCCGTACTATGCGTGCCCAGTCCAATCAAAGCTGGGAAGGATCCTTTCGCCGCACCTTGTTAGAATGCCGTGAGCGGCAAATCGAACCTGCACAAATCAAAGAGCTTATTGATCACCTTAAATTTATTCCTGTTTTTACGGCTCATCCTACCGAAGCCCGTAGACGCACCACCATGAATATCTTGCAGACCCTCTATGAGCATACCGATGCCATGAGCGACTATTCCGAAGGTAGCCTAGCCTTTATGCAAGCTAAGCAAAAGACAGCAGAAACCATTGACTTACTGTGGTCATCAGACGAAGTTCGCAGCCGAAAACCTTTGGTTTATGATGAAATAAACAACGGCTTACACTATTTTGATGCCAGCTTATTCACTGCTATTCCCAAAGTATATCGTAATATAAAAGACGCTATCGTCGATATCTATCCTGAGTTAATCGACTACCCTTTACCCGCCTTTGTCAGTTTTGGCTCTTGGATTGGCGGCGATAGAGATGGCAATCCATTCGTCACCCATGAAACCACTGAAATGGCGGTATTGATGCATGCTAATACCGTGCTACGCCATTACCAAGTATTGGTCAGAAAATTGCGTCGTGAGCTGATTCATAGCGATACTATCGTCGATATCGCTCCAGAGATTTATACCCGTATCAAAGACTACAGCACACTCGATCAAAAAGTCTTTTGCTACAATCCTGATGATTACAATAATGAGCCGTACCGAAGACTGCTGTCCATTATTCTGGCTAAAATAAAAGCGACCAACCAGCATATCCAAAGCCAAGGCACAGATGAGGAGGCTGCAAAAGAGGCTTACTCAACACCGACGGCCTTGCTAGATGATTTACGCCTTATTCGCAAAAGTGTCAATACTCATGACAAAGCGCATGGCGAAGGCTTACTACTTGATACTATTCGCCTAGTCAAAACCTGTGGATTCCATTTAGCCTCGCTAGATATTCGCCAAGATTCAGGATATCACGGCGAAGTTATTGCAGATATTTTTGCTAGCGCCTCGAATCTGCCCGACTATCGCACCCTCAGCGAAACAGAGCGTCAAGAATGGCTAACTCGCTTGCTAGAAAAGCCAGGTGCACCGCTGATTTATACCGACAACTTAAGCGCACAAACACACGAACAGCTTGCTCTGATGAATTCTGTCGCTAAACTGCGTAAACTGGTCGGCGACGATACTTTTGGTAGCTATGTAATTTCGATGACCAATAATGCCAGTCAGCTGTTAGAAGTGCTGCTTCTGATGCGTTTTGCAGGCTTATCGGGTATTGATAAGAACGGGCATTTATTTTCTGCCCTACCAGTTGCGCCGCTGTTTGAAACTATCGAAGATTTAAAAAATATCGATAAGATTATGCCAATGGTGTTGGACAATCCGCTATATCGGGAGTTACTTGAGCACTCAGGAAACATTCAAGAGATTATGCTTGGCTACTCAGACTCTTCTAAAGATGGCGGCATTATTACCTCCGCTTGGCAGTTATATAGTGCCCAGCAAACCATCACCGATATCGCCAATCAATATGGTATCACCACCCGCCTGTTCCATGGTCGTGGTGGTTCCGTCAGTCGTGGTGGTGGCTCAACCCATCAAGCCATTGCCGCGCAGCCTGCTGGCACTTTACATGGACAGATCAAGTTCACTGAACAAGGCGAAGTACTTTACGCCAAGTATGCCAATCCAGATACCGCCGTGTTTGAATTAACCATGGGAATCACGGGGGCGCTAAAAGCCAGCTCGTCACGATTTGTCGAACAACCCAAACAGCTAGATAGCTATGAAGCGTTGTTTGCTGATTTGGCAGATGCAGGCGAACAGCAATATCGAGAGCTGACGGATAATACAGAGGGCTTCTATCAGTTTTATTCTGAGGCCACACCAGTACAAGAGATTTCATTGCTCAATATTGGCTCGCGTCCTGCTCACCGTAAAAAAGGACTACCGAGCAAATCGACGATTCGAGCGATACCGTGGGTATTTGGCTGGTCATTGGCGCGCTTTACCCTTCCCGCTTGGTATGGCGTGGGCAGCGCTTTAGATAGCGTCAAAAAAGACGAAGATTTAATGAAAGAGATGAATAAAAACTGGCCATTTTTCAATGTCTTTATCAGTAATATTGAAATGGCTTTTACCAAATCCGAGATGAATATCGCCCGCGCATACAGTCAACTATGTGCAGATGAAAGCTTACGTGAGCAGGTGATGCAGGCAGTGATTGATGAGCATGAACTGACGCACGCAGGTCTCAACTCCTTGCTAGAGCAGGCGTCTTTACTCTCAAACCAACAAGAATTGGCTCATTCATTGGAATGGCGTAACGCCTATTTAGATCCTATTAACTATATTCAGATTGAGCTACTCAAACGTATGCGCCAGCCTGATAGCGCTAGTGATGATAAATTGGAAAATAATGAGAGACTGGCTGTCGAAGATGCGTTAATTCGTAGTATCAATGCTTTGGCAGCAGGGCTACGCAATACGGGTTAGTATTGATACATACAGGAAGGTAGATATTTACTCAATCAAAATCGTACCAACGCTGAGTTGATTCATAGTGTTATCACAGTGAATCAATTCAGCTTTTTACGTTAATAAAGTTTTTCAAATACTAATATTTGATTGTTAGATGGCATCTCATAACGCCTACTTAACGTTAAATGATATGTATTTGCTAAATCTATAACGTCTTCTAAATGACGGATACCACTATTAGCATCGCGCTGCCGTAAGCTATGGTCAAACTGACGATTGCTTTCACTGCTATAACTGCCCTTTTCGTTAAAGGGTCCATAAACGATGAACTTACCATTGATAGGTAGCATATCGCCGACCAATTCAAATAACTTACTAACTAAAGACCAAGACATAATATGCAAAGTATTGGCGGTAAATACTACATCATAAGGGGCATCAACAGCTTTGTTTATTGGTACTGAATCACGCGACACATCAAAAATAAGCGGCGCATATAGATTGTGCGCAGGATAAGCAGTATGCCAAGCATTGATGGTGGCATGATGAGCCAACACATCACTGGTCTGCCAGTTTACATGCTTCAATCTCGGTGCGAAATACACACTATGCTGACCCGTACCCGACCCAACCTCTAACACGTGCTTAAAGTCTCTTAGCTCTTCTTGTAGAACTGTCAGAATCGGCTGTTTATTATTTTCACACGCTTGAGAAAATGCTATTCCAGCAGGAGCAATCGATTGGCTATTATCTAAATCATCATTCAACACTGCTAATATCCTTATATATCTTCATTACTGTAGCTTTGATATTAATAATGGCGACAAGCAAAGCGTCGAAAAAACTAATAAATACCCGCTTCTACCCCAGCTGCCAGTGTCATCGCTAGCTCTTCGACTTGATCAGTAAAGATTTCTTGCCAATCACCTTGTAAAATCAGCGCCTCTTGCACCCATGACCAGCGCAGTCCTGTGGTAATGATTTTGAGCGCAAGCTTAGTACCTGTCCCATCATGCCCAGCTCGAATATATACCGCAAAAGGCATGCCTTGCTTCTTCTCTAACACAGGATAATAACAACGATCAAAGAAATCCTTGGTCAGCCCTGCCATATACGCCAAATTCTCAGTCGTGCCTAACAATAACGCATCAGCAGCTAGCACATCTTCAGGTTGCGTATCTTGAGGAGATTTAAGTACGACTTTGATATCTATATCAGGGTGATTGGCACCGTTGTAAGCAGCTTGTGCCAATTTTTTGGTATTAGATGATGGCGCATGCGCAACAATAAGTAAGGTTTTGGTAGCCATATTAATCACCCTTATAGAGGTTACTAGTTTTTGGAATTAGCAGTTCTTGTAATCAATAACTCTTAGAGTTAATAGCTCTTAGAATGAATAGTCACTTTTTGAATGATATCAGGATGAATACTTTTCGAAACCGGACAAGTCAGCGCGGTGTTATAGAATATTTTTTGCGTCTTGTCATCTAACGCTTGATTAAAAGTAATGGCAATATGCACTTCACTAACACGTCTTGGATCAGCAGCCATTATTTTGGTCACCTCGCTCGTAGTACCTACGATATCAATCTCCATATCACGCGCTTTGATACCGATAATCGTTAACATACAACTGGCTAAGCTCGTCGCCAATAAATCAGTCGGTGAAAATGCCTCGCCCTTGCCCTGATTGTCAATTGGCGCATCAGTGATAATTTCATTATTAGACTGTAAGTGAATGGCACTAGTACGTAGGTCGCCTTGGTAGGTTACTTTTGATGTGGTCATAGGTTTCTCTGGTAAATGGAGTTAACTATTAAAATATAGTAAGCATGGAGAAAATATCAATAGTATCGTTGTACACAACTCTTATCATAGATTGTGTGATATCACCGCTCTTATACTCAAGTGCAATGCCATGAATTGCAAAGCATTCATAAGTAGTTTGTTAGCAATTCTTTTTGATAGATACTAACTCAAAACTCTTTTCTAGTGACTCATTCTCTGAATCAAATACCGCAATATTGATACCATTAGCATTCTTCACACTGCTATAACGCAATCCTAAAATAGGCTGCGCATTTTCAGTTTGGAATCTAAATCTAAAATACTCAGACACAATTTGTGTCGGTACATATTCGACATGCTCTCTACCATCCTTTGTAACAGGTAAAGTCAACTCATTTACAAACGAATGAAGAAACGACATATTTTGCCTAGCATCATACTTTTCAGGCTCGAAAATACTTGGTATTTTTGGTATATCAACGAAATCTATAACTTGAATATCTTTTATTAGCTTAAACTTAGCAATTGACCATTCTGTCGCATCTGTGATTACTTCTTTTTCAGCTGTACTTTGATCATAAGCCACATAGAAATAAGAAATACCAGCTGGATTCATACGACCAGCACTAGCTTTTCCTTCTGGAGGTACGCCGATATCACAAAACTCCGTGAACTCCTCCTTTTCTCGGTTGACTCTGACCCGATAAAACTCAGTTCCAGCAGGAATAGTAGTAACAAGTTTTTCTTCATTACAAAGTTTTTCAAGAGCATTGAGCATACTTGAAATAGAAATATAATCAGGTCTACCAGAGGAGTATTCATCTTCGGGTTCAGACAAAAATAAATAGCGCGTTTTGTATAGAACTTGATTTTTAAAAGATGACCAACCATATGATAATGCTGAAGACGAACTTTCAATAGACCAGTCATTTTTGACATGCTCTACTAAATACAGACTTGAATCAGCGCTTCTTATCAAATCTTCGCAAAACTCTCCGCACCAACCAGGGTCAAAATCCCAAATAATTTCCGATATATTGGTTTCTGGTATCAACCATTCTTTCTCAACCCACGGCATACCTACCTTTTGCGCATCTTCGTAATACTGAAATATTGAGTCATATACTCGTTTCATCACTACATTATATGGAGCAGCAATCAAATCACCTTCTTCATTTTCTTCTCCACAATATGAACATGAATTTGAACTAAGATTATTAGCAACTAGACTAACGAGTTCATCGTCTAAAACACAATCTACACATATCGATTTATTAAGCCCACTAAGCTGAGGCGACTCATGCATAGTAATCGACAAGTCTGAGTAATATCCCAAATCTTCCTCCTCTCGCCATTACGCGTATCTTATTACTGCTGCACTTTCTAAAATGAATAACTGATTTATTAGCATAAACTCTCGAATATCATCGCCTAGATTATGACGAGGTTCTTGATGTGCCCGATTGTTACGATAAGCCATGAAGACACTGGAAAACAGCGATGCTCTACCTCTACATTCACCTGAATCTAAGTTTTTCCAACACAAAATCGAATAGTCGCCTTGGAATGCTTTTGCAAATAGCTTGACACTACTTTCATTATGTAAGCCTGTACGGTCTCTGACAATAGATTCAAGCTTTCGGTATGCACCCATAATTGCATTGTCTGGATTTTCATTGAAATCTGACGCCAACTCAATAAGGCGTGTGTCTAGTAAAACCATAGGAATAGTAAGAGGAAACTCACTAAAAACATTGTGTTCACGTTCCTTATCAAGGTAAGCAGAATCATACCACCTAGCAGGACGAACTTGATCAATATTATTGATATATTCTAAATCTTTCATTGTTAGACTTGAGCTAGATATACGTTCAAAAATTGATTTAGGAATGATATATTCGTTTATATTATCTGTATATTGCTTCAACAAATTTAAGACATATGCATATCCTTTTGGTGCTTCTCCATTGTAACCAGAAGCAAAGCCACTCTTAATTATTATTTGAATATTATATTCAATGGTTAACAACAATGCATGGACTTTTGAATGGGTTTCTTCAAAGGTAAGTATTTTTACGTCTTGTATTTTTTCATCAGCATTTATGAGCTGTATGACCGCATTTTTACATGTTTGCGTAATCCCACTTTCGCCTAAATACTGAATACCTGCAAATTTAGCTTTAATCAATTCCCTTTACCTCAACCTAATCTATAGTAGAAACATCCTTCATAGCCAAATTATCTTAAACGAACTATTAGCTAAACCTTACTGAAATACATGTCCAATAACCTAAGAGCAGTATCAGCAAGCCCCAAGATAATGAAAAGCACAAATAGTATGACTCACTATTAAGTACGATATAAAAGTAAATAGCCAGTCCGATACTCACTAACAAAGAGGCTGTATATACGATGAGTAAAGTAAACAGAGCTTTATTTTCAAATTTGGATAACACAAGACTATTTTCTGCACAAATGTAAAAGAGAAAACCAAGTGAAAAAGCCCCACCAATCGTAATATGTAAAAATGATATTAGAACCAGTGACCAAATCGACATGAGTTATCCTTTAGTGGATTAACGATTTCTTAGAAGTTCTGGATTATAGCTTTAATAACTGAGTATTATTATATTTTGAATGGAGTCAGATCTATCTCTTCAAACTTACATACTGCTTTTAGACTAGGGTTTTCACTTAATCGACTTAGATACACTGACAAATTTTTATACATCATAGGCGGTTTTTCTAATATCAATGACCACTCCGCCAACATAAATAAGAAATAATCACATGCTGATAGTTTTTCACCAAGCAAGAACTCCTTAGAATCAAGCTGATTGTCTATTATCGACAATGCCTCTCCAATACGATCATCTTGAGCAGATATAATATTGGGTATATTGCTCTCATCGTTAGTATGGCGATGTGGATAATAACGAACCATCAGTTCCGCTTGCAGTGTGTTGTTTAAAAATGCAAGCCACTGAAAAAACAGTGGTCGTTTACGGTCACCAATTGCTGGTATTAACTCATACTCTGGATATGATTCACAAATATGAATACAAATGGCAGGGCTTTCAAAGATTGGCTGCTCGTCATCAACCAGCGTTGGAATACGTCCAGCCGGATTTAGCTTCAGATAGTCAGCTGATTTGTGACGGTTACTCTCTCTTTCAACCAATACTAACTCATAATCCGCTTTCACATGATGAAGTAAAAAATGTGGTGCTAAACTGGCATTATTTGGATAATAGTAAAGTTTAAACAAAACAGACTCCGTTCTAAAGTTGACAGAGATTGATAGTAATTTAATATCCGACCAAAATATATCTTAAATCAAAGCTCAATCAATTAGTAGAAAATCACTAATCGCTTTAGCTATTAAATATACTTTTAATAGCAGGTTCATCATTATTGATACTTGTTAGTGTCTCAAATCCTTTCTTAGTACCAAAGTATAGAGCGTCTGTTTGCTTCTCTCTATGAAAACGAAGTTCATCGCCCTTGTTGTCAGTTAACGTAAATTCATTAAACACTTTTTCCCAGTGCGCTTTCTTTTCAGCTTCGTTATGATCAGCTTTAAATGTTGGCTTTAAAATATAAGAAATATCTTTAACTTCTTCTTTGGTTATCAAAGGCAACAACTCTTTGTGCGTTGTTAAATATAGACATATTTTCTCAATATCATCTAAGGTTTCTCTTCTATCAGTCAGTTTAATAATTAACATCGGTTTATGTCCTAATTTACTTTCTAGCTTAATTTTATTAAAAATTAACTAACCTTTAAAAATGCTAAAAGATTAATAATCTCAGTTACTTGCTCATAAGCCTAACATTGTTTTCCTTATCTACTTTAAACCGATATCAGAGAGAATACTATACTGCATTTTTCTCGCACACAAAGAAAATCCCCCGCCTAGATAACTAGTCGGGGGATATTTCAGAATAGAGAGCTGACGATGACCTACTCTCACATGGGCGAACCCACACTACCATTGGCGCAATGATGTTTCACTTCTGAGTTCGGGAAGGGATCAGGTGGTGCCATCATGCTATTGTCGTCAGCAAAGGGGGTTAGATATGAGTCTGTTATTTTTATTGTTTGACGTCAAGTGTTAGCTTGTTGTCGATCAACTTGCAACCTAACTGAATCAAGGTTAAAGGTGATATCGAAATATTCTTTCTTTTATTCTATAAGCTTTCGCTTATACAAGATAGATTAATTAGAGCTTTCATACAAACCACTTGGGTGTTGTATGGTCAAGC
>CAJHAA010000008.1 GCA_904846265.1 Psychrobacter immobilis | reverse complement strand
ACTTTATTTTTTAGCATTCTGAATCAGCAAAAATCCACACAAGTTGTTCTTTAGTTATGCTTTTAAATAGTGCTCAATCACTGTCGTCCAGTAACTGATATATAGGGTATTTCTCTTGCTGTTTAGCTTTAATCCCTTGCGGGTCAAGCTATCTAGCGAGCCGACTATCTTATCATAATGATTTGATTTGTCAAGCTTTTTTATGTTTTGTTTCATTCAATTGAATTGGGTTATTTATATGTATCTTACATATAAGCTGTCCAGCTCGTCTTGATGAGGGCGTATTATAGAGGGTTTAAATCTTTAGTCAAGGGCTATTTTATCTTAATTTGAATAATCTTGGTGATTAGACCAAATTGGCAGAATGGCGACGCTACTTTTGCTTCAATCGAGCGGCAGTGTATGAGGTTTTGAGCAAGGATAGCTTTTTTCCCTTAAAATTTCTTACCTCTTTTTATAAATGTCAACTTTACATTACAGCTTGCCTATCTTTTTGAAGAAGTCTTTGTAAGCAGCGACTTTTTTATCTAAGGCTAAAGGATAGGCACGCGAGGTTGAAGGCAACCTATACAAGGTAAGATTATTTACATCCACTTTTCGATTGTGCTCGTTTTGCCATTGATATGGATAATCCATACTTTGATTGGTCTTAGGATACTTGGATTTAGCAGGTGGCTCGGCTAATAAACCAAGCAGCACTTCTGTTGCTTTACCACCCGTGGTAAATAAGGTTTTAACCTTTGGCACTTGTGGCAATATACTATATAGGTCAACGGGTGTGACAACGGTTAAGTTCTTATCTGAGGCATTACCAGTCTCGCGAATCGCTTGCTTGACCGTCGGACAGGAGGCGATACCGCGCTCGAACATAAAGGCGCGAATACGCTCAGGATCAAAGCGCTTCTCATCCCCTACTCTAAAATAATCCACGTCATCAAAAAAAACACTACCATAGATACGCCACATGTCATTGTAAAAGTTTGGATAGTGAAATGGCATTGCCCATTTATCAGCGGTCGGTGGAAAAGTGCCCATCATCATTACCGTAGCATTAGGTGGTAAAACGGGAACGAACGGATGCGTTTCTACCTCTGTTGCTTGGGCTTCAGATAATATTAAGCTGTTATCGGTTTTATGCGTATTATTCTGGGTGTGATATGGTTGTGTAGTCATAAGATTCTTCATCAGAAAAGCGGTTTTTTTGCTATCATAGCAAGCCTAAACACTGCTTCATTTATTAGGGCGCTATTATAGTCAAACATAGTCGGCTTAAATAAAACCAACCCTGCCATAAATATATTTGGCTTACTTTATTATCAAAGCAGTAAGCTTACTATTTGTGAGATAGATATAAGGTTGAAGTGCAGTAAGTGTTTGTATCTTTTATACTAATGGCAACCGCAGTAACTGCGCAAGCATCAGACCAAAAACCAAGAGAAACCTTATGAGCGACTTAAAAATCACCGTCATTGATCACCCGTTAGTCCGTCATAAACTCAGCCTTATGCGCGAAAAAGACTGTAGCACTTATAAGTTTCGCACGTTGACCAAAGAGCTTGCACGCTTGATGGCATATGAAGCAAGCCGTGATTTTGAAATCGAAACCTTCCCAATGCAAGGCTGGTGTGGTGAAATCACTGGTGAGCAAATCATCGGTAAGACCGCAACGATTGTACCTATTTTACGGGCAGGTATTGGCATGCTTGATGGGGTGCTCGACTTGATCCCTACTGCTAAGATTTCTGTCGTCGGTTTGCAACGTGATGAAGAAACCTTACAACCTGTGCCGTTCTTTGAAAAATTTGTCAGCCATATGGACAAACGCCCAGCCCTTATCATTGACCCAATGTTAGCCACTGGCGGATCTATGGTTGCGACCATCGAAATGCTAAAGAAAAATGGCTGTACCAATATTAAAGCATTGGTATTGGTTGCCGCGCCTGAAGGCGTACGTGTGGTCAATGAAGCACATCCTGACGTCACCATTTATACCGCTGCACTAGATAGCCATTTAGATGAACATGGTTATATCATCCCAGGTTTAGGCGATGCGGGCGATAAAATCTTTGGTAAGCAATTATTCAACAAGTAAGAAAAAAAATGAATCAAAACTAGCTATCGTCGTAACACCCATGACACATGTGCAAAACATCAATGATAAGGATATAAGATGAACGTATTGATTACAGGAGCAAGCGCAGGTTTTGGTAAAGCGCTGGCCGAGCGTTTGGTTGCCAATGGTCATCGCGTGATTGGCTGTGCCAGACGCTTAGACAAACTAAATGCTTTAGCAGACACTTTAGGCGAAGCATTTTTACCTGTGGTGATGGATGTGAGTGACACGGCTACTATCCCGCAAATCATTGCTGATTTGCCTGCTGACTTTAGTCAAATCGATGTCTTGGTCAATAACGCTGGGCTAGCGTTAGGTACAGAGCCTGCGCAAAATGCCAGTCTTGATGATTGGATGCGTATGACCGATACCAATATTAAAGGTCTAATGGCGCTGACCCATGCAGTCTTGCCAGCGATGGTGGCGCGCGATAGCGGTTATGTCATCAACGTTGGTTCAATTGCTGGCAGCTGGCCTTATTTTGGTGGCAACGTCTATGGTGCGACCAAAGCCTTTGTTAAGCAGTTTAGCCTAAATCTGCGCGCGGATCTCATCGGTACGCAAGTGCGAGTGACCAACCTTGAACCGGGTAATGTCGCGGATACTGAGTTTTCAAACGTGCGCTTTCATGGCGATGACGATAAAGCCGCCAAGGTTTACGACGGCTTTAAAACCATGACCGGCGATGATATTGGCGATATTTTATTATGGCTGATTGAATCGCCTGCTCATATTAACGTCAATCGTTTAGAAGTGATGCCAGTTGCGCAAACTTATAACGGGCTGACGATTGCTAAGCAAGATTCTTAAAGGTTTAGCCGAACATTTGGCTCACTAACGTAATTCATAAGACCGAAGCAATATAGATTCCTCTATATTGCTTCTTTTTTTGCCTTTGATATTCATCTCATTAACCAAGCGCAACTCTTGAAAATCCAAAATCAGCACTTCATTACGCAAACGCTCGCTAGTACGTTTATTATGGCGTATCGGAAACCCTAATACTTGCTTACCCCTAATCACTATCTGATTAACAATCATGGTCGGATTATTCATCGTAGCTTTTGCACTTAACTTCTGAGCATTAATGATCGCTGTGGCAGGATTAACAGTGGTGCTTAAAACCTTTGTTTGGCGCACACTTTTTGGCAAATTCCCTGCAAAAAACAAGACTTGCTCTAGTGGTAAATACTGCGCATGACGCATCAATTCCTGACGAAATAATGCTAGCATATCACTATTAAAACTGTCTTCTGTTTGCTGAAAGAACGCCGTAAAATTACGATGTAGATAACGCCCAAATACACTGGTATTAATCCAGTCTTGATAAGTATCATTTTTTAACAGCTGCTTTGTGAAAGCATCAGCATCTGGCACCTCCTCTGCCATAAGAATCGCTAGTAATAACGCCTGTGGATTGGTAAATGTTTGCTGCTGCCAAAATTGTGGATATAGGCTGCTATCAAGCAATGGTAACGTCAGTTTGCCCATAGACTGATATCCTTATATTTTACTTGCTAACGTTTGATTCGATTGGTCAAAGTCTATGACAAGTCACTACTTTTACCCCTCAACTGCTTTTAACCCTAAACAGCTTTTATGCTATGGTTAATTACCTACTTTAATATAGCAGTCTTTTAGAAATGAGATAAAGACTTTTACTACGATACATTTTGGCTCAATCGACTTGGTACAATCGCTTAATGAAAACAAGGTACATTGCCTTATGAAGAAAAACCTAATTAATCTGCCTGCTAATTACCAGTTGAAAACGATTGATATCACTTTAACTGACGGTACATTGCTACCAGTGTCAGTCATACGTAGTGGCAAACCTGTAATATTACTGCATGCTTATGGTATGGACGCGCGTGAGTTTTTGCCATTTATTTTACCTGCCGCACTTACGAGGATTTGGCGCTGCAAAAGATATCGACCTCACCCAGTTCGATTTTGTGCGCCAGTATGCCGATGATATCAGCATTGTGATTGAGCAAATTTGCTTAGCGCGCAATATAGAATCTGTGCCAGTTGCCGCTATTTCGATGGGTGCGCAAGTGATGTGGGCGTATTTTGAGCGTTATGGCAGCGCGAAAATCAGCCGTTATTTGAATATTGACCAAAGTCCTGCTATCCATAATCAGGCTGATTGGCAAGGTGGATTGTTTGGTACGCGGCAGCAAGAAGTATTCGATATCTTTCACGACGTAATTAATAGGACTTTGCCTTACGCTGAAACAAAAAGCTTTGCCCACCTGCCCTTTTCTCTTAAACGTCATGCAACGAATGTTGAACGACTGTTTTCTCTTTTATCCGTCAATCGCACACGCTCGAAAGCGTTTATACAAGTGATGACTTATAAAAATGACCCCAAAATTGCGCTTTATAAGCACAGTATTTGGCATCATAAAATGCGCTGCTTACAAGCTTATTTGACATTACCCTATGACTTTCGCGGTGCGATAGAGCATGTCACTATTCCAGTGGTCAACCTCATCGGTGGTCGCTCCAAACTCTATGATGCTAAGTGGCAGCAAAAAGTCACCCAAATGCTACCCAATGCAACTGAAGTCGTGTTACCGCGCTCAGGTCATGCGATACCAATGGATGAGCCAATTGGGTTTTATAAAGTATTAAAAGGGTTTTTGCAGGATTAATTGTTGATTCATATAAAATAATAATAATATTAAACTAATGAAATAACTGTTTGACTAATGTTTAGTTGTATGATGTAATATCTTTACCTTCTGAAAAGAAGGTTGAGAAGGTAAAGATATTACATAAGTGTAAACTGCATGAATAACTGACTGTCAGTCTGAAGTCATATCTAGTCAACGCGTCTATCGCTTTCTATTCAGCTTCTTATAATTAACTTTAATTATATGAGGCAGTCCTATGAACAACCCAAACTCTCAGATTTTAAAAACAGTCAATAGTGCCGACTTTAGTTTTAATGGTATAAATAAAACTTTATGTACCATCGACCCTAAAAACATGGCTGAACTCTTAGACCATCTCGATCTTACAGCTAATCCACGTAGTGCTACAAAAAACCAAATAGTTAAATCAATTTGTGACTCCCTAAAAAACTCACCTGAATACATGGTCTTTAAAACTAAAGGTCTTCTTATTGCTTGTCAAAATTTTGAAATATTACAAAGAGGAAGATATCGTTTAAACTTTGACGAGAATTCAGTTACAGATGGTCTTTTGGATGGTGGGCATAACGTACTTGCGATCGGCATCTTTATTCTAGAAGAATACTTCACCCAAAAAGATGAACCTATTCCCAAAGATGTTAGAAAGATAAAACGATGGGTTGATTTTGTCGAAGTCTGGCAGAAATACAAAGCTGATTTAACTGATTTTATATCTACTTTAGATTTTCAAATACCAGTTGAAATAATCTATCCGCAGCACGGCTCTGAAGATGTATTCTCAGACAAAGTTTTCGAGATCTCAGATGCTAGGAACAACAACAATTCACTAACTGACGGTACTATGGCTGATCATCGTGGTTATTATGATATGTTAAAGAAGTATGTTGACCCAGCAATTAATGATTGTATTGAATGGAAAGATGGTGAAGCAGGAAAGTATATTAAGAGAGATGATATTGTAGCATTATCGTTGATTCCATTTATAGCTCTTCAGCGTGCTGGTAAACTAGATCATATAAATGTTGGGAATATCAATCCTATAAGTATTTATAGTAGCAAAGGAAGCTGTACTGCAACCTTCTCAAAACTTATTGAAGAATTAAAGTTAAACGATGATATTGTCGATGACTTGGAGTTACCTCCTCTGATAGAAAGTGCATTCTCTCTTATGAAGGACATTCCTTATCTTTATGACTTAATATATTCAAAATTTCCTAGCGCTTATAATGATGTATCTCCAGGATTTGGTCGGATTTCAAAAGTAACAGAAACTAAAGAGAAAAAGTCGAAAACTAAGTATTACAAGTCCGATAGTTACTACCGTTACCCTGATGGCTTTATAGTACCGATTGTAGTAGCGTTACATACTTTAATTGGCATTGACGGTGATAAGGTATATTGGAAAGTCGAAAACATCAGAGATTTCGTTGAGAACAATCTCAAAGGTAACTGTGAGATGTTAGTCAGCACAATTAAAGATAATTCTTACGATCCTCAAAATGTGGGTAAGAGTGCTGCTTCTTACAAAGGTATGGAAATGCAGTTCAACTTTGCTGTAATGAAAAATAAATATTAATAACATCAAAGTAAATCAGTAATTAAAGGCAAGGCTTTCAAACAAGTCTTGCCTTTCCTCATTTGAAAAATTAGAACTATTTTTTGATCCTCAAGTTAATCAGCTAAGGCTTTAACCAACTCAAATCTAGCTACTTGCTTACCCTCAACTTCAACCGTTTCAGAAAACATAGATAACGGTCGTACCCATACGCCATACTCACCGTATAGACAACGATAAACGACTAGCGACTCTTCCGTTTCTGAATGCTGCGCGGTATGCAAAACTTGATACAGGCTGCCTTTATAATGGCGGTAAATGCCTTGGGTGACGGTTTGGCTCATATTGTCTTCCACTTATTCAATTTTATTCATATCAACATCGTAGCCAGAGCTTTTCATTTCCCTAGCAATCTTATATTTCCAAGCTCCGCCTTCATCCATAGACTCGTAAACTACGCCTGATATATCGTTAGGAATTTCGACGTTACCTTTTACAAGTGCAACAACGTTTTCTCTTCCAATTTTACCCATTAGAAAGCCGTGTTCAAAAACAACATTTTGCCTAGCTCTCGGCTTAAGATTGTCTAAATCAGCCTTTATCCCACCAACATCACATGCGGTATAAAGTACGATACCGAAACCAACATCAGTATTCTTCTCAATTTTTTCTATAATCGTCGCACCAGAGTTTGTCTGTTCGTGAAGAATAGTAGCCCCAAAACCTAATTTATCTATAAACCTTGCTACCGCTTCTTTAGCACCATCATCACGTCCATGAACAATAAAGACTTTGGAAGTATCACTTTTAGTCATCAGCTTTTTATCTCGCAAACCTTCGGAAATCTCTAAATCATAGATTAGAGTATCAATTAAACCGATGAATTTATCTTTACCAGTATTCCACATTGCTGTTTTAGAAACCGTAGAAGCGCCTGAGTTAAAACCAGTAAAGTGAAAACTTATAGACAGAAGAAGGTTTTTATACTTTGAGTTTTTCCCAAAAAAGTTATCTACTATTACTCCTGCCTTTAGGAGAAGAGATTCTCTTTTATTAGTATAGCCACGTTCTAGATTCTGAACTTCTATTTTCAGCTTCTCAAGCTCTTCTAGTTTATTCATATTGACCTATCCCACTGTCACTTTCGCATAAGCCTTTTTACCCGCTTGGATAACGACCGTTTGACCCGACGTTAAGTTAAAGCCTGCATCAACGACTTCGCCATCTACTTTTACCGCGCCGCGTTTAATCATATCTTTAGCAGATGAGCTATTTTTGGCAAGCTCTGCTTGGTTTAGGATTTGTGTGATGAATAGTGCATCCTGCCCTTCTAACTCTAACGTCACTTCTGGTAAATCGACTGGCAATTCGCCATCAGCTAATACGTTACCCGCTGATTTGTGCGCATTAGCCGCAGCATCGGCATCGTGGAAGCGCTCGATTAACTCTTCAGCAAGGATACGTTTGATTTCTTGTGGATTGCGACCATTTTCCATCTCAGCCATCAACGCTTCAACTTCTTCCATCGGCTTAAAGCTTAAAAATTCAAAGTAGCGACGGATTAAGGTATCTGGCATAGACAGAAGTTTTTGGTACATGGTGCCCGGTGCATCATAAATGCCGACATAGTTATTCAGGGATTTAGACATTTTATTGACGCCGTCTAGCCCTTCTAAGATTGGCACCGTAATACAAACTTGTGGCTCTTGACCATAACGACCTTGCAGGGTACGTCCCATTAGGATGTTAAAGGTTTGGTCAGTACCGCCAAGCTCGACATCCGCTTTTAATGCGATAGAATCATAGCCTTGCACCAATGGGTATAAAAACTCATGAATGGCGATTGGGGTTTGTGCGGCATAGCGTTTAGAGAAGTCATCGCGCTCAAGCATACGCGAGACAGTCAACTGGCTAGAAAGCTGAATCATATCGCCTGCTGACATATCTTTGAACCATTCAGAGTTGAAGACAATCTTGGTTTTTTCTTTATCCAAAATCTTAAATACTTGCTCAGCATAGGTTTGCGCGTTGACTTTGATTTGCTCATCGGTCAATGGCGGACGGGTGCTATTTTTGCCAGAAGGGTCACCAATTTTGGCAGTATAATCACCAATTAGAAAATAAATCTCATGACCCAAATCTTGAAAATGCTTCAGCTTATTAATCAACACAGTATGGCCCAAATGCAAGTCAGGCGCAGTAGGATCAAAACCTGCCTTGATACGTAGCGGGCGATTCAGTTTCAGCTTCTTAACCAAATCTTCTTCAGATAGGATTTCTTGCGTACCGCGTTGGATCAGGGCAAGCTGTTCTTCTAGGGTGTAGGTTTGCGTGGTCATGATGCTCTCTTTATTGTCTTTATTAAAAGGATAACGCGTTTGGGCTATTTAGAATCTCGTAGCCAGTAAAAGATGTTAGAATTTGACAGATATACTAGCGTTTTTTAAGGTAAATTGCCATGACCAAGCCCGTATCGATTGACGATATTCAGAATACTCCTGACACAGATTTAAGTTTAGAGATGAGCTTAGATAGCCGTCTAGATAATATTGACGACTTAAATTATGCCACCTTGACCGATGCGCTTGAGCAAACGGTGTTTGAAAACTTCGATGATGGTTTGTATATCGGCATGATGTCTGGCACCAGCTTAGACGGAATGGATGCGGTTCTTTGTCAGTTTAGTAGTGATAGTAGTGCTGAAACAGATACCCAGCAACCGATGCGACTGTTAGCAACTCATAGCCAAGAGTTTCCGCCGCGTTTGCGTAAAGTGTTATTGGCTTTATGTCAGCCTAATGGTGTTCACGAATTGATACCCGCAGAGGGTGAACCAAACAGCGAATTAGACTGGTTCGGTTGGGCAAGTAAAGAATACGCTGAATTTGCCAGCGAGGTGGTCAATAATTTATTGCAGCAATCGAATACTGATGTAGAGTCGGTGTTGGCGATTGGCTGTCACGGTCAAACGGTACGCCATCGTCCGCAATTGGGCTTTAGCTTGCAATTGGTCGATGCCAATATCATTGCTGAGCGTACTGGCATTAGCGTCGTCAGCGATTTTCGCCGCCGCGATATGGCGGTTGGTGGACAAGGAGCGCCGTTGGTTCCAGCTTTTCATCAAGCGTTATTTGCCACGCCTGATAGCACGCGCGTGTTATTAAATTTAGGCGGTATTGCCAATATCACAGTCTTGCCAGCAAACGATAGTCCTGCGATTGGTTATGATACGGGTCCTGCCAATTTATTGTTGGATGCGTGGACGGCATTACATACTGATAAAGATTATGATGCTGGCGGCACTTGGGCGCAGTCTGGACAAGTGGTTGAGCCGCTACTTAATCAGCTGATAGAGCATCCGTTTTTTGCGCGAACGTATCCAAAAAGTACAGGGCGTGAAGATTTTAATTTAATATGGCTACAGGATGAGCTGCAAAAATTCGATCAGGCATCTGCCCATATTCGCTATTCGTCAGCGGATGTACAGGCAACGCTCACTGAACTGACAGCGATGAGTGCCAGTATGCAAATTAATATGTTTATCAATGCTCATGAAAATAGCTCGGTTTACGTCTGTGGTGGCGGTGCATTAAACGATTATTTGATGACTCGCTTGCAAGCGCATCTGCCCCATTGCACGGTAGAGACTACCGCAAGCTTAGGACTGAATCCAGCGTGGGTCGAAGCCGTCGCCTTTGCATGGCTGGCACGGCAAACACTAATAGGTGAAACAGGTAATTTGCCTGCGGTCACCGGCGCCAGTAAAGGCGTGGTTTTGGGTCAGGTTTGTTTCGCTTAGTGGACTATTGATTCTGATGCTAGCTAAAATTAGTTTTAGCTAGCATTGGTATTGATACAACGACTTTACTTATAGTAATTTATTTAAAATTTAATGAAACTTTTCCAATTGTATCTCCTACACGATTGATACTATACCAATGATTATCTTTTCGCACTTGAGCAACGCCTCTATCGAAGTCGGTAGCCTGATCATATTGTAGCGCTATTACTATATTGCCTTTCATATCCATAAAGCCGTACTTATTGTCTTTTTTGATTAACATACGACCTGATTCTGGAAAGCTTAACTCATCATAAGTAGGTTCAATCCATCTGTTACTTTCTAAGTCGACTATGCCCCATTTGCCATCTTTCATTATCGCAATCACATCTGCTGAATAAGATTTTACCTTTTCATAGATAGGCTTAATTAACACCTTGCCACTCTTGTCGATATAGCCAAACTTCCCATCCACCTCTATAAAGGTTTTATCGTTGTAAAACTCTCCTATTGAATCGTAGTTAAACGGAATGATTACCTCGCCTGTATTTTTGATATAGCCAACTTTGCCATTTTTCTTTGCCATAACCAAACCATCTATGACCCAAGCACTGATCTCATCATACTCAGGCTTAGCTATTTCAACCCCTTTAGTATTAACTAAGCCCATCTTCTTATTCTGCTCTACATATGAAAGCTCATAGATAAATCTACTAACACGACTATAAATCGGCTCAGTGACTACTTCTCCTTTTTTGTCGATAAAACCATATTTACCATTTAACTTCATAGGGGCTATGTCTTCAAAAAAATGCTGTATCTGCTCGTATATGGGCTCTATAACTATATTACCTGCACGGTCGATAGCACCGTACTTATCATTTACTATAATAATGGCCTGCTCATTAACAAATGGTGCAGCCTTATCAAATTTAGCAGGAATGACTATGTTATTGCTTTTATCTATATAACCTACTTTTTTATCTTTTCGAAAACTTGCCAACCCCTCTTCAAAAGAAGATATTTCCTTATATATAATCGGTATGACTATCTCAGCATTTTTATCGATATAGCCAAATTTATTACCTTTACGAATTTTAGCTAAACCGTCTTTGAAAGGCTCAATATCGTCATAATTGCCTGTTAATATATCGTTACCGTCCCTATCAACGTAAAAAGCGCGGTCGCCTTTTTTAACATAGGCCAACCCTTGATCAAAGTCGCCTACCTCATCGTAAGCAAAATCTAAAACAACCTCTCCTTCGGTATCGATAACGCCCCACTTTCGAGCTTTGTTTTGTACAGCAGCGCGTGCTTCATTAAAGGTATTGACTTTATGGTACTGAAGCTCATCAATCAGCTTGCCATTTACATCAGCAAAACTCCAACCTCCGTAACCAAAAACAGGCCTAAAACCATTGCTTAAGCCTTGAATAATAATATAATCAGGCGGCAATACAAACTCGCCATCATGATTCATAAGTCCTCTACTGCCATCATGTACAATCGCTAGACCATGATCAAAACCACCAGCATCCGCGTATTTTATATCTATAACTATCTTGCCAGTTTTGTCAACAAAGCCATAAGGTCCATTTTTTTGTACGACTGCAAGCCCCTCATTAAAGGGATGTATATTATCGTAGATTAAATCAATAACGACTTTACCTGTTGAATCAATATAGCCGTATTTATAGTCACTACCAACTATAGCCAAACCCCCATTGAAATCCTCAGCATAATCATACTTAGGCTCCACGATCATCTGACCTTGGCGAGTAATAAACCCATACTTACTATTCTTTTCAATCATAGCAAGCCCCTCTGTAAATCCGCACTCTCCTTGGTCAACAGCAATGATATCTTTTGATAGCTTATAGCCGTCATCAAAACGAAGTTGACAGTCCGCTAGGGCCGGAATATTCATAAACAATAAGAGAGGAAATAAAAACTTCAATGAAACCATAAAAATATTCCTACCGTATAGATAAAACAATTGTTTATTATATCGGATTTTTTGATAGATCCTTACATGATTGTTATAGCGCATACTTTATAAGACACATACTACGCGTCCGAAATAAATTTAGTTTACATGCGTGCACTTATGTGTTTTATAATGAATTCTGAAATACCCTCCTCTTAGGACTCGTAAGTATAGGATATATCGCATGAGCCAACACAGCAGTTCACTTACTGATCAAGCTACCAATGATGCTAGCGCAACAGCAGAGCATCAACCGCGTCAGAAACTACCGCACTATGAGCGTAGCGATGACTTGCGCGTCGTAATTACGGGTATGGGTGCGTTGACACCTTTGGGACTCGACGTCGATAGCTCATGGACTAAACTGCTCAATGGTGATAGCGGCATCGCGCCAATTACACATTTTGATGCTACTGGCTATCGCGCTCAAATTGCTGGCGTGGTCAAGGATTTCGATGCCAAGCAATATATGAATGCCAAAGACGCGCGACGCTATGATGAATTTATTCATTATGGTATTGCCGCCTCTAGTATGGCATTACAGAACGCTGGTTTTATCGATGAAGTAAGTGCTGCTGATGCACCTGTGCAAAATGTCGATCAAGATCGATTCGGCATTATTTTAGGCTCAGGTATTGGTGGTATCCAAACCATTGAAAACAGTCGCGATACGCTACGAGAGAAAGGCGCTATGAAAGTTTCGCCCTTTATCATTCCTGGCTCTATTGTGAATATGGCAGCAGGCTTAGTGGCGATTAAACATACCTTAAAAGGTCCCAACCTTGCGACATCGACGGCTTGTACCACCGCTACCCATGCGATGGGTCTCGCTGCACGTCTGATTGCTTATGGTGACGCCGATGTCATGCTAGCAGGTGGTAGTGAAAAAGGCTCCAGCCCACTTGGCATATCAGGTTTTGGTGCCATGCATGCCCTCTCAACTCGCAATGACGAACCGACCAAGGCGTCGCGTCCCTTTGACAAAGACCGTGATGGCTTTGTGCTCGGTGATGGCGCTGGTATGGTGGTACTAGAAAGCCTCGCTCATGCCAAAGCACGCGGTGCAACCATACTCGCTGAACTGGTCGGCTTTGGGATGAGTGATGACGCCAGTCACATCACAGCACCGCCTGAAGATGGCAGCGGTGCGGCGCGAGCGATGCGTAATGCCCTAAATGATGCAGGCATTGAGCCATCGAGTGTTGGTTATGTCAACGCTCATGGCACCAGCACCCCTGCGGGTGATGTCGCTGAATCGATTGCTATTGAAACCGTTTTTGCCCCAGTCAAAGACCGCATTTTGGTCAGCTCAACCAAATCGATGACGGGTCATTTGCTTGGTGCCGCGGGTGCTGTTGAAGCCATATTCACCGTCCTTGCCCTACAGCATCAGCATGTGCCACCCACCATTAATTTGGACAATGTGGAAGACAACTGTAACCTCGACTATGTCGCCAACCAATCGCGTAAAGTTGAAAACCTACAGTACGCCGTATCCAATAGCTTTGGCTTTGGTGGTACCAATGGATCGTTAGTATTTGCGCGCTGGCCCGTGAATCATTAAGGTATAAAACTCACCATATCGGTCGTTGTAACCTTGGTGTCAGATTTGCTACGTTTGTCCACTTGCAGCCCCTTATCGTATTTGCGTATGATAAGGGGTAATTTTTGGAACATTTATGGACGATACCATGTCAAGCTACTCATTTTCCCATCAGTTTTACCAGCGCTGGACGTGTGCGCCTGAGCCTATTCGCGCAGCAATTACCCAAGAGCTAAAAGACATCACCACCTTACTGCAAAACGATACCCCATTTGAAAGCTTTGTCTTTAATACTCATGATTTGGATACCCACATCGATGAGCTCTACGAAAACCATGAAGCGGAGCAAGCCATCGCTAAAGCCATTACTGACAAAAAGGCCGAAGAGCAAGCGACCGCAGAAAAACAGCAGCGAGAAGAACAACAAAAAGTAAAAGCGGCAGAGGATGCCAGATTAAAAGAAAGTGCTAGATTAAAAGAAGCAGCAGATACCGCGCAAAAAGAACAACAGAAAACTGAGCAAATAGCCGCTGAAAAGAATAATCTTGCTGATAAAACGACCGCTATGAACACCAATGATGCGAGTGATTCAGAATCGCTCAGTATTGATAACACGGTTGAGAAAAACCAAAATGTTGAAAAATCGGCTGCGACGCAATCTAGCTCTGAGAACAAAACCATCAGTGAACATGCTAATGTCGCTAATGACAAGCATATCAATGACGACCACAGTATAAAAGCGGTCAACGACAAAGCCAGCGCCGCCATCAAACTGGCACTGAAAGATGCGAAACTAAGTACCACGCATCAAGAGATGATCCGTGAGCTGGAAATGCAAATTGATGACTATCTCAGTGAGCAAATGATGCTGATGTCTGAGAATTTAAAATCTTGGTTACGTGCTGAAGTGACTCAAAATCTAAGCGAAGATGAAGCAGTAACTGACAAAGAGTCTAAAAAAAGCTAAACGCTGCGTCCTACGCATCACCCTTTAGCAATAAATCCTTAGTAACAAATTCCTAGTACTAAAAAACCCCCGTAAACTTTACGGGGGTTTTTCCATTTTAGATTCGTCGATATGAGCGTTTACTTTAGATAGCTTTAGTACGCTCAGTCAGCCAGTCAAGTGCTGCACCTTCAACACGATCTTTTAGCTCTGCATAGACTTGGCTATGATAATTATTCAACCAATCAATTTCGATTTGAGTTAATAATGACGACTCAATTAAACGAGTATCAATTGGGCAATAAGTGACGGTCTCAAAATTAAGAAAGTCGCCAAATTCCGTCTCTACTGGTTGAGCAACGCGTTTATTAACCATCAAGTTTTCGATACGGATACCGTATTTGCCTTCACGGTATAGACCTGGCTCATTACTTGAGATCATGCCCTCTTTCATCGCACGCTCTTTCGGCATGCTAGCGCTATAAGCAATCACTTGTGGGCCTTCATGGACGTTCAAGAAATAACCAACGCCATGACCAGTACCGTGACCATAGTCCATCTGTGCCTGCCATAATGGTGCACGGCATATCGCATCGATGAGTGGTGAAGCGATACCATCAGGGAAATGCGCTTTGGCCAAGGCAATATGGGCTTTGAGTACGGTGGTAAAGTCACGTTTGTGTTCGCTGCTTACCTGTCCAATACCGACCACACGCGTGATATCAGTCGTGCCGTTTTGATATTGAGCACCTGAATCAATCAGTAACAATCCACCTTCGCCCTCGACCACATCAAGGTAGCTGAATTTTTCTGGTGTTGCGCGATAATGTGGCAGTGCACCATTTTCATTAAAGCCTGCGATAGTCGGGAAACTTGGCGATACATAATGTGGCTGCTGACTGCGCACTTCGATGAGCATACTATCGACGTCCAGCTCGCTTAAACGCTCACCGTTTGCTAAACGCTGCTCAAATGCGGCAAAAAACTCACTTAATGCCGCGCCATCTTGACGCATGGCTTCACGCACATGGTCGATATCAGCGTCAGATTTAACCGATTTTAGCAACGTACTTGGCGCCATTTGCTCAATAAAACCTATGCCATCGCCCATTTTAGATAACGTACCTACTGCCACTTTACTTGGGTCTAATAGCAATAAGTCATCGGCGGTCAATGTGCCCAACGCATCTTGCACAGCGTCATAATCAGCAAGGGTGATACCGCTGTCTTTTAAGATTTGTGCTATCTCGCTACTGACTTTATTATTATCAATAAACAATGTCGCGTCATTTTCGCTAATGAGCATATGTGCCAAAAACACAGGGTTATAGTCAACATCAGCGCCGCGTAAATTGGTCAACCAAGCAATATCGTCTAGGCTTGAAAGCAAGTGATGGGTTGCACCTGCCTCAGCCATACCTGCGCGTACAGCGGCAAGTTTTGAGGTAGCAGACTGCGCGACAAACTGCGCATCGTGTTGATATAAACTGGCAGTAGGTAGCGCTGGACGATCGCTCCATATTTCTGTCAATACGTCACGCTCAGTGATTAAGGTAATGTCATTGGCATCAAAGGCATTTAACAATCTATCTTGCTCAGAGATAGACAATACATTGCCGTCGACTGCCACGCTATCCCCCTCAGCCAAATGCTCGGCGAGCCAATCAATATGATTTGGCTGACCCGGTGCAAGCTTCTCTAAGCTAATACCAGTACCTTCTAATTGGTCAGCGGCATGTACCCAATAGCGGCTATCCGTCCATAATCCAGAAAAATCAGCGGTAACAACGAGCGTCCCAACTGAGCCTGTGAATCCTGATAACCATAAGCGCGCTTGCCAATACTCTGGCAAATACTCAGATAAATGCGGATCAGCAGACGGTACTATAATCGCGGTTAGATCTTGCGCGACCAACGCCTGACGTAGGCTGTCGATACGATCGTGGATGCTTTGTTTATTCATAAAAGGTGTCCTTATTGATTTTAAAAAATAAGATTTGGAAAAATCATATTGTGAGGCGACTATGGATAGTCGTCTTATTTGAGCGAGTAAACTGTTTTAGGCGTTTGCTATTTATCATTCACTGAATGCTTAGCATCTAAACAACCTGCGTAAGACGCTCAATGTCTTAAAAATTAAAGTGTTGTCAATGATCAGATAGATAAGGCTAACTATTTTTAGGAGCATTACAGCAGAGTATCATTAGATGTTTGGGCGGAAAGCGTACTTTCAATAGCGTGGGGGCAATAACTTACTAAGTGTCACCATAAAACGTGCTACCGATCATGGTAACACGTCTCGCCATCTAACATTTTTGCTGGTATTGCTATTGATACTAAATCACGTTAACCGTGTGTCTAAATTAGCTCAGCGTATCTGCACGCTCGCTTTTTTGCAGCATATTATTGATCGGTTTGGCTAATGCCAATAACACAACGGCTGTGACCACCAAAAAGATCGTCATCATCGTAAATAAGCCCGGCAACCCTTCGATCTTATCCGCTGATACTTGACCACCAAAGAACGCAGCAACCAAATTACCTAAAGCGAGAGAAGCAAAGAAAAGCCCCATCATCTGACCTTGCATGCCTTTTGGCGCAAGCTTAGTCATTGCAGACAGACCAACAGGACTGAGCGCCAACTCACCAAGGGTCAGCAATAATAAACTACCCACTAACCATAAAGGTGAAGCCAATCCACCATCGCTAGTCAAAATGCTTTTTGAGGCAAATATCATCAAGGCAAAGCCTGCAGCGGCAAACAACATACCAAGCGCAAACTTTACCATACTATTTGGCTCAAGGCCTCGATTGGCAAGCTTGACCCAGACAATGCTGATGATCGGTGCTAATATTAAAATAAATAAGGGATTAAGCGACTGGAACCAAATACTAGGCACTTCAAAGCCTAAAACATTCAGGTCTGTATAGCGATCAGCGAACAAGTTAAAAGACGTTGGCTGCTGCTCAAAGCTTGACCAAAATAGCGTCGAGCCGATGATTAAGATAAAACAAATTAACAAACGTAGCTTGTCAGTTTTGTCCAATCGCGGTGAAATAAACATGACAGCAAAGTATAGTATGACGACTGCTGCAATGAGGTAAGTCATATACTGAGCAACCATTTCAGGGTTAAATGGCATAATACCAGTCGACACTAAGACAGTAATGGCAGCAAGTAGCGCGAGAAACCCGCCAACCCAGCGACCTACATTTTTGAAACGTCCAGTCGTTTGTTCCCATTCAGGTGTAATGTTTTTGGCACGAGCATAACGATTTAAGGTTTTTTTAGCTGAAAAACGATAAATCAATAGTGAAGCTAACATGCCAAGGCCACCGACACCAAAGCCTACATGCCACATACCTTTTTCTTTAAATACGCCAACGATAAGGGCAGCCAGTAGCGCACCAATATTGATACCCATATAAAATAGAGTAAAGCCGCTATCACGGCGTGCATCGCCTTTGGGGTACAACGTTCCGACCATCACGGAGATACAGGTTTTAAATAAGCCTGAACCGAGAACGATACACATCAAACCCACAAAAAACAGCGTCATCCCAAACATAGCGGATAGTGCGATACACAAATGACCAAGGGCGATAATAATACTACCCCACCAGAGTGCACGCTCTTGACCGAGCCAATTATCAGCCAACCAGCCACCCGGTACTGCCGCTAAATATAACGAACCAGCAAAAATACCATAGATAGCAGAAGCTGTGACCTCATCGAAACCAAAACCGCCACTACCGACGGTCGCTACCATAAATAATACTAATAGTGGACGGATACTATAATAAGAGAATCGCTCCCACATTTCTGTGAAAAACAATGGACGTAGCGGCTTAGGATGCCCCATAAATCCATTATCTAGTGCTGCCAATTCAGCAGCACTAACCTCTGACTTTGATTCTGTACTCATAACTTTATTCCTTTAAAGACCACTGTATTAACGACCAAATATATATAGTCAGAGCACTTTTAAACCGCTACGGTGTTACCCGCCCTAGATGTACTCAGTGTGCTATCTTCGGTCGATAGCCTTGTAGCGATTCTAAAATTCCTTGACTATAATTATCCCGACAAGCGGTCATATAGGCGCATCATTGTTTCACTTGGATATAATCAAGTAAAGAAATAATTGGTCAATAATTACACAAATACCCACAAAAAAGCCCGCTATCATTGGCTGAAAGCGGGCTTTTATTTTTAGCATCAATGTCAGTGATGACGACGCTGTTGTGCTTATGGTATTACAATAATATTGCCATAATACTTAGGTTTTAAGCAAAAACACTTAGGCTTTAAGCGAAAATACTTGGACTTTAAGCGAAGCGGTTTGTCGAGCCATACTTTAAAAAGGTAGCATCGACTTACGTATGTTACTGTGCGGCTACCGCTTCATCAGTGGTATCACCCGCTTCCAAATCACCGTCTGCTTGCTCAGCCGTTAGATCAGCATCTGCAACCGCAGTTTGACTAACTGTACCAGAAGCAGTGGCAGTACCAGCTTCTGCGGTAACCACAGCGCTATCAGTATCGGTCGCTGGGGTGACGCTTGCATCTGCAGCAGTATCAGTCGCTGTAGCATCCGCGGCTACAGGTGCTGTTTCAGCTGGCGCAGTGTCTTCAGCAGCAATCGCTTCTGCTTCATCAGCCGCCGCTGAGGTTTCGGTTGTCTCGGCAGTAATGTGCTCGCCTGCTGGACGCAAAAATCCAGAAATACCAATAAGTAAGACGATACCTAAAAATAATGCAACACCGCCTAAAGCAAATAAGAACTCTTTCTTAGGGTTGTTTTCGACAATATGTTCTGACATACCTTATCCACCTTGCACAAAATATTTAAAATATTGGTCTATTATATCGCAATTCGTACCGATTTGTTAAAACCCTTAAGTATTTAAAGGATTTATTATCAACAAACTTTGCCACTCGCTTTTGTGGTTAATTCTCATAACTCATTCGAGCGATTCATTATCACTGGTAATAATAGCCAGTTATTTTAGCGACTTACCCAAACGCGGTTGCGGCATCCCACGCTTACCAAAGTAGCTCAAGACAAGTAACAGCGTAATGATAAAGAGAATCGGATAATTACCGAAGCTCATAAAAGGTGTATTACCAACCCGCGCCTGAACATCACCGCGCAATACGGTGCGCTCAAACTGCGGTGCACGCTCGACGATACGACCTTTATGATCGATGATCGCTGTCACGCCCGTATTGGTCGCGCGCATAAACCAACGCCCATTCTCTAGCGCGCGCATCTGCACCATTTGCAGGTGTTGCAATGGACCTGCCGACGTACCAAACCAAGCATCGTTTGAGATGGTCAATAAGAAGTCCGTGCCAATCGCGTTTTTACGAGTGGTATCAGGGTAAGCCACTTCATAACAGACTGCTGAGCCCAAATTATGACCACGTACACGCAGCGGTGATTGGTTGTCACTACCACGACTATAGCTCATGATTTCTTGACTACCAGCAAGGTTTGGCAAGATATCCAACATGCCTTCGAAGGGGATATATTCACCAAATGGTACCAGACGCTGCTTTTTATACATCCCCTCAGCATCACTACCTAGCGCAACCACGCTATTATAAAATGGCGGATATTTATCTGTTTTTGGGTCAAAGTTTTCTAAATCTCGATAAGGAATACCTGTTACCCACGTGGTATCTGTTTCTTTGGCCATTTTAACCATTTCACTGATAAAGCCAATCGCTTCATCTTGAAACATAGGAATCGAGGATTCTGGCCATAAGACGATATCGCGATCCCACTCAGTACTTGTCAGAGTTGCATAAATTTTCAGGGTTTCTATTTGATATTCGGTGAGCCATTTTAAATCTTGTGGAATATTACCTTGGATTAAGGACACGGACAAATCAGGCGTGCCTTTTGGTTTTGTCCATTGCGGATTAATCAACCATAACGCGCTGCTAATTACCAACAATGCTATCGACGGAATCATATAGCCGCCACGGCGACGCAATAGCTCAACCAAACTGGCTGCCAATAATACCGCAACGAAGGACACTGCAAAGACGCCAGCGACTGGTGCTAATGACGATAACCAATACTGCTCCGTAAAGGCATAACCGACAAACAACCACGGAAATCCAGTGAACAGCCACGTTTTCAGCCACTCTTGGAGTATCCATAGCGCCGCAAACGACAACGGCTGACGACCGACCATACGGTTGAAAACCAACGCCAAAAAGCCATGGAATAACCCCATGCCTAAACCCATCAGCGCAATCATAATCAGCGCAAGCCATGCTGGCGTATCGCCATAGACATGAATAGAGGTGTATAACCAAAATGCACCAACGCACCAAAGTCCCGTACCATAAGCCTGACCGATAAGAAACGCACGCTTGCCACTCATATCAGGCATCAGTAAGGCATATAAAATAGCAGGCGACACTAGCGCAAGTGGCCAAATGCCATAAGGCGCCAGTGCAAATATAAACACCGCACCTGCCAACAACGCAATCAATACCGTCAGCGCTATAGGCAAACCCTTGGGCTTATCAGGGTTCAGGCGTTTTTGTAAATCAACAGTAGACAGGCGCATAGCAGTTATCCAAAACCATATTTTTCAAAATTTTAAGCGTCAACATTCAGATGAAAACCAAGCTGAAGCAGACCGTATTGTGTTTTGTACAGTATCTAAAAGTTAAACCCGCCCATGATACCAGTCTCAACCCATTAATAGGTAACATTGCGTAGCAAATACCCAATAGCAAACACAAAAAAAACACGAGCGCAATCGTGTTTTTTTGAGTACATCAAATAATGTTTAGGTCGCTATCGACACATCAATGACTGCCTATCAATATTTGCTGATCAGGATTGATTTTAGTGATCTCAAGATTTTGGATAAAACGCCCTTCAACATCAGTAATAGTGATTTTCCAATCATCTATCACCACGCTTTCACCTTCCAAATCACCCACATAACCAAGCGCCTGCATGACCAGACCACCCATGGTGTCGACATCCGTATCATCAAAATGACTGCCAAGCTCATCATTACAGTCTTCAATCACGGTAGACGCTTGCACACGCCACGTATTTGGCTTTTCAGGATCAGCGACGATGTTATTGATATCACTGTCTTCATCGAAGTCATCATGCTCATCGACGATGTCGCCGACGATCTCTTCAAGCAAGTCTTCCATGGTAACGACACCGCCAAAGTTGCCGAATTCGTCGACGACAATCGCCATATGTACTTGGGTACGCTGCAATGAGCGTAACAAGGTATCAGAGCGTGCCGTCTCACTAATATATAGCGGCTGACGTACCAGATCTCTCAAACGTTTGCTATCGATTTTATCTTCTTGATCGCGCACCATATGCACAAGAATAGGAATCAAATCTTTTGCCAATAAAATGCCAATGACGGCATCATCATCTTGACTGTCAAAGACAGGATAACGCGAATGGGTGGTCTCAAGGATGATATCCATCACCTCAGCGAGACTGGTGCTTTCGTGCAGCCCAACCACTTGCGGGCGCGGAGTCATGATTTCGCGCACTTGTGTCGCAGGCAGATCCAGCACGCCTTCTAACATATCGACGGTATCAGGCTCTAAGAACTGGCGCGAGTCTTGTACCAGACGAATCAATTCGTCACGGGTTTCGGGGGCGGTCGATAGCCAGCGTTTTAAGCCGCGCATCGACCAACTACTCGGGCTGGGAGTGTCGTCAGACATGGTGATGTGATTTAACCTCTTTAGTTAATAACAATTAAAGTAATACGTAAAAACAATAATACGTAATAACAGACGTAGATGGGGATGAATACAGCAAATAAAACAGATCTTTGATTATTAAATTATAAATAGAGCAGATCAAAGTAGCTTCACTTTAGCGCAAGGCTCACCGACATTCAACGATAAATTCACTCAAATTGTATTGTCAGTACGTTATAAACTTTGCTATGGTCAAAGCCTTCACACACCAAAGCACACCCTATGTCGCTACGTTCCTTTTTCTCTCGCCTGCTCACGCCGCACTCACACAGCCATCGTTCAGATAACGGCTTGGACACGCTTGAGCCAAATAATTATGGTTCGGATAGACACGGCTTAAAAAACAACACTGCGAATGGTCGCCAACCAACACCTACATGGCGATATTATCTTGTACAGTTTTTCATCATTATTACCTTGCTACTGTCAGCCGTTTGGTTATTGCTGGCGATTTGGTATCAGTTTGGGGCAGGCTCTACCATCACTTGGTTAACCGCACTTTTCATTGTTGGTGTACTGACAGCCTTACTGAGCGTTCGCTATTGGCCGAGAATAGCTCAGCGCTTTGATCATAAACAACACAGCAGTAAGCCATGGAGCAACAAAGCAACCATAAATAGCAAGTCAGCAAATAAATGGTTAACCGCTTTATATGGCGCTATTTGGTTGGTAGGCGTTGGCTGGTTTTTTTCTATTGAACCCCAGCAAGAGCGCGACTGGATGGCTGAGGTAAGTAAAAGGGTCACCTATGAGCGCGATGCAACCAATCCTGATTTGGTGACCCTAACCAATGTACGCAACTTTGATTGGCATACCGACACGGAGGCGACCGAACGCTGGGACACACGTACCATTGATATGTCCAAACTATCTGGCGTCGATGTCACCAACTCTTACTGGATGGGACCACTGATTGCTCATACTTTGGTCAGTTTCCGTTTTGAAGACGATAGACCGCTTGCTTTCTCATTTGAGATTCGTAAAGAAGAAGGCGAATCGTTTTCGGCATTGGCAGGGTTTTTTAGACGCTATGAGCTGAGCCTGATTGCCGCAGAAGAGCGCGATATTATTTATACCCGAACGAATGCGCGTGGCGAGCAAGTTTATCTATTTCCCGTTAGTAACTTGCAGCAGCACGAGGTCAAGTCACTATTTGAATCTTACTTAACCGCTGCCGATGAATTGAATGCCAAGCCTGCTTGGTACAACACATTACTCAGTAATTGCACCAATATCATTTTTTATATGGCGCGTATCGTCAGTGGTGATCGCTTGCCGTGGGATTATCGGATTTGGGTTTCTGGCTGGCTGCCAAATTATCTATATGATGTCGGTATGCTTGACGCTAATCCAGAAAAGACTGGACAGCCTTGGTCAATGGATACATGGTACGCGCGTACCCATATCAACTCAAAGGTTAAAGCATTTAATAATCAAATCACTCTAGAGTCTGGCGTTAATAGCAACGAAAACAGCCGCGAGTTCTCTGAGCAAATTCGTCAGGACATTCCTATCCCGCCATTGGCTGACACGCAAGAAGATGCTGAGGCAAAAGCCAAATCTGCAGCTCATGCTTCTTATTAAAATTAAGTAGCATTGTACGTTTACCCTGCAATGTCACTAATGTCACTAATGTCACTGATTTCAGTAACTCTCAGTATTATCAAGGCTTAACCCAGCTGACCACCCGCTCCTCCATCGCTTCATCAGACATACCAGTCTCAGAAACACAGCGCCCAGCCACGCCAACATTGGCAGCACGCATTTGTTGCTGCGTTACCACTGCATCTTGGGTCAATAACAAATGCCAACTTGGCAAATTTTGTCCTTTATACAAACGCTTATAGGCGCAGTGCGAAGGCAACCACATCATCTGCGGCAGATTGTCCATGGTCAGCTGAATACAGTCTGGCACATGCTCTTGACGCGTGTCATAGTGCTGACAATAACCCGTCGTACAGTCCATTAGCTGGCAAGTCACATCGGTATACTCGACCAACTCTTCATCCACATCACCATTTTCATCTTCGTCAATATACTTAATCAAACAGCAGCTGCCACAACCATCACACAACGCTTCCCATTCGCTATGATTGAGTTCTGACAATGCAAAGCGCGACCAAAAATTCGGACGCAATGTATCATTGAGCTTACTGTCATGGTCGCTATTGCTGCTGCTTTGATTGCCACTGTCAGGAAATAAGCTCACAGCTGATTTTTCCATGACTTTTAGCGGCAACGTTGCGTCAGAGTCTAGATGGGCTGCACAGTTGTCTAACAAGTTTAGTGTCATAAAGGTGCCGTAGCATTTTGATAAAGAGCGTTACAGTATTATAGCTGTTTTTGCCTAGGTTGAGCGTTAAGGTAGTAAAAGTAAGGAAAACGATGTCGCAAAAACACAGACAAATAACTTTTATAACGTAAAACTCCTCACATAAAAAAGGATGATAATATGTCAATTAAGACTTTTGAATTAATCAGTACCACCGAAAACGGTGTCCAGCTTATCAGCTATGTGGCATTGCCAGAAAATGCATCTGACGACCATCCTGTTGCGGGAATTTTAGTAGCGCCAGAATGGTGGGGTATCGTTGATCATCCAAAATCAGTGGTCGAGCGCTTGGCAGAAGCAGGTTATGCCGCCGTCGCAATGGACGTGTACGGTGAAGGCAAGCTGACCACCGATGCTGCACAAGCTAATATGTGGATGGAGCAAGTATTAGAAGATCAAGATATGCTGATGGCGCGCTGCCGTTTAATCCTTAATGACTTTAGCGACCAACTAGCCGTTGATGGTGACAATCTAGCAGCGATTGGCTTTTGCTTCGGCGGTAAGGTCGTGCTTGATATGGCTCGCGAAGGTATGCCCTTAAAAGCGGTCGCCACTTTCCATGGCAACCCAACACCAAAACAGCCAGCGGATAAAAACTTCACCGCTAAAGTATTGGTTGCTCACGGTCGCGATGATTCAATGGTATCCATGGAAGCAATAGAAGGTCTAAAATCAGAACTAGATGCTGCTGGCGTTGACTATATTATCGATGTTTATGACAACGCTAAGCATGGCTTTACCAATCCACATGCCGATGAGCGCGCTGCTAAAAATGATGTTGATCTTGGCTACAACGAAGCTGCTGCCAAGCAAAGCTGGGAAAACATGCTTGAATTTATGGAAAATAACTTAGGCAAATAATCTTTGAATCAGGCATATCAATAGCTGTTTTCAGGTTATTAATACACTATTTATTAACCCAACATATAGCAGAGTGCGCCCGCCGCACTCTGCTTTTTTTATCGTAAACAAATCCATATTGGTCATCACACACTTACAAAGGCTTACTATTAGTAAGGATTTAAGACGCTAACATGGTTATTGCACAGTCGTGATTCATATAATCGGTCACATCACTTGCTGGTAGCTCACTAATCACTCACTAATAATAAGGTAAGGCCATGAAAACTATCCAGCAACTATTCGATTTTCATCATAAAACCATCATTATCAGCGGTGCAGCAGGCGCTATTGGCAGCGAAGCGGCACGGTTTTTAAGCTCATTAGGAGGCAATATTGTCCTCGCTGATTTAAATGAAGATAAAGTGAAACAAATTGCCGCCGATATCGAAAAAGAAACAGGTAATACAACTTTAGGCATGAAAACCGATTTCACTGACGAGGCGCAAATTGTCGCCTTGGTCGATGCAACTATTGCAAAATTCGGTAAGATTTCTGCAGTAGTCAACAACGTCGGTTGGGGTGCAAATACGCCTTTGTGGGAATCTACCACCGAAAAAATGGTCAATGCGTATAAGCTCAACACCTTGGGATCTTATCATTTGACTCGTTTATGTATGCCGTATTTAAAACAAGAAGAAAACGCCTCTGTGGTATTTTCTGGATCCATGGTTGGTAATACACCATCGCCAGAATTTATCGAATACAGCACAGCTAAAGCGGGCTTGCTAAATATGGTAAAAAGTATGGCGGTCGCATCAGGTCCTGAAGTGCGCTTTAATTCACTAATCATCGGTACAGTAGATAATGGTGCTTCCTCTGAAGAAACCGGTTATACCCAAGAGATGATCGATAATGTGGTCAAAGGTATCGTCCTAAAACGACGTGGCGTGCCAGCAGATATCGCTCAAGCGATGGCGTTTTTGTTAAGTGATGCAGCGTCTTGGATTACTGGTGCTGAACTGACAGTCAATGGCGGCGGCGTTTACAAAAGTAAAATGCCAACCTCATAAACTCAGTCATCATTTTAATCATAAATTTATAAACGATACATAATAGGGCGTGTTGAGCATTCGACCATACTGGGTAGGATTTTATCTACTCAGTATTTTTTATGCATAGACCTATTCGCTTGGACTTGGAACATAAACCATGACAACAACATTAAACGCAAAATTGCTAAAAGGCGCTATGCTTACTGGCGTAATCAATGCCTTCATTAACGGCGGCATACAATACTTCTTCTTAAAAACATACTCATCAATCGCAATATCTGTTGACTCTATTACCAATAATGAAGACACGGTGCTCGGTACCTCCGTTACCTTATCGATTACGTTAGCCATGATTTTAACTATGGTGGCTTATTTTGGTATCAAAGAAAAAAAAGTAGCCTTCTTCCCAACCGCTTTTTGGTTGACGATAAAGCATGGATTTTTTACCTTTGGGGTATTGACCTCTCTTGCTGTACTATGGCAAAAATACGCAGGTACGGTCGAAGTATCTTTGATTTCAGCTTTAATTATTATCGGTGTTATTGCAGGTATCGTCTCAGGTATGGTGAATTATCTAACCTTGCGTGAATGTACATTATCAGAAAGACATAAATTATATGCCGCTTAAATATCTTAGTTTATAAAGCATCAAGGTCAGCTCCATGATCGTAAACGAATAATCTTGGGCTAGCCCTTTTTTTGATGAGCGCTTTGCTTGTGTTTGCTTTGAAATCGAGTCATCATCAAGCCATCAAATATTGAGTAACGGTGTGGTAGCGCTATGTCTGATATCAGCGGGTTTGTATTGCTTGTTTGTCTAGTAGTGATTATCGTTTTTTACAATAAACTAAAGCGACGCGTTGATCAGCTTCAACAAGACATCACGCAACTGCAAGATGAGTTACAAGCGCAGCAACACCGTGTCAGCTCTATGAATAATAACGCCGATAATGACGTAGACGCTCATACTGAACCAATGACTCAAACGCTAGCTGAGACTCACTCGCCCCAACCTATTATCGAGGAGCTATTTGACTCAGCACCTCCTTTATTTACTGCTACGATTCACCCGAAACCAGCCCCTTCTCCAAAAAAACCATCGCCCATAGAGCCGGATGAACGCTCACTGCCTATCGTCACTTCGCTGATTCACTCTATCAAAAACTGGTTTTTTGGCGGCAATCTAGTCGTGCGCGTTGGCGTGATCGTCTTACTTATCGGTGTGGTGCTACTACTTCGCTTGTTAAGCGACTATATCGAAGTGTCGATAGCGTCCAAGCTTTTAGCGATAGGCATCCTCGGTTTAGGTCTGGCAGCATTAGGTCTAAAATTGGCAAAAAATCGCTTTGCTTATGGCATCACCCTACAAGGCGCAGGCTTAGCGATTGCGTATTTAACGACCTTTTTTGCCTATAGCGTTTACCAAGTTCTGCCTAACTTACCAAGCTTTATCGGGCTTGGGCTATTATCTGCGATTATCATTGCACTCGCCGTACGTCAAAATGCCTTTCCACTGGCTTTGTTGGCATTATCGGGTGGGTTTTTTGCGCCTATTTTGACCAGTGAAGACACGGGTAGTTTGGTGGTATTGTTTAGTTACTATCTACTATTGAACGTGACGATTGCGATTATCGCGCATTACCGCCCATGGAAAATACTGAATTTATTCGGTGTCACTGTGACCTTTGGGTTGGCGTACTACTGGGGCATCAGTGAGAATTTGGGCACGGTCATTGAGGCGCAGCGCTGGTCTTTAGTCTTACTGGTCACCTTACACTTACTGCTATATCTGTTTGTTGTCATTCGCTACGCCCAACAAATCATTGCCTACAATACCCTTAATGAAACAGACATCATCCAGACAGATAACGCAGACAACGTAAAGCATTTAGATAGCGTTCACGTAAGAAATAATAGCTATGTATTCCCTATTGATACTGGCTTACTATTTTCAGTGCCGATATTAGCCTTTGGTTTATTTGCGGCATTATTAGATGATATTCCTAATGCCTTAACCATCGCTAGTGCTATTTTAGCCACTGTTTATTTAGGACTCGGCTGGTTGTTTGTGCAGCGTAGCCAGCGTTATGCCTTAATCACCGAGGGCATGTTGGCATTAGGGTTTGGCTTTTTGGCGTTGGTCATTCCGCTGGCATTCGATGCTGAATGGATTGCCTTTGGCTGGTCAGTACAAGGAGTGGCGCTGGTCTGGTTTGGACGGCGTTCATTGCGAGCGTGGTCAGTGTTATTTGGTTTATTATTGCAACTAATCAGTATAGGTATGCTGATGGTAAAAGTGGTCTTCGCCATTCAGGATTATCCAACATTGGCCTTAACCATTTCGGCTATGACTTATCTAGCCACTGTATTTATTTTACGCACGAACAACTCGCCAGCTATGCTAAATGATAGTTTGAACGAAGACTTAAATGATAGCTTAGATAATCATTCAACATATTCTCAAGAGCAAAACGCCACGCCAGATGCGATATCAACCTATGCCAACGCATTAGGTATTAGCACCCAAGCCGCACAGCAATGGCTAACCTCAATCAACAGCCACAGCACAGTATTTAATCTTGTTTGGCACAGTCCTATACTTATAAGATTTTTGACCTTTACGGCTATAGCATGGCTACTACAAGTGCTGCTGCTTGATTTTAACCAGTGGTTTGCCAGTTGGACACTGGCAACGACGACCATGATTGCACTCGCAGCACTGGTCAGCCTTGCCATTTATTGGACAATCAATCGTTATCGCTCGTGGATAGAAATCAGACAACTTAGCCATGGCTTATCGATCGTCTTTTATCTCATGCTCGTCATACAATTGCCGCAAAAATTCGAGTTTCATTTAATATGGCAGACAGCAGATTGGCTACTATTGACTGGTTTAATCGTTGGTTGGTTGATTATCGGACAATCGTGGTTAAAGATATGGTACGACCATTCCGAGCTGTCACGCTATGATGGCACAAGCTGGCTGGGAGCTAGCATTCTAATCATTGCTGCCGCCGCCCACTATGGACTAGCAGATTCCGCTGGGGTGATGGCTGTATTGATGCCAGCCATTTTAATATTGGCTGGATTATGGTGCTGTCATCGTTATGCTTACTATCCCAAGCAAAATACGCGTACAAACAAGGCATGCAAGCAAAGCCCACTGTACTGGTTTGATTGGCAACAAGCGCTATTGAGCTGCGCGGCTATCTTTGCGCCCATTGCTTTAAGTTGGGTCATCATTACCAACTGGTCTTATGATGGTGTAATTTGGGATATGTCATATTTTCCGCTATTGAATTTATACGACATTAGCTCTATTCTGGCGCTATTCGTTGGCTTTGGTGTTTACTACCTAAATCAGCAGCATAACCAAAAGCTCGGCATAGCGAATGCTGATATCCATATAAATAATCATACCAAGAAAAACTTTATCGCCGATAATTTACTGATTGTATTAGGTCTTATCAGCTTTTGGCTGATTTCCAGTATGTTAGTTAGAACATTACACGCCTTTATCGGTACACCGCTTTGGGACAGCGCTCAGGGCGGCGCATGGAATAGCGAGCAAGTGCAGACAGGACTGACCATTTTATGGACGCTCTTAGCTTTAGTCGCCACCATCGTCGCCAGTCGCTATTGGCAGCGGACGCTTTGGTTTATGGGGATTGGGCTATTAGGTATCGTCGTGCTCAAACTGGTATTGGTTGATTTGTCACAGACTGAAGCGATTTGGCGAGTGATATCTTTCCTTGGCGCAGGCAGCTTAATACTATTAATTGGTTATCTTGCACCGTTACCTCCTGCCCGCGATGAAATAGAAAATCCAGCTCAAGAGTAATCGCGCATCTGGTTGGGCGAAATTGTAGCGTGAGCAAGGTGGTTCTGTAGTAAACTGGACACCATGAAAAGTAAATGACGATCGTCTTACTTTGCGCATTTTTTATAAAAGGTTATGAAAGCAGATGGATAAGAGAGCAAGTATTCAGTGGTTCCCTGGGCACATGAACAAAGCCCGTAACGAAATCAAAGAAATCATGCCGCAGATGGATTTGGTCATCGAGGTGATCGATGCGCGTATCCCATATAGTAGTGAAAACCCGATGGTCGCGGCATTGCGCGGCGAAAAACCCGTCATCAAAATCCTGAACAAAGCCGACCTTGCTGATCCTGAGTTGACCCAAGCTTGGATGGACTATCTTGAGCAGCAAAGCGGTGTGAAAGCCATTGCTTGCGATACTGATAAAGCCAATGATGTCAAACGTATCATCGCCATCTGTAAACAACTTGTGCCCAATAAAGTGGGCACGGGTCGCCAAATCAAAGCCATGATTATGGGAATTCCAAACGTTGGTAAATCAACATTGATTAATACTTTGGCTGGACGCGCTGTGGCAAGAACTGGTGATGAGCCAGCGGTCACTAAGTCGCAGCAATTGATTAAGCTGGACGATGACATCATGCTCTATGACACGCCCGGTATGCTATGGCCAAAAGTCGAAAACGAAAACTCTGGCTATCGTTTGGCAGCGACGGGCGGTATTCGTGATACGGCTTTTGATTTCGCTGATGTTGCCAGCTATACCGCTGAATACTTGATGCAAGCCTATCCTGAGCTGCTAAAAGCCCGCTACAAAATTGAAGCGCTACCAAAGACTGATTGGGAGTTTTTTGAAGTCGCTGGACGCAATCGTGGCTGTGTACGTTCGGGCAATCAAGTCGATACCTACCGCATGTCTGAGATTTTGATCAACGAGTTACGTAGCGCTAAGCTTGGGCGTATTACGCTTGAGACGCCAGCCATGTCTGAAGCTGAAGAACTCGTCGTCGCCGAGCAACGCTTAGCAGCAGAAGAAAAAAGAATCGCCAAAGAAGAAGAAAAACGCTTACGTCGTTTGAAAACGCGGAAGAATCGTAAGTAAATCGACAATCCTTTTTGTCTATAATGCTAGCTGCCTAAAATCATTTTAGAGCTCATACAAAAAAAGCCCCTAAGGGCTTTTTTTATGTTTACTGCTAACGATATCGAAGTTATTCGATGATATCTCAATCATTTAGCAGTATCTAAGCCATCAACTACTTCTGTTTAGGCATGACTTTTTCGATAGCTTTCAACGCACAAGCTTCATCTTGTACTGCACCGCCTGCGCCGCCCGCTGCAATAGCGCCGATCACATCATTGCCAAACTTTAACGGCACACCACCGCCGATCAGCAGTAAATCATTTACCGTATTCAAGTTGTTTGAGTCTGGATTAGCGCGAGCATTATCCGCCAAAGTGCGTGAAGGCGTTTTGGTAGATAATGCCGTAAATGCCTTGCGAACAGCAGCATCAGTATTGTGCGGACCAACATTATCATCGCGCTGTAGCGCGATTAAATTACCAGCACGATCAACAACCGCGACCACGGCAGATTTGCCCTCTGCGTGACAGGCTGCCATGGTGGCATCGATTAATTCATTGGCCAACTCTAAAGAAACATTGGGCTGTTGTAATACTAGATTTGGTTTGGCGGCCAAAACGTTGGCTGAACAGCCAATGACTGCTAGCGCCAATATTGCTTTAGATAAATAATTCGAGATTAACTTCATAAAGAGTCCTAAATATTACTCATACATGTGAGCGTTTGTTTGAAATGATGCTTGGTGAGCTTTAATAATCGTATTTGATGAAACCAGACAATGAGTTATCGTTAACTCAAAGGTGCTCTTGCGACCCTAGCGAGAGTGAGAGTGAGAGTCATAATCTTGCAAAAAGCACAACAATGATAAGTTAATTTTTCTACAAAATTCACTTAATTTTGTAAGATTTACTTTATAAATTTGCAACTCTACATTAAGTTTTCTGTTACATACTCTATTTTTTAACACTCACCCTCAAAAGACGCTTACATCGTGGTAATCTCGAGCAGCGCACAACAGCGATATCAACTCATTTCTCTCAAAAATCGGTTATAATTCATACACTAATATGCCAAAAATTGATGATATGACTCAGCTTACCCCCACTGCAAACCTTACAACGATAGAAAATAATTTTACTCAACTCGGTACTTCTCTCGATTCGTTCGCCCCGCGCCTACTCGATTGGTTCGCCGAAAACGGTCGCCATGACCTACCTTGGCAGCAGCACCAAACCGACGCGCCCAATCCTTATGTCGTCTGGCTATCCGAAGTCATGCTACAGCAGACGCAAGTAACGACAGTGCTGCCCTACTTTGCCCGTTTTATGGCATCGTTTCCGACCGTGCAAGATTTAGCCGCCGCAGAATGGGATACGGTTGCGGAGCATTGGGCAGGACTTGGCTATTATGCGCGCGCGCGTAATTTGCATAAAGGTGCGAAACAACTGGTCGAAGTCATTGATGAGACGGGCGACTTTCCGCAGACGCTAGCAGGGTGGGAAGCCATCTCTGGCGTTGGGCCATCGACCGCTGGCGCGATTATGGCGATGGGCTTACATCGTTATGGCGTCATCTGTGATGGTAATGTCAAACGTGTCTTGACGCGTTGGGCAGCGATTGACGGTGATATTACCAAGTCTGCCACCACCAAAGAGCTATGGGCATTGGCAGAGCGTTTAACGCCTGTCGATGACTCAGGATTGTTCGCGCAAGCGATGATGGATATGGGCGCGACATTATGCACGCGTAGCAAACCTGCCTGCCTATTATGTCCCCTTCAAGAGGACTGCTTGGCACATGCAGAGGGGCGCGAAACAGATTATCCAGTCAAAGCAAAAAAGCAACCCAAACCCAGCAAGTTTAGCAATGCGTTATTGATTGAAGATATTGATGGCAAAATACTGTGGCTACAACGCCCTGACAATGGCATTTGGGGCGGACTGTGGAGTTTACCTTTACAGTTTGTTGAAAAAACCGCAGGCAAAGTGAATACTAAAACTGCCGCAGAAAAGACGACTGAAATTGACGATACAGTATTAAAAGTGACCAGTAATGAAAAAGTATACGAAGCAGAATTTACCACTGCTGAGCAGATTATCAATGAGTGGTTAGATAAGCATAAATTGACAGCAAAAGCAGTCAGTAAAACTTTATTAGACGACGCCCCTATTAAGCATTCACTGACCCATTTTCATTGGTATTTGACACCGCAAGCGCTGATTTTAAATGCTGAGCAAATTACCGAAATAACCGAAGCATTGCAAGCTGCCGAGATTAATATTAATTGGCTAAATGCTGTTGACGCTCAGGCAACGCTTGGATTGCCACGAGCAATGGTCAAGATTTTAGAATAATCCTTTGAACGCAATCGTTGAAAAGAACTGCTTAAAAAAATACGTAACACGCCATTAAAAAAGCGACTCAAAATGTATCTTGAGTCGCTTTTTTATTTATCAGAAGATGAAAGCTTAGGACTTCGGCACACGTAAACGCATCAGGCCTTCTTGTTGTACCGTAGCAACCAGCTTACCGTCTTGCCAAAATTGCCCATGGTTTAAGCCCTTGGCATTAGACGTGGTATCACTCCACATGTCGTATAGCATCCAACCGTTTAGATCAAAATTACGATGGAAATGCATCGAGTGATCAATACTAGCCGCTTGCAAGCCGCTGGTCATAAAGCTAACACCATGTGACATCAGCCCTGTACCAACCAGATAAAAATCGGACGAAAATGCCAATAGCGCTTGTTGAATCGCAACAGGTTGATTGCCCAATTCGCGGATACGCAACCAGTTCGCCTGCTTCGGTTTCATTGGCTCTGGATGAATCGGATCACGCGGTTTAACGGGTTTAATTTCGACATGGCGACGCCGCATAAAGCGAGCTTTGAGTGCGTCTGGGACTTTTCCGACATACTCTTCTTTTAAATCTTGCTCAGCCAGTAAATCCTCTGGTGGCGGATAGACAGGCATGTCTTCCTGATACTCTAAACCCTCTTCCATCGGCGAAAACGAGGCTATCATTGAAAATATGACTTGCTCAATGGGCGCTTTACCGCGCACTTCTTTATACTGAATCGCCGTCACTTCACGCGCAGACAGACTACGACCGTCACGCAAGCGGCGCACCTGATAAATCACTGGCTGCGTGATATCACCACCGCGCAAAAAATACCCGTGCAGTGAATGACAGGGCTTGTCTTTGTCCAGTGTATGCGCCGCCGCCATGATGGCTTGGGCGAGCACTTGTCCACCAAAAATACGACTGCCAACATAGTCATGGCTCTTACCCTCAAAGACATCGGGGGTCACTTCAATAAGCGCTACAGTAGCTAGCAGCTCATCAATCAATTGCGAATAATCGGACATGACGATAGGTTTCCTTATTTTTATCAAAAACGCTAAGTATCTGAAAATACGCACCCAACGATATCAATATCATATCGCGAAAGACAAAAGACACTTTGCATTTGAATGTAAAATAATATGAAATCACTTGCTAAAAATGCACAAGAGAGATTTAACACGAAAATTTTAGCGCAAAAAACACGGTCATAGCAGCGCTATCACCAGCATTTATTATATCGTTGTTTCAGCTTAAAAGAAGTACAAAGCAATCGAGTACAAAGGTATATGTGATACTTCACACGAGACGCGGTCACCCTTTTATAGCAAACGGGCTATAAATCGAAAAGATAAACATCTTACCCAATATCGATGGCTTTGACTAGAGAGCGACGCTCACTTGGCAATACCATGTTGATATTTTTGCTTAACATGCCCTAGGGCGCGTCCTAATATAAACGATATTAATCATAAAAAAACGAGATGCTATTAAACATCTCGTTCTTTTGAGCATTTTAATTTATGGCTTCACTGCCACTAACACACGGATAGAGTCTGGGACTAATAATAGACTCCCTAGTGCTTGCTCACCTTGGGCTTTTAGCTGCTCCAAGCGCTCAATTTCGGCAGGGCGTACGTTAGGATTAATCGTTTGTAGATGCTTAAGACGCTTGATTTCACGTGACCACTGCTGGCTAAAACGGGCACTGGCTTGTTCACCAATCTCAGCAAGCTGCTGACGGGCAATCTCTTCCGCTTCATAATAACGCTGCTCAATCACATCACCGCGTACTTTAATGACTTGGCGAGCACGGTTTTTATCCAGACGCTCAATATGCGGCATAATCATCTCCGCACTGATACGCGAGGACAAATCACTGCCTTGCTCACTGATAAAAACGCGGATATTTTGCGTGGTCAGCGTCGCGGGTAAATTGAGCAACCTTGGCGCAATGGCTTCAACGCGGAAATTCACTTCGAGCAGTACCATACCTTGTGGTACAGCAGAACTTTTTAGCATCGCCACCGTGGTATTACCAAAGGTGCTGGTACTCGCCAACTCATAAATCGCGCGCATCAATGGATGCTCATGAGTGATAAATTCGATATCTTCACGCTGTAGTGCTTGCTCACGCTCGAATGTCAACGTCATACCGTCTTCGTCACCGAGTGGCAGACCATCGATATAATCACTAATTTCAGTGCTGTCAATCGGAGCAATCACCCACGAGCCATCGCGTTGGATATTGTGATCGATATTGGCTGAGGCAAAAAAGCGCTCAATAAACTGCGGCAGTAGATTATGACCATCAAAATCGCGCATGGCGTCAGCGATACGTTTGGCAACACGTGGGCGACACGAGTTGTATTCTAATAGGCGATCACGACCCGCTTGTAGCTGTGCCTCTAACCCCAAGCGCGTCTGCTTCGCTTCTTCGATGATATCTTGTAGTATCGCACGGTTCTCGTCAGTATCCGCGCCTTCAAGCAGGGGCTTTAACTCTTGGATATACTGCTCTTGCACGCTCTGCGCTGTTGGAGAGATTTGATTAAACATATTCAGCGCGTCGTGATACCAATGATACAGTCGCTCTTGTGCTGTGCCCTGTACATAAGGCACATGGAGCATAATTTGCTGCGTTTGTCCGATACGATCTAGGCGACCAATGCGCTGCTCTAAGGTATCTGGATTGGCTGGCAAATCCCACAATATCAGCTGACTTGCAAACTGGAAGTTACGACCTTCCGAACCAATCTCTGAGCATAATAATATCTGCGCGCCTTCGCTATCAGCAAAGAACGCCGCTGCTTGGTCACGCTCAAGCAAGGTCATCTGCTCAGTAAAGATAGCGGTTTTAATACCAGCATGTAAGCGTAATACCGCCTCCAAGCTCTCAACCGTCGCGCCACTACGGGCAATCAACAGCACTTTTTTGTGCTTAAGCTCGCCGCGCAAAATATCAATCAACCAAGGCACGCGTGGGTCATCTTCTAGCCAGCCGCCATCAGGTTGGTTTTCTTCGCCCCATAGCTGCTCACGCAATTTACCATTGGTTTGATAGCTGTCTTTCCATGCGGCAGGTAATGCCAATGGGTACGGCTGGCTGCTACGACCATAGAATCCTTTCACACTTTCACGGGTATTACGGAATAGAATACGACCTGTACCATGACGATCTAATAGCTCGTTGAGCGCATAAGTACGCAATTTTTCGTCATCATTAATCGTTGCCAACTCATCAAGACTGATGTCTAACAAGCTGCTTAAAGCGGCAATTTGACTGTCGCTCAATGGCTTATCTTCTATCAATACACCAGCAACGGCAGCCGTTTCAGCAAAGGCTTCTTGACCATTGATAAACTCATCCAAATCATCAAAGCGATCCGGATCGAGCAAACGCAATCGAGCAAAGTGACTTTGCGCGCCAAGCTGCTCAGGCGTTGCTGTCAATAGCATGACCCCTGGCGTTTCTTCAGCAAAATCAGCAATCAAGTCATATTTATCATTGCCGCCTTGCGCCTCATCCCAATGCAGGTGATGCGCCTCATCAACCACCAATAAATCAAACCCTGCATCCATCGCTTGGTCGTACAAATCAGGGTGATCGAGTAATAAATCCATACCCGCAATGATACATTGCTCAGTGGCAAAGACGTTTTGCTCAGGATCGTGTTCTTTAATGGCTGCTGCACGTACCAAATCAAATAAGGCAAAATTTAGATTAAAACGACGACGCAGCTCAATCATCCACTGATATTGCAAACTATCTGGTACCAGAATGAGCACACGCTCAGCTTTGCCTGTTAACAGCTGTTGATGAATAATCAAACCTGCTTCGATGGTTTTGCCCAAACCCACTTCGTCAGCAAGCAACACACGCGGTGCGATACGTTTGCCAACTTCATGAGCGATATAGAGCTGATGCTCAATGATATCGACACGCGCACCCATCAAGCCTTTAAGCGGATGACCCGCTAGCGCCGACTGCATACGCAAGATATCTTGACGCAGCTCATACCAATCGCCGCGCTCAATACGACCAGCCAGCAGACGCTCAAGCGGCTTAGCCAACGTAATATTGGCAGCCAGACGGGTTTCCATAATGCCTCGTTCATGCTCATCGACACTGTATTTGAGTACACCCATCACTTCTTCGACCGCGGTTACAGTATAGCTCTTACCCGCTTGATCAGAAATACTATCGCCGACTTTAAACACCACGCGTGATAATGGCGCGGAGTTTTTGGCGTAGACGCGCGTCTCTTCACTTTGTGGAAATAGAATGTGCACACATCGGTCATCTACATCGATGACCACACCCAAGCCCAGCTCGGACTCCGTATCAGATAAATAACGTTGACCAACGGCAAATTCAGTATTGTGCAATGAAGCGATAGAGATAGTCATAGGGCGATGTCTTTTGTACTCAGATAATAGGAAAAAATAGATAGCTCATAATGAGATTTGCTAGCGTGAATCACTAGCGCGATGTCATTACTTAATAGTCTGAGAGGTCGCCGGCCATACCGGCAGCGTCAGCTCATTAGCTAGGTCGCAAGATAAAGCCGACCATTATATAACGTTAGCAGCTAGATGAGTGCGCTAAGTTGACTTTTCAAGAGCAGATTATTGCAAGATTATATCAACGCCAAGCATAAGTTGGTCATATAAAACAATAAGATAACGACTTGCAAGTAAAGAAAAAATATTGTCATTATAAAATTGATTCTGTATTGTTAAGAAATGCAATAGAACATTTCTTCTTTCTTACCTGAATTATTCAAACGCACGTCTACACCTACTCTTTTGCCGCCTAGTATTCATGATTGATTATCCTTAAGGATTTATGGGCATAGCATCGCCTTTCATAGTCCTTTAAGTTATAAAAAAATCAATAGTTAAGTCGGTTAAGTTATAAGAGCAAAGTAGTACTTTTAATTTTTCGCCATTATGTACAGACCATTTTAATTAAGATTACGCATTACCACCTAATTGATTGCCACCAATACCTAGCATTGGCACTCTTCTTCGTGGTCACTATTATCCAAGGACTATCACCATCATGAGTGCCTCCAAAAAAGTTGGCTTTTTTAATCAAGTCAGTACCCAAGTAACCACTATTTTATTTATTGCTTTTGCGGTCGTACTGGCGGTCGTCGTTTATGTTGTTGATAAAGAGGGCTATGAGAAAATCCGTCTTGAGTCAGCAAAGCTGGTGGCTGAACGTGGTAATACCGCGGTAAATAGTATTTCCGCCGATATCAATCGGGTGATGCGTAGTGCCTTGCTACTACAGCAAAGCGCGCAAACCTTGCCCACAGAAGAGGCGATTTTACAAACCAGTACTGCCAATGCCTTTGATAAGCGTGATTATAACTTACTGGGTAGTGGTGGTATTTGGCCTGAAAAAGGCGCACTTGGGGCAAATACCGCGACCCATCCATTTTTGATGGTTCGTCAAAACGGCGATTATCAAGCGGTGTTAAGCGATCCAAATCCTACCAACCCTTATTATCAAGAAGATTGGTTTAGCGTCTTAAAACTGCTCAAACCTGAGAGCTGTATTTGGAACCATGTGCGCGCCAGCCAAACCAAAGGCGAGCTTGCGATGAGCTGCGGCGTGGCAATCGAGCGTGACAATCAGTTTTGGGGTGCCAGTACGGTTAACTTTACGCTGAATCAGCTACAAGAGAACATCGTCAAGTTAAGCGAAAGCTCAGGCTCAGGCTACATTCTACTCTTGGATAATAGTGACAAGGTGATCGCCTCCTCTAACCCTGAACGCTTAAGCTATATTGATGAGAAAACGGGTACGCCGCTTGATATCAAACAAGTCATCAACTCAGACCCTGCTTGGCAACCCGTGCTTGATTTCTTAGATGTCCAACGTAATGAGATCATCGAACAAGTCGCCGCTAGCGTCTCACCACAAGTTCAGCAGGTACTGACCACGCTTGATAAAGCTGAGACTGGTACGGCAAAAGGTTATTATTTGGTGAACTACGCCGCTTACCTAAATAACGGTGAAAACAAGCAAAACGCCATGGACAGCCGCTTATTACAGAGCTTCGAGCTGGCAAAAGACAGTTACTACAACGGCAGTCAAGCCTATGTCTTTGAGATTCCTGAGACTTATTGGAAGCTGATCGTTGTCCAACCTGATGCTGAAATTAACGCCATTGCCGATAATCTCAGCGAAAACTTGGTTAACTGGATTGCATTAGCACTATTGATTACGGCTGGCGTCATTTACTTCATGCTGACTTTCTTAGCATTCAAACCCTTGAAAGAAACCACTGATAAAATCTCTGAAGCGGAAAACTTAATTAATAACAAGCAATACAATAAGCTGAGCGAGGTTAAATTCGCAGAAGGTCGCAACGAGATTGGACTGGTGAATGGCTCTATTAATGACCTACTAGACCGAATCCAGTCTAACGAAGGTAAGCTTGCCAACATTAACCAACAGCTAGAGATTAAAGTCGAAGAACGTACCGCTGAGCTGCAAGAAACACTAAAAGAGCTGAAAAACTCGCAGTTGCAATTGATTCGTTCAGAAAAAATGGCAACGTTAGGACAAATGGTGGCAGGCGTTGCTCATGAAGTGAACACACCTTTATCATATGTGCAAAATAACCTTGAAATTATTGGTCAGTTGACGGAGCAATACGAAGAGCTGATTGAATTGGTACAAGGATTAAAAAGCGTTAAAACTGACGCGGCGACTGATGGAAAAATTGACAAGCTACTAGCAGATATTATCCGTGCTTCTGATGAGATCCAAGAAGATGACCTATCAGCTGAATTAAAAGAGCTGATTAAAGATTCGTTATTTGGCGTCGAGCAAATCACTGAGATGGTACTAAACCTACGCAACTTTGCCCGTCTTGATGAGTCAAAAGTGAAAACCATCGATGTGCGCGAATGTATCGAAGCCTCGCTTAAAATCGCTGGCAACTCCATTAGACATCAAGAGATTGTGACTGATTTTGCGCCCACGCCTGAAGTGAAATGCTCACCGTCGCAAATTAACCAAGTCTTGGTCAATCTACTGAACAATGCCGCGCAAGCCATGGGAGAAAAACCTGATGGCAAAATCGAAGTGCGCACCCGTGCCGATGATCACCATGTTTATATTGATGTCATAGACAACGGTAAAGGTATGAGTCCAGAAGTTCTCAATCAAATCTTTGAGCCGTTCTTTACGACCAAAGGCGCAGGTGAAGGCACTGGTCTTGGTATGGCAATCAGTCAGCAAATTATGGAGCAACATAATGGCGATATCAAAGTCGTATCGACCGAAGGCGTTGGCACCACATTTACGTTAATACTGCCGATTAATAATAACTTAACAGAGCAAAACCTAGTCGCGTAAGCGCTGGATCAGCTGCTCTATGACGTAGAACATATTTAGATATTTAACGACTATTATTCATCATCATAAGGATATCATCATGAATGAATTAGAAAATGACTTAACCACAGTTGAAACCAGCGCTGAATCAAAGCCGAAGTTGGCATTTATCGACGATGAACAACGCATTTTACGGTCTATGAAACTGCTGTTTCGTAAGACCCATGATGTGTTTATCACCACCGACCCAACTGAGTATATTGACTATATCAAGAACAACCATGTACACGTGGCAGTCAGTGACCAGCGGATGCCTGAGCGAGTCGGTGTGGATATTTTACGCGAAGTAAAAGATGTCTCACCGTCCACCATGCGTATTTTATTGACGGGCTATGCCGATTTAAACGCCATTATTGGCTCTATTAACGATGGTGAGATTTATCGTTATTTGACTAAGCCTTGTAAATCTGAAGAGCTGATCACTGTGGTCGGACGTGCTACCGAAATCGCCTTGACCTATAATCCAGACGAAGATGCCGATCAATTCGACAGTTCAGGTAATAAGCAAACGCTGCTAGTGATCGATGAAACCAATGAGTTGATTGAGCAAATACGTAAGCAATTTTCTCACAGTTATAAAGTACTGCACGCTGAGAGTTTAGAAGAAGCGTACGATTACTTGGCGAATGAAGATATCGGTGTTTGTATCACCGATATCAATGTCAGTGGTGAGAATATCGCGCCGATTATCTTTACCTTAAAACAAGATGCGCCGCATTTAGTGGTTTTGGTACAGACTGAATTTCAAGACGCTGGCTTGCTGATTGATTTGATTAATAAAGGTCAGGTCTATCGCTGCTTGCCGAAACCGATGCGCGCCAGCCTGCTTGAGATTAGCGTCAACCGTGCATTTCAGCATCATGCGAAGCTAAAAGCTAGCCCTGACTTGGTCAAACGCTATGAAGTCGAGCATGACCCTGAAAACGATGTGCGTATTGATTTGAGCAGTCGCGTACGTAGCCTTATTGGCAAATTGCGTAAGCGTTTCTCTTTATAAGTCCATAAAACCGAATAAGCACAAAAGACTACCGTCTCAATCAACAAAACCTCTATTTCAATATTGAAGTAGAGGTTTTTTGCTTTGTACTTTTTTGATGGATTTTTTGACGACCTTTTTGACTAAAATCACCAACGTGCTACATTAAGTCGATCATTATTAAAATCATTTTAAAATAACTATTTAATAAGGAATAACCATGCGCGCGGTTTTTTTAGATAAAGGCACTTTTTCTGATGGCATCGACTTGCCAGCCCCAGCAGGCATCAGCGACTACCTCACTTATGATGATACCCCAAAAGATACTGCTGTTATTGTAGAGCGCTGCAAAGACGCCGACATCATTATTACCAATAAAGTGCAAATCAGCGCTGAAGTGATAAGTAAATTGCCCAAGCTCAAGCTCATTCAACTGACCGCTACTGGTATGAACAACGTCGATCAAGACGCTTGTATTGAGCACCATGTGGCGCTTTATAATGTCGCAGGTTATGCAGTCAAAAGTGTTCCCGAACATACCTTTATGCTCATGCTCAACGCCATGCGCGCGGGTATTTATTATCATCAAAAAGTCGCTGATGGCACATGGCAAGCAAACGGTAATTTTTGCCTACTGGATATTCCGCTAATAGATTTAGAAGATAAAACACTAGGTATTATTGGCATTGGCACTATTGGCAAACGCGTGACCGACATTGCTCGTGCCTTTGGGATGAAAGTATTATGGGCGGAGCAGCAAGGACGCGCACCGCGCAATGACGACTATACCGCGTTTGACGACGTACTGGCACAGTCTGATGTACTGAGCCTGCATTGCCCATTAAACGAGAAAACTCAGCACCTGATTAATGCAGATACTTTAGCAAAAATGGTCAAACAACCGCTCATCGTCAATGTCGCCCGTGGTAGCATCGTGGATAGCCAAGCGCTGACTGACGCCATTAACAATGAGCAAATCATCGGCTACGCCAGCGATGTGTTTGAGCAAGAGCCCATCACCGCTGACGACCCTTTATTGACCGTTGCCAAGCATCCGCGCGTTATATTTAGCCCGCATAATGCGTGGGGCAGCAAAAGCGCCCAAGAAACCTTGTGGCAGATCTTAAGCAAACAAGTTGCTGATTTTATTAATAGCCATTAAAAAACATTTAACAAACGACTGTAACCAAGCGACCTTAACGACTAAAACGTAACCAATCATCTTTTATTTTGCGATGTTTGATCATGATGCGGTCGCTTAGATAGTTGTTTGTCACCCGCCAAGGATATATATCGCCTTGCTTGGGTAGCTCATGTTGAGCGCGCTTGACATATCCTGACGATAGCGCGCCCATCACTGTATCTGTCTGCGTAAGCGCTTTGGCATCTTTAGTCTGTGCTTGTGGCAATACCACTTGATAGCGATGCTGATGCATATAGCCCAGCAGTCGCATCACATACTGACACGCCAAATCGATTTTTAACGTCCATGAGGCGTTGGTATAACCAAACAGTGCCACCATATTTGGTATATCTTCAATCATGACCGCTTTATAAGTCATGCGCGAACCAATATCTATCGCCTGCCCGTCAATATATACTTTGGCACCGCCGAGCATCTGTAGCTTTAGTCCTGTCGCTGTGACGATTATATCAGCATCGAGAGAGTTACCCGATTCGAGCATGATGCCCGTCTTGGTAAAATGGCTGATTTGATCGGTGACGACGCTGGCGCGTTTGCCATGCAATGCTTTGAATAAATCACTGTCTGGCACCGCACATATCCGCTGGTCCCAAGGATTATAGTCCGGTACAAAATGCGCCACATCGATACCGCTACCCTTTAGCTCTGTTTTGACACCGCGTTTTAATAACGCTTTCATAAGCTTGGGTGCCAATATAGCCGCTCGATAAGTACCTTGTTGAATCAATACATTACGAGTACGCAGCAGCGTATAAGCTTGCTCTTTTGACAACGGTGAAAATTTACCTGCTAGCCAATCAAGCGTATAATCATCGCCCGGTACACTTGCCACATACGTGGGAGAACGCTGTAACATAGTGACGTGACGCGCGCATTGCCCACCTTTTTCATCCACCAAAGCTGGCAGCAATGTCATCGCTGTGGCACCGCTACCGATAATAACTACCTTCTTATCGTCATAATCCACATTTTGCCAATGCTGCGGATGGATGATTTCACCTTGAAAATCTGCTTCTTTATTAAAAGAAGGACGATAACCTTGCTCATAATCGTAGTAACCCGTGGCGCCAACGACGAACTTTGCCGTTACCGTAAACACCTCACCGCTGGCATGATTTTTTACCATCGCCGTCCATTGTTGATGGCTACTTGACCAAGACAGCTGCTGCACCTCGTGCTGATAGCGAATATGTTCGCTGATACCAAACTCACGCGCCGTATCAGCAATATAGTTTTTAATATCACCGCCTTTTGCCAAAATCCTGTGATTTAGCCATGGTCTGAAACTGTAGCCAAACGTCAAGGCATCAGAGTCAGAGCGGATGCCAGGATAGGTAAATAAATCCCATGTACCACCCAAATCTGCTCGTTTTTCTAACACCAAAAATCGCTGTGCACTTTTCTGCTGTTGCTTTGATGATTTGCGTTTCTGCTTACTTGGATTTTTATGACCAAACAGTCCTTTGTGTTTTTGCTGCTGCAATCGGCACGCCATACCAATACCGGCAATTCCTGCACCGATAATCAGTATTTCATAATCCACTGGTGTGTCTGAGAGTGCCGATTGAGCTTTGAAGCGTTTCTTAACTGCCTGTTTGGCTGCCGTCATATCAAGCATAATACGTTCCTTGTTTTTGCATGATGGGTTTAAAAAATTTGGCATAAATTCATTTAAAAAGGGCTTGGGCTTTCCCAATCCATCCACGCACCAAGCGTAGGATGCTTGAGACGCAATTGCTGAGCATGGAGATTAAGTCTTGGTGCAATCGCTAAAGCCGTACCTTCTGCATAAATAGGATCGCCAATCATCACATGACCAACATGCACCATATGGACGCGCAGCTGATGACTACGACCGGTGACCGGCTTTAGCATTACGCGCGTGACTGTCTGACCGTTGCATTGCTCATGGCTGATAACTTCATATAAAGTTAAGGCATGCTTTGACCAGCTAGGATCGACGATATGGCGCGGTTTCATCTCCGGCTCATAGCGCACTGGTACGGATATCTCACCCGTTGCGCCGACACGCTCCCACTCTCCAAAGACGCGTGCCTGATATTTTTTTTGTGGCAAACGTTCAATGAATTGCTTACTAATATGGGTTTGCGCTTCGGCATTCTTGGCAAAAATGAGCAGCCCTGAGGTATCCATATCCAGACGATGAATCAGCTTGACTGCGGGAGTGGCACGCTCAAGTCTCGCCAGCAAACTGACCTTGAGCGTTTTGCCATCGACACTCAACAGACCTACAGGCTTATCAACCACCCAAATATCATCATCTTCGTAGACAGTAATCTGTTGCGCAAATGCTTGAAAAAACTCAAGCGGATAGGCGTTTTCTTGAGCATTGAGGGCGTTGACTTCTTCAGCAGTAAAAGGCATAAAAATGGGCACTTATATAAAGGGGCTTGAATGATTAATGAGCTTGCATATGAAAGCTGTCTTAAGTGGTAGATATTAGAGTATAGATATAGTGTTATAAACCGCTTATTTTTGAGCAAAAGACACAGACAGGATTATCAAGTGACAGATAAAACCATGCCTGTGTCGTTATGTGTCGATTTATTGTGCTAATCGTAATTGTTAAACAATTTAACCAGCCTGCATCTGTTAACCCTGAGCAAACATGTTAATATAATGGCACATTTTAACCACTTCTAAACGCTTCTTTGGTCACCCATCATTCTATTATGCAACAAATATATTGGTTGATGGATGGCGATAGAAATAATAAAACAAGAGAGATAAATTATGTCAGACCTTATTTTACATACTACCGATGCCGACTTTGACAAAGACGTATTGCAATCAGATGTGCCAGTATTGGTAGACTTCTGGGCAGCATGGTGTGGTCCTTGTAAAGCAATCGCCCCTATTTTAGAAGATCTAGCCACTGAGTACCAAGGCAAAGTTAAAATCGTCAAAGTTGATGTGGATAGCAACCCACAAGCAGCCAGCCGTTTTGGTATCCGTAATATCCCAACACTATTTGTCTTTAAAGATGGCGAAAAAGTTGACTCAGTGATGGGTCTACAGCCAAAAGCTGAATTGGCAAAAGTGTTAGACAAGCATCTCTAAGTTGAGACTTGCTCGTTTTGCATAAGCATTCTAAAGAGACAGCAACACCGTCGAAAAAGCCATTATCTAACGTAGATAGTGGCTTTTTTGCTTGTTTTTTATGCAAAAAACTCAATTAGACGACTTTTTTGGCAAAATTTATTGACAATACTATTGTGAAGACCGTATAGTCTGCTGACAACAGAAAACTAACGGTTTTCCTAACTGTCTTATCGCTATTCTCCTCGTGTTTATCAACAAAAACACAATCGTCGTTATAAACACCATTGCTGAACGAAATGACTAAACACAATTACTGATATTGAGTTTTTGACGCAGACTCTTATGTAGACTTCTTTATCCTTATTTCTTATTACCTTGCATAAACGATTGCAATTCGTATATAAGCTAACACGTAATATCCAAACTACATAAATCCAGCTCTGTGCACGCACCCTCTATCACCATACTATCGTTGTTTTAATCACTGTCATGACTTGTGCTGCTAATGGCATCTCTCATCTGATCAATTGCTAATGACCTATCTATGAATCTTACTGAATTAAAGAAAAAATCAATCGCTGAGCTATTGGCTATCGCCAAAGAAATGGGTCTTGATAATATGGCGCGTAGCCGTAAACAAGACATCATCTTTGCTATCCTAAAAACCCATGCGCGGAACGGTGAAGCCATTTATGGTGACGGCGTACTTGAGGTTCTTCCGGATGGTTTTGGCTTTTTGCGCTCATCAGAAGGCTCATACTTAGCCGGTCCTGATGACATTTATGTCAGCCCTAGCCAAATTCGCCGCTTTAGTCTGAAGACGGGTGATAGTATCGCTGGTACGATTCGTCCACCAAAAGATTCTGAACGTTATTTTGCGTTATTGAAAGTTGGCGAAATCAACTTTGATACCCCAGATCGCTCACGTCATAAGCTTATCTTTGAAAACCTGACACCCCTATTCCCAACTGAGCATTTAAAACTCGAGCTTGGTAACGGCACCACTGAGGATCTGACGGGTCGTATCATCGACCTAATCGCGCCGATTGGTAAAGGTCAACGCTCTATCATCGTCGCACCGCCAAAAGCGGGTAAAACGATGCTGCTACAGACCATTGCGCAGTCGATCACTCGTAACAATCCTGAATGCTACTTAATTGTCCTATTGATTGATGAGCGTCCAGAAGAAGTCACCGAAATGGTACGTACGGTACGCGGTGAAGTGGTTGCCTCTACCTTTGACGAGCCGCCACAGCGTCATGTACAAGTCGCTGAAATGGTTATCGAAAAAGCCAAACGTTTGGTCGAGCACAAACAAGACGTGGTTATTTTACTGGATTCGATTACTCGTTTGGCGCGTGCTTATAACACAGTTATTCCGTCGTCAGGTAAAGTGTTAACCGGTGGTCTAGACGCCAATGCGTTAGAGCGCCCAAAACGCTTCTTCGGTGCTGCTCGTAATGTTGAAGAAGGTGGCAGTTTGACCATTATTGCCAGTGCGCTTATCGATACGGGTAGTAAAATGGACAGCGTTATCTTTGAAGAGTTCAAAGGTACTGGTAACCAAGAGATTACGCTTGAGCGCGATCTGGCTGAAAAACGTGTCTTCCCTGCGATTAATATCAAAAAATCTGGTACACGCCGTGAAGAGCGTCTGCTTGATGAAGACAAACTGCGCAAGGTTTGGATTCTACGCAAGCTATTACAGCCGATGGATGGTGTACAAGCCACTGAGTTCTTGCTGGATCGCTTAAAAGAAGCGAAAACCAATGATGAATTCTTTGAACAGATGAAGCGTAAATCACAGAACTAGTTCTAATTCCGTGTTGCTTTGCCAGACTCAATAGATAAGCAACTTAAGTAGAAAAGACCGCATTCGTGCGGTCTTTTCGTTTTGTATTCATTTTTTATATATTCCGGAATGTCCTGAATTTAAAAATGGCAATAAAATGAGAACAGACCTTAATACCTCACTATTAAACGCCAAAAGTACTATTTTTAAAAACAGTTAGCTTACTATCAATACAAATACAATAACCCTAAGCAAAACCCCTACCAACGATACAGTGGAGAAACATCCTTTACAGGCTATTTGCAAAGCTTAGCGCTTTTACTACGCCTAGAAATTATTAGTTGGGTTAGTATAGGAGCCAGTATAGATATACTATGCTATCACGTGTTGATAGCAGTATAATTTTCGAGATATTTAACATCCTTGATGTAATCCTTACTAATGCAGACTTTTGTATGTCTTGCGGTAGCACAATAGATTATTCTAAGATACTTGCCCAAATATTTTAATACAGCTTACTATCGGTATTAAAATTAGTGGTAATAAAAATATCGTATTTTGATTTTGATAACCTAACAGGTGATACTATGAAATTTGCTAAAACTATCGCAATGACTGCTCTTACTAGCTCTGCCCTTATCATGGGTGGCTGTGCAACTAATGGCTACAATAGTGGCTTGAGCAATACCGCTAAAGGTGCTGCTGCCGGCGCTGCTGCTGGTGCACTTATTAGAAGTGGCGGCGATAGCAAAGACATCGCTCGTGGCGCACTTGGTGGTGCTGCAGTAGGTGGCGCTGGTGCTTACATTCTTAACAACAGCAGATAATCGCTAAATGATTACTTGGTGCTATCAAGACCGTTTTTAAGCATTTCAACTGTGTGTATTTTAAATCTATTGAATATGCCTAAAACGCTCTAAAATACAAAAAGCCTGCAATCGATATTGCAGGCTTTTTGTTGGATCGCCTTTTTTAGGCGATAGTTACTACGCTAAAATATCATAGCGATAATGACTATAATGCCCCGCTAAAAGTATCACAAGACTGCACGTTGCCACTTTCCAAACCACGAGTGAACCACTGAACACGCTGCTGACTGGTGCCATGGGTAAAGTTATCAGGTACGACTGCTCCACCGCTAGCACGCGCTAAACGATCATCACCGATTTGACCAGCGGCATTGATGGCCTCATCGATATCACCTGCCTCCAAAAACTGTACACGCTCTTGGTTACGTTGTGCCCAAACCCCAGCAAAACAATCAGCTTGTAGTTCTTGTAGTACTGATAGCTTATTGGCTTGTGCACGAGTGACTTGACGGCTGGCTTCATTAACTTGCTGACTGATGCCTAACAAAGTCTGTACGTGGTGACCAACTTCATGCGCAATAACGTAAGCTTGCGCAAAATCGCCCGCTTTACCTTGATTATCTTGGTCGCCAGAGCCTTGCTTATCACCCGTTATACCGAGATTTTGGCGCATTTCTACAAAGAAAGATTTGTCTAGATAGACAGTCTGATCGCCTGGGCAATAAAATGGGCCCGTCGCGGAGCTAGCACTGCCGCAGGCTGAGCTAACTTGACCATTGAAGAGAATCAATGATGGCTCCTGATAGGTGCTGCCTGCTTCTTTGAATATTTGATGCCAAACTTCTTCAGTATCAGCCAAGACTACTTTGACAAACTGCGTATCTCGATCGTTACTTGTCGCAGGTTCGGTAGCGGCACTGTTATTGCCAGCGCCTGCTACTACTTGACCCGTCTGTAAAGCGGTCATTGGGTTTACCCCAAATACCAGCCATAAAATGCCAGCAATAATAATTCCACCGATACCACCGCCTATCATTTTGCCGCCACCACTACTGGTGCGCACATTGGAACTGCCGCGTCTACCTTGCCATTTCATTGTTTCATTCCTCAAATATACGATATATATATTGCTACTCGTATTGATGATTTTTTATATAGTGTAATTTTGACTCAATTCTTTATTTTTTTGATCAAATCCGATTTCTGATACGTAAGTAGTGCCAAAGTATTTTTGACGAATGCTACTTTACTAGGCTCTTGATATTGCACTAATCAAGACATTTAATGACTATTAAACTCCTAATAGATACAATAGATGCTTAAAAACATAGTAGAAATCAAGACATCGAATAAGTCATCAGAATAGGGTGATGTCATTGATTATACGTCTATTAATTTGGCTCGTTGTATTAAAAATTATAACGAATAAGTGATGTAAAGCACTATTTACAATTTTATTGTTACTTAATTGTACAGCCTATTTCTATTTATATAGAAATCCTATAGAATGCGTGAAAGCTGAGTAGCTGTAACTAAGACTAGTTGAATTCTGAGAAATCTCAGCTTTCAACCTTTTTTGCTGCTACTGATCATTTCATTTTCCCGGAGAAAACCTTATGAACTTAAAATTACTTGCTCTAGCTGGTATCATGACTGCAACTATGGGCCTTACTGCCTGTGACAGCAACAAAGAAAACGCTGCTGAAGATTTATCTGACGCACAAGAAGAAGTGCAAAATGCATCAGAAGAGCTAAACGAAGCTGCTGCTGAAGGCGAAGTAACTGCTGATGCTGACGCTGCTGTTGCTGAAGCTGAAGCTGACATCGCTGATGCTCAAGTTGCTACTGCTACTGACGAAATCGATGCTGAAGTACCTGTAGACGGTACTACTACTAGCGTTGACGTAGCTAGCGAAACTCCAGCTGTAGACGCAGCTGACGAAGTTGTAGTTATTGAAGAACCAGCTCAGTAATTTTATCGTTTATATGATAGAAATACTGTAGTAAAAAAAAGAGAGCCTAAGCTCTCTTTTTTTGTGCGTGTCATTTGCCATCGTTCATGGTTATTCATAGCTAAATATGATATTTAATGTCTCTGATCAAATGTAGATCCACCATCTCACATTAATAATAAAGCGCAACTTTAACAACCATCATGAAGTCATGATATATTTATATGTTCAGTTTTATACGATTGACAGTTACTGCTACTCGTCAAAGAGACGCTCATCAACTTGTTGACGGAATTTTTGCCCTGTTTTGAAAGTCACCACGCGGCGTGCTGATACAGCGACTGGCTCCCCTGTCTTAGGGTTGCGACCTGGACGGCTATTTTTATCTTTAAGCTCGAAGTTGCCAAAGCCTGAAAGCTTGACCTCTTTGCCATCAATTAAACTCTCTGACAATTCATCAAAGAAATTCTCTACCAAACAGCGGCCTTCTTGGCGTGTTAGGTCAAGATGACTCATCAAATGCTCAATCATGTCAGATTTGGTTAAGGTGCTCACAGTACGACTCCTATGCTATGTCGTGATGTCGAATATCATGGTTTAGCGGTATGAGGGTTAATGCTAGCTATTATAAAGGTTTTCTAACCTCTTTTTAACAAAGACTGCTTTAAAATCCTTTATTAATAACCACTTAACTATTTTTATGAAAAAAAATTTTATAAAATCATAATTCTTATAAATAGCAATGCCCTATAGCCTCTTGAAGAGTGAGGCTACAGAGCATGTCTATGATAAGAGTTATATGTTAGCTGTCACGCAACTTTGCAGCATGTTGCTCAGTTAGTGCTTGTACCACTTTGTCAGTCGCGGTTTTAATGGCGTCATCAGATAGCGTTTGTGCATTGTCTTGCCATATTAGCGCAAAAGCTAATGAGCGCTGACCAGCTGGCACTTTGTCGCCTTGATACACATCAAACAGCCACAGATCAGCCACTAGCTCACCAGCTGCTGCGCGTATCGTCGACTCTAATGTCTGTAAGCTGATCTCGCTGTCTACTAAAATGGCAATATCACGGCGTACTTGTGGAAATTTGCTTGGGGTGCTGATGGTATGCTGCTCACGGGCAAGGGTCAGTAATGGCGCAAGTGATAATTGAGCAACCCACGTAGCTGGCAAATCTAACTGCTTAGCCGTGTTAGGATGCAACTGACCCAACCAACCAATATATTCATCATCAATATAGAGCTTAGCACTTTGACCTGGATGCAAGAAAGCAAGCTCACTGCGCTCATAGCGAATACGGGCGCTATCCATTTTTGCAGGTAATAACTGCTCAATATCATGCTTAAGATCATAAAAGTCTAACGCACGGTTTTGATACGCTTGCTCGTCCCAGACATCGCCAACTGCTACTAACGCAATACTTGGTGTCTGCACCAACTCACTAATACTTTGACCAACAAAACTAAGCCCTGTTTCAAAGAAACGAACGCGTGGCTGCTGACGATTGAGATTATATTGCACGCAAGGCAATAAGCTTGATAGCAAAGTACGGCGCATCACGGCTAAGTCACTAGAAATAGGATTGGCCAGTGCCAGTACTTCTCCTAGAGCTTTATCATCGAGCAAGGCTTCTATTTTTGCGTCACTAAAGCTAAAGCTAATCGCTTCCATATAGCCATTATCGACCAGCGCCAGCTTCATCTCGTGAGTCAAGTCTGCGGTATCGTCATAATCCATGCTGACTTGCAAATGCGGCAACACGCTTGGAATATTGTCATAGCCATAGATACGCGCAATTTCTTCGATGAGGTCTTCTTTGATACTCATGTCAAAGCGATACGATGGCGGCGTGCAAATCAGGCTATCGGCTTGCCGCACTACCTCAAAGCCCAATTGGGTTAAGATACGAACCATCACTGCTGGCTCAATCTCAATACCGATGACATCACGAACTTTAGCAATTGGTAAAGTGATCGGTGCGCGAGCTGGTAAATGCTCACTGCTTTCTGCTTTTACTATTTGTCCGGCTTGCCCACCAGTAACGCTAGTAATCAAATCAACAGCGCGTGCCAGTGCTAGCTCTGGTAACGCAAAGTCTACCCCACGCTCAAAACGTTGTGAGGCATCGGTATGTAACCCAAAACGACGTGCGCGCGCGGCAATAGCTAACTGACCAAAGAAAGCGCTTTCTACAACAATATTGGTGGTGCTATCAGTGACACTACTACGCTGACCGCCCATGATTCCGGCAAGTGCAAGTGCGCCTTTATCATCAGCGATGAGCAATTCATCACCGGTTAAGGTAATGGTTTGCTCGTTCAATAAGACAATCGTTTCTTCAGGCTGTGCCAAACGCACCACGATATCACCAACGATGGTATCAGCATCAAACGCATGTAGCGGCTGACCCAATTCCATCAACACATAGTTGGTCACATCAACCAAAAAGTTGTGCGAGCGTAGTCCTGATTGAACCAGCGCATCTTGCATCCACTTTGGCGTATCGATACTACGATCAATATTGCTGATTGATTGTAGTAAATAGCGTGGGCACGCTTCAATTGCACTAACCGTTACCGCTGGCGTAGCAGTACCAGCAGCGTTTTCAGTAACTACCACATTGGTAGGAATATCAGGCAGCTGCATTGGCAAATCATTGATAACTGATATTTCGCGTGCAATACCGCGTACGCTAAAGCAATCACCGCGATTTGGCGTGATAGAGATATCTAATATCTGATTGTCTAAACCTAAATACTCACGAATATCCATACCAATCGGTGCATCAGCTGGCAATTCAAGCAGACCATCGATGTCATCGACTAAATCAATTTCAGAAGCGCCGCAAAGCATACCGTTAGAGTCGACACCGCGTAGGTTACCGTTTTTAATTTCAAAACCTGCACCATTATCAGAAGGCAAAATGGCACCAACGGTCGCAACGGGTGCTTTCATACCAACGGTGACATTGGGTGCGCCGCAGACGATTTGTAACGGTTCAGCTGCACCAATATTAACCTGCGTAACGCGCAGTTTATCGGCATCTGGATGCTGCTCGACGCTGATGACTTCACCGACGACCACACCACTGAAGGCACGGGCAACCGCATAGCGATCCTCAATCTCAAGTCCTGCCATCGTGAGTTGTTCGGCCAATTGCTCACTAGTATTGTTGGGGCTTACCCATTGACGTAGCCACTGTTCGCTAATTTTCATAAATATCTCAGATCAGAATTTTATAATAAAGGTTTTGGAGTAAAGGTAGAGGTATTATTAAATAATAAAATCTAGCCAAACTGCTTTAAAAAGCGTACGTCATTTTGGAAAAATAAACGCAAATCATCGATGCCGTAATATAACATCGCGAAGCGCTCAATCCCCATTCCAAAAGCAAAGCCAGTATATTTTTCGGCATCAATACCGCAGTTGGTCAGTACTTGTGGGTGTACCATACCGCAGCCCATGACCTCAAGCCATTTACCATTGTCATCGAGGATATCGACTTCAGCTGACGGCTCGGTAAAGGGGAAAAATGACGGGCGGAAACGTACAGTCAATTCTTTGGCAAAAAATGCTTCCAAGAACTCACTAATCAGACCCTTTAGCTCAGCAAAAGTGCTCGACTCAGTGACCATTAAACCTTCTAGCTGGTGGAACATCGGCGAATGCGTTTGGTCTGAATCATTGCGATAAACGCGACCTGGGCAAATAATACGAATAGGCGGTTCATTCTTTTCCATCGTGCGAATCTGCACAGGACTGGTATGCGTACGCAGTAGATAATGCGCATCAAAATAGAAGGTATCGTGCATCGCGCGTGCTGGATGATGCGACGGAATATTGAGCGCTTCAAAGTTATAATAGTCGCTTTCGACTTCAGGACCAGTAGCAACGTTAAAACCTGCTTGTATAAAATATTGCTGCATACGCTGGGTAATCATGGTCACTGGATGCAAATGACCTTTTTGACCACCGCGAGCAGGCAAGGTGATATCAATACTTTCGCTTGCAAGCTTAGCATTTAATGCAGCCACTTCTAGCTGCTGCTGCTGCTCTGTCAACGCATCTTGAATACGGCTACGAACTTGGTGTAACCAGCCGCCGTAGGTTTTTTTATCGTCGCTGCTGAGTTTACCCATCTGCTTTGACCAGCCAGTTAAGGGGCTCTTCTTACCGGTCAATTGCACACGCAAATCTTGCAACGCACGCACATCGTTTACTTGTAGAACCAAGGCTTCAGCGGCACTGGCCAACTCATTTAGCTGAGCTTCATTAAGCTCGCTTAGCTCTGTGGACAAGGTCGGTAGCGCCGACAAATCGGTGGTAGCAGCAGGGGTAGTCATAAGATGCATTCTTCCTGATTTAAACGGACTATTAATAATAGTGATTGGTAATTGTAGGGATTTGACCAAATATTGCAAACCATTTACCCAGTCATTCAAAAATAATACCAGTGATATGAATGGCTTGAATATTTAGACAATGATAAAAACTATCTCAACAAAGCATATTTAGCGCTGGTGCTCAAAAAATGCGGTAACATTAGATAATGTGATATAAAAAAAGCCACCGACCAGCGGTAGCTTTTATTAATATCATACTATTAATCAATATTATCCCTGTCCATATAGATAACTACTTGTAAATTCTGACTAAACAAGCAGCAACCCTAAAGGAAAGTTAATATTTATGCTAATGCCGCTTTTGCTTTTTCGACCAACGCTGTGAAAGTCGCTGCATCATGCATAGCGATGTCAGCAAGTACGCGACGATCGACAGTGATGTTAGCCAATTTCATGCCATTGATAAAGCGGCTGTAGCTTAAACCGTTTAAGCGTGCACCAGCATTGATACGTGCAATCCAAAGACGACGGAAAGTACGTTTTTTGTTGCGACGGTCACGATAAGCATATTGACCAGCTTTGGTCACTGCTTGTACCGCTACGCGGTAAACACGTGAACGGGCACCGTAGTAGCCTTTTGCGCGTTTTAGGATTTTTTTGTGACGACGATTCGCCTGTACACCACGTTTTACACGGGCCATAAATTACTCCAAGATTTCTTTAATCATTATTAAACGAATCACGATGTCATCGAATAGTAGACATCGCTATCAGATTGCAAAGTCAGATATTTTTAATCCAGTCGCTATAAATTAAACAGCGCTTAATTAAAGCTAAATGACGATAGCCTACTAGATGTATGGGCACATGCGACGAACTGCTGCTTCGTCAGACTTGTCCACCATCTTTAGACCGCGCAACTGGCGAATACGCTTAGCTGATTTCTTGGTCAAGATATGGCTTTTGTTTGCTTGCTTACGCTTGAAGCCGTTCGCTGTTTTTTTGAAGCGTTTAGCTGCACCGCTTCTGGTTTTCATCTTAACTTTCATGATGATTTGCCTCTTTGTCTTTGATAGAACCTGGTCGTCAAATAGTTAATAACGAATAGTGGCTGTAAAAACACCCACTAAACCTCTATTTGCCTCGAGGTGGGAGGCGGTATTTTAGCAGATAATGCACTGTTTTGCCAAGGAAACTTTTACGCCTCTCCTAGGGCGTGTCCTCAATCTGAACGAAAGCAAATAAATGGACTAAAAACGGTTAAATTCTGCCAAGCTACGTCAAATAGCTGGTTCATATCTCGATATTATTTGTGCTATTTTCCTTGTTTGACGGCAATTTATCTCATTCTTATCATCATTTTTAAAATGAGGACACGCCCTAGTAGGCATGACAATGGATAATGAGTATGAGCCCATTTATAAAGATTTTAGTCAAAACACTCATAAAACTGCGGATTTACCGCCAAATAGATTGAATGTCAGCTTAAGCTGTGCTTAAGTAGAGACTGAACCTTAGTATAAGCTGAGCGCTAATAATACAAAGTTATTTATAACACTTATCGAGCGCCTATCGTACGATGATGACGCTACCAACCTACACCATGATTAGCAGCACTCATAGCCTGCAATCAATCTAGGAGATAACGTGTCAAAACAAGAATTAGACTTTGATAACGACATATTTGTCTTTGAAACAGTGATGCGTGTGCGTCATATTGAGCTTGATATGGCTCAGTACCTGACGCTCGAATCATTGACGGCATTGCTATGTGAGGCGCGGCAAAGATTTTTTTACTCTAAAGGTATTAAAGAGATCGATGCAGATTATCACGGTTTAATTATCGATGAGTTACAGCTAAGTATTGTCAGTCGCATACGGGCGCGTGAAGAGCTATTATTTGAAGTAGGCGTTGAGCCGTTATACGATAATGGTGGCACTATAGTGATAAAAATCACCCGTATGCATAATGGAGAAACAGTAGCCAAGGCGCGGCAGCATTTTGTCAATTATGACTTTCGCCTCAATAAGTCGATTGCGCTTGATAAAATTATGAAAGAAGCGCTGTACCCACATCTCTACAGGATTTGATATTGAGGACATGCCCTAATGCTAACCGCTTTTTTATTCAGACCATAAATAGAATCAGTTACGATTCACTTATTCCCCTTTGATTTCTATATAAATAAGAAGACAGATATATTATGACTTTACCTGCTTGGCTGGCTGCCATAAAATTTAATACTGATGGTTTGATTCCTGCAATTGCTCAAGATCATAAGTCTGGGCGTGTTTTGATGATGGCTTGGATGAATGCCGAAGCACTACAGTTAACCGCGCAAACGCAGACAGCGGTTTATTTTTCGCGCTCACGTGCCAAATTGTGGCATAAGGGCGAGTCATCGGGTCATACTCAGACCGTACATGATATTCGCTTGGACTGTGATGCAGACGTGATTGTCCTTAGTGTCACTCAGGCTGGCGGTATCGCTTGCCATACTGGTCGCGAGTCTTGCTTCTATCAGCGTTTAGATTTGTCGGGCCAAACGCCTGAATGGCAAACCGTCGATAAGGTATTAAAAGACCCTGCTGATATTTATCATTCAAGCGATGCAGAAAAAGCCACTCCTGAAACTAAAGAGACGCAGGCTAACGATGTAATCCCTTCAGATGCCAATCACAGTCACAGTCACAGTCACAGTCACAGTCACAGTCACAGTCACAGTCACAGTCACAGTCACAGTCACAGTCACAGTCACAGTCACCATGACAACGACACTACCAATCGCTCTATTTTGCAACAGCTTGACGGTGTACTGGCAGAGCGTAAACATGCAGATGCTGATAGCTCGTACGTGGCAAGCTTATACGCAAATGGTTTAAATAAAATTCTAGAAAAAGTTGGCGAGGAAAGTACTGAAAGTATCATTGCCGCCAAAGATTTTGCCAATTGCGACGAAAATAGCAATAAAGCGCAATATGATGACGCTCGTCACGAGCTCATCTATGAGGTGGCCGATGTCTGGTTTCATACATTAGTAGGACTGGCGTGGTTCGATATTGAGTCGGATGCGGTATTAAATGAGCTAGGTCGACGTTTTGGTCTATCAGGTATCGATGAAAAGGCGGCGCGATAACTTATGATATTGTAAAATCAATTTGGTGAAGACAATTTTTGAAATCGTAAAATACTCCGCTACCCTGCTTGATTATTTTGCGATTTCACCTTTTTGTCACAAGTGCAGGTTATAATATAGCTCTGTTTTACTTCGCATTGTATGCCGAGGCTGTTTATTGAGTATAACGATATTCGATACACCCAAAGTAGGCATACAAAGACTGAAAACCAAGACACAAGGATACCTTTATGGGTAGTTTTTCTATTACGCATTGGCTGATTTTATTGGTGGTAGTGGTGGTCGTATTTGGCACCTCAAAGCTTAGAAATGCTGGCAAAGATTTGGGCGGCGCAGTCAAAGGCTTCAAAGAAGCGGTCAAAGATGAAAATACTGAGCATGCTAAAAAGCATGTGGTGCTCGATCATGATGGCAATGCACACACTGAAGAGCGCCCAACAACCACCAAGGTTGATGACACACATAATGTATAGCCTCTAGACAGTGACATTGGAACATTATGTTTGATATCGGCTTTTCTGAACTACTCCTCTTTGGTGTTATCGCCCTAATCGTCTTGGGCCCAGAAAAACTGCCACAGGCAGCGCGTACCGCTGGGCAATGGTATGCCAAAATTCGCCGCACGGTATCCACCCTGCAATCTGAAATCGAAGCTGAGCTTGATTTGGCAGAGACCCGCCAGCTTATGCAAAAAGAGCTGGCCAAAATTCGCCAGACTGAAGCAGATATGAGGCGCGAGATGGCGGAGATGCGCGGCAGTATGCAAGAGTTTGAATCCTCGCAAAACCAGCATTTAAAAGCATCGCGTGATCCAGGCAATGACAATACGCCTAAACAAAGTAGTCAAGCCAGTAGTGAGAATGATGATAATCGACCAGTGCAGCCAAAAGCGTTTGACTACGCCTATGACAGTAATAGACAGGCTGAGAAACCAGAAAGCCTTGAGCAGTCATCGGCACAAGGCGATAATGATAGTCTAAAAACTGACTGTAGTGATAACGCCAATCCAGTGTCTCAAACCATCACAACTAGACCGTGGGAAAATATGTGGTTTCGTCTTGGTGCTTATGATAAAGCGCGTCGTTTGCCGCAACCGCCCTACTTACCAAATTATAAAGCCGATATCTTACTAAACAGCCATATAGACAGTCCTTTACCTAAACAGGCTTCTGTTCATGAGCAGGAGAGTCATTAGTGGGCTTATTTAAACGTAAAAAAAGCCGTCAAGAAAAAGTCGCGGATTCAGATATCGAGACCTCAACAGCTACCATTGATGGTAATGTCGACAGCAATACTGAGGACTCTGGCGATATCTTAAGCTCACTTGGTGATATGCCAATTACCGAGCATTTGATTGAGCTGCGTCATCATTTGATTAAGATATGTGTTGCCGTACTGGTCATATTTTTAGCATTGGTCGGATTTTCACGCGAGCTCTATGATTTTTTGTCCAACCCATTGGTTGCCCAGTTGCCTGCCAACGCAACGATGATCGCGACGGATATCACCTCTAACTTTATGGCACCGATACGCCTGACTGTTTTTGTCGCAGCATTCTTTGCAATGCCGTATATCTTGTATCAAATCTGGTCGTTTGTCGCACCCGGTTTATATAAAAAAGAGAAAAAAATCGCCATTCCCGTTTTGATGTCCTCTATATTTTTATTTTATGCGGGTGTGGCTTTCTCTTATTTTATTGTCCTTAAAGGCGTTCTCAAATTTTTTATTATGTTCGCGCCGCAGAACGTCTTGCCGATGACCGACATCGACAGTTATTTAAGTTTTGCACTCAAACTCTTTATGGTATTTGGTTTAACCTTTGAGATTCCAGTCGTCACCTTGCTATTGATATTGACGGGCGTCGTCTCCATTCAGAGCCTAGAAGATAAACGCCGTTATATTATTGTCGGCTGTTTCGCCATTGCTGCGGTTGTTACACCGCCTGATGGGGTGTCGATGTTGATGCTCGCCATTCCGATGTGGTTGTTGTTTGAGCTAGGATTATTTTTAGCGAAAATTTTAATTAAAGAAGAGCACAGTCCTGCTTTAGCAAGCGATACAGGGTTAAATAAAGAATAACATCACTTGTCAGATACTTATTCCAAAAACAGCCAACGCGCTAATCTGTTACTATAACCTGCTTATTTCTACCTTTATTTTCTATGAGTTTTTGTATTATTGTCATATGCGCTTGCAAGCATTTTGCAATTTCATATGACGAGTCAGCCATTGTCTATGCAGTGGCTTTTTTTACCCCAGTCATTTTTGATCCGTTTTACTCTTTTAGGTAATTTTTTATGTCCGCATCTATGCCAGCTTATATGAGCGATCCCACTGATGAGCAGCTGAGCGCGCTTAACATGGCGATGGATCACAAGTCATTTAAAGTGGTGGCTTATGCGGGTGCTGGTAAGACGACGACCTTAAAACTGATCGGTGAGCGTTTGCGTGGACGTGGCTTATATTTAGCCTTCAACAAAACCATTGCCAATGATGCTCGCTCAAAGTTTCCACCGCATGTGGAATGTCGCACCTTTCATTCGCTTGCTTATCGGCATGTCGCCCGCGATATCACTGCTAAGCTGTCGTTGCCGCGTTTTTCACCCAAACGTCTGGGTGATGATTTGGGTTTGCAGCCCGTCCAAGTACGTCGGCAAATGGATGGTATAAACAAATATATTACTCTCACTCCAGCCCGACTATCGCGATTCGTCAGTGATGCTGTCAGCAATTTTTGTAGTACCCATGCCAGTTATCCTGCCCCTAGACATATATTGTTTCCCAGCTGGCTCGATGATTCTGATGCCGAGCAGCTGCGCGAAATGCTCTATCCAGCCGTCGAGCAGCGTTGGCTACAGTCGATTGATGCGCGCCATCCAGCTGGTATCGGGCATGATATTTATCTGAAACTTTGGGCACTGTCTAAACCCAGTATTCCCGCTGATTTTATTTTGTTTGATGAAGCCCAAGATGCCGATCCCTTGATGATGGGAATTTTGACGCAGCAGCCACGGCAAGTGATTTATGTAGGTGACGCTCATCAGCAGATTTATGAATGGCGCGGCGCAGTCAATGCGATGAAAAAACTACCCTTACCACAAACCTTGTTAACGCAGTCATTTCGTTTTGGCGAACCGATTGCTGAGATTGCCAATACTTTGCTCAAAGCATTGCAAGAAGATGTCCCGTTAAAGGGCAATCCGAACAAACAGTCCTCTACCGATAAAGGTATGGTACATAGTAAAAAAGATGCCATCCTTTGCCGCACTAATGCCGCCGCAATGTCGCAATTATTGACTGGATTAAAATTGGGACACCGCGTGGCGCTACAAGCCGATACCGATCGTATGCTTAAATTTTGTCAGGCAGCCGAAAACTTGAAAAACGGTAAGTCGGCGTACGGTGTACCTGAACTGGCGTATTTTTATAATTGGGGTGATGTGCAAGAGTATTCTGAAACCAATGAAGGCAGTGATCTAAAAACACTGGTGAAACTCGTCGATGATCATGGCACCAATGTCCTGAGCCAAGCAGTCAATAGTTTGACCAGTATTGAAAATGCTGACTATGTTATCTCTACTGCCCATAAGGCGAAAGGGCTCGAATGGGGAAAGGTACAGCTGGACGATGATTTCTATTATGATGTGACCACCAATGCGGTCAAAATAAGCCCTGAAGAGTTGCGTTTGCTCTACGTCGCTTGCACACGTGCACAGAGCAATTTGGACATCCATAATATTAAAGACTTGATATCTGGTTTGCAGACAGGCAAAAAAGTGATTTTTGGTAATACTTAATTTTTCTCAGTTAGTCACTCTCTGTATTTGCCACTCTAAACCTCTAGCATACCTGTCTCTATGGCAATCCTTTAATAGCACCCTTTTAGCAGTGAACAACAAGCATGAATACTAATCAGCAACTTCAAATACGTCAAAATACCATCCGTCAGTTATTCGCCAATCCCGTCCGCCTCCTTGCACCAATGGAAGGCTTGACCGACCCATTAATGCGGCAAATCCTCACGCAAATTGCATCGGACTTGGGTCGCCCTTATGATTGGTCGGTTAGCGAATTTATCCGTGTGACTCAGCACGTATTGCCAGCGCATGTATTTTATAAATACGTTCCAGAACTGCGTTATGATGCTAAAACTGCCTCTGGCACGCCTATTCATGTCCAGTTGCTTGGTAGTGAAGCGCAATTAATGGCAGAAAATGCTGCTTATGCTGCCGAGCTTGGTGCGCCGGCGATTGATATCAACTTTGGTTGCCCTGCCAAGACGGTCAATAGCCACCGTGGTGGTTCAGTATTATTGGATGAACCCGAAACCATGTATCAGATTATCAGCGCGCTGCGTCAGGCAGTGCCTGATAATATTCCTGTGTCTGCAAAGATTCGTTTAGGTTACACCGATACCAGTCGCATGGATGATATCAGAGCTGCGATTAGCGACAGTGGTGCTGATTGGCTAACTATTCATGCACGAACCAAAACCCAAGGCTATAAGCCACCCGCCTACTGGGACAAGATTCAAAGTTTTAATGCGCTTGATATTCCAGTCATTGCCAATGGCGAGATATGGAATACAGAGCACGCGCAAAACTGTATGACTCAAGCTGGTACAGAACATTTGATGTTAGGTCGCGGCGCGGTTACCCGTCCAGATTTGGTTGCTCGCGTGGATTGTGGTTCAGATGATGCCATGCTAAATGCGGCAACGTTGTCGTGGGAAGCAATGGTCACCCATCAGATAAGATTTTTGGAAGGCCAGGCTAAAACTGAAGTTATCTTGGTTGGTCGTTACAAGCAGTGGTTAGCAATGCTCATCAAAGGCTATAGCGAAGCAAAAGTTTTATGGGACAGTATTAAAAGAGAAAAAAATAAAGCAGCTATCATTAGTGCACTGCAAGCCAGTGTGCGCCAATAATAGCTGCTTTTATCTTAAAGCCAATCTGTCTAACGAATAAGATTAAACACTCACTCTAATCGCTAAATAGAATAGCATCAAACAACAGGCAATCGATAACACCCAAAGTATGGAGCGAAACGTCGCCAAATTAGTAATATAAGCCACGCAAAAACCGATACGAATCAGCACGTACAACCAAGCCAGTATATTGATAATCGATTGTGGTACAAAGAACAGCATCGCCGTCAGTACTGCTGCCAAAAATATTGGCAACGTCTCATAGCTGTTTTGCTGGGCAGCGTTAGCACGTGCAGCCGCGCCCGTCGTACCTTGTAAAAAATCACGTGGATGGGCATTGTCAGCCAAATTAAAGCCGCCAATAGCTTTCGCTGTCAATGCCATGGCAAGCGGTAGTAAACTTGCTACGACCATCGCCCAAATGGCGGACGCTGCGGTATCAGAGACTAATTCCAGAAGTGCATTCATTAGTATACTTGCCCCTACCCTGCAATCACTTCGAAATCATGGGTGACGTTCACCCCACCTTGTACCAACATTCTACTGGCCGAGCAGTATTTTTCTGCGGACAGTTTTATGGCCTTCTCTACTTGGCTTTCTTTGACATCTTGACCTGTCACTACAAAATGCATGTGAATGTCAGTATAGACAGCTGGTACAGTTTCAGCACGCTGAGCAGTCAGCTCACAACGTACGTCTGTCACCTCTTGGCGCGATTTTTGTAAAATTGCTACCACATCATAGCTAGCACACCCACCAAGCCCCAATAGAATCAGCTCCATCGGACTTGCGCCTTTTTCTTTATCGGCATCGATCTGTACATTATGCCCTGATGGTGACACGCCCATAAATGCTTTTTTTTCTTGCCACGTTACACTTGCTTTTGACTCTGACATTTTACCTATTCCTTATTTTAATTAGCTCGTTGCCCGATTTTTATTTTCTGGCCATATGTTTTACTTGGCTAGTGTAGCATAAGCCAATGGCACATTTTATCGAGCCATTGTCATCCAAAATTATTATCATTATGAATAGCTCACCTATTTGTCTTTTGCTGCCTTATTTTTAATTAAACCTTTTTACTAAAATTTTCTTAGCAGTGAATTAACATTCATATAGCGCCTACTGTTTATTATTCAAACCTATCCTCTTATAGTTCGAACCTATCTTTGTAGTAAGATTCCCCAAAAAACATTACAAAAGTTTAATTATAACTGGTTGATTTTAAACAGTTAAGCTCGTGAAACATTTTATAGCAAAATACTGTTACACATTTTGCTTGTTTCTTGGTTTAATAACGGTAATGAATCTTATTTTGACCTAATATCGACAACCATCACCTTATAATAATTATGATTGCTGTCACGGTTCTAGCTCAAAATAGGCTATTTTAAATAAATTAAAAAGGTTTAATCATGATAGATGCAGACGGCTTTCGCGCCAATGTCGGCATCATCTTGGCAAATACACAAGGGCAGGTTCTGTGGGCAAAACGTATTGGTCACAACGCTTGGCAGTTCCCACAAGGCGGTATCGACCGTGGGGAGACGCCGATGGATGCGATGTATCGCGAGCTCTGGGAAGAGGTCGGCCTGCATCCGCGTCATGTAGACTTATTGGCAGTGACGCAAGATTGGTTGCGTTATCGTCTGCCAAAACGCTATGTGCGGCATGGACAGCACCCTTTATGTATTGGGCAAAAACAGAAATGGTTTTTGCTACGCTTAGATGAGACGAACACTCAACATATCCGCTTTGATGAGGGCAAACCAGAATTTGATCATTGGCAATGGGTCAGTTACTGGTATCCACTTGGACAAGTGATTCATTTTAAACGAGGCGTATACCGCCGTGCCTTGCAAGAGCTAGTGCCTGAGCTACCTCTAAGACAAGAGCTTATTATTCCTGAACAAGACAATCACTTGTTGATAGGATAAACTGACATTTTGATTAAAAGTAACGCGTAATAGAAGAGCCTGTATCCTTTAGATGCAGGCTCTTCTATTATATAGCGATTATATCTTGCGGAATAATTATGGCTTGATAGCAATTTTTAGTACGCCGTCACGCTGATGCATGAACAAGTCATAGGCCTCTACAATATCATCCAAGGCATAGGTATGCGTCACCATCTCTGATAAATCTACTCGACCCGACTCGATGACATTCATCAATCGGCGCATACGCTCTTTACCTCCTGGGCAGAGAGCCGTTCTTATCGTATGATCGCCAAGACCGGCAGCGAAATGAGCCATTGGAATGACTAAATCTTCAGAATACACACCCAAGCTTGAGAGTGTACCGCCTGGTTTTAATATTTTGAGACATTGCTCAAACGTAGACTGTAAACCTAACGCCTCGATACTGCTATCCACCCCACGACCGCCAGTGATTTTCATGATCTCATCAACCACGTCAACTTCCGTGAAGTTTAGAGTAATATCTGCTCCCAGTTTCTTTGCCATGGCCAAACGTTCATTATTGCCATCGACAGCGATAATCAGTGACGCTCCTTTAATCCTTGCTCCAGCAGTAGCGCACAAGCCAATCGGTCCTTGCGCAAAGATAGCAACCACATCACCGATCTGAATATTGGCGTTTTCTGCGCCTTTGAAGCCTGTCGACATAATGTCAGGACACATCAACACTTGCTCATCCGTCAGTCCATCTGGCACTGGACATAGATTGGCCTGCGCATCTGGCACTAGCACATACTCTGCTTGCGTGCCATCAATGTGATTACCAAAACGCCAGCCACCTGTGGCTTTATAACCGTGACAAGAACATCTACCATCTGCATCAAGATAACCACCGTCTTGTGAAGGGAAGCCATCTTGGCTGGCATAGGAGGTAAACGTTGGGCAAATGGCGCCAGCAATGACTCGCTGCCCTTCTTCATAGCCCATGACTGCGCTACCAAGCTTTTCAATGACACCTACTGGCTCGTGACCAATGGTTAAGCCTTTTGCAACGGCATACTCACCTTTAAAGATATGGATGTCAGTACCACAAATGGTCGTGGTGGTAATTTTTATCAAGGCATCATTTGGGCCTACATCAGGGATTTTTTTATCTACAATTTCAATTTTACCTGGTTCAATAAATATCAGTGACTTCATCATGCTCATTTCACACTCCTTGTTTTATAATCAGTTACTCAACTGGTATGAACTTTAGTGACATCTATATTTATCTTACGCCATATAAATAGTAATTTAAAGTGAAATCCATTCTTTAATAAAGGGATTGGTGAGTCTCTCTTGTTAGATATTAAAACTGTAGTATCAAACTTCTCATGAAAATTGTACGTGAGCCTTATTAAGAGTAGATGAAAAAGCTAATAGATGAAAAATCTATAGGCTACTTATGACTATCATGTCGACATTCTTTATAACTGTCATGCTGACACTCTCGGCTTACTAATCTAGCAATCTCATCCACTGCTGAATCTGCCAACCGAGAATGACATTTTAGGGTTAAAATGCTTTGGGTACGTGTCGCATAAGTGGGCAAATTATTTTGCGTATGATTAAAAGCGACAGGCTCTATATAAATAGAAGACAAAATCTGCTCAATCTCAACAGCCACTCCAGTCTCCGGCAGCTTATTCACTGGGGCTTGCGTATTATCAGACAATACCGCAAAGGCAGCTTCTTGCCAGTACTCAGGTTCGCTATTCTCAGCGATTAGTGGCAATACTTCTTGGCGCAGCCTGCCTCGCAGCTTTTCAGTTTTAAACCAGCTGTCCTCAGGCTGACCATTGGAGATGACATGCAGTCCTGCATATAGTGGCATAGGAGCATGACCACGATTATTGACAATAACGGCTTGCTTGCTATCACCAATAATGAGATTGAACCCAGCATAGTTTTGCAAACTAATCTGCCGTGCAAACTCCATCGGGCTGATATCACTGGTTAAGAAATCCGTGACTAGCGCCCCGCGTGAGCGCTCATCAGAGCTTGCCTGCACGCCATCGCGAAAATTTAATACCGCAGCCCAACGTCCGTTTTGCTGATAATATTCTTGAGGCGCTTGATGACTGTATTGATGGGGCTGTTGATGAATACCTAGCCAAGTACCGCCACTTTGTACATCGCATCCTGCAAAAACAGGCTTATCTTCCCATTGATGTAGCAGTTCTGTCGGACGCTGCAAAAACTCATCGCGATTGGACAATAACACCAAAGGCAGCTCATCAAACAGTTGCCAAGCGATGGCGACAATACACATAAGACTCCTAATTTTACTAAAAATATGCTTAATAACATGTCATTGCTTAGCGAATGGCCAAGCTTGATTTCGGTTTAACTTAGTTCACTGACAAATTAGTTCACTGATAAGTTTTTGCTAGCAGGATAACTAATCTGAGAGGTCGACTGTATGACTTTTGATTGTTTGCTTGGTAAATCGAACTCCCACGCAACCATGCCTTTATTGTCATTCCAGTCACGCTCAGTCACTGGCGGTGTATGAGTGACGGTTACTTTAAGACTATCGTCGCGGCTAATAGGCTCACTGCCTAATACTTGTAAATGCATAGGTCGGTTGTGCTGATTGGTAAATTGATAGGCTTGTGTTCTAGTTAAGGTTTGCGTGCGATTAAATGCGCCTTTATCACCCTGCTTATCTTCATCAGCTATCTGCTTTACGATGGTATTAGGGTCAATACCAAAACCGATACCTTGCTCTTTGAGCGCTTGATAATTATAGCGCGCCTGCCCGACATAATTATCATCACGGTATAGCTGTAGCGAACCATCTACCCAAGCTGGTGTCAAGAACGGTGCGGATGCATACCAATAGCCAGCTTCCTCCACACTCGGCGTACTACGAATCCATAGCTTGCTACTGCCCGACTGCTCATCAATGACTGTCCGTACGCGCCTGCCATCGCTTGGAATACTAATACGCTGCGGCAAGCGGTATTCGGTAATGCCGTTTTTATTCTGACTGCTAACGGTAAAGCTTGGCAGCGGCGCCATGTTAGGTGTCGAGGCACCGCCATAGCTGTCTCTTGCAGTTACCACAACAGGCATGTTTTCCGCCATAGGTGGTACAGATATAGTCCGGTTTTCTCTATCTTCTTCATATAAAGAAAAACGCTCAACTCGTGGCAATTGGCTGGTGGTGTTTTGATTGGGATTGACAGAGCTTAGCATCAAAGGGACATTGAGCCAGTTTTCTCCTGTCTGCTGGGCAATAACCGCAGAGGCAATGATATTTAATTGCTTGGTTTCAGTATTCAGCCTTGCTTGGTACGTTGGCTCCCAACCCGCGCCGCGTACTTGATAGTGCAGTTTCACACTGCTTGGTACTCGACTGGCAGTACGTACACTCACTTGAGTCACACTATTTTGGGTGGAAGTCGCGCTGCCTGCCATTAGTTGGTTGAGCGCATCTTGCGCACGGGCTTGGCGCTGCTGAACTTCTAATATGCGTTTATTGATACTGACCGCTTGGGTTTCCAGATCTCGTGCATTATTGGCAAGCGTGCCATCTGTACTGATTTGCGTGACCTTGGTTAAATTCTGCAAGTAAGCTTTAGCTAAGCGTGCCGCTTCTAACTCAGCATTGATAACTGCCAAATTATCTTGCTGTGTCTGCACTCTCGCCTCACCTTGATACCGACACTGTGCTGCTTGCTCATCGCTTAAAGTCTCGATACTGACTTCACCAATATTGATGCCATTTGCTGCTTGTACGCTCACACTGTCTTTATCGATATAAGGGGACAGACAAGAAAAAACCAGTGTCTGCTCACCGCTACCATTGATTGGTAACGCACGAGTCACGCTAGCTAAGCCCTGATAAATGGTCACTTGCTCAATACTACTGTTCGCTGCCTGAGCAGGAGTCAAAGCTAAAGCCGCTAAGCCAAATAAACCCAGTGGCGTCAACTGTTTTTTAAAGGGTAAAAACTTAGGTAATATTGCTACTTTTGATAACTTAGCTTGCATAATCATTCCTTAAAAATACGGTTAATCCATTAATACGGTGCATTAGCGCAAGCGCGCAGTATCTAACGCTTCATTAAATATAATGAGGCAATATTTATGATGGCATTTATTTTCAGCAGCTTTTTTATATCTTAGCGGTTTTCTGGCTTTCTTTCCAGATGTTACCCGTAGCAGATAAGTTGTTACCTTGAGATGAGCCTCACCGTAATTTGGTATGCCTCACTGGCTATTTTTGCTATTATGAGCAGCATTCTATTACCAAATTTATGATGCCCTTATGATGATACATCCTCAGTACGATCCTGTAGCGCTGTCTTTGGGTCCAGTAGAAGTGCACTGGTATGGCCTAATGTATTTGTTGGCATTTGCCGCCGCCTTTGGTCTGGCTTGGTATCGCAGCACCAAACGTGACAATTGGAACACTGACATGGTGTCCGATTTGGTATTTTTTGGCGCCCTTGGCGTCATTTTGGGCGGTCGTGTCGGCTATGTATTGTTTTATCAATTCGGTGAATTTTTACAAAACCCCGCTTACCTTTTCAAAGTCTGGGAAGGCGGTATGTCTTTCCATGGCGGCATGATTGGTGTCTTACTGGGCATGTTATATTTTGCCCGTAAGTATAAAAAGACCCCGTTTCAGGTGCTGGACTTTATCGTTCCTTGCGTGCCAACAGGCTTATTATTTGGTCGTATTGGCAATTATATCAATGGCGAGCTATGGGGCCGCGTCTCTAACGGTGGCTACAACTGGCTTACCTACTTCCCGCAAGCAGCTGCTACTGATATGCAGCAATTGCAAACCAACCCTGAGCTACAAGAGTTGATGCTTGAAGTAAATGGGCAGTATTTGCTACCTCGTCACCCCTCACAGCTGTATGAAGCACTTGCCGAAGGGTTATTATTATTCCTATTCCTATGGTGGTATTCATCAAAACCGCGCCCACGTATGGCAGCATCGGCAGTATTTTTATTAGGCTATGGCATCAGCCGCTTCATCATTGAGTTTTTCCGCCAACCAGATGCTGACCAAGGATTTGTATTACTAGGTTGGATGACCAAAGGGCAGATACTCAGCGCTCCCATGATTATTATTGGTTTCATTATGCTGGTATACGCTTACAAACGTGGTATCTATGACTGGGGTAAGCAGTCGGCTTATTAAGCAATAATTCACATCAAGCAACCTGTTAAAAAACAATACAACTATGCGTTTTAATAGCGTAGAAGAGCAATTTTATGACCATGAGCAACTCCACTACTAGTAACAACAAACAGCGTAAAAATGAGCAAGCCTATCTAGATTTGCTGCATCTTGTCCTCACTGAAGGCACTGAAAAAGGCGATCGTACTGGCACTGGTACGCTCAGCCACTTTGGTGCGCAGCTACGTTTTAATTTAGCTGATGGTTTCCCCTTATTAACCACCAAAAAAGTCCACTTTAAATCTATCGTCTATGAGCTATTTTGGTTTTTAAGTGGTAGTACGCATGTTGATTATCTACAAGCCAATGGCGTACGCATTTGGAATGAGTGGTCAACGGCTGAACAGACAGCGCGCTTTAACCGCCCTGCTGGTGATTTAGGCCCTGTCTATGGTCATCAGTGGCGCAATTATGGCGCAAGCCAGCGTGAAAATGGGAGCTACAATAACGATGGTGTTGATCAAATCACCCAAGTCATTGAGCAAATAAAAACCAATCCCAATTCAAGACGTTTGATTGTGTCTGGTTGGAATCCCAGTGAAGCAGATCAAGTTGCGCTGCCGCCTTGTCATACGCTATTTCAGTTCTTTGTGGCGGATAATAAACTGTCATGCCAGCTCTATCAGCGTTCAGCAGATTTATTTTTAGGTGTGCCATTTAATATTGCCAGTTATGCCTTGCTGACCCATATGGTCGCGCAAGTATGCGGATTAGAAGTGGGCGAATTTATTTGGACAGGTGGCGATTGTCATATTTATCAAAACCATCGCGAGCAAGTTGAATTACAGTTGACGCGTGAGCTTTATAAGCTACCAACGCTGACGCTTAACTCTAATGTGAAAGATATCTTTGCTTTCAAATACGAAGACATTAGCGTTGATGATTACGAGTCGCATCCTGCGATTAAGGCAAAGGTTGCGGTCTAGCATTTGTCTGATTGGAAGTTTTAAATGAGACAAACATTTCAAAAGATGATAAAAAGGATACGTTATGAGTTATGCCCACACCGAAGTTGCCCAAATCGCAGCTATCAGTAGCAACCGCTGTATCGGCAAAGATAATGAGCTGCCGTGGCATATCTCAGCAGATTTGCAGCATTTTAAAAGCATGACGACCAAACAAAATGATGGTGCGATTCAAGGTATCGTCATTATGGGTCGTAAGACGTTTGAATCAATGGGCAGCAAGCCTTTGCCAAAACGTGTGAGCTTCATCATCAGCACCCAGCTAGATTATGCCGAACAAAAAGGTTTGGTCGGTAAAAGCAATGCTTACGTGGTGCATAATTTAGATGATGCATTAACGCAAGCAGCAAGTCTGGCACATGGTGCGCATCTTGATACGATTTGGGTGATTGGTGGCGAGCGCGTGTTTAGCGATGCGTTGATGTATACCGATCGCATTGAGCTGACTCAGGTCGATACTGAAATCACTGATGGCGATGCATTTTATCCTGAGTTGCCAAGTGAATTTGAAGTGGCAGAAGAGTCTGAACAGATGCACGATGAGAATAGTGCGTTAGACTTTAAATTTGTGACTTATAAAAGTAAACAAGGTTAATGCCATTTAAATTTAATGTGGCATTTATTATTCATAAGCTACTTCTAAGGAGGAACCAAATATGGAAAATTAAAAAAGCCCAGCAAAATTAATTGCTGAGCTTAAAAAACTTTTAGTTTAAGCAGCTATGGAGCAAGACTCCGTTGTTAGCATACTAATAAAGTTTATTTACCTTGGACGGTTCATATATTTTATAGTAAATGCTGATAATAGCAAATGCTAATAATTATCTGTGCTCCATAGTTGTGAAATTATCATCATAATTATGGAGGTCATCATGGCCATTCAATGCGGTTATCCTAAAGCTGTGCATGTTCGTTGGTATTTACGCTATCGATTTAATCGTTGGGAGCGCGTTTGTGAACACTGTCGTAGCTATCCAAACCAGCAGTTAAGTTTTGATTTTTAGAGATTAGAAATTTTAATCTGCTAAATATTACTAGCGTTAAAACGACAACAGATTTGTTTCTATTGTCGTTTTTTTAATATGTACCACTACTCATGCAGCACTTTATAGACCGTTTTTGCAAGTACTGGCCCAATCCCTTGCACGCCTGCCAATTCTTGCTGCGATGCACCGAGCAATTGTTGCAATCCGCCAAAATGATTGAGCAAATCACGACGGCGCTTTTCACCCAGCCCCGGAATCACCTCTAATACTGACGATGAACGGCGCTTATCGCGCTTCTTACGGTGCGCCGTAATCGCAAAGCGATGTGCCTCATCGCGAATATGCATCAGTAAATGCAGCGCCTTGCTATCCATGGGCAAATCAAGCGGCTCATGATCGATAAAATGCAGCACCTCAAGCCCAGCCTTACGTCCTTCACCTTTTGCCACGCTAATCAGCAAAGTATCACCAAGAATACCTAACTCGGTCAGCACTTCTTTAGCGATGCCAAGCTGCCCTTTACCACCATCAATCAGCAACAAATCAGGCAATGGCTGCTTCTTATAACGCCGTGTCAGCACTTGTTTCATTGCGGCATAATCATCACCACCGACAATGTCATGAATCGCATATTGGCGATAATCACGGCGACGCGAGCCACCTTGGTCAAAGACTACGCAGCTACCAATGGTCGCCTCGCCCATCGTATGGGAGATATCAAAACACTCTATGCGATCAATGGTTCTATCAGTGACGTCCGCTAAGACATCTTTTAACGCACCAAAGCGCGCATGCAACTCTAAATAGTCGCCAAGCTTGGTTTTTAGCGCGTTATTGGTATTGAGTTTGGCTAAATCTAACCATTCGGCACGGTGCTCACGGACACTGGTTTTGATCACGACTTTACTACCAAAATGGCTCGCTAGCGCTTCACTGACCGCCACCTGATCCGGTAACTCATGACTCAGCATTATTTCGGGTGGCAAGTCATCCGTTACCTGAAAATAAAATGAGGTAATAAATGCTGATAAATTATCAGCAAGAGACTCGCTACTATCAACGTCAGGGAAGTAATTCTTACCGCCCAACACACGACCGCCACGTACGGTCAAGACGTTGACACAAGTCATGCCTGCTTGACTGGCAATAGCAATCACATCCGCCTCGCCTTGCACAGTATAAACAGCTTGCTTAGCTTGTACTTCACGCAGCATAGACAGCTGATCGCGATAAAACACTGCCTTTTCAAAATCTAATTCTTCAGCAGAAGCTTCCATTTTTTCAATCAAAGCGCTATGAATATCGCTAGAGTCGCCTTTTAGGAAACGAATGGTATTATTGACGTCTTCTGCATATTCTTCGGCCGATACCAAGCCCACACAGGGCGCACGGCAACGCTTAATCTGATACTCAAGACAAGGACGCTTACGTTGCTTAAAAAAGGTATTGGTACATTGGCGCATTTGAAACATTTTCTGCATCAGCACCAGTGTCTCTTTGGCGGCATGAGCAGAGGGGAAAGGACCGAAAAAGCGCCCTTTCTGGTGATTGCCTTTACCACGCCCATACGCCAGACGCGGATAAGGTTTATCTGCTGAGATAAACACATAGAGGTAAGATTTATCATCACGCAACAGCACATTATAAGGTGGACGATATTCTTTAATCAAGTTTTGCTCGAGCAATAACGCTTCGGTCTCACTACGGGTAATAATGGTTTCAATATTATGTATCCGTGCCACTAGCGCCCGTGTTTTTGGATGGTCAATGGTTTTAGCAAAGTAGCTATTCACACGACTCTTGAGTGATTTAGCTTTGCCAACATATAAGATATCACCGTTTTTTCCCAGCATCTTATACACGCCTGGCAAATTTGGTAGGCGCTGGATTAAATGCTTAAGACGGGCTTTCTTGTCATCGACAGGACTCGATTCTGAGACATTGACCATAGAATTTTTTGCTCTTAAAAGTCTTGTAATACTGCTAGTTATGGGGCGGGAGTCATTGTTTTACAAGCCAATTATTATCATAGCATCACCCATAAAAAAGCCAGCACCGAGGCTGACTTTTTATAGGTAAGCAAGATGCCATTAATGGCGGAAGTTAGCCATCAATGCCGGAATACCCGGTAGCATACCGACAATAGCCATCACACCTGTCAATACCACAAACATAATACCCGGTATGATCCAGCGGCTCATTTTAGTTAAATTAGCACTGCGTTCTTTCGAGCCAATCAAGCCTAAGTTATCAAGCAACAACGTGAGTGACCAACCAAAGGCAGGATTTACAAGCGCTGAAGCAAACACCACAATCGCAGCAGACTGAGTGGTTTTACCTTCACGAGTCATTTCCATACCAGCTTCAAGCAGTGGAATAAACACACCAACGATTAAGGCCACACACATCACTGGCTGCCAAATAGCCAAATCCATTGGATAGCCCCAAACCCCTGCGATAATACAAAACAATGCCGTCAATAAGGCACCAGCAGGAATCGGACGTTTGGCAATCGCTGCTGGGACAATATACGTGCCCCACGATGAAGCAAAGTTAGCACCGCCCAATACAGAGCCGACGACCTGACGAAACGAAGCGCTGGTCATTGTGTCATCGATATCCATGAGTACCTTTTCAGTACGTTTAGGATAGCTGATTTTTTGAAAGACCTGATGGCCTAAAAAATCTGGTGACCACATCGCAACCGCCAAAATAGCAAACGGCAGTACGACAATGAAGCTTTCAACCGTAGGTAATCCTAACATCCAACCCGTGTTTTCTCCCCACCAATACATTGGATTCATATTTGGTAAGCCTGGTGCAGTTTTGAACTCAAATGGTGCACCCAATGCAAATGCAAGTCCGCCACCTAAGACACAGCTTAGCGGAACCGCAAGCCAGCGTTTTTGCCAATGCTCAAGTAATGCATATAACAGGATAGTAGCCAAAATAATAAAAAAGGCAATATGCGACATGCCAATACCTTCTGCCCAAGCGAAGAGGTTTTTGACCTGTGAGGTGGTACCGATAAACCCTAAGTAAATCAAGAGACCACCGCACACGCCTTTACTGGTCAAGTTTGCCAGCAGACTGCCCCCTTTACTGATTGCCAATAGCAAGCCGAAGGCACCGATGAGCAGACCAAATGCCATCGGGTGACCACCAGCGGCTACCACAATAGGAATAAGCGGAATAAGGGGGCCGTGAGTACCTGCTAGGTTGGCTGTCGGGAGTAGAAACCCTGAAAATAAGATGATAAAGAATGAAACGATTAATAGCTCATAACGAACGTTTTCTAAAACAAACGCATCGCCCAAACCAAGTGGACCTGCAAATGTTGCAGCAATCGCACCCACCATAACCACTTTACCAATCGTTGCCGCCATTGCAGGAATAGTATCTTCATACTCAAAGCGATAATCACGAAACGGCAAATTGGGACGCCAACGTTTTGGCTGCATGATTTGTAATTCATGATTTAGATAAGCGTCACGACTGTCAAAGCTTGCGCTTGGTTTGTGTAAATCAAGGTAGCTACCTGATGGCTCGCTGTCGTAATTAGATGGATTTGATGACTGCTGATTAGACCCTGAAGAAGGGATCTGAGTGTTACTCATCACATTTCCTTATGTCGACTGAGGCTTTATTTAACTGATAATTTAATAGTGAAATTTAATGTGACTAAAGCGTCCATTAAAAATTGCAAGCCATTGTATGACATAAGAACTCGAAATGCGAACTTAGAACCACTCAAAAAGTCCATACACTATTACAATATATAAATTAAAGTTTCCACTTAATACAAAATTGAACTTAATAGAAAACCATGAGGAAAAAACACACTTAATATAGGCTTTAAATTAGAATAAACGACCTTTTTCTTAATAATTATCTGTATCTAGATATTTGTTATCACATAACTAAATATTAAAGATAGCTATAATAAATAGTTTATTATAACTTTTAAGTAACTATAGAAAATCCATGTCAGTTACGCTTTAAGCCTAGCGGTTTTGATATTTTTTACTTATGATAAATGCCCTTTCGTGACTGCTCTTTGATAGAAGTACACTAAAAAATTTGATTCAAACGGTATCACTAAAAAATATAAAAGAAGCAATAGGACGAATTTATGAGTTTGCTACCTACCAATTTTGAGACGCTAAAACGCAGAGCCAAACAAAGTATCATGCCGTTATTGACACCCCACCTACTGAAGCTGCGTATCAACACTTATGCACCATACGTAGGCGCTGGTATCAGAATCGATCACCTCAATCTCGATCAAGGTTTGTGTGTGATAAGTATGGGGCTGAATACGCTGAACAAAAACATCGTGGGCACTCAGTTTGGCGGTAGCCTGTATTCGATGGTGGACCCATTCTATATGATAATGCTGATGCACCAACTGGGCAGCAGTTACGTGGTCTGGGACAAAATCTCACATATTGAGTTTATTGCCCCTGGTAATAGCAAAGTCACTGCGCGCCTAAAAATTCCTAGCAATGAAATCACCACGATTCAGGAATTAGCAAAAGACGGCGAGCCAGTATTTCGGGAATACCAAGCAGATATCGTCGATGATCAACAAAAAATTATCGCTACCGTCACTAAGACGCTCTATATACGCTTGCGTAAGTACAGCAAATCTAAAGACCAAAATAGCCGTATCGAAAATCTCGATGGTTAGAACTTTCAAGGCAATTTTTAAAACGTTTCTCTAGATTTGTGATTTAAAGCATATTAATTAAAGCGCATTAATTAAAACAACAGAAACAAAAACCCCAATCTGGCATACGCACAGATTGGGGTTTTGTCTTTTTTGGTACTACCCGCTTATTTATATGATAAACCTATGAATAAGGGCTTGTATCTGGCTTTTCGCTATTGCCGAATCGCATAATAGACGGTTCAGCAATAAAGCGATATTAAGCACAATGCTTAAAAGCAGATACTGGATATAATCTAAGCGTTAGCTTTTGGCTTAACAGCTTTAGGTGCACGCGGAGCAAGCTTCTCGCGGATACGTGCTGATTTACCAGAGCGCTCACGTAAGTAGTATAGTTTCGCACGGCGAACAGCGCCACGGCGTTTCACTTCGATGCTATCGATAATTGGTGAATGCAATTGGAATGCACGCTCAACGCCAACACCGCTTGAGATTTTACGTACGGTAAACGCTGAGTTTAAACCGCGGTTACGTTTAGCAATTACAACGCCTTCAAAAGCCTGTAAACGCTCACGCTCACCTTCACGTACTTTTACTTGAACCACAACGGTATCGCCGGGTGCAAAGCTTGGGCGCTCAATCAATTGAGCATTTTCGATGACCTGAACCAATGGATGCTTGTTGCTCATGAGAGTTATCTCCTCACATTAGATAATAGAGGCTTGACGCATATCACCTGTTTGTAATAATGGATCGTATCTTTTTAATGAGACACAACGTAAGTGGGTTATGACAAACGGCCATTATGCTATGACTCGTTTTGTTGTTGCTCAAAATTCTGTTGCTCAACTGTTTATCTTTTTAGCCGCTATCAACGCTGTTTTTTATCTGCTTTCGCCAATGCTTTTAGCCACTTTGCTTGCTCTACCGTTGGCGTAAACGCTTGCCATAAGTCTGGACGACGCGCTTGCGTACGTTCGACTTGCTGACTAAAGCGCCACTTCGCGATATTGGCATGGTGACCTGAAAGTAACACTTCAGGCACTGCCATACCCGCAAACTCATGCGGCTTAGTATAATGTGGACAATCAAGCAAGCCATCGACGAACGAGTCTTGCTCAGCTGACTTATCATCACCCATAATATCAGGCAGACGACGTATCACACTATCCATTAGCACCATTGCTGGTAGCTCACCACCAGTAAGTACGTAATCACCAAGCGATATTTCCATGTCGACATATTGCGACAGTAGGCGCTCATCAATGCCTTCGTAACGACCACATAATATAATCATGCCGTCATACTCAGTCATATCGACCACACTACCCTCACTCAGCGTCTGTCCTTGTGGCGACATATAAATCACCGGACAGTGCGCTTTGTCGACACGGCAGCCGTGTTGAATCGCTCGTAGGCGCGCATCCTCAATCGCTTGGGATAATGGCTCAGCCATCATCACCATGCCAGGACCGCCACCATACGGACGTTCATCAATACGGCGATAATTATCACTGGTAAAATCACGCGGATTAATGCATTCAATCGTCACTTGTTTCTGAGTGACTGCTCGACCCGTGATTCCAAACTCACGAATCGTGGCAAACATCTCAGGGAAAATACTAATAACGGCAAAATACATTAGGTATCTACTTGCGCAGTGGCTAATATTGGCTAAATAAATCGGTGTTATTACTGATAAAGCTTAACCGCAAAGTTAAAACTATTATCAATAATCACTCGGCCATGCCACCAGCACTGTTTTTTCAGTCAGACTGACCTGTACTACAGTTTGCTTGTGCCATGGAATCAGGCGCTCATCGGCATCTAAGCTGTCTGAGTTTGCCGCAACCCGCATAATAGCGTGAGCGCCAGTCTCAAACATCTCAGTAATGTCGCCTAGATACTCATCCTGCTCATTTACAACGCGCAGGCTGACCAAGTCCGACCAGTAATATTCATCTTCAGCGGGTTCTGGCAAGATGTCTTGCTCGACCCAAAGAGTTACCCCGTTCATAGTCTCAGCAACATTGCGATCAGGAATCTGCTCAAACTGAGCTACAATTCCTGTGCCTTGCTCACGCCAAGCCTTAACGGTTAAAGGTTTCATGCCAGTAGCGGTTTTCATCCACCAAGGTTTAATGTCAAATATCGCCGTACGATCATCTGTCTCACTAAATACCCAAAGCCAACCTTTGATGCCATAAGGCTTTTTGAGCTGACCAATTTTCATAAGGGCACTAGCGTTTGGAGCAGAAGACATAACGGCTAACCTAACAATGATGAACACAGCGAAGATAAATAAAAAGCAATTAAAAACGATAAACGCAGTTAAAAGCGATAAACAATTAATGGCGTACCTAGTTAGACCAGTTACGCTATGTTTTTTACTAAAGTCTATCGAGACTGCTTATAGACGAGCTATCAGCGTCTCAGTGACCACAAAACTTAAGCAGTTGCTTCAGTTTGCGCGACAGACTTATTGAAAGCTTTTGCTAATGAAGCAACGCGATCTGAAGGTTGTGCACCTTTTGCGATCCACGCATTGTACGCTTCCATATTTAGGCGTACTGCTTCTTCAGACTCTTTAGCGAGTGGGTTAAAAAAGCCGATGTTTTCAATGTAGCGACCGTCACGCGCGCGGCGTTGATCAGCAACAACTACTTGATAAAATGGGCGTTTCTTGGCACCGCCCCGTGCTAAACGAATAACAACCATGTGAATTCTCTCTTTCGCAGGTATACCAAAAAGGGCATAATTATATCACAGTCTTGTTTTATTGAAAACATAAACTGCGCTTATTTAATTATTTATTAACAATAGCTTAAATGCCCATCGATGTAAAATACAATTGATCATAACCACTGATTTTTAACTGAAGATACTACCTCTACATCATGTCCAAGTGGCTCGTTGCTGTATTATTCGGTGCTATATTACTCAGTACTATATTAGTGCAAATTTGAGTATTCAATTGTTGCCTACTGTTTTAAAGCCAGTCGTGTCATTCATTGATTATGCTACTCTATGACATAGTCAGCGAGTGAATGATGCTATCGCCTACCGAATTGCTCAATTTCTCAAGAATCGCAACCATTATGCTACTCATAAGTATGACACGTTGTTTTTGAACGACATAAAAAGCACCATTTTTACACTAAACTCAATAAAGCATCTTTTAATATGTTGGATCCATATGACCACACCAAAATCGCAACCACGTCGCAAAGGGCGGTTTACGCGCTCTTACTCCAACACTTGGCTGACAACCTTAATGGTCTCTTTCATTGTTCTGATCAGTGTCAGCTTGTCGATTCTGTTTTTTTGGCGCAGTCTATATTTACCCGAGCTTAAAAACCATGCGCGTTACTTGACGAGCGAGCTGCAGTTGATGAATAGTGTCAACAAAGACTGGAAAAATCGTCCTGAAGTACGCCAATGGATTTATCAACACTCGCATGTCGTGGTAGTGAATAACCCTAATGATTTTCCAGCAGTGTCTGATAAGGCCTTTGTCGGCGTCTTTACTGATGTCTTACAACGCGAAATCGGTGCGCAATTGGGTCGACCTGTCGAGGTTTATTTTAAATTCAAACCGACACCGCAGCTTTGGGTGCAAGACAGCCGTGATGACAGCTTTTGGATTCGTGAACCCGTGGTTTATTACTCGCAATATAGTCCAGCACTGTTGGTGCTGTTTCTTATTGGATTGCCTATTTTATCGCTGCTGACCATTATTCTACTGGCGCGGCAATTAAATCGTCCGCTACGATATTTACAGCGTGCTGCGACCAACTATATTCGCCTCGGTCATGCCACTACGTTGCCAACACAAAAAGGGCCTACGGAGATACGTCAGGTCAACATGGCATTCAATCGTCTATTCACGACGTTAAGTCAAGCACAAAAAGAGCGTACAATTATGCTTGCTGGTATCTCGCATGATCTGCGAACGCCCTTAACTCGTATGCGTTTGACTGCTGAGATGCTACCTGATGACTTTTTTCGAGAGGGATTAATTTATGATATTGAAGACATGGATGCCATTTTAGAGCAGTTTATCTCATTTATGAAAGATGGCTCCGATGAGCCAGTCAGCCTAACCAATTTGGATACCATCTTTAATGAGATCATGGTGCAATTTGCACCAATGGAGTTCATCTATCAATCAGAGTGTCACAAAGTGGTTCCTGTGCGCCCCATGTCTATCAAACGCCTTGTGATCAATCTGGTCAATAATGCCAAGCGTTATGGCAAACCGCCCATTTACCTGTCAGCGACTGTTGTGCCAACTTTTATAGAAACCATTGAAGAGGAAGATAGCGATGTCGTCAGTGAAAATGTCGTCAATAGAGAGGCGCAAGAACAATTGCTGATATGTGTGCGTGACTGTGGTGATGGCGTTGCAGAAGATCAGTTAGAACGTATTATGCAGCCTTTTGAACGCGGAGAGACAGCACGTACCACACAAGGCAGTGGTTTAGGTCTAGCGATTGTCGATCGTATTGCCAGATTGCATCATGGGACGGTAGAAGCCATTAATCATCCCGACGGAGGTTTACAAGTGTGTGTGCGTATTCCTCTGCTTTCCAAGGTTGCTGGAGATACAACCATGGCAAACGATACAGAAAAAATGCCTGTCTTTAATGACAAGACTTGGAACAAAGAAGACTGATAGCCGCTGAACTGTTCATCACTAAAGCTAATAGATGCTCAAAACGATTCGCTGCGACTATTTAGTTGTATAGGTATAGCATCTAGTCTTTGTTTCCAATGATAGGTGGAATATATTTGGCGCTATTCGTAAACGCTAATGGCTGAGTAATATTTTCTTGCGCTGCTGTTAACGTTTGCGTCGTCGATGGCTGCTGCAAGAATAAATAGTAGCCCAACGTTATTGCATTTAGTACCACCAAACCACCAAATAAATATGGCATCCTTTGCCCTCCTCTGATTTAAAGCTATATTCAAACCGCTAATAATAAAAATTAACCGACAATTCTACCTAAGGTGTGTATTCATTCTAAACATGAAATTGAGAACACTGCTTAGAAATTGAGCAAGTTTATTTGTCACACACTGCTTAATTGATGCTGCTATTTTTATACTAAAAAATAACGACAATCTGGTGCAGTGGCATTATTTATCTTCAAAACCACGCTCGCTTTTTTCTTGCGTCAGTTCATCAGCAGCCAAAATTTGTGTCAGTGGTTTGATAGGCCACGTCATGACAAATCGTGCACCGCCAAGCTCTCGGCTCTCATCGACTTTCATACTGCCATTAAACCAAAAGGCAATGCGCGATACAATAGACAAGCCTAAACCATAGCCGCCTGAGGCGCGTGTGCGACTGTCATCTAAGCGTGAAAATGGAATAAAAACCTTTTCGCGATCTGCTTCTGGAATACCATGACCATCATCCTCAACACTAACAAAAGCATTGCCCTTTCTGACGCCAGCACTAATGATAATCGTGGTCTCTGCATAACGTAAGGCATTGCCCGCCAGATTTTGAATCACACGGTGTAAATAACGCCTATCTGCGACAGCGGTTACTTTAGCATTCGGCAGCTTGGTCACTATTTTGATAGGCTTACCCAAGGCATTGGTTTCACGCTCAATCTGCTCCAATAACTCTCTAAGATTGACTGGTTCTAAATCCAGCTTTGGTGAGCCTTCCTCTAACTTGGCATAAGTCAAAATCTCATCAATCAAGCCATTAAGTGCTTCGATATCTTCATCAATAAAATCACGCTGCATAAAACGTGAGTCTTCGTCATCCGTATCAGCCAGCATATCAACGGCAAAACGGATACGAGCCACCGGTGTACGCAGCTCATGTGATACCGCTCGTGTCAACTCGCGCTGCGATTCAATCAAACGCTTGATATGCGAGGTCATGGCATTAAAAGTCGCGGCTAAACGGGCAATTTCATCCTGCCCAATTACTTGAACTTGACTTTCAAGATTACCTTTACTCACTTCATTGACGCCAACCTGAATCAACTGCAACTTACGCTCAAGTGGAAAAATCAACGCATACACGCCTAAGCTGATCAAAAACATGCTGATAAGAATCATACTAATAATCAGATTAAGTGGGAACCAGTTGAATAATGGCACCGGACCAATCAATATCGCCATGTCATTGATTTCAGAAGGCACCACTACTCTAATAGCCGAATTACTTTTACTGCTATTGGTATCTTGTAAGGAAATAACCACTTCATCTCGGCGTAATCGTGCAAGCTGATCGGTATCCAAATCCAGTGTATTGACGGCTTTAAACTCTAAAGGAAAGGAAAACTTTTTTTCCAGTTCAGCCAAACGGGCACGCTTGTCAGATAACGTCACATAGTAAGACAAATCATCCAATAAAAACACAGCGATTGCCCGTACTTGCTGCTCAGTCACTTGCGATATTCTGGCGGTCAAAACACTTTGATTGTCTGGTAGACGATAATACACATCGGCATAAACAGGTTGCTCGGTATAACGAACGACCGTATTGCCATTTTCAAAACGCCGCAGTTCACTGGCATTAAAGTCCACTTCATCAATAGGCAAAACTTTGAATTCTGAACCAAATAAACTACTGGCATCAGACAACCAATATTCACGCTGCTCTTCATTTTCCTGATGAGCGATACCTTCACTCACCAGATGAAAAGCCCCTGTTGCCATGTTTTCACGGTAGGATTGGACGCGCTCTTTGTTGATGGTATCCATCAACAGTTGAGCAAATAATGCCACACACAAACAGACTATGAGTAGCCCAGCATAAATACGAACAAAGATACTGTGTTTTAAAGAAGAGACTAATGACATACGTGCCGTAACCAACTTAATGAAGAAAAACTGCCGACATCATTCAGCAAACAAGCGCTGCGTGATAAATGATATCAAACACTGTTGAATAAAAAACCATTCTGGCTGCTGTATTTTAATTTATAACTGAGCATCACCTAAAATCCATTTGCCTCATGTATATTTAGGCAGCACCCGCAATAATTGCTTAATTAAACCACATAACGCTGTATTTAAGTTCAAAAATTAAAATTTAGCCACAAAAAAACCAGCCTAGTTGCTGGTTTCTTTGGTCACGCTAATGAGCAATAAGCCATTGCCGGAGCAAAATTAACTTAGTTGCCTTCTTTAACGAACAAATACCCTTTACTACGAACGGTTTTGATACGTTTTGGATTTTCTGGATCATCACCGATTTTTGGACGAATGCGTGAGATACGAACGTCAATTGAACGATCTTGACCGTCATATTCAATACCACGTAGACGCTCGAAGATATCTTCACGCGAAAGAATTCGACCCGCATTAGAAGCAAGCAACCATAATAAGTCATATTCAGCACTGGTGAAATCAACCAACTCATCACCTAAATTCACTGAACGACCGCCATTGTCGATGACCAGTTCACCAAATTCTAGGCGCTGTGGTACATCTTCTGATGGGGCATTTTCTGAGCGACGTAATAACGCACGAATACGTGCTAGCAAGACACGTGGCTGAGCAGGTTTAGCGACATAATCATCAGCACCCATCTCAAGACCCAGTACCTGATCCATATCTTCAGTACGCGCAGTCAGCATCAAAATAGGATTCTGATAATGCGGGCGTACTTCACGACATACCGTCAGTCCATCGCTACCAGGAAGCATGACATCAAGTACGACCAAATCTGGTTGTTCACTGACGATGCGACGAATAGCACGATTACCATCGGTTTCGATAGCGACTTCTAAACCATTTTTGACCAAGTAATCTTGAGTCAACATGGCCAGACGCTCATCATCCTCAACAATCAAAATTCGGGGGGTGTTGTCTTCTTCATTCGTTGTCATTGTTATATCCTCTAATACATCTCATTTAAAAGCAGTAAAAGTAAGAGCGGTAAAATTAATAGCACCATTAAGTGGCACAATTGATGTTGGTATAGCTGTTACAAACTTGGTAGCACAGTATACTATTAAACATACAGCTTCCTATACTATAGCTTATAGTCGTTAACAAAACCTATAAACTATACCCATTAAAACTTTAGTTTACGTCCAAAAATTATGAGCTTTATACAAATAATAGCAAGTGAAATGTTTTTTTACGACCCTTTCCTCACCTGAATTTCTATAAGTAGCCAATCTTAATGTAGCGCACAGCGATAAAATACTTGATTGATAACGATACTTGTATTCCTGTTACGTCTAATATAGCGAGATATCACCTTTGCTGCCAGTGACTTTTTCATCTATTATCCCAGTATTATTTATTATCATTCGATACATGATTAGTAGATACATGTTTAGTAAATGCATAGTTCATGTATGCATAGTTAGTTAACACTCATATATAACAAAACTGGCTGTTGAGCTCGAAATTGCATCATAAATCGTGTATTTATCCTCGATCAAAAAGCATAGAATATTAAATAATAGACATAAAAAAACAGCCCATAATGGACTGTTTTTTTATGTCTGTGGTAAGAGTCAAAAGGAAACTCTAAAATTTTCCACAAAAAATTAAGCGCGGTTTTTGTACTTACGGATAGTCTGTAGCTGTGCCACAGACTCTGCTAATGATGCTAAAGCTGCATTAGTTTGTACAGTATCCGATTGATTAACCAGCATCTGCTCAGCCTTTTTACGTGCTTCGACAATTTTGCTTTCATCAAGGTTATGTGCACGCATCGCTGTATCAGCCAATACGGTAACCATCTTCGGCTGTACTTCTAAAACACCGCCTGATACATAAATCACTTCTTCTTCACCGTTTGGTGTTTGCACTCGCATCGCACCCGGTTTTAACAAAGTAATAAGCGGTGTGTGACCTGGCAATACACCAATCTCGCCTTCGGTACCAGTAGCTATTAACATGCTAATTTCGCCTGAATACAACTCTTCACGAGCACTTACGACGCGACATTGTAACGTTGCCATACTTAACTCCTTACGATCAAAACACAATCAAAACTGCGAGGCGTTACTAACTGGCAAATAGACTTCTTATGGTCTATCTGCCCTTTAGCAAATGCTAACACAACTTACGCTGCAGTAGATTTCATTTTTTCTGCTTTAGCAACAACTTCGTCGATGCCACCAGCCATATAGAACGCTTGCTCTGGTAGGTCATCGTATTCACCCGCGATGATTGCTTTAAAGCTAGCAATGGTATCGCGTAGTGGTACATATTTACCAGGTGCGCCAGTAAAGACTTCAGCAACGTGGAATGGCTGTGACAAGAAGCGCTGAATCTTACGCGAACGATAAACGACTAGTTTATCTTCTTCTGATAACTCATCCATACCCAAGATAGCGATGATGTCTTTTAGCTCACGATAGCGCTGTAAAATTTCTTGCACGCCACGAGCAACGTTGTAATGCTCTTCGCCAATGACTAATGGATCTAGCTGACGCGAGGTTGAATCTAGCGGATCAACCGCAGGATAGATACCTTGTGAAGCAATATCACGACTCAATACAACCGTGGCATCCAAATGCGCAAACGTCGTTGCTGGTGATGGATCCGTCAAATCATCCGCAGGGACATATACTGCTTGAACTGAGGTGATAGAGCCAGACTGAGTTGAGGTAATACGCTCTTGTAGCATACCCATCTCTTCAGCAAGTGTTGGCTGATAACCAACCGCAGATGGCATACGACCAAGTAGTGCTGATACTTCAGTACCGGCTAGTGTATAACGGTAGATGTTATCAACAAACAGCAATACGTCACGACCTTTGCCAGTGGCAGGATCTTTCGTATCACGGAAGTATTCAGCCATGGTCAAACCAGACAACGCAACACGCAAGCGGTTACCCGGTGGCTCATTCATCTGGCCGTATACCATGGCAACTTTAGATTTACTAAAGTCTTCAGTGTTTACAACGCCAGCTTCTTGCATTTCGTGATAGAAATCGTTACCTTCACGAGTACGCTCACCAACACCAGCAAATACTGACAAACCTTCATGTTTTAGAGCGATGTTGTTGATCAGCTCCATCATGTTAACGGTTTTACCAACACCAGCACCACCAAACAGACCAACTTTACCACCTTTAGCAAACGGGCAAAGTAGATCGATAACTTTAATACCAGTTTCTAACAGCTCAGTGCTGTTTGACTGATCCGCGTAGCTTGGCGCTTCACGGTGGATAGACCATTTTTCGTCAGCTTCTACAGGACCTTCTTCATCGATAGGACGACCAAGAACATCCATGATACGGCCAAGCGTACCAATACCAACAGGCACAGCAATAGGCGCACCAGTGTTAGTGACTGTTAAGTTACGCTTTAGGCCTTCAGTTGAACCCATTGCGATAGTACGGACGATGCCATCACCTAGTTGTTGCTGTACTTCTAGGGTGGTTTCAGTACCATCTACTTGCAAGGCATCATAAATCTGAGGAACTTCACTACGGTTGAACTCAACGTCAAGAACCGCGCCAATAATCTGTACAATACGACCGCTACTCATTGCGTTCTCCTTGAACTTCTGTATATAGTGGGTTTCATAAGGGGTTTCAATTATGAAACAGCAGCAGCACCGCCAACGATTTCCGAGATTTCTCGGGTAATCGCCGCTTGACGCAGCTTGTTATAAACCAACTGTAAATCGTTAATTAGGTCACCAGCATTATCTGTCGCTGCTTTCATTGCAACCATACGTGAGGACTGCTCAGAGGCAATGTTTTCCATTACCGCTTGATAAACAATCGACTCAATGTAACGGCCAAGCAGCTCATCAATCAATGTTTTGATATCAGGCTCGTAGATATAATCCCAGCTCAGTTCTGTTTGAATGCCGCTCTCTTCTTCACCAAACGCGCTGTCTGGTAAAGGTACCAACTGATTGACAGTCGGCTTTTGGGTCATCGCATTAACAAACTTATTATAAACCACATAGATGCGGTCTATTTTACCGTTAGTATAATCGTCAAGCATCGCTTGAACTGGTGCGTTTATCTGCTCAAACGTTGGCTTATCACCATAATCGGTTACTGCCGAGGTCACTTTACCACCAAAGTTTTTGAAAAAACTCACACCTTTAGCGCCAATGACTGCAAACTCAGTTTGTACAGATTGATCTTGATACTGCTGGATACTCTTAGATAAAGCTTTGAATAAGTTAATATTCAAACCACCCGCCAGACCGCGATCAGAGGTAATGACAATATAGCCAACCTTATTAACTGGACGCGAGACCATATACGGATGTTTATAGTCTGATGAGGCATGCACCAAATGTGAAATAACCCGGCGCATACTATCAGCATACGGGCGACCCACTTCCATGCGCTCTTGGGCACGGCGCATTTTACTTGCCGCAACCATTTGCATAGCACGAGTAATTTTTTGGGTGCTTTTAATACTGGTGACTTTGGCACGTATCTCTTTTAAGCTTGCCATAATGATTCCAATATAAGAGGGTTAAAAAGCATTGGCGCATGCGACAATTATTTAGTATATAACATCGATCTAACAAATTAATGTTATATATTTTGTGCATGACGCGATCTAATACCGTCAATGGTTAGAACAGTGGCGCTACTGTCTTAATAAAAAAATACAAGACAATGCGCCACTTTATCAGCCATCAAAGACAGCCATAACCAATTCGGCTTAACCCGTTAAATTAATAACTGTGATTTTGTTTAAAGGTCTCTAAAGATGACTTCAAACGACCTGCGATATCATCATTATAATTCGCAGTATCATCAATCTCACGCATCAATTCACTTTGCTCATCATGCATATAGCGTAAGTAAGCTTCTTCAAAAGAACCGATTTTTTCGACAGGAACGTCCGCTAAAAAGCCTTCATTCGATGCATAGATAACTGCAGCTTGCTCAGAGATTGACATTGGCTGATACTGCTTCTGCTTCATCAATTCAGTCACACGCTCACCATGATCAAGCTGTTCGCGAGTCGCGTCATCAAGATCTGATGCAAACTGAGCAAAGGCGGCCAGTTCACGATACTGAGCTAGTGCAGTACGGATACCACCAGATAGCTTCTTGATGATCTTAGTCTGAGCTGCCCCGCCCACACGAGATACCGAGATACCAGCGTTAACTGCTGGACGGATACCTGAGTTGAATAGGCTTGATTCTAAGAAAATCTGACCATCGGTGATTGAAATCACGTTAGTCGGTACGAATGCAGATACGTCACCAGCTTGGGTTTCAATAATTGGCAGTGCGGTCAAAGAACCGGTTTTACCAACTACTTCACCGTTGGTGAATTTTTCTACGTACGCCGCGTTTACGCGTGATGCACGCTCAAGTAAACGTGAATGTAAATAGAATACATCACCAGGATACGCTTCACGACCTGGCGGACGACGTAGCAATAGTGAAATTTGACGATAAGCAACGGCTTGTTTTGATAAGTCATCAAATACAATCAGTGCGTCTTCACCGCGGTCACGGAAGTATTCGCCCATCGTACAACCTGAATACGGTGCAATATACTGTAGTGCTGCTGGCTCTGATGCTGATGCAACCACAACCGTGGTATATGCTAATGCACCAGTTTGCTCAAGCTTGCGTACGACGTTTGCAATGGTAGAACGTTTCTGACCGATTGCGACGTATACACACTTGATACCAGATGATTTCTGCGCGATGATCGCATCGATAGCCATCGCGGTTTTACCCGTCTGACGGTCACCAATGATAAGCTCACGCTGACCACGACCAATTGGAATCATAGTATCAACGGCTTTATAACCCGTCATTACTGGTTGATCTACTGACTGACGATCAATAACGCCTGGGGCGATTTTTTCGACTTTATCAGTCATTTTGGCATCGATAGGACCTTTGCCATCAATAGGATTTCCCAAGGCGTCAACAACACGGCCTAGCAGCTCAGGACCTACTGGTACTTCAAGAATACGACCAGTACAATAGGCTTTTTGACCTTCTTGCAGCTTTAGGTAATCACCAAGTACTACCGCGCCGACAGAATCACGCTCTAAGTTAAGCGCCATTCCATAGATTTCGCCTTCAAACTCAATCATTTCGCCGTACATGGCATCTTCAAGACCATGAATCTGCACGATACCGTCAGATACTTTGACAATCGTGCCTTCATTCTTTGCAGTTGCACCCGCATCAAGGTCTTGAATACGCTGCTTAATCAGGTTACTGATTTCCGCTGGATTCAATTGTTGCATTGCCTTGTTTCCTTTAATTTATGATAACCCGCCCACTGACTTAAATGCTCTTACTTTCACGCAAATCATAGATGACTGCGCTGGTAAATGGCATTAGGCCGTTAGCTGTGTTTTTAACTGTTGTAACTTGCCGCGCATCGAATCATCAATGATTTTGTCACCGACTTTGATGGTAGCGCCTGCCAATAGACTTGGATCGACCAACTCATGAATCACCACACTAGCATTTAACGATGCAGCAAGGCGCGTTTGAAGCATTTCACGCTGAGCGTCAGTCAATGGATAGGCAGAGGTCACGTAAGCATCAAGCTGCTTTAAGCTTATTGCCTTGTGGCGGCGATAATGCTCATAAACTTCAGGAAGCAGCGCCAGACGCTCTTGCTGCGCCAACTGCTTAATAAAATTATTGAGCGCTGGTGACACTTTAGGATAGCTAATACTATTACCATAACGAGAGCCTTTGCTCTCGCCTAGTAGCTGTTTAAAAGCAGAGTCGCTATCACCAGCCACTTGTGAGTCATAAAGATCAACCAAAGCAGCTGACTTATGCTCAGCCGTAACGGCTGGATTTTCTAGCCATGTACGGAACGCTTTGTCATTGACAATTGCACTGGCGACAAACAAGAAATTTTCCCACTCGTTTACGGCCCCGTTTTCGTTGGCATAGTCAAACGCGGCTTTAGCGTAGGGTCGTGCTAAGGTTGATAAGTCAGCCATTATATCCTCACAGTTACAGCTTTGCCGCCAGTTGGTCTAACATACTGGCATGTTTTTGCACATCGACTTTGTCTTGCAAAATCTTTTCTGCACCAAGTACAGCCAGTTCAGCAACTTGGGCACGTAATGATTCACGCGCTTGATTGATTTCTTGGTCGATAGACGCTTGCGCTTGTTGACGAATGCGCTCGCCTTCCACTTGGGCCTGCATTTTTGCATCTTCGACAAGCTGGTTGGCACTCTTGTTCGCTTGCTCGATTAAAGCAGCAGCTTTGGTCTTTGCAAGATCAAGCTCCTGCTGGACGTCTTGCTCAGCGGTCGCCAGATCTGCTTTTGCTTTTTCTGCGGCATTCAGGCCTTCAGCAATTTTACGCTGACGCTCATTGATGGCACCAATAAGTGGTGGCCACACGAATTTCATGCAGAACATCACAAAGATTGCAAAAGCAATGGCTTGACCGATGAGGGTAGAATTGATATTCACGTGATCACCTCTTTGTTAATGAAAAATCAGTTTCATTGATCATATTTGATAGCCAAACTTTGGCTATGGTTAAGATACAAACTTTGACTACCAAACATTTACAACTGAGCTTTCTGATTAACCTGCTAGAGGGTTAGCGAACAACAATAGCATAGCAATACCAACACCGATCATCGGAATAGCATCAAGAAGACCTGCTACGATGAACATACGAGTTTGCAGCTGTGAACCAAGTTCTGGCTGACGCGCAACGCCTTCTAGGAATTTACCACCTAGAATAGCAAAACCAATACCTGTACCTAGTGCACCTAAACCGATAAGTAGTGCTACTGCGATAACTGTGTAACCACCTAATACTGGATCCATGGATGTATCCTCATTTACCTATTGAATGTCTAATTAATGTTCAGTTGATGATGCAAGTGACATATAAACTATCGTCAGCATCATAAAGACGAACGCTTGAAGTGTAATAATTAAGATGTGGAAAATAGCCCACGGTACTGATAACGCCCATTGAATCCAAAACGGCATTAGAGCAATCAGTATGAAAATCAACTCACCAGCATACATGTTACCGAATAGACGCAGACCTAAAGAGATAGGCTTCGCTATCAAAGTAACAAACTCTAAGATAAAGTTGATGGGTATTAAAATAATTTGTACGATAGGGTTTTTGGCACTAAACGGATGCAGTGTTAGCTCGCCAACAAAGCCGCCCAAACCTTTTTCTTTGATACTATAAAACAGAATCAATATAAAGACAGAAAAAGACATGCCAAGCGTAATATTAGGATCCGTCGTTGGAACGATCTTAAAGAACACATGATGTGGATCATGTCCCATCATTGCGCCGATTTGGCCAGCAATCATAGGAATAAAATCGACGGGTAGTAAATCCATCAAGTTCATTAAGAATATCCATACAAAGATAGTCAGCGCCAAAGGCGCAATCAGCTTTGAGGTACCACTATACGAATCACGAACGTTGTTATCAACGAACTCAACGATCATCTCAACCGCGGCCTGAGTTTTACCCGGCACGCCTGAAGTGACTTTTCTAGCGACCATCCAAAAGATGGCGCAGAAAACAATGCCTAGACCAATTGACCAAAGCATAGAATCAAGGTGGATGGCTTTAAAGCCCATTGCACTAGCTTCTTCAGCAGTATAGGCAACTTTCCAGCCTTCGCCCGGCAGATAGCCGTACGTCCAGTTCGTTAAGTGGTGAGAGATATAGTCTGTTGTTGTTTGCTCGCCTGCCATAATGTCAGCTTCTTATTAATCAACGATTTAATCAACTACCAAAAATATGGTTGTCATCTGATGAGGTATTAACGATCCTATTTGACCTGCTAGCAAGCCGATGAACCATGCTAAAGCGCTCATGTAATCAATAACATCCAACCCATAGTTCTATTACTAGTGCGCAATTTGATAACTTAAGATAAATTTTAGCTATCAAAAAAGGGCTTATGATGATTCAGTAATAGCCCTTGTATATGTACGCGAAATTATTATATCTATGTTTACTTACTGCCGCGTTTCCACGATCGACGCTTAATACAGCGTTCATAAGCCAAATATTTAGCTGCCTATATTAATGCAGCGTTGTATTCGTGTAAAGTCAATTATGACTTTTTTATGCACTGTATGAATAAGTTAGCTACTATTAACGTTTACTAACATAGCTTTGCATGATTAATTAAATTGTAAGAATTTAATTAGAAGCAATACTGATAGCTAATAATTGGCTATCGACTCCATTATCACACGCTATACTCATTTAAACGCTCATATCACAGTCTTTATGATCATTGGCGCTGTCTTTAGACAGTTTTGTATGTTTTGACTTTCTTATGAAATCAGTCATAGAGAAGCTGGACGGCAGGGTGACTTGCCTAGCACTATTAAGCACTCAACTATTGATATAGTCATCGTCTATTAATGCTAGCGTATATGCCACAACATCCAACTGTGACTAATTTGCATTACCATAAAACCGATAAACAGCGCAGGCGCAGATAGGGGTTGTACGGTAATAAAAATTAGTGCGAAACCAAACACAGTCAATAGCCATTTGGCCATTTGACCTCGATATAGCTGGCTAACAATATGTTGGCGCGCGCGATATCCAGTGTACCAAAAGATAAAAAAAGCAAATACAGCTTGGGTAGCAAAACTGAGTAGCGCACCAATAGCGGCGCTTTTTGCGACAGTAAGTTCACTATGTAGCCAACTGGTATCTAAAGCCCAAGCAATAATAATAAGGATAAATAATATCCACGCTTGGCGTTTGATATAGATGCCAATTTTATCTTTTTGTGTGCGTTTGGCAGGCTTGGTCATCGGTAATGCAATCCTATAGCCTTACAGCATTGGGATAAGGTGGCAATATAACATCGTCGCGACACTTTTATCCGTGAACGGCTCACTCTACAGGTGTTACCTTTTAACCAAAATAAAACGCCACTTATTATAAGGGGCATACCACCTTTAAGCAAGAAAAATATACCTTTTATCAGTGACCTAGCTGAATCACTCATAAACATCATAGTTACTGACCAATGGATAACACCCAAAGTATGACTACATAATGGCTTCTCAAGCGTTGCAAGCCACTATGGTTAATCAGTTATCCTACGATATACATTGATAGATTTGCTGTGCCATCGTCTGCCAACCACTCACAAAGTCTTTACTATTGCTCATATCTTCAGGTTGCACAGTGGTTTTTACAGGCTGTAACTTAGCGAGTAGACCTTTGCCTGGTTGACTTGGGCTAACCAGACACATTTGCTTGGCTGGACGCTTCTCATTTAGCCAGCGTATTTGGCTTGCTCGTGGTGCTAGATGGTGATCAGTGCTTAAACTGCCAACAAGCTTTAGGTTTGTGCTGGATTCGATGTATTGATAAGCATCATGATAGGCCCAATAAGGCTGGGTTTGCTGCTTACCTTTAGCTTGTTTTACGAAAGATGCCACTCCCCTATCCATTTGCTGAGCAAATTTTTGTGCATTGGCGTGATAAAGTGCTTTATATTGCGGATTAGCATGGCTATGAATCACGGCAAGGGCACGAGTCATGGCTTTGGCATTTTCAGGATCTAACCATATATGTGGATCCAAGGTGCCAGCAATAGGCTTGCCTTGGACGTCACGTAGCGGATGACGATTAAAGGCATCAAATTCAAATAAGGCAATCGCATTGGGTGCGGTATTAAGGCTTGCCGCCAAGTTATTTTCTAATGGCTCACCAAACCACACGACAAATTTACTGTCCTGAATGGCTTTAATATCGCCTGGGCTGATACTGCCATGATGACCTACCTCCCCTGCTTGCAATAACTGCTTGGCAGGCGGTGAACCTTCAGTCACTGCTTGACTCAATAAAAACAGTGGGTAGTTACTCACGCTGACTGTTGCCGCTTGTGCACTCACAGTAAAGACGCCTAATGCAACTATGCCCGTAATGAGCCATCGCTGTAGTATAATGCTTGAGTATAAAAAATATTTGAAAACTGAGTTCATAATAAATTCTTTAATGTATGAAAGATAAAATATAAGTGGAAACATTTAGACGTTATCATTGTTGTATCTGAGTGATCACCAAGGTATCAATAAATAAGCCAAGATCACTTATCTGCTCTTATTTTTAGTATGTTATACTATAACATTGTAAATTACTATAATAACAGTGCCATTTTTTTTGTAGGAGCTTGCACCATGTCCACCAGTTTATCAGTCTGCGAACATTTACATGATGTGCAGGACTTTACGCCGCATGACGTGACCGAGCGCCTAATGGCAGCAAAAGAACAATGTCGCCTGAACGGTGCACGCTTTACGCCATTGCGCCAGCAAATATATCAATTGGTATTGGCAGCCAATAAACCTATCGGTGCATATGATTTGATCACGCAATTGCAGCAAATGCGCTTATCAGAGCCCAATAACAATGATGACAGCATCGAAGCGCTTAACTCTAAAAAACAAGCGCCAAAAAATGTCGCGCCACCCACTGTTTATCGTAGTCTTGAGTTTTTATTGAGTGAAGGCTTGATACATCAATTGACCTCTATCAATGCTTATGTGCCCTGCTGTCACCCACGCGCCCAGCATACCGCAGCATTTTTAATCTGTGGTCAATGTCAGCGTGTACAAGAATGTAGCAGTGTACCCGTACAGGAAATGATGAGTTTTGCTGAGCAAGACGTTGGCTTTATCGTGGAACGCAGTGTGATTGAGCTGAGTGGTCGTTGCCAAGCGTGCCAGTAACACGCCCTAACCACTGAAGCGTAAGTCATTGTCATCCGTTTTTTATTTGTATTACTCATTCACTTATTGGTTGCCATACTATGAGCCTGTCTACCTCACCGTCTAATCAACCGAACTTTTCCGCTGTTGATGGTAATACCATTAATAATGCGAGTAAACTGCTGAGCCTAAGCGATGTCAGCTACGACATTGGGCATCAACGCTTACTCTCACATATTGATATTGACATTGCGGTTAATGAAACAGTCAGTCTTATTGGACCCAATGGCGCTGGTAAGTCAACGTTGGTTAAACTTATTTTGGGATTGATTGAGCCAACTAAAGGGCACATTAACTCTCATCAAAAGTTACAGCTTGGCTATGTGCCGCAGCGCTTTGCTGTACCGCCGATATTGCCATTACGAGTCTGCGATTTATTGGCACAAGCGGATAAAAGGCGCTTAACGTCTGAGCAGCGTCAATTTATCTTTGATAACTTGTCATTGACGCACTTACTATCGCGACAAATGCTGCACCTGTCGGGTGGTGAGACACAAAGGGTCTTGCTCGCGCGAGCACTGTTAGACAAACCCAACTTATTGATTTTAGATGAGCCGATGCAAGGACTGGACCCTGATACTGAGGTTTGGCTCTATCAGTTTATTGATGAGCTGCCGGAGTTTTTGCGTTGTGCCATGCTGGTGGTATCGCATGATCTGCATTGGGTCATGAAAGGCAGTCGACGCGTGATTTGTCTTAATAAGCATATTTGCTGTGAGGGACAACCAAGCGAGCTTGCCATTAGTAGTGAATTTCAAAAACTATTTGGGCATCATTATGAGCAGCCTTATGTACATCAACCGCATGCCTGTGAGCATCACGCCTCAAGCGAACTATAATCATTAAGGCGCGTTGAACATTCACAAATATAAAATATATCGAAGTTTGATACATCAAACACATATCGAGCGTTGAGCTTTATAAAAACTTTTACGGATATTTATTATGACTGCTTGGTTAGCCATCATTGCCCCTGCTTGGATCGCTGGCAGTATTTTAGCGCTACTATCAGCGCCTTTAGGGTGCTTAGTCTTGTGGCGACGCATGGCCTTTTTTGCTGATGCTTTAGCACATGGCACCTTGCTTGGCGTGGCTTTAGCAGTATGGTGGCAATTACCTATGGGCATTGGCATTGCCTTGGTCAGCGTCATGGTGGTGCTAGGGCTAGTATTAATCGATGATGAGCGCCTGCCTGTCGATGCGGTTTTGGCGGTCGTGGCGGTGTCATTGTTATGCTTAGGTTTATTGGCTTTGACCCAGTTGACTGACCAACAAGCAAACGTACTGGGGTTTTTGTTTGGTAATTTGCTAGAGCTTGATTGGGCAGACTTGCCCTTACTTGCTGGTAGTGTGCTGGTAGGGCTCGGTCTACTCATGTATATATGGCCTGCACAAATTAAGCTTGCCACTCATGAAGCACTGGCGCGTATTCAAGGTGTTAATCCGATACGCCAGCGGCTGTTCTTTATGGGCGTATTGGCGGGATTTTGTGCGATTGCCCTGCAAGCGGTTGGTAGTTTACTAATCAGCGGTCTATTGGTATTACCAGCATTAACGGCACGTTTGTGGTCATCATCGCCAAAACAAATGGTCGTTATATCGCTACTGATCGCACAGCTTGGCGTGACGCTAGGCGTTTGGGGAAGCATCTGGCTAGATATTCAGACAGGACTTGCTATCGTATTAATATTAGCCATTTTATTTTTTATCGCGCTGATTTTCTCAAAGGTCAGTACTGCAAAAATTTGGTCAGCGCGCCGCTAGACACATTATAGTACACATAAAGCCGCTGGTTTTTTTATCCTCTTATCCAACTTTATTTCATCAATATGATAGAGCTTTCATTGACTTTATGTTATAAACTTGCCCTGATACCATCGACATACTAGCGGCGTCAAGCCAAAAAATATATTGGTCAGACCAAAATTTATTAGTCTACTCGATGCAGGACATCCATTTATCTATCATTCGTTTTAACAGCATCACTTGTTTCGATTCGATGAGGGACTGACCCAATGCTAAGCTATCCTGTTAATAACATTAGCACACCAGATGAACAGGTAAATATACTACAAATCACAGATTTGCATTTATCAACGCCCGTTTCTTCTAGTGTTGATGGCGATACTAACAATAGCGAAGCCACTGTCTGTCAGCAGTGCTTTGAAACAGTACTACAGCAAGCATTGAGTAGCGACATTCGCTGCGATTTGATTATCGTGACTGGCGACTTAGTCAATGAAGTAAAACCCGCTATTTACGATCATATTTTTGAGGTATTGCAAGCCACCCATATTCCTTTTGCTTGTATCGCAGGCAATCATGATGTGACGGATGAGATAGGCAGTGACTTGCCGTTCTTTGAGCGCGAACTGATTGCTCAACCTGCCGACCCGCGCTTGCTAAGCCGGCATGTCATTGAGACTGATCGTTGGCAGCTGCTGTTATTAGACTCATCCATAACGGGTAAAGTCGCGGGCGAGATAACGCCTACCGATATTGACTGGTTATACGAAAGACTCGGAGCCTGTGATAAGCCTGCGCTGATTGCTCTACATCATCATGTCATTCCCGTAGACTCTGACTGGATTGACACGCATATGGCAGAGAATAGTGAGGCCTTTTGGCAGCGCCTGTTAGGATTTGACCATCTCAAGGTCATTATCAGTGGTCATACGCACCAAGAGCAGGTTCGCCATCGTCAAGGAGTCACGGTCTATAGTACGCCATCTACTTGCTACCAGTTCAAGCCTTATGAAAATGACTTTTCCTATGATAAAAGCGTCCCGCCTGGTTACCGTTGGTTGCAATTAGCCAACAATGGAAAGGTTGCAAGCTGGGTAGAAAGACTGGATACTTGACGCCCAGATTTATTGGCAGCCATACTGATGTAAGCCCTTATATTTCAAGCTATTGACTGATATTTCTGAGTTCAGAATACAATGGCTGGCACGGTAAAAACGACATGATGATGAAAAATGACTTCATTATTGTCAGAAACAATGATACAACGTATAAAACGAAATGAGGACTGCCTAGTATCTGGTATTAGGTAGAATTATAATAGCTAGGATGGCTAAATCGATCACAGCTAAGTCTTCACAGTCAGTGATTTGTCGCATTATTAAGACAACGCTATTTAAATAAAAATATGCATAACCATATACCCGACCATTGATAGATTGCTTTGAGCATATCAAGATAACTGTACTATTAGATCCGCTGTGTTACTTGTGTTACCAAGTGGTAAAACGTTTTATAAAGGGACAAATTATAGCGTTTATGACATTGATAGCGTCTTGTCTTTTGATACGTCGTTTTATTGAATTAATTTGAAAAAAGTAGGATACCCATATGAGCACCCTGACCACGAATCCAAGTGAAGCTAAGTTTACTCCTTATGTGCCTGCCAAAGACGAAGAGTACATGTCTGATGCGCAGTTAGAGCACTTTAAGGCTATATTATTAGATTGGAAGAGCCAACTGATTGGCGAAGCGGATCGCACCAAGACTTATATCCAAGACGAGTCCAGTGCTATGCCAGATATCAATGATCGCGCCACCCAAGAAGAAGAGTTTGCCCTCGCATTGCGTACGCGTGACCGTGAACGTAAGCTCATTCGCAAAATTGATAAATCTATGTCAGAAATTGAAAATGATGATTATGGATTTTGTGAAACATGTGGCGTAGAGATTGGTCTGCGTCGTCTCGAAGCGCGCCCAACGGCTACCCAGTGTATCGATTGTAAAACCCTGTCTGAGATTAAAGAACGCCAAAATCAAGGCGCTTAAACGAGTTACGACTCATCTCAATAGTAGAATGTAAGCATAAGCGACCAAAATATGGTCGCTTATTGCGTTTTAGCTGGCTGGTTTTTAGTCAATAAATCATGGCTGATACAGAGCTTTAAGCTTGCTTATATTGATTTGCTAACAAAACAGACTCATTTCACAAATATCTTTTTACGGATATATTTATTATTCTATCTTCTACCTTTTTTACCGATAATTTCCTACTTTGAAAACTAACCTTATTCCTATGCCCACTCCAATCATACCAGTACAGCCGATTGGTCGTTTTGCTCCCTCACCGACTGGTGAACTGCATCTTGGCTCATTGACGACTGCGCTTGCCAGCTTTTGCCATATAAAATCCATTGGTGGTAAATGGCTACTGCGTATTGAAGACACTGATACCGAACGCTGTGATCAGCAATTTACTGAGCAAATCTTGATTGATTTGGAAGCGCTTGGATTGTACTGGGACGGTGATATCATTTATCAATCTGAGCGTATTGATATTTATAATGATTATCTACACTCAGCCCTGCATCCGCTCACTTATGGTTGTCAGTGCTCGCGTAAGGATTTGGAGCAATACTGGGCGCAAGAAGAGCTGAGCCCAGCTTATGACGCTAACCCATTGCAACCAAACAGGAAGCGCTATCCACGCTGCTGCGTCAGCGCTGACCTTGATAGAGAGCAACATAAGCTACGCATACAGCTACCGAATTATAAGATTGGTTTTAACGACGGTATTCAAGGATTGCAGTGGGATAACCCTCAGCAGACATTGGGTGATATGGTGGTGCGTCGCCAAGATGGTATGATCAATTATATTTTGGCTGCCAGCCTTGACGATGGACTGCAACAAGTGACACATATTATGCGCGGTCTAGATATCCTACCCATGACGACAGCGCAAATCAGCATCATGGATGCCGCACGCTTACCTGCCATCGATCATTGGTATCACTTGCCACTGATATGTCATGCTGATGGACAAAAACTCTCCAAGCAAAACCTAGCACAACCAATTGATACACGAGATCCAAGTAAACTTATCGCCAATGCTTTACAACTATTACAGCAACCAGCCGTTGATAGAGACACACCTACTCGTATGTTAAAGCAAGCCATTGCTCAATGGGGCAGTACGCCGCTACAAGGCAAGCAACAGTTAAATATGCCCAATGAATAAAAGTCAGCTAGCAAAAAGCGCCACTATTTAGCGACGCTTCTTTGGATAATGCCAGTCATGATGCATCGAGCCTATAACTAATGCTCAATCTATCAATAATAACGGCATTGGCTTTTTTCGATTTCAGGGCTTTCTTTATAAATTTTTAGCAATAACGCAACCATCACCAAACTAATCAACATTGATGAGCCGCCATAACTGAAGAATGGCATGGTCAATCCTTTGGTTGGAATCGCGCCCATATTCATCGCCGCATTGATAATTGTCTGCGCTATGAACACCACACCGATACCAAAGGCGGTATAACTCATACGCATCTGCCGACGTTTGAGCGCGTTATAACTGATACGCATCGCGCTACCGATAATCAGCGCTTCGAGCACCAGTACCATGGTAACCCCAACAAAGCCTAACTCTTCCCCTGTAATGGCTAATAGAAAATCAGTATGTGCCTCAGGCAAATGCGACAGTTTCTGTACGCTCTCACCATAACCAACGCCTGTAAATTGTCCACGACCAAAGGCAATCAAACTACGTGCCAGCTGATAATCCGTGTCTTGCACATCATCAAACGGATCCATAAATGACATCACACGTACCAATCGGTACTGCGCTGTCGTCACCATCAATACCGCACCACCGATGGCAGCCGCGCCCAGTGCTAAAAAGTGCTTGTAAGGCGCACCAGCGATATAAAAAATCGCAAAGATAGTACCTAAAATAACGACAAAAGAACCAAAATCTGGCTGTGACAATAGCAGCATGGTGATGAGTGCCACCACCAACATAATCCGCAAAAAACCGTCTAAGCCGTTACGAACTTCAAAAGAGCGACGCACCACAAAATCAGAGACAAAGACAATCATCACTAACTTGGCCAACTCTGCCACCTGAAAATTAAATACCCCTAGGTTCAGCCAACGCTTGGAGCCGTTAATAGGCGTACTAAAGAGGGTTGCCACTAGCAGCATGCCAGTGATACCCAATAGGATAAATTGGGTTTCAGTCTTATATAGTGTTCGCAAAGACACGCTGTAATAAGAAACCGTAGCGACCGTCAAACCGATCATCATATACAGCAGCTGGTTTTTGAAAAAGTGCAGCTCTGTCATGCCGCGACTGAGCGCAAAAGGAATAGAAGCGGAAGCCACCATCAATAGACTGAGCACCAACATACAGCCAACACTCGATAGGAGAATGGCGCGTGCTGACGGCATAGAAAGAATACCATCTGAGCCAGATGCTTGCTTCAGTTGGGACGAGGAACGAAAAAGAGAAGAGAGCGCCATAATTTTATATACACTAACGAACGAAAAAACACGGCGTCTATTAAACGCCACCGTTTAAAAAATAGAAAATAGACAGTACCAGACAGATTACTAAGCAAATAAGCTGACCATTCATGTTGCTGACTGGCTATGATTGACAGTAGCAGCAATCTATAAGCAAAACAATCATTTATACAGAAAATGCGCGCGCGTCGTAAAAGTCAATTCAGAGCAATCCTATTGCATTGCTCTTATTCTTTATTAAATACATGAGTTCTTTATTAAATGCTGAGATTCGCTAAGCACTTATCATGCAAAGGCTTAAATCACCAAACCTTTTATTCCGTAGTCATCATATCTGACGACTCAGTTGCTAATTGACCAACCAACTGACTGAAATGCTCACCGCGAGCTGCGTAGCCACTATATTGATCAAAGCTGGCACAAGCAGGTGACAATAGCACCGCTTGCACTTGCGATAGGCTGCTTGCCGTGACTTGTTGAATGGTTGTAAAGGCATTTTCTAAAGTTTGGCATTGATGTAACGCCACATCGGCGCTTATCTTAGCTGCGCGCAGATGCTGTTCAATCAGCGGCGCATCTTCACCAATAAACAGTACTTGGCTAACATACTGATTGATAAACGGCGTCAATTCACCAAACTGTTGACCCTTACCTTGTCCACCCAAAATCAATAGTAGCTTACCGTCCTTTGGCGCATAAACTGCGCCCAGTCCTTCGATAGCTGCCATCGTTGAGCCGATGTTGGTGCCTTTTGAATCATTGAAATAATCAATGTCTGCAGCATTTGCCACATACTGGCAACGATGCTCAAGTCCAGTAAACTGCTGTAAGGTATTTAACATACTGCCCAATGGCAAACCAGCAAGTTCACCTAACGCTAAGGCTGCCTGTGCATTGAGCAGATTATGACGACCTTTAATCAACAGTTTATCTGCCGACAGTAGTTTTTCTGTACCGTGGGCAAGATAAATCTGGCCTTCAGGAGTAGTAATAAGACCATATTGACCTTTATCAGGAGCATGTATACCGGTACTCACTCTGGGCAAATTATCAGCCACGAGCGGACGCGTCAATGCATCTTCGCGATTGATGACCACGGACTTAGCACCCTGAAAGATACGATGTTTGGCTTGATGGTAGCCCAGCATATCGCCGTGGCGATCTAAATGGTCAGGCGACATATTTAGAACCGTCGCCACTTGCGCACCCAAATTGGTCACCGTCTCTAACTGAAAGCTCGACAGCTCAAGTACTGCCAGCTCCATATCAGGATTATCAAGCAAGGTCAGCGCTGGCACGCCAATATTACCGCCGACACCAACATTGACACCAGCATCCGCGGCCATTTGCCCGACCAAGGTAGTCACGGTGCTTTTAGCATTAGAGCCAGTAATCGCCACTATCGGTACGGTACAAGCCTCACAAAATAGCTGAATATCGCTGACCACTGGAATATTCGCTTGGCGGGCAGCGGCGACGGCTTCTGTAGCAAGAGAGATACCGGGACTTATAATAATACGTGCCGCTTGCTGCAAGAGCTCGGCGTCAATCGCACCAAATTGGCGAATACTAATCTCAGCGGGTAGTTGATCTGCTAAGCTAGGTGTCACCTGAGCATCAGTGACAGCAACCTGATAGCCTTGATTGGCCAAATAGCGCGCAACTGATAATCCAGATTGTCCCAAACCGACCACGACTTGTAGACCACTGCCTTTGTGAAGTAAGGCATCTGTTGCAGTGTTGGTGGTCATATTTATTCCTTCTGTTGGACGAGCAAAATGGCATCAAACAAACCTATATATAAAGAAGCAAAATGATGCCGTCAAGATGAGACGCATCATAACGGTATCGTTCAGATTTCGGTACTGGTTTTTTATGACGATGTGCTATTATGCGCCTGTTTTTATATTAAGTGGCTAATGCTATAATAGTTGCCTTAATCTATAAGTGACTGGGTATTTACTCAAGCATTTTAGTTTAGCATGTTGTCACAGTTAGCACGCTATTGTCACTTCTGTTTGGCAAAGTTACTACTATAGATTGGTCATGTCGAGCGGCTATTTTTATTTGATAGATTATTTATTACCCTCTACCGCAGCATATCATTGCTGACGCTATTCGTTATTGTAGGTGCTCTTATAAACGCCCTGCTTTAAGCACCTTATTTTAACTATTTTTTTAGGTAGTCTCACTGAATTTATCATCGTATTAATTATTGGTGAGCGTATTAGTGATACCAGTAAGTAAATCAGTAGACCTACTTATTACTGACCTTTAATAATTCAATACTGCAATATGACACAGCACATATTGCCGTAAAAGAAAGATGAATAGCTACTTTTATAGCGACGCGATCATTTTATGAATGAGTAATGATTACTTTTTTTGCCTCTAACCCTATGCAGTTTACTTATGACATCTTTTATTGATAACTTACGTGACGAATGGTTTTCCAATGTTCGCGGCGACGTTTTATCCGGTTTGGTTGTTGCCTTAGCGCTGATTCCTGAAGCCATTGCCTTTTCTATTATCGCGGGTGTTGATCCAAAAGTCGGCTTGTATGCCTCATTTTGTATCGCGGTCGTGATCAGTTTCGTCGGTGGTCGTCCAGGCATGATTTCGGCAGCAACTGGGGCAATGGCACTGGTGATGGTTGACTTAGTCGCCGAGCATGGTTTGCAGTATTTGCTAGCTGCCACCTTATTGTGCGGTGGGATTCAGATTGTAATGGGTATTTTAAAGCTTGGTAACTTGATGCGCTTTGTGTCGCGCTCGGTAGTCATTGGCTTCGTCAATGCGCTCGCGATATTGATCTTTGCCGCCCAGCTGCCTGAGCTTAACCCGATGACTGAACGCGTTGGCATGACGGTTTATATCATGACAGCGGCGGGCTTAGCGATTATCTACTTGTTTCCGCTGATTCCTAAAATCGGTCGCGTGATTCCGTCACCGCTGATCTGTATCGTTGGTTTGACCGCTGTCGCCATGTATATGAATCTTGATATTCGTAATGTCGGTAGTATGGGCGATTTGCCTGATTCATTACCAATGTTCTTATTACCTGACATTCCCTTGAACCTAAATACTTTACTGATCATCGCGCCTTACTCTATCGCACTTGCCATCGTTGGTTTATTAGAATCGATGATGACAGCGACTATCGTCGATGATTTGACAGATACGCCAAGCGATAAAAACCGCGAGTGTCGCGGTCAAGGGATTGCCAACGTCGTATCAGGTTTCTTCGGTGGCATGGCAGGCTGTGCCATGATTGGTCAATCTATGATCAACGTCAAATCTGGCGGACGTACGCGGCTGTCCACTTTGATGGCAGGTATCGTACTGCTCATTATGGTAGTGTTCTTAAGTGAATGGGTCAGTCAAATTCCAATGGCGGCACTGGTCGCTGTGATGATTATGGTCTCTATTGGTACTTTTAACTGGCAGTCTATTCGCGAATTTAAAACGCATCCGATGTCATTTAATATTGTCATGCTAGCAACTGTTTTGACCACAGTATTTACGCACAACCTAGCTTATGGCGTGGGTGTGGGCGTGCTGCTATCGGCGCTGGCGTTTGCCAATAAAATTGGTCAATTCTTAACGGTATTTAGCGAATATGATGAGAGTACTAATACCCGCTATTATTATGTGCAAGGACAAGTATTCTTTGCTTCTACGACCCAGTTCTTAAACAGCTTCGATACCAAAGAAGCTTTAGATAGTATTCAAATTGATGTCAGCCAAGCGCATTTTTGGGATGTCAGTGCCGTAGACACCTTGGACAAACTGGTCATGCGCTTGCAACGTGAGGGCATTGATGTCAAAGTGGTGGGACTCAATAATGCGAGCCGAACACTGATTGATCGCTTCTCTATCCACGATCGCCGAGATATTGGCTTATTGGATTAAACAAAGCCACGTCTATTTATTGAGCTAATATTGATTAACCGCTCATAAATAGACAGTTGAATAAACAGCTGCATTGGTGCAAAGGGTTGGGCATAAGCATTATCGCCCCACCCTTGAGCCAAGCAGCTGTCTTTTTATTCTGTCTTTTTAATATTGGAATAATGTGGTGGTCTTATGAGTAATTTAAAACCAGATAGTGTGATTGCCTGCTTGGACTGCCCAGACCACGTGCAAGCAGTGTTAGAAGCCAGCATGTGGGCAGCGACTCGTCTACAAGCACCTGTTGGACTGTTGCATTCTGTACCGAGCTTGCAGCAAAAAGCGGCGGTGAATTATTCAGGCTGCCTAAATATCGATGATGAAAACATGCTGCTTGAGCAATTCACCACCAAGGAGCACTTGAGTAATTGTGAGCTAAAAGCCCAAGGCAAGCTTTTGCTCCATCAAGCCACCACCTATTGCGAGCAGCAGCGACAAAAACTAAAAACCTATACCCTGCATCGCCATGAACACCTCAATGAAAGTATCGATTACGTCGATGACAAAGCACAATTGATCGTTATAGGTCACAATGTCACCTGCAAATCGACATTGAGCCAGTTAATTAGAGTCAGCCACTGCCCCATTTTGGTGACTCATGCACCATTTTTGCCCCCTACGACCGCTTTATTTGCTTTTGACAACAGTCCTACTTCACATAAATTGCTCAATTGGCTCTGCAAAACTTCACTGGTGCGCGCATTAACCGTTCATATCGTGATGGTCGGTAAAGAAAATTCTGAAAATTGCGATGCGCTACGTGAGGCTTATGCGCGGCTCAAACAAGCAGGCATCAAGTCTAAAAAAGCATTGCTGGATTGCCGTGATGTCACTTCGGCTTTGAATTATTATCAAAATGAAAATGATATCGGTATGCTGATGACCGGTGCCTTTGGCCAATCTCGCCTGCGTGAACTTCTAAAAGGTAGCGACACAAAAAAGCTGCTCGGTAGCACCAAAACCCCCTACCTACTCTTCCCAAAGGTATAGGCTCTAGCCGATCTACGCAGCCACCCCTCTCTCTTTGAGCGCAGAGCCTATACATCCATGTTAAGCTCTGCCGCGTGCCGTATCATACAATTTTCCCTACTTTCTCCTCAAGTGATTCGTTTCATATACCAAACTAGGTTAGCAAATCATCACAGGAAATAGATGGATGGTCTCCCCAAGCACCTAAAAAGTTGGTTATAATAAAGTTTTCGTCAGTTCAACGCTAAAGGTTAATTCGCATTCTCTATGCTCATAACGATGGTTTATACCATTGCAGCATAACCAGTATTTTTTGCCATAACTATGGCTGTTTTTGAACAAACAAATCCAATCTTACCTATCCCCCTTGAGTAAATTGGCACAGTTCTTGAATGACTAATAGTAAGCATGGCAGCGATACGATGCACCACAATGCTTCGATCAACCTGCGGCATCACACAAATAAGGAATATTTTATGAAGCTAATCACTGCGATCTTAAAACCGTTTAAGCTCGATGATGTACGTGAAGCGCTTTCTGACATCGGTGTTAAAGGTGTCACTGTTACTGAAGTCAAAGGTTTCGGTCGCCAAAAAGGTCACACAGAACTCTATCGCGGCGCAGAATACGTGGTGGACTTCTTACCTAAAGTAAAAGTCGAAGTGGCTGTTATTGATGAGATGGTCGAACCTGCTATCGAAGCCATCACTCGCATCGCTAGCACGGGCAAGATTGGTGACGGCAAAATCTTTGTCACTGCACTCGAGCAAGTTATTCGTATTCGTACGGGCGAGACAGGCCCTGACGCTATCTAACGCGCAAGGCCATATAGACACAGATTTATAGATCATACCGATAGCTGTATTGCATCAATTCAAGGGGGAATTAACATGCAAAATCAAATCTTCGAGCTCCAGTACGCACTTGATACGTTTTACTTTTTAATGTGCGGGGCGCTCGTCATGTGGATGGCAGCAGGCTTCACCATGTTAGAAGCTGGACTCGTCCGCTCAAAAAACACCGTTGAGATTTTAACCAAAAATATCGCACTTTTTGCCACCGCTTGTACCATGTACATGATATGCGGCTATGCCATTATGTATGGTGGCAACCTATTCTTGAGCGGTATCGCGGGTAATGAAACGCTGGTAGCAGATGCCCTAGCAGCCTCCGCTGAAAACGGCTTTGACGGTGATTCTGTTTACTCCGCTGCGTCTGATTTTTTCTTCCAAGTGGTGTTTGTTGCAACCTGTATGTCGATCGTTTCAGGAGCGGTGGCTGAGCGCATGAAGCTGTGGTCGTTCTTATTATTTGCTGTGGTGATGACTGGTGTCATTTATCCATTAGAGGGTAGCTGGACGTGGGGTGGCAATGATGTATTTGGTATATTCAATTTAGGCGACATGGGTTTTTCTGATTTTGCAGGTTCTGGTATCGTCCATATGGCGGGTGCTGCGGCTGCATTAGCAGGGGTATTATTATTAGGTGCACGTAAAGGCAAGTATGGCCCTAATGGTGAAATACGCGCCATTCCAGGTGCTAACTTACCACTGGCAGCGCTTGGAACACTTATTCTCTGGATGGGTTGGTTCGGTTTCAATGGCGGCTCGGTGCTAAAACTGGGTGATATTGCCAGTGCTAACTCGGTTGCTATGGTGTTTTTGAATACCAATGCAGCAGCGGCAGGCGGTGCAATTGGTGCTTTAATAATAGCACGCATCATCTTTGGCAAAGCTGACTTAACTATGCTCTTAAATGGTGCACTCGCAGGATTAGTCGCTATCACAGCAGAACCCTCAACCCCATCTGCATTACAAGCAACACTGTTTGGTTTGATCGCTGGCGTTATCGTTGTGCTATCTATCTTAGCATTGGATAAAATAAAAATAGATGATCCAGTGGGTGCTATCTCAGTTCATGGTGTAGTCGGTCTGTTCGGTCTACTTATCGTACCAATTACCAATCCAGCAGCATCGTTCGTAGGTCAGATTGCTGGTGCAGCCACTATCTTTACTTGGGTATTCATCGCCAGCTTAATCACTTGGGCGGTTATCAAATTAGTGATTGGTCTGCGTATCTCTGAAGAAGATGAGTATGAAGGTGCGGATATAGCAGAGTGCGGTATGGAAGCATATCCAGAATTTGTGAGATAAACTCTTAAACCAATATTAAAATATATGTACTAAAAATCCCGCAATACTAAAAGGTATTGCGGGATTTTTATTTATCAAAATTAGGTCTAATACTAAAAATAAGCTATCGGTTTATTTCTTTTTCCACGTTTGACTGCGTGAGAATGGACCGATATAACCTTTTAGATTTAAGGTGTTGCCACTCAAGTTTGCGGTCATACGATAGTCTTTGCCTTTTTCAGGATCAGTGATCGTACCGCCACTATATTTGCCACCACCATCAGACTTTAAGCCTTTAATAATGGTCGTACCAACGTGCTTTTTACCTTTGGCTGAGTTGGTAGCGATAAGCGTACCTGTTAGTACACCGTTTGACTCAGTAATCTTTACGGTACCTTTTGGCTTACCTTCATCAAATGTCTGCCACGTGGTATTGGCCAAAGGATCAGCGGCGAATGCCATGCTTGCTAAACTGATACCTGCAACAGCTAGAGTGGTTTTGGTAAATAATTTCATAGACTGATTCCCTTCATACAATGATTACTCGAAACGTTATGTTTCTGATCTCCTAGGCTTATCCTTCGCTAAAATCCCTATTAACAGCTATGCGACTTTCTACTCTTTGCGAGTGGTTAGCGCATCTAAAAAAACTGCTCATCAAAATTTTATACGACATAAGCGATGTCTTGACTCATTATAAGCAATTTTAAGCTTTTGCCTAGTAATTTTTTTATAGTTTATTATTTCTATAAAAATCGAACTATATCAAATAGTTACAAAAAAGGATTGTCAATATTTTTATCCAACCGGTCATCTTTTTCTTTTGACTTATGCTGACTATTATTGTAAATAGAACTATTTTCAAATGCCTGAATAATCTTGCTTGTTAACTCATGTAACTGTTGTGCTTGCTTATATCCAGTAGCATCAAGAGTCAAATCAATATCGCCATATATAATAATTTTATCTGTTTGGTTTTCGATGACCAGCTCACCGATTTGCATGCTTTGCTGGTCATTGGCAAATGGATCAATCATTTGATTCTCCTTTTTATTAACGATATCTTGCGTAATTTTTGGATTTTTTGTGCCTTTTATTATATATAGACTCGTGTCACAAAGGCATTATGCTTGCAATTGGGCGATTATCCACTCAAGAATCGCCCAAACAAACAGCATCCAAGCCGGCTCTTCTGTTGGCTCATCGGGCAACTCGGAGCTTTCACCCGCCTTTAATGGCAGATCGAATGCCTGTGTTTTAGTTTTGGCATCCAAGACGGGCAGCACATCGATACCAATTCTAGTCGAGAGTTCATCAACACTAATAACCTCTATGCGCTCCGACTCATCATTTGGTGCATAATAGACCCCTGCTTGATTAATCGCTGGTATGTAGACAGCTTTGAAAAAATGGCTGGGCACCAGTACACGATCTGCCAGTTGCTTGGTTGTTTTGCCAGTAAAGGCTACTCCTGTAATGCTATAAACCTCTCCATATTGCTGGGTCAAATAGCGAGTGGCTGATTCAATATTACGCCAGATATAGCGATTGTTGCGCGGAGACTGCGGGGCGATATTGGCAAGGCTAAAGCTATCATATTGTTGACTGCGATTCGCCATATCGGCATTGGGCGCTAAATGCCCGCGATCATAGCCAGAGCCTGAATAGTCGGACAATGAGGCGCGTGCGGATTTTGGTAACCTACTTTCTTCATGAAAGCTGTCTTCACGATCAATTTCTTTTGCTTGTTGTAAACGCTTGCGATCCAAATATTCTGCCGACCAAAGCGGTGTACGTGACACGCCAGAATACATAACGGCAAAACCATCCATGCATAAAGCTTGGGTTTTGTTGCTTAGCTTGGTATTGATAAACTCAGGATAGACACCGCCATAAAAGGACTCGCTACACTGAGTAAAGTCATCAGCATGCGCTGAAGTTATACTTACGACTACCGCAATCACGGTCATTGTAATACTGTTTTTCAAACGGGCATTGAGCCTACCGAAACTTATCATTCAACTTTCAACCATCTATGCTTGTCATTACGTATACGCTATCCTAGCAGGCGTTTGTAAATAAAGAAAGATAAGGTGCAAGTCGTGACATTCTAGACAGTATCAGCTATACTAAGCCGTCTAAAAACGGTGAAGTGGGTGAGTGGCTGAAACCGCACGCCTGGAAAGTGTGTATGCGTTAATAGCGTATCGAGGGTTCGAATCCCTCCTTCACCGCCAATCTTATAAAATATTAGTTTTCCCACCTTTCCCTAATTCGACCCATATACCAATCAAACCCTTTATAAATAACGCGTCTAGCGTTTTTTTTATGCCTGCTATTTTCCCAATTCAACCCAACGTGACACACCTATCCCGTCGCTTGTGTTGGTCTATTCGTTGGTCTATTATTCATATACGCCGTAATTAGACCAACATTCGATCTAGATTTATATGCTGTAGACCAACATAACCCTCTTAACGCTTTAAGCATATAGCTCGTAGGTATAGGAATAGACCAACATGTTAAGTGATGCCAAAATTCGTAAGCTCAAACCAACTGATAATTGTACCCCTGCCCGTCCAGATAAATATAGCGATCAGCAAGGGCTACAGCTATTAGTACGTAGCTCAGGAACGAAGACTTGGATAAGCGCATATCGTTTTGATGGTAAGCAGCAGAAAACTACTTTAGGTGCATACCCACAGATAAGCTTAGCAGAAGCAAGAATAGCGAACTCTGATATCAAAGCTTTAGTAACTAGTGGGATCAATCCCAAGAATAAAAAACGTCAAGATAAGCTTGCAAATGAGCAAGCTAAAATGTTCAATGATTATGCGCTTGAATGGCTAGAGGAGCGTGAGCGCAACGTAAAGCCTCGCACCTACCAGCAAGACTACAACCGTATGCACAAAGACGTCATACCTAGCTTTAATGGTATAGCTTTGAGGGATGTGACCTTTGAAGACTGTAAATTCATGGCAGATCAGATAGAGAATAGGACAACCGATGAAGGCTCACCCCCAAGAGAAGTAACTAGACGTACGATTGACCTTATTACTAATATTCTTAGGAGAGCTAAGAGAGAGCGCTTAATCGATACGATTCATACGGAGGGCCTCAAAGAGCTTTATCCTAAAGCCAAAAGCCAGCACATGAAGCACGTTGACCTTAAAGAGCTACCCAAACTCCTGCAAGATATTGAGAGCTATCATGGTCACGATCAGACACGCCTAGCCATGAAGTTTCTAGCCTACTCTTTCTGTCGCACTATCGAGCTGCGTATGATGAAGTGGGAACACATCGACTTTCCCAACCGCCTATGGCGGGTCGATATTGATAACCTAAAAATCGCGCGTAAGCACGTCGTTCCCTTATCTGATCAAATGCTAGCAGTACTAGAGGAGATGAAAACAATTACGGGTCAATATGAATACGTGTTCTACAATACAGGCATGCACCAGCCTTATAGTGCAGAGTTCATTAATAATGCGCTAGACATAATTGGATATGCGGGTAAACAAACTGGGCATGGCTTCCGCCACATCGCCTCAACTAACTTAAACGAGCTTGGTTACATGGGTGATGCAATCGAAAAGCAGATGGCGCATGATAAAAAAAGCAGTATTCGCGCAGTTTATAACCACGCGCAGCACTTAGAAGAGCGTCGTAAGATTATGCAAGTTTGGGCAGACTTTTTAGACCTGCTCAGAGGTACAGGCGAGGTCGTAGACTTTCAGACAGCGCGGCTGCAAATTGAACAGTCCCTGAAAAGTAAGCAGCCTAACTTATTACAAAACGCTGATAAGCAGGATCTGATTAAAGCATTGTTAGATCAAGGAATCACAGCAGATGAGCTACAAGGATATATTAATAAGCGTTAGTATAACTCCTTGCCATCAACATCGACGTAATCTAGGTCATAAAAGCGATTAATTAATATATCAAGCATGGCTGTCTCTGACAGCCCTTGTACTTGAGCCATTTTCTCTAATTTAGCTTTGGTTTTTTTTGTCAGTGGTAGGTGATACGCCTTTTTTGTTTTACCAGCGCTTCGGTATTTTTGCTGGCTCCAAGCTCGTTTCATTTTATCAATAATTATTTCTTTACGATCGCTTGATCTGTAATTAATATAATTATCATTCATAATCTCAGATACTGGATGATCTATAAGATCCAAAGAAGCCAAAATATGGTTTCTCGTTTCCTTTGAAGATTTATTATTTCTTACTGATTTATTGTAAATACCAACCTTTCTTAAATAATCTTTAGTCCACTCTATATGTAATATATCACTTTCAACCAGCCATTTAGAATAGTTTTCACTCCTAATAATAGAAGACCATCTTTTCTGCATATCACTTAGTAAAAATATTTTAGATTCCAAATTATTAGCATTATCTTTATTATCAAAGAAACTATAAATCTCCTCCATTAAATTATTACTATTTATGTCAAAATAAATATAACCCTTCTCTTTACTTAAAATGTTCAAAACGAAAATCTGGCTTCTTAAATTATCGACAAGCCATTCAAAATTCTGTTCAGGCACAAGTTTATAAGTCATTTCCGAATAAGCATCAGACACATAGTCTTTAAAATTTTCATGTCTAGATAGTTGGTTCATTAATTCTTCATGACGGTCACTTGATCCATTACTTGAAAAGCTAACATTCACTTTATAAGCTAGATATGTTTGCATCCATTTAACTTGTCTTTCTGTTAAAGACCTGATGTTTTTATCAAAATAACTTTTATTGTTATATCTCACTTGAGAGTTTTCATTATTAAATTGTAATGACATACAAGGCTCTTTATGTTGTTAAATGGTAATATCACGAGTGATATTTTAGTATTATGGTTCTAGAATTTTAATAGAAATTATATAATAAAAAAGTAATATTTACCCGTTATCTTTATAATATTTTTATAGCGTTAACGGCCATTCGAACCTTATAAACTGAAGGATTTTCATTATAATAGAAGCTTAGATGTATGATGCTATTTCTCAGGTAACTATCCTCGATAATATTTCTAGAGAAATAAGGATTTTCCTCTAGCAAATCATATAAGATTTCAAGGTAGCCTTTAAATAACAAAGTATTAAGCAAGCTGTATTAGGTTGGTATTACAATATCAATATATATCAGTATTTTTTAACTGGTCATTGTTTAGCTAAGAGCTACTCTCTTAGCTACTAGCATTATAATAATACAATTTACTAAAACCCTATGAACCATTAATTTCATAGGAGTACTACAATGTCATATCTCACTACTGATCAATCTAGACTTACCAGTGATGTCGATAAACTCGTTAAAAACGTGTTATTCAAAAATCTTAGTTGTAAAAGCTTTCAAAATAAATTGAACGAGTTATATCGTCCGTTCATGCTCATGTATTACTTACATGATACTGCAAATTACTCTCAAGCTATTAACGCACTTATTAACAGTTCCATTATTTTTATTGGCACTACACATCCTTACGATGTTATTTGGGATTATGAGATGACCCAAAAGCTCATTACAGAGCTTTTGGACTATAAAAATAGTATCATGAGAGAGAAATATGATTGGATTTATCAAGAAAAAAAGAATAAAAAAGGCTTGGACTTATACTTTAAAAGTTTAATTGAAAATAGATCAAGAGTATTGATTATCTTTATTGAGCTAAAGTATTTAAAAGACCAACGTCATAATGTAACTATTTTTGATTTCCATAATCATATAAAAAAACTCAGAAGGCTTATTACTACGGAAGACTCTTGTTTCAAACATAAAACTGGTTATGCATGGGCATTAGAGCAAGGCTATAAAGATGGTGGTTTTCACTGCCATTTAGTTTTAACGTATGATAATTCAAAAAGATATTCTGACTGGTATATCGCTAAAGCGATAGGTGAGAAGTGGCAAGAGATCACAAAGGGCGTCGGTACCTATCATAACTCTAACGATGCTGAAACCAAGCGCACTTATGGAAAAGATGGAAAGCTAGGTATTGGTAGAATACACCGTGATAACCCTAGGGAGGTTGAGAACGCTTTTACTGTAGCAGGGTATTTGACAAAGTCTGACAAATACGGACAAAAACTTAAAGTTTGGGTGCCTAAGATGCAAACATTTGGACATGGTGAATTTAAAGAAAAGTAAAAAACAGAGCCTTGCCCATATCAAAATATTTTTAGATATATAGTATTCCTATGAGATCAGTCAGGAAGCATCGCTCTCCTGACTGTTTAACCCCAATCCATCCTAATCAAAGGCCTGCTTAATCGCAGGCCTTTTTTTATGCGCAATCTAAAAGGAGCTATTTATGAGACCCATTTGCCCACACTGTCATTCAGCGAACGTCAGAAGCACTACCGATACTGACAGCCCCTTTAATATCTTCGAACAGCTGTGCTCACAATCTGCCCTATCAGGTCTTGGTGTGAGTATCTGTAAGTACTACAAAATCAATTCAGCAATCGGTGTGGTGGTAGGAACGGCACTGGCTTCTGCTATTAACTTGGCTAAAGACAAGCTTCAACAGCCACCCTTACTCGTTTTGGCAGCAAAGCCCAGTTACACCTGCAATACCTGCTCAAGAACTTTCAGTATTTAACTTATCCATATAACCCATAATTCTAATCAAATCTAAAAGGATAATGATCATGGCACATTTAATCGAATCAATGGCATACGTTGGCGAAACCCCTTGGCATGGCTTGGGTAATGAGCTTGCTCCCAAGCAGCCTATCGAGATCTGGGCAAAGCAAGCGGGTATGGACTGGCGTATAGAATCCTCAGACGTCAGTTATATGGCAAACAATGACAAAGGGCATAACCTGATTCTGCCCTTTACTGAGCAAAAGGTGTTGTACCGTAGTGATAACTTTGAGCCGTTATCGGTGGTCAGTCAACGCTATCAGGAAGTACAGCCGCGTGAGATTCTAGAGTTCTATCGTGATCTTACCGAGCAGTCTGAATTTGAGCTTGAAACGGCAGGAATCTTAAAGGGCGGTCGTAAGATGTGGGCATTGGCTCGTACAGGGCAGTCAGCAACGCTTAAGGGTAAAGATGTCAGTAATGGTTACTTGTTACTGGCCACCGCTTGTGATGGCACGCTAGCGACTACTGCTCAGTTCACATCGATCCGTGTGGTCTGTAATAACACCTTAGCAATCAGCTTAGCTAACGGAAGCGGAGGCGCAGTAAAAGTACCGCATAGCACCTCCTTTGATGCGGACAAGGTCAAGCAGCAACTAGGCGTGTCAGTTAAACAATGGGATGAACACAGCTATGAGATGAAGCAGTTATCTGAGCGCCGTGTGACTCAAGCAGAAGCCGCCAATTATTTAAGCCGTGTATTCAACGATCAGGACAATGACATCATTCTGTTTAACAGTGCTAAGAAAGAGAAAGACGCCGTGCCCAATGCTAAAGCCATGAATCAGGTGATGAACATGTTTAACGGTCAAGGTCGCGGAGCCGATCTAGATGCGGCCAAAGATACTGCTTACGGTCTGCTGTGCAGTATTACGGAATACGTCGATCACGAACGTAGGGCGATGTCGAGAGACCATCGATTAGATGGCGCTTGGTTTGGCTCTGGCGCTAAGCTTAAACAAAAGGGTTTAGAGGAATCCTTACTGATGCTGGCTTAACCAGTCACATTTGAAATCTGACAATACAATCAACCACGCCTTCGAGCGTGGTTTTTTATGTCGCTTATTTCATTGAATACCAATAATCAATTTATCTAAGGAATTTGCCATGAACATGATCGCACTACACAGCACTACTCAGCCAAGACGCGCAAAGCGTTCAACTGTTAAAGCAAAAACAATGCGCATACCTTCAAACACGAAAGCCAACATTGAGCACCCAACGCCTTTGGTGCCATCGACTCAATCAACCAACGCTAAACGTCTTGTCAGTACCAAGGGCTTGAGCCGTGAAGACTGGTTAGCCGTTCGAAAGCAAGGTGTTGGTAGCTCTGATGCTGCCGCTGCATGTGGGATTCATCCGTACCTATCCATGCTTGAGCTATGGATGATTAAGACGGGACGCATGAGCTCAAACATTGATGAGAGTATTGAGGGTTATTCTCCATTGTACTGGGGTAATACGCTTGAACCAATGGTCGCTAAATACTACCAAGAGCATACAGGTAATAAAGTTCGTCGGGTAAATGCCGTCTTGCAACACGCCGACCCTGACAAGCACTTTATGCTAGCCAATTTAGATTATGCAGTAACAGGCAATGATGAGGTACAGATTTTAGAGTGTAAAACCGCTGGTGAACATGGTGCCAAGCTCTGGAAGCATGGCGTGCCGTTATACGTCACCTGCCAAGTGCAGCATCAGCTGGCGGTCACTGGTAAAACTGCGGCGCATATCTGTGTGCTACTTTGTGGACATGAAGCCAAGATATACAAGGTTGAGCGTGATGAGCGCTTGATTGAGTCCATCATGGAGCATGAGCGTCAGTTCTGGCAATACGTGCAGACCGACACCCCACCAACGCCTGATCATAGCGAGTCAGCTGCCAAAGCCTTAAAGCTGCTTTATCCAACGCCTAAGCCGTCAAGCAAGGTTGATCTACGAGATGACGATGGTGCCAATAAGTTATTTGAGCAACTGCTGAGTTATCGTGATTACATGCAAGAGCTAGAGCAGCGCCATGATCAGGTAAAGCATCAGCTGCAAACACTGATTGCAGCTGATGAAGTCGCTGTGTTTGAAAAAGGCGCTATTTCTTGGAAACGCTCGAAAGATAGTATCGGTCTTGATAGCAAGGCCGTTATCAAAGCGCATCCTGAGCTGTTGGCTAAATTTAGTAAAACCAAGCAAGGTAGTCGCCGCTTCGTCATTTTGAACGATTAAGCAGAAACCTACTACACTTAACCAAAACAAGCGCATAACTGCCCACCCTAATCGGTGGGCTTTTTTATGGCTAAACACATTTTATTAAAACTATAAGGAATATCATCATGATTAAAGGTCTAACCATAACCCCACCAGTTCTAGGTCGTATCAGTATTGGACGTGTCATTCAAAAAGATGGTAAGCGTTTGCCTGCTAAAGACGATCAATTCACCATTACCAGTCAAGTGCAGAACAAGGATGGCTGGATCAATCATCCACTAGATGAAAAGCTACGCGAGCACAGTAACGGTAAGCTGAGACACATACCGGTACGCATGTTGTTTAACGATCCTGAGCTAAACCTGCGAGCTGAGTACACCTTGTTCGATAGACAAACCGGACGGCCACTATGCGTGGGTGACGGTGAGCAGTGTCAACGCCGTACAAACAATGGCGTGGAAACACTGCCTTGCCCATCACCTGATCGTTGCCCATTAGCGCAAGGCGGTGCTTGTAAACCATATGGTCGCTTGTACGTTAATCTCAGTGAAGACGACGAGTTAGGCACGTTTATCTTTCGCACCACAGGCTTTAATAGTATTCGCACGCTTGCCGCACGGCTGAGCTACTTTGCTGCGGTGTCAGGTAATAAGCTGTCCTGCTTACCACTGCAATTAACCCTAAGAGGCAAAAGCACCACACAAAGCTATCGGACGCCAATTTACTTTGTCGATTTAACGCTGCGTGATGGTGTGACACTAAAGCAAGCAGTGCAAGATGCGCAGGCAATTGATGCGGAGCTTAGCGAACACGGCTTTGATCAAGCAGCGCTAGAAGAGGCTGCAAAACAGGGTTACGTCAATTCATCCTTTGAAATTGATAACGATGGCTTACTTGATGTGGCTGAAGAATTTTATCCCATGGAGACAGATGACGTAAGCAATAGCCAACAGGGGAGTTATCAGAACGGGTTAGCCACTCATAACGTGACTAGCATTGAGCAAGGGCTGCGGCAAAGCGTGACAGCTGTAAGCTAAAGAAATTGAGGAAGATATGCGGTATAAGAAGGAGCTGACTATTCAGCTCCTTTTTTTATTGATTGATTTAAGGCTAACCATTGGTCTGAATGGGATGCCGTAAAAAAATATGGGACTCGGTAACTGTATGAGAGGAAACACTCTCATTCACTTATAAGGAGCAATCATGGAAAACTTGAATATTAATGACCAAAACAACACCGCTAATCTCAGTGCATTATGCTTACCACGAATGTTGCCATTAAAAGAAGTAACGTACCATACAGGACTTAGCAGTACTACCATTTACGATATGCTAGACAAGAAATCTAAACGCTACGATCCTACTTTCCCTATTCAAGTAAAGCTATCAAAGGGACGTGTAGCATGGGTAGAAAGCGAAGTGGCTGCTTGGATTGAGAGTAAGATGGCTGATCGGATTCACTGATCAAGGATAGAAAATAAGCCGCACTACGCGGCTTATTTTTTTGCTGTCCTTAACCGCACCTAGCTACGTTTAGCCACTTCTAGCTATCTGCAAGATACCAAGTTTGATCTTTAGAAGCCACTAGGCTATCACGGCACATTTTCTGTAATAGATTACGCACCTTGTTTTTACGCTGTTTATCATTTAGTACTTGCGGTAATTTATTAGTCAGCATCTTATCAAAGTCAGCTAGTCTACCCAGACGATAGTCTTGATGACCAATGGCATTACTTAATGCTTCACGGATGATATAGAGGTCGTACTGCTGCACCTCTTCAGGGAACAACGTACCAGCAGGCATGTAGCGGTAATTTAGATTGCGAATTTTGTTATACACCTCGTCCAAGGCTAACAAAAATGGTGGCGAAAAATGCTCATAGTCTTTTTCAATACCATCAACGCCCTTTAGAATCCAAGTGATATGTGCTTGCGCTGGACTTAAAAAATACGTGGATTCATAACGTCCCAATAAAATAATCGCTGTGTTAGTTTAGGGGATAGTTACAAGCGGATACTAACAGCAATATCTCAACCGCTGTAAAGTGTAGTAGCATAAAAAATAGCAAGCCGCATCTATCTTAGGAGAAGCTAGTTATCCAGTGCCTCACGTATTACTGAGCGACTGGCTTTTGGCTATAGACTCATCCCAATAAGGCGGCGCTCCATAATAGCCTTCCATAAAATCGATAAAACACCTGACTTTGTGCGGTAGTAGCTTTCTATGGGCGTAGACGGCATATAAACCTAAGCGTTTAGGTTCAAGTTCAGGCAATACTATCACCAGCTTGCCACTGCTAACTGCTTCACTGACAATAAATGTCGGCTGTAATACCAATCCTGCACCTTCAATAGCTCCTTCTACCAACACATCACCGTTATTACTAAGAAACTCACTACCTTGCTTGAGAATCTTCGCCTTTAATAATTGGTAGACCTCTTCCTTCGCGTCCATGTTCATATAGCTATAATGTAAATAGCGATGATTCTCTAAATCTTCAGGCTTATCGAGTGTGTCATGCTTTTTCAAATATTCAGGCGACGCACACAGAACCACACGAATAGGTGCCACTTCCTTCGCAATAAGTGATGAGCTTTTCAGTTGACCTATACGCAGTGCAATATCAAACCCTTCTTCAACAATATCGACTTTACGATCAGTCAATTGTAGATCGACTGTGACCAATGGATAACGGATCTGAAAGTCAGTGACTAATTTAGCCATATGTTTTAAAGCAAAAGATACTGGCGCACTTATGCGCAACACACCTTTAGGGTTTTGCTGCAAACCACTTAGTTGCGACTCCATATCATCCATACTCAATAAAATCTGCTGCGCATGACCAAAGTAATGACTACCAGCTTCGGTGAGGCTTACTTTACGGGTGGTACGATTCAGCAGACGATTATTTAGCTGCTCCTCCAACTTAGAGACATATTTGCTCACCAATTGAGGTGACAGTTGCAGAGTATTTGCCGCATTAGTGAAGCTGCCTTCGGTCACCACCGCTACAAAGGCACGCATCGCATCGATTCTATCCATATTTTGCCCTGTTTTTCTTTAACTATCGAAATTGAACAATAAAGCCATTATCAACGATATGTTGTTAATTAATCAATATCACCTATCTTACTCTTTTTTTATGTTGATGGTAAAGTAGGGTCATGCTTTTTAAAAGCAATCATCTGACTAGGAGTAAGTATTATGTTAATCAATGGCAATTGGACTGAAGACTGGCAACCGGTACAAGCAGAAGACGAACAAGGGCGTTTTATTCGTCAAACCTCATCGTTCCGTCATTGGATTACTGCTGATGGACAAGCAGGACCAACGGGTACTGGGGGCTTTAAAGCAGAAAAAGACCGCTATCATCTATACGTAGCGCTGATTTGCCCTTGGGCCTCACGTACCTTGATGGCACGTCAGTTAAAAGGTCTGCAAGATATAATCGATATTACCGTGGTCAATCCGCAGCTTGGCAATCAAGGCTGGCAGTTTGGTGGCTTTGACGGTGCTGACAGTGATCCTATTAATCATGCCCAATTTGCTCATCAACTTTATACCAAAGCAGACCCTCAATTTACCGGACGCGCGACTGTACCTGTGCTTTGGGACAAAAAAACCAATACTATCGTTAATAATGAGTCTGCTGATATCTTACGTATGCTAAATACCGCTTTTACAGAACTCGTGCCAAATTACGTTGACTTGTTTCCAAAAGAGCTTGCTGATGATATCGAAGCCCTAAACTTAGTTATCTATGAGAATTTAAACAACGGCGTATACAAAGCAGGATTTGCGACGACACAAGGGGCTTATGAAGAAGCTTATCAGCAAGTATTTGACACCTTAGATATGCTTGAGGCGCGCCTGAGTGATGGTCGTCATTATCTATTTGGTGAGCAGCTGACGGAAACAGATATTCGACTGTTTGTGACTTTAGTACGTTTTGATGCCGCTTATCACGGTCTATTTAAATGCAACCGTAACTTGATCAAAGATATGAGTTCTCTACATGCTTATATGCTACGAATCTTAGCGCTTGATGGCATTTCAGAGACGGTGAGTATCAAGCACATCAAAGCAGGCTATTACTCTATCAAAGCGTTAAATCCCAATGGAATCGTGCCCACAGGGCCTGAACATATTTAGCAAGATAAAGGAGTAAAGTTCATGAATAATGAATCAACCACAGTCAAGCAACCTGTATTGTTTATACCTCATGGTGCCGGGCCTTGTTTTTTTATGGATTGGCAACCAGCAGACACTTGGGATCAGATGGCTGACTTTTTAACTAATAGCTCAAATGGTTTGCCAGAGCGTCCCAAAGCTATTTTAATAGTCAGTGCCCATTGGCAAACGCGGGAGTTTAGTATTACTGCCAGCAAGCAGCCTGAGCTGATTTATGATTACTCTGGCTTCCCTGAGCATACGTATCAGCTGACTTATCCAGCAGCTGGTGCGCCAGTACTGGCTGAGCGGATTGGTCATTTGCTCATCGATGCTGGTTTAAGCAATAAGCAGGACAGTTCCAGAGGTTTTGATCATGGGGTGTTTATTCCACTGAAACTGATGTTCCCTGACGCCGATATTCCAGTAGTACAGCTATCTCTGCGTCATGATTTAGACCCAAAAGTACATCTAAGAGCGGGCCAAGCGCTTGCCTCACTACGTGATGAAGGCGTGTTGATCGTAGGCAGTGGTATGAGCTTTCATAATATGCGCGGCTATGGTGATTCGAGTTTTACCGCACCGTCAGTAATATTTGACGAGTGGCTAACGACAGCAGTTGCAGCTAATGCAGATGAGCGCTTTGCAGCGCTTGCTAATTGGCCAGAGGCACCTCATGCATTGGATTCTCATCTATTAGGTGCGGAGGAGCATTTGCTACCTTTAATGGTTGCCGTAGGGGCAGCAGGAACAGATAGAGGTAAGAAAACATATTCTCAGCAAGTCATGAAAACTCAGATTTCAGCCTTTCAGTTTGGCTAAATTTATTAATCTGATATTCATTTAATTCTTTATAAACTGATACTCACAAAGCAGCAAACATACATAGACAAAAATTATTTATAAACGGAGAAATATTATGAACATCGACCTTAATGGAAAAACAGCACTCGTCACAGGTTCAACTGCGGGTATTGGCCTCGCTATTGCAACAGGTCTTGCCAAAGCTGGCGCACAAGTCACTATCGTTGGTCGCGATCAAGCTGGCGTTGATGAGGCGATCAAACAGCTTCAACAAGCTGATGCTGTTAATGATGCCAATAATATAAAAGGCATTGTTGCTGATGCGGGGACGGCTGGTGGCTGTCAGACAATTATCAACACCTTGCCAGAAGTAGATATCTTAGTGAACAATCTAGGGATTTATGGCGCCACCCCTTTCTTTGATATTGATGACAATGCTTGGGAGGAGATGTTCCAAATTAATGTCATGAGCGGTGTCCGTCTGTCGCGGCATTATGCAAAAGCAATGAAGGAAAAAGGTTGGGGTCGTATTCAGTTTATCTCTAGTGAATCGGCATTGAATATCCCAGCTGAAATGGTGCACTACGGCGTGACTAAAGCAGCTATTCAAGGCGTATCACGTGGTCTTGCCAAAGTGTTAGCGGGCAGCGGTGTGACAGTGAATAGTATTTTGCCAGGACCGACTCGAACCGAGGGCGCAAAAGCCATGATGCAAGAACTGGCGGATGAGCGCGGCGTCTCAGCGGAGGAGATGGAAGGCGTATTCTTAGATGAGAACCGTCCATCAACGCTACTTAAGCGTTTTGCAACCCCTGAAGAAATTGCCAACATGAGTGTCTATATTGCCTCAACACAAGCGAGCGCAACCACGGGTTCAGCACTACGGGTTGAAGGTGGTATTGTAGAAAGTATTGCTTAACGAGTTTTAGACGGTAAGTTTCTATCATTAATAATAAGGGTATTTAATTATGCTAACATCTAGCGCAACGATACAAACACAAAATCCGCAGCAAATAATGAATCGACTGTGCAAGCACTGGGCACATAAGCTGCCCGTTACCCTAAGCTCAGATAAAGGTGAGATTGAGCTGCCCATGGGTGTCTGTCAGATGTATTGTACTGACTTACTGATAGTAACACTCAAAAGTGATACCGAGCAGTTGCCAAAATTACAGCAAGTTGTCAGTGATCATTTGCTACGTATGGCTGGCAAAGAGACGCTTGTTATCGAATGGGCTTAATTGAGCATCACAGCCAATACAAGAAGAAAAGGTTATGAATATTGATTCGAAAGAGCGCTATGGTCGCATTAGCAAATTTTTTCACTGGAGTATGACAGTATTAATCTTCTGGCAGTTACTTAAGTTCACTGACCGTATCAGCGACGGCGAGCATTGGATCGGTCAGACGTTAGTGCCTTGGCATGTTTCTATTGGTGTTCTATTGCTCGTATTAGTTGTCCTGAGACTGATGTGGGTCGCTTCGCAACGCCATCAACGTCCAGTACACGAGCCAACCACTGCCAAGCTGGTTATCGCTGGTCATGGTTTGCTTTACGCGTGTATGTTACTGCTGCCGCTAGCTGGAATCATGATAATGATTGGTGGAGGCTATGGCCTAACCGCATTCGGCTTTGATATCTTTGCTGAAGGTGAAAAGGTTGCTTGGGCGGCAACGCTGGGTCAACTGCATGCACCACTGGCTTGGATGCTGACAGCACTAATCATTGTCCACACTGCTATGGCTTTGTATCATCATTACATTAAAAAGGATAACACCTTAAAGCGGATGCTGTAGTGAAGCGCCTCGAGTATATCGGAGGCTGATACTTTTCCAAAAAACCATCTTAAACTATCTAGCTCCAAATTTTACTCATTCAAGTAAAACTCAGCCATCCCGTCGAGCCTAGCCTTCACCTCTTTCCAGTTCGGCATTACTTGCGTTAATAGGCGCCAAAAGTTCTCGCTATGATTATGCTCAGCTATATGACACAGCTCATGCAATATCACGTAATCAATGCACTCCTTTGGGGCTTTTATTAAATGAGGATTTAATATTAAATTGCCTTTAATTGAGCAGCTCCCCCATTGCTTTTTCATAGTCATTAATTTTATTGAAGGACTACTATCAACCCATGAGGCCTTATGCAGCAAGGCTTCAAGCCTCTCTCTAGAGATCGACCTAAATTTATTTTTATACCATTTGTCAATAAGGCTTTTTACGAGAGCGGCTCGTTCTTCATCGTCCAACCTAGAATCACTTTGAGACAATTCTACATTCAACTTACCGCGACTAAGCTTCACAGTACTGTTTATCACATCGTTAGCTTCTGCATCGGTTATCACTTTTAACACATAACGACGACCCAGATAAAACTGGGTTTCACCGCTAACATAACGCTTAGGTAATACATGATCTTGTTGCTTGGCAAAGTCCTGTAGGCTTTGCCATATCCAGCGAGCACGCTTCATCATCGCGTTATGTATTACTTCTTCGCTGGCATCGATAGGTGCGGTGGCAACCACACGCTGATCAGGATGTACTTTAATGACTACTTTTCGAGGCTTAGCCTTTTTAGCAATCAGCTTGTCGCTTTCAGGCTTATTTATCTTTTCTTTATAAGTTGCTTCTTTACGCACGACTTCATAATCAATCTTATCTTGACCATAATAAAATACGCCATTCTCAGTCATTACCTACTACCCTCTTGCTGCTCTTAGGCTACTTATCTCTTGAAAGTCCAAGACGGGTAATCTTTAGCACTTCCTCAATGAGCTGTTGCGCTTTATCGATACCCAAATCCATAAATAACATCGGCAGCAATTTGACACTAATAGCATTTTCAATTTCTGCTGGGTTAATAGAATACTCAGCCACTGCTGTCTTAACAATATTATCAATCTCAAAGGCGTAAGCAACTAGCTTGTCGTTATCTAACTCTTTATCTATCAAGAAATCAGTATCAAATAAGTGCTTAAACAGACCAAAATACGCCTGAGCATGTTTGTTTAATTTGCCGCTATTATCGATAAACTCATTTGGTACATCGGCGACATCACGGTCTTTGACAGCTTGCTCAAAATCAGCAAACATCATGTACTGCTTCACTGGTGCATCGAACATGGCTTTGGCATCCGCAATCGCTTGCTTAAGCAATTTAGAAAAATACTCTTGGGCATAAGGGTCATCAGCCAAATCCTGCTCAATCATCTTGGTCACCCGACCAGTGATTTTATCCGTTTGGTTACGGGCTTCATCATCGCTTAATTCTTCAGGCTTAACATCTTTACCTAAGTTGCCAACCAAGTATGCACCTTTTGCCTCACGAACCTCAAGTCCAGCGATATGCTTATCAAGCAAGCTTCGAATATCCGCTTCATACTCATCGTAATCGATGGTTTCATCAGCATCCTCGCGCACTTGCTTACGTAGATTAACAAAGGCTTTTAGATCGGCTTTGTAGCGATCGCGCTTGCTATCAAATGATTTGTCTTCAAAGAAGGACGCCGATTGCAATGCAATTTTCATGGCGTTAGAAAATTCAGTTAAAGCAGCATAAAAGTCATCACGTTCTTTTAGCTTGGTATCAACCACTCTGCCATCTATTTCCTGCATTTTTGGTGCAAGCACTTGTCTTAATGCTTGCCCGTCTTGCTTGTTTTTTACCGATGAGAAGATAGCCCACAGCTCGCTATGTAGTCTTGGCAGCTGCTTGTACTCAGTATCCATGGCGTTATAAAGACCTTTGAGGTCTTCGATATCAAAACCTCCTTGCGTACGTTCCGCTAAGTCTTGGTATTTCTCGATGGTGACATCTAGCTCTTTTAAGATGCCACGATAATCAATCAGATAACCAAAGCGTTTCTTCTCATGCAAGCGGTTCACCCGTGCAATGGCTTGAATGAGGTTATGCTGCTTTAAAGGCTTATCAATATATAAAACGGTGTTCTTTGGCTCATCAAAGCCCGTTAATAGCTTATCAACGACGATCATAATGTCAGGACCATCGTCCTGACTAAAGGCTTCTATAATGGCTTTGGTATAGGCTTTTTCATCACCGCCATATTCATTGGCCACATTATCTTGCCACCATCTTTGTACGATGTCTTTTGATTCGCCATCGACGGTGTCATGCCCTTCACGCGTATCAGGTGGTGACATAGCGACCACTGAAGTCACTTTGCCAATCTTATCTAATGCCATTTTATAGCGAATAGCTGAGGCTTTAGAGTCACAAGCTAATTGACCCTTGAGATGCTGCTGTTTAAAGTTTTGGAAGTGATCAGATATATCATGAGCGATCAGCTCGATACGTCCCTCAACCTGATAGATTTGACCTTTTTGGGAGAACTTACGTTTGAGGTCACTCTTTTGATCATCAGTGAGCTTTTGGGTAATACGGTCAAACCAGCTATCTATGGCTTGGTCATTGGTATTGAGCTCAGGGATACGCTCTTCGTATAACAGTGGGGTAACGGTTTTGTCTTTGACCGCTTGCTGCATGGTATAAGAGTGGATGATGCTGCCGAATTTATTTTCGGTTTTATCATCTTTAAGTAATGGCGTTCCGGTAAAGGCAATAAAGGCAGCGTTTGGCAGGGCTTGGCTCATGCGAATATTATTCTCACCGTTTTGGCTACGATGACCTTCATCGACCATGACGATTATATTTGGGCTATCGTTATAGCACTCATCATACTTAACGGCTGAACCAAACTTATTAATAATGGAGAAAATAACGCGCTCGTTACCGTGACCGATTTGTTGTGCTAGACGGCGACCAGAGGTTGCCATGGCACCCGTTTTGTCGCGATCACTAAGCACGCCGCCTGACGCAAAGGTTTTACTAAGCTGAGTTTCAAGATCAACACGATCCGTGACGACAATGACGCGGCACTTGGCGAGTTCTTCTAACCAAACAAGTGCTTTAGAGAAAAACACCATCGTAAAAGACTTACCACTGCCTGTGGTGTGCCAAATGACACCGCCCTCACGACTGCCCTTTTCATCGAAACTACTGATACGTTCAATCAGAGCTTTGATACCAAAGACTTGCTGATAACGGGCAACAATTTTGCCAACCTTTTTGTCAAACAAAGTAAACATGCGCGTCATCTCAAGCAGACGCTGTGGCTGTAAAAGGCTGATGATTAATCGGTCTTGGTCAGTGACGACTAAATCATCACCATCAACTAATGACTGATACTCCTCTTTGATAGAGGTAGGACGATCACCAAACAAATTCTCAATTTGCTTAGGACTGAGTGCTTGGTTCTTTAAACGATGAAACTCGGGCTCAGAGATCTCTTCTTCAACCCATTTTGCCCAAAACTTCTCAGGCGTACCGCAAGTAGCATACAGACCGTCATTACCATTGACCGCTAGTAATAACTGGCTATAGGCAAATAGATGTGGGATTTCTTTTGGCTTTTGATTGCGGATATGCTGGGACACTGCTTGGGCATTGGTCGATTGCCACTCTCTACTGGAGTCAGGGCGTTTGGCTTCGATCACTGCCAGCGGTAGACCATTCACAAAGCAGACGATATCAGGTCTACGACTACTCGTACCCTCACTATTGAGTACGACCAGCTCTTCGGTAACGTGAAAGCTATTATTACCGATGTTATTCCAATCTATCAGAGCGATGGTCTGCGAGGTTTTTTTACCATCGATAAATTCAGTCACGGTCACGCCATACAGCATGGCGTTATATAGCGCCTCGTTTGCTGCCTGCAAGCCTAAGTTCATAGCAGGGTTTAGCTCATGCATGATTTTATCAATGGCACTGTCTGACAAATGATGCGCCTGACCTTCAAAAGTAAAGGTTTGCTTGGCTAAAAATGCACGCATGATGGGCAATAGCACCACTTGATTAGTGGTTTTGTTAGCATTCGCCTGATCAACTAGCAGCTTACTGCTACGCATGGCGTTGCATTGGCTGGGTGGAATAAACTCATAGCCTAATGTTGTCAGCAAGGTTAAGGCAGGAATCTTTGAGCTAAATTCTTCGGCGAAGTTGAGGATCTGCATTCTAATTTATTCCTATTAATCAAAAGACATTAGGCTTTCTACTTCCAACAACTTAATTTTAGCTTCACCGTTATGTGGGATATGCCCCATAAAATTTTCTATATATATAACCCACTGACCTAACTGTATGGCTGAAGGCATATACATTTCCTTATTCCTATTGCAGTCTTTAGATAAAATAACCATGAGAACCTCAAAAGCCTTTGGTTTCCTATCTGCTAACTCTGGAATTCGACCATGTGAAAGATTTGGAGTTCTTTCAACACCTAAAAATCCACCTAACTCTTTAGCATCAACAATACCTGCTTTTATTTGACGAAGTAGATCTGGTTCAAAACATACCAGAGCAACTCCAACCAAATTTAATAGAATTTTTCCAAAGTGCTGCTCACTATCAAATGCTTTTGGATCAGAAAGATTTTGAGCAATCTGAATATGTAATATCAAAGTTTCTACTTCTCTTAAAGATAGATTTAAGGATTTGATCAGGTCTTCTACTGCATTTTTAAAATTGTCCCCATTAAGGCTTTGGCTTGTTACTATTCCTTTTTGACGTGCAAGTTCAAAAAAATGTTCTTTAGCTGCTAAAACAGGTGCATTGAAACTCCTATCAGAATGCGGTGATAACTCAAACCTAAACTTTATAAACTTATCTAAATATCTCCGTGCATCCACTGCTTGACCATAACAATGATTAATCGAAGCTTTGAGTTGCTGAGTATTAGTAATAAGTACAAAACTAACATCTTTAACATCAAAGGTATGCTTTATCATCTCAAGCATATCGATTGCAAAATTCGGCCTACAGCGATCAAGTTCGTCTATAAAGATGACGATAGGATTTTGAGATGAAATCGCTGTTAGAGCCGCTTGCAATGTCTGCAAATTCTTTTCTGCTTCCACGTGGTCTTTTAATATCAACTCTGCCGTCGTATCAATAGCTTTATTAGCTGCTTTTTGAATCTCTTTATCAAAGTCATTTGTGACATCTGTAAAATCCTGTCTTAGCAGATGAGATACACCTGCTTTAGCCAGTGCTTTAAGACTAAATCTAACTGTAGGTAATACCTTTTTAATAAACCTTTTACGTGCTGGTTCATTAGGTAAAATTTTTATTATCTCTGCAAGTACTGTCATCAAAGGTTCGTTAATATGGTCAGCTTTAAAAGCATCAATATAAATTACACTGTGTGTATTATCTTCTTTCATTAAATTGATAAGTTTATGGCAAAACTCAGTTTTACCTGTGCCCCAACTGCCATCAATTACCATTGGTGAAATATCTATATCAGACTTTAGAAGCTTAATAGCTTTTACAGCGATACTTTTGCGTCTAAACTCATCACGTCCACCTTGTCCATCAAATGTTTGTGTCGTAATGTCCATATCCATTTCACTGTTCCTTTGCTTGAACTTAATAAATTATTATTAGAAGTCAACATTAGCGACTGACATCCGTACGATCACTCGATATCTATGAATACTTATGACGGTTTATACAACCCATGTCGCACATACCTTTTATCTTTGTCATAGCAACGTAGGTAAGTTCGATATACCAAGTGCCAGAAGGCTTTGTTCTGATAAATGTTCAAGGTTATCAAATATCCAGTTGATAAAATCTGCGCCTGCTAGCACCGTCACATCATGCAGTTCTGCAAAATCAGTATTTTTAAATTCCGCTGTTGTGATGAGCACTCTATCAATATGCGTGTAGTCATCTTCATTGATCTCGTACTCCGCCACCTGTCTAACACCATGACTCCCTGTTGTACCCTCATGATGTTTTACTTGGACAAAAATGCCTTCTGTTTTATCTGAAAACTCCGATAGACGTGTGGCAATGATATCCACATCTTGTATGCCCGATTTTTCATTTTTTGCAGGTATACGAGCTTTGTAGCCTTTGGCTTCTAAAATTTCTTTAATCAGCTGCTCAAGACCGATACCACCAGATTGTAGATTGATGCCTTTATTATTGCGTAATCTCGCCAGCAGCTGCGCTTTAAACTTCTCCGTATTTTCTTGTAGTTTCAGCTCCTGTTCGTTATTCCACGTATATAGCTTGTCATTTTTAATAGACTCAATGTGCTTATACAGCTCTTCTGAGAATTCATTTAGATCACAAATAGTCGTGCGAATCTTCAACCGATTTTGAAGTGCCGTTGACAGACTACCTCTAGGAATAAAGTAGCCATCCTTATGCTTTAGGTAGCTAACTGTGATTCTATTTTCCCCATATTGAAGTCCTTCTGTGCTCGGATGATAACTTTTTTGCCCGACCACTTCAGCAATAGCGATCGTGCCAGAGAACGGTACAATCACATAGTCATCTTGCTTGAGATTAAAATAGCGTTTTATTTGGTTGGTTTGTCGTCCTCTACCGATACCTTTGAATCCTTGGTCAATTAAATCTTTAACAGTCTCAAATTGAGAAAAACTAACACTCGCCCAACCATAGCCAATCTGATTATTTTTAATAAGCTTGGGACTTCTGACCATCACAAAGTTGACTTGAGCCATTTACCAATTTCCTTTTAGGTGAGATATAAAAACCAACCATGTTCTATATGTATATTGATGTTCAACGATCAATCTACGCTTACTCTCTAATATCTGCTTAGGCATAAGCTAAGAGACAAGCGTGGTGAGCAAGAATAAGTCAAGTTGATGCTAAGATTAGTCATACCAGTATTGAGTAAGAAGTGTAAATCTAGTCACGACATTTCTTATAATTCGATGAATTGTCATCCCAATCAGCTTTAATATTCACACTCTTATCAGATAAATATTTATAATTTATCGTGTGTATGACTGGGTCTGCTTCATAATAAAAAGCACCTGTGACATTTAACTCATTTGAAGACATAGGATCTACTTTGATAACATCGAAGCGTTGAGTGCCATTTGAAGAACCTTTGCTATCACTTAAAAATGCTGGCTCACGAATTGCTTTAGGGAGATCGCAGTCTCCCCAAGAGCCTTGATACTTTTTAGGAACAATACTAGATTTTTTCGAATAGACGTAAGAACCGTTAAACGCCCTTTCAGTAGAAGTGCAATTGCTTAAGTTCTTTAACTGAATTTCATTGGGTGAAAATCTCGTTTCAATTTGGCAACCTAAGTTAGACTGATAGTCTAGATAACCACTCTCTGGTACCGTAAAAATAACAGTGCTACCATCTTGAATGGGCTTAGCTTTACTAGCGATAACAAAGCTAGCGTCGCCAATCATATTGGCAAGAAACAGCTCGTAGTGTTTAGCACCTTCATATTCAAAACTGCTTAGGTGTACTCTTTTATTAGTGCCGCTGACATAGGTGCCTTCTGCTACAGGAGCAGCCATAGCCGTTAAAGGTAGTATGAAAAATAGCACTAAAGCTTGTTTTAACATTAAATGACGCCTTTTTAAGATTCACTTTTCTTAATAGTAGTTCACTGGTTCGTACAACGCACCTCTACTCTTCTGTCAAATCGAGACATAGCGTTTGTTCGGTCTTATCGATTGTAACTGATACTGTCATAAAAAAGGCAACAAAAAACCGCCAAGGTTGCGCGTTACCCAAAGGGCGTAGCGTGGCGGTTATGTTGAATATAGATTAGTTGGTAATTATTATAGTGTCAATTTGCTTTGATAGAAAATAAAGAGCAAAAGCTCAAAAATATTAGCCTCGATATCTGAATGCTTTAAAAGGTGGGAAATATGCGAGTCATGGGACGATGATCTTTAAGACTGCATTCGCTCCTTCACTCAAGCGTAGCTTTCGTCTTGTACTCGGATAGAGCAGTACTCTATTAAATCCTCGCTCACCCTCGGCAAAGAATCTTTTTTGTAGGCTATTTTTTCGTAAGCTGGTTTTTTACCCCAACTTACATATCTATAAGTCATATCTTGTTCTTAATTCTTTGATATCGCTATCAATTCTATTTAAAACGTTCTCCCATAGTTCTGGCTGATCTTCCATAAACTTCTGATAAGTTAATTGAGTTTCTTCGTTTGCTAAATCAGATGCAGATGCACCATGTTCACTTTCAATACTTGAAAACTCCGACCATCTTTCCATAATATCAATAGTATTAATCTTATCGATTTTTATAAACTCTTCATTCCATGTCTCAAAAACTTCTAATAAGCTATTCGATAAGTATATGTAGTTTTCATTAATAGTATTTCTAATGCTTATCATAATAGAGGTGCTAGCATCATTTAGAGGTAGCCCATTTTCTGGGTCATGAACAAACTCCTTAATAGATAATAAATAGTTTCTTTTCAAATTTGCTAATTTTATATATGCATCCATTTTTGACGAGAAGAACCTAGCATAAGTATCCTGAGCGATAGAGTGGTTTACATGGTCTTTATTTAACAATTTCTGATGTTGGTGTTTTAACTCATCTAATTGTTTTTGCATTTCTGCATTTTCTTTTCTTGCCTCACTGTCTATTGTGGCTTTCTCTCCAATTTTTTTAAGCTCTATCTCAGCATTTTCTAGACGATCTATTCTCTTTGACCAAACACCTCCTAGCCAGCTTGATAGACCAAGGACTACTACTGCTATACTAATCCCACTGGTTATTAAAGAAGTTATAATACTTGTAAAAATTTCGTTCACTATTTGACTCCTTTAAATATTATATTAGTTTATAGGCTGAGCTTTTAACCTAGCCTACTCAAGATCAAATAACCTCCCCATCAACCACCACCCGCTTCTTACCCGTCAGCAATACCTGCATCAGCGCCTTTTTTTCTTGCTGAAAATTAGCCAATTGCTGCTCAAGCAATTCGATTTCTTTGTCGGCATTGGTTAACACGATGGCGATTTTTTGTTGCTCTTTTAAATCTTTAGGAGTTAAAACGTCTAAATTTGCTAAATCTTTTCCATAAACATGAATAATCGTAATGCCTTGACCTTTTCTAGCAATTTCGAACTTCTTTATGTGAGTAAGAAGATGAGCCATAAATATTGCATCAGTTGCTTTTTTAGGTCTAAGAATATTGATGTCTCCTCCAAGGAGGATATCATCTTCAAGAACTGCTGTAGCATTCGCCAAATCAATTCCTGTAGTTGTTGTCGATGCTGGTATCAACACATCACCTTTTATAGACTTAACAGAGTTTATTTCTCTTGTTCTACTTTTAACTTCGTGAATAACTTCACCATAATGCGTATATAGTTCACCATACAGCACGCATTTATTACCATTTTCTGTTAGCTGACCTTTGGATATACCCTTACCCCGTTTAAAAGAGTATAAACTTCCTAGTTTTATCTCTTCCCACTCACCCTCAAACCTTTTTCCCTCATCATTAAACAACCGCTTTTTCCCTGTGAGCAATTGCTGCATCAGCGCTTTTTTCTGCTGGGTACTATTCTCAATTAAACGCTCAGTAGTGCTAATCGCTTCATCCCAAGTGGATAGAATTTTGGCGATTTTTTGTTGTTCTGGAAAAAGTGGAGTAAGAATATTAAGCGGTCTTAATACCTGCAAATTAATATTTTTTTGAGCATTCTGTGTTGCTTGTCCATCTAGCTCTTTTTGACATGTCTCTAAATAGAAGTATAGCCAAATAACATTCGTACCTTCTTTAGGCTGAATAGCTACTAAACTATCAGGGCAAGCAACATCAAACGAAGTGATTGCAACATCACCAATATTTGCTGCAATAGTGATAAGAATCGTATTTTTTGGAAATAAACGACTAACTTTCAACCCTTCTTCATTTAAGGTCTGACTGTAAGATTTTAAGTATGTTTTTGCGCCTGCAATATCGCCAGTTTGAACAAACGGTATTTCACCGCTATAATACTTTGGGTCATTTCTTGGTCTTGCCGAGAACTTTCCTCTCTCAACAGATGCTAAGTCTTCTAGCTTTTTGACCTCCCAACCATTAGGCACCATAACCCAACTCCTTTAAAAACTCTGCCATCTCAGTCTCTAAACTCTCTAATTCGACTTTTAACTCAAGACGCTCAGCACGTACCGCGTCCAAATCAATCTCCGCCTCTTCCTCAAACGTATCGACATAGCGTGGAATGTTTAGGTTAAAGTCGTTTTCTTTAATCTCATCAAAGCTCGCTAGATACGCGTATTTATCGACACTTTCTCGTGACTTATACGTCTCAATAATTTTAGCAATATTATCCTCAGTGAGTTGGTTTTGATTTTTACCTGACTTGAACTCATTGCTGGCATCGATGAACAGTACATTGTCATCAGTTTTGTTCTTTTTAAACAGCAAAATCGCCGCTGGAATACCCGTGCCAAAGAACAGCTTTTCTGGTAAGCCAATCACCGTATCGAGCAGGTTTTCTTCGATGAGTTGCTGACGGATTTTGCCTTCACTGGATGCACGGAATAGCACGCCATGCGGCACGACCACACCCATACGCCCAGTCGCAGGTTTCAGCGTTTCGATCATATGACTGATAAAGGCATAGTCGCCCTTGGTCTTGGGCGGTACACCGCGATGAAAGCGACCATAGGGATCGCTGCTGGCATCTTCATGACCCCATTTATCTAATGAAAACGGCGGGTTGGCGGTCACCACATCGAACTGTAATAAGTGCTTGCCGTCCTTGTCGAGTAGCAGCGGATTACGGATTGTATCGCCCCACTCGATACGGTGGTTGTCCTCACCGTGTAGGAACATATTCATCTTGGCCAGTGCCCATGTCGAGCCAATGGCTTCTTGACCGTATAGCGCATACTTCTTAGAACTTGAGTTTTTGCGTACCATTGCCCCGCACTTAATGAGTAGCGACCCTGAACCGCAAGCAGGATCACAGATTTGATCACCCTCAACAGGTTCAAGGATAGTCGCTAGCAAGTTAGACACTTCCGGTGGCGTATAGAACTCGCCAGCCGTCGCCCCACTACTGGCAGCAAAATGCTTGATTAAAAACTCATAGGCATTACCAATCACATCGAGGCTACCGACACGCTCAACGCTTAGATTAAGGATGTCTTTGCCAAAATCTTCTAACAGATGGCGTAATAGCTCATTCTTTTGCTTTTCTTGACCGAGTTTATCGGTGTTAAAGCTGATGTCTTGGAAGACGTTTTTGAGCTTGGTGCCGTTGGCTTCTTCGATAGCGTGTAGCGCCTCATCGATGCGCTGACCGTTACCCGGCTGATGACGCTGCTCGTATAAGTCCCAAAAGCTGGCACCTTCAGGCAATACAAAACGCTGCTTGGACATCATGGCATGGATCAGTTCGGGGTTGTCGCCAAACTGCTCGACCAGCTTGTTGTATTCATCTCTATAGACGTCTGATAAATACTTTAGGAACAGCATGGTTAAGATAAAGTCTTTATACGTATCGGCGCTGATGACCCCACGAAAAGTATCGCAGGCGTTCCATACGGCTTTGTTGATGTCGTCTTGATTGATTTTGCTGGTCTGTTTATCAGGCATTACTAGAATTTCCTTAGGCGGATATGTACTGTCAAATAGTTTTTATAGCTGGTTGATTTAGTTTATGGCGCAAGCGCAGAAGCGCAACTAGCATTGTTAATAGTTACGTTAACTATAGGTCTATAATCTACATCCATATAGGAGTAAACCAAGGTAAAGTTATTCGCTATCATAAATTGCTCAGGTAGAAAAGAATCTTCACAGACTTCACGAATATTTTGTTTTGATGATAGATTTTTCTTCAAATCTATTCTCTCTGCTGCATCAAAAGGAATAGTATAGCGATAAATAAAATTGCCGTAATAAGGGGTCATCATTATGCCAGTTACTTCAATCAAACGATTGAAATTCATTGGTAATGATTTCGCATGAGTGTCTGTCACTATAGTAAAGAAGGTAGTTGCTAAATCGATGTCTGTATAGACATAATTATGATCAACGATACCTGACTCTTTCAAGCCTTCATCTATCTCAGTCTCTGCAAACGCTACCCCTGCTACTGTCATACTTAATAATATTATGAATAATTTTTTCATGGTCCTTTACCTATTATTGGTTGTACCGACTTTTATTAACTGGTTTCGATAATGATAGCAATGTCTAAGAGAATTGGCAGATGTCATTGCTGAAAAATTCGATTATATCAATTGCATAAGGGTACTAAACATTATCGCACAGTGGATTAATAATATAGTTGAGGTCAACTTTCATTTGATAGTAAACAAGAACGGCAAGCAATGTCTCAATTGCTTGCCGTAGGTTATTAGGATGGGAATCAGTAAAATATCTGAGAGTTTCACTAGAACTGGTACAAGCTAATTAGCTCTAATTAAATCTATCAGCTTCCTTTATATTGTAGCCGAACTTCTTACCAGCCTTTTCCGTTTCTCCGTCATAGTTATGACATGCTTGTAAATACAGAATAGTGTTAGGATACTCCGCGCCTGGTATCCAACTATCCTCACCCACGCCAAGGGGTAAAATGCTACCTTCAACGTTGGACTTATTTGCTAAATTGGGTCTCTTTAGAGAGCAATTGACATATATCGTATAAAACTCATGATCCCATGTCGTTTTTTTTGCATCCCAACCTTTGTAACCACTTACTGCTTTAAGCTTCAACTGTGTATAACCCGGTTTCTGTTTCACAATCTCAGACTTCATTATTCTTGTTACGGCACATGGATCATGATAACAAGATGATGAGGTAGCACCATTCTGTATACCCTTGTGGTTAAAATTGGCAGCATTGGTATCAAATGCAAGCAGTCCTAGAGACAGTAATATTAAATTTATTGACGTCTTCATTAGCTAGATTCCATTAATTTTTATTTAGCAGATGCCTACTTAAGGCTGAGGGACTTGATCTTTATCGTAGTAGTAATCTGATATTTGAAAATCTCTAATTACTTGGTTAGGTTTTAACGCTACAGGTTCAGGAGAGTGATTGTCACAAGTCACATCAAGAACTGTTGCACTACAGTGGCTGTATAGTGCACCCACCTTTCTATATAGGCCTTCAGGGTCATCGACATTGGTGCCTAGTCTATCTTTCGTCCATGAAAAGAATACGTAAGTGGCAGGTGCAGGTAATTTTATTTTATATCGTGGCGCACTATCTGGGACGTTGACAGAGTATGTTTTTCCCGATTTTAAATCTCTCGCATAGACAGTCATCTCTGGCGTGTAATCGGAAGGATAGTAAGGCTTACCGTATACTGTTGCTGTATTAGCCTTAGTTGAGGAAGGCTTTGCAATAGCAGTATTTGATAGTGGCAGTATTGATAATACGACTACTGTTAATAGTTTATTATTCATAGGAGTTCACTTAAATATCTATTTATTAAGTTCGGTGTAAGCATCTCAACTAAGTAGTATGATTTATGATCTGATTACTACTTAGGTTGACACTCAATTGGCGTTCTGCTGAGAGCAAAAATGAGCTAACTTTGACTTATAGCAATAATAGCTATATTCGTCACTACCATCAGTAAGCCGACTGAAAAAAGCATCTCTCACATAAGTCTTATATGGTTTCCCATTGAGGAAGTCACCATCATCAGAGGTTTCAATATCATAATCTTTATCATTTATTCGATACGTAAGAACACTTAGTCCAGCCCCTCCCCAATCACTTACCATACAAGGTGTTTTAAAAGACATATTGTCTTGTTTATCTACACCATAACAGATTGTCATTTTATCTATTGTTGGCCGCGATGAGGCTTGGTTAGTACTTAAAATACAAGCCATTGCTAAAAAAGCTTTAACTATTTTCATTGAAGATTTCAATTATGTATCCTTTCAATTTTCGACAGTCTCACTATAGCTTTTCAGTAACACTCTAGCAATACAAATTTACAGTAAAAATAGAGTAAAGTTTAGTATTATTCGGTCATTGAGATTTCAATTCTATTGGCTAAACAAACATTCTACTGAGGCGCTACCTTTCTAAATACTATCATTCAAGGTTTAGAAAGGTTAATGATAGCCTCATTGAACAATTATACTGTCAGGTTTTTTCAATAAAATTTTTAATTAATCCAAATTAAAGTTGATAACATTAGTTACAATAGATCAGTAAATATCATTGCTATTAGTGACCAATATAAACTGGGTAATGAAGTCAAAAACTCTGTTATTAAGTAGAAACAACTGTAAAGGAAAAACATGAAAATTGACGCAGATGTCTTCAGCATTAAAGATCTTGATAAGTATTACTTTGTAGTACCAGACTATCAGAGAGAGTATGTTTGGGAGGCAGATAAACATATTTATCAATTTTTAGTTGATATCGACGAAGAGTTTGACGTTCATGCTATTGAACAGCAGAGCTATTTTCTAGGCTCAATTATCATTGTAAAAAAAGACAATAAATATGATGTTATTGACGGTCAACAAAGGCTAACTACAATCGTGCTCTGTTTGTGTGCCATGCGTAATATCTTAGAATCACTAAATAATAAAGAGCCACTATCTCGTATGAGTAGCAATATGCTTGATATCACAAAAAACTGGCTATACACATTTGATATGAGAGCAGAGACGACTATGCCACGTCTAGAGCTGCAATATGATGATAGCAATGGTTACTTAGATACAATGATCCAAAAGCTTAAATACGAGAATGAAGTTACCAGCTCGATTGATAAGATGAAAAAAGCTTATGATCGTATATTGGAACATTTCGAAAGTTACGTTCAACAAGATATCAAAATCTTTGAGAAATACGTTAAGTACTTTCTAACTAGCGTGAATATAGTAGTGATTGAATCAGATAACCTTGGCAGTGCTTTAAAGATATTTGAAACCATTAACCAGCGTGGTGCTGGTTTAAACGCTATGGACTTAGTGAAAAACCTACTGTTTAGCAAAGCTAAAGATTATGACTTTGAAATTATCAAAGCTAAATGGAAACAAATCACTACCGATCTCCAAAGTTGTGATGAAGGGGATAAACCGCTACGCTTTTTAAGGTATTTTATGATTGCCCGTTACCATAACGGTATCATTCGAGAAGATGGTCTATATTCATGGATTATTTCAAAAGAAGGTAAACAAAAACTGCAGTATGAAGACAGACCTCTCTATCTAGTTAATGAAATGGCTATTGCGTCTAAACGTTATAGCTACTTAGTTCAAGCGACCAATAACGATATTCACGAAGCTGGTATCAACAAATACCCTAATGTAGTTAATATTGGTTATATTAATAAGCAACGCTCGCGACAACATCTCATCCTACTGATGGCATTGGATTTAAACTGTGATGATGAAGTGATCAACTATCTCGCCCAACAAATAGAAAGTTTTTTATTTTTTGCGAACACACTTAGAATGCAAACGAAAAACTATGAAAAACGATTTACAGACTGGGCAATCAAACTACGAGGCAAAGATACTGTAGTAGAAGTTGCTGGATTCGTTGACGAAGCTATGACACCTTTCTTACGAGTTTATTTATCTGATTTTAAAAATAATTTTTTACAGGTCAAACATTACGATTATAACCCACAGTATAGAGAGCGTTATGTCTTAGGCTGCCTCAACACCGAGATATCTAAGCAAGCGGGACTAACACCCCTTAGTCAAGAAAATATACAAAAGCTTCAAATTGAGCATATCCTTCCGCAAACTTTGACCAATTTAGATGTAAGTAATGAATTTAATGAAGAAGAACGTGACAAATATGAACCGCCCCGACTTTATCGGAGAGTGATTTACTTGAGTCAGGCAGCGATGCCTGACAGGGTTAAATTATCATAATACCGCTTTTCAAAATCAAAAGGTGACACATAACCAATCGTACTATGCAGT
>CAJHAA010000007.1 GCA_904846265.1 Psychrobacter immobilis | reverse complement strand
GATAGTCGCCCAACGCTTCTATCAGCATGCGAACGGCGCGTTCTTTAATCTCAGGAGTGTAGGTTTGTTTTTTCATTGTCGTATTCTCTCAGAATGTTGAGTCTCCGACAATCCCGGGGCGGTTCAATCCGCAAATATTTTGAGCGCGGGGTTGATGTATATTTGAGATTTAGGGTGCTACTAGGGAAGGATGAAACAAATATTATAAATACGATGATTGGTGCGCTCGGCGGGAGTCAATCACATAATATAAGTTATTGATATATATGTTTATATTATTAAAAAATATTTATATGTACAACGATATGTACAACATTTAATATGTACTACTTCTGCCTTTTACTTCTAGTTTACGAGTTAAAAATTGGTTACAAAAATTCAAGGGCCGTACGCTGATAGTAATAGACTCTTCAATTATGGTGAGCTTGTCTATAAGCTTGATTAGCTTCAAATATAGCTGAGTTACCATAAGAATCATAAACATCTGTGATTTTGCAGCTTGTACCCTGACAGGTTAGTTCAAAGTCTTTATATTCTATAAAGTCAGCAGGGTCATATTAACTGTCTGCTCTTTTTGCTAAAAACATAAAAAGCGTACTACCAAAGAACCAGAATAAGGCCAGCCCTAAAGATATAACATTTAGCACTAACCATTGATAATGATCTTTGATCAGTAAAAGTGTATTTTTTTCATCTAAGCTATTGTGCATGGTGCTAGTACCATTTTTGAACATGGGAAAGTATCCTTTTCTTTTATATATGAAGTGATATTGAATAAATATAGGAGTTGCGATGAAAGTCATAAACAACATTTCATACATATTCAACTTTCCTTTATAAAAATTTTCACTACCGTAAAGATACTTGCATAAAGGTTTTAAATTATTCTGAGTGTAACGAATAACTAGTTGCTGTGAAATCATCCATAAAATCATGCCTCCCAAAAAAATAAGAGAGCCAATATCTACTAATAAGTCATACGTCATAATATATTATTCACCTGATCTCCAATATCTCTAACTACTTACTTTTCTCTTCAACCATGCAAAAAAGAAAACTCCGAATATCCAAAACAAACCAAGACCTAAAGATACAACGTTTAGCACCAACCACTTATAATGGTTCTTGACTAATAGAAGTGCATTTTTTTCGTCTAAATTAGCATGCATTATACTAGTACCGCCTTTAAACATTGGCAGGTATCCTTTTCTTTTATATACGAAGTGATATTGAATAAAAATAGGGACTGCTATGAATGTCATAAAAAACATATCATACATGTTTAGTTTACCCTCATAATGATATTCATCGCCATAAAGGTAGCAGCACAAGGATCTTAAATGTTTTTGCGTATAGCGAATAACCAATTGATGCAATATCATCGAAGCAACTATTCCGCCTAGTCCTGATATTATCACCAGCCAACCTATAATATTTTCCCAGTTCATCATATTTTCTCATCAACTTCATATGCTAGTAGGCTTTCAGCTTCAGCACCTGCTAAACTTCCTTGTTTGTCTTTTAAATACTCTCCACCCCCTGAAATCCACGTCTTAGGATCCATCTTTATACAAGCGGTAATAGAGTAGGCAAACACCCGCTAGGATCGTGCTGATGATTTTCATAATGTTGATCCTGTTGGTTAACCTTGAATGAGTTGTCGGGAAGACAGAGTTTTATTATTGTTTGTAGAGATAAAAATAGACGATTATCATTTGTTATTTAAGCTGATCAGGTGATGGTCTGATAGCATTGCCTTCGCAGATAAACGCTACCGTTGTGTAATCAGGAAGATTGTTAACCATTCTAAACTTTTCAACTGAACCATACTTTTTAATAATTATATCTCCATTGCAATCAGTGACTTTATTAGGTAAATAGGCTCCGCCGTCTTTACAGACATAATCGTTTGTTCCTTTAGGTAAGTTATTATCCTGCCAAAACAACTCTGCATCTGACGGTTTAAGTTGCATACTCAGTTTGTTCCCTTTGCAGTCTGCCACTAGCCCATGATCGTTTGACAGATAGTCTCCTCCACCTGATAAATAGTCACTATTCCAATTTTGAAGATTACCGCAGGCAGTAAGAGAGAGTAGGCAAACACCCGCTAGGATCGTGCTGATGATTTTCATAATGTTGATCCTGTTGGTTAACCTTGAATGACGTAGCGGAAAAACATATTTTTATTATTGTTCGTGAAAATAACAACAATAGTTGAATGAATCAAGACATCATTAACTGTCTTAAGTTAAAGAGGATTTTCTCTTAGGAAGAATTTGAAAAAAATGGTCTTTTTTATTCCTGATTTCTGTATTTTATCTGTTTTTATTCTAACCAGTATCATCATTTATCTATCATAATTTTCTCATCAAATCTAACCAATATTAAGTTTGCATACTAGCCTTTATATACTCTACTATCATACAATGAGCTTTATAAGCCGTCATAAGTCGATGTATGCCATCGCAGTACGTGTTAGCCAATTTTTAAGCCTGTCATATCATCCAAAGTATTTATCCTTGCCCAACAAACAATAAGACACTCTAATGACCAAAAACTTCTCTCAAACAGCGGCTTTCATCTGGTCTGTCGCTGATCTATTACGTGGTGACTTTAAGCAATCTCAATACGGCCGCATCATCTTGCCATTCACACTACTGCGCCGCCTAGAGTGCGTATTAGCAGACACTAAAGCTGCTGTGGTGGCTGAGAGTGAGCGTATCGCTGGCATGGGATTATCTGAGGAAGCGCAAGAGAAGTTCATCATTCGTGCCAGCAAGAGACCTTTCTATAACATCTCGCCCATGGATCTAAGCAAGATGGGTCAAAGCGATATCAAGGATAATTTGAATACTTACGTGCAATCCTTCTCTAAAGACGCGCGCGAAATATTTGAGCACTTCAAGTTTGAAGAGTTTGTCGGGCAGCTAGCCGATGCCAACTTACTTTATAAAGTGGTGCAGAAGTTCGCCAATACTGATCTTAGCCCTGACGCTATCTCTAACCATGAAATGGGTTTTGTGTTTGAAGAGTTGATCCGCCGCTTTGCTGAGAGCTCAAACGAAACCGCAGGGGAGCATTTCACCCCGCGCGATATCGTGCGCCTGACTACCTCGCTAGTGTTTATGGAAGATGATGACGCACTGACCAAAGACGGCATTATTCGTACCATTTATGACCCGACAGCAGGTACGGGCGGTTTCTTATCCTCTGGTATGGAGTACGTACTAGAGCTGAACCCTGATGCGGTGATGCGTACCTATGGGCAAGAGCTCAACCCTGAGTCTTATGCTATCTGTAAAGCCGATATGCTGATTAAAGGGCAAGAGGTGAATAATATTAAGCTGGGTAATACCTTGTCTAGTGATCAGCTGGTCGCTGAGAAATTCGACTACATGCTATCGAACCCACCGTTTGGGGTAGATTGGAAAAAGATTGCTGGCGAGATCAACGATGAGCATACGCAAAAAGGTTTTGACGGTCGCTTTGGGGCGGGCTTGCCGCGTGTGTCCGATGGCTCGCTATTATTCTTGATGCATCTGATTAGCAAGATGCGTCCGATTACTGTTGATGATAAAGCGACAGATAGCAGCAGCACTCAAAACAGCAACCAAGGCAGCCGTATCGGTATCATCTTAAATGGTTCACCGCTATTCACAGGCGGCGCAGGGAGTGGCGAGAGTGAGATCCGCCGTTATATCCTTGAGGCCGACCTACTAGAGGCTATTATCGCTCTGCCTACCGATATGTTCTATAACACCGGCATTGCGACCTATGTATGGGTATTAAGCAATAAGAAAGCGCCTGAGCGCAAAGGTCACGTGCAATTGATCGATGGCAGTAACCTATACGGCAAGATGCGTAAATCACTCGGCTCCAAGCGTAATGAGATGAGCGATGATGATATCAAGACCATTATCCGCAGCTTTGGTGACTTTGAGGTAGTCGATGCGCGCGTGCTAGATAAGCCTGAAGAGGTGAAGTCTAACCGTGGCCGTCAGTCTGCTAATCCTAAAGCTGAGCCTGCCAAGACTTTTGCCAGTAAGATATTTGCCACTCATGAGTTTGGCTATCGCCGTATCACCATTGAGCGTCCGCTACGTCTATCCGCTCAGCTATCCGACGATTCCATCGAAACCTTACGTTATGCCTCTAAACCGTTTGATATGGTCATGCCAGCGCTGTATGAAGCATTTGGTAGTAACTGGACAACTGATAGCGACAGCTACGGTGACTTATCGGCGGTCACCCTAGAAGCGCGCGCTATGATCAAGGCTGACTTCTCTGAGCTAAAAGAAAAGCAAATTAAAGATGTGCTCGATGCCAAGCTTTGGCAGGATCAGCTTGAGATCATAAATAAAGCCAAAGCCTTGCAAGCGGCAATCGGTAATAACCAGTTCGATGATTTCAATGAGTTTGAAAAAGTGCTTAAGCAAGCGTTAAATGACGCTGATGTGAATTTGGACGCCAAAGAGAAAAAGCAGCTGATGGATGCCATCACTTGGAAAAATCCTGAAGCTGAACCTGTTATCAAAAAAGTGGTTAAGGTTGCCAATCCGCTCTATGGGGCGTTTACTTATCGTGCAAAAAACAGCACCGATCCTGCCAGCAAGACGAAAATAGTAGAATTCCAAACAGACAGCGACCTACGCGATTATGAAAACGTACCGCTCAATCCTGAAGTGACGACCACTGAGCTGATTGAAAGTTACTTCGCCCGTGAAGTGCAGCCGCATGTGCCTGATGCGTGGATCAATAGCGACAAGACAGATGCGATTGATGAAGAGATTGGCATTGTGGGCTTTGAGATACCGTTTAACCGTCACTTCTATGTGTATGAGCCACCGCGTTCTCTGGCTGAGATTGATGCAGACTTAGATGCGGTTAGTAGCGAGATTATGCAGTTATTGGGTGAGGTGCATTCGTAATGGCGAAGTATCAGCGGTATGAAGAGTATAGAGAAGTCGATGTTGAATGGGCTGATGCAATACCAGTACATTGGAAGACAGCTTCTCTGTCAAAGCTATTTATGATTAAAGCAGGTGGAGATTTACAGGTTAATCTGTTCTCGGACATAAAAAGTGAAGAATGCCAATATCCAATTTATACCAATGCAAATGACTCTAAAGCCATCTATGGTTATACAAAAAAACCAAACTTTCCTGCTAACGCTATAACTGTAAGTGGAAGAGGAGAAGTTGGGTTTGCTGTTTACAGAAACCATGAGTTTGACGCTATTATCAGGCTATTATCAGGCTATTAGTTCTAATACCGCTTGTTAATTGTGATGGACGGTATTTTTCTCATTTTATCAATGAAGTTATAGATTTTAATGTACAAAGCTCTGCAATTGGTCAGCTTTCTACACTTCAAATATCACCTTATAAGGTAGCGATTCCTCCCTATCAAGAGCAGAGCTTAATATCAGACTATCTCGACCACGAAACCGCTCAAATTGATACCTTAATTGATAAGCAACAAACCCTAATCCAACTGTTAAGAGAAAAGCGCCAAGCTGTCATCAGTCATGCGGTAACTAAAGGCTTAAATCCTGATGTACCGATGAAAGATTCGGGCGTTGAATGGTTGGGGGAAGTGCCTGAGCATTGGGAAGTTGGTCGCCTAAAAAATGTTTTGAGAATTCGTAACGGTCGAGACTATAAAGAGGTAGAAGTAGAAAGTGGTGGCTATCCTGTTTATGGATCGGGCGGTATTTTCAAGCGTAGTTCGGATTACTTATTTGATGGTGAGTCCGTACTATTTGGAAGAAAAGGGACTGTAGATAAACCGCTATTAGTTTCGGGAAAATTCTGGACAGTGGATACCATGTTTTATAGTGAAGCGTCTAGTAACGCTAAGCCAAATTACATTTATCATCAAGCATTACTATTCCCTTTTGATCAGCTTTCAACAAATACTGCATTACCAAGTATGACGCAAGAGAATTTATTAGAACTAGGCTTTGTTATTCCACCATTTGATGAACAAGAACAAATCTGCCAATACTTAAGCGACAAGCTAAAGGTTTTTTCAAATTTGGTTAGTAAAGCAGAACAAGCAATCCAACTTATGCAAGAACGCCGTACCGCTTTAATATCTGCTGCCGTTACGGGTAAGATTGATGTGAGGGGCTGGCGGGCGCCTGATGATGAGGTTTTGTAATACACGACCAAAATTATGCGTCATAAGAACGCTTTATCAAAGTTGACTGGTATAGGTATTAGAGTTATGAAAAGATTACTATTGATACTATTAGTAGGAGTGGGTACAGCCCAAGTGAACGGCGCTGTCGAAACTACTTTCCAACAAAATAACACTTTGACCCACACGACTAGCAATGATTCTACGTCTGCAAGTTATGGTTCTAGTCGCAATATATATGCTACCAATAGTGGTGCTACTGTATATAGTAATGATGAGATATCCAAAGCTATTGATAACCTAAGTGCTCATGCCAAGCAAAAAAAATATAAGATAGGCTCGCTAAGTAGCCGTTTATCCTATGAGAATAAATATTCTGACGCTAAGGATAGTTTGGCCGATATGAAAAAATGGGCAAACCAAGGCAATGCAGAGTATCAAGTTAAGGTTGGTTTAATATATTACAACGGTGAAGGCGTCCGTCAAGATCTTGTATTAGCAAGAAAGATGTTTCAAAAGGCAGCAAAACAGGGAAACATACAAGGTCAAGGGATGCTTGGATACTTTTATGAAGAAGGTTTTGGTGGTCTTAAGCGAAACCGATCTACAGCAAAGGAATGGTACGGGAAAACGTGTGACAAGGGTCATCAATATGGCTGTGATCAATATAGACGATTAAATGAACGTGGTTATTAATGGACGCCCACACACAATAGCAGAAGTGAATAAAGTGTGGTTGATTAAAGTAAAGCAATGAGACACAACATATTCTATGGTAAGCACATAGCGTTAGATAATCGACCCAAAAGGTAGGATGATTTTTTATTCTTAATGTACAATTGTTTTGTTTTTATGCTAGCATCGTCCAGCATGCTTTTATACCAAAGATGCTAGATGATATAGCAACTAACATAGTATTGGTTATTGAAAAAATAGACTGTATAAAAAGGCTAGATGATGTTTTGGTTTTTAAAATCTAAATCTGCCAAAATGGCAGGAAATGTTCAAAAACTTTTTCTTAAAGATAGTTATCATGAGGCTATTGAGCTGGCTGATAACTTATATTGTCAATATATTGATAGCGAAGATTCACAAGAGCGCGCCCATGCCAAAGCTGCTTTAACATGGAAAACAACAAGCCTTATTATGCTTGAAGAATATCAAAATGCTATATCAGTTTGTGAAAAAATTATTGATATTTATACTCATGGAAATCTTCCTGAAGATATTCATGATGGCTATAATAAAAAAATTATAAGAGCGGCATATACTGATAAAGCCAGAGCACTATATGGATTGAAAGAATACAATAAATCTTTAAAAATTATAGACTCAGTAGTGGATGAAGGGATTGATTGTACCGATGAATTGACAGAGGTTGCAGTACTTGAAGCATTATTATTAAAGTATGAGATTCTTCAAATGGATCCGAATCTTTCTAATAGATTGATAGTACTAAATAAAATATCTTTTCGTTTTCAGCTGAGTGATAACCCTAAAATTTTGGAGCAAGTTATTCCTGTCGTTAGAGACATGATGCTTATATTTATAACACTTAAGGATATTAAAAACCTACATATTGTCCGTCGTATTCTTGAAAATATTAGTATCAGATCAAAATCTGAAGAGGTTCCAGCTTTTCTATCATACATAGATAAATTTGAAGAATCGTTTAAAGAATAGAAATAGCGGTTATCGGCTATATGTAATATATGGAACATACAAAGGGTTTTGCCAGCGCTAGCTGATATTTTGTCTGCTATATTTATATACCGTTTAACAAAAGTAAAAATAAGAAAATGCCATGAGCCGCGACGTCACCTAAGAATCTGTACTCCAAACTGATGTTGTCACTCAAATACAAGCGCAAGGCTTGCAGTTGGGTCGCACCAGCGGCTATCAGATAGCAGCGTTAGTATTTGGTGTCTATCCATAATTAATTTCAATTGATGTAAGACTCCGCACCGTTTTAATCTCTGCTGCCGTTACGAGTAAAATTGATGTGAGAGGTTGGCGGGCGGATGAGTCGTCAGTAATGTAAAGATGAAGCGCTTGTTTATATGTCATAACCAGCAAAATAACCAAAGGAGTTTCATTTATGAAAGCAATGACGACAGCCGCCATTTTTGTCTCAATAGCAGTCACCACTAGCGCCCAAGCGCAGACTTATGAGTGGCGCTCGGAAATGAAGTCTTGTCAATATCGAGGTGATTTTGATAATAATAAATATACTGCCAAACAAATAGAGAATTCTCATTTTGTATTGAACAGTTTGACGAGAGCAAATCTTGAAAGTTTTTCTGAGCCTATGAGCAATACTTTTTCAGACAATATATCTTCGAAAGACCCAAAGGTACTGACTAAAGAGTATAAGCAAGCTAAAAGTAATGTAGAGCAACTTGAGTTAGTTCCCGAAGCACAGACGTATAAACAACAGCTACTTAAGACTATTGATGGTGAATATAAAACGGCACAATTGGCTATTTTGGCTTATCGCAATCCTAGTAAAGCACTCAAGCAAAGCCCGCCGCTGTGTCAGCATTATGTAGAGGCTTTATTGCAAGATGAAACGGCAGTGCAGAATAAATGGCAGCAAGTGGTGGAAGAAAATATTCAAGATAAAGTACGTACAGGTGATTTGGGTGATGAGTTTTATCGTAAGATTGAGATGAGAGATTATCAAGAACAAAAGTCACTGAGTGCTTATTTTTATGCGCGAAACGCTATTGTGTCTTCTGGGTTTTACAACTGTGTTAAGAGTACCGCTTATCGCCCTGAGCTAAAGACAGTGTCTGCTAATTATGCAAAGCTTAATCATAAAATATTTGACGGTAAATACACAGCGCAATGCGCAATGCACCAAGAGTAGACCTCTTGCAAAAGTAAAAAATAGAGATCATCAAAGGTAGAAAGTATCAGATCGTTGGTATCAATAAAGTATGGTTGATTGTTTAATTCAATTTCACTGGCTTTAAAAAGCATCCTAAAAAGAATAGTGAGTTAAATGTTTGCTCGATTAATAAATATCAAAATAAGCAAAGCGAATGAAAAAAAGGACTCCAATGATGAAAAGGTATTCGTTGATAGCGGTAAGCGTATTACTGACTGTGCCTAGTATTGCAACAGCCGAAGTCTACAAATGGCAAGACGATCTATGCGATATGAAAGGGAGTTTTGATAATAAAAAGTACAGCGCCAAGCAAATCAAAAATTCCCATCTCGTATTGGATCGTTTAACCAGATTAAATCTGGAAAGCTTCTCTTCACCCATGAGTGTTGATGCGCTAGATAAACTATCTATGAAAGACTTAGATGTCTCGACCGAAGAGTATAAGCAAGTAAAGCGCGATACTGAGCGTCTTGATGTTGTACCTGAAGCGAAAGGCTATAAACGAAACTTACTCAAAACGATTGACGCAGAGTATGAAAAAGATCGATTAGTCATTTTAGGCTATCTAAACCCTAGTGAAGCCCTCAAACAAAGCCCTCAGATGTGTAAAAACTATATTGAACCTTTCATGCAGAACGAAGCGGCGGTGCAAAATAGATGGAAACAGTTTGTTGAAGAGCAAATTCTGGAAACAAGCGAGTATGGGGCTGATGAACTAGAACGATATCGTAAAATTGCGACCCAGCGCTATCAGGAAGAAAAGGTAAGTAACTCTGCTAAGTATGCCAGAATAAACTTGATAACTTTTGGCTTTGGTAATTGCGTGAATGATCAGGTTTATCATGCTGACTCTGAAAAAGTCTTTAAAGACTCTCAAGCGCTGAATAAGACGTTATTTGGTAAGAGCCTGACGATGGTGTGTGAGGAACCGTAGAGTTGGTTTAAGCGTATCAAAAAATAGAGTGAGCTATGAAAAACAACGTATTAAGATATCGCAAAATAAGAGGCATTAACCGCCGTAAGCGTACTATTGAAAAATGGGGCGAAGCTAATAAAGTTCTTGATGTTGATCTGTTAAATCAAGAAAAGCGAGATTACGTTAAGTTTTTGGTAGCTCCATGGTCACGCTTGTCTTTGATTAATAGTATCTATCCTGAGCCAATGGGCGACTGTGAATATCTATTGATTAAAAATGTGCAAAATATCTATCAGTCATGGAAAGATTCGCTAGAAAAGTTGCAAACCCCGTATTATTTACAAATCTGGCTATTTGAAACGTACATCAGTCGCTCGCAAGTAGTTTGTGCGATAGAGGATTACAAAGACTTTTATCAAAATACGTTTGAGCCAATAGATGAGCAGCCCGAAAATGGTATTCAAAGCTCTATTCACTATAATTCAAAAACCGCTGAATACTTAGATCATTTTGAATGGAAACTTTATCGAAGGCTTGACTATTATGATATGGCTGATGAAGAAGATGTAGAGATGTTGCAAGACATTGACCCTATTAGATTTTTAAGAAAAGAAAGCATTAAAGGGCAGGAGCAACAGATCGTTGAAATCGATAAAGTGTGGTTGATCTCATAAGCCCAATTCATAACTTAATAATAAGAATCTCACCATGACTCAGACAAGTACTGCTATTAACGCGCATAACATCACTTACGAATCTGTCTTTCAAGCCGATATTGTCAGCCAAATGCAGGCGCAAGGTTGGCAGTTGAGTCATGCCAGCGGTTTATGACTATAGTATTAAGCAACGGGAATGCCCTTATACAATAACTTGATATAAATAAAATACCCTATATCCATTCCGCCCTAATATGTAGAGGACAAAATGAAAGTGTCAATCGTACCGCTAAGAATCAGACACAAAGTAATAGCTTTGAGCGCTGCTTTAGCGCTATCGTTATCCGCGCATGCAACCAGTTTTAGCAGTACCAAAGCGCTGGCGGAACAAGGTCATGCCGCCGCTCAATATAGCATGGGCGCGATGTATGAGATGGGCGATGGTGTGCCCCAAGACCCTAATAAAGCGGTAGCGTGGTATAAAAAAGCCGCTGATCAGGGCGTGGCGGCAGCGCAATACGATATGGGCGCGATATATATGACAGGCGAGTATGTGCCGCAGGATTATGCTACTGGCGCAGAATGGTTCCAAAAGGCTGCCAATCAAGGCGACAGCATAGCGCAATATAATCTTGGCGCGATGTATCAAGAAGGCTTAGGGGTAGAGCAAGATTATGCCAAGTCGCTCGCATGGTTCGAGAAATCTGCCAATCAAGAGGAGCCATTCGCGCAATATAGCATGGGCGCGGTGTACCAAGAAGGACTGGGCGTGACGCCTGACTATGCCAAAGCGGTCGAGTGGTATCAACGCGCCGCCGCACAAGATAATGTGATGGCGCAGTACAGTTTGGGCTTGTTGTATCAAAGCGGCATTGGGGTCGATCAGGATTTTACCAAAGCCTATGACTGGTATCAAAAAGCCATTGAGCAAGGAGATCTTGACGCTCACAATAACATCGGCGTGATGTATGAAGCAGGCTTAGGCGTGACGCAAGACTATAGCGAAGCAGCCAAATGGTATCAAAAGGCTGCCGATCAAGGACATGCAATTGCCCAAAACAATATTGGACAGTTTTATATAAAAGGCTTAGGTGTGACGCAGGATTATACCAAAGCACTGTATTGGCTACGAAAAGCCGCCGCGCAAGGTGAGGATTTGGCGCAAAATAATTTAGGCTATATGTATGAGAACGGTAATGGGGTTGCGCGTGATTATGCCGAGGCTTTTAAATGGTATGAAAAGTCTGCCAACCATGGCAATGCATTGGGTATGGGCGGTTTGGGCTGGGCATACTATAGTGGTCAAGGCGTTGAGCAAAACTATGTTAAAGCCTTTGAGTGGTCACAACAATCTGCCAATCAAGGTGAAGCTGCTGGTCTAAACAACCTTGCTGTGATGTACTTAGAGGGCAATGGCGTACCGCAAAATTATGCCCGCGCCATGACGTTGTTTAAACAAGCTGCCGCCCAAAATCATCCGTTCGCCCCGCGTAATCTGGGGCTGATGTATATGAAGGCGCAAGGGGTAAAGCAAGACAACGTGCAGGCTAAGGAATGGTTTGATAAAGGCTGTGGCAATGGCGACTTGCAATCATGTCTTGGCTCTAAACTGTTAAATATGCCTTAAAATGACTTCCGCATATTAATAGATATAATTATGAATCATCCCGATCCAATTACTAAGTGCTACAAGCAGCTATTCTGGGCGCTCATTTATAGCCCTATTATTGCTTATCTAATAAATGCTTACTTAACTTACAGCGGGTACAAAAAGCACGACTCGAATTATACTGTTTCTTTAGAGTTTTTTAGTAGTACCGCTAAGTATATGCTGGACGATATTACCATTACTTTAATGTTCCTTTGGATTCCCTATGTTTGGATTGTAATTATTCCTTATCTGTTTATTTTTTATAAGGCACTTACTTCCAAAAGAGCAGTCGCTGAGAAATATAGAACGCGACTATTAACGTTTCTGCTAGTGCTGCTTTTTATATTTGCTAGAGAGTACTCAGACCTTATAGCGCTTTCGACCTAATTATTTTAAGCAAAATAATAATAAAACTAAACGGACTTAACATGACCAACGCCCACGATATCACTTACGAATCTGTCTTCCAAGCCGATATCGTCACTCAAATGCAAGCGCATGGCTGGCAAGTAGGTCATGCCAGTGGCTATCAGGCAGAGACTGCACTATATGAGCAAGACGTACTCGACTTTGTGCAGACGACCCAGCCAAAGGAATGGGAGAAGTTTTGCCGTACTTTCCCTATCGACTCTGAGCGCCACTTTATCACCGCATTAGTGAAGCAGCTAAACAAGGCTGATGAACACTCAACCGATCAAGCCTCACGCACTTATGGCATATTAGGCGTATTGCGTCACGGTCTAAAGATTCGTAATGCGCGCTTTTCATTATGCCAGTTTAAGCCTGAGCATAGTCTCAACCCTGAGATCATGGCACGCTATGAGGCCAATATCTGCCGTGTTGTCCCTGAGGTTGTGTATAGCCCTCATGCCAGCCTAAAGGATAGCACTGACGGTAAAGTCGCTAAGCGTAACCGTATCGATGTGGTGCTGTTCGTCAATGGCTTGCCCGTCACAACGATGGAGCTAAAGTCGGAGTTTAAGCAAGCGGTGCAAAATGCGATTACTCAGTATAAGAAGACACGCCTGCCTAAAGACCCTGATACTAAAAAACCTGAGCCGCTACTGACGTTTAAGCGTGGCGCATTGGTGCATTTCGCTGTCAGTCAGTATGAAGTTTATATGACCACGAGGCTGGCAGGAGACAGTACTTATTTCTTGCCGTTTAACAAAGGCACCAGTGAGGGCGGAGCAGGTAATGATATCCCTGATGATATCAGCCAATATGCCACCGACTATCTATGGAATGAAGTGCTCACGCCAGAGAACTTACTCGCCATCCTCGGCCACTTCATGCACTTGCAGATCGACGAGGAAGAAGACGCAATCGGGCGTAAGTCTAAAAAAGAGACCATGATGTTTCCGCGCTATCATCAGTGGGATGTAGTGACTAAGTTGGTCAATGCCGCCATTGATGAGGGCGCTGGTCAAAAGTACCTGATCCAACACAGTGCAGGCTCAGGCAAGTCTAATTCTATCGCATGGACTGCCCATCAACTATCGACCTTGTACAACAGCGACGGCGATAAGCAGTTTCATTCAGTCATTGTCATCACTGACCGTACCGTGCTCGATGACCAATTGCAGGACACCATCTATCAGTTTGAACATGCTGATGGCGTGGTCGGTAAGATCAATAGAAAAGAAGGTGACGGCTCAAAGTCTGAGCAGCTTACCAGCGCATTGGTGAACTCACAGCCGATCATTATCGTGACCATTCAAACCTTCCCGTTTGTACTCAAAGCTATTGAAGACTCAAGTGTGCTTAAGTCGCGCCGTTATGCCATCATCGCCGATGAAGCCCATTCCTCACAGACAGGCTCTACCGCACGCCAGCTCAAAGAAGTACTGGTCTCAGGTAATATAGAGAGCAGTACTACTGAGAATGATGCACCGCTATCTAGCGAAGACATCCTAGATGCCACACTTGCCGCCCGCCGTAGCAGTCCCAACCTCAGCTATTATGCCTTTACCGCCACACCCAAACCGAAAACCATCGAGCTATTCGGAAGGCTGCCTAACCCTGACTTGCCAGCCTCTAAAGATAACCTGCCAGCCGCTTATCATGTCTATTCCATGCGCCAAGCCATTGAAGAGGGTTTTATCTTAGATGTGCTTAAGAACTATACCAACTATAAAGTGGTCTATCAGCTTAAGCAAAAACTGGCAGCCGCTGATGGTGAAGTCGATGCACGCCGCGCCAAGATTAAGCTCAATAACTGGGTGCGACTGCATGAGCACAATATCGCGCAGAAAGTAAAAATCATCATTGAGCACTTTAACGACAACATCAAAGGCTTACTCGGTGGACAAGCCAAAGCGATGTTAGTGACAGGCTCACGTAAAGAAGCAGTACGCTATAAGTTGGCCTTTGACAACTATATCGCTGATTACGGTTACAGAAATATCAATGCCATGGTCGCATTCTCAGGTGAAGTCACCTTTACTGATAATGATCCTGATAGTGGCGCACTACTTGGTGAGAAGTTCACCGAGCACAATATGAATATTGGGTTAAAAGGCCGCGATCTGCGTAAAGCCTTTGACAGTGATGACTATCAAGTGATGCTGGTGGCTAACAAGTTCCAGACAGGCTTTGATCAGCCCAAACTCTGCGCTATGTATGTTGATAAGAAACTAACGGGCGTGGACTGCGTACAGACGCTTTCACGGTTGAACCGTACATATAAGGGCAAAGCAGAGAGCGGTACGTTTGTTCTCGACTTCTTCAATGATCCTGACGATATTCTTGAAGCCTTCCAGCCATACTATGAGACCGCAACCTTAGCGGATGTGTCTGACCCTGATCAGGTGTTTGACCTTTACGAGAAACTGCGTGCCAGCGGTATTTTCTTATGGCATGAAGTAGAGCAATTCGTTGAGGCCTTCTATAGTAAGAACAAGTCTAATGCTGCCATTAGTAATATCTGCAAGCCAGCGGTTGAACGTTGGCAGAAGCGCTATAAGCTGGTACGTGAGCAAGCACAGCATGCCAAAGTAATGCTAGAGCGTACTAAGACCACGGGCGATGTTGTACTGATGACCAATGCGGAGAATGACTACAAAGGCTTTAAAGCTGATCAAGATGCGCTGGAAATCTTTAAAAAGGATTTAGGCACTTTTACCCGCCAGTATGAGTTTATGTCGCAAATCGTGGACTATGATGATAAAGAGCTAGAGAAACTGAGCCTATACGCGCGTAACCTACAGCCGCTATTACGTGAAAGCGTGGATAATGAAGAAAACGTTGATCTAAGTAACATCGTCATGAGCCATTACCGTGTCTCAAAGCTGCACCAACAGGACTTAAAGCTGCAAGAGGGCAAGTCTGAGTATCAGTTAGATGGTGGCAGTGGAGCAGGGACAGCAACCCCTAAGGACAAACAAGAAGCGCTGCTATCACAGATTATTGAACGATTGAATGAAGTCTTTGCTGGTGAGGACTTTACCGATAAGGACAAAGTGAACTTTATGAATACCATCTGGGATAAGGTCACTGAGAACGAGATCGTGGTCAAGCAGTTCACCAATAACAGTGTTGATCAGATTATGCTGGGTGGTTATCCAAACGCTGCCGAAGACGCTATGTTTGATGCCAAGGGTACGTTTGAAGACATGACCATGCATTTACTGTCTAATCCTAACCAGTTTAAGCAGTTCATTCGATTGATGCTTGATACGAAGTTGAATGTTGAGAAGTAAATGAAGTCTTTTGAAGAGATTTTTGGGCATTGTACGACATGATGAATAAATCGATTTTTTCAAAATGCCTTGTTTCCGTTTCCTTTTTTGCTTCCATTAAGGGGTATTGATTTCACTGGCCTAAGAGCCAGTTTTTCTTGTTTCCACCGTCTTTTTTTGGGGGTTTTTGTTTCCACTTTCTCTGTTTAACGTGTTTTGTTTCCAATTATTTAATGGAATTATTAAAGAAAATAGAGGAAGTCAAAAAATATAAATTTGTACTTATTCACCTGCCAGCCATACGTAAAAGAGGTATATAAGGTAGCGCACAACTCTTAAGTTTAAAGTACAGTTCGCTCATCTCGCAACCTATACCTACCATATTACTGAGCAGTGTAATTTTATTATCAGAATGGTTTATGAGTTTTCCTGATTTTGCCACGTTTCGCTGTTTTACTTGGGACAAACGGGACTGAAGGGACAGTCCTTGTAGTTAAAGAGTTCTAGCTATGCCATTTAGGGTTTTAGTGATGGGACAAGCGGGACAGAAAAGTTAAAATATGAAATCCTGTCCCGTTCGTCCCTTTACCATTTGTAGGTGCATATCAGCGCTATCTACTGCTGCATATAGTCTGTCCCGTTTGCCCCGTTTGTCCCGTCCTTTTTCATGGGTTCACAAGAAAGTATATCAGCAGTAACCGCATAAACAGATGGACGTTGCTTGCCATTAAACAAAGTATCAGGCGTTTTATAGATTTTACGGTCTCCTTGATTGAGTAGTAGCAAGTTGGCTTCTTCTAACACGTGCAAGACTTTCTTTTTACTAAAAGGGGCACATACGCTGTCAAAAGTTTCTTTAGAAAAGTAATAATCTCCCGTGTCCATATTGCGATATCCTACGCGGTTTGAGGTTTTCTCCTCAAAGTCTAAGCGCTTACTCCTATAGCAAGGCTGAAAACGACTTGATCCATGCTGTTCAATAAATGCCTTGATATGATCTATGATTTGGCGTTGTTCATGTTCACCATCACGCCCGTAGTTATCAAGCCAATTATCTAAGCATGTCATTACGGCTGCAGTCGCTTGTCCTGCTTGCCAGCCTGTTATACCTGCCTGTGTTGCTATCTCACCAGCTGCAGCCACAATAGCGAACCGTTTAGCCACTCTATGCGCCTGTGGTGCAAGGTCGCTGTACTGGTTCATAAAGTCACTGACAAGCTGCCCAGCGTTGGCAGTGGTCGCGGTTTTATCACGGGTAATATATTCTAGCCATGCAATGCCAGCTGATCCATAGTAAGCGTGTGACAGCTCTTTGATCTTATCGGCTTGTACTGCACCTGTTTTGCCCAGCACCAAACTATCAAAGGTCTTTAAACCTTTGCCAGCATCAGCATCAATATGCGCGACTCTAACCTCAATACCTGCATTGGTTTTTTGTCCTGCTTGCGCCATAAAGTTTTGTAGCGACTCTTCACCGTTAGACAAAAAGATAATGCGCCATGTTTTAGCTATGCGATTGTGTCCCGTGGTGGTGCTACGCCCTTTACCTTGACCATTAGCCAGCATGTAAACGGTTTTACCTACTATTTTGGGATCACATTCGCTGATCTCATCGAGGGGTAAAAAACTGTCGTTATATTCGCTTGCTGTGCTCTCTAATGCATTGTCAGTGCTGCGCCATGTCTTAACATACTTATCAGGTTTGCCCCATACGCTGGACGCTACTTTAAGCGATAATGACTTGCCCATGCTTGATGATCCTAAGAGGTGAAAACCGCCCCCGTCATCATCAAGTAATTCTAGTAATTGACCTGCGAACGCGCAAGCAACAGAGAAAACAAAACGGCTTTGTTCGGCTAGTGGTTTGCATAACTCGTCACGCCATTGGTCAAGACTGCCTTTTTGCGCTAAGGTGTTATTCACCGCATTAGCGTGTTGATAAATAATCAGCTCCTTGCCCTCATTACCTATTGCCCTGTCAGGTAATATATATTGCTTATCGTGCCAGCCAAGTTTATCCACACATAACGCCCGTTTGTGAATAGGGTACTCCTGAATATAGGTGTCTAAGTAGCTACGCTGTTTTGGGTTGGTAGTAATATTCAATCCTTGACTGGCTAGTTCCTTACGATACTCACGAGTATCACCTTGTAATAATGATAAGGGCATTAACCATTGGTGTTTTACGTTGTCATCATCATGCCATTGTAATAACCGCCCCCATGTGGTGCTGCCTGTGTCCCTTGTCTTAGCGATAACCTCTATCGGTGAACAAACAAACGCCTTAAACTTAAAGGTTATATTTGCTGGGTCATCATCGTTATATTTCACGAAAAACAGCCCATCATGGTAAAGCTCAAAACGTCCATCACTATAGATCATTGATTCATTCAGCTGGGGATCATCGCGCCATTCAGGATAGTAATCAGTGTCTTGTAAATTGATGAGTTGGGTGTCATCAGCTGCCAGTATCGCTTCATAGCTTTCATCTTGTAGCATAGTGACGATATGAGCCACAGTAACCAATGCGTGAGCCTTTACACCTGCCAATATGTTTATCAAGCCCTTGTCATCAAGTGTCATAGGTACAGTGACTTGTGATCCGCTGCTCCAGTGCTGCACCATCTTTTTAAGGCATTGCTTTGTTTTGTGAGGGCTAATGATGATCGTCTTATCACTAGCCATTAGGTGCATATAAACATCAATACCGCTATCAGCGTCATTAAAGGCTATTACCTCATTGGCTTTGTTAGTCTCACCAATGACGATAGCGCCATAACCTGTAGGATCAATGACAATGGGCTTTGTTTTACTGTTTGGTGTGTAGAATACCGCGCCTACTGTATCGCCTTGTTTATCGGTCAAGTATAGGGCTATCGTGCCAGCGGTTAATTCGGTTTTGCCAATCTCATTACCATGATATATAGTAGTATTGTCTGTAACGGATAACAGCCGTTCAGGTTCTAATATGTCACAGATTTTGATTAAAAAAGTATCGCCTACCAGTTGCTCCTGCGTGGCTGGTTTGCAGCCTTGTAATATAGTGTCAGCGCCCGTGTTCACAGCACGGGCTTTTTCATGTATATCTGTTAAGGTAGTATTCATCTAGTCCCCCTCGTAGACGATTGGGCATAAAGGGGTATCACCTGCCTTGAGTGTGCCTTGCGTATTGTGGTCATTATTAGTTATGGTGACGGTTTGTTCTATCCAATACGATTTGTATCGCTTACCATTTTTTTTAATCATTTCATCTTGAATGACTATACCTTTGGCTCGTAATTCACTAATGCGTTTCAAGCAACAAGTCATGCCGTACTGGTCATAAGCCTCCATATTTGAAAGCCTTTTACCTGCCAGCAAATGATTAAGTATTATTTGGCTGTAGGTTTTCTTGGTAGATTGCTTTGAGGTGGTCATAGTTTATACCTCGCCGCTATTAGTAGTGTTGTGGCTATCTAGCCAGCTATTTATATCAGACAAGCGCCATAGGCTGGCACGTCCGATTTTGACGCATTTTGGAAATTTACCTTCATTCATTAGATGGTAGATGTGCTTAACACTGAAGCCAGTGATGCCGCGTGTGGCAGCTTTGGCGGTGATGGTGCGCTTTTGACCTGACTTTGTAATGTAGGTCTTAGCGGTTCGCGCTGGCTGGTTGCCAAGGTCTGACATTCTTAGATATTGGTCGATAAGTGTCATGATAATTCATCTCGTAGCCGTTAAAGGAATGGGCGGTAATGCCCTGCTCTGAGATGAATGTTAAGGATATGGTAGTTTGACGTCTTTTCTATAGAACTTTTGATAATTTCTAATAGATATCTATTATGCTATAAATCTTTGATTTATATACTTTTTAGCTTCAGTAAATTTCTTTTTTAAAGTGCTTTCTGATATACCACTGACGCTTTTGTACCTCTCTAAAATAACTTGAGTTAAAAGTTCTTGAGTATAGTTTTTTTTAGCAGCGTCTTGTATGCAGTGCATGACTGCACCTAATATTAGTAGGCTGTCGCCTTGCCCTTCCTTTTTATTAGTATCAGCAGGCGTGCTTACTAACCCATCATTAACTTTATTTAGTTGGTTTTCAAGATTTTCAATCTTGTCTTGAAGAAGCTGTTTGTCGGTAGCACATTTTTCAAGTTGTTCTGTAAGTTTGGCTATCTCACCTTTTTGGTCTTTCCAAACATTTAAAGCTTTGTCTATCCGTATATTAAGTTTATCGTTTTCTACTTTCATCGATAAATAGTTATCAGATTCAATTTCACTGAACTCAGTTTTTATTGAAGTGATTAGGTTTGGTTGTTTAATAGACACCTTTTCAATAGAACCATTTTTAAGTAAGTTATTTATAATTTCATCAGGTAAACCTATTACATATTCGCCTCTACTAAAATTATTTATTGGTTGCTTAGCTATATAATAGTAGCCACGCTTGTAGGCAAAAATATCATATTTATATATAGGCTCGAATTTATTTAATAACTCAATAGCAAAAAACTCATTACCCACTATTTCACCAGTCAATACTGCATATGTGCTCCAAAACTCACCATTACTATTTACGTAACTGTCTTCAGATTGATCGATTTCATATTTAAAATATTCATCTCGGAAGAATACGGGCATATAGTTATGAATGTCATTAGCCAAGAGATAGGTTTTGACGTCAGCAATTGGGCTGTTATCAGTTGCTTTCGATATTAATTCCAGTGTTTCTGAAACTGAGATATAGTCTTTGCTATCCTTTTTTAGCTCATCAAGTAAAACACTCATATTCGCACCCTCGCACCCTGAAATAAAATAGGAACAAGGCGCTGACAACATAAGGGTGCGGGTGCTGTCGTTCGGGTAATTAATCCTAGCCTTGCAATCGGTTATGACAGCGATTGACGCTATCAGGTTTGGCTTGCCAGCCGAATGCTGACGATAATAAGTAAAGCAGTGTTGTTAAATATTGTTGTTAAAGCTGCTCTGCAAGTTTGGTCAGTACCTCTTGCGATATACCTTGCGCTCTTAAGCTCTTTATCAAAATGTCTTTATCATGCAGCACTATATCAGCCACTTGCTTATTTCTATTACTCATTTCTTTGGATAATTCATCAGGTGTTAGAAGATCAAAACTAACCGCTTTGCCAGCACGTAAGTCATCAAGATGGTTTGCCCATTTATTCATCATCATTTGACGTTCTGCTAAATGAGCCGATAAATCATAACGCTTTTTTACACTAGATTGCTCAAGGTGCGCTAACTGTATCTCTATCAAGTTGTCATTAAATTGCAGCTCATATAGCCCCGTACTAGCCAGCTGTCTAAAGCCATGCCCTGTCATTTTAGGGTAGGGGTCACCCGTATAGCCCATGCGCTTTAATGCCTGATTGAACCAAGCTTCACTATAGGGCTTATTAGACTCGAAGTTATAGAAAACATAACCCGTCCGCTCAGTCAGTGGTCTCAAACTTTCAATAATTGCCATTGCTTGCGATGACAGCGGGATAATATGATCTTGACGCATTTTCATTTTATGAGCTGGCACGCGCCAAACGCTTTTATGGTAATCAATTTCTGACCATTCAAAAAACCTTAATTCTTTAGTTCTAACAAAGCATAGTGTCATCAGTTGCAAGCCTGCGACAGTCTGCTGATGACCGTTTGGATGGTTCTCTATATAGCTGTCGATATTACGTAGAAGCTCGGGAAATTGGTGCTGATCAACGGCTTTCATGCGTTCGGCTTTGTGTGGTCTTAGCGCCTTGTTACGTCCGCTGGCAATATTTACGATGTCATAGCCTAGCGTATTGATAGCATAGTCAAATATCGAGCTGATAAGTCCCATGGATTTATGCGCCGTTTCTGACGTATGCTTGCCTTGTTGCTCGAAGCTAGTTTGAATAGCAAGTCCTGTCTTAATAATATCTTGTGCTGTGATCGCACCAATAGGATATTTACCTATGTGCTCTAAAATATGATTATCCAAAAACCCTTGGAGCTTTTGCACATTCTTCGATGTAGTTTTTGATTTCTCTGACATATAGCTTTCAGCTATGACTTTGAATAAATCTTTTTGTTCGTAGCTGTTTTTATGTCTGTTTTTATAGTCGTTAGGGTCGATACCGTCAGCAAGTAATAATTTTGCTTTATCGCGTTCGATACGAGCTTGCTTGAGTGTTACTTCAGGTTTGAATGATGCGTCAATCATCTGTTTAGATAATTTATAAGTACCAATATGATGAGTTTTTTGTTTGGGTTGAATATCTTTATCAGACTGATGGCGATAAGCCATGACCCAATAAAGTGACCCTTTAGGGTCATGAATTAAATAAAGACTGTCTCCATCACTATATCTTGTGCGTTTAGCGGGTGCTGACTGCTTGGCGATGGCCTTCACGCCATTGTCAGTTAGTAAATAGTTTTTACGCTCATTCATTATAATCATACCCTCTGAAAGCCAACTATATAGAATGTTGTGTATGTACAACAATATGTACAACATTCTATAGGTGCTACTAGGTAATGACAAGTTATGTTGAAAGACGTAATACTTTGGTATATAAGGGTTTTAGAGGTTTGAGGTAATGCTAGGGAAGGGGGAAATACGATGATTGGTGCGCTCGGCGGGAATCGAACCCACGACCCTCGGCTTCGGAGACCGATACTCTATCCAACTGAGCTACGAGCGCATAAAAATGGCGTACGGTATTATCAACATCATGCCTAAACGAGCGTTATGAGCAGTAAATATGTCGAAAAATAAAGACCGCTTAGTCTAACAAATAAAATCCATAAAGCCAATGAATGAAGACAGTGATTGATGTTTTTTAAGAAAAAACAGGATAGTCATTAAACAAGCATGGCAATCTACCTGCCTTTTCCCTTATAATGACAGGGAGAATTCATATTTATAATCACCGATTACAAGTGTGCTAGTACGCGGGATGGCTGTTTGCTATTGATAACTATTTGGTTGTCAAAGGAGGACAAGCAGAATGTCTGAGCCGTATAAGCCTTTGTATATGTAATAAGAGAACGTGACGAATGAGAAAAGTAGTTATGTTATCGGCAGCTGCCATTCTAGGAATCGCTAGTATCGCGGTGAGCCAAGCTGAAAGTGTTGTAGACACTCCTGTAACTGTTTCTGATGTAGCAGCAGCGCAGGAAGTGGTAGCAAATGCGCCTGAGCAATTGGGTGATGATACCCAAGCTGCTGCAGATACGACTGATAGCGAGGCATCTGCCGCAGAAACTGCCGCTGCCGCACCTGCGGTTGATGAAGAGCCTATTCCGCAAGATACGCCGCAAGTGCAAAAGCTGATTGCTTTGTATCCTAACTTAATTGCTCGCATTCAGCCAGTTGCTAAAGTGTGCTTTGAAGACGATGAAGTTTGTGATGTGACGGCACGTGCCGCTGGCCCAGCAGCGGGTGATGGTCCTCGTGATGGCAAAGCAGTATACAACGCGGTATGTCAGACTTGTCATGCGGCAGGTCTACTTGGCTCACCAATCTTAGGTGACGCTGGTGCATGGGGACCACGTATCTCTAAGGGTAAAGAAACATTATATACTCATGCTATCAATGGTTTTAACGCCATGCCTGCTAAAGGTGGTGCTGATATCCCTGATGAGGAAGTTCAAAACGCTGTCGATTATATGGTTGGTGAAGCAAGCTAATTATATTGAATATCTGGCTAAGCCTTTTACCCTATATATCAGTGGAGCGCCTATTTCATTAAATGAGATAGGCGCTTTTTTAATGATGAGTATTATCAATACAGTACTTCTAAGGCATTACAGTTGAAATTCACCGATACTAGCCTCACTTTATGACACTACACAGTCTCTTCTGTCTATTTATATTCTAAAAACGATTTTACATAAATTTATAACCAATAAAGAGGTTTTCATGTCTGAGGTACCAGCACTTGCTATCCAGAATTTATCCAAAACCTATAGCAATGGGTTTTCGGCACTCAAAGATGTCAGTTTAACCGTCCCGCAAGGGGGTTTTTTTGCGTTACTGGGGCCAAATGGTGCTGGTAAATCAACCATGATTGGTATTATTAGCTCGCTTTTTAAACCAACCACTGGCAGCGTAAAGATATTTGGCACCGACTTACTAGAGAACCCATCTGTCGCTAAACAGTATCTTGGTATCGTCCCACAAGAGTTTAATTTTAATATGTTCGAAAAAGTCGAAGATATTTTGATTACACAGGCCGGTTACTTTGGTATTCCTGCCAAAGAAGCACGCCCACGGGCAAAACGATTATTAATGGCGCTAGGTCTGTGGGACAAGCGCAATAGCAAATCACGTGAGCTATCAGGTGGTATGAAGCGCCGATTGATGATTGCAAGGGCGCTGATTCATAAGCCAAAATTATTGATTTTGGATGAGCCAACCGCTGGGGTAGATATCGAGTTACGCCGCTCTATGTGGGAGTTTATGCAGCAGATTAATATCGAAGAAAACACCACGATTATTCTGACGACTCATTATCTTGAAGAAGCGGAGCAGCTGTGCAAACGCATTGCAATTTTGGATCATGGTGAAATTCGTATTAATACTGAGATGAAGGACTTGCTAGCGCAGCTATCGGTTGAGACTTTTGTTTTTGATTTGGAGACACCGCTTACGCGTCAATTGGTTTTGGCAGGAGTGACAGACACATCGCAGCCTGATGATCAGACGCTTGAAGTCACACTGACTGAAGGCGAATCGTTGAATGGTGTTTTTGACCAGTTATCCGAGCAAGGTATCACGGTAGCCAGTATGCGTAATAAAGCCAACCGACTAGAAGAGCTATTTATGCGCTTAGTAGACAAAAATATCCAAAGTGCAGACAGCATGAAGGAGGCAGGATTGTGAGTCAAGAAATGATAGATCCTAATAAAACCATGTCATGGAATAAAAAGTGGATTGCTTTTCGCACCATTTTGTTAAAAGAGGTTCGCCGAATTCTGCGTATTTGGCCACAGACCTTGCTGCCCCCAGTTATTACGATGAGTCTCTATTTTGTCATCTTCGGTAAGATGATCGGCTCGCGTGTCGGTGAAATGGGCGGCGTACCATACATGCAGTTTATCGTGCCTGGCCTCATTATGATGTCGATTATTACCAACAGTTACTCCAATGTGGTATCGAGCTTCTTTAGTGCCAAATTCACCTCCAGTATCGAGGAGCTATTGGTTTCGCCAGTATCCAAACATGCGATTTTGATGGGTTATATCAGTGGTGGTATCTTTCGTGGACTGGTCATTGGTATCATCGTTTCAATAGTCGCGCTATTTTTTACCGACCTTGGCATTGAGCATTTGTTTGTGACGGTGTTTACGGTACTGGGTACGTCTATCTTATTTTCACTTGGTGGCTTTATCAATGCCGTGTTTGCTCGCTCATTTGATGATATTTCTATCATTCCAAGTTTTGTGCTTACGCCATTGACCTATCTTGGTGGTGTGTTTTACTCGATGGAAAACTTGTCACCATTTTGGCAAAATATCTCGCTATTAAATCCTATCGTTTATATGGTGAACTCGTTCCGTTACGGTATTCTCGGTTATTCTGATGTGAATGTCTGGTATTCAATGGCGGCTATTTTTGTCTTCTGTGCGGTATTCTATACCATCGCCTATCGTTTACTCAGTAATGGCTCACGTGTGCGCTTGTAGATTAGTTTGTAAAATGTAGCTTGTCACCTTATTATAAGAGTCCAACATTGTTGGGCTTTTTTTATGAAAATTTTTTTTGTCAGAAGTATGAGTAAGGCTTTTACAGCCACTTTGTTGAGTACAATCACGAGCATTGCTATCGCAGCGCCACTTGCGGCAATGGATGATTATGATTGGGTTGTCATGGAGACGCCTGTAGATCCTGCAACGTATAAGTATGATTGCCATAACGACTACAAATATGAAACTTATGATGCGCTACAAAACTGTCTGTATAACTTGAGGGAAGATGCGGATAATGCGCTTAGTAAGCAATGGAGTATCAGCGATAAAGTCGTTAGAGAGAGAAATGCCATTTATATCAAAGTCGCTAATCGGAAAAACCCACTAGTATTTGTTGATTACTCCAGTCCTTATGAGGAGGATTTCAATCCTTATTATTCGCTACAAGACTACGATAAATCACGGAAATTACTGACAATACATCAAAGCTTTTATGAAGGAGAGAGCTTGACGGTAGTGAATTTGGTCACTGGGTTTTGGCAAGATTTTAGTCTTAGAAAGCTAAGTATCTCTCCTGATATGAGATATATAGTCGGTTTTGAAAGTGAAATGGGAGCGACGGAACACGTCAATATTTTGGAGCGACAAGATAGCGGTTACTATGAAGGCTACTATAAACAAGTCTATAGCAGTAGTGACGATTCAAAAAACTACGACAATCATAAAAAGTTTTATCAAGCAGATAAAGCACAGCAGGTTTATGATAGCGAAACCTTTACTTGGGTAAATGATGATAAGTTTTATGCAGATTCTTTTTATAAGTTGAATCAAGCGGATTCAGCGGCTTTTAGAGTACGATATACCTTTATTAAAAATGCCTCAACGGATAAGTGGCAACTGTATGAATGTAGTAGGTAAATGATCGCTACCTCTCATTGTATAAAGACGGTGTTGACTGTCGCAGGACTATTTATATTGACCACAATAGCATCCTTAGATGCACAGGCAGCGCCTTTAGCTTTAGAGCCATCGACAAATGAAGAGGTATGGATAAAAGTCCCTTCGCCTGTAGCCATAGACTGGTATGAAGACAGCTGTCGATACGATCATACTGAATATCGAACGTTTAAAGATTATGAAAACTGTATTTTTAAATCGTTAGCCCAAGCTGATAATTTGCAAAGCCGAAAATGGGGCTTGAGTGACCGCGTTATTCGAGAAAAAGATACCATTTATATTAATACACCCAACCATAAGCAGCCATTAGTATTTAAGGATTATCTTGAACCGTTTGAAGAGGGACATAGCGCTCACTATGAATTGCAGTACTACGATAAAGCGCATCATTTATTACAGTTACTACATACGATGTATGAGACTCAAGCGACTGTCATTGTCGATTTAAACACAGGGCGCTGGCAAGAGCTGTATGCGACCAATCTTAAGTTTTCTAGCGATATGAATCAAGTGGTAGGGTTTAATGGTAGGCAAGGTGTGACCAGAGATATCATAATATGGGAGCGTCAAAAAGCTGACAATGACGGACGCTATGCAACGATATTTGCTAGTAATGAATTATATGAACAAGATTATGATAATGACAAAAAACATGAGGTGTACGAAGCGCGAGATATCAGTTGGACAAGCAATAATAAAGTTAACGTTGATTTTTATTACAGAGTCAATCCCACTGACACGGTAGCATTTCGCGTGCGCTATATTTATGCGGCTGATAATAAAGAGGGTAAATGGCAGAGAGTTTTACCTGATGTTAATACCAACGATTAAAAAACAATAAAAAGGTCTAGCTCTCATATGCAAATAACTCTATCAGTAGCCACTGAAATTCGCATCTGTATGACGAGTGCAATACTGCTAATGCTGTCAATGCCAGCACAAGCAGACCTGCCCCAAGCGACGACGGATGACTATGTTTGGAAAGTACTAGACCCAGCCAGAAAATCAAATTACTTTGATAATGAGTGTGAATACGACAGTTTGGTCTCTTATAGGAAATGCCTTGAGATAAGCTTAGAGAAACATGATAACAAGCTTAGCGAAAAGTGGGGATTGGGCAACCGTGTTTCGAGAGAAAAAGATACGATATATATCAAAGTACCCAATCGAAGCTTACCGTTATTTTTTCATGATGAGATGTTTGCTCCTGACGGCCAATCTCACTCTTATTTTTCACTATATGATTATGACGAAAAGAGACAACTGCTGTACTTGTTGAGAAGTTTTCCCGAAATAGAAAGTACTGTACTTGTTAATCTCAAAACTGGATTTAGTCAAGAATTTGATGGTATCGATTTAAGTGTATCACCCAACAAAGAACGCATTACTACAGTAGAGCGTTATATAGATGAAGAAAATATTACGATTTGGCAAAAGCAGAAGGAGGGCGACTATCAGATTGTTTACGAGAGTGACCCCAGCGAATTAAAAGCGCATTTGGATTCTTATCAAAATCGAGACCAGAGACATAGTTTTGAAAATGTAGATATTGAATGGCGAAGTAAGAATAGTGTTTTAATCGATTTTTATTATCTTATCAATGAAACAGATGATGTCGGCTATCGAGTACGTTTTAGCTTGGTCAAAAATGCTAGTTCATCAGAGTGGCAAATGATTCCCATAAAATAGCCCATTGCTGTAAAATGACTGGTTTTTATTTCATTATATTTAAGCATGGAAGGTAAGTAACTTATGAGTATTCACGGTATCTTGGGTGAGCAAACCACTGACTATCCAACCGAGTATAGTCCAGAGACCTTGTATCCTATCGCTCGCAGTATGGGTCGCGATGTCATTGGCTGGCAAGACGATAAGTTAATGGTTGGCATCGATTGGTGGCAGGCATTTGAGATGTCTTGGTTAAATCAACAGGGTATCTCGCAGGTTGCGATAGCACGCTTTGGTATTCCAGCCAGCTCGCCATTTATCGTTGAGTCAAAGTCACTTAAGCTCTATCTAAACAGTATCAACTTTACTGAATTCGCTAGTTGGAATGATGTGCAAGCGCTGATTGCTAAAGACTTATCAGCCTGTGTAAAAGCAGACGTGCAAGTTGAGTTGTTTGGCTTAAATGACGACCTGCATGATAAGACATCAGGGTTATTGGTGGCTCAACCTGAGGGTGTTTGTATTGATGACGCGCTTGCTTATAGTAGCGAAAAAATCGCATTGTGCGAGCATCCTGATGCGTCATTGCTAAGTAGTGATAAAGATTTAAACAGTAGCTCTATTTTAGAGAATACTGGCACTGAGCCTTATATTTTCTATTCTAATTTACTACGCAGTAATTGTCCGGTGACCAATCAACCAGATTGGGGGACGTTAGCAGTTTCGATTACCAGTAATAAAACAGTCGATGAGGCTGGAATGCTGCGTTATATCTTAAGTTTTCGTCAGCATAACGGTTTTCATGAGCAATGTGTGGAGCAAATATTTGCTGATTTGAGTCGATATTATGAGCCAAGTGAGCTGATGGTTCGCGCTTGGTATACACGCCGAGGCGGTATCGATATCAACCCTTGCCGTGTGAGTGATATAACCTTGCTACCTAAACCAAGTCGTTTGATTCGCCAGTAGATTTGGTGCTTGCTCATACTCATCAAATGCGTTTATATACTCATATAGGTAGATGTTATTTTGCTTTGACTCGGAGGTATATATGAAAGGCGCCACTGGTTTTTTGACGGTGCTAGCGGCAGCTGCTTTGTCTATTTCTCTCATGCAATCGGCACAAGCAGAGTTTATAGAAAATCAATATAACTGTGAAGACGCTTATATGGAAGTGGCTTATGATTGTGGTAACAATGCAATTATAGTCGAAAAAAATCGCCTTAATAAAATCTATATGAGCGTTTATCGTACTTTGAATACGACACAACAACAGCAGTTGGATAAAGAACAGCGTATATGGTTAAAGGATCGTAATGATAAGTGTGACTTTGACTATGAAGGTCCAATGAATAATTCTGTGGTATACGCCCAGATTAGCGCTAATGTTTGCACCGCTAATGAGACACAGAAACGCAGTAAGGTCATTGCTAAAAGATATAATATTAAGTAGTTTTTTTTAGCTATATTACACGCGAAAAAGCGCCTATCTCATTTATGAGATAGGCGCTTTTTATGGCACAGTTTTAACGAGTAAAACTATTTGCCGCTTACTTTTGCCATGACTTCTTCACGGCTGAGCATTTGCTTTTCTGCTTCACGGCGATTGACGTATTCGTACTTGCCTTCAGCCAAGTTACGGTCTGAAACCACGATACGATGAGGAATACCAATCAATTCTAGATCAGCAAACTTGACACCTGGACGCTCGTTACGATCATCAAGAAGCACATTGATGCCTTGTGCTTTTAACTCTTCATAGAGTGCCGTCGCTGTCTGCATGACGGTATCTTCTTTTGACTTCATCGGTATGATAGCGACTTCAAAAGGAGCGATTGAATCGTTAACCGTTGGCGTCTGTGGCCACATGATACCGTTTTCGTCGTTGTTCTGTTCGATAGCAGCGGCAATGATACGGCTCACACCAATACCGTAGCAGCCCATCATTAGGGTCACAGGCTTACCATCTTCACCAGATACGGTAGCATTTAACGCTTGCGAGTACTTATCACCCAACTGGAAGATATGACCGACCTCGATACCACGTTTGATTTTTAGGCTGCCTTTACCATCAGGAGAAGGGTCGCCTTCCTGCACATTGCGTACATCAACGACACGAGTAATGCTCGCATCACGTGCCCAGTTCATACCAGTGGTGTGTTTATTGACTTCATTGGCACCGCACACAAAGTCTGACAAAGTTGCTGCCGAACGATCAACAAAGACAGGCATATCCAAATTAACGCCAATATAGCCTTTATGCAGACCAGCAGCTTTCAGTTCTTCATCAGAAGCCATTGTCAGCGGCACATTGGCCTCTTCGATTTTCTCGGCTTTGATCGTATTTAGCTGATGATCACCGCGTAATACGATAGCAATAAGCTGTGGCTCATCATTTTCGGTATGACCATGGACGATTAATGTTTTGACCGTCGTTTCTAATGGTAAGCCTAAATGTTCAGCAACCATTTTACAGCTGGTCATATTTTCCGTCAGGACGTCTTCGCGCGCCATTTTCGGTGGTTGACGCTCAGCGGTGCTCACTGATTCGGCAAGCTCAACGTTGGCCGCATAATCAGAAGAATCAGAGAAGGCAATATCATCTTCGCCGCTGTCTGCCAACACATGAAATTCATGTGAAGCAAAACCACCAATAGAACCAGTATCTGCTTGTACCGCACGGAAATCTAAGCCCAAACGGGTAAAGATACGCGTGTAAGCGTCATACATATCATGGTAAGTCTTGGCGAGTGACGCTTGGTCAACGTGGAACGAGTAGGCGTCTTTCATGGTAAATTCGCGTGCGCGCATCACACCAAAACGTGGGCGAATCTCATCACGGAATTTGTTCTGAATTTGGAAAAAGGTGATTGGTAATTGTTTATAACTACGCAGCTCGCCTTGCGCCAGATTGGTGATGACTTCTTCATGTGTCGGACCTAATACAAAATCGCGATCATGACGATCTTTGAAGCGCAACAGCTCAGGACCGTAATCGTTGAAGCGTCCGGTCGTTTGCCAAAGCTCGGCAGGCTGGGTCATCGGCATGAGCACTTCTTGTGCACCAACTTCTTGCATCTCTTCACGAACAATACGTTCGACTTTTTGCAAGATGCGTAGCCCCATGGGCAACCAAATATATAACCCAGAAGCAATCTTTCGAATAAGACCGGCACGCACCATCAATTGGCTTGAGGCGATATCGGCATCACTTGGGGTTTCTTTTAGAGTGGCAAATAAAAATTGACTGGCTTTCATAAATAAAGCGTAACCTTATCAACGATAAAATAAATAAGAAATAGTAGGATGTTGAGCGTGTGCTTTGATGGCCGACGCAAGCTTACCTTTGTATCACTTGGTAATAGTCTAGGACATGCCTAGCTAAAAAGTACTGCGACAAACAGTACATGAATAGAAAGTGCGTTCATAAAACGCCTTACAAAAAGGCTGGAACTTTTCATTTTGTATTAAAACGTTGATGTTGGCAGCGTCATACTTTACGCATAAAGACCAGAAAAATAGATGTACGCCAACATTTTGCTTATACAATCTGACTATGTTAGGTAAAGTTAGCCTAAGACGCAATGACTTTTTGTTTTTTCAGACAGAACGTGACTTAAACGTGACTTAAACGAGCAAATGAGGTCACTACAACTCGATTGTTTACCAGTTTTTAGGGTATTTATAGTAAATGGTAGCGCTAGTCATTATGTAGCGTATTGGTAGTTATTACTTGAAGTTGTTGCTCAAAAGTAGCATTTATCATTTAGACAGTTATTTGTTATACGTTTAATAAAAATAAATGATAAAACTCTGAGGGTGTTTATATGAATAATCCTGACAATCGATCTCCTGTTAATAATGATGCGACTAACTCACAAGCGAAAAAACCCATTGCGATGATGTCGTGGATGATATTGCTCATCGGTTTAGCAGCTATCGTCTTTGCTATTTATAGTGTGCAGAATATAACCAAGGAAGAGCCGATAGAAACCATTACTCGTGAAGGCGTGGTCACACAAATTCAAAAGTTAAATCGTTTGGAAACGGTGGCGTTCAGTGTCGATACCGTCATTACCAGTCAACGTCCTGGCAGTTGGATGAAGCTGTGGCAAGACGAGCAAAAGGGTTTGTTTATCGCGCGCGGACGAGTGGAGGCGGGGATTGATTTAAGTGCACTTACCCCAGAGATGGTACAAGTGGTGCAGCCTGAAATTAACGTCGATGAGGTACAAGAAGCGGGTGCTAATACGCCAGTCTCAGTGATGCCGCAAATCAATATTACCATCCCACCATCAGAGATATTTTCAGTTTATCTAGACGATATCGAGATTTATGATTGGCAAACAGGTGCTTTTGGCATGATGCAAGTCGATCCAAAAATATTGCAACAAGCGCAAAGTATGGCAAAAAAAGAAGTACTCGAACGCGCTTGTCGTGGTGATGTCATGAATATGGCACTAGAAAATGCGCAAACCCAACTGCAACAGCTATTTTCGTTAACTGGCGCAGTTGTGACAGTAACGACTCAAGGTGCAGGCGCGTGCCAGATGCCAGTAAAATAATGCATACATAATTTTATTAGAGCCATAGACTAGATAATCATACGTTAGCTTATTCATTGGAAACACTTAAAGTAACGCCATTTATATTGTATAGTAGAGCTTATCTATTATTCATAATCAACTTATGAATTTCGTTGGTAATATAACCCTATATAAAGGGTGGCGTATATGACAACTCTTAATAATAAACCGTCTTCTAAGCCTGAACGTCAGCTTAATAAGCGCCCTAAAGCAAAGGAGTCGCTTTCTTTTGCGACATGGGTGCTGTTAATTATAAGCTTCACTCTACTAGCCTATGCCCTATACATTATCCAAACCCGCATATTATAAGCAGCCAGCTGATACTAGGGCGTGTCCTCAATTCAATCGATTACTTTCTAAATGGGCTAAAAATAGCTAAATTTTGCCAAACATCGTCAAATAGTTTCTTAATATCTCGATATTATGTGCGCTACTTTCCTTGTTTGACGGTAATTTATCTCATTTTTATCACCATTTTTAAAATGAGGACACGCCCTAGGAAGGGTACATAATGTGATTAAAATACAATAGCTAATAGCTGAAACTCTTAGTAAATTGAGGCTTTAGTATTGATGTAATGCGTCGCTATTTTTTAAATTCAGCAATCGCTAATTGGCGAGCCGCTTTATGTTCGACTATCGGTAATGGGTAATCAATATCAGCAAATTTACCGCCCTTTGCTAGTGCTTGACGCATTTTATCCTCGCTATGCAAGATGCTGGCAGGAATGGCTTTTAGCTCAGGCAGCCACGTCTTGATAAATTCGCCATCGGTATCGTGGGTTTTGGCTTGGCTAAAAGGGTTCATAATGCGAAAGTAAGGTGCAGAGTCGGTGCCAGTCGACGCGCTCCATTGCCAACCACCATTATTGGACGCAAAGTCACCATCTATGAGCTGCTGCATAAAGTAGCGCTCACCTAAGCGCCAATCAATCAATAAATCCTTGGTCAAAAACATCGCCGTGACCATCCGTAAGCGATTGTGCATAAAGCCCGTCGCATTCAGGCAGCGCATTGCCGCATCGACTAACGGCACGCCAGTTTTACCTACGCACCATGCCTCAAAATCGTCTTGATTATATGACCAGTTAATTTTGACATCAGTCTCATGTTTATACGCTTGATGGCGTATTAATTCGGGCTTATAGTCTAAAACATGACGATAAAAGTCACGCCAAGCCAGCTCACTTATCCAGCGGTTAATGTCATTATTATCAGTGTTGTCAAAGCTATCCCCGCTGTCTAAGGTGTCACCGTCATTCCCATGTAATTCTCCCAGGGCTTTGCTTAATTGTAGGGTAGCTTGTAAGTAGCAAAGTCTGGGGCTGATTGCGCCAATAGTCAGGTAGGCAGATAGCTGACTGGTGGCATTTAAACTGGGTACATCACGGCTCACATCGTAGTTATCAATATCCTCAGCGATGAAGTCCTCTAAACGTTGGCAAGCTGCTGTTTCGCCAGCAGGGTAGGCTGCCCGAGCGTGCTCAAGCTGTACGTCTATATCAATGTGCTCTAATAAACCAGCATTTTGCAGTGCCTTTTGATAATCTTCGACTACTTCTTTACTTACTTTTTTTATATCTTCGATAGTAGCACTGGCGTTTGAGACTTCTAATTTGACTTTAGTGTTGCCATTTATGGCGGATGCCTCATGCATTTGTATGGTGCTAATATCCAAGGTATGCCGCCATTTTTTACAAAATGGGGTAAACACCTGATACATGCTGTCATCGTTCGTGGTGATGGTTTGTGGTGGCAAGATACATTGATCATGCCAGCGGATAAATTCTATATCGTTGTTTGCAAGATTTTTGGTTAATTGCTCATCACGCTTAATCTCATTGCCTTCGTACTCGTGATTTGCCATCACAGTGCTGATCTGGTTCGCGCTACAGATATCTAGCATCGCCTCAACACAGTCAGTAAAGCTTGGACAGAGCTGTACTGTTAAGTGGATATTTAATTGCGTTTGCAGAGATTTGGCTAGGATAGGCAAGGTGCGTGCGATATGGTCGAGCTGTGTCAGCGACATGTCATGTGCTTGCCATTGTTCAGGCGTCACGAAGTAAATAGCGCTTACTGAGGCGTTATCCGCATTTGCCTGCTCGCAAAGCGCAGCTAGCGCGGTATTATCATGAACTCGCAGGTCACGACGAAACCACATTAAATAATGTGCTGGGTTTACGCTAGTGGCATCGTCGCTATTGTTGACGTTGCTTGTTTCGGTGCTATCTGTACTATCGGTGTTATGAGACGTTTCCGCCGCCGTTTTAGACATTCAACTATCCCTCTATTAATCAATCGCAATCATAAACAAAACTGGTAATAAAAGTATGCTAGGATAAGTTTTTGGATGCAATGGATTTACCATTCAATTAACAAATCCTCATATTTACGCTTTAGCGTTGGCAATTGACGTTTACTTGCCGTCAATGTAGCGAAGACAGTCTAATAATGTCGTACTGAGTGTTATATCTAAGGTCACATCATGCACGTTAAGTTTTGCGGATTTACCCAGCCTAATGATATTAAAATTGCCGCCCAGTTGGGTGTTGATGCGGTTGGCTTGGTATTTTATCCGCCCAGTCCACGCGCTGTCACTATCGAGCAGGCGCAATCGTTAAGTGCTTCTTTGCCAGCTTTTATAAGTATAGTGGCTCTAGTGGTGAATATGCCGCGCGCAGAGCTGATAGAATTAGCGAATCAGGTCGCTTTTGATATCATTCAATTCCATGGTGATGAAACACCGGAGCAATGTGCGCAGCTGGCCAGTGCGGTCAATAAACGCTGGATAAAAGCGCTGCGTATCAATGCTGACCAACACTCTGCCGCTAGCGTAAGCGCCGAAATTAATGAGTTTGCCGCCGCTGGCGCGAACAGTATCTTATTGGATGCTTACCATCCCCATAAATATGGCGGCACAGGGGCACGTTTTGATTGGAGTCTGCTACCGCAAGACAGCTCGCTACCTATTATTTTAGCGGGCGGACTGGATGCCGATAATGTCGCTGCCACTTTAGACTTGCCTATTTATGCGGTCGATGTCAGCGGTGGGATTGAGTCTGACAAAGGCAAAAAAGACGCTGCCAAAATGCGTGCCTTTATGAAAGCGGTAAAACGCGACCGATGGCAAAATGAGACGCTTGGCGAACCTTCGAATATCAGTAACTAGTTTTTTAGCCGTGAATTTTTATCCGTTAAATAGCTAATTACTTGGAAAATTTTCCCCTTATTTATCTTAAAAAATACCACTTATTATAGTAGGAATTATCATGAGTCATGTCGCGAGCAAAGATCTATCTACCACTGCTAAAGCTATCAACACCTTCACCAATCCAGAGAACGTGCAGGATTTCAATCAATATCCTGATGCCCGTGGACATTTCGGCGTGCATGGCGGTCGCTTTGTCTCTGAAACCTTGATGGCAGCACTAGAAGAGCTAGAAACGTTATATAACACAGTAAAAAAAGACCCTGCGTTTTGGGAAGAATATCACAATGATTTGGTCAACTATGTCGGCCGCCCAACGCCTTTATATTATGCTAAGCGATTGAGCGATGAGATTGGCGGTGCGCAAATTTATTTCAAACGCGAAGACTTAAACCATACTGGCGCACATAAAGTGAACAACACCATTGGACAAGCGCTACTTGCCAAGATGAGTGGTAAAAAACGCATTATTGCGGAAACTGGAGCAGGGCAACATGGCGTTGCAACGGCGACGATTGCAGCGCGCTTAGGGTTAGAGTGTATTGTTTATATGGGTGCCGACGATGTCGAGCGTCAAAAAATGAACGTCTATCGTATGCGTTTGCTCGGTGCAACGGTTGTGCCAGTGACTTCTGGTTCACGTACCCTAAAAGATGCCATGAACGAAGCGATGCGTGACTGGGTCACCAATGTCGATAGCACCTATTATATTATCGGTACGGTTGCCGGTCCGCATCCTTATCCGCTATTGGTACGCGATTTCCAAGCGACTATCGGCAAAGAAGCACGTATTCAGCATTTGCAAATGACGGGTAAATTACCAGATGCGCTAGTGGCTTGCGTTGGCGGTGGCTCGAATGCTATTGGTTTATTCTTTGACTTCCTAAATGACACGGAAGTTAAAATGTATGGCGTTGAAGCAACGGGTGACGGTATTGAAACGGGTCGTCATTCAGCGCCATTAGCAGCTGGTCGTATCGGTGTACTGCATGGCAACCGTACCTATCTTATGGCGGATGATGACGGTCAAATTCAAGAGACACATTCTATCTCAGCGGGTCTTGATTATCCTGGCGTTGGTCCTGAGCACAGCTTCTTAAAAGACATGAAGCGTGTTGAATATGTCGGCTGTACCGATAAAGAGTCGCTAGAAGGCTTTCATGAAGTCACGCGCAAAGAAGGTATTATCCCTGCGCTCGAATCTGCGCATGCCGTCGCTTATGCATTGAAGCTAGCTAAAACCATGACACCGGATCAGACAATCATCGTTAACATGTCCGGTCGCGGTGACAAAGATTTGCATTCAGTAATGAAGGCAGAAGGGATTGAACTGTAAAAGCTGTCTTATGATGGAAAAGGATAATCAAATGTCTTCAAGAAAAATACCATACGCAATGTATTCTGATAACTGGACTTATTCGATAGAAAACTATGCCGAGCTGTTAAAAAACTATGAGGCAGTTACTTCAAATGAGTATATTCATGATGTTATGTATGAGAAAATATTTTGTCCAAAGTGTTTTACACCCTTAACAAGAACACCCTTGGTAGAATCTCGTTCAAGAAATAATGTATTAGCATATTTTAAACATCTGCCCTCGTATTCACATATTAATTGTATGTACAGGGCAAGCAAAGGTGAAGGTCTAAATTATGTCAATGAAGAAGAGGCTAAAGAAGCTGTAGATAATGAACAATTAGTCGTTATAGATAGCTTTATGAAGGAAGTCCCTGAAGTTAAGAATGTTGACGATGATGAAGATTGCTACGACTCTTTGATAGAGGATATAGATGGTCCTACTACAGATGTCTCAATAAGTAGACATACAGGAGAAAAATTTTCCTTACCTTCCAAGGTGACATCCGTTAGAGCCATATGTAGAAATTTTTCAAAAAATTTACATAAAGGCTACTACCTGCCCAATTCTAATATAGCTCTACCGTTGAGTGATTTACTAAATGATTTGAGTGATATCAAAGCAGAAGACAATGATAGCAAACTCTATATAGGAAAGATTACAAGATCTGATCATCAGGGCAAAGAAAAACGAGATAATAATATAAGAATGACTTTTCTATCTTTCAGAAAAGGTGGAGGTTATGCAGATTTTTGTATTAAAGAAGAGCATTCATTACAAGCTAAACATGGAATTAATGATAACTCTGTTGGTAGATACGTCATCTTTTATGGCAAGATAGAAGAGAGTGGCGTTGGCTTATGTGTCACCGACCTGAGTTACGGTGAACTGTCTTTGTTACCTAAAAAATATAACACTATAGTTCAAGAGCTATACGATTTATAAAATTCTTTTATGGCAACATTCATTAATACCTACAAAATGAGTATAACTTTTGGATTTTGATATGAGCACTATCAACAATAGCACCAGAATTGAAAGCACTTTTGAAACTTTAAAATCACAAAACAAAAAAGCACTGATTCCTTATGTGATGGCAGGTGACCCCAATCCAAGCAACTTCGTTGGTTTGCTTCATGATTTGGTTAAGCATGGCGCGGATATGATTGAAGTCGGCTTGCCGTTCTCTGATCCAATGGCAGATGGCCCAACCGTCGCGTTGGCTGGCGAGCGTGCATTAGCCGCAGGTACGAGTACGCGTGATGCACTGAAAATGGTTGCAGAGTTCCGTCAGCAAGACACGCAGACCCCCATTATTTTGATGGGTTATCTCAATCCCGTAGAAATCATTGGTTACGATAACTTCGTTGCGTTATGCGAGCAGTCAGGCGTTGATGGTATTTTGATGGTTGATTTACCACCAAGCGAGGCGGGCAGCTTTACCCAGCATTTGACTGACCATGCGATGAATGAGATTTTCTTATTATCACCAACGACTTTGCCTGAGCGCCGTGAGCAAGTATTGACCCATTGCGGTGGTTATATTTATTATGTGTCATTAAAAGGCGTGACGGGTTCGGCAACGCTTGATACTGATGACGTTGCGACTCAAGTGCAAGCGATTAAAGCAGCAACTGATTTGCCAGTCTGTGTGGGTTTTGGTATTCGTGATGCAACGTCTGCCAAAGCGATTGGGGCGCATGCGGATGGTATTATTGTCGGTAGTGCCTTGGTGCAGAATTTTGCTGATATAGATGCCAATGATAGCACTGCGGTTGCCGCCGCTCAGCAAAAAATCATGGCAAAAATGGATGAGCTACGCGGTGCACTTGATAGTTTGAGAGCCTGAGTTAAATAAAGTTAAATTATCGTCACTTAAATCGTCATGGCAATATGAATAACAATGTTTATAAAGACAGGGTTAAATGACTTTGCTAAAGTTAGTTTACGTGTGTAAACTAACATCACATATAAATTGTTACAGTTTCACGTAAGCGTGCCTTATAACTGCGCTTTATAACTGCGAAAGTTATGAGAATATGTGACGATTAAACTGATCCTTATAAATCGATTCTTAGGGACAAGCGCATGAGCCAGCTTGTCGATAAGCCTTTGATAATGGCGAATAATATGACTGATACGATAATAAAACCTGATATGACGACCCCGAACCATACTGAAAAAAGTAACGCTGAGCCAAACGGTAATACTGCTGGGCAATCGTGGTTTAATCGCCCGATACCGGGTATTAAACAGCAATTGACAGCGCCTTTGACAGCAGTAGAGACTGAACCGTCAACCAAGTGCAGTAATTGTCATTCGATGATTACCAATACGGCGCTTATTTTTAACTGCTATGTTTGCCCGCATTGTGATCATCATTTACCGATGAGTGCTCGTGAGCGCTTAAACTGGCTACTCGATCAAGTAGAAGGTGAGCTTGGGCAACAATTTACTGCCAAAGATCCGCTAAGATTTGTGGATAGCAAGCCGTATCCGCAGCGTATGATAGAAGCACAAGATAAGACAGGCGAGTCTGAGGCGCTGATTGTGCTGTATGGTAAGCTGCGCAATCTTGATGTAGTGACTTGTGCCTTTGACTTCCGCTTTATGGGCGGTTCTATGGGGTCAGTGGTTGGCGATCGTTTTGTCCAAGCAGCTGAGAAAGCGCTGGCAGACAAAGTGCCTTTAGTTTGCTTTGCTGCCTCTGGCGGCGCACGTATGCAAGAAGGTTTACTGTCCTTGATGCAGATGGCTCGTACTGCCGCAGCGATTGAGCGTTTGAGAATTGCTGGCGTGCCGTATATCGTGATATTGACAAATCCTGTTTATGGCGGTGTGACTGCATCGCTCGCTATGTTAGGTGATATTCATTTAGCAGAACCAAAAGCCATGATTGGTTTTGCTGGTAAGCGCGTGATTGAGCAAACGGTTCGTGAGACGCTAGAAGAGCCGTTCCAGCGTGCCGAGTTCTTGTTAGAGCACGGTGTGGTCGATGAAGTGGTGCATCGTCATCAAATGATTGATACTATTTACCGTCTGCTGGCAAAGTTAAGCTGCATGCCTAATGTTGATGCCTAACTTGCTCATAGGCTTGACTAACGGATAACTGAGTTTAATATTCCGCATGACTTGTGCTTAGTAGCATGCTCAGTTTTGCTGACTAAGTAAGATCAATCAATAGCATTTATCGTCAACAGCGGTAAATGCTATTTTTGCTTTTTGGGCAGGTAGTTATATACTGTCTGTAATTTCTTAATGAATGCTTTCTAATCCTCTATTTTTTATTCGAAAAATTATATATAGGTTCTGTCCATGTCTGACTCTCTACCTTCTAACCCTAACACTCCTAACAATCACTCTAGCTTGACCGAATGGCTCGATTATATGCAGCAGATTCATGTATCGGCAATAGATATGGGGTTGTCGCGAGTTTTGCCAGTTGCCGAGGCGTTAGGCGTGGTACAGTCAGCCAAAGACGATGCTTATGTATTTACGGTGGCAGGCACCAATGGTAAAGGCTCAACGACAGCTGTCATCGCGCAGATGTGCCAAGCAGCAGGTTATAAAACGGCTCTGTATCAATCACCGCATCTAAGTGTATTTAATGAGCGCGTGCGTATCAATGGCGAGATGGTCAGTGACGAGACGTTAATTGAAGCCTTTAGCAAGGTAGAAGCAGCGCGATTAGCATGTGAGCTGACCTTATCATTTTTTGAGATGACCACACTTGCCGCATTATTGATATTTGCCGAAGCAGACTGCGATGTTTGGGTGTTGGAAGTCGGGCTGGGTGGGCGCTTAGATGTGGTCAATATCATTGATCCTGATATGGCAGTGATTACCAATATCGCTATCGATCATGTCGATTGGCTGGGTGACAATGTTGAAGATATTGGCCGTGAGAAAGCAGGTATCTTACGTGATGGTATCAGCGTGGTTTATGGTGCTACCGCGATGCCAGTCAGTGTGCAGCAAGCGATTGATAAGCATCAAGCAACTTGTTATCAAGTTGGGCAAGATTTTTATTATCGTGAAGTGGATGCAAGCGCTTGGCAATATAGCAATGCTGCGGTCACCATGCAGTTACCGCGCCCAGCACTGTCATTGACTAATACTGCCAATGCGTTATCAGCAGTGCTTGCAAGTTCGTTAAATGTCGATAGTACTGCTATTGAGCAAGCATTACAAACGGTTAGGCTCGCTGGTCGCTTTGATTATCGTGAGACCCACAATCGCCATTGGTTGTTTGATGTCGCGCATAACGAGCAAGGCGTCGAGTTTTTATTGGCGCAACTATTACCGCTTTGGCAACAGCATTTAACCAATTACAATCGCTCTGATACTGCAAATCACAGCAGTAATCCACATAGTAGCCAAAAAAATCAAACTACAGCAAAACCTGCCAGCATTAAAATGTTGTTTTCTATGTTGGGCGATAAAGATATCAATAAAGTCGTGCAGCATTTGACCGAAGCGAGCTTACCGATTAGCGATTGGTTTGTCGCTGAGATTGATTATCCACGCGCCGCGAGCACCGAGCACTTGCAAGGTATCCTATCGAGCTATGTCGATAATGCTCAAATACACGAATTTAAACGTTTATCGGAAGCGACCGATGCGGTTATCAATGCCAGTCAGCCGCAAGATCTCATCGTGGTATGTGGCTCCTTTCATACGATCGGCGAGGTACTGGCCGCACTGGCGGTTGATAATTAACATTAAAATGGTGCTTATTTAATGTTAACCTTAGCAGTAGCATGATGGCAGACAGTATGAAAAATATGCTTTATAATCAAAGTGATTTGGCAAGCTGCTCTATAATGGCATTAAACGCTTGGCATAACATTCAAAAACGGATGGACGCAACTGGTGGCAATGACACCTATCAAGGCTATTAAAACTATCTAAACAAAGTTTTGAGACGGCAGTTGCGCCGCTCAATCAACCTTATTACCAACTAAGAGACGTAAACGGATGAACTTTTCGAGACAAGCCTTATTGGGCATTGGGATGATTATCGGCGGTAGCGTGATGCTATACGCCATGGTGCAACAGATTGGTGATAGTAATGAACCACAACCAGCGTCAGCAATAGTAGATAAGCCAAGCCCTCAGCAAGAGTCTCCTCAGCCGCTGACGACGGATATCGAGACTGAAAAACGTATCTTGGCAGAAAAACAAAAAGAGCGCGCTGCTCGTGTGGCTGAACAAGAAAAACGTGCCCAGCAGTTCTTAACTGAACAAGAAGCCGCTGAGGCGGAAGCATTGGCAAAAGCCCGTGCAGAAAGTCAGCAGTACATGGCCAGTAGTGCGGCAGCTGCTGAAGAGAGTGATAAATCAGACGCGGAAAAAAATGACGCTACAACACCAATAAAAAAGACTAGCGCTGCTGAGTCAGCTGAAAGTGAGACAAACACTGGCGACCAGCAAAAAGCTGCCCAAGCGCAACAAGAAGCTCAAAGGCAAGCGGCGATTAAAGAGCAGGCTGCCGCAAAGAAACTAGCAGACAGTAAAAAAGAAGCGGAAGCAAAAAGACAAGCGGATGCTAAGAAACAAGCGGATGCTGCGGCTGAGAAAAAACAAGCGGCAGCAGAAGCGGCTAAAAATGAGCCGCCAAAATCGCCTTCTGATTATCAAGTCAAAAGAGGAGATGGGCTGATTAAACTGGCGCGGCAGTACAATATGCCAGTAGAAGTATTGGCACAAGCGAATAATCTGTCACCATCGACATCGCTGCAACTGGGTCAAAACATCACCATTCCATCACGTAAGCAAGTGGAGCGATTAGCACGTGAAGCGGCAGCGGCTGAGCAGGCACGTGAAGACAAGCGTCAGAAAGAAGAGGCTTTAGCCAAAAAATCAGCGGATGCTAAGCGTGAAGCACAGCAGAAACTCAGTGAAGCCCGTAAAGAAGTCAAAGAAACCGACGCCAAAGGCAGCTTTGGGGTGCAAGTAGCATTGGCAAACGATCAAGCCAAAGCAGATGAGCTGGCAAAGAAATTTAAATCTGCAGGCTACCAAGTTAAGACCAGCCCTACCAGCCGCGGGGTTCGCGTCATCGTCGGTCCTGAGCGAGGCAAAGTGGCAGCGTTAGCGTTAAAAGATAAAATTAATAGCGATCCCAAGGTCAATACGACCAGTGCTTGGGTTTTATACTGGCGCTAAAATAGCATTAAAATCACGATAATCGGATGACTGTTATTGCTAAATAAACAGCAGAGTCTTTGTTAGATTTTATTGTTTTATCTGAGTTTTATTCAAACACGACATTTATTGTCGTGTTTTTTGTTTTAGTGTTTGCTGATTGGCGTAAGCTTAGCTACGATGTGCGCCGACTGCCCCTGATTTTTTCTGTATAACGGGTCAGCCTATAAGGGCTGCCCTGTCGCAGTTGAGTATGTATGTCACTTTATGGAAGTCGTCATACATATTTGGCTGCCTTAATCATGTATAAGGTAAAACCATGTCATTTGGTGTTATATTTTTAATATTGGCCGTTGGGTTTTTAGGGCTGATTACCGTACCAAAGCTGTTGAAAAGACCTCCAGTTATTGAACCTGATCCAAAGCCAGTACGCGGTGATGAGTTGGCTATTTGGCCGTTTGCGCCGATGCCGATTATGACGGATACGGAAGTCATTTTCTTTAATAAGCTAAAAAGTGCGTTGCCGGAATATCATATTTTCGTTCAAGTTCAACTGTCACGCATTATCGAAGGCAATAGCAGTGAGGCCTCCGAGCGTAGTTTTTGGTTCAATCGTATCTGCCGTCAAAGCGTCGATTATGTGATTGTGGATATTGATGCGCAGACCACGCTGGTTGCTATCGAGCTTGATGATTGGACACACACGAGTAAAGCGCGTCAAAAGGCGGATGACAAAAAAGACAAAGCCCTTGCTAGTGCCGGTATTGCTATTGTGCGCTTTCACGCTGAGCGCATGCCAAGCGCAGATATGCTCAGGTACGAGCTGATGCAAGTGATTGAAAATTATTGATAAAGTATCTTTGGCGGGCAGTCAAGATTAGTCGCAACAACGGCATTTATTTTTTTGTGTAACATTGCTGTTATATTCGTTTACTTTATAGATAAGTTGTTTAAATAAGAGTATTATTATTTTATTTTAAAGCAAACTTAAGTTTTCTAAATTAAGAGGCGCTTTTCTGAATTGAGGCATTATATGCTTAATTGGATAAAGATTTTGGTGCTTCTCGTTTTTAAAATTACTCTATAAAGGACTGTGTTATGAAATTTTTTAAATTGAGCGCATTAGCGTTAGCCAGCACGTTAGCGTTAGCAGGCTGTGGTGATGACAACAATAATTCTTCTTCTGGTAATGGTACTAATACGCCAGATGTGCCAGTTAAGCCGCCTGTCGATAATAGTTTGTCTGAGATCGAGCAAGCGAAAGAGATGATTCGTACCGCCAAGCTGTTTGTCAGTGACAATAAAGCGGTTACAGATGCTTACGAAGATGTAAGTGATATCCTTACAGAAAAGCAAGATACACGTCTGGGTTATACCTTCGATATCCCAAGTGATCTAAAATACTATATGGAAGAGAATGATGTATCACAGCTCACGGCAGCTGACATTACTGCACTGGCTAATGATGAAGAGTTTGAAACGGCATTGGGAAATATAGTCTTGACCCCAGAAAAAGACTTTTTAGCGACGCTAAATGCTGATGGGAAGTTTACCTTAACTGGTAGCACCAAGGTTGATATTGAAGAATACGATTATGTGTATAACCCGCAAACAGGTTTGTACGGACCTGTTGTCGTCAATCAAGACAATTTTAAGGTAGCATTTGATGGTTTTGAAGATGCGCTAAGCTCAAACACCAGTACAGATAACTTTAACGGTAGCTTGGGTTTCAAGAGTATTGAAATTGGCACTGGCACTGATACCGTTACTCTCAACTCAAGTACTAAAGGCGCAACAGTCAGTGGTCAATTCAGTGATAAAGTCGTGGTCAATGATGAGTTTGATATCAATGACGCAAATAGAGAAGGCATCACGCTAGAAAAGGCGGTCATCAAATTAAGCAGTCTGAAGTTGACGGCTAATGATAGCGTGATTGAAGCAAAAGATTTTGAATTTGCCGCACTGGATGTCAGCAGAAAGCTGGCAGATAACAGTCTGGTGGTTAGAACAATCCCTTATAAGTTTGCTATAACGGGCAAGATGACCAAGCAAAAACCGATGACTGATGTAGAGATTACACTGAACGCGACTGCCAATGACGCTGATATAAAGAAATTTATCATAATCGATGAAGTCGGTGATATCGAAGAGGCCGCCAATAAATACGTAGGTATGGAAATAGTATTGGCGCTTAAAGGCAAGGTAACTAAACAGGGCGCAACAACGATTCCACTTGATTTCCAAGCCAATCTTAAACGTACTGCTCGTAATGTTATTGAGCTACAAGGTCTGACTGCTAGCGTAGAGGGTAAGAAGCTATTTGTAACAGGTAAGTCAAGCTTAGATAATAACTATGATGTGGTTAGCACCCAGTTTACCGTTGAGCAAAATAAAGCGTCGATCAAGTTAAATGTTGATGCCAATGGTGATTTTATTAAAGATAAAATGGGTAAGCTTGGCGATATCATGGTTAACGGTAAAGACTACGGTGATTTAATGGATAATGATGGCAAAGTTACTGCCAAGTTTACTGATGATAGTTTAATTATTCTATAATCAAATCATGTGTCACATCGACTCTCAACCGTTGTTAGTAGCGATTGAGGTATAGCAACAAAAAAAAGAGACAGATTCCTGTCTCTTTTTTATGCTCTCTAATAAACGTGAGAAATTTATGCCATATAACGTTTCAAGTCTCTATGGTTTTTTACCTAAAAGCTTAGCATCACATTTATACAGCCGTACCAAGTTAATCACTGCGCCAGCGATTGCCGCTATGATGATATCCCGCGCTGCGGTTGCTGATAGTGCAGATATACCAGCTGCTGACACGAATTTTTACTTCTACCCCCAAGCGACAGGGTTGCTGGACGGTCATATTGCTCAGTCAAACGCGCAGATAGAGTGGAGTCTGATGGCAACGGCTCATAGTCCAACCCAGCCTATCTCAGCATTTTTAGACGATTGGAGTGCCCCTTTGAACTCGGGTGATCATGCTTATGCCCAAGGTCGGACGTCGCTTGAGATTCGTCCTGCGGGCAGTGCGATTAGCTACGGTCTAGGTTGGCGTTATGATTATTTAATGACGTTTAGCAAAGAGACTGCCGAAGTTTATTGGCAGTATGAAAATAAACAGCCCTCAAGTACCAGTCAAACTTATCCGTTATTTTTGGAAGCCAAGCACAATGAAAGATTCGGTGCTAATATTGGTCTGACGCAGCAGCTCCTGCCTAACTGGCAATTGACGACTCGTGCCAATCTCTGGCAAGGACTGCATGCATTAGAAGGTAAGATAGTTGGCAATTTAAGCACCAGAGTGTTACCAAATAATGAGGTGACAGACATACGAGACAGTTTGGATAAAACCAACGCTTACATCGATTATTACTATGATGAACCAGCCTTAGGGGAAGAAAATTTAGACTGGAACCCCGCGAAACCTTCGGGATATGGTTATTCGCTCGATTTGCAGCTCACAGGTCAGTTGTCTGATAGTACGCAGTTGTCTCTGAGTGGCTACGATATCCTTGGACGTATGCACTGGAAAGACATGCCAAGCACTCGTTATGCATTGGATTATGACGTCAACGGCAGACCTCTCTATACGATTGAAGGGCAGCTTAGCACTGACGATGTCACACAGACATTGCCATGGCGAGTTGAAGGTAGCCTTCAGCATCAGCTAGACAGTCAGTGGCAGCTCGGTCTACATGGTCAAGTGAATGACATTCAAGACTTATATCAATTATCCGCAGGCTACCAAACGTCCAATGATGCTTTTCCCATTACGGTGACGGGCTTGATAGAGCCGCAGACGCAAGCATTGGGTCTCGCTGTAGACAGTCGTTATGCTGGCATCAAATTGCTGACCGACAGTCTCGATTCAGAAAAAGCCAAACGCAGTGAGATTAGCTTGTATGGACGCTATGCTTGGTAGCTTGATTCATTGCATTGCGTTAATAAAGCAGATGGCTAAAGCGTCGATGTGCATATAATGCGGTGGACGTTACTAAAATTTGTCATGCGTTTTGTCGCGCTGTTCAGGATAAATGACGATCGGACTATAACCTTCGAAGTATAGTCCTGTCGTAGGCAGTGCGTCGTTTGACCAAGCTACCTGCGGCTGTCTTCCATCATAGCAGTCGCGCCTAGTAAACCATTCGATATAATGGGCGGCTCGTAATGCCCTTATATCAAGTGTCGCAAGATTAGTCATATCAGTGCTATCGCACCATTTATGTATAGGAAAGCTTGGTGCTAACCAAGGCGGATAAGTAAAGTTACAGGTATTAATTGGCAAAAAGAATCGTCCCTTTATAACGCCATAACGCTTATCAATTTTGACTTTTTCATGATTTTGAGTATCTACCCATACGGTACGAAACTGCTTGGTTTGCATATGGGTCATTTTACGCTGTAAATTGTCATTGGAGTTGATGCCAACCCAGTTCTCAGGAGCAAAAGGCGCTGATCCCATAAAAAACTTAATCGCCAGCTCCCAATGCTCGACCAGATTTTCTCCATGATTATATAAGATTAAATCCAGCTCACCAGTCGTCTGCTTGCCGTTAAATAACTGTATGTTATTAGCGATTGTCTCGTATAGATGCAACTTACGCGCAAACCCATCTTCTAACCAAAAAGAAATTAACCCTTCAAAATGAAACCCCAATCGATTGGGACTTGGACGCTTGAGTAAATAACGGGTCAATTCTTGATAATCAGTAGTAGTATCTAGTTCTGTTAATCGTTGCTTATACGCTTCAAATTGTACCTGCCAAAATCTGGCGCTATGTACTGAAATCGCATGTGTGTTCTCCTGCGGTGCAAAGTCTATCCACTGCGTTAATACGTTAGGACAAGCAAGTGCATAAGCCAAATCACGCACATAAGGTCGCTTGTAACGCTCCCAAGGGGCATCATCTATAGGGCGGGTAGAGGTGGGCTGAGCGATAGGCTCTGACATAGGATAAACCAGTGTAAAGGTGTAGCATTTACCCTAACGGCTCGCTCTATAAAAGTCTATGGTCAATCGTATTATGTTAATGTTGTGACCACTTGTCGGCTAATGCCTGAAAATAACAAGATATTCTATCCATAACTTGTATCAAGCCAAATATTGTTGCTCGATAATGCCTTACTATTAATACTAAGATGATAATCTATGATAAATAAGCATCTGTAAAATATTTCATGCATGATAAGTCCACTGCCTGTGCGTCTATGGGCGCAACTTTGACTATGGCACAGAAACCTACTTTGCCCTAAGAGCATATTTCACAAGATATTCAGTAAGCAATTAATCATGTTATGGTGGTTAATGACAGCTTAAACTATGACAAGGTTCGAAGGTGCACTCTATTTAATAAAAAAGAAACTTCTAATTATGAGAGTAGGGAGTATGTGAGTGAAGACAAATACTGTATTGCTGCTATCAAGTATAAAATTGAGGAAATAAATTGTGAAACTAGGCCATATTGGTAATGAGAGTAATGGAAAATCAAGTTCTGATGAAAAAAGTAATTATATGTATAATAAAATCAAGCAACAGTTTGAATTGTTTGAATAGATAAAGATGATCGTTATGAGAGGTAATATATTATGAAAGCATGGCTAGTTACTGCTGTTCTGATGGGTGTTACATTCGCTACCAATGCCAATGCCAGTGCTTTTGATGCTATGGATAAGTATTTTAAAGAGTTTGAGGTCGTAGATGAAAACTACCGTTACGTAGACTTAGAAGCCGCGTCTACTTTTTTTGACTTAATGGATCATATGTTTAATAAAAAGATTAAAAATGAGCAACCTGATTTTAAATTGGGTGGTAAAAATCACTTGATGAGCTGGCATGTCGACCTATACTCAAGCTCACTCGCTTTTAAGAACATGGAGCCTAGTTTCCAAGAGTCGGTTATGACTGAGCTTTGTAATGATTTTTATGGCGCAAAATACCAAGCTGCTAATAATGTTGTGGTTAAGCTATCTAGTTATGACAATCAGGATAATTTGGTAGAAACAGTGGTTTTGAACAAAGATGTCTGTGCAGGGGCTAGTAATCTGTAGATTTGTCATCAAAGTAATTTAAATGTCATACCTACACCTACTAAAAGTAACAACTGTAAGGCATTGCCCAAATTTTAATCAAAAAAAAGCCAACCATTGAAAACAATGATTGGCTTTTTTCTTTACTACTATGTTTGGTCGGAACGGCAGGATTTGAACCTGCGACCACTACACCCCCAGTGTAGTGCGCTACCAGACTGCGCTACGCCCCGAATGACTGACTATTTTACGCAAAATTACGCATATTGCAAGAGCTATTTATTTTGCTCAAGGTCTACTGCGCAACTCCACGTATCGCCATTCACCTTAACCCAAAAGCTCTTTTAAGATTTGGTTCACTTGCTGCGGATTAGCACTACCGCGACTGGCTTTCATGACTTGACCGACCAGACCGTTAAAGGCTTTTTCTTTACCGCCGCGATACTCTTCGACCATTGCTTCATTTTTCGCGATGACTTCTTCTACCATGGCCTTGATAGCACCAGTGTCCGTTTCTTGCTTAAGACCTTTGTCTTCGATGATCTTATCTGCTGCATCATCTGTGTCGCCGCCCGCGCGCTCGTATAGAGCACTAAAAACTTTCTTAGCCAATTTACCAGATAGCGTGTCGTCTTTGATACGTTTGAGCATGCCAGCCAATTGCTTGGCGCTGATAGGGGAGTCAGTGATTTCTTTATCGTCTTTATTTAGCGCACCCAGCAAATCGCCCATGACCCAGTTGCCCGCCATTTTGGCATCTGCTTGCCCAACTTCTGCGACCACAGCTTCGAAATAATCGGCAATTTGACGGCTGCCAGTCAAGATACGAGCATCATATTCTGATAGACCAAGCGCTTCTTCAAAACGGGCACGACGAGCAACGGGTAGTTCAGGCATTGCTGCACGAATGCTATCAACGGTGTGCTGCTCGATACGCACTGGTAGCAAGTCAGGATCAGGGAAGTAGCGATAGTCGTTGGCATCTTCTTTGGTACGCATCACACGAGTTTCGTCGCGCTCTGGATCATAAAGCATCGTCGCCTGCAGTACTTGGCCACCGTCTTCTAAGATGTCAATCTGACGCTCGATTTCACGATTGATGGCGCGTTCGATAAAGCGGAACGAGTTTAGATTTTTGAGTTCAGTACGCGTACCCAATTCTGCGCCAGGCTTACGGATAGAGACGTTACAATCACAGCGGAATGAGCCTTCTGCCATCACTGCGTCTGAGATACCAAGCCAAGTGACCAGCTGATGAATGGCTTTGATATAGGCAAGGGCTTCGTGAGCAGAGCGCATATCAGGCTCAGAGACGATTTCAATTAAAGGCGTACCAGCACGGTTAAGGTCAACACCCGTCATACCATCGACGGCATCATGCACAGATTTACCCGCATCTTCTTCTAAATGCGCGCGGGTGATACCCATACGTTTGGGATATTCGTTCTTATCCCCTTCATTGACCACGACGTCGATATAGCCTTCGCCAACGATAGGGTTTGCCATCTGAGTGATTTGATAGCCTTTAGGCAAATCAGGGTAAAAGTAGTTTTTACGGTCAAAGGTGTTGAACAGACCCAGTTCAGCATTGACACCGATACCGAATTTTAGCGCACGATCGACCACACCAGCATTGAGCACTGGCAATACGCCAGGTAAACCCAAGTCGACGATACTGGCTTGGCTGTTTGGCTCATGACCAAAATCAGTCGGCGCACTTGAAAATATCTTACTTTCCGTATTTAGCTGGCAGTGAATCTCAATGCCGATGACCACTTCATAACCATCGACGAAAAGCTCTTTACGCACGGCATGCTCGCGCACGGCATTGTTATCAGTAGTAGCTGTACTCATTATACCGTCTCCTTTGCGATGGTAGAGTGTTGTAGATGATGGTCGGTATGCTGCTGGAACAGATGCGCAGTTGTGAGCAATTGGCTCTCTTGCCAATGCTTACCGATTAATTGTAAGCCAATAGGTAAACCTTCTGAGGTTAGACCAACAGGTTGGCTAAGCGCGGGCAGACCAGCTAAGTTGACCGCGATGGTATAAACGTCACCCAAGTACATCGTCGCAGGATCAAGGTTGTCAGTAAGCTTGTAAGCAGCGGTTGGTGCGGTTGGACTGGCAATCACATCACAGCTAGCAAACGCTTCATCGAAGTCTTTGACGATTAAGCGGCGGATTTTTTGTGCTTTGGTATAGTACGCATCAAAGTAACCTGCCGAAAGTGCATAAGTGCCGGTCAAGATACGGCGCTGTACTTCAGGACCAAAGCCTTCAGAGCGTGAACGCGTGTATAGATCTAGCAGATCGGTTGGATTCTCACAGCGATAGCCAAAGCGTACGCCATCGAAGCGTGACAGGTTTGATGAGGCTTCGGCAGGGGCGAGCATGTAGTAAGTGGCAAGGGTAATCTCAGGGTCAGTGATATTCACCTCCACAATCGTCGCGCCCAGCTCTTCATATTTCTTCAGAGCAGCACGTACGGTCGTTTCTACCTCAGCGTCTAGTCCAGCACTAAAGTATTCTTTTGCCACACCAATACGCAAGCCAGAAAAGGGTTTGTCATCAGCCGCGGCTTCAGCATCATTGATGTCTTGTACGTAGTCGGGCATATCGTATTTGATAGAAGTCGCATCGCGTGGATCGTGACCAATCATTGGCTGTAGCAGATAGGCACAATCTTTAGCGCTGCGTCCCATGCTGCCCGCTTGATCCAGACTTGAGGCATAGGCGATCATACCAAATCGTGAGACGCGGCCATAAGTAGGCTTGATACCCGTTAAGCCGCAGAATGAGGCAGGCTGACGGATAGAGCCGCCAGTGTCACTGCCTGTTGCGACAGGAGTAAAACCAGCGGCAACGGCTGCTGCACTACCACCTGATGAACCACCAGGGACGCGCTCTAGGTTCCAAGGGTTCTGCACAGTGCCATAGTAAGAGCTGCTGTTGTCTGAGCCCATCGCGAACTCATCCATATTGAGCTTGCCTAAACTAATCATGCCTGCTTTGTCGATATTAGAAACGATGGTAGCGTTATAAGGTGAGACAAAGTTATGCAGCATCTTAGAGCCACAAGTCGTCAGTACACCTTGAGTACAAAAGATGTCTTTGTGCGCCATCGGTACGCCAAGTAATGGACGCTGATCGCCTTGTGCGCGCATCTCGTCTGCTGCCTTTGCTTGCGCGCGTGCTGTCTCAGAAGTATGAGTGATAAAGCTGTTTATCTTGCCATCTAACGCATTGATGCGCTTGATATAGTGTTCGGTTAATTCCGCGCTGCTAAATTGTTTGTCTTGCAAGCCCGTAATAAGCTGCTGGGTACTTAATAAATGAAGTTCTGACATAAGGTGTCGTCCGTCAAAATGTGAATAGCATAAAGTAAAATAGAGTAGCGGTTAAAGCAGCGCGCTGCTTATTCAATCACTTGTGGAACCAAATATAAGCCATCTTCAACAGCTGGGGCGACTGACTGATTGCGCGCGCGGTTGATATCGTGTTTGGCCACATCAGCCCGCAATTCTTGGCAAGCTTCATGAATGTTTGCTAAGGGTTTGATGCCTGTAGTATCCACGTTAGATAGCGTATTCATAAGTTTTAATACTTTACTAATATCGTCGGCATAGCTATCGGCTGTGCTTTCATCGACACCCAAACGTGCAAGGTTGGCAACTTCTAGGATTTCTTCACGGCTGACGTTGCTGTCAGACGTTGCTGGTTGCTGTGACATAGTTTCTCCAGTGAAGGACAGTTTTTGTTAGAGTAGAATGCGGCTAAAATAGGCAAGCATTAGATATAGATAATTATTAACACAAACTAAAACAAGGGGTTTATCTTAAGATGTATATATAGTGGCTTTATTATAAAGCATCTGGCTTAAGTTTACAGAGCATGACGCTTGATTGATGCACAATATCAACCAAGATGGCATGATTTGCAAAATTGACCGTATAATTCACGATTGATTCTCAATTGCTTACCCATTACGTTCTGAAATACGTTACAGTATGCACCTGTGCTGCTAAGCAAAATTATCATTTGCCTGTAGAGCCTTGTTAGTTATTGAATTAAATGATGTTTCATTAAGTCGAATGGTGTTTACTGCTATTTTAAACTTTGTAACAACTTTTAGCGTTTAAGACCAAAATCCTGACTTACTGATGCAAATATCTGTGTTTTTTTTGAGCCAAATCGGTATAATTTAGCTCAGTTTTTCCATTGCATCATTATTGCTTAGGTTTGACTTGTTGCGAGGTTCAAATTTCGCCATAAGTGATGTCTAACGACGACCTGCTCAACGCTGACGAGTAACGCCTCAGTCAATCTCATTCGCCTCATTCGCCTCATTTGTAATACGCTGGAAATATTAGTCATGAACCTGTTTGGATTTTTATCAAATAATATCGCTATCGACCTCGGTACTGCGAACACTCTCATTTTTATTCCTAATAAAGGCGTCGTACTTGACGAGCCTACGGTGGTTGCGTTACGAAGTAATCGTACACAAAATCCTACCGTTGCGGCTGTTGGTATTGATGCCAAGCAGATGCTTGGTCGTACACCTGCCAATATTACAGCGATTCGCCCATTAAAAGACGGCGTGATTGCTGACTTTGAAGTGACGCAAAAAATGCTCAAGCATTTCATCACGAAGGTAAAAGCCAAGCGTTTTATGGCGCAGCCTAATGTGGTGGTTTGTGTGCCTTGCAAATCTACTCTGGTTGAGCGTAAAGCGATTCGTGAAGCGGTATCTTCGGCAGGTGCGAGTAAAGTACTATTGTTAGAAGAGCCAATGGCTGCTGCCATCGGTGCTGGCTTGCCAGTTCATGAAGCCAGCGGTTCGATGGTGGTTGATATTGGTGGCGGCACGACGGAGATTGCCGTTATCGCGTTATCTGGTTGCGTTTATGCTGAGTCGATTCGTATCGGTGGCGATATGTTTGATGACGCTATTATCACCCATGTGCGCCGTACCCATGGTTGTGTGATTGGTGAGACGACAGCTGAGCGTATCAAACACGAAGTTGGCTCTGCTTTGAATGAAGACAGTCAGCTAGAAGTCGAAGTTCGCGGTCGTAGCATGGCAGAAGGCGTGCCAAAAACCTTTACTGTCAACTCAGAAGAAGTACAAAAAGCCCTGAGTGATCCGCTAAGCGGTATCGTTAGTGCAGTGAAAGCTGCACTTGAGCAGACGCCACCTGAGCTTTCATCAGATATCGCAGAGCGTGGTATTGTCTTGACGGGCGGCGGTGCGCTGTTACGTGATTTGGACAAATTAATTTCAAGAGAGACAGGTCTACCTGTGACCGTTGCTGAAGATCCATTGACTTGTGTTAGCCGCGGCGGTGGTATTGCGCTTGATTTTATCAATAACAAAAGCTTGAACATGATTTTTGTTTAGATTGCTTTAGTTAAGCACTGCGGTATTGATAAATTATCTTCGTCGTGCTTGATGATAGCTTGCGTAAAAATAGTGGGTCAAAACAGTATAAAATTAAAGGTAGCCAGTTGCGCTGCCTTTAATTGCATTAATCAACTAGAACCCAGTACTGGCTACTGCTTATTTTATAACTCCTGAGTTAGACGACTTATGACCCCAAGTATTTTTGCGCGCCAGCCGTTAGCACTTCGTAAGACTGCCATTGTATTAATAGCAGCTCTAATACTGATGTGGTTCGATAGCAAAAATTCAGAATGGTTTAATCCAGTACGTAGTACCAGTCATGCCGCTATGCAGCCTATTTATGAGCTGTCACTGTTACCGAGTTATGCCAAGCATTGGGCAGGTGGCAGCTTACAGTCTAAAGAAGCGCTGCGCCGCGAAAATATGCAGCTAAAGTCGCAACTGATCCATGCGCAAGCCAAGTTGCAGCAGCAAGATTATATTTTGGCACAAAATGCGCGGCTGCAAGGTATTTTATCAACGACCAAGCCTGAACAATTTGATCTTAATTTGGCACAGGTAATCGGTACAGACACCAACTTACTCAGACAAATCGTGGTGCTCAATAAAGGCGTTCAAGACGGGGTTCAAGTTGGACAAACAGTGATTGATGAGGACGGTATTTTAGGGCAGATTATTAATGTCTATCCCAATACTAGTCGCCTACTATTGATTACTGATGAGCAGCAATCAGTTGCAGTTACAGTCAAGCGCACAGGTCAACGCGCTATCGTGACAGGGCAAGGTATACCAACCTCATTAAGCCTTGACTATGTATTCAAAACCTCAGACGTGCGTGTGGGTGATGAGCTGGTGTCATCAGGATTGGGTGGGCGTATTCCAGCAGGGTATCGTGTCGGGCGTATCGCCCATATTAAAGATACTCAAGCCGATAACTTTAGAAGTATAGAAGTGACCCCAGCAGCGAACTTTATCGATAATGCGTATGTATTAGTCCTGCAAGATAAGCTGGTGAATAAAAATAATATGACTCTCAATGACCGTTAAGAAGTTAGGCGCTCAATACGTAAGCACCAATCAGATAATGGCTGGCATCTATTTATTAACTGGTCTGTTTGTCGATACATTTTTAGCCATGGTTTTTATCCCATCAATGCCCACTCATGCTTTAACAGCAGCCATCAATACATTCGTTAAGGTAAGTACCCATGTCGTATCCTGATTCTGAGAATGCAACGGTACTACTGATTGCTACCATCATTCTAAGTTTTGTTATTGCGTCATCGCTTAATGTATATCCGTTAAGTCCTAGTATGGCTACTTTACGCCCTATGGTCATGATCATGGTGCTGATTTTTTGGTTGTTATTTCAGCCACGCTATGTTGGTATTTTTACAGCATTTACCATCGGTCTCATTGCTGACTTACTCATGGATACCCATTTGGGACAGCAAGCCTTTGCCGCCGTGGCAGTCGCCTTCTTTATAAAAATAACCAGTATTTATATTAGGCAACTAAATACCATCAGTGCATGGTTATTAGCGAGCTTAGGATTGTTTGTCTTTCAATTATGTTTATGGATATTGCAGATGTTTATCCAAAATGTCTTTGTCGCACAATCTGCCTTATCACTGTTGATGAGTATCATCAGCTGGCCATTGGTACTACTGGCTTTGCGTAAATTTGCGTCATAAGAAAAATTCTGCTGATAACCAATAAGATTATAGCGCTGGTGTTTATTAATCATGACTACCTAATGTTAATGCACTAACAGGCAGCAGTTTTCGGCAGTAGGTAGATAAATTCAGATATAAAGAGAGTAGCGATGGATATTATTTTAGCTTCTGGTTCGCCGCGCCGTCGTGAGCTGTTAGAAAGAGCACAACTAGAATTTAGCACATTGAGTGTAGATATTGATGAAACACAGCATGATGATGAGTCACCTACAGACTATATCGAGCGCATGGTCGCCACTAAAGCTGAGGCTGCCATACAGCAACTAGCATCACGCTTGAAAACGGATAAAAGCTGTTTTTCGGACTCACTGATCATTCTAACGTCTGATACCATCGGTGTGCTGGCAGATGGTCAAACAGTGCTGGTCAAGCCAGTCGATCGTGAGCACGCTTATAGCATGTGGCAACAGATGTCTGATAATGTCCATGAAGTATGGACAGCGGTTCAAGCAACTTATGTATCATTATCTTCTAAAGCGGTCAACAGCACAACTCATGAGCCAGTATTTCAAATCATTAATCAGCAACAAATCACTGAGCGTACCGAAGTGACCTTTATAGCGCTCACTGCAGAGATGATGAGTAACTATTGGGAAAGTGGTGAGCCTGCTGATAAAGCGGGTGGTTATGGTATACAAGGTTTGGGTGCTATTTGGGTCAGCCGTATCAATGGTAGCTATACCAATGTCGTGGGTTTACCGCTTCCACAAACGCTGGCGTTAATTCAAAACGTCAAAGATATTAGTATCAAGTAAAATACGAGACAGACCCTGATGGAGATTATTGGTCTCTTAGAGATTGGTTGTCACTCTAACCTGCTGCACATAATAACACGCGAGAGTAATGGGCGAGAGCCAGCTGCATTTGTTACACTATAAAGATAATAGACGATGAACGTCTAACAAGAAAGCTGAGAGATAAGAGAAAAAAATTATGTCCGAAGAGCTGCTGATTAATATTAGTCCAATGGAATCCCGTGTCGCAGTCTTAGACAATGGCATCTTGGGCGAAATTTATATTGAACGTCATCATAAATTGGGTCTGGTCGGCAATATCTATCTGGGTACAGTCGTACGCGTTTTACCTGGTATGCAGGCAGCATTCGTTGATATCGGGCAGTCGCGGACAGCATTTTTACACGTCAATGATATGCAGCGTGAGCCGCGTCCAGTAGCAGAAAATAAAAGTAAAGCGGCTGACAATAGCGATAAAAACTCGGATAGCAATATAGAAGATGCTGTTGTAGAAAATAGTACTAATAACTTGGCTGTCACGCCACCAGTGATTAGTATACAAAATACCGAAGTCATCCCTGTTTCTAAAACGTTGATTCAACATCGCTTGCATGAAAGCCAACGTATTTTAGTGCAAGTAACCAAAGATCAGTTGGGCAGTAAAGGCGCTCGCTTGACCACCAATATATCCTTGCCATCTCGCTATTTGGTGTATCTACCCTCAAGCGAACACATTGGTATCTCTCAGCGCATTGATGGCGAAGAAGAGCGCACTCGTCTGAAGACTGAGCTTAGTAGCCTGATGCAAACGGTCAATCTAAAAGGCGGTCTCATCGCTCGTACCGCTGCTGAACGTGTCCCTGTCGATAAGCTTGAAGAAGACATTTATTATCTATTGCAACTTTGGCGTACCATCTGCGCGCGTCGCCAAGAGATGAAACAACATCAAAGTTCTGAGCTTATTTATCAAGAGCTATCATTACCGCTGCGCTCTATCCGTGATTTGGTACACGCGGATACCGAGAAAGTCATCATTGATAATGCACAAATTTACGAACAAGTCAGATCCTTTGCCAAAGAGTTTGTGCCTTTTGTCTATGACCGCATTGTCCATTATACCGCTGAGCCATCTTTGTTTGATGTCCATCGTGTCGAAGATGATTTGCGTGATGCTTTAAAACGCCGCGTAGATTTAAAATCAGGTGGCTATCTCATTATCGACCAAACAGAAGCGATGACCACAATCGATGTCAATACGGGATCATTCGTAGGCGGGCGTTCGTTAGAAGATACGGTTTATAAAACCAATCTTGAGGCAACTCATGCAATCGCCCGTCAGCTGCGTTTGCGTAATCTAGGCGGTATTATCATCCTAGACTTTATTGACATGCTTGAACAGCAGCATAAAGATGATGTGTTAGAGAGTCTGCAATCACAGCTAGTACAAGACTATGCCAAAACTAAGATTACTCAGGTCAGTGAGCTTGGGTTAGTAGAGATGACGCGTAAACGTACGCGTGAGTCGCTCGGACAGCAGCTATGTGAGCCGTGCTCGACCTGTCAAGGACGTGGCTTTGTCAAAACGGCTGAGACAGTGTGCTTTGAGATATTCCGTGAAATCATGCGTTGTGCTCGTACTTATAACTCTCCCAAGAAGTTTACGGTCGTTGCCCATGCCGCAGTCATTGATTTACTTCTCACTTCAGAGTCAGACACGGTGGCAGATTTAGAGTATTTACTTGGTAGGGTGATTACCTTTGATGTCGAAAATCTCTATACTCAAGAGCAATATGACATTGTTTTGGATTAACGGTTCTAGATGGATGTTTCATAGCTTTAGATTAACTGTGCATAGTTATCGATTCATATAAGCGTGATTATTAAGCACAGATACGGTTGTTTACATATTACTGTTTATAAAGGGTAATATCATAAGTCGCTATAGATATTACCCTTGCAATGACTGAAATACTATGTATAATATACACCACTGAATTATATATGCGCCGCCAATCAAACAGCGGGCGCTATGACAGCTAGAGCATCGTTTCTAGCACTATTTCATTATGCCTTTGCTGACGTCCTATAATGGAAGGGTCGGCGGGGCTTTAAACTATTTTGCTTTTGGCACGCTACAAGTTCGGATAAAGAACTCATTCTGGTTAAGAACAGAAGGCCGCTTTAAGTGAATATTTAACCAAACGGCTTTTGATCATATCTTTGCAAAGCAAAAATGACAAAAGCACATATTAGGAGCTTGCTGGCATGGCTAACCAGAGAATCCGTATCCGTCTTAAGTCTTTTGATCATCGTCTGATTGATCAATCTGCACAAGAGATTGTTGATACTGCAAAGCGCACCGGTGCGCAAGTTTGTGGTCCTGTACCGTTGCCGACTCGCATTGAGCGCTTCAACGTTCTAACTTCACCACACGTAAACAAAGACGCTCGTGATCAGTACGAAATCCGTACTCATAAGCGTATGGTTGACATCGTTCAACCTACCGACAAAACTGTGGATGCGCTAATGAAGCTTGACTTGGCGGCGGGTGTTGACGTTCAAATTGCTTTGGGTTAATGCACATAAACACCCAACCCATTAATATAAGATATAAAGAGGTCTAAAATGGCGATCGGTTTAGTCGGTAAAAAATGCGGCATGACCCGTGTCTTCACTGAAGCAGGCGCATCTATCCCTGTAACAGTGGTTGAGATCAGTGCTAATCGCATTACTCAAGTAAAAAATACTGATGTAGATGGCTATCAAGCCATCCAAGTTACCACAGGTACCCGTCGTGACAGCCGCGTAGCAGCAGCTCAAAAAGGTCACTTCGCTAAAGCTGGCGTTGCCGCTGGTCGTGGTGTTTGGGAATTTCGTGCCAATGATAGCGATCTTGAAGGTCGTGAAATTGGTGGTGAGATCCTAGCTGACTTGTTCGAACAAGGTCAGATGGTTGATGTCACAGGTAACAGTAAAGGTAAAGGCTTTCAAGGCGGCGTGAAGCGTCACAACTTCAGCATGCAAGATGCCACTCATGGTAACTCAGTATCTCACCGTGCCATTGGTTCAACTGGTCAAAACCAGTCACCAGGTAAAGTCTTCAAAGGCAAAAAAATGCCAGGTCAGATGGGTAACAAACGCGTTACCGTTCAGGGCCTAGAAGTGATATCGGTTGATGTTGAAAAAGGGTTACTTGTCATCAAGGGTGCTATCCCAGGTGCCACCGGTGGCGATGTCATCGTACGTCCGTCAGTCAAAGCCTAAGCAAGGGGATTAACGTGGATTTAAAAACAGTTACAGGGGCGGCAGTTGAGCTTTCTGATACGGCTTTCGGTCGTGAATTCAACGAAGCACTAGTGCATCAAGTCGTCACCGCATATCTTGCTGGTGCTCGTCAAGGTACACGCGCTCAAAAAACCCGTGCCGAAGTTTCTGGTGGTGGCATTAAGCCATGGCGCCAAAAAGGTACTGGTCGCGCTCGTGCAGGTTCTATTCGTAGCCCAATCTGGCGTGGGGGCGGTCGTGCATTCGCGGCTAAACCACAAGATTGGTCACAGAAAGTTAACCGTAAAATGTATCGCGGTGCTATGCAGTGTATCTTAGCCGAATTGATTCGCCAAGAGCGTTTGATTTTGGTCGAAGAGCTAAGCGTTTCTGGACCTAAGACTAAAGAGTTGATTGCAAAGTTAGGTGAGTTAAATGCATCACGTGCATTAATCGTCACTAAAGAAGTTGACGAAAACTTATACTTAGCTGCTCGCAACATCCCACATGTCAATGTACTTGATACAAGTGAAGTGGATCCAGTGAGCTTGATCGCTTTTGATAAAGTGATCATGACAGTCGAAGCTGCGAAACAATTTGAGGAAGCACTAGCATGAATAACGCAAGACTTTATCAGATCCTAAGAGGACCTGTATTCTCAGAGAAATCTCAAATGCTTGGCGACTCACTTGGTGTGCAGGTATTTAAAATTGACTCTAACGCTACTAAGCTTGAAGTCAAAAAAGCGGTTGAGATGATGTTTGAAGGTGTTGAAGTTTTAAAAGTAAACACTTTGAATGTTAAAGGTAAGACAAAGCGTTTTGGTAAAAGTATCGGCCGTCGTAATGACTACAAAAAAGCCTACGTTACCTTAAAAGCTGGTCAAGATGTACAAATGGCTGATGCTGGTGAAGAGGTCGCGAATACGACTGCTTCTACTAGTGAAACAGCGAACAACGAATAAGGATTACACTCATGCCTATCGTAAAAGCAAAGCCAACATCACCAGGCCGTCGTTTTGTTGAAAAAGTGGTGCATCCACACCTTTATAAAGGTCGTCCGTTTGCAGCGCTTCTCGAATCAAAAAGTAAAACTGGTGGTCGTAACAATAATGGTCGCATAACGACTCGTCATATTGGCGGTGGTCATAAGCAGCATTATCGTATTATCGATTTCAAACGTACGAAAGACAATATCCCAGCAACGGTAGAGCGTATTGAATACGATCCTAACCGTACTGCACACATTGCTTTACTTAAGTACGCTGATGGCGAACGTCGCTATATCATTGCTGCTAAAAAACAAGCAGTTGGCGATACAGTAATGTCAGGTGAGCTATCACCAATTCGTCCAGGTAACTGTTTACCGCTGAAAAACATCCCATTGGGTACTGTGATCCATAATATCGAACTTAAAATCGGTAAAGGCGCACAGATGGCTCGTTCTGCGGGTGCTAGCGTTCAGTTGTTAGGTCGTGAAGGTATTTATGCTATTCTACGTATGCGCTCTGGCGAAACTCGCCGTGTACACGTGAACTGCCGTGCCGTTATTGGTGAAGTTTCTAACACTGAAAACAACTTGAAATCACTTGGTAAAGCCGGTGCTTCACGTTGGCGTGGTGTTCGTCCTTCTGTTCGTGGTGTTGCTATGAACCCGGTTGATCACCCACATGGTGGTGGTGAAGGTCGTAATAAAGGTCGCCATCCAACCAGCCCTTGGGGTCAGAAGTCTAAAGGACTTAAAACGCGTAGTAATAAGCGTACTGACAATATGATCATCCGCCGTCGCGCCAAGAAGAAATAAAGGAAGAATTTCATGCCTCGTTCATTGAAAAAAGGTCCATTCATAGACGCGCATTTGTTTGCCAAAGTTGAGAATGCATTAGACACCAACTCACGCAAGCCAATTAAGACTTGGTCGCGCCGCTCGATGATCCTACCACAAATGGTTGGCTTAACCTTGTCTGTTCACAATGGCCGTACTCATGTACCGGTTATCGTGAGTGAACAGATGGTTGGTCATAAACTAGGTGAATTTGCCCCGACTCGTACGTATCGTGGTCATGGCATTGACAAAAAAGCTAAGAGATAAGGTGCTTACCATGGAAGTAACTGCAAAATTACGCGGTGCCGCCATATCGGCACAAAAAGTTAGACTCGTTGCCGATGAAGTTCGTGGCAAATCTATCGAGCGTGCTTTGGATATCCTAACGTATAGTAATAAAAAAGGCGCTGTATTTGTTAAGAAATGTCTTAACTCAGCCATCGCCAATGCCGAACACAACAACGGTCTAGATATTGATACCCTTAAAGTATCAACCATCTACGTTGATGAAGGCATTACGCTAAAACGTATCCTACCACGTGCTAAAGGTCGCGCTGATCGTATCAGTAAGCGTACCTGTCACATCACTATAAAGGTAGGAGAATAAGTTATGGGTCAAAAAGTACATCCAATCGGAATTCGTCTTGGTGTTGTAAAGAAGCATAACGCAAACTGGTATGCTAACCCTAAACAATACTCAGAATACCTAATCAACGACATTCAAGTTCGTGAATATCTGCGCAAAAAGCTTGATAGTGCTATGATTAGCAAAATCATGATTGAGCGTCCTACAGGTGCTGCTAAGATTACCATCGCCACTGCGCGTCCTGGTATCGTTATCGGTAAGAAAGGCGAAGACATCGAAAGACTTCAAAAAGAATTGACCAAAATTATGGGCGTACCTGCTCAGGTCAACATTGAAGAAATCACCTCGCCTGATCTTGATGCTCATTTAGTAGCGGAAGGTATCGCAAGTCAGCTTGAGCGTCGTGTTATGTTCCGCCGTGCTATGAAGCGCGCCGTACAGAACAGCATGCGTTCTGGTGCTAAAGGTATTAAAGTTGAGCTGTCTGGCCGTCTTGGCGGTGCTGAGATTGCTCGTACTGAATGGTACCGTGAAGGTCGTGTGCCATTGCATACACTACGCGCTGATATCGACTATTCGTCAGTACGTGCGGAAACTACTTACGGCACCATCGGTGTAAAAGTTTGGATCTTCCGTGGCGAAATCCTTGACGGTATGAACAGTGTATACAATCCCGTTAAAGAAGAGCAGACTCGTGCGCCAAAACGCCGTGGTCGTGGAAACGGAAACCGTCGAAACACAGACAGAGGTTAAACTATGTTACAGCCAAAACGTACCAAGTTTCGTAAAATGCACAAAGGTCGTAACACTGGGCTAGCTCATCGTGGAAGCACCGTTGCATTCGGACAAATTGGTCTAAAATCGTTGACTCGTGGTCGTATGACTGCCCGTCAAATTGAAGCAGCACGTCGTACCATCACTCGTAAAATTAAGCGTGGTGGTAAGATTTGGATTCGTGTATTCCCAGACAAACCAATTACCAATAAACCACTAGAAGTACGTATGGGTAAAGGTAAAGGTCCTGTAGAATATTGGGTATGCGAAATCAAACCTGGTAAAGTGCTATATGAACTCGAAGGGGTTTCAGAAGAACTTGCTCGCGAAGCGTTTACGCTTGCTGCAGCAAAACTGCCCTTTAAAACTACCATTGTTAAGCGGACGATAATGTAATGAAGATCAGTGAATTACGTGATAAATCATTAGAAGAACTGACTCAGTTACTTGATGAAAAGCAACTTGATGCTTTCCGTATTCGTATGGCTAAAGCAACTGGTCAGTTGGGTAATACCCATGAAGTACGTGTTAATCGTCGTGCGATTGCTCAGCTTCAGACTTTGATTAACGAGAAACAACGAGGCGACTCATGAGCGATAACAATCAAACAGCTAATGCTAGCGTATTGACAGGACGAGTTGTCAGTGACAAGATGGACAAGTCCATCACAGTTTTGATTGAGCGTCTGGTTCGTCATCCTTTGTATGGCAAGCAGCTTCGTCGTTCTACAAAAATCAAAGCACATGATGAGAATAACGTTTGCCAACAAGGCGACCTTGTCCGCATCAAAGAAACGCGTCCAATCTCTAAAACCAAGTCTTGGACTTTGGTTGAAGTGGTTGAAAAAGTAGAAAAAATCTAAGTAAATTGCATTAAAAGCCAGAAGCTGTTAAAATAGCCGCCTTTTTAAGGATGCTGATTGCGCCGAGCGTATATCACTCACATTAAGAGTAGCAGCGGTTATTATTATTAAAATGCCGACTACTCATACTGTGCTAGCGGCAGCAACTGGTTTTTATTGCTCATACGTGTGGAGTAACGCTATGATTCAGGTTGAATCGATGCTGGAAGTTGCAGATAATAGCGGTGCAAGACGAGTTCAGTGCATTAAAGTACTGGGTGGCTCTCATCGTCGTTATGCATCAGTTGGCGACATTATTAAAGTAACGGTTAAAGAAGCCATTCCTCGCGGTCGTGTTAAAAAAGGCGACGTGATGAATGCTGTAGTTGTACGCACCAAAAAAGGCGTTCGTCGTCCTGATGGTTCTGTTCTGCGTTTTGACGACAATGCTGCGGTATTGTTGAACCAAAATAAAGCACCGATTGCAACTCGTATTTTTGGACCGGTAACTCGTGAACTACGTGGTGATCAGTTTATGAAAATTGTATCACTAGCACCAGAAGTATTGTGAGGTAATCCATGTCAAAATTACGTAAAGGCGATACAGTTATCGTGATTGCTGGGAAAGACAAAGGCAAGCAAGGTACTGTACAAGCTGTAAAAAATGATCGTATTAAAGTTGAAGGCATTAATATTGTCACTAAACATCAGAAGCCAAATCAGGCAACTGGCGTTGAAGGTGGCATTCTTAAGAAAGAAGCTTTTCTACATATCTCAAATGTCGCAATATTAAATGCGCAAACCCAAAAAGCTGATCGTATTACTTATCAGTTCGGCGAAGACGGTAAGAAACAACGCGTCTATCGTTCGAACGGTGAAGTAGTGGCGACTGCGTAAGACACTAAGGGTGTAATGGTAATGGCAAGATTAAAATCTTTATATAACGAAGAATTAAAGCAGCAAATCAAAGAAGAGCTTGGTTTGGCTAATGTGATGCAAGTGCCTAAAATCACTAAAATCACACTTAACATGGGTGTAGGCGGCGCGTCTCAAGACAAGAAATTGCTTGAAGGTGCAGTAGCTGACATGACCGCTATCGCTGGTCAAAAACCTGTCGTCACCAAAGCGCGTAAATCAGTTGCTGGCTTTAAAATTCGTGAAGAATGGCCAATTGGCTGCAAAGTAACGCTACGCGGTGAGCAAATGTACGAATTTTTAGATCGTCTCATTGCCATTGCAATTCCTCGTATTCGTGATTTCCGCGGTTTTTCACCTAAAGCCTTTGACGGACGTGGTAACTACTCATTGGGTATCAAAGAACAGATCGTATTCCCAGAAGTAGATTTTGACAAGATTGATCGTATCCGCGGTATGGATGTGACAATCACCACGTCAGCTCAATCTGATGAAGAAGGTCGCGCGTTGCTTAAAGCATTCGGCTTCCCATTTAAATAAGGTAAAGACGTTATGGCAAAGAAGAGCATGATTAACCGCGAATTAAAGCGCGAAAAAATGGTTGCTAAGTACGCTGATAAGCGTATCAAGCTAAAAGAAACTATCAGTGATATCACTGCAAGTGACGAAACTCGTATGGAAGCGATGCTAGAGCTACAAGCTCTTCCACGCAATTCATCGCCAGTACGTCTGCGCAATCGTTGTGCTATCACCGGTCGTCCTCACGGTTACTTCCGCAAGTTTGGCTTATCACGCAATATGCTGCGTGAGCGTGTCATGCAAGGCGATGTGCCTGGTGTTCGTAAAGCAAGCTGGTAAGGGGTAACTATATGAGTATGCAAGATACCGTTGGGGATATGCTAACCCGTATTCGTAACGCACAAATGGCTAACAAAGTATCGGTAGCAATGCCGAGCTCTAAATTACGTAAATCAATTGCTGATTTGCTAGTTAGCGAAGGTTATGTGGCGAGCGCTGTTGTTACTGAAGAAGCAAACAATAAAGCAACCCTATCTATCGAATTGAAATACTTCGAAGGCCGCGCTGTCATCGAAACGATTCAACGTTTTAGCCGTCCTGGTTTACGCCAGTTCCGCGGTAAAGACGCTATCCCTACTGTTAAGCAAGGTATGGGTGTTGCTATCGTATCAACTAGCCAAGGCATCATGAGTGATCGTGCTGCACGCGCTGCTGGTATCGGTGGTGAAATCGTCGCATTTGTAGCGTAAGCTACACGACGATAAAGTCTATTTGATGGTTGTTAGACTTCTATTGATTGAGTAATAATGAATTATTTCAAATTGATAGGTGTCTAACGCAGTCAACTATGCTAAACTAACACGCTTTTTAGCCTGTTAGTTTTTTCGCTAATATAAAGAAGTTAATTTTTTAAGGAATATTCCTATGTCTCGTGTGGCTAAAGCCCCAGTGACACTGCCAAACGGCGTAAGTGTTACTTTGAACGATCGGCAGGTCGAAGTGAAAGGCAAGAACGGCATTTTGTCTTTACGCCTGCATGAATTGGTCGAGCTGAAACAGGAAGATGATGCGATCATTTTCTCACCTACAGTCGATTCAAAAGAAGCCATGATGCACACTGGCACCATGCGCGCTCTTGTTAACAACTATGTTAAAGGCGTGAATGAAGGCTTTGAAAAGCGTCTTCAGTTAATTGGTGTTGGTTATCGCGCACAAGTTGCTGGTAACAAGGTAACTTTGAACGTTGGTTACTCTCATCCAGTAGAATATACGTTGCCTGAAGGTGTGTCAGCTGAAACCCCAACGCAAACTGAAATTGTTTTGAAATCAAACAATAAACAGCAGCTTGGTCAAGCAGCGGCTAATATCCGCGGTTTCCGCCCACCTGAGCCTTATAAAGGTAAAGGTATTCGTTATAGTGACGAGCATGTGATTCGCAAAGAAGCCAAGAAAAAATAAGGTGAGTTGAAATGTTTGATAAAAAAGCAGCTCGTCTGCGTCGAGCTAAGAAAACCCGCGCGCATATCCGTTTCTTAGGCGTTCATCGCTTAACGGTTACTCGCACGCCAAAACATATTTATGCCCAGATTATCTCTCCTACCGGTGGTGAAGTGATTGCTCAGGCATCTACCTTAGACGGCAGCTTGCGCTCAGGCGCGACTGGCAATGCTGATGCAGCAACGTCTGTGGGCCAAATGATCGCAGAACGCGCAAAAGCAGCTGGTATCACTAAAGTTGCCTTTGACCGTAGTGGTTTTAAATATCATGGTCGAGTTAAAGCTTTAGCTGAAGCAGCTCGCGAAAACGGATTGGAGTTTTAATCATGGCTAGAAATGATAAAAATGATAAAAATGAACAGACTGACGGTCTAGTAGAACGCTTAGTTACCGTTGATCGCGTTGCAAAAGTTGTTAAAGGTGGTCGTATTTTCTCTTTCACTGCATTGACTGTAGTGGGCGATGGCAATGGTCGTGTTGGTTTTGGTCGCGGTAAAGCACGTGAAGTGCCAGCTGCTATCCAAAAAGCACTAGAAGCTGCCAAACGTAATATGATTACTGTTGAGCTTAATGATGCAACTTTGTATCATCCGATCAAAGCACGTCATGGTGCTAGTAAAGTTTATATGCAACCTGCATCTGAAGGTACTGGCGTAATCGCTGGTGGCGCAATGCGTGCTGTATTAGAAGTTGCTGGTGTCAAAGATGTTTTGACTAAATGTTATGGTTCTACCAATACTGCTAACGTTGTTCGCGCAACGTTTAACGGTTTACGTGATATGTCAACTCCAGAGAAGATGGCAGCAAAACGTGGTAAATCTGTAGACGAAATCTTGGGTTAACTTAGACTAGGTGAGTTACGATGAAAAAAATGAAAGTCACTCAATTTAAATCGGGTGCCCATCGCCTAAAGAGCCACAAAGCGAGCTTGAAAGGATTGGGTTTACGCCGTATTAATCATACTGTTGAAGTAGAAGATACACCTTCAACACGTGGTATGGTCAATCGCGTTAACTACATGGTAAAAGTGGAGGAAGCGTAATGGGTCTTAGATTAAATGAATTATCACCAGGTGTTGGCGCAAAGAAAACTGCCCAACGTCGTGGTCGTGGTATCGGTTCAGGTCTTGGTAAGACTGGTGGTCGTGGTGTAAAAGGTCAGAAATCTCGTTCAGGTTCTAGCATACGCTCAGGATTTGAAGGTGGTCAAATGCCTTTATATCGTCGTCTACCGAAATTTGGTTTTACCAGTAAAATGGCAATGAAGACGGCTGAAGTACGTCTTTCTGAACTAAATAAAATTGATGGCGATGTGGTTAGCCTTGAAACACTTAAAGCTGCTAACCTAATCCGTCACGACATGAAGCGTGCCCGTATTATGTTGTCAGGCGAAGTCACTAAGGCTTATACCTTTAAAGGTATCAAAGTGACTAAAGGCGCTAAGCTAGCAATCGAAGCTGCTGGTGGTAGCATCGAGGAGTAGTAACGTGTCAAAACAATCAATGTCATCGACTGGTATACCGCTCAATCCATTTGCATTCATACGCAAGTATGATGAATTATGGACGCGTTTATTATTCTTAATCGGCGCATTGGTTGTTTATCGTTTAGGGTCACATATTCCAGTACCGGGTATCAATCCGGTCAACTTGGCTGATCTGTTTTCGCGCAACGAAAACACCATTTTGAGTATGTTTAATATGTTCTCAGGTGGTGCACTAGAGCGTATGTCCATTATGGCGCTCGGCATTATGCCATATATTTCAGCATCGATTATTGTACAAATGATGTCTGCAGTATTGCCATCGCTTGAAGCCCTCAAAAAAGAAGGTGAAGCGGGACGACGTAAGTTGAACAAGTATACCCGTCAAGGGACACTTGCTTTAGCCCTAGTACAGTCATTAGGAATGTGTGCTGGCTTAATCAGTCAAAATCTTACTTTATCTTCTGGTCTGACCTTTTATATTCCAGCGGTTACCTCATTGGTAGCGGGCGCTATGTTCTTGATGTGGCTTGGTGAGCAGATTACAGAGCGCGGCGTAGGTAATGGTATTTCAATGCTCATTTTTGCGAGTATTGTGGCTGGTACTCCAGGTATGATTTCGCAGTCTATTGAACAGGTCAATCAAGGACAAATGAACTTGATTGTACTGTTTATTTTTGTGCTACTAGGCATCGCGGTTACTGCTGGTATCGTTTATATTGAACGTGCTCAGCGCCGTGTTCCAGTGAACTATGCACAGAAGCAGCAACAAGGTCGCAAAATATATGCTCAGCAGCAGTCACATTTGCCGCTGAAGCTTAATATGGCAGGGGTTATCCCAGCCATTTTTGCCAGCTCGTTGTTGTTGTTTCCAGCAAGTTTAGGGCAGTGGGTCGGTCAATCAACTGATCCTACCCTTACACAAAAGATACTACAGAATATGGCATTGGTGTTGTCTCCAGGACAGCCGCTATATTTGGTTCTGTTTGGCGCGATGATTATTTTCTTCTGTTACTTCTATACGGCATTGGTATTTAGTCCACGTGAAGTAGCTGAAAACCTTAAACGTAGTGGTGCGTATATCCCAGGTATTCGCCCCGGACAACAAACTCAGCGTTACCTAGATCATGTATTAAACCGACTGACCTTTATTGGCGCGATGTATATGACGGTTATTTGTTTAATGCCAATGGTCGTCCAGTCATCGTTTGGTGTGCCGTTTCAACTCGGTGGTACGTCTTTACTGATTATGGTGGTTGTGGTAATGGACTTCATTTCGCAAATCCAAGCGCATTTGATGACCCATCAATATCATGATCAGACGTTAATTCAATCGCCCACTCAACCTTAAATGAGCGGTACGATATCTCAAAGGAGCATGCTATGAAAGTTCAAGCATCAGTTAAAAAGATTTGTGGTAGCTGTAAAGTTGTACGCCGTAAAGGCCGTGTACATATCATCTGTACAGCAGAACCTCGCCACAAGCAACGTCAAGGTTAATATTTAGTATTATAAAGTCTCAGACTTTTGTTACTATTTCAATTAATACTTGAAAAATGACGGCGGATGGGATATCATCCGCCACTTGCCGTAGTTTATGCAAAAACTTTTATAAGACCGTCAATGAATAGGCTTGTAACCAAGTCAAAGCAGCGATAATAATTATAAAAGCTTTAGTATTGACAGCAACAAATCTGAAAAATAAAGCCTTATTGATAAATAACGCTTATTTTTCTTTAATGGAGAGAAATCAATGGCTCGTATTGCCGGCGTAAACATTCCGGATAATAAGCATGCTGTTATTTCACTAACTTACATCTTTGGTGTAGGTCGTACCACTGCTCAGAAAATCTTAGAAGCAGTTGGCATTGCCCCTACTACTAAAGTTAGTCAGTTAGATGATACACAGTTAGATGCTATCCGTGCACAAGTTGCAAATTACATGACTGAAGGTGATCTTCGTCGTGAAGTGTCAATGAATATCAAGCGTTTAGTTGATCTTGGTTGTTACCGTGGCATCCGTCATCGTCGTAACCTACCAGTTAGAGGTCAGAATACTAAGAACAACGCTCGTACTCGTAAGGGTCCGACACGCCCTCTCAAAAGATAATTAACTTAGGAAGCTAAAAGATGGCTAAAGACACTCGTAGTCGCAAGAAAGTGACTCGTCGTTCAGTATCGGAGGGCATTGCCCATATCCATGCGTCTTTTAATAACACCATTGTTACGATTACCGATCGTCAAGGTAATGCACTGGCTTGGGCCACTTCAGGTGGACAAGGCTTCCGTGGTTCACGTAAATCTACACCATTTGCAGCTCAGGTTGCAGCTGAGGTCGCTGGTAAAGCGGCTCAAGAATATGGTGTTAAGAATATCGACGTTTTGGTCAAAGGACCAGGACCGGGTCGTGAGTCTGCGGTAAGAGCACTAGGTGCATTGGGTTATAAAGTTAACAGCATCTCTGATGTAACCCCAATCCCACACAATGGTTGCCGTGCGCCGAAAAAGCGCCGCGTCTAATATTAAAGACGAAGCTTTTTATCCCAAAAGCTTATAGGAGACATAACAATGGCCCGCTATATTGGACCAAAACTCAAATTATCACGTCGTGAAGGCACGGACTTAGGTCTTAAGTCTGGCGTTAAACCATACGACGTAAAAACGAAAAAAGCTGGTCGTCCACCAGGTCAACACGGTGTAAGCCGTAACAAGACCTCAGAATATGCTTTACAGCTGCGTGAAAAGCAGAAAGTTAAGCGTATCTATGGTGTATTAGAGCGTCAGTTTGCTAACTACTATAAAGAAGCTGCTCGTAAGCGCGGTGCTACTGGTGAAAACCTGTTAGCCATGCTTGAGAGCCGTCTAGATAACGTTGTTTATCGCATGGGCTTTGGCTCAACTCGCGCCGAAGCACGTCAGCTAGTCAGTCATCGTACTGTTATGGTAAAAAAAGCTGGCCGTGATGAGTTTGTTCGTGTGAACATTCCATCAATTCAGTTGCAAGATGGTGATGTCATCGCTATCCAAGAGAAGTCTCGCGAGCAATTACGTATTAAAAACGCAATTGAGCTGGCTACCCAACGTGGTATTCCAGAATGGCTAGATGTTGACCACAGCAAATTACAAGGCACGTTCAAACAAGCGCCTGATCGTATTGATCTACCTGCTGAAATCAACGAAAGCTTGATCGTTGAGCTATACTCTAAGTAATGACGTACTGCTCGATGTCGTGAAAACGGCATTGAGCAATCAACGTTAATTAAACCAGTTTAATAAATCGAGGTGACATCATGATGCTAAATGCAACTGAGTTTCTAACGCCGAATGCCATTAATGTGGATACGGTTAATGAAACGATTGCGAAAGTCACGCTCGAACCGTTAGAACGCGGCTTTGGGCATACCCTTGGTAATGCCTTACGTCGCATCTTGTTATCTTCATTACCTGGTGCTGCAGTCATTGAAGCTGAGATTGATGGTGTTGACCATGAATACTCAACGCTTGAAGGGCTACAAGAAGATGTACTTGACTTGCTTTTGAATCTAAAAGGCTTGGCTATTACGCTTCATGACCAAAATGAAGTATTTTTGACCTTGGATAAACAAGGTCCAGGCACTATTACTGCTGCAGACATCGCGTTACCGCATAATGTAGACATCGTCAATCCAGAATTGGTGTTGGGTACATTGAGTGATCGTGGTCATCTTAAGATGCGTTTGCGTGTAGTAATGGGTCGTGGATATGAGCCAGCAAACCAGCGCCGTGAAGATGGTGATACTAAAGCAATTGGACGTTTAAAGCTTGATGCAAGTTTTAGTCCTGTGCTTCGTGTTGCTTATCAGGTTGAGAACGCTCGTGTAGAGCAGCGTACTGATCTTGATCGTCTTATCATTGAGCTTGAAACTAATGGCACTATAGATCCAGAAGAAGCAATTCGTAAAGCAGCCACTATTTTACAACAACAGATTTCTATCTTTGTTGACCTAGAAGCTGAAGAAGCGCCTGAGCCTGTGAAAGAGAAAGAAGAGGTTGATCCGGTGCTATTACGCCCTGTGGACGATCTTGAACTAACGGTTCGCTCAGCCAACTGCTTGAAAGCTGAAAACATTTACTATATCGGTGATTTGGTACAACGTTCAGAGACTGAACTTCTAAAAACCCCAAATCTTGGTAAGAAATCATTAACGGAAATCAAAGACGTACTAGCGTCTAAAGATTTAGAGCTCGGTATGCGCCTAGATAACTGGCCACCAGCTGACCTTCGTGTTGATGATCGCTTTTCTTATCGTAGCCGTTAAACTTTAAGGATTTTTGACTATGCGCCATCGTAAGAGTGGAGTCAAGCTGGGTCGTACCGGCAGTCATCGTAAGGCAATGTTTCAGAACATGACTAACTCATTATTTGAGCATGAACTGATCAAAACAACTTTACCAAAAGCAAAAGAGTTACGTCGCGTTGCCGAGCCATTAATCACTATGGCTAAAGAAGACAGCGTTGCTAACCGTCGCTTGGCATTTAGCCGTATGCGTAGCAAAGCTATGGTAGGCAAACTATTTGGCACGTTAGGTCCTCGTTACCAGACCCGTCCAGGTGGATATTTGCGTATCGTAAAATGTGGTTACCGTGATGGTGACAATGCGCCAATGGCATATGTAGAATTGGTTGATCGCGACTAATTTTATAATAAGCAAAAGATGTATATAAAAAAGCTCCAATTCAATTGGAGCTTTTTTTGTGTCTGATGCTTTAGTTTATTACCGTAGTAGTGAATCTACATCCGCGGCACCTTGTCTGATAATTTCAGGCTGGCTACCAGTCATATCAACAATCGTAGTGAGCTTAGTGGTTTTTATACCTGCATTTATCAAACCGTCGATTTGATTGCCTAATAAATCCTCAATCTCAAAGGGATCATCTAGTATGTCATCACGGTTAGGCAGTATTAATGAACTGGTTAAGATAGGTTCATCCATGGCCTCTAAAAGCGCTTGCGCAATGGGGTTGCTAGGTACTCGAATACCGATGGTTTTTTTCTTCGCATGTGCCAATTTTTTTGGTACGTCTTTCGTGGCATTGAGGATAAAGGTGATGGGCGCAGGAGTAAGCGCTTTGAGCTGTTTAAATTGTATATTGTCCACTACAGCATAGTTGGCAATTTCGCTTAAGTCACGGCAAAGCAGCGTAAATTGATGCTTATCATCAAGTTCACGAATTTGTTTGAGCTTATCGAGTGCATCCTTTGCCCCTAAGCGACAACCAAAAGCATAGCTGGTATCGGTAGGGTAGATAATGAGCTGGTCTTTACGTAACAGATCCGCCACTTGCTCAATCAGACGTGGCTGTGGATTTTCTGGATGAATATAAAATACTTGCATAGCAGTTCCTTATTTTATAATTATGGGCTTTTAAATGTGAGGTTTTTAACTAAGTAGGACATTTATGGCGCGTACGCTTCTTTCACTAAATTTGCTAAAAAAGTATCACTGCTTTCCTAGTATAGCGCAAAGCCAATATAAGTTTGGTAGCAAGGCGTTACTATGCGTAGACAATCGTTAACGCAAAAATGCCACACCTTTACGCTGATATGTTGCTGTTATTTTGAATCAGCTATACAGACACTGAGTAAGGCGTGTAATAAAGTCTTAGCATCACGTGGCAGTATATTAGGCTTAGCGATGTATTGTTGCACTTGTCGGTAGACGTCATTTGCGAATGTACTATTGCTCGTATCAAAGTCAGCAAACAAATTATCTTGTGACACCTCAAATGATCGTTCACAAGCGAGAGTAAATAAACACTCTAACGCTTGTGGCTTAATCTCTACGCGCTCAAATGCTTGCTGCTGAGCGGCGGTACGCCCATCTGGTGCATACCAGTAGCCAAAGTCAGCCAAACGTCTACGAGCCTCTCCAGCCACACACCAATGGCTCATTTCTAGTAAACTCTTTGCCATTAGTGTACATACCTATATTGTTGAAAATTAATAGATTTTTAATCTACATATTTTTTTACATTTTTAAAATAAAATGTACGTATTTTTGAGTTTGCTCGGAAAATTGTACATTATTTCTTGCTTGTATTTAAAATACTAAATAAAACAACTTTACCAAAAAAATGTGTAAATAATATTAGTATCGGTATTTAGGGTTGATTAATTAGCTTCTCTTGGATTATTAGGCTCTTTCGTAAGTGGCTATCAAGCAGCAAATGTAAGTCTATCGTTTTTAATAATATAGTTACGGATGCAATAAGTGTAGAGATACTTAGACCTAGTAATATATAGTTTTGATTATTATCAAAATAGCTTTTAGCTGTGGCTCCTATAAAAAATATAGTTAAGATAACAAATACTAGACTAAATAATTGAACATATTTAAGCATCTTTTCTGTAGCGTTAGCCATATCAGTGTTATATCTCATCTCGTATACTTGGTTTTGAGTATCTAAATTAATGTTGTTTGTATTTGCTTTCAAGTTATTCAGCTTATCTAAGTTCTCTATCTCAAACATCTTATCTACTCCTATTTCATGACTATCGAATTTTATAAAGTTATAATAGCAGGTTAATCTGTTGACAGTGCATATTAGCCAAGCACATGCGTCAGTGTATGTCGCTTAAAATATCTTTATCATTGTTTGGATGGATTGACTTTGTCATAATGCCAAAGCAGTTTTATAAGTGCTCTTTTTACCTTACACCTTAGGAAGTATCATGACCAACCTGTCTACCGAAACCCTCTTTGATGAAACTGAAACGGCAAATAGCAAACAAATTGCTATCTTGAAGAAGCACTTTCCTCAATGTTTTGACAAGGATGGCCATTTTCAGCCTGAAAAGATGATAGAAGTTGTAAAAGCCAACGAAGTAGATATGGTCAAGGAATCATATAGCTTAAATTGGCTTGGTAAAGCCTACGCTAGGCTGTTAACTAACTTACCTCCTCAAAAGCTACTAAAACCTGATACAACGCATAACGAGAGCTTAGAGAACAGTGATAGCGGTAATATACTGATTAAAGGCGATAACCTTGAAGTATTAAAGCATTTAGTCAATGGCTACCGTGAAAAAATTAAGATGATATATATTGACCCTCCTTACAATACGGGGTCAGATGGTTTCGTTTATCAAGATAACTTTAAGTTCACAGTGGACGATTTAAGCCGACTAGCAGGCATCGATAAAGCTGAAGCGGAACGAATTCTTAGTTTCAATGCTAAAGGCTCGAATAGCCATAGCGCTTGGCTCACCTTTATTTATCCAAGACTATATATCGCTCGCGAATTAATGCGAGAGGATGGCGTTATCTTCATCAGTATTGATGATAATGAGCAGGCTCAACTAAAACTACTATGTGATGAGATCTTTGGTGAAGAGAATTTTATAGGCGAGATTGTTTGGAAGAACGTAACTGATAACAATCCTACTAATGTTGCCATTGAGCACGAATATATTCTTGTCTATTCGAAAGAAAAACCTAAATTAGAGAAGTTTTGGAAATCAGAGTTGTCAGATATAAAAGATATACTCATCAACGTAGGTGATGAATTAACATCAACTTATACAAATTCAGTCGAATTAAAAAAAGAGTATTCAAAGTGGTTTAAGGAAAATAAGAGCCAGCTTGGCGATTTAGATCGATATAAATATATAGATGAAGGCGGGGTTTATATAGGTAGTCAAAGTGTACATAACCCCGGTAAAGAAGGTTATAGATACGATGTAATTCATCCAGTCACAGGAAAACCATGCAAAGAGCCTTTACTAGGGTATCGCTTTCCTGAAAGTACAATGAGGGACATGATTAAAGAAGATAGGATTCTGTTCGGCAAAGATGAAAATAAAATCATTGAAATCAAAGTGTATGCGAAAGATTACGAGCAGAAGCTAGGCTCAGTGATGAAATTAGACGGTCGTTCTGGAACTAATGAATTAAAAGAGTTATTTGACGATATAAAAGTTTTCAATAACCCTAAAGCTGTGAGAATGCTTACGGATATCTTTTCATTTGTTTGTCGAGAAGATGACTTTATTTTGGACTTCTTCTCAGGAAGCGGCTCTTCGGCTGATGCTGTCATGCAACTCAACTTAGAAGATAACGGCAATCGTAAATTCATATGCGTTCAGATAGATGAGTTGACGTATGATCTTGATCCTAGTACTGGTAAAAAAGTTGCTAAGGAAGGTTCAAAAGAATCTTTTAAAGCTGGCTATGAGACAATTTTCGATATTACGAAAGCTCGTATTATTAAAGCTGCCCAAAAGATTGCTAGAGAGAATGCGGGCTATCAAGGTGACCTAGGCCTGAAAATTTTTGAGACTATTAATGACTTCCGCCCTAAGGTAGATGATGATTTTGAAGTTGCCAATGAAAGCTTGTTTGACGATATGGTGTTAAGTGACGAACAGTATCAAGCACTGCTGACGACATGGATGCTTTACGATAACAATGAGCTAACTGCAGACATTATAAATGTAGACTTGCAGGGCTATAACGCCGAGCTGATTAATAAGAACCTATATCTCATCGCGTCTGACTTTGGCACTCAAAATTTAAAGTGCTTGTTAGATAAGTTAGATGAGGATAAAAGTTTTGCGCCAGATAGAATCATAGTCAATGGCTACAACTTCGATACCGCCATTCAAATGGAATTAAACGAAGCCATCAGAAGCTATCAAAACAAAAAGAAGATCACTATCAATATTATTGTTAGATACTAAATTTTTGATAACTATTTTCTTTTTTAACTTCATAGACGAGAGTAACCATGGCAGGCTTTAACTTTGAACCAAATCTACCTCACCAAGAAAAGGCGATTACTGCGTTAATAAAGTCATTTCTGAATGTAGAGTTTCATCCTTCAAGCGACTATACCATCAGCCAGTATATCAATCCTAAGATTAGCTTTAACGCAAGCGTACTAGCTAGTGATATCAAGCAAACTCAACAAGAGAACGGTATATTTGGCACAGACAAGTGCAGTGATGATCTTGTGTTTGATATCTCAATGGAGACAGGGACAGGTAAAACCTATACCTATACCAAAACCATGTATGAGCTTAACAAAATCTATGGACTGTTCAAGTTTATCGTCGTCGTGCCCACTCTTTCTATCAAAGCTGGTACAGTAAACTTCTTAAAAAGTGACGCTTTACGTGAGCACTTTCGCCATGATTTTCAAGGTGAATATCATGATAAGCAAATTGTCACTTATGTAGTTGAGAGCAAAAAAAGTAAGAAAGGCAAAAGATCGTATATGCCAGAGTCTGTGACTCAGTTTGTCAATGCCAGTCACGGTGACAAAAGTAAAATTCACGTTTTAGTGATTAACCAAGGCATGATTAACTCACCTACTATCCAAGAAGAAAGATTTGATCGCGCACTGCTTGGAGAGAAGTACGATAGAGCAATCGATGCTTTAGCAGGTATTAACCCTGTAGTTATCATAGACGAACCGCATAAGTTTCCACAGACGGGTAAAACTTGGAAAAGCATATCAAACTTAAAAGCTCAGTTCACGCTACGCTATGGTGCAACTTTCAACGATGAATATAAAAACCTCATTTACCATCTAACTGCTGTTGATGCCTTTAACCAAGACCTAGTCAAAGGAGTTACCGCCTATGTTGAAACCTTATCAGGTAATGACAACGCTAAGCTCACTTTAAAGTCATTAGATGGTAAAGAAGCCGAGTTTGAGCTTAGCGAAAATGGTACTAAGACTCGCCATATACTTGGTAGTGATGATTCACTTTCAAGCATCCACTCAGCGATACATAGTTTAAATATCGAAAAATTAAATAAAACTACTTTGGTTCTTAGTAACGGTATTGAGCTTAAAAAAGACGAGAGTATTAACCCTTACTCTTATCATGAATCACTTCAAGACAGTATGATTCAAAAGGCTATCAAAGAGCACTTTAAACTAGAGCGAGAGCTGCTTACTCGCAGTCCGCGTATCAAACCGTTAACTTTGTTCTTTATCGATGATATCGAGGGTTATAGAGACGGTAATGAGCTCGCTGGCAGTTTAAAAACACAGTTTGAGACTTGGGTACTAGCAATAGCTAACTCCTATCTTGCTAAAGAAACAGATCCATTCTATAAGCAGTATTTACAGCGGACTATTAAAGATGTCAGTCTGACCCATGGTGGCTATTTTTCAAAAGATAATACAGGTAACGACGAGAAAATCGAAGCCGAAATTAATGAGATATTGCATGATAAAGAAAGTTTATTGTCACTGGATAATCCAAGACGCTTTATTTTCTCTAAATGGACACTACGCGAAGGGTGGGATAATCCAAACGTCTTTCAAATCTGTAAGCTACGCTCAAGTGGTAGTACGACCTCTAAACTACAGGAGGTAGGACGAGGTTTGCGACTACCTGTCAATGAGCACATGGCGAGAGAGAAGACCGATGACTTTCGCTTAAACTACTATGTCGACTTTACAGAAAAGGATTTTGTAGAGGAGCTGACCCAAGAGATTAATCAGACCTCTGCTTCAGAAGTAGTGCCAGAAGAGCTGAACAATGAGTTAGTTGAGCGAATCAAAAAGCACTATGATGTGAGTAAAAGAGAGCTTAGCAATCAACTCTACGACCAAAGCTTAATTGATGATAATGAGAAGTTTTTAGAGGGTGGCTATCAAGCGCTTAAAGATCTCTATCCTGATGCCTTTGGTAAATCACTTAAAAAAGGTAAGATTGAGAATAAGTCTAAAGAGGACACAAAATCTAAAACCAAAGTTAGACTCGGTAAGTATGAAGAACTTAAGGAGTTATGGGAGCTGATTAACCAGCGCGCTATTTTAGAATATCAGTTTGAAGATGAAGGTAATTTTTATGAAAAGTTACTTATGGACTATCTCAAGCAAGAGGTTGCTGCTAATAACTTCAGTAAGACTGGGCTCGTAACAAAGGTATCGAAGCTTCATATCCACAATAATCAAGCTGGTTATCAGAGTGTATATGATGATGAGGAAGACTTCGCAAAAATCAGCACCATGGGTTACGGTAGTTTCTTACGTCAGTTATCTGAAAAAACGTATATAAAACTACCAACCTTACATAAAGCGTTCGTTACTCTCAAAAATTTAAAAGACAAAGGTGAACAGGGTCTGGATATTAATGAGTACTTAAATATCCAAACTATCCGTAAGTTTGCTGATGGGGTAAAGCTGTATCTGTTCCAAAATGCTATGCAGAAGTTTGAGATCGGCTATAACATCATATCGAATCAGGTACACCCCACCAGCTATACGGATTCAACTGGCTCACCTTTACTCGAGTTAAAATCAGGTCAGCTAGGTGTTCATTATGATAACGGCAAGCCTAATGATGACTTTCTTTTTGAAGACATTTTTTATGACTCCTCTTTGGAAAAGGAGAATATAAAAGAGGAAATACAACACGTTACGGTATTTAGTAAGATTCCCCGAAATTCAATCAGAATACCAATAGCTGGAGGTGGTGCTTACTCACCTGACTTTGCTTATGTGGTTGAGACTGAAAAAGGTCAAACGCTCAATTTAATCATTGAAACTAAAGATACCAGTTCATCTGATAGCCTGAGAGCAGAAGAAAATCGCAAGATTAAGCATGCTGAGCGTTTGTTTAATCAGATGGAAGCAGACGGGCTTAGCGTGAGTTTTAGCACCCAGTTTCAAGATGATTTGGTGAAGGACATTATTAGGAAGGCGTTGGATCGGGCTAGATAGAGGAAGATGCGTCAATAATGAGAGCAAACTAAATAATAACTTTAACATTTCATTGGGTAATAAGGACGTTAACATGTATCGAGGTTCAGAATGGGGTCGTTGGGATTTACATGTTCATACAAAAGGAACTGCTAAAAACGATCAATTTGGTGATATAACTTTTGAAAATTTTTGTGTCGAATTATTTAAAAAGGCTTTAGAGAAAGAGATTAAAGTAATTGGGATTACTGATTATTTTAATGTTGAAAATTACAAAAAAGTTAAGCAGTTCCAGACTGAAGTACACACTAATCAGAGTTTTAATGATATAGAAAAAGATAGGATCGGCAAAATATTCTTAATACCGAATGTTGAATTAAGAGTAACACCTAGCACTGATAAAGGTGGACTGATTAATCTACATCTCCTATTAGATCCAGATTATTGCGAAGTTTACGAGTCACAGTTTGCCAGACTATTAAAATTTATCTACTCTGACACCAAGACTTATAGCCTTGATAGGAATGATCTGATACGCTTGGGAAAAGATGTAGATAATAATTATCTATTGGATGATGGGACAGCACTTAAAAAAGGAGTTAGCAATTTTATATTAAACCCATCTGACATAATAAAGGCATTTCAAGAGATGCCAACCTTTAAAGATAATTGTATTATTACGGTCGCTAATTCCAATAAGGATGGTAATTCATCATATCAAGGTCATGAAAGATTTTTTCAACAATCTGAAAACTCTACTCTGAGTAAGCTCCGAGAATCAATCTATAAATTATCTGATGTAATTTTTTCACCAAACCCTAAAGATATAAATTTTTTCCTAGGTAAGGAAAGTGAAAATAAAGATGAATTCTTAAAAAAACTAGGCTCATTTAAACCTTGTGTTCATGGTAGTGATGCACATAATCTTGACAAATTATTTGAACCAGATAAACAGCGATATTGTTGGATTAAGGCTGAACCATCTTTTGAAGGTCTGAAACAGATATTACATGAGCCTGAAACTCGTGTATATATAGGTTTAAATAGACCAGAACCTAAGACAGACTATGAAGTGATTGATAGAATTGAAATCAATCATGAAAACATAGGTACTAACGTTCTTTGTTTGAATCCAAACCTTAATGCTATTATTGGCGGACGTTCTTCTGGCAAATCTACCTTAGTCCAGTGTATCGCTAACAAGGTTGCTCCTAGTTCTCTGAAAAATGGTGCACCAGAAAATCATGTTCAAGAAATTTCAGATTGTATTAAAATAATTTGGCAGGATAATAAGGAAGATGATACAAGGTCTATAGATTATTTTTATCAAGGTCATATGTTTCATAAAACACATGAAGAAGGTATTGAAAGTATAGTTAAAGATATCCTGTTCCAATTAAACCCGAAAGTCTATGAAGATAGTGATAAAAAAATTGCAGAGTTGAGACAAAAAAATGCTAGTCAGCTTTCGAGCTATTTTAGTAATCAAGAACTTATCAACCAAAAGCTTGAACAGTCAAATAGCATTGGAAATAAAAGCGATATTTCACAGCAGATTGACAGATTAAATCAGTTAATAAACAAGTCTAGTGTTGGAAGCTATACTCAGCAAGATCTTGAAGAGCATAGTAAAAAACAAGCTGCTTTGAAAAATCTGGAGTATGGTCTCACCACTCTTAAAAGCACTATAGAAGATATAAATAATCTATCCGTAAAAAATGTATTAGAAATTAGCAATCCATTTTTAGATAATCCATTTTACCAATATATAAAAAACACTACAGAAGAAAAGCTTAACAATATCGAAACGTTTGTTGAAGCCCAAGTTGAAGAGTTAAAGCAAGCAGCAAAACTAGCTCTAGATACTACTAAGGATTATTATGAGGAGCAAATTTCTTTAATAGATACAGATAGTAAATTTATCCAAATAGAGCAGTACCTTAAAGCTACTGAGTCGATAAAGCCATTAATAATCCAAAAAACTAGAGAAAATCAAAAGCTTGAAGTTATCACGCAGTTAGAAGATGAGATCAATGAAATTAGACATGAATCTAGCATAATTTTAACTAAAGCTCATGATAATTGGAGTTTAATAAATAAAGAGCCTTTACTTCTAACTGAAGAGATTAAAGTGCTTGAGGATAATAGCTTAGAAATATCACCTATTCCAAAGTTTCAGAGCGACAAGTTTAATGAGTTTATAGTCAAGTATATTAATCAACAACCAGAAAAAGCACAAAACTATGCAAATTTACAATTTCTTGATGTAGAAGCTCTATTTGTGGGTTTTATCGATATCAGTGAAGCATTGAAAAAGGGTACGATTAAGCTGAAATCAGGCTTTACAGAAGAGAATTTTCATTCTGACTTCTTAACTACGACTTGGTTTAAACTTAGCTATGATGTTCTCTATGAAGGCGATAGTTACATTGAGATGTCACAAGGCAAAAAAGCTTTTGTAGTTTTAAAATTAAGCCTAGAATGCAGCGAAAGAAAATGTCCAATAATAATAGATCAACCTGAAGATGATTTGGATAACAGAGCAATTTATACAGAGCTTGTAACATACATTAAAGAGAAGAAATCCAAAAGACAAATCATTCTAGTAACACATAATGCGAATGTTGTGGTTAACGCTGATAGTGAACAGATTATTGTTGCGAATCAGCACGGATCTAAAACTCCTAATAGTAACAGTAAAAAGTTTGAATATAAGCTTGGTAGTATTGAGTCGGACGTTAAGTCTGATTCTGAACATGCATCTATTTTAGAATCTAAAACCATAAAAGAGCATGTTTGTGAAATTCTCGAAGGGGGGAATACTGCCTTCAGATTAAGAGAACAAAAATATAATTTTTAATTTGTTGAGAAGACTACTAAATACTAGGTTCGTTATCAAATCATGTATCGATAACCAACCTAGTTCTTTTGAGTATATAATTTCAAATTAAATCCTTTATATCCATCTCTAATGCATCACAAACTTCATACGCCTTCTTAAGCGTTATATTCTTCTCACCACGCTCAATATTTCCCATATAGCTTCTATCGATTCCTGCTAATTCAGCCAGTTTTTCCTGAGATATTCCTTTATTTCTTCGTACCTCACGAACACGCTTTCCAAAGGCTATCATGCGCTCATCTGTCGTCATCTCATTAACCACTGCTAAAAATAGCAATACTCACAGTGGTCAGCTATAATATCCACGGGATATAGTCGGTATTAGAGGGTGTGTATGAAAACAAAATTAGAATATCAGCTAAACATCACTGAAATTAATAAAGGAATTTGCGAAAAATATTGGTTACGCGAAAAAGCTAATAAAAATAGCTATGTATTTACCTGTAAAGAAATTGGTGAAGAGTATGGCTTTAAGTACTATGAAATACCTAAAATAGCTAAAGAAAACGCTCATATCTTAGTGTTAGATTGCCAATGTATAGATTGTGGAGTTGCTAAAAACTGTAAGACTCGATCTGAGCTAATTCATCTAGACTTAGATAAGTGGCGCTGTAATAAATGCTTGAATGAACTCAAAGAGCAGCAGGAGAGATTAGAGCAAGAGCAACAACAGGCTGTTATTGATGCTCTCAATAACTACAGATCAGAACAGGAAAACGCTATTCCTTTAGTGGGAGATCTCAGTTTGATCGACAAGCTTCTTTTGCTGGCTATTTTTGAGAGTCTTGGAGCTGATAATCCGAAGACCACACTTTCATTAACGGACAACTTACAAAGACCTTTATCTCCTTTATCTACGATGGATGAGAGGATACTAGAGCATCTATTTAAAACCAATGTCTTATTACTGAATCCATTAGATAGCTTGGATTATGCAAATATCGCTGAATCAGGTGAGATAGATATAAATCTAGACTACTCTCAAGCTACCTTTGACTTTGCATATGATGCAAAAGACATAATCAATTTTAGCATCAAAATAAAAGAGAAAAAAATTATCAATGATTTAATCGATAATGTTACGTTCAGGGATTGGTGTGAGAATATCCAGTTAGCGGAGTGCATGAGCTATCTTATTGAAAGGGTCAGATTTAATAATTTGTCACCTCCATTAGGAGGAAAGATGATGAGCCTGTTACAGTCAAACTTGACTACTTACTCTGTAGCTGAGCTGTGTCGTCTTATTTGGATGGCAGTTGAAAGTGCTTCCTCATATTCAAACGAGCCAAAAATTACGAATAAACATGCCTCAAATTCTATACATACTATTCTTCAAAGCAATATTGATAAAGTTGCGAATGGTATATGGCAATGTAAACCATTTAATCGTGAAGTTAATTTGCCTGAATCAGCTATGTCGAAGGTATTTTTTGACGATATCTTCAAAATACATGATTGTGGCTTTAAATATGCGCTTGATGCACTATATGATGAGTACTGGAAAAGTGAAGGAATTAGGGAGAGGGGTAGCTATACTACCTTAGGAAGTGAGCAGGGTGCTACTCAAGCAAAACTATAGGATTAGTAATCCACGCACTGACTAAGTGCGCACTGACTAAGTGCGAACTTATGAAAACCATGCTAAAATTCAACTTTTTTTCAGTATACATAGATTTCATAATTCGCAAAGGAGAAACCCCCTTGACCCCCAAAAGCAACAGAACTAACAATATAGTTATTAGCAGTAAATCAAAAATATTTTTATCCATTCTCTTCTTAGCGACCTTAACCGCTTGCGGTTCTAATGAGTCTGCTGAAGCTAAAGAGGATACGGATAGCCCAGTTGTTAATGATGTTAAAGCTGAAGAAACTAAGACCGTTGATTATTATTATGAGAATAATGAAGTACGCAAAGAACGATTAAAAGAGTGTGAGTCTGTCTATGTGCAAACAAATAATGTCAGTGCTGATTGTGCCAATGTCACTGAAGCTACTAATAAACGCACCCAAGCTTTTAATAGCTCACAAAACACAGAAAGACGTGAAAGTGTAAGAGCATTTCCTGACGCTGAAAGTTCTGATAGTTATACCTCTGATTATCTCTACGAAAACGATGAACTTCGCACCAAAGTGCTAGAAGATTGCAAAGAAAATAATCAAAGCCAAGATAACTGTAGTAATGCCCACAGTGCAGAAACAAAAAAGTTTACCGAGACATCTGAAGATAATCACGTACAACAATGGTAGTAAAAGATAATCATGGCAATCTATCACTTATCGACTAAGCCAGTATCAAGCAGTAGCGGAAGAACCGCCACTCCGTCTATCGCCTATCGTGCCGATATTGCTATCAAAGATGAACGCACTCACAAAGAACAAATTAGAAGGGGCGCATGATGTCTATTTTAGACTCTATTCAAAAATTTCAAGAGTACGGTAATAACCCTAAAAACAGCTATATGGATAATATTTTTTTAGATATTGTTCAACAGAAAAAGCGATTAGGTAAGCTTTTAACCCAAGAAGAACGAGAGTTTTTAGACAATCGCAGAAATAGAGATGATGACTAAATTAACTATGACAGATTGAAGGAGCAAGAAAAATGCCAGCATCTCACTTCTTCAAAATAATGCAGATAATTCACATTCTATATTTAATAGATATAATATAGTAAGATATTTCAATCAAATTTTTTGGGCGTAATTATTAAAGTTCGACAAAGCTACTAAAACCTTTTTAGCTGTTGGAGGAGGGGTTATCCTCATCTCATTATACGATTCTTCCAACTTGTTTAGAAAGGCTCTTGATGCAGGTCTACCAGAAAAGTCATCCAAGCTAGGTGAAAAATCAATACCTATAGCTTCACACATAGATTTTTCTAAACTTTGTGGTCTAGCTTCAACCTTCTCAAAAAGCGATTGTTCATCAGCAGTTCTACCGCATGGAGAATACCAATATCCAAAATCATCGAGTTTTCTTCGTCTTTCTCCAGCAAGGCAATAATGAGAAAGTTCGTGAAGTAAGCTTCTCGGATAATTACTTCTAAAATAGATAATGGCTTTAGTATCATCTTTTGGAGCTTGATAGAATGGCTCATCAGCTCCTCCCTTTATTATTAAATCTGGTAGTGATTTAGCTAATAATGATATTAATATGTCACAAAGCCTGTCATCATCGATATAGGTGTGCATTCAAGAACCTTAATACGTTTTTACTATAATTAGTAGAGAACTTAGAGAGGGTATTTCATTGATAACTAGTTTTCAGTCTCGATTTTTTGAACTAATTCAAGATTTTGACTTTCCACTAATCCAGTTTCTAGTTCAAAATTTCTTCTAACTACATTGAGATACTGAGTCATTAATAAGTCATATTCTTTTTTTAACTGATCATATTGATTCTTAGCCTTAATTTTTAAAGCTTTTTCGTGTTCAAGCTTAGTAGCTGAACTAGGGGTCAGAGGCGCTCTTTTCTTACGCTCAATTTCTTCATTTGATATTGCATCGCAAAGTAGGGGATAGCGTTCGTATCTTACATATCCCTTGCCTTTACCAGCCTCTCTACCTACAGCATCTTTAGTGAACTTAAATCTTAAGGATTTTGTATCAACGTACTTTGTTTTACCAGTTTTCAAACGTTCTAAGGCTTCCCAGTATTCTTGTTCCGCAGCACTAACAGTCATAGAAACTCTCCGATGTACTCACTAAGCTATTAAGAAAGCTATCAATTTTTTTTATATTACTTTCATAATCAAGACGTGCAACTATAGGGATTTCTAGCTCTAACTCTTTTTTATAAAATTTTTTAGTTTGTTCTAAAGTGTCTTTTGAGTCAGGCAGGAACACTGCGTTTTCACAGCTTATACATGCTGAAGCCAGTATTCCTGAACCTTTGTCACAAGATTTAATAGACATGCATCCACCAACAAGGGTTGAACGATAGCGGATTTTGCCGTTTTTTATAGCTTTCTTAGTTTCTTTGCGGCTTTTAAAAAACTCAGGTAAGTTATCCTGAGTTTTTAGTTTAGTAATTTTTTCTCCCGCAATTCCAGCCAGAGGTTGATTACTATTGATTAAATTATGCAGACTGTCTGACTCAACTCTAGATTTTGCTTCTATCCATTCAGAACGTATGGCTTTAACTTCTGACTCATTACCTAAAATATCAATCGCTCTAGAGTTTGAGTCAGTATAATATACCGTCATTACCATACTTATGTGTTTGAGCTGCGCTTTTAGCGTTGGATAGGATACTATTCCACTTGCAGCAGCGTAGACTGCTAGGGATCGTCTGAATTGATGGAAGGTTAGAGGCCATTGATCACCTATCTTTATATCTTCTGGTAAGTCGTCACCGTACAAAAACCAGCTTATCTCTGCAATATCTTGCTCTGTAATTAGTAAGTCGTCCATAAATATAGTTTTATTTATAAACTTAGTGCTCAAAGCTGTGGTGGTGTAATCAAACTGAGGATGCGGCTTACCTTTTTTACCACTCTCTACGGATAAAAATAATGGTATTCTCTGCTCATCTAGTATGTTAGCCTTTCTATCGTCAGACCAATCTAGGATGCCTTTAGTTATGACTCTTGCTACATCGAAGGCAATCTCAACTACTGACGCTGTAACCCACTTAGTTAATCTCGGCTTTCCTATTTTTTCTAATTTAGTTGTAGTCGACCAAACAACAGGAATTAAACCTCTATCTGTTGTGAGGGTTTTCAGACCGTTATAAGGTATTGCTGTGATCTCATTAATTCTCATGCCTGTAAATGCAGATATGAGGATAGCGCAACGCGTCTGCCACTTAGAGATACTATCCATGATACCAGCCCAATTGCTAGCATTTGAAATGCCATTTATGTGTAAAACTTCAAGACACTCAACCAATTTATCGTTTTTCTTCAATTGTTTACGCCATGAATACCTGACTTTACCAGCTTGCTCTTTAGTTAGTTGGCTAGGGTCAATAGCTCTATCTAACAGTAGAGCTTCATCTCTAGCTAAAGTGCGCATTCGAAATACATATTTTAATGTTTCTATATTTCTAACAAACTCCTCTAGATCATCTATCGTAAGCTTTAAAATACTTTGATATATCCTCGATGGGATTAGAAGTGTTTGAGTGTGGTTGGTAGTTTCTGGATATACTTTTCGGTTTTGTTTGAGCTTATTAGAAAACTCAGCAGAAGGTTTTAAGTCAGCCCAAAATGGGTTGTTGGTCAGTGTAGATGAAGTATCAGCAAATCTTTGTATCTTTCCAAGTAACAAACCAATCTGCTTCTCTGAATTTAAAGACTCTATTAAGAGATCAGTTGAATCTGGCTCTGAAAAAATCTTATTAAAAGAGATGTTTTTATTGGCACAATAAGTCACCAAGTAACTTACAGCATTTATATCTCCATAAAACTTAGACATAGAGCAAGAACCAGTTGCATGTAACCAATTTAAAGCAAAAGTCTTCAAGAAAACAACTGCCTTTAAAACTATTTCTTTAGAGCTGTTGCTATCGATTAAAGACTCTAATTTAGATTTGAAATTAATTGACTTAATATGACGACTAGTTGCGCTATAATCCCAAATATCGTCAGAAAATCTTGATAGAGGACTTCCATTTTTAGTTATAGTAACAACCATATCATCTTTTATCTCAGCCGTTATCTTATCTTCAAGAAGCAATACTTCTTTAACCACAGAATCACGTGACATTAATCTTGACATAGTGTGAGCTCTTATATAACCATTGTTGTTTTTATATTTAGAGCTTTTATATATTCACTCCAGCGGATGCTATAAATACCCATTTCGATATTATCTTTAACTTCATCGATTAATTGTCTAACTTCTGACTCTGGACTATTCTCATTGAGATAACTCAAAATTTCATCGATTCTATACAGTATTGGAGCAATAACGGCTTGATAGTGCTCAGAATCATTACGAATAACTGAAGTCTTAGAGATAGCTTCTCTAAGACTTAGCAATTTGTGCATATCTTCAAAATCAACATGTAAAGCGTAGTATTTACAATACAAGCAGCTTTCAAAGATATGACAACTTGGTTCAGGAGCTTCATTGTTGAAACCGAATGCTCGTTTAGGAAGACTATCTGGTGTAATATTACATCTGCCTGCCGCTATTTTTGCTGTAGTTTTATCCTGATCTAGCGAAACGGGAATGGGTTCGTTTGTCACTCTGTCGAACATACGAATTTTAGATGACAGCTGACTGTGAAATTTATTTATTTCAATTGCTTGAGATTCTAAGTTTATTGAAGTGTAATGCTTACTAGTGGTAGCTATTGAATTATTTAGCTTTTTTGCTACAAGTGAGACTTTTCCTTTTGACTCCTTGATAAAGTATTCACCAGATAATCTTCTTAATTCTCTTGATGATACCTTGGTTATCCCTTCAAATAGAGGGGAGCGTCTTATTAAGGAGTCCCCAGCATTACGATCAAGCCTAGTTAGTGTACGTTTTTCACTGATTTTAATAAATAAGTAGTCTTCACTATGGTTGCTATTAAGCTTAAGGCTACTAGCCCATTCTCTAAGTTTCAAAAACTTTATTAACTCTCTTTTTAAATGGCTTGGTGCATTAAATTCCACTCTCCTACCAGCCCTGTTTTTATATTTCTGCGCAAAACTGCTAATACCAATTTTACTTAGATCTAAGTCAGACAGTTTAAGGTCGAGAGTCGGTTGTACATTTGCACCTGTAAAACCAAGGTACAACTGAAAAAAACAATAGACACTTAGATTAAAAGCATAGGTCTTCTGGATGGTCAATAATCCATCTATCCACTCATTCCTGTTATTTATAAGGGTTCTGTCATAAAAGCTTTTTTCTATATTACCGTTAAAATTTTTAGCGATAGTATTTTTTATGAGGTTGTAGTCTAATGGAACGCCGTTGTGATTGAAGCAATTTGGTAGTTCTTTTAAGGTTGTGCCTCTTGCAGCGTGCCAGTACAAATGCTCCGAATCTAATTTTGGATGATAGACATGGACTGGGTAAGTGTCATTAAGTATGGCATCAGCAAATTGGTTAAAATATCCAATACAAGCTTGTAAATGAACTTTCCCATCTTCTAAGCTAACAGTTCTAATATCGTTTGAGTTGCTTAAGCGGGTGTTGCGAGGTTTTGGAATTAACTGGAGCAACTCCATTTCCGATAAACCACAAGCATATTCTATGAAGTTTCTGGCGGTACTTAATCTTTTATGAATAGTTGAATCACTCAATGAATGTTCATTGGTCAATTTTGCTCTTTGATAAAGGTTAATCTCAAAGCTTTGGTATTCTTTTAATAAGCCCTCAAGAGTGGTTGGTCTATAGCCTGAAAAGTCACAATGGTTAAGAAATAACCTCAGAGTACTAAGGTAGGTTCTTATTGTTTCCTGTCGCCAACCCTTATTAAGAACAACATTTAAATAATTTTTTAACCAAGTTATTCTTATAGCTGATAATGATGTTGTATCGACATAGATTTCTGACTTCAGATTATGGCTGCCAATTTCTTTATCTCGATTTAAATAACATATTCTACCAATATCAATTTTAAAATTAGTACCGTCAGTTTGTTCACCGTTTAATATCAATAGTTGAGGATTCAGTAATAGCTTGTGATAGTCGTTGCTTGAAGATTCTTTTAAAGAGAGCGTTATGAGTTGTCTATTAGTAGGGTTATTCATCATTGTCAAAACCCTCATCGTAGAACACTGATCCAAATGATTCTTGAATATCGTTAAATTCTTGTAGTTCTGAGTCAAAGTTGAGGTAAGACTCTGTGGTTTTAAAATTCTGGTGGTTTAAGTGTTGTCTAACATAATCAAATATTTTAGAGTCTGGATATCCTTTATTTCTCATTGAACGTACCAAATTCATACCCGAAGTAGCTCTTAGGTCATGAAAGGAAAAGTTACAAAACTCAGGCTCAGTTTTCTGGATTTTAGATACTAATCTGGCTATTTCATTTCTCAATGATTGACCATTTTTTGGGATCATAACTAATGAGTTTTGGTCCCAGTTAGTGTTGGGATTACGCCTATCGTATAGCTCTCGTTGAGCGGATAGGTAGGGGTTGCCATTCCTAGTTAAGAAAACATAATTGTCTACGGTATCGCCATAAAAACTGTTTTCCTTGCTTCTTCTTTCCCTAGCTCTTTCACAAGTTATATAGGTAACTAGATCATTAATAAGGTCGCGTTTAAATATTAATCTATTTAGCCTACCACCCTTTGAGTCTGTCTTAAATTTTTGACCAGCATTGATAACAACTACGTCAACAGTCTGATTTGATTCAAGAGATTCAAAGGCTTTCATAATACAATCAATAGATAGAGTGCATATACTTTGTTGTCTAGCTCCAGTTTCAAGAGCTATTCTAATCATTAACTCAACCTCAATTGAAGTAACGCCATTTTGCAGGTTTTTGATTAGAGTTTTTTGCTCTTCATACTTTAGAGGTCGTAAGCTTCCTTCATCTCTAAGCTTCCCGAGCTCTGGTATAGGTTTTCTACTACTTTTTATTCTTAAATTATTGGTAATAATATCGAGGCTTTTAGCTAAGCCGACATTATTATTCACCATTATAGTTTTCTTTACTGATTCGAAGGGTTCATTCTCAAACTGCTGTTCATGTATTAAAGATTCATATCTTATATTTGAGTAGAAATGAGCTATAGTTGACAATATATTATTTATATACTCAGAGCTATAGTCATGACTATCAAGAACATGGCTCATGAAAAGTTTAAACTTCTGGGGCGCACGTTCGTGTAGTATTTTCGGAAGGTCTAAGAAATGCTGGTTTGTATCTTCTAAGTATTGAAGGTAATACTTTAAATGTATAGCACGAGATACAAGAGTTTTCATGCTTGATAAAGTAGGGTTGCTTAATTGTCCTAATAAGTATGCATTGCCAATATCCCATGGAAGGCCGTTAGACTGAAGAATGACAGGCATTTTAGGGTAGTGATAGTTATGACGAGGAGGTGAGAAGTGATATTTAAATTCATTCTCTTCTTTAATCCAACTTATTTCCTGCTTATGAAAGCTTGATAAATAGATTATTCTTGCACTGGAATTAAAGAGAGTATTCAGAGGAGATTTCAAGTGGTTGACTTCCTTATAGATGTACATCATAAAGACATGAGTTATCTAGTATGTCAACCTACAAAGAGGTGTGTGCATTTCATGCAACGCACTAGCAAAAAATCCATGAGCGAATTCAATTTTTGCGGGTTCTTTATTTTGTGCCGGAAAGTACTCTGGTTCTCCTTGTCCACGAACCAATGTCACATTTTGATGAGCGAATAAATTATTGAATAATTGGATGAGCCAATCAGTAGCCGCTTGCTCGTATTTATTAACCAATGATGGAGTGCCATCTAAGCTTTTGATAGCAGCTAACCTTTCTAACCTTTGCCATTCACTTTTTACATCCTCTAAGCACTGATTGTTGTTAAGGTTCCACGAGTCAGTGGAAGAGGTATTCACACTACTGGTTAAAGTAGTGAGACGTTGCAATAGTATCTTTGCTTCAAGTGGAGAAAGTAGGTTCGAGAAGTCAGGTTTATCATTAAACACATTCATAGGTAAAACACTGGTCAAATAAAAGATAAAAAGAAGAACTATCTTTGAATATAAATACGAGAAATAAAGAGATGAAAATAGAGTTCATATCAAATAAATTTAACATACTAGCGCTAGCGTCGCTCAATGCTTTCCGTTAGTATGGCAGGCAATATTATACACCGTTTTGATGAATGAGGTCGCGCATGTCAAGCACTCCAGAAAGTAAACCGTCAGCAAGTTATGCTGATAATAAAAAAGCGCCTTTATCTACTAGTATGCCTGAATCTATTTCTTTGGATAAATGGGCAGATACTGGTTATGAATGGACAGGAGAGGTAGAGCCAAGCGCTTTCAAACGTCTTGCTGCTACCTTAGCCACCGAATATGAACAAGCAAACATCTCGCTTAATGCCAATCTGTATCGCCGCAATAATGTCTTACATTTGGCATTCACACTGACGGGTGAAGTTTGGTTAACCTGTCAGCGTTGCCTACAGCCAGTGGCTATCGATTTGTCTGATGATTATAATATTGCGCTACTAGAAGATGAGAGCCAAGCACGTTCAATCAATGATGAACAAGATTATCTATTACTTGATGAAATTATTACTGAGCCTGCACCAGAGCTTTTATTGCCATTCAAAAAATTGGTAGAAGATGAGATATTGCTGAAGACGCCAATGTCACCAAAACATGACGACTGTGAAATGACGGTAGAGCAATTTGGTGAGATTCCAGAAGAGGAAGAAAGCGAAAATCCTTTTGCTGCTTTAGCCTCGCTAAAAGGCAAGTTGTAATCTTATTAAGAGACAAGTCATATATCAATGTACTACTTAATAAATTTATGATACCTTTCATCAGCTTTCTACCAAAGAGTGAGAAGCAGGGCTTTATTAATCCGCTAAACATGCGTATAATGTCCCGTTTATTGCATTCTAGCAATCTGCTACTGGCAGATAGATGCTGATCTTGCAGACTAACTATAGATTTTAGACGTAATCAACACTTTAATACGTGGCAATCTATTTAACTAATGATGCGTAAGACTTAGGTTGTTGTGATTATATAGCCTCTGTCAGTGTCGATTAAAGCTGAATTTCAAGCTTATCCCCTTTTAAGTATAGGAGCTATATCATGGCCGTTCAAAAAAGTCGTAAAAGTCGTTCTCGTCGTGACATGCGCCGTTCACATCATCGTATGGAAATCGCTGAGATAAGCGTAGATGCTACCACTGGTGAAAAACATCGTCGTCATCACATGACTAAAGATGGTTTCTACCGTGGTCGCCAGTTGTTTAAAGTTAGTCAAGACGCTTAACTGTTGGCTATTCAATAGCTAATTGCTAAAATAATGATAGTACTGGTGACTGTCATTATTTTAGCAACGCTGTTATTAGGTAATATGCTTTGAGCTGAAGAAAGCCAAGTTATTTCGCTATCATATATTATGTGGCTAGATAACTTGGCTTTTTGCTATTGGCTTTTATGGTAGGTATTTGAATAACCTTTTACCATGTGCCTTTAGAAAATATGAAAATGAACCGATATACTCTACCGTTTTAATTTGAGTGGTATCTTTTACTATACGTGTTCCAGTAGCATCCACTATGATAATAGTGTGCGTCAGTGTATAGTTTATCGATAATCCGTTTTTTTAGACAAATACTAAAGTAACGGCTTTATATCGCCTCTAATAATATAATAAACCCCAATTGTTTTTAGGGATATTTCCAATTAAATAAGGAATATTGGTTATGGCCTCTGTACCCGATATGGTAAAAAAGCCGCCGACACGTATTGCGGTAATTTTTCCTGGTCAAGGATCGCAAGTAGTCGGGATGACTAGTGAGCTTGCTGAAATCTATCCAGAGATTCTCGATACCTTTACTGAAGCTAGCGCCGCGCTTGGTGAAGACTTATGGGCAATCTGTCAAAATGAAGAAAAACTCAATCAAACACAATATACTCAGCCTGCATTACTGACGGCCAGCATCGCCATTTGGCGTATCTTAAAACAAAAAATAACCACAGCGCCTTGTTATTTAGCGGGTCATTCTCTAGGTGAGTACAGTGCGCTTTGTGCGGCTGAGGTCATATCGCTTGCTGATGCGGTTAAATTGGTACATAAGCGCGGTCAGTTGATGCAAGAAGCCGTTGTAGGTGTCGATACTGCCATGGCAGCAGTGCTAGGGCTTGAGGATAATCGAGTAGAAAATTTGTGTGAGCAAGCGACTGAACATGTCGAAGGTGCCATTGTAGGTGCAGCCAACTTTAATAGTCCAGGACAAGTGGTGATATCGGGTAATGCTGCTGGTGTGAATGCCGTTATTGATAAAGTGCAAAACACCGGCAAAAAATCTATCCCGCTAAAGGTCAGCGTACCATCACATTGCGCGCTTATGGAGCCAGCCAGTAGTGCATTGGCTGAGATTCTGGCAGAAATAAAATTTGATCAAGCGACGATTCCTGTTATCCAAAATCGACATGCGCGTGTTGAGAGCAGTGCGGTCGGTATCAAGCAGGCATTAACGGAGCAATTAAGCCAACCAGTGTTATGGTCAAAAACCATGCAAGAGCTGGTTGACAAACAAATTAATATTTTAATCGAATGTGGCAGTGGTAATGTATTGAGCAACTTGGCGAAGCGCCAAGCACAGCCAATTACGAGCTATCCTACTGACAAGCCCGCTCGTCTTGATAAATTAATGGAGGTGTTATCATGAGTCGTACGATTACTCTAGTGACAGGTGCTAGCCGTGGTATTGGTAAAGCCGTTGCCAAACGTTTCGCCAAAGAAGGACATTTTGTTATTGGTACAGCGACTACGGAAAAAGGTGCTGAGCTGATTGATGGTTATCTCCACGATAGTGGCGGTATTGGACGTGTTCTAGACGTGCGTGATACCGCACAAATTGATAAGCTGTTTGAAGAGATTGAGAGCGTCTACGGCGCAGTACAAGTCTTGGTCAATAATGCAGGTATCACCCAAGATGGTCTGCTGATGCGAATGAAAGATGACGACTGGGAAAATGTCATCGATACCAATTTGACGTCGGTATACCGCATGAGTAAACGTGCTGTGCGCGGTATGATGAAAGCACGTCGTGGTCGTATCATCAATATAACCTCTGTCGTTGCGCAAATGGGTAATGCCGGTCAATCTAACTATGCGGCGACCAAAGCAGGCGTCGAAGGGTTCAGCCGTACGCTCGCGCGTGAAATTGGCTCACGACAAGTGACGATTAATTGCGTAGCCCCTGGTTTGATCGAAACGGATATGACGGACGAGCTTGATGAGCGCCTATTGAACTCTATGCTAGACGCTGTACCTATCAGTCGCCTTGGACAGCCAGAAGACATTGCCGCAGCCGTACATTTCTTAGCCAGCGATGAGGCCAGTTATATCACAGGCGCTGTTATCCCTGTCAATGGCGGTATGTATATGTAGGTGATAAACAAGTGTTACACAGTTATAATAAAAAACTCTGTGCACGAGTGTAAACTATAATAAAGGGTGTTATAATGACGGATACTTTTATGTCAAAGCCCTGTATTATAGCAGGGCTTTACTAGACATCAGTCAAAACGTATAACCAGCTATAAAACAAGTTACAAAGTACTCAGATAGCTGTGCTAATCTGAAGATATGATTTTATATACAATGCTGTAGAGCCTAATGATAGGCCTATGGTGACTTGCCAAAATAATAGATCAAAAAGGAGAAATCTACATGAGTAATGATACCGAGCTAAGAGTTAAAGCTGCAGTAGCTGAGCAATTGGGTATGAATGTTGAAGATATCAACAATGATGCATCATTTATGGAAGACTTAGGTGCAGATTCGTTAGACCTAGTCGAATTGGTTATGTCATTTGAAAGTGACTTTGGCATTACCATTCCTGATGAAGATTCAGCAGAATTAACGACTGTTCAAAAAGCGATTGATTATGTACAAGCGCAGCTATAATTAGCTAGTGGCTTAGCGAGTTATTTTAGCCGCCTATCTGTAGAGATAGGCGGTTTTTTTATGTTCTTAATTTGCCATGGCAACAGATAGTTATATGACCAATCAATACGTTAACATAAGCTACGCCAAATCAACATTACTCAACATACTATTACTATCTACATCATCTATCTTTGTCTATACTCATAATAGTTAGCAGTAACAGAGTGTAGTTATATATAAAGTGTGGTTATATATGAAAGTATATGCCATTAAAAAAATAATGATGAATAATAAATAACAATATTTAAAGGAGTATGTAAATGGGTATGTTCAGTTTCGCAAAAGATATTGGTGATAAAATTTTCAATCGTGATGACGCCAAACACGATGCCAAGTCAGAAACAAAAGCAGACGCTAATACGCCAGTACAGAGTAGCGAACCTTCTGCGCAATCAGTTGCCAATATTTTACTTCGTCGTATTCAGCAGCAGAATCTGAATATTAGCGATTTGAAAATCAAGTATAACGGCTCAACAGATACTGCAGAAATCAGCGGTAAAGCTAAAACACAAGCAGACCGCGAAAAAGCAATTATCGCCATTGGTAATGTACAAAACGTGGCTAAGGTAATCGATAATATTGATATCGAAGAAGATGCGCCTGAGTCAACAATGTATACAGTGAAATCTGGTGATAGCTTGTCTAAGATCGCAAAAGAGGTTTATGGTTCAGCGGATGATTATATGAAAATCTTCGAAGCCAATAAGCCGATGCTATCAAGCCCTGATAAGATTTATCCTGGTCAAGTACTACGCATTCCTAAGCCATAATATGGTTTTGAACTGTCAGAGATATGCGTGAATAAAATAAAGAATGCCTCTTACTATAATAAGAGGCATTTTTTTGGCGTATAGAAATATAAACTTAAGATTTAGAGGTTTTTTAACTTCTCGTACTGTTCAGCTATGGCCCAATTGATATGTACATCGAGCATTTCGTTATGTACGCCCAACTTTGATTGTAACTGAGTAATGGTTTCTTCATTACCATTAGCATTTCCAAGACCAATCGCGATATTACGCAAAAAGTTCACATAGCCTGTGCGTCTAAGCGGGCTGCCTTCAGTTTTTTTCATAAATTCAGCTTCTTGCCATTGCCACAGCTCAAGCAGACTGCTGCTATCAAGGTTATGCCGTGGTGCGAAGTCCTCTACAGGTGTAAGATTGGCGTAGCGATTCCAAGGACAGATAAGTTGACAGTCGTCACAGCCAAAGATGCGATTACCAATCGCGCGGCGGTATTTTGTATCAATAATACCGTCGTGCTCGATAGTGAGGTAGGAGATACAAGCTGCAGCATTGAGCTTATAGGGCGCGACAATCGCTTGAGTGGGACAGATGTCGATACAAGCGCTACAACTGCCGCAATGCTCTTTGACGGGTTTGTCATCAGGTAACTCTAGGCTAATAAATAGCTCACCCAATACAAAAAATGAACCCGCTTGCTTGTTGATTAATAAGGTATGCTTTCCTGTCCAGCCAAGACCAGCAGCATCGGCAATGGGTCGCTCGAAAATAGGAGCAGAGTCGCTAAAAGGCCTAAAAATAAAATCTTGCTCTGAACCTATATTGAGGTGTTGCCACTCAGGAAGCATGGCTTCTATCTTTAGTGCCAATTGTTTCAAACGACTGCGCATCGTTTTATGATAGTCGCGTCCTCTGGCATAACGAGCGATGATGCCTTGATTGGGGTAGTCATTGTCAGTGATCGTACGTGGGGTTGGTGCTTGAGTCAGGTAATCCATACGGACACTGATGATGGTTTTTGCCCCTTCTACCAGCTGGTCAGGATTTGCCCGCAGTTCATGGTTGTTATGCATAAACTGCAGTTGCCCCTCATAACCTTTATCGAGCCATTGTTGCAATTGTACAATCTGCTTAGCAAATAAAGGGTGATGCACCGATAAAAACCCACAGTCGGCAAACCCTAAAGCCTGTGCTTGGTCTTTAATCCATTGTTTGACATCTGCTGTGGTGGTAAATGTTGGGCTATTATTCACCTTAATCTTTTTTTCGGACGCAGGCTTAGGTTCAGAAGAGATAGGTAAGTTTACTTTAGGAAGATTATTCATGTGTGACAGTAGGCGATAGAGTGAATACCGATATAATAAGCCAGTGAGCTAAGAGCGCAAGTATAAAAGCAAATAATTTCACATTCATATTGATACATACGTTGATGTAAGCGTTTGCTAAGCTGATGCTAAATGATAGTAATCATATCTCAATAAAATAAAAAATCAGCAAAAAATACTCAAGGATTAGTTATGAAAAATCAGATCAATTTATCACCTATAAAAAGTACAAAACCTATCCCGTTATATAGCAGTGCACAACTCTATGCGATGGAGCAAGCATGGTTTGTAGAGGGGCATGATAGTTTTGGGTTGATGAAACAAGCAGCCTGGCAAATGGCGCAACACATAGAACAATTATATGAACAAAAGCAATTAAATATCTCTTCATCAGCCACTACTTATGTGCCTCTTCGTCATATGCGTCAGCATCGAGTGAGCATTTGGGTTGGAAAGGGTAATAATGGTGGCGACGGTTTGCTCATTGCTCATTATTTACAGCAAATGGGTTGGCAGGTACAAGTGGTAACAGTGGGTTTTGAGAGTGATGATTTTGATACCAATGACACAACAGTATTTTCCGATGCACAAAAAGCCCTAAAAGAGGCGCTATTGGCCAATTGCCCTTATCAACGCTTTGAAAATAGTGCTTGTGAGCTAGAAGAAGGAGTAGATGGTAATCTGCAAGCCGATGTCTATATTGATGCACTGTTTGGTATTGGACTGGATCGTGCACCTACAGGTATTTATAAAACAGCCATTAGCACTTTTAATAAGTTATCTGAACGAAATAGTACCTTGGCCATTGCGGTTGATATTCCAAGTGGTTTGGTGGCTTCGACTGGCGAGGTGTTTGAGCAGGTGGCTATACAGGCTGATATAACGCTATGTTTAATTGCACGGAAATTCGGTTTGCATACCAAGGATGGTATGGATTGTAGCGGCAAGGTAATTGATATACCGCTGCTACCTTATCCAATAAATGATAAAAGATTCATGCCAGTAGCAACACTGATTACTACTGCATATGGTCTAAGTCCTCGCCGTCAAAATAGCTACAAAGGTAGCTATGGTCATGTACTGATTATTGGCGGTAATCGTATCGATGGCTCACAAGGTATGGGCGGCGCTGCGATATTGTCTGCTTCGAGCTCGATGGCGGCAGGAGCGGGTAAAATTACAGTTGCTTGCCATGAGGCTTTTCATAGCGCCCTATTAACTTCGCTACCAGATGCAATGACGATTAATTTGCATGATGTGAATGGAGTGCAGGAGTTAATTAAGTCAGCCACTGTGATTGCGATTGGTATGGGGCTTGGTCGTGATGAAAAAGCAAAAGTGTTATTTATAAAGTATCTACAAACTGCGATGACAGCTAAAAAGGCAATAGTGATTGATGCTGATGGACTTTATCATTTGGCATCATTGCAATTAGAGCATCATGAATTGGTCAGTCAGCTGCGAGAATATGGCGTTAATCATCAAGTTTGTTTAACACCGCACAGTGGCGAAACTGCTAGATTACTGAATAAGAGAATCAGTGAGGTGGAAAGCAATAGACTACAAGCGATAAAACAGTGCGCTACAACTTATGGTGGTGAATGGGTGCTAAAAGGCGCAGGTTCTTTGATATTAGAGCAGGGCTTAGATGAGCACCACGTTTATGTTTGTGCTGTCGGTAATGCGGGGATGGCGACGGCTGGCATGGGTGACGTGTTATCTGGTGTCATTGCTGGTCTGCTAGCACAACAAGATTTATCGTCAGGAATGCAAAGCTTGCATCAGGCGGTTGTTATACATGGATTAGCAGGGGATACGCTGGTCAATCAAAGTAATAATACGTTATTAGTTGGACAGCGAGGGCTACAAGCTCAGGATATGCCAGCAGCCATTCGTCATGTGATGCAGCTATTGATTAACATCTATAATTAGCATTAAACCTAAGTAGTTGAGTTGCCACAATACTGATCAATTGCCTGCTGTACACGTTCACGTTTGAGCTCAATTTCACGACCGTCTAAATATTGACGCTTGCCATTTGCATCCATCTCATAAATACGTCCGCCGACATTCAAGTTGGTCAAATTATTGCGGAGTGACTGGCAACGCTGTGCATTGGCTTGTGCTTCTTGTTCTTTAATCCGTGCTTCAAGCGCTGCAACTCTTTGTTCTTCTGCGCTTTGAGTATTAGTACTTTGATTGGCATCTGTTTTGCCAGCCAATTGTCCTGCATTGCTTTGTCTGCCGTCACTACGAAATTCAATCAGCTCAATGTTTTTACCATTTTGCGGCGCATGTTGGCTGTATTTGACTTCACCATGTGCACCGACAGATTTATAAACTTGAATAGCATGACTGGCATTCATCGACAGCATTAGCACATACGCAGTACTCATAAGCAGTTTGGTAGCAGTATTTATTTTAGACGCATATGCCATAGTAGCAATCCTCTCAAGGGGTAAAAAACAGATGTGTATATATGTGTCAATATAACATTTAAGTGTTGGAATGGTACTAAAAATGTACCAGCTTTCGATTCTAACAAATAATCCTTATGAATGTATATTATTTAATAACTAATAGTTAGGGATGGGCTTTAGAAGTTTTTCTTGACAATAGCTCACAAACCATCGAATATAATAGCAGTTGATTGGTCAGTGAGCGGCTTTTATGATATTGCCGTGGCACTTGAAAATGAGGACGATAGGTTACTTATCAGTGGCTTACGCAGTTTTCGTTTCTTTGTGACAATGATATTGCAAAGATAGTAATCATAACGATTGTTATCGATGACTTTATGTATTGTCTCCGGACTTATCTGTCTACAATGACTAAGATAAACTTATTATTTGAAATGCGCTAAGCGTGACTCTAGCGGTTGTATTAAACATGGAAAAATATTCAGCAATTCAATCTTTTTAATAAGCCTGTCGTAAAATCTAACCATTTTACAAATTAGTATTGGCTGTGAGAGTGATTTAAATTGTGAATATCAATGCCTCTGTATAAATCAATCTGTTGTAAATGCTATCTGCTATTTATCAATAATAAGCTTCTTTTATAGATGCACGCGCATCTTGTCACTGTACATCGATAGACTCCTGCCATAAAACTGACCCTACATATATTGCTGTGTTTGAGTAACCTGCTGTCTTATAAAACAGCGTTGCTTAGAGATAGTGGGCACACATTCTTGATATGGATAAGGATTTGCAGCCATTTCTATAAGACGAACCATCTTGTGTAAATAGCGTGGTTTTCTCTTATAAATGAACGCCAATTCTTGACAAAAAAAAGGTGATGACAGTGACGCAAACCACGCAAAGTCCGAATATGACGGGACATACCCAAACGGGGAATGCCGCCAAAAATTTTGAAGAAAAGCAACAACGCCTCGCTGAGGGTAGTGAGCAACCTATAATGCTATCTGGTGCTGAGATGTTGGTGCAATCACTGACTGATGAGGGCGTCAAATATATTTTTGGCTATCCAGGTGGTGCGGTTCTTCATATCTATGATGCTTTGTTTCAACAAGAAAATATCGAGCATATTTTAGTACGTCATGAGCAAGCAGCCGGTCATATGGCAGATGCTTATTCGCGAGTCACAGGGCAGACAGGGGTGGTCTTAGCGACGTCAGGTCCAGGTGCTACTAATACCGTAACGGCTATCGCAACAGCGTTTATGGATTCTGTGCCGATGGTGGTTATCGCAGGTCAGGTACCTAGCAGCCTAATTGGGGAAGATGCCTTCCAAGAAACAGATATGGTCGGTGTATCACGTCCTATCGTGAAGCATAGCTTTCAAGTGCGCCACGCTAGCGAAATCTCAATGATTGTCAAAAAAGCCTTTTATATTGCTCAGTCTGGACGCCCAGGTCCTGTAGTGATTGATGTACCAAAAGATATGACCGCGCCAAGTGAAAAGTTTGCTTACGCTTATCCAGAAGAAGTGTTTATACGTTCGTATCAGCCGTCATTAAAAGGTCATAGTGGTCAGATTAAAAAAGCGGTTGAAACGCTGCTTGCTGCAAAGCGTCCGATTATTTACTCTGGTGGCGGTGTTGTTTTAGGTAATGCGCATAAAGAGCTTACTAATCTTGCGCATCGTTTAAACTTACCAGTAACCAATACCTTAATGGGCTTGGGTGCGTTCCCTGGTTCTGATAGTCAGTTCTTGGGTATGCTCGGTATGCATGGCACTTATGAAGCCAATATGACCATGCATCATGCCGACGTCATCTTGGCAGTTGGCGCACGTTTTGATGACCGTGTCACTAATAATGTCAAAAAATTCTGCCCAAATGCGACGATTATTCATATTGATATTGATCCTACCTCTATTTCAAAAACCATTAATGCGCATATTCCGATCGTGGGTGATGTTAAATCTGTCCTGACCGATATCATAGAAATTGTTGGTGATGATAAAGAGTTAGACCAACCAGCATTGTTGGATTGGTGGTCACAGATTAATGAGTGGCGTAAGCGTCATGGCCTGCGTTATGACACCAGCACTGATAACGGCATTAAGCCTCAAGCGGTCGTACAAGCCTTAGATAAAGTGACGAATAGTAACGCTATTATCACCAGTGACGTCGGTCAGCATCAGATGTTTGCAGCGCTTTATTATACCTATAATGAGCCGCGCCAATGGCTAAACTCAGGTGGTTTAGGGACGATGGGCGTTGGCTTGCCGTATGCGATGGCAGCCAAACTTGCTAACCCTGAGCGTGACGTGGTTTGTATCACGGGTGAAGGCTCTATTCAGATGAATATTCAAGAGCTCTCAACCTGCTTACAATATAATTTGCCGGTTAAAATCTTAAATCTAAATAACGCCCAATTAGGCATGGTGAAGCAGTGGCAAGATATGCTGTATGAAGGTCGTCATGCCCATTCTTATATGAATTCACTACCAGACTTTGTCAAACTCGCTGAAAGCTATGGTCACGTCGGTATCAAGATTACTGATCCTGCGACCATGGAAGCACAGTTGGCGGAAGCCATGGCAATAACAGATAGATTGGTATTTATTGACGTTTATGTCGATCGTAACGAGCATGTATATCCGATGCAAATCGCTGGGCAAGCAATGCGTGATATGTGGTTAACAAAAGGGGAGCGTACCTAATGCAACAACAACATCTGATTTCGGTATTGATGGAAAACGAAGCGGGTTCGTTGTCGCGAGTGGTCGGTTTGTTCTCTCAACGTGGCTACAACATTGAAACTTTGAACGTTGCGCCAACAGACGATTCGAGTATTTCTCGCTTAACATTGACCACTATTACATCACCTGAAAAAATAGAACAAATCACCAAGCAATTGCATAAATTGATTGAAGTGGTTAAAGTGCTTAATCTATCAGATACCGTACACGTCGAGCGCGAGTTGATGCTCATAAAAGTACGGGCAACGGGTGGCGTACGTGAAGAGATCAAGCGCAGTGCTGATATTTTCCGTGCACAAATCGTTGATGTAAACGCCAATCTATATACCATTCAAATCGTTGGTGACAAAGCCAAACTTGACGGCTTTATTGATGTGATTGGTCGTGAACGTATTATGGAAGTGGTGCGTTCGGGTGTGATTGGTATTGCACGCGGCGAAAAAACGCTCAGTTTATAATGGGTACCCACCGTGCCTATTGTAGGTCAAATTATTTATTCAAACATTAACATAGCGCTTATTCACCCATCACTTCGATAAGGTGATTATAATTTAAGTGTTTATTTATCCATGGCAAGCCATGATTTAGGAAAAGGACTCTGTTTATGAACGTTTATTATGATAAAGATTGTGATCTATCAATCATCCAAGGCAAAAAAGTTGCCATCATTGGTTACGGTTCACAAGGCCATGCACACGCGCTTAACCTACAAGATTCAGACGTTGATGTGACCGTTGGTCTACGTGCTAACTCTGGCTCATGGAAAAAAGCAGAAAACGCTGGCTTGAAAGTCGCAGAAGTAGAAGAAGCGGTAAAAGCTGCTGATGTCATCATGATTTTGACGCCTGATGAGTTTCAAAAAGAGCTATATAATGATGTAATCGAACCAAATATTAAAGAAGGTGCAACCCTAGCGTTTGCTCATGGTTTTGCGATTCATTATAACCAAGTCGTACCACGTGGTGATCTTGATGTCATTATGGTTGCACCAAAAGCACCCGGTCATACGGTACGTTCAGAGTTTGCAAAAGGCGGCGGTATTCCTGATCTTATCGCTATCTACCAAGATGCCTCAGGTCAAGCCAAGCAATTAGCCTTGTCTTATGCTGCTGGCGTTGGTGGTGGTCGTTCAGGTATCATCGAAACCACGTTCAAAGACGAAACTGAAACCGACCTATTTGGTGAGCAAGCGGTACTTTGCGGCGGTGCAGTAGAGCTGGTGAAAATGGGCTTTGAAACCTTAACTGAAGCCGGCTATGCCCCAGAAATGGCTTACTTTGAGTGCTTGCATGAGCTTAAGCTTATCGTAGACCTCATGTATGAAGGCGGTATCGCTGACATGAACTATTCAATCAGTAACAACGCTGAATATGGCGAATATGTAACTGGTCCTGAAGTCATCAATGAGCAATCACGTGAAGCCATGCGTAATGCCCTAAAACGCATTCAGTCTGGTGAGTATGCGAAGATGTTTATCTCTGAAGGCGCAACCAACTATCCCTCAATGACGGCTCGTCGTCGTAACAATGCAGAGCATCAAATCGAAATCACTGGCGCTAAGCTACGGGGCATGATGCCTTGGATCGGTGGTAACAAAATCATCGATAAAGAAAAAAACTAATTCAGTATTAGGCTATCAAGAGATTAATCGCTGATATAGAACTAAGAGCCCATGCTATTACTTAATAGTGTGGGCTTTTTTAGTTTGCACTACTTTAGTGAAATTTTAACCACAATCGCTTTGGTATTGGTTGAAAACGACCAATCGATGCCTCATATATCTAACCTTCATTGACTTTTTTGAATATTCTTAGTGCAACCAATTGCTGGTTAATTATCAAGACGATTGAGTTGCGCGTTCTTACTTTTTTATAGATTATAGGTTGTGTGTTGTGCAAATATCTTATCCAGACTGGCTAACGCCGCAATTCGTATATATTACTCTTAGCGCTGTGGTAGCTGTTTTAATATGGATAGAAGGGGAGATGCTCAAAAAAACCGATGGCAAATTGCCTAAGTCTAAGTTTTTTCAAATCAGCTCACTCTTGGATACTTTGTGGTTCTTTATTTCCGTTGTCATATTATATGTGATTGACTTGACGCCACTAGCCATTACGGTACCTGCTGCTTATGGCATCTATACTACCTTTGGATGGATATATGGGACGCGTTTACTAAAACGTAAAGGTATTCCTGATTCTCCTAAAGACTTGGTGATACCTGCTAAATACATCGCCTATAGTCAGTCATTTTCGCTGATATTTTTTGCGCTTTGTTTGTTAGTATTAAGTTCACCGTGGCTACCGATATCTCAATGAAACATATGCTGACTTATCACCTATTTATTATTTGAGATAATGCTGTCACCAACTTAAATGACCCCTTTACGTTAGAATGATAGATAGTAAATGATATAAAATATCTTTCTTATCAATGTATTAGATAGTATTTGATTGGCTTTTGTGACTTTTCAAAACGGATTATCGTTATTTACAAAAATCATCAATTTAACCTGTTGCGATTATAAAAAGCTGCTATAATCAGCCTGTACTCAAAAGATTTTAGGTCGTAATTTCAAGTTATCTAACGATATTTTGATCGTATTGACTGTTGCATTTAGCAGAAAATAGTTTGGGTATATATCAATTAATCGGTGACGACACACGTCTCGCCAACAGTTAAAGAGTTAGGAAAATTTATGTCAGATAAAGTTGAAGGCACTGTAAAGTGGTTTAATGAAGCTAAAGGTTTTGGTTTTATCGCTCAAGACAATGGCGGACAAGACGTATTCGCTCACTACAGCGCTATCCAAGGTGGTGGTTTCAAAACTCTAGCCGAAGGCCAAAAAGTGTCTTTCATCTTAGGTGATGGCAAAAAAGGCCCACAAGCCGAGCAAATCGAAGCTATCTAATCTCATTTGACATCTAGTAAGCTGATTAGTCAGTAAGCTTGATGACAGTAAGCTTGATGACAGTAAGATTATCAATATGCATTGATGCCTTTGTTTGTTAAAACAATAAAAATACTGTTTCAACTCTAAAAAAAAGCAACCTCTTATCAGGTTGCTTTTTTTATGCCATTTTTCTCGCTATAAACGTAAAATCATCAAAAGCATACTGATATTAGCTGTCAGTCATCAGCACTGACTCAAAAAAGATCTAACAAAATAAGGTTGTTTTATGAAGTGGGAGGCATGGTTTTCAATCGATTGGCAGCAAGTGCTGGGTATTTCTCTATCTGCAATCGGTTTTTATTTAGGGTTAATGTTGTTTACAAGATTGATGGGGTTGCGAAGTTTCTCCAAGCTCTCAAGCCATGATTTTGCGATGACTGTCGGTATTGGCAGTATACTCGCTTCAACGGTGCTATCAGACACACCGTCATTAATGCAAGGGCTGTTTGCTGTCGCAGTATTGTTTGTGATTCAAGGGGTTATCTCATTTATCAGGCGTAAATTCAAACCGTTAAAATCTCTGATAGACAATCGAGCCATTATATTAATGGCCCATGGCGAGTATTTTAGTGGAAATTTAAAAGAGGCCAATCTTAGTACCAGTGATGTTCAACAGGTTTTACGCAAGAAGGGAATCAAGTCTAAAACGGAAGTATTTGCTGTCATTATGGAAACTACAGGGGATATGAGTGTCATCAAAAACAATGCAGTTACGCCTGACTGGTCATTATTCGATGATATACGCGACAGTGAGTTGCTGATTGGTTTCAGTAAAAACAGCAAATCGTAGATTTTGAGTTTTTGATTGTTGTGCTCGATTGTTGTTCTCGATTGATGCCAACGAGATAGATCACAACAATCTATTAAGTAACTATCGTGTTGACAGTGCTAAAAATAGGTGAAATATTGAGAATGTAGGTTAAAGAAGACTGTAAAATTGTGCACTTATAAACTATTTATTATAGAATGGTGACAAATTTATGACGCATTATTCACGGCGTTGTCTTGACCTTATGCCTGTGGTCACGCAAGATACAGGGGTCTGATAATAATGGTTGGCTTAGCTTTAGCAGATTTTATCAATGAGTAGTGTGATACTAATACCATTTTCGGTATTGTTTCTTCTCGCTTAATTAACTACTATCTGTTGACGCAGTAATAACCCTAAGTAGTATTTTGAACGACAGTTTAAAAAAATGAACCTTTGGTTCTTAACTGACAATTTTTAATTCATAACATTAATAAACGAGGAACGTATGAAAGCATTAGTAGCGGTCAAGCGTGTCATTGATTACAACGTAAAAGTTCGTGTAAAAGCTGACAACTCTGGCGTTGATTTATCAAACACTAAGATGTCAATCAACCCTTTTGATGAGATTGCAGTAGAAGAAGCGGTTCGTCTAAAAGAAGCGGGTGTGATTGATGAAATCATTGTTGCTTCAATCGGTCCAAAAGAATCACAAGAGCAAATTCGTGCAGCGTTAGCATTGGGTGCTGATCGTGGTGTTTTAGTGTTGACTGATGACAAGCCGTATCCATTACAAATTGCTAAGATCCTCAAAAATATCGCCGAGAGTGAAGGCACTGATATTATCTTATTGGGTAAGCAAGCCATTGATGATGATAACAATCAGACTGGTCAGATGCTAGCGGCATTGATGGGTATCGGTCAGGGTACGTTTGCATCAGAAGTGAAGGTTGAAGGCGATAAAGTAAACGTGACTCGTGAAATCGATGGTGGTTTACAGACGCTAGCACTTGAGTTACCAGCGGTTATTACCACTGATTTACGTTTGAATGAGCCCCGTTATGCTAAATTGCCTAACATCATGAAAGCGAAGAAAAAGCCACTTGACGAAAAAACGCCTGCTGATTTTGGTGTTGATATGGCCTCTAAGCAAGAGATCATTAAAGTTGTGCCACCTGCTGAACGTAAAGCTGGCATTAAAGTGGGTTCAGTGGATGAGTTGGTCGATAAGCTAAGAAACGAAGCAAAAGTCATTTAATGTTTCAATGATTGGATACTTCGCTACGGCATATCCTGTACAAGGCTATAGATTTAACTGATTTATTTTATATTAAATAATAGTTGCTCAAACAGCTTTGTACACAAACAACCGCATGAATAGATGATACGAATAAAAAAGGATTAAAATCATGGCAATTTTGGTATATGCAGAACATGACAATGCCAGTCTAAAAAAGGCAACTTTGAATACCATCGCTGCTGCTAAGCAAATGGGTGATGATATCCATGTGTTGGTTGCAGGTAGTGGTGCTCAAGCTGTCGCTGACCAAGCAGCGAAAGCAGAAGGCGTGACTAAAGTATTATTAGCAGACAACGCTGCCTATGAGCATCAATTGGCGGGTAACGTTGCGCTATTAGTTGCTGATATCGCTGGTGATTACAGCCATATCCTTGCACCAGCAACAACCACTGGTAAGAACTTTATGCCACGCGTTGCCGCTTTACTTGACGTAAGCATGCTATCAGAAATATCTGCCGTCGTAGATGCGCAAACGTTTGAGCGTCCTATCTATGCTGGTAACGCAACAGCAACTGTTAAGACCACAGAAGATAAAGTTGTCATGACAGTACGTACCACGGCTTTTGACCCAGTAGCAAGCGAAGGTGGATCAGCTACTGTTGAGACAATCGACAACGTGCAAGAAACTGGCAAAGCAAGCTTCGTTAATGAAGAGATGGCGAAATCTGACCGTCCTGAGCTAACATCAGCAAGCATTGTGGTATCTGGTGGTCGTGCGTTAGCAAACGGCGAAAACTTCACCAAATATATCGAGCCATTGGCTGATAAACTTGGCGCTGCTGTTGGCGCATCACGTGCCGCTGTTGACGCAGGTTACGTACCAAACGATATGCAGGTCGGTCAAACGGGTAAAATCGTTGCGCCAGATTTATATATCGCTGCGGGTATTTCAGGTGCGATTCAGCATTTAGCGGGTATGAAAGATTCTAAAGTCATCGTTGCGATTAATAATGACCCAGAAGCGCCTATCGCTAGCGTTGCAGATTACTTCTTGGAAGCGGATTTATTTACAGCATTGCCTGAGCTGACTAGCAAAATCTAAGTAATTGTTTGTAAAACTGAAATAAAAAACCCGCTATTATTGATAGCGGGTTTTTCGTATTTGATAGGTATGTTTTTGATTCAGTCAAATAACATTAGTTATAATTTCTTTGACGTAGTGTTTCATACAAGCAGAGTGAGCCTGCAATGGCGACATTCAGACTTTCTTGACCATTAGGCTGTGGTAGAGCGATAGGGGTGGCGCACTGCATCAGCTCATCACAAACGCCTTGACCTTCATGTCCCATAATCCAAGCAATAGGTTGCTTTAAGTCATGTTGATAAATGACTGTATCAGTATGGGAGCTGGTGGCAAATAGCGGTGTTTGTACATGGTCTAAAATATCTTGCACACTTAGACCTTCATAAATAGTCAGAGCAAACTGAGCGCCCATGCCTGCTCGTAATGTCTTAGGGGACCACGCTTGTGCTGTCGCACTGGTACAGAGTATGTTCTTGATGCCAACCGCTGCTGCGGTGCGTAATAGGGTGCCCACATTGCCGCTGTCTTGCACATCATTTAAAATCAAGCAGTCATTATCAATCATCGATAAACGAGGCGTTGGTACTTTAATGATGGCCATGATATCGATACCGGTACCTAAGCTACGAATGCTCTCATACAGCGAATTTGATAACGTTAAAATAGGCGTATAAGTAGGCAAGCGCGTCAAAATTTGCTGAACCTCAGGATGGTTGTGCGCAGACTCTGCGAGTAGGATTTGAGCAAACGGATAGTCGCTACGCAGCGCAGCATCGATGAGATGGACGCCCTCAATCACCGTTTGCCCTTGCTTCTTCCGCTGCCGCGCTTGCGTTAACAAGGATTTGACAAGTTTAACGGTCGTATTTTTATCTGAGGTAATAAGCTCGGTGGGATTTGCTACCATAGTGGATCGCTTAGAAAAAAATATAAAAAAATTAAACGATCAGTATAAAGCTTATAAATGCTCTGGCTTTACACTGATTGTTATCAAAGTAAAGGCAAAGAGCTTATTTATCAGCGTAAGTTACATGCAGATTTTTAACATAATTGACTTCATTTTTGCTGCCTAGTACCACTGGGACGCGTTGGTGAATATCGGTTGGCTCTATGTCTAAAATGCGATTGATTGCATCAGTAGCAGCGCCACCCGCACGCTCAATCAATAAGCTCATTGGATTGGCTTCATACATCAAGCGTAATTTGCCCGCTTTATTGGCATATTTGGTATCGAACGGATAAGTGAAGAGACCACCACGACATAAAATACGATGCACATCACCGACCATGGCCGCCACCCAGCGTGTATTGAAATCGCGACCACGGACACCCGTTTCGCCAGCAATTAACTCATCGATATACTGCTGCATGGGTGCGCGCCAGTAGCGGTAGTTTGAAGCATTGATGGCATATTCGCTGGTATCGGCATCGATTTGCACATTTTCTTGTATGAGCACATACTCATTGGTGTCAGGGTCTAGGCTAAACATCACGACATGATCGGCGATAGTTAGCGCTAGTACGGTAGAAGTGCCATAAAGCAAATAACCGGCTGCTAGCTGTTGATTACCTGCTTGTAAAAAATCAGCATTCTCACTGACTTGACCTTGGCGCTGGTACGGTAAAACAGAAAAGATAGTGCCAACGGCCATATTAATATCGATGTTTGATGAACCATCAAGCGGATCGAACAATACCAACAAACTGCCATCTGCATTGGCAGGGGTAGCGTCGTCAAGCTCTTCTGAGGCAACGCCTGCACAATGGGTATTTTTCGCCAAAGCATCTAATAATAAGTCATTGGCCAGTACGTCCAGTTTCTTTTGGTCTTCACCTTGGACGTTTTGGTTGCCAGCTTCGCCTAGAATGTCTGCTAGCGCTCCTTTTCTCAATAATTGTGAGATGGTTTTACCCACGTCAGTGACAGTCGTAATAACGTCACTCAGTGCAGGATTGGGTGAATAATCATTGAGATAGTCTGTAAGGGTTGTCATAAGGCTTCCTAATAAATGCTGTTAAAATAAAGGCTACTGAAACTAAGGATTAAGTAAGGGGTCGGAAAATCGGTTAGGTCGCACGTTACAGACCTAAATCTGGCAAATTTTTAAATACCTCGCACGGCATCTTTGTCCTGACCACAAAATCAGCTACACTATCACTATTATTATTTATTTATCGTTTGGCTAAGCGGATTTCTAATGATGGTTTTGACAGGTCTATGGCTACTGCCCAAGAGGATGACGATGGCTGTTTTTTACAGCGCTATGTCTCTCACTGCCACTGGGGTAAATTGTAGCAAATAAGTGCCAAAATGTCCTTGTCTCTGTGCTTATCGTCGACTATAAATCGCCAAAAAACGCATAAATAATGATTATTAAATCATATAAACCAACAATAAAGACCTGCCATTATGCCAAATTCTATCGATAGCCGCTCAACTCAGACCGTCTCGCCAACGGATTATGCCAAATTCGACCCTGATACCATTCATGAGAAACTTGATGCGTCGTTAAGTCGTCCGCAGCTTAATAGCAATGGCAGTATTCGCCATTTTTTGGGGGTGGAAGGTCTTAATAAAGCGCAGCTGCAAGCGATTATTGCCAAAGCAGAGACGTTTTTTGATGATAACGGACAGCTCATTAACCGTCCTGAGCTTGAAGGCTATACGGTGATGAATTTGTTTTTTGAACCGTCAACGCGTACCCGTACGACCTTTGAAGTAGCCGAAAAGCGTTTAGGTGCCAATGTGCTCAATATCGATATCGAGCGCTCTAGTACCAAAAAAGGTGAAAGCTTGCGCGATACGCTGTGGAATCTACAAGCCATGACGGCAGATATCTTTGTGGTACGGCATTCAGCATCAGGTGCTGCCCATTTTATGGCAACAGAGGTGACACCTGATATTGCCATTATCAATGGCGGTGATGGCTGGCATGCGCATCCAACGCAAGGGATGCTCGACATGCTCACTATTCATCGTGAAGCACCGCGCCCATTTGAGGAATTGTCAGTGGCTATCGTTGGCGATATCAAGCATTCGCGAGTGGCGCGCTCAGATATCAGTGCACTACAAACCTTGGGTGTAAAAGACATCCGCGTCTGTGCGCCGCGTACCTTATTACCGAAAGGTATTGAGCGTTTTGGGGTACGAGTCTATGAAGATATGAATGACTGTGTCACGGACTGTGATGTCATTATGGGATTAAGAATACAAAACGAACGTATCGGCTCGCCGCTGCTGGCATCATCGAGTGAATATTATAAACACTATGGTATTACACCAGAGCGCATGGCATTGGCTAAGCCGGATGCGTTGGTCATGCATCCAGGGCCGATGAACCGCGGTGTTGAGATTGCATCAAGCGTTGCCGATGGCGACCAGTCAGTGATTTTAAAACAGGTGAATAACGGCATCGCTATTCGTATGGCAGTACTGTCGCTAGCTATGGAAGGTCAGCGCGCTCACCAAGCCGCGAGTAAATAATCCTCTGCCTCGCTGTTTTATATTTATTTATCCCATTTTATTGATACGGTAATAACGCTCATGACAACTATGTTAAATACGGATGCAACGATACTTAACCATCTTCCTCAATCATTTAAAGACTCACTATCAAGTGCTACAGCAGATAAGTTGGCTTCACTCGAAGCTGGGCGTGAAATGTGGCTACTGCCGCCTTTGGTTGATCTGTGCGCCCGCTTGCGTGAACCGGGTCAACAACAACATGGCACTTTGGAGTCAGAAGGGCGCGCTGCTCGTGGCAATGGTTTCCTGCATGTGGTCATTCCTCCTGATACCAATCCTATCTTAGAGAACGGTTCATTATTAAAAGGCTTACGTGAGCGCGCGTTTGGTGATGGCGGCATATATTTGCATATTTTGGGTGCATTGACTGCTGGTTTAGAAGGTGAGCGCCCATCAAATATCGCTGGGCTTAAAAAAGGCGGTTGTATAGCCGTTTCTAATGCGCGCCGCCCTTTTCGCAATGATTTAGTATTACTGCGTACACTGGAATACGCCGCGACTTTTAATATGAAAGTATTTTTTTATCCTGATGAGCCAAGTCTATCTGGTGATGGCGTGGCGCATGAAGGTTATATCGCGTCATATCACGGCTTGCAAGGGATTCCTTGGATCGCTGAAACGGTTGCCTTGTCAACGCAGTTGCTGATGGTTGAAGAAACAGGCATCGCTGCTCACTTTAGTCAATTATCCTGTAAATCTTCAATCGAATTGATGCGCTGGGCAAAAGATAAAGGTCTGCCCGTGACTTGTGATGTGGCGATGCATCAGTTGTATTTGACCGATGATAATTTAGAGGGTTTTAACGCCCAAGCCTATGTATTACCACCCCTGCGTAGTAATACCGATCAGCAAGCCATCCGCCGTGGTCTAAAAGATGGCACCATTGATGCGATATGTAGCCATCATGAACCATTGAACAGTACCGCTAAAAAAGCCCCATTTGCTGAGAGCACACCAGGCATCTCAAATTTTGATACCTTTATGGCGCTGGCTTGTCAGCTAGTCAATGATGAGGTGTTAACCTTAGAGCAACTTGTCGATAAAATCTGTCTCAATCCGGCGAAAATCGCTGGTATTAGTGAGCAATATGAAAAAATCGGCGGCGCAGTACTGGTGGATCCTAAGTTAGAGTGGCAAGTGACCGCACAATCCATGCTGTCCAATGGTAAAAACACCCCATTCTTTAATCAGCAGTTGCAAGGCTGCGTTGTGGAGACTTTCTTTGGCTAATTTGCCTAGGCAGGATGATAGTCTGCAACCATCCTCGAAGGATAGCGATCATCACTTGCACAACCAAACCATCAAGTCGCACAGTACTGCCAGTGAATCTATCAAAGCGGTGGCAATCTATGAGGTGGTTAAAGGGGTCGGTGCACTATTAGGGGCAGGGGCTTTATGGTCATGGCATACTGATCTTGACCATTGGCTAACGACGGCGACTGATTCTTGGCAACAGACTTTTGGACAGCTACTGGCACCGCAAGTTGACAGTGCAGTACGGATTGCCCAGCAGGCAAGTAAAAACTGGTCATTATTCTTGTTATTAATCTTTGCTTACGCCAGTCTACGTTTTCTTGAGGCTTATGGCTTATGGCAGGATAAAACATGGGCGTATTGGTTTGGTGTGCTGGGTTATGGGGTGTTTATTCCTATTGAGCTTTACTATCTAATCGTTAGCCCATTTGATTGGTTTAAGCTTGGAATATTAGTCTCAAATCTTCTTATTGTGGTCGTGGTTTATCGTAATATGAAGCGTAAAGGCTTGATATAAAAAGGGCTTATTATAGTACCTATCAAAAAAACTGAATGTGTATGAAAAAGCCAGCGTAAGATACTGTCTTACGCTGGCTTTTCTTTTGCTAAAACGATGGGCTTAAAACTGGTTATAAATTATGGCTTTGCTGTACTTTTATCAGTACGAATGCTTTTGGCGACTTTGCCAATACTCAAACCTTGCACCAAGATAGAGAATATCACCACTGCATAAGTGAGCGCCAACAAGATATCGCGTTCGGTTCCCAGCGGTAGCTGCAACACTAAAGCAACCGAAATACCCCCACGTAATCCGCCCCATGTCAGCACTTTCCATGCACCAGTCGGTAAATCGAGCTGACGATGGAAGGTTTTGGTCGTCATACCTACAACGATAAAACGTGCAACTAGGGCAATGACAATCGTCAGGCCAGCGGCGATAAATAAATTACCCGAATAAGCAATCATCACTACTTCTAAACCGATGAGTACGAATAAAATAGCGTTGAGAATTTCATCGATTAATTCCCAAAATAGATCAATATAATGCCGCGTTTTATCGCTCATCGCCAATGCTCGTCCGCGATTACCAACCATCAACCCCATCATCACCATGGCGAGTGGTCCTGATAAATGCCAATGGCTGGCGAGTGCATAACCACCTATCACACCAGCAAGCGTTAATAACACTTCTTCTTGATAGCTATCGATACTTTTCAGCATGTAATACAAAATCGCCCCAAGTACTAAGCCAAAAATAATGCCGCCACCGGCTTCAACCGCTAAGGTATGCGCCACATAATTGGCGGTTGGGATATCACCACTGGATAAAATACCTAGCAGCAATACAAAGATGACGACGCCGATACCATCGTTAAATAAAGACTCACCCGCGATGACCGTTTCTATACTTTTTGGCGCGCCAGCCGATGCCAAAATACCCATTACGGCAATGGGGTCGGTCGGTGATATTAGAGCACCGAATAGCAAACACCAAAGAAACGGCAAACCGAAACCAAGCAGCGGCAGCATAAAATAGAGCGCCGTGGCGATAAGCATCGCAGAGACGATGGTACCGACGCAAGCAAGGATACCAATAGGCAGTTTATAACGTTTTAAATCGCTGATATTGACGTGCAGCGCTCCTGCGAACAGTAGCATAGAGAGCATGCCATCTAATAAGACTTCGGTAAAATCAAGCTGCTCTAATAAGCTTACTTCATAATCAATCAGCTGATCAAATCCCAAAAATCCCAAAAATATGGCGCCAATAGATAATAAAATGGAGATAACCATCACGCCAATCGTGGTCGGTAGACCAATAAAACGATGGTTAACGTAAGTTAATAGGGCTGTGATTGATAAGAATATCGCGCTGATTTCAAGTATGGTTAGGCTACTGGTAGGGGCCATGAAAAAATTCTCAAGTGATTTTAAAATTGTCATAAGCTTAGCGCTTACAAACACTAAATAGGTTTGATTTTAGTTATCGTTTGTCTTTTTATTTTGATTGCGTTTGTAATGCTTGGCGAATATGGGTGTCAAACGCGCTAACATAGTCAAAATACTGATGATGAGCATCGTTGCTAAGTATGAATTGTTGGGCTTGTTGGCACATCGCGCTCAAGTCATCTATCAGCTCTTGATAGCTTAGGTTTTCTTCTCCTGCGCGCTCAATCAGTTTTATCTCATGCAATAAGGTTTGCTGCTGTGCGTTATTTACGCGAGCATAACTTAGATTGACCATCGCCTGACATAGCGCTTTTAAGACCATCAAATCTGCTGCTGCATACCGACGTATCTCGCCAAGCGAGGTATTGATAAAATCAGATATTTTGGGAGTATGAGTAACCACGGCTAATATCGCCAAGCGTCGCTGTTTAACTTCGGCTTTCGATGAATCATCGTTTTGTGCTGGTGTATAAAAATGATAGGGGCTGGGCGGCTGACGACGCATCATAATACTTAAGCAACTGGTCAGTGATTGTACGCAGTTGACCGCTGTTTTTGGATCATTGATACCGGGCGATAAGGCGCGGACGGCGATTTCAGTCATTTGTCCCAAGCTATAAGCAATATCGTTAGAATGAGCCAGTCGTTGTTCGATACGTATACAGCCTGAAAAGCGTTGCCAAAAAAGCCCGTCAGGGGCACGCGGTACAACAGCTAAAGATGGCGTTGCTGTTTTTTGTCGATTATTTGGATGACCTGCTGGACGTTGGTAAAAGTAGCCGATGACATTTTTGTCAGTGACATAATCACCAAGATTAATACGCATTTGCACCACGCCGCCATAGTCTTGTGTCAGTGTAATCAGTGACTCAAGGTAAAATTGTTGAACATAACCTGAGCTTGGTGGATAAATAGGCATCGCTGACCAATGATGAAACTGTTCAATATCATGATGTTCTATATCGCGTTGATGCTGGATATCGCAATGATCACGATACCAATAGTGAATATTATTAATCGCATCATTGCTGGCGTTTTGAATCACATGTGAGGCTTGAATGGCATGTACCATATGTTGTACAAAGTACACCAGCAACAGCGCACATATAATTGCCATGATAATCGCAAAAGTCACTGCAAGCTGTGGCACACCAAAAGCCACGTCATATTTATGGATGGATTTTAACACCAATAAACTATAACTAAACGTGCCAATGAACGCCCCCAATACAAATTGATTTGGCGTATCGGTCAAAAAATTGCGCAATAGCCGTGGGCCAAATTGCGAAGAGGCCATCGACAGTACCGCGATTGTAATAGAAAATGTCGTGCCTGCTACGCCTAATACTGCGCCTGCGATGGCAGTCATGATAGCGCGCGCAGCATCGTCGTCACCCGTAAAAGCAAAGGTAATCTCTCTGACGGTTTCGCGGTCAAAGTGTTGATCGATAGTGACCAATAAAGGCGCTAGCAATATCCCGACGATGACGCACGCCGTTGGGATAAACCAATAAGAGCCAATAAGCTGCTGCCATAAGTTTCTTAGTCGATCAGGCATATCGGTCAGTGTCTGTAGCGACCATAACTGGGCAAACTGCTTTAGTCTGTGCGTTATTGTCAGCAATGCAGAGTTAAACCAGCCACTTTCAGGGTGTCTATTCAATATTATATGCTCCACAAATGACCTAAAAAGCGACCCATTTTTTATTACTAAGCTACGATTTTGTTTGGCTAATAAAAACTCTTAAAAGTAAATTACCTTACCATATAAGCCACAAAGATTAAAAATTTAGTAAAAAATAAGCCCCTATCATAGGAGCTTATTTTTAGCATAATGAATTCTTTTGTTAACTGACTAGATTGTCAATCCAATTGCTTATCGCAGTGCTTACTTTTGCTAGCACTGATAGCTCTTCTTTACTGTCCATACTTAATGAACGCGTTTGCATATCATCCGTCGATACTGGCTGTTTTTGCAGACTATCTACGATTAATGGTAGGTTGTTACCAGCGGTTGCTAAGATAAAGCTTGGGTTTTTGGTTAACGTTGTCCATTTCTGATTCCAGCCACCACTACAATTGTAAGTAATTAAGCTTCCGCGATTATCTACTAAATTACCAGTACGCAAATCAAAGCATTTGTTGCCCTGTTTGATTTGGTCAGCACCGTTCATCTCCCAAACTTGCGCTGGCGAGTCCAAGCTACAAGCACCCAAAATCACCCAAGAACCTTGTTCCGTTAAACACTGATCTAATGCCATTTTGCTGTGAATTTTACCTTTAAGATCGTAAATCCATTGTTCAGAGTCGTCACCAGTACAGCCACTTGGGCCACTAATAAAGCTATTTAACTTACCACCTTCTAGAGTTTCAACTTTAAGACAGTTATTGCCATTACGGATAGTAGTCACCTTATCTAAAGGTTTATCATCTTGTAGCTCTAAATCTACAACAAACTTTTGAAATTCGGTAAGTGCTTCAGGCTCTTTTTTGATTAAATCCGTACGATAGACATTGACCCAGCGGTTTAGACGATTTAGAGTTTCTTGCTGCTTCTCATAACGCTCTAATGTTTGGAGTGCTAAAGGGCTAAGCTCATCACGATACTCTTTGTAAGAATCATATAATAACTGACCGTTGGCGTCTAAACTAATAGTCGAATTTTCTGCTTGAGCAAGAAGTTTCTGCTCTAAGATTGGCAATTCTACCTTTCTTAGTGCCGTATAGCCCTGTTCTTTACCAAAGGTAACCGCGGGTTTAATCGCATCACTATATTGACGAATATCAATGGTTGAGAGCTGTACTTGTGCTTCATTGACCTTTTTACAGTACAAATCTACTTTTTTCGGGTTGTCTGCAATCGCTAAATTAACATGGAACTTATTGGCGTTACTGGTCATTCGATTAGGAGCCAACGCAATATCATTAATCGTGTTATTACTATAAGTAACGCTTAACCAGCAGCTTGCTGATTCAAGCGAGTTATTCGGTGTCGGTAACTCAAAAACGTTGCCCCAGTTACCACGTGCTTCTGGATAAATGATGCCTTTTTGCGCGACAGGGTCATAACCGCCTAAAATGGTAAATACTGGCACGCCTTGCAAACGTGGTTTTAAGTAATTACCATCCGCGCTGTTGTACCAAACGTTTTTAGAACCTTGCCATACCTTAGGCTGGATGACTTCCATCTTTCTGAGATCGGCATTCCATTTCTTATAGCCAGTTGGTGAGTCAGCGTCAAATACTGCTTTATCAAATGCTGGCTGGATCTTAATTTTTGTACTATAACCCGTATAGTGAGTATAGTTTGAATAAGCGCCACTCTGTGATCCACCAGACATCGCATCGCGACCATAGCCATAGGTGGCTAAGAAAAGAGGTTTACCAGTGAGACCATCACCCTCGACCTGTCGTGGCCAGTCTAAGTTGCTGCGCATTTTGTTTCTGACGCCATTATAGCCCCAGCCACTATTGGCATGATGCTCGGCCCAAAAGAAATCGCCGTTCTGTTCACCAGGATAATGACCCAAGCCATAATGATGACCGATTTCGTGGCTGAACTCATTACCTTGAGAGTCGATTAGGGTCAACATACCATTACCGCCGCTTAAGCCGTGGTTATATTCACCATTCTTATATTTACCGCGAGCGTGATGCGCATTGACGTTTTGGGTCAATTGCGGTTGCTCTTGACTTTGCATTGAAGCACTGGTAACGCCCCAATTGGCTAAATTAATGCCAACACCAAAGGTTGATTTCGCGGTGTTTTCGCGCATATCACCAGCATAAACGCCAGCATCATTTGAGTCACTGACTGAATCATAAATAGTGCCATTGGCGACCATTACTCGTTCGAGCTTCATGTCATCATAGCTAGCAACGGTCATTTGTGCTGCTGGAATGGTTTGGAAGTAGTCTGAACCCGCTCTTTCTGGATCGCGTAGCATATAATGACCCCAAGATTGAGGTGCATCCGTTAACATGCCTAGACGGATATTGGTCAATACCAACTCACCAGGGGCGGCAAAATCTATGTTATCTTCTGACAGTTCACCGCTACGATTTTGGTCATCCACAATGCGAATTTTGAGACCACCTTGTACCTCATCCCAGTTGAGTTTGGTTGACCATGCGCGCTTACTGTAAGCAACGCGTGCGCGCTGATCAGTGTTAGTCTGATCCGTGTCTGGGATTTGAGTCGGATCGGCTAAATTGACAGTTCGTAATAAAACCCCGTCTTTGTAAATTTCAGCCGCTAATTTATTAATGTCACCCATTTCAAGCGTAGGCGTCACCAATAACAGCGCCTCTTTTTCTGCCGTCAGGCGCGGCATGTTTTTTGCTTCGTTACCCTGTGGATCAACGGTATGATTCTGCCCAAACTGTATCATCGCTTGAAATTCGCCAACCAAGTCTGGACGAATAGTACGAATTTCTCCCGCTCTACCATCGTGGTCAAAAAAACCTAATAAATAAAAATCAGCAATATCCTTTTTTGGTTCTGGATATTTGATAGGCGTAGCTGGCACAAGTGGCGTAGCAGGAATGCTCGTTATTGGTGGCTTAATAGGTGTACTTGGTTCAAGTGGCGTAGCAGGAATGCTCGTTATTGGTGGCTTAATAGGTGTACTTGGTTCAAGTGGCGTAGCAGGAATACTCGTTATTGGTGGCTTAATAGGTGTACTTGGTTCAAGTGGCGTAGCAGGAATACTCGTTATTGGTGGTTTAACAGGCGGCGTTTCTACTGGTAGACTAACGGTTGGTGGTACAAGTGATGATGTGCTGCCATCACCTTCACCACAAGCAGAAAGCATAATGGATACGACACAAATGCTTAGCGCTGTTACTGGGAATGCTATTGTATTTTTCAAGTTATTGCTCTAATAAAGTTTAAGGCAATATAACAGCTGTGTTAGCATCTCGTACGACTTTTGTTCGATTTATAATAATAAGTTCTATTATAACCTCTAGTGAAAACTAATTTTTATTATTTAATATGTCTCATTCGTTACTAACGCTTTTCTTAATTCGTCTTTGGGTTATCTGATTCAGTAATGATATCGCCTTTATGATTAAAGAGATTACCATTGGTTTTAATTTGAGAGTCATTCAAATCCTTAGGAATAAGAATCTCATTGTCCCGCTCATCGCATTCAATATCACTGTCTTTATCATAAGCTATTGGGTCAAAGTGTGGGGTGCCTTTGATCGGCTCATTCTTGTCTAATGCTGCAGTGGTCGCCGAGGTTTTTCTAAATAAATTTGATTGACCGCCTTTGATGCCTTTTCCATTAGAATCAGCTTTTTTACGTGGCTCACTATTGGCAAAAATAGCATTTAACGGTAGATCTAACTGTTGCTTGGCATAAGCTTCCGTATTTTCAAAACGGTTGACTAGCAAGCTAAGCCAAGGTTTTTGATCCTCTGGCCCCATCTCATCTAGCTCATCTTTGATAGGCAAGGGGTAAGGTAGCGTGCGATAAAAATCCCATAATGTCATTTTGCTCAAATCTCTCTTGAGCACATAATCATTATCTTCAGTCATGGTGATTAAATTGCTGTCTTGCAGATAATTAATATAGGTATACCATTTTGGTAGCTCTTTGCGTCCTAGCACATTACGTAGTGCTTGTTCGCTTACCGCTTCCCCTTTTAAATGATGGGTATAAACGAGGTTTAACATATCGAGCAAACTTAGCAGAGGGTGGCGTGGATAGACCTCTTCAGTTTCAAAAATCGTCAAGGTATAGCTAATCTCAACACCTAATAGAATTAAATTCCACGACAAATATATCCATAATAAGAAGATGGGCAGTGCCGCAAAAGCCCCGTAAATCGCTTCATAACTGGTGAAATTTGCCATTACTGTACCAAACAGGTGCTTCATCAGCTCGAATACGATAGCGACGAAGAGACCAGCAATGGCTGCATTTTTCGCGGGTACGCGTGCTTTTGGAATGAACCAGTACATACCAATAAAGCCTGCGACAGTGATACCAATGGATACAGCTTGTACCCAAAAAGACCAGTCAATGCCATAACCAGCAATTTGTCGGTTTAAAAAACTCAAACTTTGTACCGCGCTTGAAGCAAGAAATGCCGTACCCAGTACTAACGGTCCTAACGTGACGATGGTCCAATAGCGCAGCATACTTTTCATACCGCCAGAGCGATTTTCTACCCGCCAGATTTGGTTAAATGCGCGCTCGATGGTTGTTAACGTCATAATGGTCGTAAAAAATAACACCATTGCCCCAATGATGGTTAGATTTGAGGATTTTTCAGCGAAGCTATTGATATACTCACTGACCTGCATGCTTGATTGTGGTAGCAAGTTACTATAAATCACTTCATATATCTGTGCTCTAACGGATGCAAGTGCTGGTACAGAAGATAGGATCATCAATAGGACGGTTAGGACGGGTACAATTGACAACATAGTCGTGTAGGTCAGCGATGCCGCTTTTTGCTGGCAATTGTCTTCAAAAAAGTGCCGAGTCAAGAATCGTAAGAATTGAAACCAGCGTTGATGTAAAAACGGGATTTTTTTTGATAAATTTTCCATATCGACCATTTAGCAGGTGTTTGAGTGACAGTAGTGTAACAAAGATATGCTGTTATCATCTGCGGTTTAATTGTGTCAAAATGCACAGCAGCAACCTCTCTAGCAGGTTATTAGCGATAATGTGTACCAAGGCTGTTTGCATGTCGGTGAATGACTGGGGCATAATATATGCCTATATTGCGTTATCTGTCACAGATTATGTATATAGTCATTCCACTATAAAATTATTACAGCGTTAACCTCGCTTGAAGTATTAGATATACATCTACACTCGGTTGCCTTGTACTAGTACTATTTTTAAATTGAATCGACTATAGCTACATAATCAATGAGGTTTTATGCTAAAGAAATAGACTGCATAGAAGCTGTTGTAGGTGATTAGAATCAACAATAACATTAATGGTTTTATGAGGAAGTATTGCTAATGAGTCAGACCGCCCCTTATGTTTTGGTGCTCTATTATTCAAATTACGGTACGACTAAGACATTGGCTTATGCTATCGCTCAAGGTATTGAGGATGCTGGTATGACAGCCCGTATCCGTACTGTACCAACGGTTGCACCCGAGACCACATCGAGAAAGCCTGCAATACCTGATGAAGGTGACTTATATTGCACTATGGACGATCTAAGAGACTGTATGGGTTTGGCGCTTGGTAGCCCGACGCACTTCGGTAATATGGCTGCCCCCATGAAATATTTTTGGGACAATACGGTCACTATTTGGCTGGCAGGTAATTTACAGAACAAGCCTGCTGCTGTATTTACTGCGACCGGCTCGATGCATGGCGGGCAGGAGACAACGTTGTTGACCATGATGTTGCCGTTGCTGCATCACGGCATGATCCTTGTTGGTGTGCCTTATGCTGAGCCTGCGTTAAATCGTACCCAACGTGGTGGTTCGCCTTATGGTGCTAGTCATGTGAGTGGGGCAACACACGATCAGCCTATTTCAGCTGATGAGCGCGAGTTGGCTATCGCCCAAGGTCGGCGCTTGGCTATTAGTGCTACTGCATTGGCGCAAGCTAACTGGACTCGCTAAGCGGATTTTTATAGCATGAAAGGTCTTATATAACGCTATTAATTAGGAAGTAAATATATCTAATGGTCACAAACCGCTCCGATAGTGAGATAAGCGCACCAGCCAAAAAATCTGCCAAAGCTGCTAAACTTAAAAAGCCAATTACGCCCATTCGTCAGCGCTTGATGGTGACTTGGCTGATTTGGTTGGTTTATAGACTGCTTGGGCTACCTATTTTTATCAATGTTTTTAATCCCAGTAGTCCTGATATCATTGGCGGTATCGCCTGGCAAGCATTATGGCTAGTGCCAGCATTTATTTTGACGCCCGCGATACTACGTGGTCGTTCGCCATATGTGCTATTGATAGGCAGTATGCTTACCTTGGTTTATTTGGGGGCGAGTGGTGTGGTGCTGTTTACCCGCGTTTACGGCAGCAGCTGGGCAGAGATAGTGGTTTATCTGCTTGATTTTGTCTTATTACTGGCAATCAATATTTGGTTATTTATTCTACTAAAGCGTCTTCCTTCAATGAACAACGTCGTTAAGCAGCCGCGTTAGTTGATTTAGCGAAGTTTAAGACAAAAAAAGCGGCGCTCTAAATAGAGCGCCGCTTTTTTATGCTATTTCTGCTTATTTAATAAAAAGCTTAATTTACTTTGGTTAATTCTAAATCCATCTTTTTGCCATCATTAATTTGGCTAACTTTTACTGGTAGGTAATCTAAGCTTGGTGCGAGCCAAAAACTGGTAGAACGACTATTGTCATCGTGGATACGGTCGACACGTACGGTATCAAATGTGCCAGCTGGAACGGTAATCTTGGTGTTACCAGATTTTTTGAAAGGGGTTTTCTCTATTTTGTCTTTTTTCGCCATGTAATAGTTGCCAGAGAATTTACCATTTAGTAAATCTTGGCGAATTTGCACTTCCAAACTTAAATCATCAAAAGCTTGTTGTGCCATGTTCATGGTTGTCGATTTGCCTTTATAGTTACTCACCACCTTTTTACTGCTTGGATTGAAGTCTAATTTGTGCGTGCGACCAACGCCTAATAGCTTATAAGTGGTGCTGGCTTGAGTCGGAATGACATTATTACCGTTGATGGTAAAAGTGCTGTTTTGCGAAGCACTTGCGACACCTGCCACCCGAGCATTGACATTATATTTCCAAGTATTGCCTGATTTGTTAAGCGTGCGAGTAGCCGTACCTTTATATTTGTCTTCAACCGTAAAGCTGTAGTTGGCGCTTGAAGGTTCGATATTCTTTGCGCTGGCAAGGGTAGGTGCAGTCATACTTATCGCTCCAATCATAGCAATACTGGCCCCAGTGGTTAGGGCGGTTAAAAACTTAGACTTGCTACGTTTAGTATTATTAGTATCGGTTATTAATAACTTTTGATCGTTTGATAAAAAACTCATGAACATTCCTTAATCGCTATTTATGGCATTGCTTATAACTATTGTTATTTTCTCAAGGACTATAATGGTCATGTTCTGCTATCTTTTCAAGAGTGCCAGCTGTCCCTGTGGTGTTGCTATTGTAGTCAAGGTTGCTGACATTGAGCGCGATATCATCAGGCGTCACTTGCTGTAACTTGAGTAAGCAGGAGTAAGTTAATTGGTCAGTTGTAAATGATATGCGGTAACTTATCGGTGCTGAAATTTAGCATTCATATGGCTGCTTTTAAAATCTTGCTAAGGCCTTTAACACGGTGCAATCCAATCAAATGACTGTTCATAAACGTCATTACCAACTAAATAATCCACGATATGCAAAATTCTTGTAAATTTTTGGGCTTTACACTTGAAGCTAACTCACTTTGCCCCCACTTTTTGATACAAGCTCAAAGCTTATCTTTAGAATGCTGTTTTAGGCAGTAACGCCTATAGATATTGGTATTGAGACCATTAATTTAAATAAACCCTTACTGCAAATAACCAAATTATTGGAGACATATTGATGAATATTCGTCCTTTACATGATCGCATCGTTGTCCGCCGCATAGAAGAAGAAACAAAAACGGCTGGTGGTATCTTGCTTCCTGGTTCTGCTCAAGAAAAACCGTCACAAGGTGAAGTGCTAGCAACGGGTAACGGTCAGATTCGTGACAACGGCGAAACTCGCGCGTTAGATGTAAAAACTGGCGACAAAGTCTTGTTCGGTCAATATGCTGGTCAAACCGTGAAAGTTGACGGCGAAGAACTATTGATTATGAAAGAATCTGATGTATTGGGTGTGTTAGAAGGCTAGTCCTTTTTGAGTATTTTTATACTCAGCGCATTTCGACAACATTATTGAAAAATCATTGAAACATTTAATTGCATTCTCATACTTATAATAGTGGAGTAATTTAACATGGCAAAAGACGTAAAATTCGGCATAGATGCCCGTAAACAAATGATGGATGGCGTAAACGTTCTAGCAAACGCAGTACGCGTAACACTAGGCCCTAAAGGTCGTAACGTAGTTATCGATAAATCATTTGGCGCGCCTACTATCACTAAAGATGGTGTTTCGGTTGCCAAAGAAATCGAGCTTGAAAACAAATTCGAAAACATGGGCGCTCAATTGGTCCGTGAAGTGGCTAGCCGCACAAATGATGTCGCTGGTGATGGTACGACGACTGCGACTGTATTGGCGCAATCTATCTTGCAAGAAGGCATGAAGTCAGTTGCCGCTGGCATGAACCCAATGGATCTAAAACGCGGTATCGATAAAGCGGTTCGCGCCGCTGTTGAGCAAATTCATTTGCTGGCTACACCAGCTGACGATTCAAAAGCGATTGCTCAAGTTGGTTCTATCTCTGCCAACTCAGACACCAAAATCGGTGAACTAATTGCTCAAGCGATGGAAAAAGTCGGTAAGCAAGGCGTTATCACCGTTGAAGAAGGTTCAAGCTTTGAAGATACCTTAGAAGTTGTCGAAGGTATGCAGTTTGACCGTGGTTATATCAGCCCGTACTTTGCGAACAAGCAAGACAGCTTAACCGCTGAGTTTGAAAACCCATATATCTTGTTGGTTGATAAAAAAATCAGCAATATTCGTGAAATCGTGCCATTACTTGAGCAAGTGATGCAGCAAAGCAAGCCATTGCTAATCATTGCTGAAGACGTTGAAAACGAAGCATTGGCGACATTGGTTGTCAACAACATGCGTGGCGGCTTAAAAACTTGTGCCGTTAAAGCACCAGGTTTCGGCGATCGTCGTAAAGCCATGCTAGAAGATATCGCAACCTTAACTGGCGGTACTGTGATTTCTGAAGAGATTGGTCTAAGTTTAGAGACTGCTACTCTTGAGCAACTTGGTACAGCTAAGAAAGTTACTGTCGGTAAAGAAAACACTGTGATTGTTGATGGCGCTGGTAACTCTGCTGACATCGAAAATCGTGTTGAATCTATTAAACGTCAAGTTGAAGAATCAACGTCTGACTACGATAAAGAGAAGCTTCAAGAGCGTATGGCGAAACTGGCTGGCGGCGTTGCCGTTATCAAAGTTGGCGCTGCGACTGAAACTGAAATGAAAGAGAAGAAAGATCGTGTTGACGATGCGCTACATGCGACTCGTGCAGCGGTTGAAGAGGGCGTTGTACCTGGCGGCGGTGTTGCCTTAGTTCGTGCAATGAATGCATTGTCTGAGCTACGTGGCGATAACGATGACCAAAATGCTGGTATCAATATCTTACGTCGCGCAATGGAAGCACCATTACGTCAAATCGTAACCAACGCTGGCGAAGAGGCATCAGTAGTAGTGAACGAAGTGAAGAGTGGCAGCGGTAACTACGGTTACAACGCAGCTTCTAGCGAATACGGTGATATGCTAGAGATGGGTATTCTTGATCCAGCTAAAGTAGCTCGTTCAGCGCTAGAAAATGCAGCATCTGTTGCAGGCCTAATGCTAACGACCGAAGTCATGATTACTGATTTGCCACAAGGTGATGACGGTATGGCTGGCATGGGCGGTGCTGGTGGAATGGGTGGAATGGGTGGAATGGGCGGCATGATGTAATTTATGCCTCGGTATAGAAAAATAACAAAGTCATATTAGCTCTTATAAGAATGTACAGTCAGTAGATATTTCTACTGACTGTCAACCGTCCAGTCGGGTTGCTGTCACCATATGACTGGTTTTAAGTTAAACTAGAATAGACAGCAAAGTCTGAGCTGCTTCACCCCGACTCATTATGAGACGTGGAGTAACGTTATAGGAGTGTCTTATGGCACAACCGATTGTGACGGGTTCAGCGGCTCTAACTGTTCGTATAAGTGCTTTGGTTGCTTTATATACTACTTTTGTATATCTTGACCCTATTGCTCTAATATTAGCGCTTATAGTTTTGTGGTTGCTAATGGAACGGTAAGAGTAGGGTACGTAGCTTGGGAAGCTACGTACCTTTTTTTTATTTTTATTCGTAAATATTACGAATCTGCTTCATCCCGTCTAAATGTCCACGTCTCATCATCAGAAGCGACTTCATGGTAGTAATATCCTGACAAGTCAAATTTATTTAGCTATTCAGCTTATTATCTGCGGCATATTTGACCATCAGCCTGCGTACTTTTTTGTGCCTAATCTCTAAAAACTTCAATAAATAAAATACCAATTAGATCAACAAAATCGACCTGACATTATTAAGAGCATTGAATATATAAAGTTTTTCTATATATGTTATTATTTAAATATAATCAATGGACTGATACTTTGTCAAAGGACAATTGAGCACGTGTTATGGCTGCCCAGCCAAAAACTCTTGTGCAATTCAAGGTGATGATGATGAAAAAAATTAGGCTTGGGATTCTTGTAGAAGAGGAAACATTGGCATGGTATAAGTTCAAACCATTAAAATCTCTCGTCGATGAAGGCAAGGTTGAGGTTTGTATTGCTGTCCAACGGGATAAAAAACAAGCATCTCACATGTCTCGTCTATCCAAAGTTATTCCTTTCATTAATCAAACGTTATTTTCTTTTCTTTCTCGAAATAAGAGTAATACCAAGCGTTATTCTATTCATGACTTGGTGGCTAATGGTGAGATGCCCATCGTAATATCAGTCGTAAATCAGGATAAAATTTATGATGAGATTGAGGATTCAGTGATTGAGAAACTTGAAGCCGCCAATCTAGATTATCTGATCAAATTTGGCTTTCGAACCTTAGCAGGGAGAATTCTGAGTGTTTCAAAAAAAGGTATTCTCTTATTTCGTTACGGCGATGAAACCAAACAAAGACGCGGATCAGCATTGTATTGGCAGTTTGCCGAACAATGGGAGAATAGCGTAGTCACGCTACATCTGTTAAATGAGCGTCTTAATGGTGATAAAGTCGTTGGGAGAGGATATGGTTCTTTATTTTACTGGGACTATAATTTAACTGAGCATAAATTAAATGGTGTCGCAGCATCGATATTGTATTGGTATTTCCATAAAAATAAAATTGGCGTTAAAAATGGAAATTCGATGAATTTAATGTTTAACGATGCAATTTATGAAGAACCCCAACAACTGACTGCCATACGGCATTTGATGAGTTTTTTTTAAAAACTATACGATAAAGACTTTCTATAAGAGTCTTTATCACAATAACTGGAGTATTTTGATTGGTTCTATTGATCAGTCGATGCAAACATACACTGAGCTATTGCCTGAAAAAGGATGTTTTTGGGCTGACCCTTTTTATATTGAGCGAGATTCAAGGCGTTATATATTTTTTGAGAGCTTAAACTACAAAGAAGGTATCGGCCGTATAGAGTGGATGGAACTGGATGAGCACCATCAAGTTATCAATTCTGGACCAGTCGATTTAGGTATTAGCTCTCATTTAAGCTTTCCTAATGTATTCGAGCATGAAAACGCTGTATATATGATTCCAGAAGCCGCCAAGACCAATTGTATTAACCTATTAAAAGCGACGGATTTTCCGCAGAAGTGGGAAAAAGTTCATGAGTTGGTGTCTGGGGTTCAGGCAGCAGATAGTGCTGTTATTGAGCACAATGGCTTATGGTATCTTTTTACCACGCATGGTTCAATTTCAGTTCTTACGATGGATTTAGAATTGCATATTTATACGTCTGATAAGTTGGAGTCAGATAACTGGAGCATTCATCCCTCTGCGCCTTTAAAAATTGATGTGCGTGGATCACGATTAGCAGGTGCATTATTTAAGAGGGATGGTCAGCTGTTCCGTACGGCTCAAGATGGCACTATTAGGTATGGGCGTAGAGTGGCTTTGTATCTGGTAGAAGAGTTGACACCGACATCTTACAAAGAAACCTTTGTGCGTTATATCGAACCCAATTGGGAAAACGAGATCGATCGTCTTCATACCTATAACGTATATGATCAAACTGTCGTACTTGATGTCTCAAGAGATAAATTGCGTTTTACCGTATAATCATTGAGTATCTTTACGGCAATTGGTGATAATATTTTTTCGAAAAACCCTGATAAGCTGAGCATATCGGGGTTTATTTATACAAATTAGATGTTTTTGTAAAAACTACTGACTGGCTGCATCCCGTCTAAACGTCCACGTTTTATCATCAGAAGCCTCTTCACAGTAATAATATCCCGCCAAATCAAACTGCTTTAGCTGCTCAGCATTGGTTAGCTTATTATCAGCAGCATACTTCACCATCAGTCCACGTGCTTTTTTGGCATAGAAGCTAATCACTTTGTATTGACCATTCTTTTCATCTTCAAATCGTGGTGTGATAACTTCCGCATTCAGCGCTTTCTTCTTGACCACTTTGAAATATTCATTTGACGCCAGATTAATCAAAATATTATCATCACTATCTGCCATACGTGCATTGATAATGGCAGTTACTTTCTCGCCCCAAAACTCATAAAGGTTATCACCACGTTCATTTTTCAGTTTGGTACCCATCTCTAAACGATAGGGCTGAATTAAATCGAGCGGTTTCAGTACGCCATATAATCCAGACAAGATACCCAAATGCTTATTGACGTAAATGGCAGTGTCTTTATCCATATGATACATATCAAGTCCAGTATAAACATCGCCATCGAATAGATAACCTGCAGGTTTGGCATTGTCTAAAGTAAAGGGCTTATCGTTGCTCCAACGCCACTCTTGATTGCGCTTGGCATTGAGCTGTGCCAAATCATCAGAGATGCCCATCAGTTCTTGTAAATCAATCGGTTCTTTCGATTTTAAGTTTTTCATCAATGCTTGCGCATGTTCGATGAGCTCTGGCTGACTATAATATTTGTCTAAGTTCACTGGCACCGCGTCTTTCTCATTTAAAGATTTGGCAGGGGAAAGTAAAAAATACATCGTCATTCCTTATTATAGTGAGTCAGTGGGTATTCTATTTATGTATCAAGTTTTCTTATTATACGATATGCAGCATTGTATCTTGACCTGCCCGTCGTTATTTCGTGTTTTTTAACGTTACCCTTAAAAAGGACAGATATTTGAGTGATATAAGCCGATAGCTTGTCAAGTCTAGCGTTTAATTGAAAAGGAAAAATTTTTAATATAACAATAAAAGTTATGCAGATGGTGTAAATGCCTAACTTTTTATTTTACTTGTGGGTCATCATTAGGCAATGAAAGTTGGCAGATGATATCTCTATAATAAAAAGGCATGATGGCAAAGTCGCTATCATTTATTAAATTGATAATCTTTAGTCATGATGTTGAACCAACCATGACCAAAGGTTTTTTTGTCCCCTGTGCTTTTTAAATGTGCGTTGAGGGTGTTAAAGGTAGTCGTGAGACGTAAGTATAGTCATTAGACGTAAGTGAGGAGACGGTATGAAAATCGGTGTAATCAGTGCAGATATCGCGAGCGAGAGCCGTGTAGCGATAACCCCAGACGCAGTCAAAAAATTGCGTAAGCTTGGGTTTGAAGTCGTCATACAGTCAGGTGCAGGTCAAGCGGCATATTATGCTGATGAGTTATATCAGGCTGCAGGTGCCGACATTGCCAGCAGCAGCGCCGAGGTAATCACACAGTCTCGAATTATTACCACCGTCAATGACTTACCTGCTGCAGCTATTGAAGGCTTAACGTCAGGTCAGATTGTCATTGGCATGCTCGACCCATATCGTAATACTCAGCTTGACACTTATGCGACCAAAGGTGTTACTGCCTTTGCGATGGAACTTTTACCTCGCACATTGTCACGCGCACAGAATATGGATGTCTTGTCATCGCAAGCCAACCTTGCCGGTTATAAAGCGGTATTGCTTGCTGCCAATGAATACTCGCGTCCTTTCCCGATGTTTATGACCTCAGCCGGTACAGTTAAGCCTGCTAAAGTGGTCATCTTAGGCGTTGGGGTTGCTGGCTTGCAAGCGATTGCGACAGCCAAGCGTTTGGGTGCAGTGGTAGAAGCGAGTGATTTACGTCCAACCGCTCGCGAGCAAGTAGAGTCATTGGGTGGTAAGTGGCTGGATGTACCAATGAGTGCAGAGGAGGCTGAGACAGCTAAGTCTACAGGTGGCTATGCGTGGACGCCATCAGAGCAATATGTCAAAGATCAAGCCGCTGTCGTAGACAAAGCCTTGAGCAATGCGGATATCGTCATTACCACAGCGCAGATTCCTGGTCGTAACGCTCCTCGTCTGGTGCACGGCGCAACCCTTGCTAAAATGAAGGCAGGTTCTGTGCTGATTGATATGGCTGCTGGTACAGGTGGCAACGTCGAAGGCAGCGTGCCTAATGAGACCATCAGCACAGACAATGGCGTACGTATCGTTGGTGCCGCCAACATCCCATCGATGCTTGCAGCGCAGTCTTCAGATTTGTATGCCAACAATTTGGTTAACTTTATCACCACATTAATTGCGCCTGCTAGCGATGACGCGTCAGCAAGTGACGCATCAGCTAATTTGGCACTTAAATTAGACATGGAAGACGAGATTCAAGGCGCACTGGCAGTGACACATGACAGTCAGGTACGACTAGCCAAACGCTAAGTTTTGACTGCCTTTCACTACACATCTGCCAGTAACGAATAAATTTTTAGGAGGATTAGATGATTGCCACTATTTTAGCGGCAGCGCCAGCTGGTGCGGCCATGAGTAGCACCCCATTTGTAGCGATTTTTACCGTATTTGTACTCGCTATTTTTGTCGGATATTACGTCGTTTGGGGCGTCACGCCTGCATTGCACACACCATTAATGGCTGTCACCAACGCACTATCGAGTATCGTCATCGTCGGTGCCATGCTACAGACCGTCACGATTGATGGTTCTGTCTTTACACCGACCAGTATCCTTGGCGCTTTTGCCGTATTCTTAGCCAGTATCAATATCTTCGGTGGCTTTGCCGTGACTGAGCGTATGCTTGCGATGTTTAAACCGAAAGTAAAAAAAGTATCAGTAGCAACCACTGATGTAGGAGGTGACGCATGAATGATTTCTCAGCAATGATTGCGGCAAATGCGGATTGGTTCTATCTGGTCGGTGCGATTCTTTTCGTTTTAACCTTACGTGGTTTGTCTAGCCCTAAGACGGCTATCCGTGGTAACCGCTTTGGTATGGTAGCGATGGCGATTGCGGTCGTCACGACATTCTTCTTAGCAGAAGGCCCTGTGCTTTGGTTAATTATCGGTGCGATGATTTTGGGTGCCCTCGTCGGTATGTGGAAGGCAAAGACGGTTGCGATGACGCAAATGCCAGAAACCGTTGCTTTAATGCATTCATTTGTCGGTTTGGCAGCGGTCGCCATTGCACTGGCAACCGTATTGCATACTGAACAGCAGCATGGTGCCGTTGCCCGTGTAGAGCTATTTATCGGTTGTTTCATCGGTGCGATTACGTTCTCAGCCTCGGTCTTTGCCTTTGGTAAATTAGCCGCAAAAAGCTGGGCGAAAACCTTGGTTGGCGGTTGGGTAAAACCGGTGCAAGCGTTACTGTTTATTGCGATGATTGCTTTCGGTGGCGTCTATTTCGTCACTGACTCATTACCAGAATTTTATGCGATGGCAGTGATTGCCGTGATATTTGGTTGGATGTGGATTGCCCCAATTGGCGGCGGCGATATGCCAGTGGTAGTATCGTTATTGAACTCGTTTTCTGGTTGGGCAGCGGCAGGAATTGGTTTCACCCTCGGCAATTCGATGTTGATTATCGCAGGGTCGCTCGTCGGTTCATCAGGTGCGATTTTATCTTATATCATGTGTAAAGCCATGAACCGCTCATTACTCAACGTCTTATTTGGCGGTATGGGTACAGGAGCCGTAGCAGCAGGCGCTGATGATGGTGCACCTAAAAACTACAAGGCAGGATCAGCAGAAGATGCTGGCTTCTTGATGGCCAATGCCAGTAGTGTGGTTATTGTTCCGGGTTATGGTATGGCGCAAGGTCGTGCACAGAACGCGGTAAAAGAGCTGTATGAGTTGCTAAAAGAAGAAGGCGTTAACGTGCGTTTTGCCATTCATCCAGTCGCTGGTCGTATGCCAGGTCACATGAACGTACTGTTGGCTGAAGCGGACGTACCTTATGATGATATTTTAGAGATGGATGAGATCAACTCAGACTTCGCGAGTACAGATGTCGTCTTGGTAATCGGTGCAAATGATGTGGTCAACCCCTCTGCAAAAGATGATCCATCGTCGCCAATCTTTGGTATGCCGATTCTAGAAGTCACTAAAGCTCAAACCGTTATGGTCATCAAGCGCTCGATGAACACGGGTTATGCAGGGCTTGATAACAGTCTGTTCTACATGGATAAAACCATGATGATCTTTGGTGATGCCAAGAAAATGGTCGAAGAGATGGTGCGTAGTATCAATGGTGCAGGTCATTAATCTCTAAAGTTAGTTTATAAATATAAGCTTTTAAATATCCGCTTTTAAATAAAAAAGTCACTTAGGTGGCTTTTTTGCGTTAAGGTACGCTGCATTTATAGCTAGTCGCTGTTTATATATTATATACAATAATTTATACCCAATAAATTTAAACAAAATAAGCGTTAAGAGAGTTATTTATGAATATGTTGATACGTTTTTTTATTATGGTTAGTTTGCTAAAACAACAACTTAAGCAGGAATCAGTAAGCGAGCGCCTTAGTATTGAGCTCTTGATTGCACCGACGGTTCGTCATTATCGAGTGTTGCCGCATGATATGGGCTTTCGGAATCATCTGCCTAATTATCGTTATCTGTCTTTTATTGAGCTAAACGTTACTCGCTGGCTGATGGCGTGCTGTCATCAAAAAGGTATTAAGCCATTAAATTGGGTTATCGCCATGCAAGAAATGGTTTATCTGAAAGAAATTAAATTTTTAGATAAAATGACGGTGATTAGCACGCTTGCGGGCTGGGATAAAAAATACGTTTATTTTGAAACGCGCTTTTTTGTAAAAAACCAGTTGATGGGCGTTGGTATGACTAAGTTTGTATTGAACAATAAAAAAGGCAAATGTGCGCCAGAGATATTGGATATGATAGGCGAGCGGCTGAATGAGGTCATTGATTCTTGGAATCAGCATCAAGTGGCGATTAAATCTGCCAAATTTGCTGAAACGAGTAAAACAACAAGTGCGACATAACGAACTTGTCTATAATCAGCGGGCGAATTTTGATAGGATAGCGGTTATTAAGTTGCCAATCAAATCACCAGTCAAATTGACCACTGATTTGATGACGTGTCTAAAAATGATTAAAAGTTAAGGAGCTACCATGACCCCGCAAAAATTAAAATGGACAGACAGCTTAGATATCGCTATTGAGCTGTATGAGAAGTTTCCAGAGACCGATCCGCAGTACATCCGTTTTACTGATTTACATCGCTGGGTGACTGAGCTTGAAGGTTTTGATGATGATCCACAAAAATCAAACGAAGGTATTTTGGAAGCCATTCAGATGAATTGGATTGATGAAGCAGATTAGATTTATACCCTGAAGCGCTATTTTTAATACTATCTCAAATAGAAAACTGAATAAATATATAGGACTTACAGATCATGACTTCACAAATTAAAGAGCTACCTGAAGCAATAACTTGTAAAGGTATTAGCGTTCGTACGACCAATAACGCTGAGATTAGCGAAGACACGGCGAAACTGGGTCGTTTATGGCAAAAGTTTTACCAAAACCATGCCAGTGATCTGCCTAAAGGCGAAGACATTTATGGTGTCTATTATAACTATGAGAGCGATGATTTGGTCGGCGCTTTTGATGTGGTTGCCAGTTGGAAAATAGCCAGTGAGCAAGAGCCATCAGACAGTGAAAATATGTCTAAGGTTGCAAACCTAGTAACAGTAGATATTCCTGCAGGAAAGTATATAGTATTCTCTGAGCAGGGTAGAATGCCATACACGGTGATGAATGCTTGGGAAAAGGCTTGGACCTATTTTAATGATCGCAGCTGTGAGCATACCCGAACTTTTGATGTCGATTTTGAGCATTATATCGGTGGTAATCTAGAGTATGGTCAAGTTGATCTCTATATTGGTATTGAGTAAAATTAGTATTGAATAAATCAGTCAAAATAATAAAAAAGCGCCAAGTCTGCTATCAGACTTGGCGCTTTTTTTGCTTACTTCAATGAATGATTAATCTAACAGTAAATTCTCTAAAATTCCCTCATAAATTTGGGCGAGCTTGCCTAAGTCATCGACTTCTACCTTTTCATCAACTTGGTGAATCGTCGCATTTCTTACACCAAGCTCAACGACTTGTGCACCCGTTGGCGCAATAAAGCGTCCGTCAGAAGTGCCACCTGATGTAGATAGTGTCGTATCAGTATCGGTTACCTTTTTGATCGCTTTTTGACAGGCAGAAACCAACTTACCTTCAGGGGTCAAAAACGGCTGACCAGACAATTTCCAATGGATATTATAATTTGCTTTGCTATCGGCAAAGTATTTATCAAAGATAGCATGGGTTTTTGCCTTCAGCTCATCTTCAGTGGTTTCCGTAGAAAAGCGGAAATTGAAGATAACTTTTAACGTTTCAGGAATGACGTTGGTGGCACCTGTACCGCCATTAATATTTGATATTTGTAGTGATGTCGCAGGGAAGTAGTCATTGCCACTATCCCAAGTAGCGGCAGTCAGTTCTGCCAAAGCTGCCATCGTGGCATGAATAGGGTTGCAAGCTAAATGCGGGTATGCAACATGACCTTGTTTGCCAGTGACCGTAAGTTCCGCACCCAATGAGCCGCGGCGACCGTTTTTAATGATATCGCCGAGCGTATCTGTGCTCGATGGTTCGCCAACCAAGCAATAGGTGATCTTTTCTTGACGCCCTTCCAAGGTCTCAATGACTTTGACCGTGCCATTAATAGACGGGCCTTCTTCATCTGAGGTGATTAAAAAAGCAATCGAACCATTGTGCTCAGGATAATTAGCGACGAAACGCTCGGCAGCGACGGTAAAAGCCGCAATCCCCGTTTTCATGTCAGCCGCACCGCGAGCCCATAGGTAACCATCAGCGATGGTTGGCGTAAATGGCGGATACGTCCAATTGTTTTCATCACCTGTTGGCACGACGTCGGTATGACCAGCAAAACAGATAACTGGATCAGTGGTACCACGGCGCGCCCATAGATTTTTGACTTCTGCATGTTCGCCGCTTTGATCTCTATCGCCAAAATACATAAATTCGCAGTCAAACCCAGCTTGTGATAATCGTTTTGACAAGATATCTTGACAGCCATCATCATCTGGGGTGACGGAGGGACGTTCAAGTAGCGCAATACTTAAATCTAGCGTTTGCTGCTGATGGTTTTCTTGTTGATGGATGGTTTGTTTAGTAAAGTCCGACATGGATAAACCTTTTTATTATAAATTAAGATGATGAATTTTTAAGATTGGCAGCCACGATACAATACAATCAGTCGTTACTCGTTACTCGTTACTCGTTACTCGTTACTCGTTACTCGTTGCTCGCTAATACGTTTTAAATATTGTCTTCAACAAAAGGCACCAAACCATCACGGCGCATCCACGTCGCGATAGAGTAACGCTGCCGATGGGCAATTTGCACTTGATGTTGTAGGTCACTGTCAAATATCACCAATCTATTGGCGACAGGCATGACGTTATGATGAACGCCATGTTTATCAATGATTTCTAGTGCGCCGCCGTCAGTTGGTTCCCATTCATCATTGAGATAAAACACCGCAGAGATAACGCGTTCATCACGCCCAGCTGGATTGTCACTATGCCATTGGTAGCCAAACCCCACCGGATAGCAAGCATAATGCGCTTCACTGTGACGAATACCAGCAAATAAACTGCGATTAAATAATCTAGCAAGCGCATTGATACTTTGCAAATAATAAAACCCAGCAAAGAAATTTTCCGTAATCCAGCGGATGCGATCACCGCGAATATCACTAACACGAATCCCAGCTGTCAGCTCTGCGTCACGATAGTCAATAAAACCACTCTCTGCTTGCAAGGCTAACAGCGCTTTCGTTTCAAAGATCTCATCAATAATGATCCACCCATCATCAACGAATATATCCAGTTGTGTATCAGTCAGCTTATCTTGCCAACTGATATCAAAATCAGACTGTTGTAATACGTGCTGAGTCAGTGGTTTTTGGCTTGGGTCGTCGCTATGAGGAAATAATAATGGTGGATTATCTTCTCCTATCGGATGATCAATTACCAACTTTGTCACATCAAGATTGCTAATAATCTCTGTCATTTCGTCTCACTATGGTCAGTTAGCTGGCAATACATAGCCAATCAATGCCTTTTTACCAAAACCATCGTTATCTTTTACTCTGCCTATGCTACCATAGATGTAATTTTTCTTATTTAAACTTTTGAGATTATGAACTATAAACACGCCTACCACGCTGGTAACTTTGCTGATGTGGTTAAACACATTTTATTGGTACAACTCCTTAATCAATTGGGGCAAAAAAACAAACCTTTTTATGTGCTTGATGCTTATGGTGGTCGCGGACTGTATTCACTGAGCAGTGAAGAAGCGCGCAAGACAGGTGAGGCCAAAGGTGGTATCCAAGCGTTACTAAATGCCAATACCGACAAGGCACCCGCTGCTGTCAAAGATTATATGGAAGGCATTAAGCAAGCCCGTTTCACTTATGACAATAAAGTCTACCCTGGTTCTCCTTGGTGGGTTGCCCATCATATCGAGAAAAATCCAGATGCAGGCGTGCGCGGTGAAGCTTTTGAAGCCAAAGCTAGCGAATATGATGCGCTAAATTATCAGTTGCACAAGTTACCCATTGGTATACAGCATCGTGATGCCTTTGAAGGTATTACCGCCGTTATTCCACCAAAAGAAAAGCGCGGTCTGATTTTTCTTGATCCGCCTTATGAGCAAGAGCACAAAGATTTTACACGCCTTATAAATCTACTCGTTGCTGCTTATAATAAATGGCCACAAGGCACTTATGCGCTTTGGTTCCCTATCAAGAACGTTGAAGCCGTTGAATTGTTTTACAAAAAACTGAAGCGTACCGAAATGCGCCGCCAGTTGGTTTGTGAGCTGAATATTTATCCAAATGATGTGGCGGTTGGTCTTAACGGTACAGGTTTACTGGTGATCAATCCACCTTGGCAATTTGATAATCATGCACGTGAGATATTACGCTTCTTACAGCCTGCATTAAAAGTGGCTGATGCTCCAGACTTAACGCCTGATAGCGCAACCAATGTACGCTGGCTAGTCGGCGAATAACCATGTTAGTGAATAACTATGCTGGCAAATAAGGATATTGAGATGACTAACGTGCAATCACCTAAAGACGAATCAAATCATCCACCTCTAAATGGTGGATTGTTACAAGACAGCGCTGCAACCCAGTCGCCCTTTGTTGATGAGCATGATTTCAATATTCGCTTAGCGGATAATGAGAGTTATGATGGCTTGACCTTTGAAGTGATTGAAGCAGAAGTTGCTGAAGGGCAGCGAGTAGTCAGCCGCGGTGTCTATCTAGCACCAAATCTAATTACAACCTTGTCACTGCTATCTGGCTTTTACTCGATTTTGGCCAGTACACAAGGAGAGTTCTACAAAGCTTCTTTAGCCATCTTTTTGTCCGCTATTCTCGACGGTGCTGATGGGCGAGTGGCGCGTATGCTTAATGCGCAAAGCCCCTTTGGCGAGCAATATGATTCGCTTGCCGATATGCTGGCTTTTGGTGTTGCACCAGCAATCTTAGTTTATAGTTTTGCGCTGCAGCCGTTAGGTCGCATTGGCTTGGGCTGTGCGTTTGTGTTTACCGCCTGTGCTGCCTTCCGTCTGGCACGTTTTAACGTTCAGGTCGGTATTGTTGATAAAAAATACTTTGTCGGTTTGGCCAGTCCCCTCGCTGCTATATTAGTAACGGCAGCGGTTATGGTCGCTGTTGACCATAATGAATGGGTTGGGCAGTACGATACGGCAGTCATGTTCTTATTCGCCGCTTGGGTGGTGATTTGTGGTTTACTGATGGTTAGTAACGTCAAATACTATAGCTTTAAAGAGTTTGATAAAAAGAAAGTACCTTTTGTGGTTCTAATAATCGGTGTATTGGTTATGAGTATTGTGCTCTATGACATACCTGTCGGTATTTTAGCCATTGGTATTATCTATGCATTGTCGGGTATTGTTACGACGATTAAAGCAAAAGCAAATCTGTAGAATTGACTGTTTGTGTCATATTAAGGAATTTACCGTAGGGTAAGTTCCTTTTTTTATGCGCTTTATATATCAAACTGGCTATCAGTGTATTCATTACGACAAGATAAAGAAGAACCAACTCATTTTTTAGCTAATGATCATTGATAACGACCCGTTAAAGAGGTCTACTGTGATTAAGCTCAGCCCAAATAAACATACACTGTCATCCAGTTACAGCAAAAGTAGCGTCGCCATCCTGCTAATTTAGTCTAACCATCAAATTTATTCAAATTAAGCTAAAATAGCCCTTGACTAAAGACTCAAACCCTCTATAATACGCCCTCATCAAGACGAGCTGGAAGTAACTAGTGTGTAGATTACACATTAATAACCCAATTAACTTGAAGAAACAAAACATAAAAAAGCTTGACAATTCAAATCATTATGATAAGATAGTCGGCTCGCTAGATAGCTTGACCCGCAAGGGATTAAGGCTAAACAGCAAGAGAAATACCCTATATATCAGTTACTGGACGACAGTGATTGAGCACTATTTAAAAGCATAACTAAAGAACAACTTGTGTGGATTTTTGCTGATTCAGAATGCTAAAAAATAAAGTTGGTTTTAACTCCTTTTCGGAGTTCATTCTAACTATAAAAATTATCATTTAAGACAGCAGAAAAACTCAAAGTTAATTCATTACGAACATAATTTTTAGCGATTTTGCCAGATTAGATGAGCCAAGTTTAGAAGC
>CAJHAA010000006.1 GCA_904846265.1 Psychrobacter immobilis | reverse complement strand
ATTTAATTATTTTTCATAGACAAAATTGTATAGTAACAAAAAGTGTTAACAATAAAATCTAGTAACTCTTTTTTATTACTAATATTATTTAATTTCGCCTTATTTTTTTCGAAAACTAAGCCTTCTATTTCTGTATATTTTCCTAGATTTTCTTTATTTCTAATGATAAGGTAACTTTCTAAAAAGTTCACATCACATATATCGAAAGCAAAATTGATATCGCCTACCTTAAAATCTAACACAAGCATGCCTTTATGATATCTTTTTTGATAATTTAAGGATATTTTTTCTAATTCATGTACTATATAGGCCTCAGTAAAAATTAAGTTGTCAGACAATATAGGCTTGATTTCATTGCTAAGAGCATATTTTAATAAATCTACAATTGGCATTTTCATATCAAGAAAATCATTAATACTTTTTATATTTTTAATTTCAATAGGTGTCCAAGAGTTATGTAGCGAGACAACGCCCGACCTTATAAAACTCATAATTTCAGATTTCAAAATAAAAATTTCATTAAAATAAAAAAATCTATATTTCATTATATTTGTTGCATCGTATTCTTTCATTGCATCTGCTTCTAAAATATTACCACTTATTGCACGTTCTATAATATAACAATCTTTATAATAATCTGGATTAGTAAAGAACGGTTCAACAATAGAATTACCAAAATAATCCCAATTCATTTTTGAAGGAAAATCACCAATCAGTTTTTCTTGCGCACCTTTTCGCCACTCTCTTACAATTCTGTTATTTGGATTTTTACTGTACAATACTGCAATATGAATAGCTTTACGCTCATTGCCAAAAGCAATAAGTTTATCTGTTGATATAGTATTAAATATTTGAAACAAATCAGCTGTCACAATGGAATCAATATCTAAAAATAGCCCGCCAAACTTTTCTAATACTGCTGCTGCAATTATATCTGATTGCATTGCTAAGGGAATTTTTTTAAGCAAGTTTGTTTCGTATACGCCCTCTATATATTTATCTATATTTTGGTAATTAATAATATGAATTTCACAATTAGGTATATTTTTATGCCAAGTTTGTATGCACAGTTTTAAGTATGCAGGCATCTCATTATCTGACTCCCAAAAAGCAAATACATTACTTTTATTACCATCTACAACTTCATTGCTTAAGTCTTTGTTAGTGGCGGTAACTTCTTTTGTAATACTCATATAATACCTATTTTAAAAGTTGACTTAAAAATAATTTTTGAAATCAGATATAATATCAAAATATTAGTAACTGATATAGGAACTAGGATATCACTATCTTCTATATCTGAAGTGCTAATAGAGGTTAGATATTAATTATAAAGCTTACTAGCAGACATAAAAAAACACCCCATTGTAGGGGTGTCTTATCAATATTACAATACAGTTTTGGTAGTTAACAAGCCTATGGCTAGATTACCAACCAGTAACTTCTTTTAGCTTTTCACCAAGTTTAGACGGATCACGCGTATATGCGATACCAGCATCTTCAAAGGCTTTAAATTTCTCTTCAGCAGTACCTTGACCACCAGAGATAATTGCACCAGCATGACCCATACGCTTGCCTTCTGGAGCGGTAACACCAGCGATATAACCAACCACTGGCTTAGTCACATGGTCTTTGATATAAGCAGCGGCTTCTTCTTCAGCAGTACCACCGATCTCACCGATTAGAATGATCGCTTCAGTTTGTGGATCTTCTTGGAACAGTTTCAACGCATCAATTTGGTTCATACCAGGGATAGGATCACCGCCGATACCGATACAAGTTGACTGACCAAAACCAAGCTTAGTGGTCTGAGCAACGGCTTCATAAGTCAATGTACCAGAGCGTGAGATGATACCCACTTTACCTGGCAAATGGATATGACCTGGCATGATACCAATTTTGCACTGACCTGGCGTGATAACACCTGGGCAGTTAGGACCAACCATGCGTACGCCTTCAGCTTCTTCGATATAACGTTTTGCTTTTAGCATGTCTAAAGTAGGCACGCCTTCAGTAATAACGATAATCAATTTAACACCAGCATCTACCGCTTCAACGATAGAATCTAGTACAAATGGTGCTGGTACGTAGATAACAGAAGCGTCAGCTTGGGTCGCTTCCATGGCCTCGCTCATCGTGTTGAATACTGGTAGGCCTAAATGCGTTTGACCGCCTTTACCTGGGGTTACGCCGCCGACAACTTTAGTACCGTATTCGATCGCTTGCTCAGAGTGGAACGTACCATTTTTACCAGTAAAACCTTGTACCAATACTTTGGTATCTTTATCGATTAATACACTCATTATTTATTCCTTGTATTCGGTTGTCTTGCAATAGCCACTTGATGATGTGTTATCCATTAAATGTTAATGATAAATTTATACCAACAAGCTGCTATTACGCGTTGACTACTATGCTTAAGCACATATATTTAGAGGACTATGCCTCAAATATATTAAGCTTTAACAGCATCGACAATTTTTTGAGCCGCATCTGATAAGCCTTGGGCAGAAATCAATTTCAGACCAGACTCTTCTAGGATTTGCGCGCCTTTTTCAGCGTTGTTACCCTCTAGACGGACAACAACAGGTACTTTTACGTCAACTTCTTTGATAGCAGCGATAATCGCTTCTGCGATCATGTCACAACGTACGATACCACCGAAGATGTTGATTAGAACACCTTCAACGCTGCTGTCTTCAAGAATGATCTTGAATGCTTCAACAACGCGATCTTTAGTTGCGCCGCCGCCAACGTCCAAGAAGTTAGCAGGCTTGCCGCCGTACAATTTGATGATATCCATGGTCGCCATAGCAAGACCAGCACCGTTAACCATACAACCGATATTGCCTTCTAGAGCAACATAGTTTAGGTCAAACTCAGCCGCTTTAAGCTCACGCTCATTTTCTTGTGACTTGTCTTGTAGTGCTGCAATTTTAGGCAGACGATACAGTGCGTTTGAATCAATACCAATTTTGCCATCAACACAAACGATTTCGCCATTTTCACGAACGGCTAATGGGTTGATTTCTAACAAGGCAAAATCGTTATCGATGAATGCTTGATAAGCGCCCGTCATTAATTTAACGAATTGATTGATTTGCTTGCCTTCTAAACCTAGTTTGAATGCCACATCACGTGCTTGGAAAGGCATCAAACCAACTAAAGGATCAACGTTTACTTTAAAGATTTTCTCTGGGGTTTCGTTAGCGACTTCTTCGATATCAACGCCGCCTTCGGTTGATGCCATGAACGTTACGCGACGCGTAGAACGATCAACGACTGCACCAAGATATAGCTCAGTTTGTACTGGATACATATCTTCTGCAACCAATACGAAGTTAACTGGTTGGCCATCAGCGTCAGTTTGGAAAGTAACCAAATTGGTACCGATTAGCTCTTCAGCAACTTGCTTGGCTTCTTCACGAGTTTTAACCAGCTTTACGCCACCCGCTTTACCGCGACCACCAGCATGTACTTGCGCTTTAATAACCGCAATGTCTGTTGGCGTTTTATCAAAAGCAGCAGCAGCTTCGTCGCCGTTATAGGCAATAATGCCTTCTTGAATCGGCAAACCATAGCTTTTTAATAGCTCTTTTGCTTGATACTCATGTAAATTCATTGATTGTATCCTTTATTTTTTACAATTAATAAAAAGTGAAAACAAGTGCGCGTATATACATATTAGACAGGCATATGGCGCACTCATGACCGTGGTGGAAGCCATAGCAACCCCACCGCGATCAGGTTATAAGTTGGTACTGATCAAACTAACGACTTATTTCTTACGCTTTTTACGCTGAATGGCGTGAATAGCACGGCCATCAGCAGACAGAGCAGCTTCATGCACGGCTTCTGAAATGGTTGGATGAGCAAAGGTCATCAACTGCAAATCTTCGATACTAGAGACAAATTCCATCGCAATCATACCCTGATGGACGATATCACCAGCACCAGCAGAGATAGCATGCATACCTAATAGGCGATCTGTTTTGGCATCAGCCACGACTTTGATAGAGCCTTCTGCTTCGCTTTGAGCCAATGCACGGCCGTTCGCTGCTAGGTTGAATGAACCTGTTTTAACTTCGTAGCCAGCGGCTTCAGCTTCTTGCTCAGTCAAACCAACCCATGCGATTTCTGGATGGGTATAGATGACGTTAATGATCGTGTCATAATTGACTTGAGCTTTTTCACCATGAATGCGCTCAACGGCCATCATGCCTTCTTCCATCGCTTTATGTGCAAGCATTGGACCACGAACCAAATCACCAATGGCATAAACACCATCAAGATTGGTTTTACATTGATCATTCACGTCGATAAGACCACGTTCAGTCAATTGAATGCCACTGTCATCACCAAGTAATTTTTCAGAATAAGCACGGCGACCAACACAAACGATCAGTTTGTCGAAGCTTTCTTCAGATGACTCGCCTTTGGTTTCGCTCGTGACAACAACTTGATCGCCTTTGACTTCAGCATTGGTTACTTTGGTATCAACGCGGATATCAAGACCTTGCTTCTTCAGCATTTTGCCCGCTTCTTTAGCAATGTCTTTATCAGCAGCTGCTAAGAAACTTGGCAACGCTTCATAAACAACTACTTCAGCGCCTAGGCGACGCCATACTGAACCAAGCTCAAGACCGATAACACCGGCACCAATCACGCCTAGACGCTTAGGAACTGAAGTGAAATCAAGTGCGCCAGTAGAATCAACGATACGATCGCCATCAGTTTTAGCAACTGGGATATCGATCGGCACAGAACCTGCTGCAAGAATCACGTTTTTAGCAGTGATAGTCGTTTCTGCTTCATCTGCAAGGGCGGTAAATTTGATTTGCTTATCAGCGCCTTTACCATCAACCAGCGTACCCCAGCCTTGTAGCCAGTCAACGCCATTGCCTTTTAATAGTGCAGCAACGCCGCCCGTCAATTGCTTAACGATGCCTTCTTTGCGGGCAATCATTTGCTCAATATCAATAGCAACGTCACCAGTGCTGATACCATGTTCAGCAAGGTCATGCTTAGTCGCTTCGTAACGATGCGAGCTATCAAGTAGTGCTTTTGATGGGATGCAACCAACGTTCAAGCAAGTGCCGCCAAGTGCTGGCTCACCTTTATAAACACGCTTTTCGATACAAGCAACGCTCATACCTAACTGACCTGCACGGATAGCGGCTTCATAACCACCAGGACCGCCGCCGATGACGACTAAATCATAATTGTCTTTCATAGTACGTTCCTATTTCTAATTATCGTTCTAATTGTAAATATCGTTTAAACTGAGGATTGTCTCGTTAATAAATAAGCCATATTTTGGTTCAAATTTTTTCACTTTACGGTAAATACACCACATCAGTGAAGCATTCTCATTTATTAATAAACAACTAGTACCACTGTTTAGACTAAAGTTAAAAAGCTTGTATCAGCGGTTGCCAATACAAGCTTAAAAGCTTACAGGTCTAGTAGCAACATGGCTGGATCTTCAACCAATTCTTTGATGGTTACTAAGAACTGTACCGCTTCTTTACCATCAATCATACGATGATCATAAGACAATGCAAGATACATCATCGGTAGAATTTCAACTTTACCATCAACTGCCATAGGACGGTCATTGATCGCGTGCATGCCTAGGATAGCCGTTTGTGGTGGGTTCAAAATAGGCGTTGACATCAATGAGCCAAATACACCACCGTTTGAGATAGTGAACGTACCGCCAGTCATGTCATCTAGACCAAGCTTACCTTTTTGAGCCAAACCACCAAGCTCACGGATACGGCTTTCGACATCCGCCATGCTCATGCGATCGGTATCACGTAGTACGGGAACAACTAAACCACGGTCAGATGATACGGCAACACCGATATCATAGAAACCATGATAAACAATATCATCACCGTCTAGTGAAGCGTTGACTGCTGGGAAGCGTTTAAGTGCTTCGGTTGCCGCTTTCACGAACAATGACATAAAGCCTAAACGTACGCCATGACGTTTTTCGAACTGGTCTTTATATTTAGCGCGCATGTCCATTAATGGCTTCATGTTAACTTCGTTGAACGTCGTTAACATCGCTGTTTCTTGAGAAGCGGCTAGCAGACGATTGGCGACTGTCTTACGTAGACGTGTCATTGGAACACGTTTCTCAGTACGTTCACCCATTGATTCAGCTACTGGACGGCCGCTATCAGATTTGATGCTGCTGTCTGCTTTCAATGTTGGGTTAGCCATATCCGTTTTGGTCACACGACCGCCGCGACCACTGCCTTCCACTTCTTTAGGATCTACACCAGACTCTTTCGCTGCTTTACGCACTGCTGGGCTTTGATCTTTATGATCCGCTTCGTCTTTTTTATCTGTTGCTTGGACAGGCTCGCCACCATCTGCTGCTTGCTTAGCTTGTACTGGCGCTGCTGGTTGATCTGGATCTACCGCAGGAGCATTATCTGCACTGGCGCTTGCACCAGCTTCGAATTGACCAATGATCTCGTCAGACAACACGGTATCATCAACCTGCTTAACGATTTTGGTCACAACGCCGTTATCAGGCGCCACAACTTCTAATACGACTTTATCAGTTTCGATTTCAGCCAATAGGTCATCACGATTGACTTGTTGACCTTCAGTGACATGCCACTCAACGATAGTACCGTCGGCAACTGATTCTGGAAAAACGGGGGCTTTGATATCAGCCATCGATATACTCCTTAGATTTGGATATTTATATATATTGTTAAGTCGTGATAAACAGTCAGTACTGCATTAGATAATATTACCTAAATTGTATTAAATTATACTGACTGTTATCGCCTGATTCATTTATCTTCTATAGTCTTCTGATTAAACAATCTGTTATTTAGCCAACTCATCGACACTGATACCAAGACCACCAGCGATCAACGCTTGCTGCTGTTGAGCATGCAGTTTCGGTGACCCTGTGGCAGGTGCTGCACTCGCAGGACGCGCCACTGGCTCCATGACTTTCGCCTTGGTTGGGTGTGGTACGACGATACGGAACATATGCGGTGCTAAATAATACCAAGCACCTTGGTTCAGCGGCTCTTCTTGTGTCCAGACGATCTCAGCCAAGTTGCTGTATTTTTCAATCTCAGCCATCAAACGCTGCTCTGGTAATGGGTAGAGCTGCTCAATACGAACAATAGCGACATGATCTAGACCTAATGCACGGCGCTGCTCAAGCAAATCGTAATAAACTTTACCACCACAAAGCACCATACGAGTGACTTGGTCTGCATTTTGGTTATCCATCTCTGGCAGTACCGTTTCAAACTTACCATTCGCCAGCTCTTCAAGATTTGAAGTGGCTAGCTTATGACGTAGTAAACTCTTCGGCGACATGACAATCAATGGCTTACGAATTGGGCGAACTGCTTGACGACGTAGCGCATGATAGATCTGCGCAGGTGTCGTCGGCGTAATCACTTGCATATTGTCTTCAGCACATAGCTGTAAGAAACGCTCAAGACGAGCAGATGAATGCTCAGGACCTTGACCTTCAAAACCGTGTGGTAATAACATAGTCAGACCACAAACGCGCTGCCATTTCGTCTCACCACTTGAGATAAACTGGTCAATCACTACCTGCGCGCCGTTGACGAAGTCACCAAACTGCGCTTCCCAGACGATTAAGGCATTTGGTACTGTCGTTGCATAACCATATTCAAATGCTAATACCGCTTCTTCTGACAACAATGAGTTATAGGTCGCAAAACGCGCTTGGGTTTCACTCATGTGAGCGAGTGGCACATACATACTACCATCATTGATATTATAGATTTCGCTATGACGATGTGAGAAAGTACCGCGACCCACATCTTCACCAGTAATACGTACCAATACTTTATCGTTATCGACTAGTGATGCGTATGCCAGCGTTTCAGCTGCACCCCAGTTTAATGGCTCTTCGCCTGTCTGCATAGCTAAGCGCTGCTCAACCACTTTTTGTACTTGGCGTTGTAACTTATAGCCTTCTGGCATTTCCGCCATACGACGTCCATAACCTTTTAGAGTCTCGATGTCGACACTGGTATCCCAATCATCTACCAATTCGTGACCTAAATAAGGTTTCCAATCGACAAATAGCTGCTCGTTAGGTTCTTGAACCAGAGAGTTGGCAACGTAATCACCACGGTCTAAAGATTCACGATAGTCATCTTCATACTGTTTTTCTTCTTCAGCACTTAAGACGCCGTCAGCAATAAGCTTCTGTGCATAGATAGTACGAGTCGTTGGTAGTTTCTTGATAACTGCATACATGAGTGGCTGAGTCGCTGACGGCTCATCGGCTTCATTATGACCATTACGGCGATAGCAGAACAGATCGATAATGATGTCTTTATCAAACTCGTGACGGTAATCTAATGCTAACTGCGCGGCAAATACGACCGACTCAGGATCATCACCGTTCACATGTAGGATAGGTGCATGTACCATTTTTGCAACGTCAGTACAGTACTCAGTCGAACGCACGTCTTCTTGACGGCTGGTCGTGAAACCGACTTGGTTATTGATCACAATATGTACAGTACCACCAGTGGTATAAGCACGGGTTTGTGACATTTGGAACGTTTCTTGAACCACGCCTTGACCAGCAAACGCAGCATCACCATGAATAACGATTGGCAATACTGAATTACCGCCTTTATTGTCTAAAAGTGGCTGATCGTTGCGACGCACCTGACGGGCACGTACGGAGCCTTGCAATACCGGTGCTACAATCTCAAGATGTGATGGGTTAAATGCCAAAGCCAAATGCGCTTCACCGCCTGGCGTCATCACATTCGATGAAAAACCATTATGGTATTTAACGTCACCTGAGCCTTTTTCTGGCTGTACTTTACCATCAAACTCGTCGAACAAGTCCGCAGGGTTTTTACCTAAGATATTGACCAATAGGTTTAGGCGACCACGGTGAGCCATACCAATGACCATCTCTTTAGTGCCATAGCCGCCTGCACGTTGGATGATTTCATTGATAGCAGGGATAAAGCTTTCGCCGCCCTCTAGTCCGAAACGCTTAACGCCCGTATATTTACGTGCTAAGTATTTTTCTAGACCTTCAGCTGCTGTTAGCCGTTCAAGAATAGATAAGCGCTTTTCTTTATCAAACTTGATGTAACCTAAGTTGGTTTCTAGATACTTTTCCATCCAGCGTTTTTCAGTACTGGTGGTAACGTGCATGTATTCAGTACCAATGTAACGGCAGTAAACACGTTCCATAATTTCGATGATTTCACGCAATGGCGCTTCGTCTTTACCGATATTTAAATCATTGGTAGGAAATACGGTATCCAGATCAGCTTCTGAAAGGTTATGATAAGCAAGGGTTAAATCTTCCACTTCTGCACGTGGATGTAGATTTAACGGATCAAGCTTGGCGCGGCGATGACCACGGCGACGGTAAGCTGAAATTAGCTGTTGTACACCCATTTGTTTAGGGTTAGCACAGTCGGCTAAGCCTGCGTTTTCAGCAGGCGCTTGAGTGCTGGCTTTATTAGCAGTTTGGTTGCGAGCAAGCAACAAAAACTGCTCCTTAATAGCATTATGCTGTGCATCCTTTGGCGATTTGTATTGTTCAAAATACGTTTGCCAATCGGTATCAACACTATCAGGGTCGTTTAGGTACTGCTCATAAAGAGCTTCTATATAGCTGGCGTTGTCAGCAGCCAGTTCTGTATGTCCTAGGCTTGCGGCTTCTTTAGTTATACTATTCATAATAATCGTCTATTTGATAGATAAATGAATGGAATCGTGCTTATTATTGTGTAATCTGTTGTATGTGAGACATCTAAATACTTAATGCTACAAAAACTCAATCGTATTCTGTTCAGTACTGATTTATGAACCACACTTATTACTATAAAAGAAAAGTACGCTTATCTGTGATTTCGCTTATGACAGACAGTGATGCTAAATAGTGATAATAAGTGCCATTACAATACCTATATTAAAAATATAATTATTTGTGAACGTCCAGTTTTGTTATCTGACTCGTCTCACAACATTAATTTATATATACTGAAGTTAGTCATAACCAATTCATCAAAGATAAACGATCGATGAATTATTGACGCCTTCAGCTGGCCTATTATTTGGCTATCCTCGCTGGAACGTCTGGTTATTTCCAAGCTATCATTGCTTTTATGGCAAACATACGTTGCTGTATAGAGTAGCATAACAGCAGTCCGCGCCATAGTTTGTTTGTTCAATACTAACTATTTAGGTAATGAATATCTACTATCATTCTGGATGTATTATTCCAGTCTATTATTTGTTTTGAATACTTACTTTATCAGTAAGTTAACCATTAACGACTGATAGTGGTTCGTCAAAACAACTAATTATTAAAATAATGCGCTATTCTAACATTTAACGTGGTGAATATCTCTGGCTGAATACTTTTTTCTAACACCAATTATTTGACATACTCCCGCCACTTTCGACAAGCTCAAGTGTGGGATTCTAAAAGCAAAAGCTCTTAGGTGACTTTCTCACGAAGGTCACAAGCTTTCTGTTTCATCGGGCGACCTTTACCGCGTCCTCCCTCCACAAACAAAACGGCATGTCCTACCGTAAGAATATTACGAGCTGCATTAACATCAGCATTCGCAATATAACCACATTCAACGCACTCAAATTTTGCTTGGGTGCGTCTATTTTCTTTGGCAACATGCTTGCACTCAAAACAGGTTTGGCTAGTAAATCTTGGGTTTACTTGGATCAATAATCCACCTTGCCACTGCTGTTTATACTCAAGCATAGTCAACGCCATACCCCAACCCTGATCAAGAATTGATTTATTCAATCCTGATTTGGCTCTGACATTGCGACCTTTGTTTTCAAGCGTACCACTTGCTGATTTCGACATATTAGCTATCTTCAAATCCTCACAGACAATCATGGCGTGGTTTTTGCTGATGTCAGTGGTGATCTTATGCAAGTAGTCATGGCGAATATTGGCGATATGATGGTGAAGCTTTTGGATTTTACGGTTTTGCTTTTTCCAATTATTACTAAATAAGACCTTGCGGCTTAATTGGCGCTGTAGCCTTGCTATCTTGACTTGATTAGCTTTGAAGCTATTTTTGGGCTGAATAATATCAGCGTTTGAGGTAGTGATAAATTTAGTAATCCCTAAATCAATACCAATGGCGGTTTTGGACGGATGGGTCGGTGTTTCAACCTCACGCTCCGTACCGAAAGACACGTACCATTGGCCGGATTTCTTACTGATGGTGATATTCTTTATGACACCTATGATCTCTTGAGATTTTTTAAACTTCACCAAGCCAATACCATTCGGTAATTTGACGCGATTGCCATTAACGCGGCAATATTTATCAAACTGAACCAAGCGGATTGAATCTCGACCATCTGATTTACGTTTAAAACGCGGCATGAGTGGGCGTAGTTGGATTTCAGTGCCGTCGGCAAGCTTGAGGCATTTAGTTTTTCTAGGTTTTCTGTTATTTTCTTTCAGCCTTGCATGAACTTTAGGGTCAAAAAAGCGCGACCAAGCAGAAGCGAGATCACGAACTTTCTGTTGTAAAGATACCGCATTGGAGCTTGTTTTTAAGAATGCAAAATCAGGATTGGCTTTAATATCCATGATTTTATTAACCAAATTCGTTGCATTAATAAACTCATTCTTAGCAAACATCTCAAACGATATGGCCAGCATTTGATTCCAAACAAAGCGCGCAGAACCAACAAGGTTATTTAAGATAACCTCTTGCTCTGCGTTAGGCTCAAGCCTAAACTTATACGCTTTACTGATTTTCATAACACCAATTCATTTTCGTCTGACATGTTATCAATACTAAAGATTAACACGATTTATTTCAGTAACTAATCTGTATAAAAATATAAGGCGGTGTTCTAAAAAGTATGGTGACGAAAAAATTTAATACGAAGTCTATGCTAATTTCTCTGATTCCATAGAGCTTTCAAGGCTTCAAAAATTGTTCAAATTTTAGTCAACATATTTTTTGACACACCACCGAATATAATAAATACTAAGTGACATTCCCCTCCGCCCTAATGCCGGGTGGAGTCCTATTTCGCTTTTTTGATAGATTGCTGACGTATATATCATGCCTTCTTACATACAACCAACGTATTGATAGCCCAGCCTTACCTTTAACCATGACGAATAATCGTCTCTATAAGCCCTATCTGGCACTGAAAGACAATCAAAGAATCTCAGATTATTGTTCATAAAAAACACCACCTAATGATTAGGTGGTGTTTTTCGTACGCTATCTGCAAAAAAACAGACAATTATAAACGATTAACCTGCTTGGTCAATGAGCATATTACGTAAATGACCGATTGCTTTGGTTGGGTTCAAGCCTTTTGGACAAACTGATACACAGTTCATGATACCGCGGCAACGGAATAGGCTAAATGGATCATCTAAGCGCGCCAAACGTGCTTGCGTATCACCATCACGGCTATCAGCCACGAAGCGATAAGCGTGCAGTAGTGCTGATGGACCTAAGAATTTATCAGGGTTCCACCAGAACGATGGGCAGCTGGTTGAACAGCATGCACATAGAATACATTCGTACAGACCGTTTAGCTTTTCGCGTTGCTCAGGTGACTGCAAACGCTCTGTCGGCGGTGCTGGCTGATCATTTATCAAGTACGGATGTACTTTCTCATATTGCTCATAGAATTGGTTCATATCAACAACCAAATCGCGAACAACAGGTAGACCTGGTAATGGACGAACCGTGACTTTTTCTGGCAGAGTGTTCATGTTAATGAGACACGCTAGACCATTCTTGCCATTGATGTTCATGCCATCAGAGCCACAAATACCTTCACGGCAAGAGCGACGGAAGGTCAGTGTTTCGTCTTCCTTTTTCAGGCGTAATAACACGTCAAGCAACATACGATCTGAGTCTAGCAACTCAATCGTATACGTTTGCATGCGCGGCGCTGCGTCCAGATCAGGATCGTAGCGATAGATTTCGATGGTGCGAGTACCTCGGCTCATAATGCTAAACTCCACACGTAGGTGATGGCGGGCATACAAAGGTTGCAGCATATCAGCGCTATTGATTAGCCCATATTGACAGTAATTATCAAATATCAACTAATCATATTGTCACGCTGGCATGAGCATGTAGCTGGCGGTCACCTTTTAATAAATGAATAAAAAATAAAACTTTTACGCTGTTCGTATCGCTAAATTGCGCAGTCTAAAATTAATAGACGCGAACTTTCGGTTCGATATAATCAACCGTTAGTGGTACTTTACGAACTGGCTTATAAATGATGCGATTGCCTTCAGAATACCATAAGGTATGCTTCATCCACTCGTGGTCATTACGGCCATTTGGTGCGTAATCATCATCTTCTGGACGGTCATAGTCAGACACACTATGAGCACCGCGGCTTTCGTGACGCATTGCCGCTGATACCATCGTCGCTTTGGCCACTTCATACAAGTTTGCCACTTCAAATGCTTCAATGCGCGCTGTGTTAAATACTTGTGATTTATCGGCCAAATGGATTTTTTCAATCTTGTCACCAAGCGCTAAAATCTTCTCAACGCCTTCGTCCATCATCGCTTGCGTGCGGAACACACTCGCATGCGCTTGCATGGTTGCACGAATCTCGTCAGCCACGTCTTGGGCATTGTAGCCTTCAGTCGACTGTTGCAGCTTGTCTAAACGACCGACCGTATAATCTAGCACGCGTGGATCTAGAGGCTTATAGTTATGATCGGCATGATGAAATTCATCAACGATATGCTTACCAGCAGCACGACCAAATACCAATAGATCAAGCAAAGAGTTAGTACCTAAACGGTTGGCACCATGAACACTGACACAAGCACATTCACCGATAGCATAAAGACCTTTAACCACGTTGCCTTTTGCATATAGACCGTCTTCATCCGTACCTGCTTCTAGATCAGGCTTAATGACTTGACCATGAATAGTGGTTGGAATACCGCCCATCATATAGTGAATGGTTGGAATAACGGGAATTGGCTCTTTGGTGATATCAACGTTAGCGAAGTTTTTACCAATCTCAAATACCGATGGCAAACGCTTCATGATGGTTTCTACACCCAAATGGGTCATATCCATTACGATATGGTCAGCGTTTGGACCACAGCCGCGACCTTCTTTGATCTCTTGATCCATAGAACGAGAAACCAAATCACGTGGTGCTAAATCTTTCACGGTTGGCGCATAGCGCTCCATGAACGCTTCGCCATCTTTGTTACGTAAGATAGCGCCTTCACCGCGGCAACCTTCAGTTAACAGTACGCCTGCACCGTGGACACCTGTTGGGTGGAATTGCCAAAACTCCATGTCTTGTAATGGAATACCAGCACGAACGGCCATGCCAATACCGTCACCAGTATTGATATAAGCGTTAGTAGAAGCGGCGAAGATACGACCTGCACCACCTGTCGCTAGGACAGTAATTGGTGATTGGAATACGGCAACCGTACCTGTTTCTTGCTCAAGCGCGATAACACCGTTGATATTACCCGCTTCGTCTTTGATCAAATCAAGCGCAATCCACTCGATAAAGAACTCAGTGCCTTGCTGCAAATTCTTCTGATATAGCGTATGTAATAGCGCGTGACCCGTACGGTCAGCTGCAGCACACGCACGTTGTACGGCTTTTTCGCCATAGTTTGAGGTATGACCACCGAATGGGCGCTGATAAATCGTGCCGTCTTCGTTACGGTCAAACGGCATGCCCATGTGCTCAAGCTCATAGACGACTTTAGGCGCCTCACGGCACATGTATTCAATCGCGTCTTGGTCACCCAACCAATCTGACCCTTTAACGGTGTCATAAAAGTGGAAATGCCAGTTATCGTTGCTCATGTTGCCCAAACTTGCGCCGATACCGCCCTGAGCCGCAACCGTGTGCGAACGGGTTGGGAATACTTTGGTCAAAACGGCAACTTTCATGCCCGCTTCTGCCAAATGTAGTGAAGCACGCATACCTGAGCCGCCGCCACCAACGATGACTGCATCGTAGTTTAGCGTCTTAATATTACTAATGGTATTATCTTGTCTAGTTGCCATTACGGTTTTCCTAATGCCTATTAATGCTTAGAAGTAAATAAAAAGGCTGTCTCAAAATCATCCTATTGCTGAGCAAAACACTTTATTGTCTTGCCACTATTTGCAATGATCAAAGTGGATGACGCTCACAACCCTTAACCACCTAATTTGCATATCTATCGTTATATTGGGTTCGTTCACTGACTAAACCATAGCGCACCTATTATATAAGTGACTGACTAAGTCAATGATGTCCAACGCTATGATTGGCTATGACTATTTTTGTCTACTAACGGATGACTTTGACATTTGCTAGTCGCGTCCGTTATTGTTTATAGATAAATCAAGTTACAGATAAATACATATTATCAATACATAGTCTGTTCAATATAATATGGATACAAGGAAGGCGAGTCACCAGAACTACAAATAGTTGACTAAGCGAACCTGACACCGTATCCAGATTATAGTGGATTGGCTATCGTTAAACAGCAACCACACCGAAACCAGTACCCCAAAAAATCATAATGCCCCAAAATAGAAACACTAAAATAGCGACAATCATCAATGACTGTAGCACTAAGCGTAGACCTGCTGCGCTTGAGCCCAATTTGCCAGTAGTGATATAGTCGGTGAACACGGTCCACATACCAACCCAAGCATGACCAGCTAGGGCAAGTACCGCCACCAAGCTAAATAGGCGCATAGGTAAACTGGTCATAAATGATGACCATTCAAGATAAGTAACATCGCCGTGCGTCAAAAAGAAGCCCAGCAATACCACACTATAAACAGCTAAAACGACAGCGCTAATACGCTGGATAATCCAATCGCGTGAGCCTGAACCTGTCAGACCAGTCGCACTTTTGATTCCTGAATCATTTTTTATCATTAGAACATCACCCATACAAATGACGCGACAATTAGAATCGCTGCAATCACAAAACTAACCATAGACGCAGTGCGGCCAGATTTTAGCTCTTCGTTCATGCCCATATCAGCGAATAAGTGCTTAATACCCATCACAAAGTGATAAGCAATCGCGGCAACAAATATCCATGCTAAGAAGCGCACAAGTACGTTGTCAAATACGGTCTCAAAGCTCTCAGCCGAAGCCAATGAGTTCTGTAGTAACCACAGCATGACAGGAATCAATAAAAATAAAATAATGCCAGAGATACGATGCAAGATAGAGGCGATCGCAATCGGTGAGCGATTAACGCTAATCACTTGGCTTAAAGGCAGATCAATAGGTCGGTTGCTTTTCACAGCGGGCATCCTTTTTGCGGTTATACTCCTGTATCTGCTATCAACGCTTGATATCACTGATGTCGATTAAGCATTGAGCAACACACGAGACGAATAAAGTAAGGAAGAGCTAGCTGACTTCGTTTAGTTTGCGCTAAATATGAAGAAAGGATCGTGGGGTACAAGGTATTGATAAACTGTTTAATATCGCTCGTCAAATCGACAGGTCTATAAAACAACCCGTCTATTATACAACAAAGAAAATAAACATGAGTAAGATCGATTAACTAGTCTATTTTTACTGGTCATATCAATAGAAACAACGCTACTCCGTCATCGATATCAATACAGCCCTTTTACTAATGACTTAAAAATAGAACAGTTAACAAAAGCATTCAAACCATGGATTACAGATATTGTCTATCAAAACGCTAGTGCGTCGTTGCTCTTGTGCTACTCAGCCATAACCGAGTATGAATAGAAAAACGACACTACATCATGACCACTTATCAATTCGCACAAAGCGAGTGCCAGTTAAGTTCCTACAATTATAAAATGACTGGGCGATAATTACAAATTTATCCCCTAAGTAGTAAAAGGCAAACGCTGGGTTAACAAATAAATAGACAGCGGTCATACGTATTTGCCAAAATTGCTCAATTTTGAGGAAATTTACGCCAAACTCAATTCGTCTACTACGCATACTCTGTCTGTTTTTAACCCGAATATTAATAAAACCTGCTACATTATTATCGTAAAATTCTTTAAAAATTATGTGGATAATGTAGCTGTACTTACTGCCATAAAAACAAGCTTTCTAAGCAAAATAACCAATCAGACATATTTTGATACAAAAATTACAGTGAATAAACACGACTAAACCGTGCCAATTGGTGCTATTGATGGTAAAAGTCTTTTCAAATCATAAGTAATTACTGCTAATATACCCTGCGTATTAAATGAGTTAAATGCATTTTTATGATTTGACTAACGATAGACCGAGGGTATGCGTCTGTCGTAATTTTATTCTAACAAGCTAAAACCAATGGAGAGCAATTTATGGCTGACACTAATGCCAAACTAACCGTCAATGGTAAAGAATACGAGTTTCCTATTATCGAAGGTACTTTAGGGCGTCCAGTTCTAGATATTGCTGCTCTACAAGAATCAGGATTTTGGTCTTATGACCCTGGTTTTAAAGTAACCGCTCCTGTTGAATCAAAGATTACTTATATTGATGGTGGTAAGGGTGAGCTACTACACCGCGGCTACCCTATCGATCAATTGGCAAACAATGCTGAATATTTAGAAGTGGCTTATGCCTTGATTCATGGCGACTTACCGAACGCTGAGCAAAAAGCAGATTTCTTTGAAAAAATCCGTAAGCATACGGGTGTTCATGATCAATTGCGTAAGTTCTTTGAAGGCTTCCGCCGTGACGCACATCCAATGGCCATTATGGTTGGTGTCGTTGGTGCTTTATCCGCGTTTTATCATGAAGCATTAGACGTCAGTAACGAAGAGCATCGTGAAATCACGGCTATCCGTTTAATCGCTAAAATGCCAACGCTTGCTGCGATGAGTTATAAATACTCGCAAGGCGAACCGTTCATGTATCCACGCAATGACTTTAGCTATGCTGAAAACTTCTTATACATGATGTTTGCCACGCCTGCTGATGTTGATTACCAAACCAATGACGTCATCACTCGCGCCATGGACAAAATCTTTACTTTGCATGCTGACCACGAGCAAAACGCGTCAACGTCTACGGTACGTCTAGCTGGTTCTACTGGCGCTAACCCTTACGCGTGTATCGCTGCTGGTATCGCTGCCCTTTGGGGACCATCACATGGCGGCGCGAACGAAGCCGTGCTTGAGATGTTAGATGAGATCGGTTCAGTTGAAAATGTGCCTGAATTCATGGAAAAAGTGAAAAGCCGTGAAGTGAAACTGATGGGCTTTGGTCATCGCGTTTATAAAAACTTTGATCCACGCGCACAAGTAATGAAAGAAACTTGTGACGAAGTATTAGGCGCATTGGGCATCAATGATCCTAAGCTTGAGCTTGCCATGGCACTTGAGAAAATCGCTTTAGAAGATCCGTTCTTCGTTGAGCGTAACTTGTATCCAAACGTTGATTTTTACTCGGGCATTATCCTTAAAGCCATCGGTATCCCAACGTCAATGTTTACCGTTATTTTCTCATTGGCTCGTACCTCTGGTTGGATCAGCCATTGGTTAGAGATGCACAGCACACCGTTCAAAATCGGTCGTCCACGTCAGTTATACACTGGTGAAACGCATCGCGACTTCGTTAAAGTTGAAGACCGCAAATAGTCACTTATATTTTAGTTTTTAGAACCATAAAAAATCCCGCCATCGTGCGGGATTTTTTATGGTTCACTTTTTATCATCAAACGCCGTAAAACCACGTCCTTCTAGGGCGTGGATATCAGGCGTCAACCGTTGTCACCTAAGATTGAACATACCTTGATAACCAAATACATTGAGATCATAATTACCCCATGAAAACGCTCAAACTACGCATCAAAGACAAACATGCCACTCAGCTAAATATCTTAGCGGGGTCGGTTAACTTTGTCTGGAATTACGTCAATGAGCTAAGTTTTAAACACCTCAAGCGTACTGGTCAATTCTTTTCAGCTTATGATTTGGCTACTTACACCAAAGGTTCGGGTGAATATCTAAACCTGCACAGCCAAACCTTACAAGCAGTGACCGAAACCCATGCCAAGGCTCGTAAACAGTTTAAAAAAGCCAAACTCAACTGGCGCACCAATAATCCTAAAGCCAAACGTAGTTCTCTTGGTTGGATTCCGTTTAAAAAGACCGCTATTAAGCATATTAGCACCCGCCAAAGTGGTAAAAAGTGTCTAAAAAGCACCCTGCAATTCAGCTTAGCTAAAGGTAAAAAACTCACTATTGACCTATGGGACAGCTATAACTTAGCGCTCTACACCATCAATACTTGCGAATTGGTACAGGACAATCGCGGTAACTGGTACGTCTGTGTGACGGTTAAAGAATTTCCAAAAACAGCGTGTGGCACTGGTCAGGTCGGTATTGATTTAGGCTGCAAAGATTCAGCAGTCAATAGTGATGGCGACAAACTACAAACCAAAGTCACTCATCAATACGCTGAAAAACTGGCCATTGCTCAAAGAGCTAAGAATAAAAAGCGGGTCAAGGCCATTCATGCCAAGATTAAAAATACTCGTCAAGACCTCATTCATAAATTCACATCAAAGCTTGTCAAAGCCAACAGCCTAATTGTTGTTGGTAAAATAAAATCAACATCATTCACTAAGGGCAAACTTGCCAAATCCGTCTATGACGCAGGTTGGTTTGAAATTAAGCGGCAACTGGATTATAAATGCGCGAACGCAGGTTGCCACTATATCGAAGTGAATGAAGCGTACACCACCCAAACCTGCTCGTGTTGCGGCTCTCGCCAAGACAGTCCGAAAGGTAGATCAGCGCTTGGTATAAGAGTATGGTTTTGTCGTTCTTGTAAAACGACCCATAACAGAGACGTTAATGGAGCAAAAAACATTCTCGCGGTCGGGCTTGGCCGTCTTTAGTAGGAATCCCCTTCCTTTGAGGGCGGGGAGGAAGTCAAAGAAACCCTATCCGTTACTGAATGAATAACTGAGTGAGTGACAGAATTGCGGCTACTGGAATTCTTTTAGTGTCTGCTCATATTTGGCAATTTGCTCATCATAACCTTTAATGGTGTCATTAAACTTAGTCATAAGCGTCTCAAACTCTTTTTGTTGATTCAGTTTCATCTGCTGCATATCAATCACTTGCTGAGCTTCTATCTGCTCCCAAACCTGATGCTGAATAATCAAACGCGCTAATGCTGGGCTCTTGGCACTGAGCCTACCGGCAATTTCTGCATGCTCAAATAATTGCGGTACTAACGTTGCGATATTGATTAACGTATCCACATCTTCTGCGCTAAGAGGCGTCGTCACAGGCTGATAAAGCGCTTCCATCGCTTGCTGGTAGCTTTCGATGATTTGATCTTCTGTTAGCATGACGGGCTTACGCGGCTCAAGGCTAATGCGCTTTAACACCGTTAAATCACGCTCGCCAACTTCCGTACTGGTATTGATATCAGCCTCAGCGGGGATATCCACTTCATCGTCTGTGGTGTCAGCAGATAGTGAGTTGCTATCAGCTGTATCGCTGTTATTCTCCACCACGTTATTAGTATTAGTATCGCTAGCAGCAGTATCATCATTTAGCAGCAATGAATCCTCACTATCTGAGCTATCAGCGGCTTGTAGGGATTCATACTCTGCTTGTAAACGACGCTGTAACCTTTGTGCTTGCCCGACATATATGGGCTGAAACTGCTTTATACGGGCAGCAGCAGAATCACTTGGGCGCATAGGCTGACTGTCTTCAGTGCTCGTTTTTTCAACGCTCTGACTGTCTTCTGGCGCAGGTTGAATCTCTGCTTGCTGCTGACAACCACTTAACAGCAATACGCCGCTGAGTGTTGCCGCAAGCAAGGTTGACGAGTGCTGTAAAAGGGTATTTTTTTGATTGATAGAATCATCAACCACACCTTTATTCATTTTATAATTGGGCTTTTTTGGCAAAAATTTAAACATAAGGGTACGTGTCCTTGTTAAGGCAAAATAATAAAAACCAAAGTCGTCATGGCAATCCATTGCCAATGGATATCACTTCATATTGTCGTCAGACTTTACGATTAAAAATGGAATACAAGTTTCTAATGCTTGACAGTCTTGTCCACGCTGACGACGAATAAAATAATCCTGAACCATACGCGCCTGCTGTTCGATACCGTAGTTAAAGAAGGATTTACCTGTCTTGAGCACATAATCATAACGGCGATCAATAAGTGCACCGCGCACCACTTTTAAGCCTTGCTGTAATTGCCATACATGGGTCAATTCATGTATCAACCAACTTTTTTTACTCAATGAAGCATCGCTAAAATCTATTATCCAATCTGCTGGGTTAAAATAAATATGGCCATTAGGACTAACGGCATAATGTTTCAACACCCACCAAGCAGTCTTGAGCTGAACCTCATCGAGATTGATACTGTCGCCAAATACTGACTGCGCCAGCGCTATCTCACCTGTAGTAAGCAAACGTGATTGCTGCTTGGCACTGCGATATAAATAGCGAGCTAACAAGCGCTGCAATATCGGCGGAGACATCATGACGGTAATACCTTATGCCTAATGAATGGATGATCACAAATGATAGGTCGTAAATCGCGCGTGATATCTGCGATCTATCAATGCTGTTTAACCGTTAATAGGGATAAAAGCATAAAAATCAAAGTATTTGGGACATAAGCTGTACACTTGATTGACTTTTATTAACGTAAATCTGCGTTAGCCTATTGTGTATGACACATACCAAGACACATGCTAAATAGCATCTTTATAAATTATCCTACTTTTACTACTCATGTCTAATATTCATTAGTGCGAAAATCATGCCAAACAGACAGATATGGTCTTTTTCCATAGCAATGATGAATGTAATCTAGGATGTAGTCATTTAGATGCAGCAATAAAAGCCCATTAATCACTGTCGTTATGAACTAATTGATAGCTGTTTAAATTGATAATAGAGATTTCTATGCCGCCTAATTTTCATGCCGACACACCCCTTGCCCAGCGTATGCGCCCAACGACACTTGATGCAATCATTGGTCAAGAACATCTACTGGCAGCAGGTGCGCCCTTGCGGCGTTTGGTCGAACAAGGGCATCTGCCATCGATTATTTTGCATGGTGAAGCTGGCATCGGCAAAACGACTATTGCCATGCTGTTGGCTGATGCTGTTGGCAGACCTTTTCATGCCTTGTCTGCCTTGAATACTGGAGTCAAACAGCTGCGAGAAGTGTTAGACAATAAGGACTCATTGGCATTTGAATCGCCAGTGGTTTTTATCGATGAGATACACCGCTTTAACAAGGCTCAGCAGGATGCCTTACTGGGCGCGGTCGAATCTGGTGATATTACCTTGATTGGTGCGACAACTGAAAACCCTTCTTTTAGTGTCAATAATGCTCTGCTATCACGTTGCCAAGTGTATCGTTTAGAGCCACTGACGCCTGAGCAAATCAGTGCGGTATTGCAAAGGGCAATTTCAGAAGATTCAGTGCTGAAGAATTTGACGGTTGATTTACAAGCACAGGACACTATCAGCCAACTGGCGCATGGCGATGCTAGGAAGGCGCTAAACTTATTAGAGCTGGCTATTCAAACGGCGGACACCAAGCAATCACCGCTCGTCATTAACGATGAATTGGTCGCTCGTGTCGCTCAGACCGCGCTGGTACGCTATGACAAAGATGGCGAGCAGCATTACGATATTATCTCGGCGATGATAAAGTCCGTACGTGGCTCAGACCCTGATGCTGCGCTTTATTGGATGGCGCGGATGTTAGTTGGCGGTGAGCCTGCTGATTTTATCGCGCGGCGTTTGGTCATCTTGGCCAGTGAAGATATTGGTAATGCCAACCCTAATGCTTTACTCCTTGCCGATGCAGCATTGCGTAGTGTGCAATCAATTGGTATGCCAGAAGCGCGTATTATCTTGGGGCAAGTAGTGGTTTATCTGGCGACCAGTGCCAAAAGTAACAGCACTTATAAAGCCATCAATGCGGCGATGGCGTTGGCAGAAAAAGATGCCTCTCCAGTACCGCTGCACCTACGTAATGGCGTGACTAAACTGATGCGTAATCAAGGCTATGGTCAAGGTTACGCCTATCCACACGATTACCCCAATCACTATTATCCGCAAAGCTATTTGCCAGACAATTTAGTTGGTACCAGCTTTTATGAATTTGCCGACAACCAACGCGAGCAACACAGTAAACAGTTTATGGATTGGCTAAAAAGCCAAGCAGCCAGTAATGACTGATGGCTCACATGGTCGATTAGCCCTTTGCTTAATACACCATTGAATACATGAATCGTCGTGACCATTAGTAATACTTATCACTATATTTGACAGACTGGCCCATATAGTTTCGAGATGAAGCAGCACAGTGGGCTGAAAAGCGTTAAAATGTCCTCATATTGATATATGAGTAATGATTAAATAACGTCTACGGTGGATTAATTTGATCCAATGCACTTTGCCTAACCGCAACAGCGCTCTGTAGCATCTACTGTTACAATAGACAGATAATGCTTTATATTCCACATCACACCTATCTATAAATAATAAAATATTGAGACTTACTATGAGTTTAAATACGATTCCTGAGATTATCGAAGACATTCGTGCTGGCAAGATGGTCATCTTAATGGATGATGAAGACCGTGAAAATGAAGGTGATATCATCATGGCAGCGACCCATGTGCGCCCTGAAGATATTAACTTTATGATTACTCATGCACGTGGTTTGGTCTGCTTGACCTTGTCACAAGCACGCTGCCAACAGTTGGCGTTGCCGCTGATGTCTGATCGTAACGAGGCAAAATTTAGTACCAACTTTACGGTCTCTATCGAAGCCGCTGAAGGCGTTACAACGGGTATCTCTGCTGCTGATCGCGCTCGTACAATTCAAGCAGCGGTTTCTTCTTCGGCAAAACCTGAAGACATCGTCCAGCCTGGACATATCTTCCCAATCATGGCTCAAAATGGTGGCGTCTTGCATCGCGCTGGACATACAGAAGCTGGTTGTGATTTAGCACGCCTAGCAGGGCTTGAGCCCGCAGCAGTGATTGTCGAAATCATCAATGCCGATGGTACGATGGCTCGCCGTGATGATCTAGAGATATTTGCCGAAGAGCATGGCATCAAGATGGGTACAATTGCTGACCTCATCAACTACCGCATCGCGAACGAGCAAACGGTAGAAGAAATTGAGTCGCGTCCTTTTGAAACGGAATACGGCACCTTTACGCTACATCGCTTCCGCGAATTTGGCGCTGATGAAACGCATTTGGCTTTGGTAAAAGGCGATGTGAGCGAAGGCGTCAGCACTGTCCGTGTCCATGGTTTTCACCCACTACGCGACTTGTTTGCTGCCAAAAATGATATGACGGGTCGTAGTGGCTGGAGCGTACGCTCAGCGCTGGAGGAAATTAGTAATTCAGATCGCGGCGTATTAGTTTGGATTGGTAGCAACCAGCCAATAGATTTAGGAGAGGCGTTAGACAAAGCGGCAGACAATGAATCGCAATCGACCATTGCTCAGCAGCCGTATCGCAGCATTGGTGTTGGTGCACAGATTTTGCGTCATTTAGGCGTTCGTGATATGCGTTTATTATCATCACCCATGAAGTTTTACGCATTATCAGGCTTTGACTTGAACGTCATCGATTTCGTACATGCGCCAAAGCAAGATTAATATTTGACTGACTGATTGACTGATTGATTGACTGGCTGACTGGCTGACTGGCTGACTGGCTGACTGGCTGACTGGCTGACTGGCTGATTAGATAGCAGTCAAATAGCAAAAGGGCACGCTAACGTAACGTTAGCGTGCCCTTTTGCTATTTATTTAATATTCAGTGCTAAAGCTTCGGTATATGACCAACTTTTGCTTCTAATGCCAATAGCCGAGCGCGCTCTTCCTCTGTCCAAGCTAACTTACGCTTTCCATCACTATCGAGCCGTACCACGACTGCCTCAGCTGTCGCGACGATGGCCGCTTGCGCGGTGCTATAGTAGCTATATTCCATCACGATACTTGTATTGCCCAAGCGCTGACAGCGCACTCCTAATAGCAAAGTATCAGGATAAGTCACAGGGCGTAAATACTGGCAGCTAGATTGTGCCAATACCGTCACCATATTACCATCAAACATACCTAGCGCCTGCAAATAGCCAATTCGTGCTGATTCAGCATAACGGTAATAAATCACATTATTTAAATGGTTAAACGCATCCATCTCGCCCCAGTGAATGGGCTGGTGATGAATAATGGGATAATGTGACAATTCGTCAGGATGATTATCTGCGATATTAGAGGCTACATGTGCTGCTTGATTCAAACTGTCCATAACGTCATTTCTCTTATTTTTATATTCATAAATCTATCAATCAACATCCACTGAACCACTAACGCTGAGATTTATCCAAAATCTGAGTGGTCAACAATGGCGTTGGTTTCGGTGCATTGGCAATCAATTTATCTAACCAATCTATAACTTCTGCGATATTTGTCGGAGAGGATCTGGTTGGTAGATTCTTGTCGGTAGAGGTTTGTTTTTTGCCTACGGACGCATCATTAGAGGTACTTTCAGTATTAGTCATGGCTGCCTTTGGTGCTGACTCTTGAGGAATAGCAGACTTCGGCACCAAGGTTTGTAGTTGATTTCGTGCTTGACGCAGATAACCAACCAGCTGCTCTTGTTCGCGCATATTACTGGCTTGACTGGCCAGATTCAAGGTCATAATCACTTCGTGAATGGTCAGTTGTTTGCGCGAGAGGCTCATATTACTATCGGTGCTATTGTGCGGTGTCGCCTCGCTACTCACACGCTCATAGCTGTGCAAAAACTCTTGAATATTTTGGATGGCGAGGTTTTGTAGCTGCCAAGGACTGGGCTGAGTGCTGCTTGCCTGCAAACGTTCGATGTCTTTCATCAAGCTTTGTTTGATCACAACCGTTAGCGCTGGAGCAATCTCATTGCTACTTTGCGAAAGCTGCCAGTGTAGACCACGCAACAAATCAATCGCTGCACTGTCGTTATTGTCTGCCAATAATCTATCAGCGGCTTGTATCTGAATACGCAATAAATCTAACTGGTTTTGCGCTTGGCTACTGGCGGCAGATCGAGGCTCTGGCAGCGTCTGCTGACTCATGGCAAAGATGCGATCGTCCATCTCATTGAGACGGCTGACGACTTGCTCGTTGCTTTGCAAACGCTCATTAACACTATGCTGGAAACGCTGCTGGCTGATGTAGAGCCACAATAGGGCGGCGATAAGCAACAAGATAACCAGCCACTGCAGGCGCAACAAAAACACATTTGCTTGTCGGCGCTGCTGAGTAGCAGAAGGTTCCTGAGATAACGATTCAGAATTGATTGACATAAGGCAGCACCGTTATTTTGGCCAAAACAGGTTTAAAGCGAATAAATAAAAAGTGAAACATAATAGATAAGGACAGATCATCGGTTGGTACATTTAACAGGCTTTAGCATGGATAGCAGCAAGAATGGTTTCTGGCGCCAAATCTTCCACACGCCAATAACTTAACTGCTGCTCAGCGACCATATTGGCTAAACGCTCACCCAACACCACATAAGAAAAGTCTGACAATTTATAAGGCAAAATAGCGGGAGTTTCTCTGGCTGTTTCTTGCTCTAATACCTTTTCTGCTACAGCCCGAACGATGCTTTCCCAATGCTCAAAGGCTGTACCGCTACTGACCACAACGATTGGCTTTGGTTGCTGCACTGCCGACGCATCTTGCATCATATTATGCGTTAAATTATCGGTTAAAAACTCTTTTAGCCACTGCTCATATTGAGCCATCGCATCGACTGGCATTATGCGCTCATACCAAGCAATGCTATCGATATGCACACCGCGTGCCAGCAACGTATCGACCAATAGTCGCCTACCACCCAATCCGCGCCACACGAGCAACTTGTCACCTGCTTGCAAACGCTCAATCTCAGGCATCGCTAGCATACCTTCGTTATTGGCAATGTGAGGCTGAAGTACTTGATAATTCGATGCCTCTATTTTGGCATTATTTAATACCGACGCGGTCGCTTCACCCACGGCAATCAAGTAGCTCGGCGCTTGCAGAGCATTAATTGCTATATCTTTTCGCTCATTATTATTATCATCGTCATTATCATTGTCATGGTTTTGAGCTTGACGCTCATCTTCAAGCGCTTGCCAAACAGCCAGTCCTGAAGCGGCCGCCGTTGGGCTAACAATCACAAGCGCCTTATAATCGCCTGATAGCCACTGGCGCATCAGCGTCATGTCTTGCTCAGTCGTTGGGCGCGATTGTAACGTCAACATCGGTATCTCTACCACCGTCAGCCCTGCTGCTTGTAGATGATCCGTCAATGCAGCGGCACGCTCCACTGGGCGAGTATTGATGACTACTTGCGTGAGTGATGACTCATTATTTGATTGACTGTTAGCAATAAGCTGGGCGTGATTTAATGTTGATGACATAGACGTACCATGACAAAAGACTGATAGAATTGGCTTAACGATAGCCCTAGCATCAATAATACTGGGGCTATGACTAAGATAATCAAAATACTGGCATGTTATTCAGGATGATAAATCGCAGATAAGATATCACCCGCGCCATCGGCAAGCAGTATATTGGCAACATCAATACCAAGCTGATTAGCCTGTACTTCTTGCTCGGCTTGTGTGCCGATCAAGGTGACGCGTTTTTCTGCTTTTAGCAGCTCGCTGCCATCCGCTTGACCGACGCGGCCACGTAGCCATAACACATTGCCGTTGTCGTTATTGCCATTGTCACCGTTATCATCATTGTTGCTGCTCGTTTCATCTGCCATTTGTAACACGGCATAAGCGGCGATCGGTACTTGGCAGCCACCCTCTAAGTGACGGTTTAGCGCGCGCTCAGCAATGAGACGGATACGAGCTTTATCATCATTCAGTGGTGCCAGTAATTTTAACACCTCATCATCACCTTCACGGCATTCAATCGCTAAGGCGCCCTGACCAACCGCAGGTAGGCAGGCATTGATATCAAGCTCGCCACGTATGCGCTCATCCAGCTCGATACGTTGCAAACCACTGGTTGCTAAAATAATCGCATCATACTCGCCAGCATCCAGCTTGCCCAAACGTGTACCGACGTTACCGCGTAAGGTTTTGATTTGTAGGTCTGGGCGATAGGCTTTAAGCTGACACTGACGACGCAAACTTGACGTGCCAACGACTGCCCCTTGCGGCAACTCATCAATACTATTATAAGTATTGGACACAAAAGCATCAGTCGGTGAGGCGCGTTTGCAATAGACGCCCAGCATCAAGCCTTCAGGAAGCTGCATCGGTACGTCCTTTAATGAATGTACCGCGATGTCCGCTTGTTTGTCATATAGTGCTTGCTCAAGCTCTTTAACAAACAAACCTTTACCACCAATTTTAGCCAAAGGTGTGTCCAAAATCTTGTCACCCTTAGTGACAATTTTTAGCAAGTTAATCGTCAATTCAGGATACAAATCTAGTAGACGAGCACGGATATGCTCAGCTTGCCATAATGCTAAAGGGCTCTGACGCGTGGCGATATTCAAGGTAGTCAAAGCAGTTTGCTGCGGATTGCTCATAAAGGGCCTCAATAAATTCGATACTGTTCACATCAGTACTATGCATGTCAGTATTAAGCAATACTGCAAACTTTCCACAAAAAATGGGCGATATAAACCATATATAGTCAATGCTGACGCAAAAAAATACCCCTATTTAAGCATAAATAAGGGTTTGATGATATGGGATGATTATTTCACGGTTATTTTGCTGTTATTTCACAATGCAAACCGCAGTTTACATGCTTTGAATCTTGTCACGTAATGCAGGTAAGTGACGACGGCTAACCGCAAGTGTCTCATCAATGCCTTTAAAGCGTATTTGATATTGTCCTGCATCCAACGTTTCTAAAAAGTCCAAAAAGCTAAGGTTGATGATGGCATTACGGTGCACCCGAAACAGCCGATCCTCAAATTCTTGTTCAAGCTCTTTTAGCGTCTCATCAATCAGGACAATGCCATCTTTGTGACGGACTTTGACGTACTTTTGATCGGCGGTAAAATAATAGATATCTTTGAGTTTAATGAGCTCAACGCCTCGGTGGGTACGAGCAGCGATATGCTCACGTACTGGACGCGCTGTTGGGTCTTCGAGTTTACGAATCTCATTTAACTGCGCCGCGTTCAAATTTTTCGCTTTATCTAGTGCTTCTAGTAACTCATCTTTATTGGCAGGCTTTAATAAATAACCAATCGCATTGGCTTTTAGCGCGGCAATGGCATAATGATCATAAGCGGTGACAAATATAATAGCTGGCGGATGCTCAAGCTTGGCAAGCTCTTGCGCACAGCGCACCCCATCCATCTCAGGCATACGAATATCTAATAATATGATGTCTGGCTGCTGAGTTTTGACAGCGATAATGGCTTCTGCACCCGTGGTTGCTTGAGCAACGACTTGATGACCTGACTCCTGTACAATTCTAACCAAACGCTCACGTGCTAGTGGCTCATCATCACAAACTACGATACGCATGCAAACTCCAATCCCAGGATAAACTTAGTATTTTTTTCAATGGCCTTACCAACATATTAGCACTCATTACCAATCACTTAGCATAAAAACCTTTAATTATTTCATGAAACAATAACTGGCTATATTGACGTTGATAGCCTTGTGCGTTGAGTTTTATTGCGATGCATTTATCGATAGTAATTTTTATGGGGAATCATGGCTAAATATAAAGTAAAACAGCGCATTAGCTATAAAGATAGTGCAATAAGTATGCCATACCTATTTCTTGAGAAATAAAATACAAAATTAAGCCCAAACGAAACGGTCATAAACTAACATCTTGAAGGGGATAGTCGATGATGGTAATAATTCGACTACTGGTAACGCTACTTTTAATATCCGCACTTTGACCGAAATAAGCCCGTAAACGTTCCGCTTGAATATAAAAATTCATGTGCTGACGTAAATCATGGTTAATAATCATGGTTTTTTTCGGCAGCGCGACACCAATCGTAATCACAACCCGATGCTGCTGCCAAGTGACTCTAATATTGATATAAATGGTTTCAGTAGTCATCTCTACCACATTCAGCAGCATTTTTTCTAGCACGCTCTGTAAGGTCAAGGCGGTAATCACCATGTCATACATGACATCTTCGTCAGGCAATTGCCAACTCACTTCAAGCTTATCCGCTAAGCGGCTAGACTCAATCGCTAGATAGTGCTCACAAAGAGCAATTTCTTCTTCAAAGCTAATCTCTCGTGCCCCATTGAAACTGGCACGAAATAAGGCAGAAACGTGCTGTAATAAAGCGGAAGCTCTTGCTGGATTGGACTCTATCAGTGACACAAGGGTATTAATGGTATTAAAGAAGAAATGCGGAGCGATTCGTGCTTTGATCACATCGTTTTGTGCACTCAATTTCTGCTCAAACGATTGTTTGAGCGCATTCGTCTCACGATAACGGCGTAAAAAATACAGTAAGAACACCAAGGTAAAGCCACCACTAATCACCGCATCAAACAATATATTTAGAATAAAAGTTTGACGATCATATTCAAACCAACCAATGTTAATCATTATTAGCATGACTAAAATCATGGATATGGTAGATGCCACCATGAGTAAGGTAAGCACATACATGCTGGCTTTAGGTATGCTCATGCCCTTAAAAATGGGGCGCAAATAATCAATGATGTATAAGGAAGGAATAATACTCAAGGTGTTTTGCAGGACTCTGCTAAACAGCTGAATCAAAAAATCTGACCACGTGGCAATATCATAGCGATTTATTACCGTGACGAATAGTGACCAAAAAAAGATATAAATGAACCACTGCCAAGGCTTCATGACTTCCATGAGCTTGGGAATAAAAAACTCTAAGCGCTCCGCTAGTAAGGCAACCTCATCCTTTGCTATACTTGAGCTCTTATTCTGCTGACTTGTCTTGTACCGATATGAACGCCAATTCTTCAAAACCTAGTAGTCCCGAATCAAATGTAAACCCATCTGTCTCTGATTCTAGCACAGATGCTCCGATAACAAATAACGCTGCACAAAACAACCCTGTAAGCAGTCCTTCAAACAGCCAAGGCCAGCAGATGTGGGGCGGACGCTTCAGTGAAGCGACGGACAGCTTTGTCGCTGCCTTCACCGCCTCTGTTGGCTTTGACCAACGCTTTGCGCGTCACGATATTCAAGGCTCAATCGCCCACGCGACCATGCTTAAAGAATGTGACATTTTGACCGCTGACGAAGTAGCCACCATTATTGATGGTCTGCATCAGGTACTGCGCGAGATTGAGGCTGGCGAGTTTAACTGGTCAATCGCGCTAGAAGACGTGCATATGAATGTTGAGTCGCGCTTGACTGACATCATCGGCGCTGTTGGTAAAAAACTGCATACGGGTCGTAGCCGTAACGATCAGGTTGCCACCGATATTCGTCTTTGGCTACGCGAAGAGACTGATAATATCATTGCCTTATTAGTACGCTTGCAAAGTGGTTTGCTTGATTTGGCTGAGCAGCATACTGACACTATTATGCCCGGCTTTACGCATTTACAAACGGCGCAGCCTGTGAGCTTTGGTCATCACGTCATGGCGTGGTTTGAGATGTTATACCGCGATACCGAACGTCTGGTCGATGCGCGCCGCCGTATCAATCAGATGCCACTTGGTAGCGCTGCGCTTGCTGGCACGACATTCCCAATCGATCGTACCATTACTGCTGAGCTGTTAGGTTTCGAAGGTATTTGCCAAAACTCGCTTGATGCCGTCTCAGATCGTGACTTTGCGATTGAATTTACCTCTGCCGCGTCTATCCTTATGATGCATATGTCACGGATGAGCGAAGAGATTATCCTATGGATGTCAGCGCAGTTTAACTTTGTGCAAATCCCTGATCGCTTTTGTACTGGCTCCTCTATCATGCCGCAAAAGAAAAATCCTGATGTGCCAGAGTTGGTCCGCGGTAAAGCAGCACGTGTCTTTGGGCAGTTAATGACACTTTTAAGTCTAATGAAGAGTCAGCCACTGGCTTATAACAAAGACAACCAAGAAGACAAAGAGCCGTTGTTTGATTGCGTCGACACCCTTACCGGCTGTTTATTGGCTTTTGCTGATATGCTACCGAATATCACCCCAAATAAAGAAAACATGCGCGCTGCCACAATGAAAGGCTATGCAACAGCGACGGATTTGGCCGATTATTTGGTACGTCGTGGTGTGGCTTTCCGTGATGCTCATGAAGTGGTCGGTAACGCTGTCGCCTTAGGTATCAAAGAAGGTGTTGATTTGAGTGACTTATCACTGGCGCAGCTACAGCAATTTAGCGATGCTATCGGTGATGATGTATTTGACTATCTAACGTTAGAAGGCTCACTAGCAGCCCGTGACCACTTAGGTGGTACAGCGCCAAATCAAGTTAAGCAAGCCGTTGCTCGCGGTCGCAGTCGTTTAGAAGTGTTTGCGTAAAAGCGCATTGTTGACCTGACAGCTTCTACTATCAAAAACACCCGCCCCTGCTGCGGGTGTTTTTGATACCATGATGAGGTAAAGTAAATTCAGCTAATAATATTTAAGTCACTTATGCTGAATAGGTGCTAACTAATACCATTCACAGAAATTAGAGTAGCAAGGAAAACGAATGAAAGTACTACGCCTTGTAGACTAAGCGAGTTTGACACAGCTAATCTTACTTTTTGGGTTTGGTATAACTATTCTCATGAGTGATTCAATAACATATTTTTATAATAACTAAACCCTAATAAGGAGTGCCTTATGACTGAGACTTTTAATCCGCAAGCCAATACGGTATTTTGCCGTAAGTATCAGCAAGAATTGCCAAAAATGCCGCACCCGCCTTTTCCTAATAAAAAAGGTCAGGAGCTACAAGAAACGGTATCTGACAAAGCGTGGAAAGAATGGCTTGAACAGCAAACGATGCTGATTAATGAAAACCATCTAAGCATGTTAGATCCTGCTGCCAAAAAATTCCTCACCGAACAACGTGATAAATTTTTAGATAATGAAGATTATGAGCGTGCACAAGGTTGGACGCCGGAGAGCTAATTGTTTTTATTATTGCCACAATATAAAAAACGCGCTATTTAATATAGCGCGTTTTTTTGGATGTAAAACTTACGATGAACTATTTTTTCAGCCCTCATCACCGTTTGAGTCTACAAAATCCGTGGCTGACTTGACGGCAGGTTTAGTGGCAGACAGGGTGCTGACTTGGCGCGCCGCCATACGGTCATTGGCTTCTTGCACGGCTTTTTCGACCAGCGCATAGTCGGAATGACGCACATCTTGCCCACTAATATAGTTAATCACCAGTTCTGCAATATTTTGTGCATGATCGCCTACTCGCTCAAGCGCGCGCAATACCCACATAATATTGATGACTTTTGAAACGTGCCGTGAATCTTCCATAATATAGGTCATTAAAGCACGGATGGCGGACTGATACTCATCATTGACCATGCTATCGTTACGCATGACCTCAAACGCTTGCTCAGCATTCGATTGGCTAAATGCCTCTAGCGCATTGTGCAGCATCAAACGAACCTGATTGCTGAGGTGTTGCACCTCCGCATAACCGTATGACAGTTTACCTTGTGCCGCAATTTTTTTGGCCATCTGAGCAATTTTGACGGCTTCATCACCGATGCGTTCTAGATCAACCACGCCTTTACTGATGGACATGACCAAGCGTAAATCGCTGGCGGCGGGCTGGCGTTTGGCGACTAGTAGCAAGATATGCTCATCCAACTCGACCTCCATTCGATTGATATCAAAGTCCATATCAATCACCTCTTGCGCCAGTGTCTCATTTTTATCGATAAGCGCATGGATCGCTTTCGCCACTTGGTTGGCCGCGCTATCACCCATGTATAGAAATAGACGGATAGCTTCATCAAGGTCTTGGTCAAAACTTTTGGAGATATGCTTATCGCTTTGCATAAGAGGTATTCCCTAAAATCCATATTTTGGTAGCGCGGTGTGGCTGTTGAGTCGAACAGATTGGCTCACGATATCTTATTGAACGTATCGAGCACGTCGTCCTTGCTCAGACCGCGATGTTAGCCATAACGACCCGTAATATAATCTTCCGTCGCGGTTTGGGCAGGCTTGGTAAATATCTGGTCGGTCTCGCCCATCTCAATCATATCGCCTAAGTACATATAGACGGTATAGTCGGACACACGCGCGGCCTGTTGCATGTTATGCGTAACAATGGCAATGGTGTAATCCTGTTTTAAGTCTTCAATCAGATCTTCGATAGCACCTGTCGAGAGTGGATCTAACGCGGACGTTGGCTCATCAAGCAGCAATACTTCAGGCTTGGTCGCGACGCTACGGGCAATACACAAGCGTTGCTGCTGTCCGCCTGATAAAGACAATCCAGAAGCCTTTAATTTGTCTTTCACTTCTGGCCATAGTGCGGATTTTTTCAGCGCCCATTCCACCCGATTATCCAGCTCAGCTTTGCTTAATTTTTCATAAAGACGTACCCCAAAGGCGACATTGTCATAAATGGACATCGGGAACGGTGTTGGCTTCTGAAAGACCATCCCAACTTGCGCGCGGAGCAAATTCACATCGACGTCTTTGCCCAAGATATTTTGACCATCAAGGTTAATATTGCCTTCTGCCCGCATGCCTGGATATAAATCGTACATTCGATTAAAGGTACGTAATAGCGTCGACTTTCCGCAACCTGAAGGACCAATAAAAGCAGTAACTTTTTTATCAGGAATATCGATGTTGATGTTTTTTAGCGCCTGAAAGTCACCATAATAAAAATTCAGATCCCGAATTTGCATTTTTGCCGCAGGCATGTTTTTGGGAATATCATGAAGCGTTTGTTTGGTTAGGCTGGCAATATCTGGCTGCTCCATTTGTGCTGCTGTCGACATCGGTCTGTTTAATAAACTGTCTGTTGTTGGATTAAATTTATCTGCCGCATTGAATTTATCGACAGGATTTTTTGTACGGATTTTGCTCATGACGTCATTCATAATATGTTCCAATCCAGCTCAATGAATATAAATGGAAGTAAATGCTCGAGGTAATCTAGGACAAGCCTTAATTTACCATCAGCCTTTATTTAGCCTGACCTCTACTACTGATGAATCTCGCCAAAATATTTAATACCAAGACAGAGGTCGTGATCAGCAACGCCGCCGCCCACGCTAAGGTATGCCAGTTATCATAAGGACTCATCGCAAACTGGTAGATGGTATTGGGTAAGTTGGCAATAGGCTGGCCCATATCTGTACTGAAGTATTGGTTGTTGAGCGCCGTAAATAGCAACGGTGCTGTCTCACCGGTAATTCGAGCAAAAGCCAATAGCACCCCAGTAGTCAGTCCTGCTCTAGCCGCCTTAATCGTTACTTGAGTCACCATTTTCCACTTGGGTGTGCCAAGTGCGTAAGCCGCTTCACGAATACTATTAGGAACCAGATTGAGCATATTCTCAGTCGTACGCACGACCACAGGAATGACAATTAAGGCCAATGCCAACGCGCCTGCCCAACCAGAGAAACTTTGACCTTTTACCATTAATGCATAAATAAAGAGACCAATCACAATCGAGGGTGCGGATAACAAAATATCATTTAAGAAACGCGTTACCTTGCCAAGCATACTGCCTTGAGCGAACTCGGATAAATAAATACCCGTCATGAGGCCAATAGGGGCACCGATAAACAATCCTGAAAACGCGAGCATTACTGAACCGACAATGGCGTTACGCAGCCCGCCCGCACTCATCGGTGGCGGTGTATCAGCAGTAAAAATAGGCAGCTGTACAATACCTTGAAAGCCTTCAACAAAGAGCGTCAACAATATCCAAAACAACCAAAATAGTCCAAAAACCATCGCCGACATGGCAAAGCCTAGACCTAACTTGTTGGTCAAACGGCGCTTGTTATAAAGACTTTGGTTGTAGCGGTTAGCGCTGTTTGGCTGAGTCGGTAGTGGTGCATTGATCGCATTGTTAGCAGCCATACTATTTATTTCCCATATCTTTTATCAATATCCATCAATGTTTATCGACGTCCAATAAATCCGTAAAAGACCTATCGAGATTGTCAAACAACTACCGATTGCCTGCCTTGTGATCCATGCGCATGAGCATGAGTTTTGCTAGAGATAGTACAATGAAGGTGATGACAAATAAGATTAAGCCTAAATGTAATAAAGAAGCCAAATGTAGCTCACTCGACGCTTCGGCAAACTCGTTGGCTAAAGCTGAGGTAATGGTGACACCAGAGGTAAATAAACTCGGACTGATGTTAAAGGCATTACCAATCAAGAAAGTCACTGCCATCGTCTCACCCAATGCCCGACCCAGTCCTAAGATCACGCCACCAACCACGCCAGCTTTGGTATACGGCAGGATAATCTTGAACATAACTTCCCACGTCGTCGCACCCATGCCATAGGCCGACTCTTTAAGCAGGTCTGGCACGACCGAAAAAACATCGCGCATGGTGGCGGCGATAAATGGAATAATCATGATGGCGAGTACAAGGGATGCCGTAAACATACCCAGTCCCATTGGTGCACCCGTAAATAGCTTGCCAATGATAGGCAATGGCCCTATATGCTCGATAAACCATGGCTGAATGTGATCACCGAAGAAAGGCGCAAAGACAAACAATCCCCACATACCGTAAATGATAGAAGGAATACCAGCCAATAGCTCAATGGCGATACCAAGTGGTTTTTTGAGGAAGGTTGGGCACATCTCGGTCAAAAATATGGCAATGCCAAAACTGATTGGTACAGCTATCAGAATGGCGATAAAGGATGTCACCAACGTACCATAGATAGGTGCTAGCGCCCCGTACTCATTGGCGACCGTATCCCAATTATTACTGGTATAAAATCCAAGACCAAATGTTTGAATGCTCGGCCACGCTCCAATGATCAAGGAGACTAAAATGCCGCCCAACGATAAGAGTACCAGTATGGCAAAAGCCTTAGTAGCATTCACAAACAATAAGTCATAGCGCTTTTGTTTAGCCAGTTGGGACCTTAAATCATTCATAAGTGTCTCAGCATTAAATAGAATCAAGTCAAAATAGTAGAAGCATTCATTCGGTTTTATCACAACAAACTTGTCATCAAATTTGCTGTGATAAAACCTCTCAAATCACTACCGGAGAATAGTTATTCGAGAGGATAATTAGAAAATTATTGACTCATGATTAGCATGGATAGGTTACTGAGCAGGCTTATAAACAGGCTGTCCATCACTGCCTTTTACCTCATTCCATTTTTCCTTGAATAAGGCAACGGCCGTATCAGAGAATGGTACGTAATCGAGTGCCATGGCATCATCGTCGCCTTGGGTATAAGACCAATCAAAGAAGTTCAACACGCCAGCCACTTGCTGAGGATTCTCTGGTTGCTTATGTACCAAGATAAAGGTCGCAGCAGCGATCGGCCATGCTTGCTCAGTCCCAGAGTTGGTGATGACTTTATAAAAGCCTGCTTGTTTTGACCAGTCGATATCACCTGCCGCAGCAAATGTCTCAGCAGATGGCTGAACGACGTTGCCAGCAGCGTTTTTCAATGCAGTATGTGACATGTTGTTTTGCTTAGCGTAAGCATATTCCACATAACCGATAGAGTTTTTCATACGATTTACATAGCTTGATACGCCTTCGTTACCTTTACCGCCAGCACCAGTCGCAGACGTTGGCCATTTGACTGTTTTATCAACACCAACTGTGTCTTTCCAGTCTGGCGAGACTTTGGCTAGATAATCCGTAAAGTTAAACGTTGTGCCAGAACCATCTGAGCGGAATACCGTCGTAATAGCGGCATCAGGCAAAGTCAAATCTGGGTTCATGGCTTTAATGGCTGGGTCGTTCCAGTTACTAATCTTACCCAAATAGATGTCTGCCAACATTGCACCGTCTAATTTCAACGCGCCCGGCTCAACACCATCGATGTTGACGATTGGCACGACGCCACCGATAACCGTCGGAAACTGAATCAAGCCTGCTGCGTCTAGCTCTTCAGGCGTCATCGGCGCGTCAGACGCCCCAAAATCGACTGTCTTTGATTCGATTTGTTTGATACCACCAGAAGAGCCAATCGATTGGTAATTGACTTGGCCACCGGTAGCAGCGTTGTAGTCGTAAGACCATTTAGCATAAATAGGCTGCGGGAACGATGCCCCTGCACCCGTGATATTCATAGCGATATTCTCAGCAGATTTAAAACCTGTTGTAGAAGCAGAGGTTGTCTGAGTGGTTGCTTCAGTGGTGGTGACAGCGCTACTGCTATCCGCAGCTGGCTCTGTCGTTTCAGTCGATTTATTACATGCCGTAAGCACTAATGTACAACTAACGGCCACTGCTAATAACGAATAACGCATGTAGGACTCCTAAAGTTTAACAACGATACAAAAAAGCATTGTTTGTGACATGCGTGCTATCTTGCCAAATCTTTATGACAGTTTAATGACAACCTCTGCAATCTTTCATTCGCTTTACATAATATTTAGATAAGCTATCTACAGCTCAGTAATATCAAGTGATTTCAATCACTGGTACTCTAGAGTCGTTCTCATAAAAACATCGAACCTCAAACTCAAAGCCTGATATTTTCATCTAAATATCATTAGCCCTCATTGCAGAACTTTGTTAGTATTGAGTTGATTTACAACACTGACAGACTCGGGGTGCGGTGTATTATCGACTCACTTTTAAGCTTGCTTTATTAAAGTAGTCGCCTTTATACATTCGCTGAGAGATCACCCGCCGAACCTGATGCGGTTAGTACCGACGCAGGGAAGTCTTAAGCACTTTGTTATTTATGACAAAGGACGCGTAGAAATACCTTTTTATCATCATTACTGTCTTAATATGCGTTTTGCATGTCCAGATAGTGAGGATCGATACAAAGCTGCGTCCAATATTTGATGAGTATTATCTGCGACGATACGCTTTGGTCGCACCTGTATACTCATGAGATAAACTTGTCTAGATTACAGATGCTACCCCCGCAGCTACTGGCGGTGTTGCTTTTATTCAAAAACCAACACGCTAGGACAGCATATGACTATTTCAGATACCATCTCGAAAACCAATACTGCACAAACTCATATCCCAGCCAATGCTTCACTCAACGCGACTGACAGCAAAGCGGATAAAAAAGCAAATGCCCTAAAAACACCTGCTCACCGTACGGCAGATGATGCTCGTTTTGAAGAAGACGCGCGCGACTTACACCGTATACTCCCCGCCTCTCGTAAAGTCTATATCGAAGGCTCACGCCCTGATATTCAAGTACCCATGCGTGAGATCACGCTTGACCCTACCCCTGTGCAAGGTGTTTCTGAGAACGAATGGGAACAAAACCCACCATTTTATGTGTATGACACCTCAGGTGTTTATACCGATCCCAACGTAGAGATTGACTTAACGAAAGGCTTGCCAAAGCTGCGTGAAGGTTGGATAAATGAGCGCGGAGATACGGAACAGTTAAGTGGATTGTCTAGTTCGTACGGACTGGCGCGTGCTCGTGACATCAGTACTGCCAACCTTAGATTTGCTCATATCGACAAACCACGCCGTGCCAAAGATGTCGATGGCAAAGCTGGCAACGTCACGCAAATGTACTATGCACGTCGCGGCATTATCACCCCAGAAATGGAATATATCGCCATTCGCGAAACGCAAAAGCAGCACGTATTGACAGACATGCGTCAGCACGATGGTGAAAGCTTTGGTGCTAACACGCCGACGGTTATCACCCCTGAATTTGTCCGCAGTGAAGTGGCTGCTGGGCGCGCCATTATCCCAAATAACATTAATCATCCAGAGTCTGAGCCAATGATTATTGGGCGCAACTTTTTGGTTAAAATCAACGCAAATATTGGTAACTCAGCGCTAGGCTCTTCTATTGATGAAGAAGTGTCTAAAATGACATGGGCAACACGTTGGGGTGCGGATAACATCATGGATTTATCCACCGGCAATCATATTCATGAAACACGTGAATGGCTGATTCGTAACTCGCCCGTACCAATTGGTACCGTCCCTATTTATCAAGCACTCGAAAAAGTCGATGGCGTGGCAGAAGATTTAACGTGGGAAATCTTTCGTGATACCTTGATTGAGCAAGCCGAACAAGGCGTAGATTACTTTACTATCCATGCGGGTGTTTTATTAGAGTACGTGCCACTGACTGCCGGACGCTTAACCGGTATCGTCTCGCGTGGCGGATCTATCATGGCGCAGTGGTGCATGTTTCATAATAAAGAGAGCTTTTTATATACTCATTTTGAAGATATATGTGAAATCATGAAGCAGTACGATGTGGCGTTTAGTCTAGGCGATGGCTTACGTCCAGGCTGCTTGCAAGATGCCAATGACGAGGCGCAATTTGGTGAGCTGCGTACCCTTGGCGAGTTGACTCAAATCGCTTGGAAGCATGACGTACAGGTCATGATTGAAGGTCCAGGACACGTGGCGATGAACCGTATTAAAGAAAATATGGATTTGCAGTTAGAAGTTTGTGCCGACGCACCTTTTTATACCTTAGGGCCACTAACCACTGATATCGCACCTGGTTATGACCATATCACGAGCGCCATTGGCGCTGCCATGATTGGCTGGTTTGGCACGGCAATGCTTTGCTATGTCACCCCAAAAGAGCATCTCGGTCTGCCTAATAAAAAAGATGTTAAAGACGGTATCATCACCTATAAAATCGCAGCCCACGCGGCTGATTTGGCTAAAGGTCATCCCGGTGCGCAGGCACGTGATAATGCGTTATCGAAAGCCCGATTTGAATTCCGCTGGGACGACCAGTTCAATCTGGCGCTCGACCCAGATACCGCGCGCGAATTTCATGATGAAACCTTGCCTAAAGACGCGCATAAGACGGCGCACTTTTGCTCGATGTGTGGACCGAAATTCTGCTCAATGAAAATCACTCAAAACGTGCGGGATTATGCGGCAGGGCTGGATAAAGAGGCCGCTAATAAAAAATCAACTCCGAAATCGGATGATTCAACCAATGTAGGTCATGTTATTAAAGAGGTGTAGTGCTTTACTTACTGAAAACTGGCTAACTTAAAAAGCTTGAATCTATCCACTGAGTTCAAGCTTTTTTTGTACCTACTTGTGAGGGTTGTAAAAAAACCCGTTTCAAATAAGAATCGCATAACTTCATAATGATTAAATAAACAAGCAAAGTCAGTGGATAGCCAAAGATAATAATAAAAATAGTATAACCATGATACCTGCTGGCATGCTCGCCCAGTAACCAATCTATAAGACAAATCTTATAGAAAACTATCATCAATACGATAAATGGAACTATCAGAATCCCTAACCATGTGACCATCCATGCTCTTTTAAGGCTTTTCTTCCGGCTCCAATACATAAGTCCATAGTGAGCACCCCCTAACAAACATATTAAAAACAACAGAAGTATTAATGAGTCTAAGTTAATTAACCACTTTGCTAGAGGCATTGGTTGTGGTTGATAAGATATCTCAAGAACATCTTGAGGCAGATGATCAAAGACCCACTTCGAATCTGCTTTTATCATCCCACTTAAAGGTTCGCCAAGATTAGTCTTCAAGTATTTCGACTCACCAGCAATCTTTAGATTAACGGTGAGGTCACCAAAGCTTTTCCAAGTTTTGGCAGGTTTTAATGAATAGCTATAGATATATTGATTGGTCCAATCACTACGGTTTATTGTAGGATAGGCAGAATATTTAACATTAATGACATGATTGCCTTCGCTTAAGTGTATCTCAAAGTATTTAGCGTCATTATTGAACGGCACAGCCGTATCCGTTTCTGGATCATGATAAGCGGGCAATGATTTTGAATGACTTTCATAATCATAATTGATAAGTACTGGTACCGCTTGCCCGTCGACTTCGACCATAAAGCTTTTGTCTGCATCATTATCTATGTTATCGAACACCTCAAAAACCAAAGGTATTCGATCGCCTTCTTTAGCGCTATAAATTTCGTAAGTGACATCATAGTCAGCTTTATTAAAACCTTCAGCAATATTGATATCTATGTTTTCAGACAATATATCGATATCTTTGCTTGAATATGCCGTACTGGCATTAGTACCGTCGATAATGGGAGACGCCATATTGGCATAGCTAAACATACTGTGGCTTAATAAAAGCAATCCTAAAATGGTCCTACGCATTAATATTCTCTCAAATGGCTCGTCAGCTAGCTGTTCGCGAATCACAAAGCTATTTACAGCCTTCAACTATAATTACTTTACTGTTTTAGTAACCGTCTGTTTAACCATCATAAAAGCCACAAAACTAATTATCAAATAAATAGGTGTTATTACTATATAGCCTAACGGCAAAACCCATATAAAGAACAAATCGCGACTTTCTCCTGTTGCGCCTTGACCAATGATCATATCTGTCAACAGTAGATAGAGGTAATAAATTATCAGGCTAAGCAGAGGCACTAGGAAACCACCCACGAGCATGACTGTCCAAAGGGTTTCGGGCTGGGCTTGCTGTCTACGTTTCATCATACGTAAATGCAGTCCACCCAACACAAATAGCGCGAAACTTATAGTTATGAATGGCGAAACAGCCGTCAAAATTTTTGCCACAGGATTCAGAGGTGCTTGAATAATAAAATCAATCTCTTTCGCAAGACTATCGTTGAAATGCCATTGGTTATTAGAAGGTAAAGTATTCTTCGTGCCATCGATATCCATACTGATATAGTCTAAACCACCATTGAAATTTAGCTTAATAAATGACCCTTTAAACTGCTTATCATCACTGACGCTCTCCTTCATCGGCACTAACGAATAAGAGTAAGTGCTTATCCCAGTCCAATCACTGCCATAATAATGCGGCTGGACGTCATAAGTAGCTGTAATAGTATGCAACCCTGACGACAAATTCAGGTTGATATACTTTGAATCTGCTCTGAATTGCTCTAAACCAGTATTGGCTGGCATATAGAAGTCAGATGTCTCAAGCCCGTTATTATCTTCAGTAACCGTTACGATAGGCACTGATTGACCACCGACAGTAATTTCGAACTCATTACTTTGTCTAAATTCATCGAATACTTCAAAAACCAATGGGAATTGAAGCCCTTCACGATTGTTATACAGCTTATAGCTCACTGTATAACCAGCATTATTAGCATCATCTGTAATATCGATATTAACTGTCTCTGATATAACATCGATGGCATTATTAAAATAAGCAGCGCTTGCCCAAGTACCTGAATAGCCTACAGGCTCCATAGACTGACTAGAAACACTCCAACTTAATAAAAACAATCCTAAAGTAATAAAGCGAAACACAACCTCTCCAGAAACCATGAAAACAAACACAGGTTTAATAAATATCTACTGTGAATGCCATTAAAAAAATCCCAGCAAACCTAAAGTCAGCTGGGATTCAAAATCAATTATAAAGGTTGAAGGCTTTAAACCTTCGACGCCTCATAAATCTCTTCAATAGACGTGTTGATAGTATTAGCAAACTCATCATCACTTTGCTGCTTACTCAGCCCCTCAGTAAAGGCCCGTGAAAAACTAGCAATCATACCTGGATTTTGCTTGAGCTTAGCACAAGCATCGCCACGGCTGTAGCCGCCCGATAACGCCACAACTTTTAGCACTTTTGGATGATCAATCAGCTCTTGGTAAAAACCCGCTTCTTCTGGCAAAGTCAGTTTTAGCATCACTTGCTGCTCATCGTTTAAACGCTCAAGGTTGCGCAAAATATTAGTTTTGAGTATTATTTCACATTCATGCTTTTTGCTACTGTTGATATCTACTTCAGGCTCTACGATTGGCATCAGACCTTTTGAGAGTATCTGTTTTGCCACATCGAATTGCTGTTGCACGACCAGCTCAATGCCATCGACATTCGGCTCATAAATTACTGAGCGCATTTTAGTACCAAATACTGGATAGTTTTTGGCTTTATCGAGTAACAAATCTAAATTTGGCAGCGGACGCATCACTTGGACGCCATTCATTTGCTCAGCCAAACCCTTATCCACTTTTAAAAATGGCACAATATTTTTATCTTCCCATAGATAATTGGCCGTCGGTTTGCCATTGACCTCACGTTCCATCGTGTCTTCGAACAAAATCGCTCCAAGCACACGCTCATTATCAAAAGCCTCACAAGTCATGATACGCGCGCGCATCTCATGCACTTGGTCGAACATGGCTTCATCGTTGTCATAATCATCGCCTGTGACACCATAATTCTCTAACGCTTTTGGTGTACTGCCACCACTTTGATCAAGTGCCGCAATGAACCCTGAACCATTTTTAATACGTTGTAGCTGTTTTTTATATTGGTTTTGATATTCCATTGAGAGTGCGTCCTATTGTTATTGGTTGAGGTCAAGTGTCACAAAGTAAATCGCTTTTTATTGGCTTATATCAGCCTTACTGTTTGTAGACAACCTTATCATAGGACGCTCTTTGTGCCTATATCTGATAAGTTAATGCGTTGATAAAATAATTATCACCTATCCTATGAGCAAACTCACTAGGCTAAACGTTCATGCTAAAAACAGCACTGCCACACAGCAAATGGCTAATAATAAACCCAAGACATTAATACGGTTAAGCGACTCTTTAAACACACCGACCCCTATCAAGGTTGCCACTGCAATGACACCGACATTCATACCGGTAAAGACGATGCTAGGCGACTCGGACAATAATTGATGCGCACGTACATAAGCATAAATATTGCCCATATTGAGCGCACCTAATAACAATCCTGCGATCAGCGCATTCCCCTGCCAGCGCACCCGCGTAATCAGCAAATAAATAAACAGCAATAATCCTGCTAAACCAAAACTGACAAATAATGTCAGAGGGAAAGCAGTGCCCTGCTTGGCAACTTGCTTAAACAAGATATCAATAATGCCATAGCCTGCCCATACGCCAAACAGCCATAGCGGTGTATGCTTCGCTTGTCTGCTAATCTGACCCTGCTGCGGACGATAAATCAACGCTCCGAGTGCTAGAAAGCCTAATAACAGACCGAATATTCGCGTGCTGGTCAGTACTTCACCAAACAATAAAAAAGCCGCGACGATAGGAATAATCAACGACAGCCGCTGAGCCGCATCGGTTGCTACCATTCCCACAGATTCAATCGCCCTTCCAAGGACAATAAACACGGCGGGAAGCAGGATACCAAGCGCGATAATAATGCCCCATGCAACGCCAAGTGCATTCATGCCACTGACGTCTGGCTTCAATAAAAACCACGTCAGCAGAAAAGCCACCGGATAGCCTGCGACGATGGTCTGGCGTATGTCTATATTTTTCTGTCGTAACACTTTTAGCAATACTGAAACGGCGACACTACAAAGCACCGCAATCGTCAAATATATCATGAGCTATTACCTTGTTAAACTGCCGCTTTATGGGGACATTATTCGCTCATCATTCATATACTGAAGATAAAGCGCGAACCGCCAATTAGGATAAAGCCATAGAATGTAACAAAGTATTTCTTACACAGCAATCTATTTATTGGCTTTTATTCGACTGCTGACAAGTAGCTCTTTAGCCTTCAATTTACAATTAGCATGCAGGTCTGATTGGGAAGTTTGCTAAAATAGTACTCAATCCTAATAACAAAAGTAAAGATTCAAAATAACGAGTAATGTCGTTGATTTTGGCGTACTGCTATTGATGTTTTATGACTGCCTATGAATGCTCTATTTCGATTTTTTGAAACTCGCCTCCCTGCCTTTCCTGAAACCCCTATGCCGCTACCTTCACCCCGTGATGGCATGCTAAAGTTCTTGTGGGCGTGTACCAACGGTTTACGTGGCTGGCTATTGATATTTATGATTTTGTCTGCGGGCATTGGCATCTATGAAGCGATGCTATTTGCTTGGATTGGGAATATTGTTGACTGGCTAGGCGTCTATACACCGCAGAATCTGTGGTTAGAAAAAGGCGATATGCTACTGCTCATGCTAGCCGTCATGATCATGAGTCCGCTATGGATTGCATTGTCATCATTCATCCATTTTCAGACCTTGCAAGGCGTCTTTCCTATGCAAATGCGCTGGCGCTTTCACCAGCGGATGCTTGGGCAATCGATGCAGTTTTATCAAGATGAGTTTTCTGGACGTGTCTCAGCCAAAGTAATGCAAACCGCACTGGCCGTACGCGATACAGTCATGACCGTCACCGACATGTTTATGTATGTCACCGTTTATTTTATTACGTCAGGTGTCATTTTATTTAATCTGGACAGCCTATTATTAATCCCGTTCATTGTTTGGTTGGTCTTGGTTGCGCTGACCATTTGGTACTTTATTCCTAAGCTCAAACAAACTGCCATTGTGCAAGCAGATGCCCGTGCTTTGATGACTGGCCGCATTACCGATGCTTATGCCAATATCATGACCGTCAAGCTGTTTAGCCATTCACGCCGTGAGCTGAGTTATGCCAAAAATGCCATGGGGCAATTTTTAGGTACCGTCCATGCACAGATGCGCTGGGTCAGTTATTTAGAAGTATCAACCCATCTAATCAGTGTGATTTTGGTTAGTGGCACTGCGGCTATTGGCTTATATTTATGGCAACAAGGCGCGGTCGGTGTCGGTGCGATTGCTGCCGCGACAGCCATGGCACTACGTTTGAACGGTTTGACTCGTTGGATCATGTGGCAAACTGCCAGTCTATTTGAAAGTATCGGAACCGTACAAGATGGCATGCGTACCTTATCAGCGCCGCAAAAAATCATTGATAAGCCCAACGCACCCGCTTTGAAAGTCACCGAAGGTCGTATCGTTTTTGATCATGTTGATTTTAGTTATGAGAATGATAGCGACGCTGTTGAAGGCGATAGCTTAGATACAGTGAAAACATCAGCAACGCCTACTACGAAGACTAAACTGCTCGATAACTTTTATTTGGACATTAAACCTGGCGAAAAGATAGGCTTGGTTGGACGCTCAGGTGCCGGTAAATCTACCTTGGTTAATTTATTGTTACGCTTCTTTGATGTTGATAGCGGTAAAATCCTAATCGATGGACAAGCAATTGATGAAGTCACCCAAGAGTCTTTGCGCCAACAGATAGGTATGGTGACGCAAGATACGTCTTTGCTACATCGGACAGTACGTGAAAATATCGCTTACGGTCGTCCTGATGCAACCGACGAAGAAATTATTACGGCTGCCAAACAAGCGCAAGCATGGGACTTTATCAAAGACTTATATGATGATAAAGGCAATACAGGGCTTGATACCCAAGTCGGTGAGCGCGGCGTCAAACTCTCTGGCGGTCAACGTCAGCGTATCGCCATCTCACGTGTTATGCTGAAAAATGCGCCCATCTTACTATTGGACGAAGCGACCAGCGCCCTTGACTCTGAGATTGAATTTGCCATTACCGAAAGCCTGAATGACATCATGACAGGTAAAACGGTCATTGCGATTGCCCATCGTCTCTCCACCATTGCCGCACTTGATCGATTGGTGGTCATGGATAAAGGTCAAATTATCGAACAAGGCAGCCATGATGAGTTGTTAAATCTACACGGTGTTTATGCTCGCTTGTGGCACCGACAAAGTGGCGGATTTTTAGGCGAAGACAGCTAAGTACAACCCTTAATTTTCATTGAAAATCAGACACAAGGAGGTGTGTACATTATGAAAGCATTTGCAAAAAATATTAATATTAGTGGAAAACAAGCGCGCTACTATAATCTTAGTCAGCTTACGCCATCGATACAGTCAAGTACTGCCTCTCGCGTGCCAGCACACTTTTATGGTGGCAATAGTTTTACCGTTGGTACTTATAGTCCCTTATTAAATGCGCTGGCAACTGACTTTAAAATCAGCTCGCTTGCGCTTCGTGGCTACTGGTATGACAAGCCGCAGCACCGTCGTCTTACGCGCGAGCAGGATGCTGAGATACTTATTGAATTTTTAGAAAAAACGCAAGACAAACCCATCGTTGGTATTGGTCATTCGCAAGGAGCCACTGCCACTGCCATCGCTGCAGCCCAGCGCCCAGATCTGTTTTCACAGCTATATTTAATAGAGCCTGTGACCTTTACCAAACCACAAGCCCGACTCTATAATCTATTGCCGCGTAAGCTTCTGCTCAGTCGCGAACCATTTAAAAGCACCCTCACCAAACAATCTACTTGGGCAAGCATCGATGATTATTATGAGAACTTACGCGCTCAACGTGCTTATAGGCGCATGAGTGATGCGCATTTGCGGGTATTTGCAGAGCAAAGTTTGTCCAAAGATACCAGTGGCAGTTACACGCTGATATTTGCGCCTGAGCAAGAGCTCGCCAACTATTTCGGCGCGCCGCATATCGATACCGCCCTCAAGCAATTAAGCTGTCCTTATACCCTTATCACTGGCAAGCCGACGTTGTTTATCAACCATAAAGTGCGACAACAATGGCAAAAATTCGTCCCTGATGACAGCATCATATCTTTGTTAGATTACGGTCATCTACTGCCGATGGAAGCACCTGAATTATGTGCTCAAGTTATCAATGAGCATTATCATAGTCATAAATAAGCTGAGCCGTCTAAGTGATGACTGACCTTTTTGCGCCTACACCGACTGACAATCTGTTGCCTTACGATGGTCAGGTCAATGACTTAGGGGTAGTTATCAATGATGCTAACGCTCTGTATGAGAATCTACTAACCGAGCTACCTTGGCAGTCTGACATCGTGACGTTGTTTGGTAAAACACATGTTACCACTCGCCAAATCGTCTGGATGGGTGACCACGATGTCAGTTATTATTACTCTGGACAGACGCGTCGAGCCATTCCATGGACAAAGCAGATGTTGCACGTAAAACGACATATTGAGCAGCAGTTATCAAGCAGTGGTATCAATGTTGATTTTAATTCTTGCTTACTTAACCACTATCCCTCTGGTGCTGATGGCATGGGTTATCATGCCGATGATGAAAAAGAGCTGGGCGCGCAGCCGATTATTGCTTCTTTATCGCTCGGTGCTAGGCGAAAATTTGTTTTTAAGCATAAAACTATTAGACAAGAGAACAAGCCCGTCAAAGTTGAGCTATATCTTGAGTCCGGTCAGCTTATCGTTATGCATGGCGATACGCAGGATTTTTGGAAGCACACCATTACAAAAACCAAAACTGTCGCATCAGGGCGCATCAGCCTCACCTTTCGAAAAGTGCTACCGCATTAAATTAATGTAACTTAATATAAGCTAGAGCGCGTCCTCGTTTTAAAAATGGGGATAAAAATGAGATAAACGGTAGCCAAACAAGGAAAATAGCTGATTAATATCGATATTAACCCGTTATTTGACTTCGTTTGGCAAAATTTAACCATTTTTAGCCCATTTAGTCGCATGCCTTCATATTGAAGACATGCCCTAGCTCACTTCCAAAACGATCTTGCCAAAAGCAGCACCTTTTTGCAGCTCATGATGAGCCGCGACCACTTTAGACAATGGATAAGTTTGCTGAATACGTAGCGTTAGCTTACCATCTGCAACGAGCTGTAAAACTCGCGCCATATCTTCACCACTACGCTGCGCCTTATAACCTGCTACCTTTAACTGTTTCTGTCTACCCGCTTTTTTGAGTTTATCCACCCAAATCGTTGGTAATACATTGACGCGACCACCAGATTTGAGCACGCTAAGCGCTCGCACGCCTGCTTCATTACCGACCAAATCCAGTAGCACATCTGCCTGTAATTCAGGGAATTCACCATCTTTGGTATAATCAATCCAACCTGTAAGCTGATTGGTATCTATTATTTCATCAAGCTTGGCATATTTTTCTGGTGAGCAAATAACGGTCACCTTGATATTGTTTTTAGCCACTTTATCCATGAGCAGCTGAATCAACAAGTGACCCACGCCGCCTGCTGGCGCGTTTATCACCACATGCTCACCATTTTGAATATTTGCAAACTCTACAAACTGTATCGCCGTCTGTCCAATACAAGGCAGCGCACCTGCTTGCTGTAACGTGACAGAATTCGGTACTTTTGCCAGCATGTCAGCATCGACTGCTACATACTCTGCATAACAGCCACCATGAAAAGTCAGGGCAGCGACCTGTGTACCGATAGTAAATTGCTCATTACGACTATCGACCACAGTGCCTGACATATCAAACCCCAAAATTGCAGGCTCATTTTTATCAAACTTGTCTTTTTGAATGGCATCAGCGCCCCAGCCTTTGCCTTGACGCGTTTTGTAATCGACAGGATTGATACCCGCATAAGCGACTTTGACCAATACCTGATTGTCTGTTAACACAGGAATGGCCACATCCTCTTGATAGCTCATCACTTCAGGTTCGCCAAACTCACGTATGAGTACAGCATGTTGGGTCGTTGGTAGCACATTATGAGAAAGAGTAGACATCGTTATATATCCTTATAGGTATCTATTGCTTTATTTTTGCATTCAATTTTATTTTTAGTGAATAACTTAAGCTTATCTAATAATCATTTATAAGTGTGCCAATTCCGCACTGAGTGGCAGATGATCAGACAGTGTCGACCATGGTTTGCCCGTATGCACCCATGCATTTTTCACTCTTAGATTACGCACATAAATACGATCTAAGCTCAGCACCGGAAGCTTGGCTGGGAAAGTTGGCAGCAGTTTGCCATGACAATGCTTGAAAGCTTCGGTCATACCCAAGCTAGTAGCAAGCTTATCACAAGACATTTTTTTCCAATCATTAAAATCTCCTGCCAAAATCAGTGGTTGATCAGGTGCAATCTCATTACGAACATAGTTGGCAATGGCTTCATATTGCTTGATGCGATCACGCTCAAACAAATTTAGGTGTGCACACAGTACAACCACTGGTACATCCCATCCAACTGGTTGTACTTCACAGTGCAAGACGCCACGCTGCTCAAGCTTATTAACGGTGATATTGACGTTATGCTTAGGATCTAATGGAAAGCGGCTCAATACCGCATTGCCATGATGACCATTTTCATACTCTGAGTTTTTACCATAGCTATTTTGCAGCTGTAAATATTCACCAAACCATTCATGTTGCGATTGGTCAGGGTATTCGTTGTATTGCATATTGCGCTTAAGATTCTGACCTTGCACTTCTTGGAGACACAGTACATCGGAGCCAATAATATCGAGCGCTTGGGCGATACCTTGTATTTTAACTTGGCGATTCATCGGCGACATGCCTTTATGAATGTTATAGCTGGTTAGCACAAAAGAGGTCGTGATAGTCATAGAATTAGTCATCATACTTAAAATAAATGGAACATTGATTATCGCGCCACACTGATTGCAAGTGACGCCTAAATACTGATTTTTGAGAAGCTGATAGCGCTGATTGCTGTAGTAATTTTTCATCAACCTTATAGTCGCCACCATAATAACCAGTAGCGTCAACTGGCTGACCTGTCTTGGCGTTACAAATTGCAGAGTTACCACGGATGGCGAATTTTTGCTGCCCTTCGTACATGATTACTTTCATCTCATCGTAACTTACGTCACCACGACAACCGAGATAATAAGGCACACTCACTTCGACAACACCGTTATTATTAATATCAGTCACTACGGCGGTGTTTTTAGCGAATTCTGCGATTACATCTAACCCATCGCAGGGTACATAATCATATATTTGCCATACTCGTAAAACCTCTTGTTCATCTATAACATATAAATGCGTGAAGACCTCTCCTGCTGGCTCGCCGGGGCTATTGGTTGAATTGAAACGCTGTAATTGAACCAAATACTGTTCTCCTACTGTGCCAATCCAAGAACGAATAGCAACAATATCTTTGGTCTTTAGCCTCATTTTATTTTTTTTAGAGTCTATTTGATAATAGTTTTGAATAGAAGGCGGCAATTGACCCCATGATAGATGGCTCACAGATATATTATTCACATCTGTCTCTGCCATACTGAGACTGGAGCTAAAGGCTATCATTGCTGTGACGCTAAATAGCATGAGAGTATTTGGTATGTTATTTCGCATCATTTAACAATCTACGGCAATCAAGCATATGTTTTAGGTAAAGGCTTAATATATCATCAATGTAAAAAGAGCATTGATTCTTATCGAACCAATGCTCCCATATTATACCTATCTTCTATCAATGGCGAATTCGCAAAGGATTGTCATCAATAAGCACTATCTAGCAATTAATAGCGTGTCACCAAAGCAATTGGTTGATCTTCACCCATAATATCTTGTGGCATAAATACTGCTTCGCCACCATTATGAATGACATGCTCAATGATTTCGCCAATGGCATCATCAGTAACGCCTTCTGAAGCCGCATCATCTGCAAGACTCAAAGTCTGCGCCTTTTCATCAATTTTGGCTGATTGTATATAACCACGACGGACATAAAGCGTCTCGCCTGCACCTTGGAAGGCACTGCGGTAGACTTCTTGTAGATCTGTTTGTAACATATTGGCACCGCGTGCTTTATCAATCTCACCCATGGCAGCTTGATGCAGTGATGTACGATAGCCTTCCACCGCCTCTTGCACACTATTGATAATATGCTGAGCACTACCATCCTCTAGATTGGTCGCATTTGACACTGTGGCAATGATGTTGTCTGGACGATCACAAACTTCTTTATAGTAGCCGATATTTTTAGCATCGCCAACGACGACCAAAGGCATTTTATGCTCACCCCACAGCTCTTGGACACTTTTATCGACCTGATTAAAAAACTCTTTTAGATAGCTACTTTCATTATTAGACGAGCGATCCGATCCACCGTCGCCTGTCGTATATAGACCATTGTTTTCAATAGGGAATGGAATATTATCCATATTTTTTTGCAGGTCGTCGTCCTTATCGAACTCTCTCACCACGCGATCATTAGACGCTTCAATCAAACGGGCATTATCACGAGTGAGCACCAAGGTGTAATAATGCACCGCGCTTGCCATATCACGCACTAAATCTCGAGTCGCAAAACGATGTGAAATCACCACACGCTCCGTGGTGTCAATCGGCATACGGATAACTTGCACATCGTCGGTACTGGCAAAAATAGCCAAGGTATCAAGATTTAAGTTGTGATTGAGCTCTTTGGTCTTATCATGAATCTTATCGAGTATGGTAGTTGCTGTGCGCTTATCGTATTCGTTGGTTAAGCGTTCTTCAGCCACTTTTAATTGGTTCTTCAGGGCAATGGGATCTTGATCATTAGCAGGATGCTCGCGATGAGTCTTAACAAAGATACTAACCGCAGGATTGGCTTTGGTTTCACGTAAACTTTTGAGAGTCGCTTTCATTTATTGCTCCTTGTTTTATTATCATTTACTTTTAACATTGTGATTTTTACTATGAATCAACTGATTCATAGTTTCTGCTATCAGTAGTACTTAATCTTTTTATTCCATTGCCTTGATGCTAGCAGTCAAACCTCACTCGCTGTAGGGTTAATTTGCAAGCAAATGATAGCGCTTTGTAAGTAGAACACTCTGTATTGTTCTAAAAGACTGACTGATCCCTTTTAAACCCCTTAAATATCCACTATCTTCTCGATTCACTTTCTTTATAGTTAATGCTTAGGTTGCATTTTCGTCAAACGAACCCATCTTTTATATAGCTTATCAATGAGACAGCAAAAAAGAAAAATAACAGAAAGCTACTGACGTTCTAGATTTTGCGACAAGCCAATCTCTTATACAAAACGACGTTTACTCAATAATAATTCATTCACTACGATCAGATATCGGATACTTTTATGAAAACCCTTCCTACAGATTTACGCCTTGTCGATTTTGACAACGTTTCGCCAAGTACATTACAAAGCCATGTCATCGGTGCAATCGATGCAGCCAATACATTTTTAGATGAGATGAGCGCAGATACTGACAGCCATAACAGCCCGACTAATATCAGTGCTGAGCAAGCACTGGCCGATGTGATGACTTTTGATCATATTAATCTGGCATTGGATCGCAGTTGGGGTATTTTATCGCACCTCAATAGTGTCATGAGCAATGACGACATTCGTCATGTCCATCATGAACTGCTACCTAAATTATCTGCTTATGGCACACGAGTGGGACAGCATCAGCCACTATTTAGTCGCTATCAAACCATCGTCAATGACACAGCATTTTTTGCTACGCTTGAGCCTGCACGAGCGCGGGCTATTGAGCTTGCGCTACGCAGTTTTGAGCTGTCAGGCGTCGCATTACCAAAAGATGAACAAGAAAAATTTGCGGCTATTCAAAGTCAGCTTTCCACCTTATCAGCGACCTTTTCAGATAACGTATTGGATGCCACTCAAGCTTATGCCTTACCGCTGCAGCAAGAGCAATTGGCAGGTCTAACCGAAAGTGGGCTGGCGCTACTCGCAGACGCTGGCGAACAATATAAAGCCCGCCAGCTTGCTAACGGTACGCTTACGCAAGTAGAAGTCGATGCGTTACCAAGTCCTTATTACGTGGCAAGCTTAAATATTCCTGTTTATCTTGCCATCATGACCCATGCGGATGATCGCAGTTTGCGTGAGACTATGTACCGTGCTTATGTCACCCGTGCTTCTGAGTTTGATGCGCATACCAATGCCAAAGGTGAGTCGCTAAACAACGCCGATATCATGGGTCAAATCCTGCAATTACGTGAGCAAAAAGCCAAGCTATTGGGTTTTGACAATTATGCAGAAGTCTCACTATCGACTAAAATGGCAGATAACGTGGCAGAAGTAGAAACCTTTTTACGGAGTTTGGCCACGCAAGCAACTCCAGCGGCTAAGCAAGACTTAGCTCAGTTGCAAAAGTATGCGCAGGATTACGGTATTGAGGAGTTACAGGCGTGGGACAGTGCTTATATCGCCGAAAAAGTAAAGCAAAGTGAGTTTAGTTTATCGCAAGAAGAAATACGCCCATATTTTCCACTGCCAAAAGTAATTGGCGGGTTATTTGCCATCGTTGAGCGTCTATATGGTATCAAAGTCCAAGAGCAAACGGCATTCGTATCACGCTGGCACGATGATGTTAGCTTTTATCAGTTGTTTGATGCTGATGATAACGTGCTTGGTGGTTTTTACTTTGACTTATTTGCTCGTAGTGGTAAACGCGGCGGCGCGTGGATGAGTGGTTTTCAGTCGCGTTATAGTTATGATGAAAAAAATCATCAGCAATTGCCCGTCTGCTTTATGGTGGGCAACTTTACCCCTGCCCTCGATGGCAAACCAAGTCTATTGACGCATGATGAAGTATTGACTCTATTCCATGAGTTTGGTCATGGTCTCCATCATTTATTAACCCAAGTGACGGTCGGTGATGTCGCTGGGGTCAATGGCGTTGAATGGGATGCGGTCGAGCTGCCCAGTCAGTTTATGGAAAACTGGGCATGGGATGCCGAAGGTATTGCGCTGATTAGTAGCCACGTCGAAACGGGTGCGCCATTACCAAAAGACAAACTTGCAGCGTTATTGGCGGTGAAGAATTTCCAAAGCGGCATGCAAACCCTACGTCAAATCGAATTCGCACTGTTTGACTTATTGATTCATGCGCATACGCCAGCGCTAGATTATGACGGTATATTAGCCACGCTAAATAGCGTTCGAGACGACATTGCTATCATGCAGACACCTGACTACAACCGTTTTGCCAACGGCTTTAGTCATATCTTTGCAGGCGGCTATGCGGCAGGTTATTACTCGTATAAATGGGCGGAGCTGCTATCGGCAGATGCCTTTAGCAAGTTTGAAGAAGAAGGTATTTTTAACCCTGTCACTGGTAAAGCCTTCCGTGATACTATCCTATCAGTCGGTGGTAGCTTCCCTGCCAAGACCAACTTTGAAAACTTCCGTGGTCGCAGTGCCAGTATCGATGCGTTGTTACGTCATAGCGGTTTTGCTGATACTAAAAAAGGCCGTGCTGCTGCTAATGCCTCAACAACACATGGAATGATTTAAATGCGCTATCAATCAACGCGACCAAAGCGGCAGTTTTTATCTGGTGTTCGCTGCCCTAAGTGTCAAGTGATGGATGCGGTGGTACAAATAAACATCGTCGCCCCAGAACCTGATGAGTACATCGAATGCACATTATGTGGACATAGCGAACATCGCCCTGATCCTGATGCAATCAGTGCCAAAAACCATGCGGAAGATCAGCTTATACGTGATGCTATGGCTACTGGTACTAGCGGCACAGTAAAATTCAAGCCTTAAATATTAAGCGTCAAGTCTTAATAGCTACCAGCCTATCTAGCAATAGATAGGCTTTTTATTTTGAGTTTGCTATAGTATGGCTACTTACATTTCTAACATAAATCGACTATAGTATGAAAAGCCAAAAAATGCGTCCTCTGTCAACCAAATCACTGAAAAAAAAGCCCACTAAGTCACGCCAGAAATGGTGGTCAATTATTATATTAGCGGCATTACTGATTGGCTACTTGGTCTGGAAAAACAATTCGATAGACACTAATACTGCGCCTATCGAAAGTACACCACCGACGACCGAACAAGATAGCGCTACTCAATTAGATGCTACGTCCTTAGGTAATAATGACAATAGTTTAAACAATAGTGACTTAACGTCAAATACTAATGAGACAACTACAGTTAATCAAATACCTAATGCTGATGCGATCTTAAATGCGGCTTTGCCAGAAACAGATAGTCTTGCTAAAGAAGAAATAGATCGCTTAGAAGACGAGCGTAAGCGCTTAGCCGAACAAGAAAAACTGGCTGCTGAACAACTGACGATGAACAAGCAATTAACTGATATGAAAGCAGAGCAAATCACCCTACTTGAACAACAAATAGCGCAATTAGAAGCCGAGACAAACGGCGACAAACAGTAGCTAATTATTAGACTTTTATCAAGGGGCTGACAATGGCAAATATACAACTAACCCATGCCCCTATCTTAAATAGTAGCGCGCAGCTGCTTATTCTACCAGTCAATACTGCAGGGATTCTTTTAGATCCTGTTCTCACAAAAGCTAAGACTTTATTTGCTGATAATTATCAACGTTACTATCGCGCATGCCGCGATGGCAGTCTGAGTGTTGGCAGCTGCTTACTGCATAAACGCGCGCTTGAGCAAGCTGGTTTAAGTATCAGCAGTAATGGTAATCAGCCCAGTTATATCGCTAATCTTGTGGTATCAAATCATCCTTACCACCCCACACGGTCACAATGGTTGATTGCCGCGCTGAATGATTTATCTGAGCAGCTTATCCCGCTCATCCGTTATCAAGGTATTCGTAGAATTGCCCTCCTCGCACGCCCACTTATTCATAACCACTCACGAAATGATAGAGCTAACGTGTCCAACGCAGCCAATTTAGCAAACGCAGGCTCACTTGCGTTAGACTGGCACGCTGATATCTTACCGTTACTCTTACAGCACCTACAAGATTTGCCTAAAGTTCGTATCGATATTCATCTTCCTAAAGACTTTAATATAGACCAATCACTTTGATATAGACCAGTTACTTTAATAAGATATTCTACTGCAAATAAGATTTTACACCCATAAAAAAACCGCCTTATGCACTCATGATGAGAGACTTAAAGCGGTTTTTAGATGTTGACTATATTAGATATCGATTAGCTTTGTTCGATACCTTTCATAGTCAATTTAATACGACCACGGTTATCAACGTCTTGGACGAAGACTTTAACGATCTGACCTTCTTTTAGGTAGTCAGAAACATTCTCAACGCGCTCTTCAGCGATTTGTGAGATGTGTACCAAGCCATCAGTGTTTGGCAAGACGTTAATAAACGCGCCAAAATCAACGATACGAGCAACCGTACCTTCATAAGTTTTGCCCACTTCAACTTCTGCAGTCAACGCTTCGATTCTACCGATAGCTGCTTTAGTTGCCGCTTTGTTTTCACCAAAGATACGAATCGTGCCGCCATCATCGATATCGATAACTGCGCCAGTCTCTTCGGTTAGCTGACGAATCATCGCGCCGCCTTTACCGATTACGTCACGGATTTTATCCGGATTGATCTCAATTACCGCATAGTTTGGTGCATGAGCGTTGATTTCAGTACGGCTCTCAGGCAATACTTTATTCATCGCGTCCAAAATATGGATACGACCGGCATGGGCTTGCTTAAGCGCTTGCTCCATGATGTCAGGCGTAATACCTTCGATTTTGATATCCATCTGCAGCGCAGTAATACCGTCTTTAGAACCAGCAACTTTAAAATCCATATCGCCAAGATGATCTTCATCACCTAAGATGTCTGACAAGACAGCGAAACGCTCACCTTCTTTAACCAGACCCATGGCGATACCAGCAACTGGTGCTTTTAGTGGAACACCAGCATCCATCAATGCCAAACTTGCGCCGCAAACAGACGCCATAGAAGATGAACCGTTTGACTCAGTAATCTCTGATACTACACGGATGACATACGGGAAGCGTTCGCTATCCGGTAGCATCGCTTGTACACCGCGGCGAGCTAGACGACCATGACCGATTTCACGACGTTTTGGAATACCTTCGCGGCCCGTTTCACCTACTGAGAAATGTGGGAAGTTGTAGTGCAGCATGAAATGGTCACGAATCGTGCCACCTAGTGAGTCAATCATGTTGACATCACGGCTGTTACCAAGCGTGGTCGTAACCAATGCTTGCGTTTCACCGCGTGTGAACAATGCTGAACCATGCGTGTATGGCAATACACCAACTTGTACGTCAAGGGCACGAACAGTCTCAAGATCACGACCATCAATACGCGGCTTACCTGACAAGATATTGTCACGAACCGTACGATATTTAAGATCGTTATAAATTTCTTTTAGCTCAGATACTGTATCAGCGTAAGTTTCTGACTCAGCATCACCAGCGAGCGCATCGATAATTGATTGCTTGATTTCATCAAGCTTAGTGTAGCGCGCTTGCTTATCAGTAATCGTATAAGCGTCAGCAACTTGCTCGCCAAACTGCTCTTTCATGCTGCTAGTAAGCGCTTGATCACGCTCAGGGGCAGTATACTGCTGCTTAGCAGTACCGATTTCTTCTGCCATTGAAGCAATGTTATCAATAACGATTTGCTGTTGCTGATGACCATATAGTACCGCGCCTAGCATTTGATCTTCTGACAACTCAGCTGCTTCTGACTCAACCATCAATACAGCAGATTTAGTACCGGCAACCACTAGGTCAAGGTCACTCTCTTTAAGCTGCTCAATCGTTGGGTTCAGGATGTACTCGCCGTTGATAAAGCCAACACGAGCAGCTGCGACTGGACCATTGAATGGCGCATCAGAGATGGCCAATGCTGCTGAAGCACCGATTAAGGCTGCGATATCTGCAGACTGAGTCTTATCTGATGAAACAACCGTTGCCGTAATTTGGATTTCGTTAACGTAACCTTCAGGGAATAGCGGACGAATCGGACGATCGATTAAGCGCGAGGTTAGGGTTTCGAACTCGCTTGCACGACCTTCACGTTTGCCATAGGCACCTGGAATTTTGCCCGCTGCATACATTTTTTCTTGATAATTAACCGTTAGCGGAAAGAAGTTTTGACCTTCTTTAGCCTCTGACTTTACCACTGCTGCGACAAGTACCGTAACGCCGCCCATATGTACTAAGATAGAGTTTGCTTGACGAGCAATACGACCTGTCTCGATCACAACCTGTTGGTTGCCATACTGAAATTCACGCTTAATGGTGTTAAACATTGTCATATAATCTTCCTAATGTTGACTGACGAAAGTAATATCAGCATTATAAAAAGCTGATATTTTTCATTAAAACTCTGTGTATGTGACTACTATCTGTGTATGTGACTACTAGTGTATATGACTAATAATTGACAGTCTTTCTCTCAGAAATCATCTCAACCAGTGCCAATAACATTACCTAGTTATTCCATATGCCTATCGGTGCTAGACATCGTACTATTGTGTATATTTGGTCATTCAATTTTGGCTTTACTATAAATACTATCAAAAAGACCTTAAGTCAAAAGACTTCGGTGCTAAAAACCCTACAGGCTATTTTTCTGCGCTTTTGAGAGTTGGATATTAGCGCAGCTAGCTATTCTATAAGCTAAGAAACGGGTATTTTATAAATAGTCACCATATATGTAGTAGATATACTATCAAACTCACAAGGCATTATTTTACAGTGATTTATAGCCATTGACCAATGAATTGCGGAACAGAGCAATTATCGATAGAAAACACTTAGCTCTAGGCTCTAGTGTTACTGTTTTTACGAAAACTTCTATTACCTACTTTGAATTGGTCTTTATAACCAATGCTATCCAAAATCAATCTTGAAAATGAATAAGCATAAAAAAACGGCGTGAAACTATTCCACACCGTTTTTAGAAAAATCTATTTTATCGATAGCAACAAGCAAGTTCCAAGCGAATCAGCAAAAATTCTAAAATAGCACCATATGATGGCTTCTTTTATTTTAGCATCCACTCGTACTATTGTCGTTAGATTAACGACGTAGACCTAACTGGCTGATAAGCGTGGTGTAACGACCAAGATCTTTACCTTTTAGGTAATCAAGCAATTTACGACGCGTGTTAACCATACGGATAAGACCGCGACGGCTATGATGGTCAGCTTTATGTGCTTTAAAATGGTTCTGCAAATCGTTGATACGAGCACTCAATAGAGCTACTTGAACTTCTGGAGAACCAGTGTCATTTTCGCCACGTTGGTATTGAGCAATGATTTGTTCGCGATCGGTATTAGTTAGCATAAATATCTCCGGCAATGCTAAAAACTTTAAGACATTCTCGAATTTGAGTAAGATCTAAAGCAGTAGAATAGTAAATAAAATAGCCTGCACGTCATTCAGGACAACCCTGCATTACTAGAGTTGACCTAGTGTACGACAAGCTAATGAGTCATAACGACCATTTAGGATAAGTTGCGATGAGAGAGCACTTAATATAACTATCCGTTTTGGACAGTCTATGAAGCACGATGTCTGATCTCAACCTAATGTAAATGTGACGGTGATTATAACAAAAAACTGCTGAACTAGCAGCAGTTTTTCATAATACTTGTAAAGTCAGATTTATTTTTTATAGTTAAATCATCCGTCAATAGGCAATAGAATTTGCTTATTTCTTGACGTCATCTTCCGTCGCATTACCGCCTAGTTCATCATCTTCAAGCGGTGCAGCTGTGGTAACTTCTGCTAAACTATCAGGAGTAGCATGCTCGCTAGGATTCATGTCTTCTGCAAGCCTTTCAATCTCTTTTTCTTGCTCATCCATGTTATTCAATGAATTACTCATATTAGCTCCTGAATTATTATTTTTTGAAGTAGCTGTTTTATACTTTTTACATTGAGATGCAAATGTCATCAGTGATATTGAGATGTAGAGATAATCAGCAAATATATCAGTGTCACCTTGTTATGGATGACACGTCACATACTCTACTTGTCTTCTTTAGCGTCTTTTACATTGTCTGCAATACGATCTGCTGCGGCTTCACTATCTTCAGTATGATTGTTCTCAGTTTGGCTTTTAAGCGCTGCAGTTGCTGACTCAGAACGTTGTTGCTCAAGCTTGGTATCGCTTGGGTTAGAGTTTGACATAATATTTTCCTCAGTTACAGTTGTGAATGTTTAAGAAATATAAGTAATTAATTACTCAGTAAGTGGGTAGAAAAATTAAGATAATGCCTTATCAATAGCATCAACGAAATTGCTGATATCATCTGGATTACGTGAGGTAATCAAATTACCGTCTACCTGTACTGTTTGATCTACAAATTTTGCACCAGCGTTTTCTAAATCTATCTGCAGCGTATGATAAGCAGTGAGCGTTTTACCTTTGGCAATACCTGTATTGATAAGTGCCCAAGGAGCATGGCAAATGACAGCTAATGGCTTGCCTGCATCATTGATAGCATTGATAATACTATGAGCCTCTTCATTGCCACGAATCGTATCCGCATTGACAGTACCACCTGGTAGCACCAACGCATCATAATCAGAAATGCTTGCGTCTTTTGCAAAAATATCAGCAATAAAGGTGTCGCCTTTGTCTACATCTTGCTGCATGGCTTGCACTTCTTTTTCTTTATTTGTGGTTATAAGAAGTGTCTTGTAACCTTTATCTTTGAGTTGATTATTAACCTCTTCGTATTCTGCTTGCTCGAAGTTATTGTGTAGTAAAAAAGCGATGGTTTTCATGATATTCCTTTTTTCGTTATGAGTGATTTTCTTTTAGTTGTTTTATTATTCATACTTTATTTTTATGAGTCGTTATTATTATTGGCTATATAGTCTTCCTCTGACCCATCTTGTTCCTATTAAATATTCTCTTTCGAACCTAGTTTTTATTTTTGATATATGACTTTTTATCTTATTATTTTTTTATGTTCTTATTCTTAGAGTCTTAGTTCGATTTATTTTTCTATCCAGACTTCCTATCCGGTAGATCTAAAGTACAAAAAAAACAGGTTCCACCATAGGTGAAACCTGCAATAAAATGTGAGGATATGTGATTAGTGTAAACTATTAGTAAGCTAAATCGTGTTTAAACGAGGGTTATATAAGAACCGTAACATTAACGCTGGATTAGCTTTTTAGGCTGCAATCTACCGTTGAGACTTACGGCACCCAATCCAAGAAACTGACCTTGCTGATTTATCAAACGAATATCAACTGGAATCTCATGGATCAAGGGTTGTTGGTCATCGTCACTACTAACAATATCACTATCTAGTTGGATATCGTCGTTTTCTGACACAGACGACTGATGACTGATACTAGTTGAAATATAGTCGCGCAGACTGTCTGTCAGTTGCTCAAATACATTCAAGCGTTGACCCATGTGTATACGCTCACACTGCTCAAACGTCAACACCATCTCAGCTTCAATATTAATGCAAGCATCTACCGGCATCAATTGCTCTTGCCTGTTATTGAACACTAATGCTTCTAAGTCTGGCAAAGTAATCGCATCATTGATTTTAAAATCACCAACCTGCGTACGGCGTAATGCAGTCAAATGCCCTAATGTACCCATCGCTTTAGCGATGTCTTCACCGAGTACACGCACATAAGTCCCTTTAGTACAGGTCACTGTCAATTGAATTTTCTCATGATCAAGCGCTTTTAAATCAATGGCCTTGATTACAATACCTCTAGGCGCTCGTTCTACCTCAATTCCCGCACGAGCATACTCATAGAGTTTTTTGCCATCTTTTTTTAGTGCAGAATACATCGGTGGTATCTGCTGCTGAGCACCTAAAAACTGCTGAGCGACTTTGTCTAACAGTACATCATCAAATTTTGGAATGGGTGCCTTAGCAGTGATTTGACCATCGGCATCACCAGTATCAGTTTGACCGCCAAGTAGAATAGTTGCTTGATAGGATTTGTCCGCATCTAGCTGATAATGGCTAAATTTTGTCGCTTCACCCATACAAATCGGCAATAGACCAGTTGCCATTGGATCAAGTGTCCCTGTGTGCCCCGCTTTTTTACTGTCATGATTTGGCGACTTAAAAAGATACTTCACCTTTGACACCACTTGCTGTGAAGTCATGCCTTTGGGTTTATCAACTAAAATAACACCTGAGACTTTAATCTTGTTAGGGTGATTACTAGACTTTTTATCCGCTTGCGTAGATGCGATAGACATAACGACTTTTACCCTTCTACTCTTCGTTTTCTTGCTCGTCAGACTCATTTTCTTCAGTCTTAATAACTGCTTTACTGATTAAATCCATCATGTAATTACCACGAGCAGTCACTTCGTCATAATGAAAACGCAAGCGTGGTGTGGTACGTGTTTTTAGGCTGTGGCTTAATTCGGTGCGCAAAAAGCCCGCCGCTTTATTAAGTACTTTGATGCTTTCTTCATGATTGGTCTTATTCATGGAATCATTAAGCTCAGGCTCCATGATGGTGACATATACATCAGCATACCCTAGGTCAGGACTAACTTTGACACTAGAAATAGTGACAAAACCAGTTAAACGAGGGTCATTGACTGCATCACGGATGAGAACAGCAAGCTCACGTTGAATTTGGTCGGCTAAGCGTTGTAGACGTTGGTTCATATTGTTACCTTACTTTAATATGGCTTATTTTCACTGATTGATATATTGGCTTATTAACAAATTTTAGGACTAATAGTTGGTAAAAAAGGCCTAGCAGGATGTACCTGTTAGGCCTAAGTACAGCTAGATATTAAGAAGATACTAATCTGCTCAGCTGATTAAGCATATTGCATGATTAGATATCCTGCTATCGAACTGTAACGTTAGATAGTACGTGCAAACTCTTGGATTTCAAAGACTTCGATCTTATCGCCAGCTTCGACATCATAGCCACGAACAGCCATACCACATTCCATACCAGTACGTACTTCATTAACGTCTTCTTTATAGCGACGCAATGATTGCAATTGACCAGTAAAGATAACTTGGTCATCACGCAATACGCGGATCGGTTTGTTGCGATAAATTGTACCTTCAACCACCATACAACCAGCAGCAGCACCGAACTTACTAGAACGGAATACTTCACGAACGTCTGCAACACCAAGGATTTTCTCACGATGTTCTGGCGCAAGCATACCACTCATAGCTGCTTTCACATCATCAATCAAACCATAGATAACGCTGTAATAACGGATATCCATGTTGGCGGCATCCGCTTTGCGACGTGCGGTCGCATCAGCACGAACGTTGAAACCTAACAATACCGCTTCGCTAGATTCTGCAAGTGTCACATCAGATTCAGAGATAGGACCAACGCCTGAGCTGATTACTCTGACTTTAACTTCATCAGTTGATAGCTCATTCAATGCAGAAAGTAGTGCTTCAAGCGAACCACGAACATCGGTTTTCAATACGATATTCAAGAATGACACATCGCCTTGTTCCATCTGATCAAACATGCTTTCTAAACGCATAGCATTCTGACGTTCAAGTTGACGCTCACGCTCACGGTTGCTTCTAAACTCTGCCACTTCACGAGCTTTTTTCTCGTCGGTTAAGACTAAGAACTCGCTACCAGCTGCTGGCGTTTCAGGTAGGCCTAAAATTTCTACAGGGATAGAAGGACCTGCTGATTGAATACGCTTACCATGTTCATCAGTCATTGCACGAACTTTACCGTAATGCTCGCCAGCCAAGACCAAGTCACCTTGCTTCAATGTGCCTTTTTTAACTAAGACGCTAACAACTGGACCGCGCCCTTTTTCAAGTCTTGATTCAATGACCACACCTTGAGCAGCGCCATCTAACGGTGCTTCTAGCTCCATTAGTTCAGCTTGTAGGCTAATAAGTTCTAACAGCTCATCAATACCATCACCGGTTTTGGCTGAGATGCGAGCCATTGGGGTATCGCCGCCCCACTCTTCTGAAACGACTTCTTTAGCAGTCAATTCATTAAGGACGCGATCTGGATCAGCGCTTGGCTTATCCATTTTATTGATTGCAACGATAATTGGCGTACCAGCAGCACGAGCATGATCAATAGCTTCTGCTGTTTGCGGCATCATACCATCATCAGCGGCAACAACTAACACAACAATATCAGTCGCCTGTGCACCGCGTGAACGCATAGCACTAAAGGCCGCGTGACCCGGAGTATCAAGGAAGGTAATCACACCACGATCGGTCTTAACGTGATAAGCACCGATATGCTGAGTAATACCACCTGCTTCACCAGTTGCCACTTTTGTTTCACGAATTTTATCAAGTAACGATGTCTTACCGTGATCGACGTGACCCATGATTGTGACGACTGGCGGACGAGTTTGAACGTTACTGCTACGCTCATCAACGGCGTCTTGTAGATCGTCTTCAACCTTAGTATCACTAACCAGTACTGGATTGTGACCCATCTCTTCAACGAGCAAACTTGCTGTCGCTTGATCAATCGTATCTGACTCACGAGCCATCTCACCCATTTTCATAAGCAATTTGGTGACTTCGCGCGCTTTAACTGCCATACGTTGAGCAAGATCTGCAACGGTAATTTGTTCACTAATCTCAACATCGTAAACAATTTTTTCAACAGGTTTTTCGAACTTATGCTGTGATGCTTGCGTTGAACGCAAACCGTTTTTACGGTTTTTGATCTCACGCTCATCTTGATTCTTACGGCGACCACGACCACGAGCACTAGTACTACTGGTGCCACGCTTGATTTCACGACGTTCTTTTTCAAACGATTCTTCTAAGGCATCACCAACCAAACCTTCAGCTAGTGGCTCGTCTTTACGAACTTCAGAAGCAGGCTGATCTGTATATTTTCCAGCCATTTTACGCATTTGTTCAAGCGTACGTTTTTGTGCTTCTTCAGCTTGAGCGCGGCGTGTTTCTGTTTCGATTTCACGTAAACGAGCTTCTTCTTTCTCACGCAATTCGCGCGCTTTACGCTCAACCGCCGTTTCAACTTTCGGTTTCGTCGCTGCAACTTTTTTCTTCGGTTGGTCTTTAGGTTTGACTTCGACAGTGGTTTTGCCACCTTTTTTCACAACCACTGAGGTTGAGATATCGTCGTTTTTATCATCTGACTTTTTGCTAGAGCCTAAGCTTGCACGCATTGCCGCCAAGGTTGCAGCTTGACGTTCTTCAGATTTCTTCTTGGTAGCAGCACGCTCTTCAGCATCTTTAGCAGCACGTTCTTGCGACTCAATCATCGCTTGCTCACGCGCAGCCAACTCTTCAGCCATTTTTTCTGGATCAGGCTTTTCAAATACTTTCTTTTTACGCACTTCCACATTGACGCTCTTAGATTTACCTGAAGAGCCGGTCACGCGCGCAGTGCTAGTTGTCTTAGATTTAAGACTAATACGACGCTTTTCTTGCTGACCATGACTTTGCTTTAAATACGTCACCAACTTCTCTTGCTCAAGCTCAGTGACTAGGTCACCCTCTGCACGAGCAGGCAGTCCAGCATCTACCAATTGCTGTTGTACAGCACTTGCGGTTTTGCCTACCATATCTGCCAGTTCTTTGACGGTCTTATCTGCCATTTATTATCACCTACTGTCTATTATTTGCTATATGTTCAATTCAGTTGTTGGCTACAAATGATTGGGGTAAGGCTGGTATTGGTACTGCGTTCATACCAGCACTTTATTATCGATAGCATATCACTAAAAGACAGCGATATGCAGTTACCGCTTATTCATTGAACCAAGATTCCCGAGCTTTCATGATGAGTTTTCCTGCGGTTTCAGAGTCTAAACCTTCGATATCTTCGAGATCGAAGACTGCTTGTTCTGCCAAATCATCAACGGTAATAATGTCTTTTTGTGCCATTTTATAAGCCCAATTGACTGTCATACCTTCAAGCTCTTGTAGCTCTTGACTTGGCTCTTTCATGTTCTGTTGTTTGACCAGCTCATCAGCGATGACGACTTCTTTTGCACGCTCTTGAATCATCTCAATCGCTTCATCGTCTAGACCTTCGATATCATAAAAGGTTTCAACTGGTACGTAAGCCACTTCTTCAATACTGGTAAAACCAATATCGACCAGTGCTTGTGCTAAGTCTTTATCCACTTCTAAACGTTCATAGAATAATTCGATAAAGGCTTTCGATTCGTTCTGTTGACGCTGCTGATATTCTTCTTCTAGCATCATATTAAGCTTATAGCCCGTTAGCTCAGACGCCAAACGTACGTTTTGACCTTGTGAACCGATCGCACGTGCCAACTGATCATTGGTGCTAAAGATAATATCAGCTGTCTGCGTATCTTCATCCAAGATGATGCTACTGACGTCAGCTGGCTCTAAAGCACTAATAATGAACTGTGCTGGATCATCTGACCACACCACCACATCAATGCGTTCGCCATCAAGCTCCTGCTGTACGGCTTGGATACGTGTACCACGCATACCAATACAAGCGCCAACTGGATCGATACGATGATCGTTGGTTTTCACAGCTATTTTAGCACGAGTACCCGGCAAGCGCGCGACGTTGCGGATTTCAATAATTTGTTCGGCAATCTCTGGTACTTCTTTTTGCATCAATGCTGAAAGCATTTCAGGATGAGTACGAGACAGTAACAACTGAGCGCCACGGTTTTCACGGTTGACATGATACAAAATAGCATTGATACGTGATTTTGCACGTAATTGCTCACGCGGCAGCATCTGATCACGTGACAAATAGCCTTCGGCATTGTCACCTAGATCAATGATATAGCCATCACGAGTCTGCTTCTTGACTTCGCCATACATCATCTCGCCAACACGCGGCTCAAAAGCATCTGCTACTAAATTACGCTCAGCTTCACGAATCTTTTGGATGATGACTTGTTTGGCTTGCGTCGCAGCAATACGACCAAACTCAATCGATTCAATCTGTTCTTCTTTAACATCACCGATTGACCATTCTTCTGGATCAAGATCGCTGATGGCTAGCTGACAAGCAGGCATTTCATGGTCTTCATCTGCAACCACTGTCCAGTAACGATAAGTATCATAATCACCCGTTGTACGGTCGATAGCAACCCGTACTGCCACTTCTGGCTGTTCGGTGTATACTTTTTTCTTAGTCGATACCACCAAAGCGTCTTCTATCGCTTCAAAGATATCTTCAGGATTTAAGCCCTTTTCATTACTGACAGTTTCTACTACCGTTAAGATTTCACGACTCATGCTATACCTGTCCTATCATTTTTAATTGACTTAAATTTTATAATTTATGTATTGCTATTATATTTTCACCGTAAGCTATATAAGCTGTTTGGATATTAAAATGCTGATGGATGATTTGTTACTTCAAGTTTTCAAATCAAACCAAGCTGTACAAAAGCTTAGGCATCTTCATAAATCAAATTGGCTTTATCAATATTACTCAGCGCAATCTCAAACTGCTGACCATCGCTTGATGTCAGATTTAAGACATTTGCATCGATACTATCTAAAGTACCTGTCGCTTTGCGACGTTTTTGATCACCTTCACCAGTCGCTTGTATTAAACGCAAGCTGACGGTTTGACCAACATAGGCATGCATCTGCTCATCGGAAAAGAATGCACGGTCGAAACCTGGTGAAGAAACTTCTAAGATAAACTCACCAGCAATCGGATCATGAACCTCAAGAATACCGCTCACTTGATGGTTCACTGCTGCACAGTTGTCAATGGTTACTTGTTTATTTTGGGCCTGCTCTTCTGGCAATGCTTCAATATAAATGCGTAATAAAGAGCGATTACCTTGCGGTGCAAACTCGATACCCCATAATGCCACATCGCAAGCCGCGACGGCAGGAGCAATAATATTGGTCAGTTCTGTAACTTTGGTTGAAAGCTTCATAATCTATTTATCTTTTCCTATTCACGTATCTATCGTACTTAGTAAACCGCGTAATTGTCGCTCACTCATGAAATTTATTTATTAGTAAGAGACACAGTCATTATATTATCTTAAATCACAAACATATTATTTTATATGATATGCGCTTATATAGGGATGAGCATAAAAAACATCAAGCTCAGCCAGACAATGCTTTTATTATTCACAAAGCAGTACTATCGATAAAGGAGTGAGTAATAAAGGATAGTGTGCTTAAGAAGCAGCGCGCCGATAGCGGCAGGTGACAACCAATAACGAATAATATCGCACTCTATAGAACTAGAGCTTAGCATAAGTAGGATAGATACCGCGATACCACTGACCGTCAGATACAAAAAAACCCACAAACATAATGGTGGGCTAATCGTTACTGACAAATTTAGTGTACAAAACATCAGTATAAAAAGTGGTAGCGGGGGCTGGATTTGAACCAACGACCTTCGGGTTATGAGCCCGACGAGCTACCAGACTGCTCCACCCCGCATCAATCTATGGTGCGTATTATATGGGGGTTTTATATAAGTGTCAATCTTTATTTTAAATAAATTAAACTAAATTTCTTACCTATATTACTAACGCCGTACTTAATACGTTACAACTTTAAAAACTTGGTGCGATTGGGGGGACTTGAACCCCCACAGCTTGCGCCACCACCCCCTCAAGATGGCGTGTCTACCATTCCACCACAATCGCATTTTTCACTGCTCTATTATTACTATCTAATCTATCATAATAGATGCTTAAGGTAGGCATCGATAGAATCAGACTGCTAAAACAGAAAAGCATTGTAAATCTAACGCCTCAAAATAGCAAGAGCTGCCTCAATTAAAAGGCAATGACTAAAGACACCTATTAAAGGCAAGTATCTTTAAAATACAGTTATTGAGGATTCTGTGTCAATGGACGCGGCGTTTGTGGTGCTGACACAGGTGCATCTAAACGGAACTGATCTTCAGCCTGTTTGCGCGCGTGAACGGCTAGCGTCATACTGGTGATAAAAAATATCACTGTTAATACTGCTGTCGCACGCGTTAAAAAGTTCGCTGTTCCTGCCGCACCAAAGACCGTACCTGACGAGCCAGCGCCAAAAGAAGCTCCAGCGTCTGCCCCTTTACCATGCTGTATCAAAATCAAGCCGATCATGGCAATCGCCACGATAATATGCAGGGCTAATATAAACGTAAACATGGTGGCCTCTTTTGCCGCGTAATGACGACTGATAACGGAAAATAAATCTTACGGTTAATAGGAATAGCAATTGACGGGTAATGCTGCCAAATCGATTATATAAATAAGGCGCATTGTACACGATTGCAAGGGCACTGTTAAACCTACTTTTGCCAACTGATAAAGACATTTTATAATCGAGACCGCCATGAAATGCACGTTTTATCTCTATTAACTAGTCTTTAGCTCGACTAAAAGCATTGGCAATTGCCAAAAAACTCTCTACCTTTAATGATGCGCCGCCAACCAGTGCCCCATCAATCATAGGATCTGCAGCGAAGCTATCGGCATTATCCGCATTGACACTACCACCATATAGCACACTCATTACCTTTAGTGATTCTGCAAAGCCTGTGATGGTTTGCTTGATATGCTGATGCGTTTGACTGACTTCGCTCACGGTTGGGACTTTGCCAGTACCAATCGCCCACACTGGCTCATAAGCAATGATCAGTCGATCAGATAGTGATGACATGAGATCTGGTTGGGTAGTAATCACTTCTTTTATTACTGATAACTGAGTGTCAATTACGTCAAGGGTTTGCTTATCATCATATTGAGTCTGAGTTTCACCAATACAAAATACCACGCCCAAACCTTGGGTGAGTGCGTGAGTCACTTTTTGCAATAACGTATCGTGAGACTCGCTATGATACTGGCGACGCTCAGAATGACCCAGTATCGTCCAAGTTGCCCCAGCGTCTGCTATTTGCTGTGCTGAGCAATCGCCCGTATAAGCGCCAACGCTAGCACTATGCGCACTGACGTCTTGTGCTGCACTCAATATCGAACTACCGGCTAAACGCGCACTGACAGCTGCCAGATGAATACAGCTTGGTGCCACCATCAACTGACAGCGACTATTTGACCGTTCTGTGTCGCCTTGCTCTTTAGCATCAATCGTAGTCAACAAATTATTCAACAACAAATCGACGTCGTGACTCGTTGCTGGATTTTGTTTCCAATTACCAATTACCCAAGCTTGCATACTCATCTACCTTGTTTCATCTATTCTTGCCAATTTGGCTAATATGCGCGCCAGTATAACAAATAATTCTCAAGTGCTATAGTATGCTGCCGCCAGCAGAAAAACAGACAGTCAGTGCGAATATTTACTAGGGCGTATCCTCACTACTCTAAAAAATGATGATAAAAATGAGATAAATTACTGTCAAACAATGAAAGTAGCGCAAATATTATCGAGATATTGATAGGCTACTCGACGATGTTTGGCAAAATCCAACCATTTTCAACTTATTTAGAGGATAGTCTATTAAATTGAGGATATGCTCTAGACATTGTCTCGAGCTATGATTTTTTGGGTCAAGCACTCAATCGTCCATATAAAATCTTTAAACTAAAGTAATGTTTTATAGTATTGTGTCTATATATAACAGAACATTATCAAGAATCTAACAACTAAGCTACTGATAACCTACACTATTAAAACGGTTTCTCTGCTAAATCTCTTATAAGAGCATCTCTGCATTGACTGTTATTAATGATAGCTCAAAGGCTAACAATGACTTATAGCAGGTATTTGTTAAAAATTACAATAGTAAGTGGCTTTCAGAAGTGTATGGATTTCAGACAAATATATAGCATATTGGGTATTAAGGAGAAGTCGTAATGTCTATCACCACGAGCAAGTATGGTGGTTTAGCGCACCAGCTAATCAGCGAAGGTATCGTCAGCGAAGCGAATATGAAAATCGCGCAGACAGAATCGCAACAGCAACAAGTAGGACTAGTGCCCTACCTAGTCGACAATAAATTGGCAGATGCTTATCATCTTGCGCAGATGTTGTCACAAGCGTTTGGCGATCCTCTTTTCGATCTTGATGCTTTACATGTTGATGTCATTCCAAAAGACTTAGTAGATGAAAAAATTATTCGTAAATTTAATGCGTTGCCATTATTCAAACGAGGACAGCGTTTATTCGTCGCATTAAGTGATCCAACTCGTGTGGATGCAATTGACGCTATTGCTTTTAATTCACGGCTGTCTATTGAAACTATTGTCGTCGAAGAAGACAAGTTAAAAAAGCGTATTGAGAGTCTTTACGCTGATGCTATGCAAAATTTTGATAGCTTCTCTGATAGCGATTTAAATGTTGGCTTTGATGAAAGTGAAGAAGAGGAAGGCGAGACCAAGCTTAGTGATGGTGTCGAGGAAGCACCCGTTGTAAAATTTGTTAATAAAATGCTGGTTGATGCCATTCGTATGGGTGCCTCTGACTTGCACTTTGAACCCTATGAAAAAACCTATCGCGTTCGCTTTCGTGTCGATGGTGTGATGCAAAAAATGGCCAATCCACCTGTACAACTGGCTGGGAAAATTGCGGCCCGTTTAAAAGTCATGTCGCAGATGGATATTTCAGAGCGCCGTGTGCCACAAGATGGACGTATCAAGCTCAAGATATCTAAAGATAAAGCCATCGACTTTCGAGTAAGCTGTCTGCCTACCCTATTTGGCGAAAAACTTGTACTTCGTATTTTGGATCCTTCTTCAGCGATGTTGGGTATTGAAGCGCTCGGCTATGAACCTGATCAGAAAGATATGTTTTTAGAGGCACTGCATAAACCACAAGGTATGTTGCTTATCACGGGACCAACTGGTTCTGGTAAGACCGTGTCGCTTTATACTGGTATTAATATTTTAAATACTGGCGCGACCAACATATCCACTGCTGAAGATCCGGTGGAGATTAACCTGGAGGGGATCAATCAAGTCAACGTCAATCCAAAAGTGGGTCTAACTTTCGCAAATGCCCTCAAATCTTTTTTACGCCAAGATCCTGATATCGTCATGGTTGGTGAGATTCGTGACCTTGAGACTGCTGAAATTGCAATTAAAGCAGCGCAAACAGGGCACATGGTGCTCTCAACCCTACATACCAACTCAGCACCTGAAACACTGACGCGGCTGCGGAACATGGGTGTGGCCTCCTTTAATATCGCGACTTCAGTGAACTTGGTTATCGCCCAGCGCTTAGCACGACGTTTGTGTAAAAACTGCAAAAAACCTATTAATATCCCTAAGCAAAGTCTGCTTGAGCTCGGCTTTACAGACGCTGATTTGGACAATCCAGACAATATCATTCACGAGCCAGTAGGCTGTAATGAATGCCGTGAAGGTTATAAAGGACGAGTCGGTATCTACGAAGTCATGAAAGTCAGCCCTGATATCTCACGTATCATTATGGAAGATGGTAACGCGATAGATATCAAAGACGCTGCACTCAAAAATGGCTTCCGAGACCTGCGTCGCTCTGGCATTTTAAAAGTCTTACAAGGCGTAACCAGTATTCAAGAAATGATGCGCGTTACTTCCGAGTAAGTATGTTTGCTTTTTTACAGGTCAAATACGCACAGAAAAAAGCACTGCTGATTGCTGAAAGGGAACGTTCAAAGCGACTAACCAACTACTTTTTAATCTTTAGCTATCTAAAAAGCAGTCTTTGTCAGTGCGATGGTGAAAAGTATAGTCGAAAGTTCAGAATCACTCTTATATGAATAATGCCATTATTTATATGAGGACTTATATGATGGGCGTTAATCGTACAGACTTTTATAAATTAGCAATAATCCCTACCAGATATACTTAAATATAAAACAGAGTTATACTGGTTTTTTACGTTAAAATAAAGTATGCCTTTTTTATGTAATGAGTCAGGCATCGTTGTACATCTTTGCAATATCTATATTAGACAATATTTTGAGGGTAGTAACATGGCAAAAGCGAAGACCGACATGCTGTTAGACTTTGTCTATGATGGGGTGAATCGACGCGGACAAAAAGTAAAAGGGGAGACTACCAGCCGTAGTTTAGAGTTGGCAAAAGCGACTTTACGCAAACAAGGTATCAGTGTCAAAGGTATTAAGAAAAAACCGAAGCCGCTTTATACTTTCAAGAAATCCATCAAACCTATTGATATTGCTATTTTTTCTCGGCAAATGGCGACCATGATGAAAGCGGGCGTGCCATTGACCCAATCCTTTGAGATTGTTGCTGACTCACTTGATAATCCCAGTATGAAAGATCTGGTATTACAAATAAAATCGGACATTGAAGCGGGTGGGACTTTTGCTTCAGCATTACGCAAGCACCCACGTTATTTTGACGATCTGTTTTGTTCACTCATCGATTCTGGTGAGCAGTCAGGTGCACTGGAAACCATGCTTGAACGCGTTGCTACCTATAAAGAAAAAAGTGAATTACTTAAAGCCAAAATTAAGAAAGCAATGAAGTACCCTATCGCCGTTATCGTCGTTGCTATTATTGTGACTATCATCCTGCTAATTAAAGTAGTTCCTGTATTTTCTGGTTTATTTGAATCTTTTGGTGCAGAGCTGCCTGCTTTTACCCAAATGGTTGTCAATATGTCTGAGTGGATGCAAGCGTGGTGGTTTATTTTAATTATCATTATCGGCGGTACTATCATTGGCTTTTCAGAGACGAAAAAACGTTCTAAGAAATTCCGTGACTTCTTAGACCGTGCGGTTTTAAAAGCACCAATATTTGGCAATATTGCCTATCAAGCTATTATTGCTCGTTTTGCTCGTACACTATCGACGACCTTTGCTGCGGGCGTGCCACTTATTGATGCCCTCGACTCTACAGCTGGTGCCACTAATAATGTTGTATTTTATAATGCCACTCAGCAAATCAAAAATGATGTTTCTACTGGTCAACAATTACAGTTTTCAATACGCTCGACCAACCTTTTCCCAAGCTTAGCCATTCAAATGGTTGGCATTGGTGAAGAATCCGGTAGTTTGGAAGAGATGTTAGACAAAGTTGCCGTCTACTATGAAAATGAAGTAGATAACGCTGTTGATGGGTTGACCAGCTTGATGGAACCTTTGATTATGGCAGTCTTAGGCGTATTAATCGGTGGCTTGGTGATTGCCATGTATTTACCGATTTTCCAGATGGGCGCAGTAGTAGGCTAAAAGCTAACTAAAGGACAGCTTGTTCATGCAATTTATAGAGTTATTACAAGATAATATGCCTATCGCTTTAGGCATATTCGGCCTATTAGGTCTTTGCGTTGGCAGTTTTTTAAATGTAGTGATTCATCGTATTCCGCTGATGATGGTTTATAGTTGGCGACAAGAGTGCAGCCAGTTTATGTCAGAACAAGCAGACATGCCTCGCGAACACACTCTGCCCCTAACAAATATCGTAGCAGCTGACCAGCCGATTACTTTGAGTCGACCAGCCTCACGCTGCCCTCATTGCGCCCACAAAATAAAGTGGTACGAAAACATACCGCTAATTAGCTGGTTAATACTACGTGGCCGTTGCTCAGAATGTAAAGCATCGATTGGACTGCGTTATCCACTGGTTGAGCTAGCAACAGCCCTACTATCAATATTAGTGATTTATCAGTTTGGCGTAACTGCAGCTGGCTTGTCAGCCCTGATCTTGGTATGGACGCTGGTCGCCTTAACCGGTATTGATTTTGATACCCAATTACTGCCTGATCGCTTGACCTTTCCATTAGCGGGTTTAGGATTAGCAGTGAATTCACAAGGCTGGTTTGTCTCACCTACCCAGTCAATTTGGGGCTTATTGCTAGGGTTTTTGTCATTGTGGATAGTGGTTAAAGTATTTTATCTAGTCACTAAAAAGCATGGTATGGGGCAGGGAGATTTCAAATTATTGGCAGTATTAGGTGCTTGGCTTGGGCCCATGATGTTGCCGTTGATTATTTTATTGTCTTCTCTATTAGGCTCAATTGTTGGGATTATTTTGATGAAGAAACAGGGTGAAAGCAAGCCGTTTGCCTTTGGTCCTTATATCGCTATCGCTGGTATTGTTGCTTTATTATATGGCTCAGATATCGTCAACTGGTATCTCGGCATGTATACTTACTAAATTGTCCTAGAAAGTATTTCGGTCGCTCCTTTCCAAGCAAACACCAAATCTTAAAATAGACACCAAAATACTTCCTTAGCTTATAACCATCACTGTCATTATATCGAGCAGATAAGTCATTATTATGTCAAAACAAGCATCTTATTCTCATAAGCCCCAGACCCCGCAAAAGAAAAGAAAAACCTTAGTAGTTGGCTTAACGGGTGGTATCGGTAGTGGTAAGTCCGCTGCGAGTGCTTGGTTCGCTGAGCAAGGCATTGATATTATCGATGCGGATGTGATTGCCCATGAAGTCGTCGCTAAAGGTAGCACCACTCTGCACAAAATCCAGAAAAAATTTGGTGATTGGGTATTGAATGGCGATGGATCAATGGATCGAGTGGCAGTAAGAACGCACGTCTTTTCACATCCTGAGGCATTGATTGAGTTAGAAGCAATCACTCACCCAGCGATACGCGAAGCAGCAAAAGCACAGTTGGCAACCAGTACTTCGCCTTACGTGATATTGTCAGCGCCTCTACTTATTGAAGCAGCAGAAGCAGGGCTTGCCAATTTATGCCAACGTATCTTAGTAATGGATGCCACCGAAGATACGCAGATTGCGCGTGCCAGTCAGCGCGACGAACAAAGCATACAAAAAATCAAAGCCATCATGGTGAATCAGCTGAGCCGCGAAGAGCGTAATCGTCATGCAGATGATGTGGTGCTCAACGAAAGTGATCTTGCGGCTCTGTATGTGCAATTAGCGCCATTACACCAAGAATATCTTAAGCTTGCCCAGCAGCTAAAGTACGCTGTCGATTGACTTCATATAGCGCCATACCGGTGGCAACACTCACATTTAGACTTTGAAGGTTGCCATGCTCATTTCCTGACATCGGAATATACACCAGCTCATCACAGCTCTCCATAGTCAGGCGACGCATCCCCTCACCTTCTGAACCCATGATAATGGCTGTTTTGCCAGTCAGATCAGCGGCATGAATCGGTTTGGCATCCGCATTAAGCGCTGTACCAAACACAAATACCCCAGCATTTTTGATTTGCGTGAGCGTACGTGCCAGATTGGTAACACTAATAATCGGCATCATCTCTGCTGCACCGACCGATACTTTAGACACTGTTGGTGTCAGACTTGCCGCATGATGTTTCGGACAAACCACGGCATCCACACCCATCGCCACTGCGGTACGCAAGCAAGCACCAAAGTTATGTGCATCCGTAATTTGATCTAAGACCAATAATAAGCATTGGTCACGCCCAGCAAGGGTAGCAAGCAAGCCTTCATCAGCAAATCCTAAAGGACGCGCATTCAGCACCACACCTTGGTGCTGCGGGCTGCCACACAATTGCGTGAGTTTGTCTTTTTGCGTGGGTTGGATACTGATACCATTGTCACGTGCTTGCGCCATAATCGCTTGTACATGGCTATCAGTCTCACGACCTTGCTGCACAAACAAGCTTAGCCCATCTAAAGGACGATATTCGAGTAAGGCATCAATCGCATGAATGCCATAAAAATAGGTAGGTTTTGCCATAATAGGCCTATTGATTATAAAGTGGGTATCGCGCTATATGATAAAAACTAGGCGATAAAAAGAGATGACAGTAATTGTATCAATAAATGGATATCTGCATATAAATAATATCAGCAGAAAAAGAAAAACCTTACCAATCCGATAAGGTTTTTCTTTTTTTGAGTAAAAGGCTTTTTGCTGTCATCAATTACTTAATAACAGCTTTAGTAAACTTACCCTTCTAAGTGGCAAATATATTGAACAATTTCTTCTGTCCGCAGATTAAAACCACTATTACCTTCAACCACGAATGATTGACCAGCGCGGTAATAGCTGAATTCTTCGTCACCATTAATTTTGACCTCACACTCACCACCCGTGATTTCGATACGCTCGGAGGTATTGGTGCTAAAATGATAATGCTCAACCAAATTATCACAAGGCAAGATAACGCCCAATGTTTTATGTCGACCATCTTCGAACATAATAGTGTGGCTTGAACAACGGCCATCGTAAGATACCGTCGCTTGAGCATTGACTGTTACATTAGTAAATTGCGCCGCTGTCATAGTGGCTTCCTTATCAAATAATCATTACGAAACTAAAAAATAAGTAATTGGTTAGAGTACCGCCAGAGTTGCGTCGTTAACCGACACCTCTGTACTACGTACTGTATCCTTCTATACTAGATATCTGTGCGCTAAAGCTAGCCACAGGTTCTATGAAAATACTTTAGAATAATGACCGAGTGGCATACTCTTCCAACTATACGCCTATCATTTTACAAAATTATGACTCGTTATCGTATATTACACTGCACTAATCTAATCAGAAGAGTTTATCATTATGTGAGATTATGCTACCACATTATATCTATAAAGTTTGTTAAAGCGACTAGGAAAATGCTGTTTGATGCGAATCTTAAACTTACTTACTCACCTTTTTTGAGTCAGCACCTGATCGCTACAATTGGACTATTTTTATAAGTCTAATCCGCAACCATGCTTAGTACACAGCCATCATTTTGATAGGCTTAATCATCTTAATGATTGATATTGTGAATATTATGATGATGACTCATAGCCAGTTTTTGACAGTTTTATGGTAATCTTCCAACAATAAATTCTATTATACAGTGCTTGAAAGTTTGTATTTAAGCGCGTTTAACACCATACTATTTGGCTATAATATTTATCTCATTAACACGGTTAAATGAATAATTTCATTCCCTTATCTACCCTATTTTATATATGGCTTCTTGAGATGTATATGAAGCCTATTGTCTGTCATGAGAGGCATTGATGCTAGTATCATTAACTTTACATCAGTTTGCGTTGATCGCTCAGCATGAGCTGAGTGTGGCTGAAGGCTTCAATGTCATCACGGGTGAGACCGGTGCTGGCAAGTCATTATTATTGGATGCGCTGTCTTTATGTGTTGGTGAGCGCGCAGACAGTGCAATGGTCAGACACGGGGCGGCGCAAGCTGATATTTATGCGCAGTTTGATGTAGAAAACAATACCGTCATTGCTGAGTGGTTCGCTAAAAATGATAGAGCACTAGAAGAACCTGAAGTCCTCATTCGTCGTCAGCTCAGCAATGCCGGACGCTCAAAAGCGTGGTTAAATGGCACGCCTGTCAGCTTGGCGGAGCTCAAAAGCTTAGGCACATTGTTAGTTAATATCCATAGTCAACATGCTCAGCAAGCGCTCCTCAAGCCGCAGTTTGTGGTGCAATGGCTCGATGAGATGGCACAAATCACGCCATTAGCCATACAAACTGCCAGTAGCTATCAAACCTATCAGCAGCTCAAACGTCGTGCTGACGACATTGCGAGCCGTGAAGCTCAACGACAAGACCGTATTCAACTATTGCAAAGCCAACTTGCTGATATTGCGCCGTTATTGGCGGTTGATTATGCAGAAGTTGAAGCAGAGCACGAAGAGCTGTCTAATATCGAAGCCCTCATGATAGAGGCCAGTCATGGCTTGCATCTGCTCGACAATGACACGGATGAGCCAGATGTTATGACCTTGCTTGGGCAAGCGATTAAGCTTTGTGATAATCAAATGAATGTCAGTCAAACCTTTGAGCAAGCCTCCGAGCAGCTGCATTTAGCTCAGCAGCAAATCACTGAAGTGACAGGATTACTGTCAGATTATGCTGAGCAACAGTTGCCTGATCCTGAGCGTTTGCAGACACTAGACAGTCTTATCAGCTTAGGTCATCGCTTATCACGTAAGCATAGCTTGCCAACTAGCGACTTAATCGATGAAGCAAAGGGCTGGGAAGCGCAATTAGAGCAGTTAGAAAACGAGCCAAGTAGCGATGCGATGGCGGCACAAATTGAACAAGCTTGGCAAGACTATCTTGCATTCGCCGCTCAGCTAAATAAAGTGCGCTCGAAAGCCGCGCCGATCGTCAGCAAACAATTAATGCAGCAACTACAACCGCTCGCGCTACCCAATGCCCGCTGCGAGTTTGTCTTTACCAAAAAAGCCGATGCCAGCCAATATAGTGCGCAAGGTTGCTATGATATCGATTTATTATTTAGCGCCAATGTCGGTATGCCGATGCAGCCATTACATAAGATTGCCTCAGGCGGTGAGCTGTCACGAATGGCACTGGTGATGCAAGTACTGCAAGCGACCAATGCTGATAATAATGCCGCCAAGCCGATGCTAGTATTTGATGAAGTCGATGTCGGTATCAGTGGCGGTACGGCGCAAGTGGTCGGTGAGCTACTGCGCGCGCTTGGGCAGACGCAGCAGCTACTGGCCATTACTCACCAAGCACAAGTCGCGGCGCAAGCACATCAGCATATCTTGGTACAAAAACATCATGACGAGCAGACCGAAAGCGAGCTATTAATACTGACTGATAGCGCGCAAGTCGACGAGTTGGCACGTATGTCTGGCGGTGTGATCATCACTGACGTCACTCGCGACCATGCGCGTAGTTTATTGACCGATGTGAAATAAAGGCTTGGTCATTCATCAACCAGTTGTGCAGCGCTGTGTCTCATCACTGCTAAATATTTGCTTTGGTTGATTTTCACCTCAGTATCGCCATATAGTGGTGTGTCATTTCTGTTATTTTACCTTCAATATTAGGGTGCGTTTGTCTCTATGTCTAAAGCCAATTTGACCCATCATTTTTTAATCGCGGCACCAGAACTGTCAGACCCACGGTTTGAGCAGGCGCTGATTTATATTTGCCGTCATGATAAACATGGCGCACTTGGTCTGATGGTCAATCGTCCATTAGAGCAGGCACGCGTGGGCAAACTGCTAGAAGATTTAGACATTGAAGTGACGGATGCGCAAGTGATGGAAGATGTGGCATTAGAGGGTGGCCCGATGTATCCGGAGGTTGGCTTTGTGCTGCATACGGGGCAGCCTGAGTGGGCATCGTCTTTTGCAATCTCAGAAAACGTCTGTATTACCACCAGTCAAGATATCCTTAAGCGTATCGCTGCAGGTCAAGGCGTTGGGCATTATCAGCTGTGCTTGGGTCATGCCAGCTGGGGTAAAAAACAGCTCGATCAAGAGCTAAATAATGGCGATTGGCTTGTCTGCCCTGCTGATCTGAATTTATTGTTTGATACGCCATTCGAAGAACGCTGGCAAATTGCCGCGGATAAGATTGGGGTGAACTTTGATTACCTTAGTAGCGATATCGGTCATGCTTAACGATTGGTTATGATTGTTAAATTATTCATTTAAATAAAACCGCATTTAAATTAAAGCCGTTAAGCTAAATGAATCACGCCCAACAGAAATAGGAAGTATGCATAATGATGGTAGAGTCTGATACGAGCATTAAAATCGAAACTGCTGACACTACTGTGGCGGAACCCGCTATTAAGCCTCATCTTATTTTGGCGCTCGATTACGGGGTAAAAAAGATGGGCATGGCGCTGGGTAACACCATTACCGAGACTGCGCGTGCCTTTGATATTTTAGCGATGAATAATGGTCAGCCTGATTGGGACAATCTGCTCGGTATTATTAAAGTCTGGGGCGTGTCAAAAGTGGTGGTTGGGTTGCCACTTAATATGGATGGCAGCAGCTCAATGCTGTCTAAGCGTGCGCACAAATTCGCTCGTCGTCTAGCACATAGGGTCATGGAACAGCATCTACCAGTGATCGTGAGCCTTTGTGATGAGCGTCTAACCTCAGTGGCAGCGCGTGAGATTGCATGGGATAATGGTTGGATTAAGCACGAACGCGACCCAATTGATGACATCTCTGCCTGCATTCTGATGTCGACTTATTTCGCTGACCCTAGTAGCAGTATCGCCATCGACGCTATCAAAGCCGATTAAATCAGCGATAAACCTGCTGTTAAAGCACTCTCAATTAAAACACTGCCAATTCTGACATATCGTCACTCTACACGGATAAATACCTGATTATTATGACCACTGTCTCAGACCACTCCCTGCAAAACAAATCGCAACATGGTTTTGCGCCGCTTGCCATCGCCCGTATAAAAGGCGCACAGCGAGCGAATCAAATAGCGATTTATCTCATTTATGCCGCTATTCTCGCCTTTATGGTCTTTGGCACCATTGCCAGTATCAAAGCCTTTCATGACAATCAACTGCTTTATCAACTTTTCTATAACTTGCCTTATGCCTTGGTTGCGCTTACGATTCCTATTACTATTTATGATGCGCTGGTGATTTATCGTTATCGATTAAACCAAGCGTCGATGATTGCCATGAGCATTGGCGTATCGACCATCATATTGGTTGGTGGCTTATTATTCGCTGATACCGCCTGGTTAGGCTTATCTTGTTGGCTAGGTGTGGCGTTTTTATTTAAAGTGAGCTTTAAGCGCTTTTTTAATTTTCTAGAAGCAGAAAAAGACACTGAAACCGCTGAAGAAACGTAAAGCATACTTATAAATGACGCAAAAAACTTTTACCTTATACTATCGATTTAAATGACTACTATGAGCACTTTTACCACGCAGACGACGATCAATCATCATTTAGATACGCAAGGGCTGATTTGCCCTGAGCCTGTCATGATGCTGCATCGAACCATCCGTAACGCTGATGCTGGCGAGGTGATTGAAATACTCGCCACCGACCCAGCCACCACTCGTGACATTCCTAATTTTTGTCGTCATTTGGGACATGAGCTTGTGCAGCAAGAAACGCTTGCTGAAAATATAAATCTAAACGTCGATCCCGATGAAATAATGGTCGCTGGCGATGAGGATGCACCAATCAGCGCCACGCTTTATCGTTATCTGGTTAAGAAAAAAAGCGCTTAAATGCACTCAAGTTACCGCAGCAAAGCATTGATCACAGCAAGGCATTAATCACAGTAAAACAATGACAGCGCAATAAACAATATAAAGGTATCTTTGTATTTTAAGCGAAGTATCTTTCACAAAAGGTAGGCTATCACGTGTTACAAACAGAAAAGCAGTATGTACAATGGCAAGAAAACGAGACTCTACGTAATGCTCTTTGGTTGTCTGAAAGCAATCATATGCCACCTGCGCGCATTGTGTTGGTCGATGATACAACGACCGCAGATGACGCTTACCGCTTAGCTTGCGAAGGCAGCTCACTGCTGTGGCGCGGTGATTTTCATAATGCACGCCAGTTGCTACAAGCGCTTGGTCGTCGCATAGATCGTACCAATGAGCGCTCTGAGCTGCGTAAAGCAAAAAAAGCGGCTAAATCTACAATAGAATCTGATTCAGTCAGCTCTAAAGAAATACCTAATCTATTTCATCAGCAGCGCCAACTGCAAGCGCAGCGTTCGCGCATATTAAGCCGTTTGCTACTAGAGCTTGATGCCAGTTATGTCAGCCAACTACGCCGCGCCCCTGATGTCAGTGCAGCCTGTACGGCCGCTTTTGGCCCGTTAGATAAGGCGATGGATGAGTCTTGCGTGCTGTCGTTTCGTGACTTACAAGGCGCACTTGGCGCAGCAGGATGGCGCGAAAAAGGCGTCCCAATAGACAGCTTAGGGTTATCAATTTTCCCGCATTATGGTGTGTTTGCGCCAACCCGTCATGAGTATGTGCAGCTGTTGCTCGATGCACCGCTACCAGCGATCCATGATGTCGCCTATGATATCGGTACTGGAACGGGATTGCTGGCTATTATCTTAGCGCAGCGCGGCGTTCCGCAGGTGATAGCAACTGATTTGAATCCACGTGCTTTGGCCTGTGCCAACGAGAACTTTACACGGTTAGAATTACCTGCCGTACAACTGCAACAAGCGGATTTGTACCCGACTGATGCGCCACTCGCCAATCTGATTGTCTGTAATCCGCCTTGGTTACCTGCTAAGCCAAGCTCGTCTCTTGAGTACGCCGTCTATGATGCCAAGAGCGCGATGCTACGTGGGGTGTTGCAAGGAGCCAAACAGCACTTAGCTAAGCACGGAGAGCTTTGGTTAATAATGTCAGACTTGGCAGAGCACCTGAAACTGCGCACCCGTGATGAGTTATTAAGCTTATTTGCCGATGCTGGATTGGCCGTAAAATATCGTCTGGATACCCAACCTAAGCATGGTCGCAGCCAAGATGATACTGACCCTCTACATGTCGCGCGCAGTGCTGAAGTCACTTCATTATGGTGTCTAACGCTTATCTAACATTCAACCACCGAGTACTGAGTTATGAGCCGTGATCGTGCCGTGCAACAGCGCCAACCTAAGGCGCTAGCAGTAGATGACGAACCCAGTTATATCACTGAGTTTCGTCAAGCCATGCTGGCACGTGGTCTAGCAACGCGTACTCGTAATGCTTATGTCCGCGACCTGCGCTCTTGCGAGCGGACCAATCTTATTGCCCTAACTAAATGGCAGCCTGATGACGTGCTGCACTGCTTATCAACGCTTACTCAAGATGGCAAAACCCCACGTACCCAAGCACGTATGCTCTCAAGCTTGCGTCAGTTTTATCTGTGGATGATTGCCAGTAATCTGCGTGAAGACAATCCTTGCGAGCGTATCAAAAGCCCAAAGCTTGGTCGTCCACTACCCAAAGACTTAGCAGAAGCAGATGTCGATAATCTCCTTGCCGCACCTGATACCAGCACCGCGCTCGGACTGCGTGATAAAGCCATGTTAGAGGTGCTATATGCCTGCGGGCTGCGTGTGAGCGAATTGATTAATCTCTCATTAGAGCAAGTGAATCTAAACGCTGGCTGGCTGCAAATCACGGGCAAAGGGAATAAAACGCGCTTAGTACCACTCGGCGAATATGCCAGTGATGCGCTAGAAGATTATCTAACGCATGCTCGTGGTGATTTGATTGCGCATTTGAAGTCAGGAAACTGCCAAGCGGTATTTTTGACGGCGCAAGGTGGTTACATGACACGGCAGAATTTTTGGTATTTGCTTAAAAAATACGCCAAAGTCGCCAGTATCGATAAAGAGCTATCACCGCATACGCTGCGCCACGCTTTTGCCACGCATCTACTGAATCATGGCGCGGACTTGCGTAGCGTGCAGTTATTACTTGGGCACAGTGATTTATCAACCACGCAAATCTATACCCATGTGGCGACGGCGAGATTGCAGAAATTGCATGCGGAGCATCATCCGCGAGGTTAGGGTTTTTATCATAGTAATATTGATAAACAAAGAGTTATGCTATGTACGTTGAAATCAAAAACATTAAAGAAGATGGTAATGAGATAACATATGAGTTTTTTAATGGGTCATGTGTCTCTAATGGAATTTTTGTACTATACAAGGATAGAATGGAGCCATTTACCTTTGATATGTCGTGTCGGTTGATTAAGCCTATTGATGGTTATGCTCCTGAGGCACACTATCAAAGAGCAATGGTAGCCGTCATGAAAAGTTATAAGAAAAATGGTAAGTTACCTGAAAAATCTTTTTTTATGTCAGGATAATACAATGACTGAAGCTTACATTAACTCATTACTACGTGATATTCCGTCCAATGTTGATTATACAGAGTTGCCTGAAGATATAGACCTTGAGGACTTACCTCTTGAGCGTATCGAAAAGGTTAAAACTCTTTTAGTACATGAGGATGATTATATCGTTTTTCAGGCAGCACGATTATTAACTTCTTGGGGTGTTGAAAAAGGCTTCCATATTTTAGAAAAATTGCTGGTAGAGAATAAGCTACGAGGTATGATACAACATCGTCTACATGGATATGATGAGACTTATAAACACGTTCTATATGCATTTATTAGCTATTGGGCAAATCGATCAGATATAGGTAAAGGAGAACAAGCAAGAAAAGCGATCTGTAATCCTATATCTATTATTATTAAAGCATCTAATATGCAATCTTTCCAAATCGCAGGATTGTTCAGACTGGTAAGCAAAAAAGACTTTGTTGAATATATTCCATTACTAAAAGAACATCTTCAAATCATAATTAAGAATCCAGAAGATAATTATTGGAGAATTCATGATGTTATTGAACTGTTCTTAAAAGTTGACCCTGACTTCGTTGCGCAAGTGCTAAAAGAACATAAGAAAGAACTGTCCAATTTTGGGTTTTAAAATTAATCGTTTATCCAATCGTAAGACACGCTTAGTATAAGTGTACTAATGATAAATATTATCTTGATTGAGAGATGCAAGGTATACTCTGCTCTTATTCAAACATCGCTATAATTCTTACAACATACTGCAAACTCCCTCTTTTCTCGTTACAATACGCGTATGATGTGCACGCTGCATAACTGAGCAATGCACCGCCTTTTACTTATCCATTATCCGAGAATCTCATGAGCCATAGACCACCTGCTGACCTATTAAAAAACGCCCAACATTGGCGCGAAGACATTAATTTTCGCCAAGACGTACTGGGTAAGCCATTTGATTTTGCGACCACGTGGGGTATTTTTTCACCGCAAAAGCTTGATGATGGTAGCTTGATGCTGCTTGATTATATTGATTTTGAAGCGGACGATGACTCGATCGATTTGGGCTGTGGTTACGGCGTACTCGGTATGACGGCAGCGCGTGAATGTCCAAACGGCCTGCATACTTTGATTGATAAAGATTTTATGGCAGTCGAATATGCCTGCCTAAATTGTGAGAAAAACGGTCTAAAAAACGTCGATGTGCATTTATCAAATGGCTTCAATCACGTAGCAAAAGACAAAGACTTTAGCCTTGTGATGTCGAACTTACCAGCCAAAGTAGGTAAAGAGCAGCATTATTTATATTTCCTCGATGCCTATGCGCGTATGCGTAAAGGTGGGCGTTTTTATGTGGTGACAATCAATGGCCTACGTCAGTTTGTGAAGCGCTCGTTTACCGAAGTGTTTGGTAATAGTGAAAAGATCAAACAAGGTAAGACCTATACCATTACCATGGCGACCAAAGACTAAGCTTTAAAAGCTTATGTATTAAAAGCTGCGCAAACAAAAAGCCCGCTAAATCGTCATGATCTAGCGGGCTTTTTTATGGCTAAATTTCTAAAATTACATCTGCCGTTTGAGCAAATAGCCACCCAATATCGCACTGGCGATAATCGGTAATATCACCATTAATAATGGCGAAAATCCAGTCGCCAATGAGACAAAGCCAACCAAGTCTTGCACGTAACTAAATAGCAAGCCAAATAGCAATGCCACGACGATACGCAAGCCCAAGCTATGCGTCCGCAGTGAGCCAAAAACGAATGAGCAGGCAACTATCACTAGCGATAAAATTGATAGCGGTGAGAGCAGTTTTTGCCAAAAAGCCAGCTCATGACTTAGCGAGCGCGTGCCTTGTTGGCGCATAAATTGACGATGCTCATACAGCTGAGTCAATGACAAATCTTCGGCCTTACGGGTAAGCAGATACACCGATTCAGGGGCAAAGGGCAGGCTTAAAGTATCTGACGGTGAGATGGCTTGGCTACTCTCAAAGCCCTGATTAATCATCAGCTTGGTCATGTTGTTCAGCTGCCACTCATAGCGATATTGCTCGCTCGGTTTGCTGCTAGCAGGATTAACAGGTTCACGACCAATATATTGACCACCCTCAGCGTGAATGGCCGTTTGCAGATTGCCATTATTGTCTAAATGCCAGCGTTTAACTTCGCCGATATTACCTTGTACATCAGCATAATCGATATACAAAATATCGCTACCATCTGGCTTGGCGCTGCCATCTTTTGTACTCTCAAAGCGTGGCTGCAACGTCCAATAACCGCGTACCGAGGTGACCAATGAACTGCTGTCTTCATCGTTGATTTCTTTTGCCAATTGATTAGAGTGTGGCAGCACGAACTGATTGATAATCAATGCGAGCAACACAAAAATCAAAGCAGGCTGCAATACCCAACCGACGATACGATAAACGCTGACGCCAGCGGCACGCATCACGACCAGCTCACTTTTATTGGCAAGCAAGCCCAAGCCAACCACTGCACCTAGCAATGCGCCAGTGGGAATAAATTGCTCTAAAAAATAAGGCGAGCGATAAAAAATATACTTAATCGCCTCGCCCATGGTATAGCTATCATCTAACGAATCCAGCTCAGACAAATAAGAGAATACCAGCTGTAATGCCCACAAGCCTATGACAGCTCCGACGATTGCGAGCAAAGCGTTCAGCTTGACGTAACGGCTCAGCACTTTTAGTTTGGCAGGTTTGCGAGCGTACTTAGCATGAGCATTTTTCGAGTCAGGATTAGATGGTTTAGAAGATAAGACACTCATTAGGACTGCCCTCCTTGTGAGCCACTGCTCTGATGATCGGCAACCGTTAAAGGTGTGTTCTTCGGTTTGCGAAAGCGTAATCGATGCTGCACACGGCTACCCCAATTCATATAAAGTGCCAATGCCATAAATCCTAAAATGAGCCACGCATATGCCCAGACGCTCACGCTGCCTTTGCTAACAGCATTTTTAAGTGAAATAATACCCAGCGCACAGCTGACAAACAATAAAATAGAAGGAAATAGGCGCAACCAGCGACCTTGACGCGGGCGTACTTGTGCCAGTGGTACAGCGAGCATTGGTGCAATGATCATCAACCACGGCAATGCTAGACGATAGCCAAGCTCACTTTGTGCCACACGCAGCGAGTTGCCACTATTTGCCGTACCACCCGTCGCGGCTTGCCATAATGGTCCAATCGCTTGCGTTTCGATATTATCTTCGGTGATGACTTCTTTTGAGGATTCTGTCAAAGTAATGCGGTAACGATCAAAGCCCACTTGATTGTATTTCAGACTGCCAGCACCGACTTCATAACGCCGCCCTTGGAACAAGTCCAATTGGGTCACACCGCTATTACCTTTGTCTACTTGCTCAGCACGCTTAGCCAACGTAATAGTATCTTTGCTGATGTTGGTATTATTAGTAATCGCCGTTGGCATATTTGGTATGTCTGAAATATTTAATTGCTCAGCTGTTTCGGGATCGATGGTGTTTTTAACATCGACGGCAGCCTCTTTAGCAGTGTTATTTTTAGCGGCACTGCCCTTTTTTTCAGGCTCAGATTGAATCAATATCACATCTTGCAATTGCTTTTTATCATCACTCAAGCTGCCCACATACAAATGATAATTGCCACTACTAATAAATTCATTGGGACGAATTAAATCAAAAGCGCTGGTCAATGCCTGCTGTTGCCAGACACTTTCCGATGAGCGTACGCCCCACGGTTTACCAACGATGGATAAAGCCGCTTCCCCAACGAACAACGCCAAGATTAACGGCGTCATCAAACGGGCAAGTTTACCACGCGACACCCCACTAGCATTAATCACTGCCATTTCTTGATCGACATACAGCCGCCCGAATACCAGCATTAGAGCGATAAAAAATGCCAATGGCAGGATAAGCTCTAAAAAGTAGGGCAAATTATAACCAATGATGGTAAATAACAAGCTGATATCTAAATTGCCTTCTGCGGCAATACCAAAGTAACGGATCAAACGACCGCCCAGCATCATCACCACTAAAAACCCCAAAACCAATGCGGTCGTTGAGGCAACTTGTTGAGTCATATAGCGGCGTAATATCACAATGGGCACTCTTTTAAAAAGGTTGATAGTCGCACGATTTATCGCAGCTTTATTGGCAAACACTGACAATTATGGACCGCTCTAAATACAATAGCTGATACCGATAACTGAACCATAGAAATACAAGACCGTGCTGCTCAATCAGATACTTAAACAGCCCTAAAAGCAACGGCAAAAGATATGAAAATATCTGCGAGACGGGTTAGCGACATGCTGTAAAAATTAGCGGTAAAGATAACCGCTAATCCTAGCATATTTTGCTCAAAAATGGCTGTGAAATGTGTTTGCAAACATTGCACCCCTCTTGCTATAACGCTGTATGGCTCACTAATAATAGATAAGATATGAAAAGAATAATGAGAATTTAACTCATTAGTTTGTCTTATCTAAAAAGCCTTTTTATTAAGTCTTTGCATAACGCTTTTACTTGATGTCATTTGGAAACCTTTGTGTGTCATTCGTATCACTGCCCTCGCACCATTAGGATTACTTGTTAAACTGAGAAAACTAAAAATTCCTAATTATCTCGCCCAATGGAGAATATTAATGACAAATAAACTCGGTTCTACCCCTTCTACTTTACTTGAACTTGCTGGCGGTCAATTTGATACGCTCGATTGGTCAAATTGCGCCGTGGTTTTTATTGACTATCAAAACGAATATGTCGATGGGGCGATGCCATTGGGGAAAGCTGGTACGAACGCCATTGCAAATGCGCGCCTATTGCTAGATAAAGCTCGTACACAGAACGTCCCTATCTTTCATATCGCCCATCACGGCGCAGATAATGGCAACGTTTTTGATCCTTTGTCATCTAATGTCGAGATTATCGCTGAATTACAACCAAAGGATGGCGAAACCGTCATCGTCAAAAAAAATCCCAATGCGTTCCATGATACCCAGCTGCAAGCACTTATTTCAGCTGCACAAAAACAGCAAATTATTTTTGCTGGGTTTATGAGTCATATGTGTGTTAGCTCAAGCGTGAGAGCCGCCTTTGATTTAGGCTTTGACAGTTTTGTTTGCCATGATGCTTGTGCTACTCGCGATCTGCCTGACTATAAAAAAGATAAAATCAGCGCTGATATCATGCATGCTACCGCGATGGCAGCACTGCAAGATAGATTTGCCGCTTTAGTAGCAACCGATGAGTTAGTTAATAGCTAATAAGCGGTTCGAACCCATAACCTAAACCTTGCTCACTGCGCACTCACCTCGCAATATGCTACACTATTGCGATTGCTTGATTGGCCAAACAATCTGATAATTTAACAGGTATCAGCAATTAAAAAAATCTGCCATTTTCATAGCGCTAACGTCATAACTATAATGTCATAACCCCAATAAGGATAAATATATGAATATTAAATTAACCCAAACACTGCCAAAAACCCATACGCAAAAAATTCTCAAAAAAGAAGCCAAAAGTAAAGACGCGGCCTGCCTTGTCGTTTTAATCGATGATCAAAAAAACATCTTAGCTGAGTCAGTTTTGAGCGATTATCAAACCCGCATTGAGCAATTGATTGAAGTATCACACTTTAACGGCAAAGCTTGTGAAACGGTTGCTGACTATGCGCTAGCGGGTGATAAGAAAACCACCAAAGAAAACCCAGTACAGCTCTTATTGGTCGGTGTAGGTAATGTTGATAAATTGCGTCATAGCGTTCTAGAAAAAATTGCCAATACCATTTATAAGAGCACCCAAAAGCGTGTTGACTCTATCACTGTGGCACTAGGTGATGCGTTAGAAGAAAACCAGTTTAGTCAATTCGCGCTGAGCTTACTGGCAGCAAGCTATCGTTTTGACAAGTACAAATCTGAGCAGCAAACACCTGTTTTAACAGACATCTACTTATTGGCAGAGCCATCTTTAGAAGCGTCATTAGACTTTGCACAAGCGGTCTTTACTGGTCAAAGCTTGACCCGTGATGTCGCCAATGAGCCGGGTAATATCTGTTTCCCAGCGTATATGGCTGAGCAAGCACAGGAATTGGCAGCCACTTATCCTGACCTATTAAAAGTAACGGTACTTGGTGAAGACGAGATGTCAGCACTGGGTATGAACTGCTTCTTGTCGGTCGCGCAAGGCTCTACCAAAGAAGGCAAACTGGTACTGATGGAGTATCGTGGCAAGTCTAATTTTAGCGTCAATACTGATGGTGATACTAACAAAACCATTACCAACAGCGCAAAAGTAGCTGGCGGTCTCAAAGCCTTGGCTGATAAATTACCAACCAAAGCTGCTAGCAAAAAAGCCGCTAAAAATGCTGAACAGAATAGCGAAGACAATGTCCAAAGTGCACACGATGATGCCCCTATCGTGCTTGTTGGTAAGGGTGTTACCTTTGATTCAGGTGGTATCTCAATCAAGCCCGGTGCGGCGATGGATGAGATGAAATTTGATATGGGTGGCTCTGCGGCGGTACTCGGTACTCTAAAAGCATTATGTGAAGCGCGTCTACCTATCAATGTCGTCGGGGCGCTAGCTTGTGCTGAAAATATGCCATCAGGCGAGGCGACGCGCCCAGGCGATATCATCAAAGCAATGAACGGTAAGTCTGTTGAAATCTTAAATACCGATGCTGAAGGTCGTTTAGTATTGTGCGATACCTTATGCTACGTACAAAAGTATTATCAGCCAAAAGCCATCATCGATGTCGCAACCTTGACTGGTGCTTGTGTGGTTGCGTTGGGTCATGTACGCTCGGCAGTCTTTAGTAATGACGAAGATGTTTTGTTTGACTTAGAAAACGCCAGTAACCTATCAGGCGACCTTATCTGGCACATGCCGATGGATGACGAGTATCAAACGCAGATTGACTCGCCTATCGCTGATATTCAAAATATCGGTGGTAAAGGTGCGGGCGCTGTGACTGCTGCCTGTTTCTTATCGCGCTTTATAGAAGAAGGTCAAGCATGGGCGCATTTAGACATCGCTGGTACGGCATGGATTTCAGGTCAAGACAAAGCCGCGACTGGTCGTCCTGTGCCATTATTTATGCAATACCTAAAAAATAGCGCAAATATGGCATAATCTATTGATGAATCATCACTCAATGAAAACCACTCTATGAAAGTTAGCTTTTATGTATTAACTGAGAATAAAGCCCAAGATTTCTTGGGCTTTATTTGTCAGCTGACCCAGACGGCGCTCAATAAAAGCAGCCAGTCGTTATTGATTCTTATCGAAAAAGACGATGAATTGCTGTCGACGCTTGATGAAGCCCTTTGGGCACAAGACGATACGAGCTTTGTACCGCATCAATGCCTTTTAGATTCTAATCCTGAAGGCGCTGATATTGATGGTGTTCATACTGATATTAATAATCAATTATTAGCACCAGTGTTGCTTGCCAGCTATATGCCAGCCGATTTTAAAGGGATCGTACTCAATACTACGATACGTCCCGTTAATGACTATATAAATGCTACCAGCAATACATTGCCAACTCGTATTTTAGAGCTTATCAAACCTGATACAGTCAGCACTGAGGCAGGACGCGCTAAATATAAGCATTACCAGCAACTCGGCTATGAGCTTACCCATTTCAAAGTTTAATCTTCTATTACAAAATCAAACGCCAGTCATGGCGTTTTTTTGTGCTTAAATGTCGACTTTTAAAATTCTTAGAGGCTTATAAGTACGTTATTACCTACTGCCTTATAAAATCTGTCAGTAGGCGCTTATCACAAAAAATGCTAACATCCTTCGGTCGTTAAGCTAACGATTGTTAAGCTAATATTTATTTCCAAATGGACTAAAGGGGTAAAAATGCATTCATTAATAGCGATGTACCAACGAATCGGATTGGTAACGCTGATTGTTATCGGTTTAGTACTAGGTACTTTGATAGGATGGCTTGCGCCAAGTGTGGGTATTGCCTTAGGGATTTTGGGGACCCTGTTCGTAGGTGCCCTAAAAGCCGTTGCCCCTATACTGGTATTTTTCTTAGTGATGGCTGCTATCTGTCAACATCGTAGCGGTAATAAGGTCTATGTAAAACCGGTGCTGTTTTTATATCTGATAGGCACTTTTATAGCCGCTTTGGTCGCTGTTGGTGCCAGCTTTTTATTCCCAACCGAATTGACGTTAGTGAATGCGACCATCGAGCAAGTACCGCCAGCAAACTTAAAAGAAGTATTGAATAATTTATTACTCAGTCTCGTCGCCAATCCAGTTGCTGCACTAGCCAATGCTAATTATATCGGTATATTAGCTTGGGCCGTTATTATTGGCATTGCGCTACGACAAGCTGGCGAGACGACTCGCAGCACTGTCAATGACATTGCAGATGCCATCTCAAAAGTAGTCAAATGGGTCATCGCGCTAGCACCTTTTGGTATTTTGGGATTAGTCGCCAATACCGTCGCTGATACTGGCTTTGCTGCGTTATTGGGCTATGCACGAATTTTGCTAGTACTGATAGGCTGTATGTTGTTTATTGCTTTGGTGACGAACCCTCTCCTCGTATACTTAAAAACGGGTAAAAACCCTTATCCACTGGTATTCACCTGCTTACGTGAATCTGGTATAACTGCGTTTTTTACCCGTAGCTCTGCTGCCAACATTCCTATCAATATGAACCTTGCCAGCAAATTAGGGTTACATGAAAATACTTATTCAGTCACCCTGCCATTAGGTGCCACTATTAATATGGCAGGTGCCGCTATTACTATTAATGTGTTAACCCTTGCAGCCGCGAATACACTCGGTATTGAAGTGACCTTTGGCTCAGCATTACTGCTAAGTATAGTCGCTACAATCAGTGCTGGCGGTACCTCTGGCGTCGCTGGTGGCTCATTACTACTCATTCCTTTGGCGGCCAGTTTATTCAATATTCCTGATGACATTGCGCTACAAGTGGTGGCTATTGGCTTTATTATTAGTGTGCTGCAAGATTCTGCAGAGACCGCATTGAACTCATCAACAGACGTCTTGTTTACTGCCGCTGCTGATCCAAAATATGCACGCTAATGTTGGGTGTGTTAAAGACGACCATAACAAGCCAATCACCTTAATTGATAGGTATAAAAATAAAAAAAGGGCTTAACTGCCCTTTTTTTGGTTATAATTTACCCATTTTTATTCTGTTTTACGAATCTTACCTGTATATGAGTATGAGACTAGTAAAGCAAAAAACATAAAATGGCTTGATCTCTTTTATTATTCATTAGATTGTCGGGGTAAGGATGTATTCATTTTTTGCGATGTATAAGCGCATTGGTCTAGTACCACTTATTATTATCGGTTTGATAGCGGGAGTATTGATAGGTTGGTTGGCACCAGATATCGGTATTGCCTTAGGATTATTGGGTACTTTATTTGTAGGAGCACTAAAAGCCGTTGCACCGATACTGGTATTTGTGTTGGTCATGGCGGCCATTAGCCAACATCGCAGCGGTAATGAGGTTTACGTCAAGCCTGTGCTTATCATGTATATGTTTGGCACTTTTTTAGCCGCACTGACTGCTGTTGGCGCGAGCTTTTTATTCCCGACAGAACTGGTATTGGTCAACGCCACAATTGAGCAAGTCCCACCAGCCAACCTCAAAGAAGTACTGACCAATCTACTGCTAAATCTGGTTGCCAATCCTGTTAATGCCATCGCTGAAGCCAACTATATTGGTATTTTAGCGTGGGCAATTATCATCGGTTTCGCACTGCGCCAAGCCAGTGATACCACACGCACTGTGGTCGGTGATTTTTCTGACGCCATCTCCCAAGTGGTGAAGTGGGTCATTGCCCTAGCACCTTTTGGTATCTTGGGTTTGGTCGCCAACACCGTCGCTGAAACAGGCTTTGCGGCTTTGGCAGGTTATGCGCGTATCTTGATGGTACTGGTCGGTTGTATGTTATTTATCGCTTTGATTGCCAATCCTATTATTGTACTGATCAAAACGGGTAAAAACCCTTATCCGCTAGTATTCAAATGCTTGCGTGAGTCAGGGATTACCGCATTCTTTACGCGTAGCTCGGCTGCTAACATTCCCGTCAATATGAACCTTGCCCGCAAACTGGGTCTACACGAAGATACTTATTCGGTAACGATTCCACTGGGTGCGACCATTAATATGGCCGGCGCGGCGATTACGATTAACGTCTTAACGCTTGCAGCCGCGCATACACTCGGTATTGAAGTGACCTTTGCCTCAGCACTGCTACTCAGTTTGGTTGCAACCATTAGTGCCTGCGGTGCCTCTGGTGTCGCTGGTGGTTCATTACTCTTAATTCCATTGGCAGCAAGCTTATTTAGCATTCCAAATGATATCGCCATGCAAGTGGTTGCGATTGGCTTTATCATTGGTGTGATACAGGATTCGGCAGAAACGGCGTTGAACTCTTCAACAGATGTCCTGTTTACCGCAGCCGCTGATCCAAAATATGCGCGTTAAACGCTAAATATATTATTTGCAAAAAAAGGGTCTCATTTTAGAGACCCTTTTTTTGTGCTGATTTTTTATGTACTGAATAAAGGGGAAATAAGTTATTTTAAAGGATCGATTTCAATTTCAATTACTGGTGTCTGCATGTCTAATTGGCGTTTAAATTGGCGTAATTGTTCGAGCTCATCCAATAACTCAAGTATCAAGCCAATCGCAGGAACACTGGCTTCAAAGTCGCGGCTAAGGCGCGAGGCACGGCGCACTGTCGTCAGCTGATAACCAGTGAACTGCTCACGTTCTGGTACGTCATATTCGATGATGTCCTCTTCAATCAATTCTATGACCCATTGGCGCTCTTGGCCACAGGCAGATACCAGCTCATCCAAGCTCATGATAATGTCGGTAAATTCAGGCGAGTGTTTCATAGCTATTATCCTCGTTTGCTCTTTATTTCATCGTTATCGTATGGTCTTAATCTCTATTACAGTGTTTCAATGTGAGTAATTTTTGGCGGCCATTAACGACTAATATTGATATCGGCAAAGGCTTGTTTTAGTTGCTCATAAGCTTGGGTCGCGGCCTCAGTGCTGATATCAGGGTTCACGATGTTTAAGGTTAAATACAAATCACCCGCTTGCTTAGCAGGGATACCTTTACCTTTTAGGCGTAAATTGCTACCAGACTTGCTGTTCTTAGGCACAGTCACAGCAAGCGTACCAGCTGGCGTACTGACGTTGATTTTTTCACCCAACGCCGCTTCCCATGGCGCTATATTGACGGTTTGATAAACATCAGCGCCTTCGATACGGATATTGTCTGCGTGACGGATTTTTACTTTTAAAAATAAATCGCCGTTTTTACCGCCACCAATACCAGCGGCACCTTGCCCTGCTAGGCGAATTTGCTTGCCATCAGTGATGCCTTTAGGGATTTTAATTTTCAGCGTTTTGTTGTCATACTCGACACTGCCATTCGGTTGACGAATAGGGACATTCAACTTAATGCTGTAGTCGTCGCCATTATAAACGGACGCCAAATCAACCGTAATCTCTGCATGTTGATCTTGACCTTTGCTATCTTGCGAGCCAAAACCACCACGCTGCGATTGTCCACCAGCTGAACCATGTGCACCGCGACCAAATGCCGAAAAGATGTCATCGAAGCGGAAGCCACCATCGCCATAAGCTTCGCCTTCACCAAACTGATCTTTGATATCTTCCCAGCGATAGCCGCCTTGTCCGCCACTTGCAGATTGACCACCAAAACCACCACTTTGACCAGCAAAGGGATTGTCTAGCATGGCGTCGTATTCGGCACGCTTTTCTTTATCTCTAATGGTTTCGTAAGCATTATTAATCTCAGCAATCTTATTGTCTGCATCTGGATCATCGCTCACATCAGGGTGATATTGACGGACAAGCTTACGGTATCTTTTTTTAATATCTGCAGCTGACGCGTCTTTTTTGACCCTTAAAATGTCATAGTAATTTTTCTCTGCCATGTTTTTGTCCTCAACATAAAAGCATGTTAATGATACTGGTATGCCCATTTTAAACGATATGGTACGGAAATTTATTCAACTGCGACATAACAGGTGGTAACGATAGTCTATCTAATAATGATAGTAATATAAAAATTCAATACCGTTATACAAATATTACCAGTAATAGTGCCGAACAACAGCAGTGTTTAGGTTGTTTGAAGCACTTAATACATTATGATTCGCCTTTGTCACTGCATTGGCATATTTCTCTATGATTCTGACATTACTATTCTTTGATAACCACAGACGTCATATCAATTTAACACTCGCCCTAATGAAAAAATAGAGAGTCAAGCCAAAAATACCATTAATAATGTAAATCATTATTTAAAACAATTACATACAGATCACTGGTATTCACTATCTAGCGTGCCTAAATGAGCGTTTTGACCTTGGTAGTTCTTTTACAGAACCGTAAGAATATGACAAAGTATGTATTGTAAAATGAATATATTATTTATACTCATAGGGAGTATGAATAACATAGGCAAGTGTATCTGTCTATTTTATAAATTGCTTAAAGGTATTAAATGTCTTATTTAATCAAGTCTTTGGTTATCACATTATCACTATTGCTGAGTACCACCGTTTTTGCTGGAAACACCAGTTATTACGGTAGTCAGTTCCACGGTAAACGCACTGCTAGTGGTAGTATCTTCAACATGAACTCTTTGACCGCTGCGCATCGCACGTTGCCGTTTGGTACGAAGGTACAAGTGACCAACAAGAAGACAAAGCAGAGTGTAATCGTAAAAATCACCGATAGAGGCCCTTTCATTCGGGGTCGTATTTTGGATTTATCGAAAGCCGCCGCTGGTCAAATAAACTGTCAGTTATGTACGACCACAATGGAAATACTGTCTTATGGTGATGGTAAATACCGTAAGGAATAACGTAATAAAAAAGGGAGAGCCAGCGCTCTCCCTTTTTTGTGACTGTCTTTATCAAGTAAAAATAGCTTAAAAAACAATCAAAACCTGTTATTTACTATTTACTATAGCGAACAGCTCTCTACTCAAAACCCGCTTCCATTTCTTCTAATGTCGTCATCAAAAGCAATAGTTTTTCTTCATTGTCACTGTGCTGCTGCTGCAATGCCGTTTGCTCATTAAGTAATAAAAGCAAATCAGACTTGCGACCTTCTTCGTATAAATCCGTATCAGCCAGTTTTTCTTCAAGCGTCACGAGCTGTCCATCAATTTTAGCCAATGCCTTTTCTATCTCTTCTATCTCACGGCGAATAGGCGCGGTGAGTTTGCGTTGTTCAGCCGCCAATTTGCGCTGCGCATCTTTACTAAGCGTAGGCGTCATCGCTTTACTTTCTGATGAATGATCAGGTGCTTTATTATTCACTTGACCATTATCTGTTTCACGTGAAACGAATTTCTTACTCTCTTTTTTACTTTTCTTCTTACTGGTACTTTTATCTTGCGAGTTCTCTTGCTTACGCTTCTCTGCCAACCACTTACCGTAGTCGCTGATGTCACCATCGAACTCCTCGATTTGACCATCATGTACCAAAAACAGCTCATCACAGACGTTGGCAATCAACTCACGATCATGCGAAACCAGTACCACTGCTCCCTCAAATCCTTGCAAGGCGATGGTCAGCGCTTGGCGCATTTGTAAGTCCAAATGGTTGGTTGGCTCATCGAGTACCAGAACGTTCGGACGTTGCCAAACAATCAATGCCAGCGTCAAACGCGCACGCTCGCCACCAGAGAATAGCTCACTCGGCGTATCGATACGCTCACCACGGAAGTCAAAACTGCCTAAAAACGAGCGTAACATCGCATCAGAGGTTTTACCGGCTAGACGACGCAACATCTCTATCGGTGTTGCCTTGGCATCCAAGATATCCATTTGATGCTGGTTAAAGTAGCCTAATTTTAGGGTATCCGACACACGATACGTCCCTGTTAATACGCCAAGCTCGCCGACCAGTGCTTTAATCAGTGTCGACTTACCTGCGCCATTCATACCCAGCAAGCCAAGACGCGTATCCGGCGTTACTTGCACATTGGCATTATATAGAAGTGGCGTATCGCTATAGCCAATAGCCGCTTTGGTCAGCTCAATCAGTGGTGAGCTCATATTTGCTGGCTCATAAAAGCGGAAAGAGAACGGGTTGTCCGCCATCATCGGTGACAGCTCAGCCATGCGCTCAAGCTGCTTGATACGGCTTTGTGCTTGCTTAGCCTTACTGGCTTTGGCACGGAAACGACGAATAAAGTCATCCAAATGTGCTTTGGTCGCTTCTTGCTTCTCAAAGGCTTGCTGCTGCTGCGCCATACGTTCGTGACGCGTGCGAATAAACTGCTGATAATTACCAGTATAAAGGGTGATTTTTTGTTGTTCGACATGTAGGATATGACCAACCGTGGCATCCAAAAAAGCTTGGTCATGCGAGATGACGATAACCAGACCAGTATAGGCATTGATCCAAGTCTCAAGCCACAAAATCGCATCCAAATCCAAATGGTTGGTCGGCTCATCGAGTAACATTAAGTCTGCACGGCTCATCAAGGTTTTGGCGAGATTCAAACGCATGCGCCAACCACCCGAAAATCCTTCTACGGGTAATTCATGCTGGCTGGTATTAAAACCAAGACCTGCCATAATTTGGGCCGCTTTAGTCGGCGTACGATAGCCATCAATTTCATCAAACTGCTGATGCAACACCCCGATCTGCTCATCACTGACGCTACTCAAATCATTCAAAGAAGCATTAATCTCATACCACTGCTCATCACCGCTCAATACATAATCAATCGCAGACTGCGTCGTAGCGCCGACTTCCTGAGCCATGTGTGCCACATGCCAGCTATCGGGAATACTGACTTCACCTCTATCAAGCGTGACCTCGGTATCTCCTCTGCCCATTCGCGTCAACAATAAGGCAAATAAGGTAGATTTGCCGGTGCCGTTGTTGCCCGTCAAGCCAACTTTGTGACCCGGATGTAGCTGGAAGCTTGCCCCTGCAAACAACTCTCGACCATCACGGCGAACACCAACGTCTTTAAATTCGATCATATAATCTCTTCAACTCAACAGTAATATAAAATATAAGGCAATAAAAAACACACATCTGGCATGTTAACTGGCGGCTATTATTTCAAACGCTTGCCCCATAGGCAAACGATTAAATAACTATTTCAAAACCAAGTGTTTATTCGCACAAAAAGTCTTTCTCTTAGCATGAGTTTATGGGGATAATAACCGCTAGTATCAATCAGCCACCTTCAGCCAGTAGCGTCACTCTTGACAAACGAATCAATACCCCCATTATGATATACTGCGATGAGATAAGTGCCCGTTATCAACCAAATCGTTGTAATGACACAGATATCATATTTATAATGCGCCATTAGTCATACCAATAGCAGCGCCATAATAACAGCACCCAATTGAATCAAACGCCGTGCGTATCTTTATTTGCAACTATTTCATTGCAAACCCTAACTGGACGACCGCATTTGATCCTAGCAACTGAGGTAGATATGAACGAATCAGCCAACCAATTTAATCCAAGCGCCAGCCAGCCAGTAGACCCAACTGTTTTAAGCTTAACCGATAGCGCTGCACAAAAGGTGCGACGTCTACGTGAAGAAGAAGGCGACAGCGCTCTGATGTTGCGTGTCTATGTGACGGGCGGCGGCTGCTCAGGTTTTTCTTACGGCTTTAACTTCGCCAATGAGCTGAATGAAGACGATGCCAATTTTGATAATGACGATGTAACCTTGGTCGTCGATTCACTAAGCTATCAGTATTTACAAGGCTCTACCGTTGACTATACTGAGGGATTAGAAGGCGCACGCTTTATCGTCACCAATCCAAATGCCACCACCACGTGTGGCTGTGGCTCATCCTTCTCTATTTAAGTTGGCAAGACGCATGACTTTTGATCAAGATACCTCCCTCGTTAGTCAACGCTATCATAAACAGCTTAACGTCGTACTTTTGAAGCATCTATCTCGTAGGTAGATGCTTCTTGTTTTATGCGTTTTTTAGAAAACAGTAATGCGCTGTGCATAAAATTTTTTATTGAAATACCTATTAAAATCAAGAGGAATGAGCGCCTGTAAAGCTTATCGTATTTGTAATTGTCCGTGGTTTTCAGGGCAGCTTTGAGCTAAACTGACGGCATTCTTAATCCAATATTTACCTTCATTATGGTCAAACGCCAGTCGTGTTTTGAGCCGCCATAATAAATAACAATAGATGACTATTATGAGTAATTTTGCGAGTAGCTTTGTGAATTTTGACATTCCTAATTGGTTTGATAGCAAGCATTTAACGGGCATGCTCCGCGGTATCGAAAAAGAAGGGCTGCGCGTAAGACCCGATGGCTACTTGGCTCAGACACCGCATCCAGCCAAACTTGGCTCAAAGCTCACCCATCCGTTTATCACAACTGATTATTCAGAAAGCCTACTTGAGCTAATTACTGACCCCAAAACCTCACCAAAAGAGACGCTAAACATGCTGCGTCAGTTGCACGTACTGGTCTATCAAGCCATGCCTGAAGGTGAACTGATGTGGCCGCTGTCTATGCCTTGTATGCTGTCATCGAATGACGAAGACATCCCACTGGCTGATTATGGCAGCTCTAATACGGGTAAGCTCAAGACGCTATACCGTAGCGGGCTTGGTATCCGCTATGGTCGCCGCATGCAAACGATTGCAGGTTTGCATTATAACTTGTCTTTTGGCGACGGGTTATTTGAAGTTTGGCAAGCTGAAATGCCTGCTGCACAAGCGCAAACGCTGACAGAATTTAAAAATGAAAAGTACTTAGGGCTTATCCGTAACTTTAAGCGGCTGACCAGTTTGGTATTGTATTTACTGGGTGCTAGCCCTAGCGTTTGTCCTTGTTTCTTAGCTGGTCGTGAGCATGATTTAGAGCTGCTGAACGACTCAACTTATTATAAGCCTGCTGCCACCAGCCTACGTATGGGCAAGCTCGGTTATACCAATAGTGTGCAAGAACAGCTCGATATTCGTTATAACTATCTGCCAGAGTATGTCGATGGACTGCGCCGTGCGATTCAGACTCCGCACGAAAGCTTTGCCAAGCTTGGCTTAGATGATGCCGATGGCAATCCTATCCAAATCAACAATCATATTTTACAAATAGAAAATGAATACTATAGCCCTATTCGTCCCAAACAAATCGCGATGAGCGGCGAGACACCGACCGAAGCATTAGAGCGCCGCGGTATCGCTTATGTTGAGTTCCGTGCAATCGATCTGGATCCTTATAGCGATGTCGGTATTCGTCTATCTAGCGCCTGTTTCTTAGAGGTCATGGCGCTGTACTGTCTGCTGAGCGACTCACCTGATCTATTACCTGAGGAAGAAGAGACCTTAGCCATCAATCTTGAGCGCGTGGTAAACGAAGGTCGCCGCGAAGGCTTACACATTATAAACAACGGCGAAGAGCAACTGCTTGAGAGCTGGATGCTGGTGCATTTAGAACGTATGCAACCACTTGCCGCGCTACTTGATGCGCATTATGGCGGCAACGATTACCGTGCAGCAGTCGCGTTAATGCAAGGCAAAGCAGGACATTCTGAATCGACTATTTCAGCACAAGTAAACTCTGATAGTCAGCGTTTAGGCAGCTTATGGCAGCTTGGCTTTACCTTGGCGCAGCAGCATCGTGAGTCTTTATTACAGCAGACGCTTAGTCCGAACACCCAAGCCAAATACGAAGTGTTGGCAGAAAAATCGATATTACAGCAAGCTGAGATTGAAAAAGCCGAAACTGAAGATTTTATGGAATTTTTACAGCAATATCGCTAAGTTTTGATTGCTGAGCTTTTATTGCTGAGTTCTGAGTTCTGACCGCCACTTAACGTGTATAGATGACTACTTTATAAGAGTAACTGCCCGATGATGCTAAAGCTGACCACTTACCGCAATTTGCAAATATTTTTAGTGATAATAGCCGTAATAGGTATGAGTTTTGCGCTGTTTTTTTTACAGCGCTATATGGGATTTTCGCCTTGCCCACTGTGTATTTTTCAGCGTATTGGCCTCATAATCATGGGCAGTTTTGCTTTGATAGCGGCATTATTCAACCCTAAATCTAAGGCAGTTAGACTGGTATTATGGCTTGGTAGCTTAGCAGGTATCGGTTGGGCGACCGCCGTGGCTGGACGACATGTTTGGCTACAGCATCTGCCTGCCGATCAAGTACCTTCTTGTGGCCCAGGGCTGGATTATTGGTTAGATACGTTACCCATTTTGCAAGTATTTAAAGAAGTTTTTGCAGGTTCTGGCGAATGTGCCTCTGTTGAGTGGACATTTATGGGTCTGAGTATTCCTGAACAATCTTTGATTCTATTTAGTCTGCTATTGGTGGTACACGGGTTGATATTATGGCGCATTTTACGACCTGTTGCCCCTAACCGTCTTGCTTGATAGCGAATTAGCCCCTACGCTGCTTTTTGCTATACCCTTTGTTTTTGCTAGATCCATTTTTCCAAACGAACAGGCGTATTTATTACTAAACGTCTGTTCGTTCATGAGCCACTATTAAATATCTCCAATAATTTTGGTTCGTCATACCTATCAACGTTATACCATTATTCTTAGCTCATGGCTAAACCTATCATAACAAAAAGGCCACAGAGATATCTTTAACCTTTGATATCTTGACACAGTTTATTTGCTTTTGATGGGTAAAATAGCGTTTTAAATATCCATCACTGTTGACTGATTGGCGATAGGCTACCGATAGCTTCTTCTCGCCGCCTAGCCTCAGATGGCACTTGTAGTCTCGTAGTCTTCTACTCTAATTTAAACATTTATACTTCCTATTATCTTTCCTTTTTGACAACGTATTGAGTTGTCGATAGTGTCGATAATCATTTGGAATGACTATTAAAAAACTGTTTTTTGGTGTGACCATGATATATTTTTCGCCTACTTGTTCTAACACGCTAACTATCCTCAAATGCGGTGGTCGTTGTTTGCTAGCGCTGCCCCTCTGTGTGCTGCTCATCGGCTGTGATAGTACCTCGTCTAGCGGCGATAAAGGTATGACGACTAAGGTCGCCCCTATCGATCATGTAGAAGAGAACAGCGCACAAGCTAGCGCAGAGAACTTGCCAGAGACCAATCTATTAAATGCGGGTAGTGAGCTAGATAAAGTGTCAGAAGGACAATCGCTGATTGCGGCTGCCCAATCGAGTAACGGTGCACATCCCCATCAATCGCTGACACGCTCAGAGCCGCGTAATGGCACGTTACAAGCCACGTTAATGGGCGATTATGGTGGCATGGTACCCTGTAAATCTTGTGATAGCACTGATATTACATTGAATTTGTTCGCTGATGGTTCAGTGCTAAAAACCAGTATAGATAACAATCCGGAAATGCCGAATGCACCCCTGTTTGAACCTGGTGTTTATCGTCAAGACAACGATATGATTACGATTGTCTATGAAGACAAAAACATTGAAGCGTATCATATTCAAGACAATCATCTTGTTTTAATGGATGAACATAAAAAACCTAATAATGACTATACCCTGTCGCGCAAATAATAAAATAGCGGCATAAACATTTAGAGGCTCTAAATTTTAAGTGCTCTGAATATAGTGATGCTCAATGAGCAAAACTATCCTTTTAATAACGCCTACTTGTTAGGCGTTTTTTATTGGTCATCATGCGGTGTTTACTTTACAATAAGTGCTTGTTTTCGACGCTGCTATTTGGCGATCCTATGCTGTTTTTGTGACAGAATATAGAGTCGAAGCAATATAAAGTAGAGATAAGGCAAGCGGGCGTCAATAGTACGTTTGGTACATGAAGCACGGTTAACGCCGTCACCATTTATGATATTTTAATTATAGCCAAGACTGATGATCATTAGGTTGAGCGTATCCTAGAATACACCACGGTTAATATCGGTAACTTTTGGGATAATGCTCCATTTTTATTCTTTTAATTTAAGCTCGTACGGAACGTCTATGCATATTCATATTCTTGGTATTTGTGGTACTTTTATGGGCTCACTGGCATTGCTAGCGCGCGAGCTTGGACATACGGTCACGGGCTCAGATGCCAACGTTTATCCGCCGATGTCCACCCAACTGGAAAACGCGGGCGTGACCATTGAGCAAGGCTATCTGGTAGAGCATTTACAACCAGCACCAGATTTAGTCGTCGTTGGTAATGCCATGAAGCGCGGTATGGATGTCATCGAATATATGCTGGACACAGGTCTACGCTATACATCAGGACCACAGTTTTTATCTGAGCAGGTATTACAATCGCGTCATGTGATAGCCGTTGCCGGTACTCACGGTAAAACCACGACGACGACCATGCTCGCTTGGATATTGCACTATGCGGGTATCGACACTGGGTTTTTAATCGGCGGTGTGCCACTTGTTAATACCATTGATGAGCATTTACAGCACGTCTTCGCTCACAGCAGTTATTTGGGTGCGGACAAAATTGATAATGACGATTCGGTAAATACTGGCTATTTCGTTATCGAAGCGGATGAATATGATTCTGCATTTTTTGATAAGCGTTCAAAGTTCGTGCACTACCGTCCGCGTACGGCTATTTTAAATAACCTAGAATTTGATCATGCGGATATTTTTGCGGATCTTGAGGCTATTCAGACCCAATTCCATCATATGGTGCGCATGATTCCAAGCACGGGCAAAATCATTATGCCCACAGCGACTGCCAGCTTAGAGGAGACGTTAGCGAAAGGGGTTTGGACACCTGTTTGGCGGACAGCAGTATTGAATTCAGCGGCACATAATACCTATGCAGCAGATAATACCCATGCAACAGATAAGCATTTGAAAGATAGTAGTGATTGGCAAGCTGAACTTATCAGCGAAGATGGTGGTCAATTTGCGGTTAGTTTTGCGGCTAATATTGCTGATGAAGAAGCCACGGGAGTCATCGATTGGTCGATGAGCGGCATGCATAATGTGAATAATGCCTTGGTTGCTGTCGCAGCGGCTTATAACATCGGCGTCAGTGTTAAAACTGCTTGCGCGGCGTTATCAGCATTCGCTGGCATTAAACGTCGGATGGAGCTGATTGGCGATGTCAATGATATCTTAGTCTTTGATGATTTTGCTCATCACCCTACGGCCATTACTACGACCTTAGATGGTGCCAAGAAGAAACTGGCGGACAGACGCATTTGGGCGATTATTGAACCACGTAGTAACACCATGAAAATGGGCATTCATCAAGACAGCTTGGCTGAGTCTGCTGCTCTCGCCGATCATACCTTATGGTATGAGCCGACAGGACTGGAGTGGGGTCTAAAAGAAGTCATTGAAAATGCCAATAGCGCAAATCCTAACATGGGCAACCAACAGGTGCTCTCTAGTATCGATGCTATCATCGAGCATATCGACACGCACGCAAAAGCGGGTGACGCCATTGTGATTATGTCGAATGGCGGTTTTGAAGGTATTCATCAACGCTTATTAACTGCGCTACGTAGTAAAGCCACTTAATAAAGCTACGCAACAAATAATCTAGCTGGTCTAGTTCTGGTGTCAAATAAGAGCGTTGCTTATTATAAATGAGCAACGTTTTTTTATGATCAACTTTTTCTGATTACTTGCGATTACTATAGAACGTATCAGTATTAGGGAGCGTCGATATCCAAAAATGCCTTAATATATAAATGGCGTTTTCGACTTCACTACCTTTGTAACCTTTCATTTACCTATTCTACCTGCATATTAGCAAATCTACGATTTTCCTCACATAGCTCATACACTGGTAACATTTCGCGCTTACCTTTACGTCTATACAGTGCTTACAATGAGCTTATCAAAATTGATTAACTATTATAAATGATAATAAATTAGGAGAATAATATGAGCTTTATTTGGATGATTATTGTAGGTCTGGTTGCAGGTTTATTGGCACGAGCTATCAAGCCAGGTAGCGACCCGATGGGCTGGATAATGACGATTGTATTGGGTATCGTCGGTGCTTTATTAGGTGGCTTCTTAGCTAGTCTTATCGGTATCAATGCTGATGGCGGATTTACTGGTTTGATATTCTCAGTAATAGGTGCGATCATCCTGTTATTTATCTACGAGATGATTATGAGCAAACGTGGCGTATAACTTTGCACTTTTGGTCAGATGTTTTAGCTGCCCCAAGTGACTTTAATGACTCAGAAGTGATTTGATTTACTAAACTCAATTTACTAAAAAGCAGCTCTACTTATGCAAGTCAGATTACATCTAATCTAGCTTATATAAATCAAAAAGCCTTGCGAATTGCAGGGCTTTTTTATGCCTATAATAAAAGCGACCTCCTTGATTTTTTACGATGATAAAAAGCAATAATTGTGCGAAAGTATTGATAAGCATTACTTTTGTCCCCATTTATCCTATAATATCAACCCTATTTTATCCCTATCATTGAGGTGAGCGTTATGGCTTTACTCCCTATTTTAAATTACCCAGACCCGCGCCTGCGTACTATTGCTACGCCTGTTAAGGAAGTGACTGCTGAAATCAAAACCTTAATCGCTGATATGATTGAGACGATGTATGAGGCACAAGGTATCGGTTTGGCGGCAAGCCAAGTGGATCGCCATATTCAGCTCATCGTCATGGATCTGTCCGAAGATAAAAATAGCCCTAGAGTTTTTATCAACCCAAAGGTGACACCATTGGTAGAAGAGAAACAGCCCTATGAAGAAGGTTGTTTGTCCGTACCTGAAGTCTATGACAGTGTCGAGCGCCCGAACAAAGTGCGCATTGAAGCCTTAGATGAGAATGGTCAAAAAATCGATGAAGAAGTAGAAGGCTTACTCGCGGTATGCATCCAACATGAAATGGATCATTTAAATGGGGTCATATTCGTCGATTATTTATCACGTCTCAAGCAAACTCGTGCTCGCGATAAAGTGCGTAAAATCGTTAAAATACGCGAAAAACAAGGCGAACAAATGGCGGATAAACAGCCGCAGCCCAGCCATTCTTAGTCCATTCATCACCTAAGCTATTTTTACGTCATTTAATCAGTATGAACACAAGGTTTTTTGACTTGTAGAATGCGTGATGATGATAACGTGAAATGACAATAACGTGATGCGAGCATTTACTCTTTAACACCTACTGTCTTTATTAAAGGTTTCCTACCATGACCATGATCAAAATTGACCAATATTTTGACCCTGCCGGCTGGCAGAAATTCACTCAAGCTGCTGAAGGTCGCGAGACGCCATTTTTGGTCGTGGATCTTAGCCGTATCAAAACCAAATATCATGAAATGGTTGGGTTTTTTCCCAATGCTAAAATCCATTATGCAATGAAAGCCAGTCCTGCTGTTGAAGTGATTAACTTGCTTGCTGATCTTGGTTCGAACTTTGATTGTGCCTCCATCTATGAGCTTGATCGCGTACTAGACTGCGACGTTGAGCCATCGCGTATCTCTTATGGCAATACCATCAAAAAAGCGGAGCACGTCAAATATGCCTTTGAAAAAGGTATTGACTTATATGCGACCGACTCAGAAGCGGATTTAAAAAATATTGCCAAGCACGCCCCTGGTTCAAAAATCTTTGTGCGTATCTTAGTACAAGGCTCTGAAACCGCTGAATGGCCATTGTCTCGTAAGTTTGGTTGTCATCCCAATATGGCGATTGAGCTGTTGATTCAAGCTCGTGATTTAGGTCTAGTGCCTTATGGAATCTCATTCCACGTTGGTAGTCAGCAAAAAGACGTTGCCGCTTGGGATGATGCACTAGCCAAGGTCAAATACATGTTTGACTGGATGAAAAACGAAGAAGATATTAAGCTACAAATGATCAATTTGGGTGGCGGCTTTCCAGCCAACTACATCAGTGAAGTAAACCCTATAAAAGTCTACGCTGAAGAGATCACTCGTTATTTGACAGACGATTATAATGAAGAAGATATGCCTGAGATTATCCTTGAGCCAGGTCGTTCATTGGTTGGTGGATCGGGCGTATTGGTCAGTGATGTGGTGCTTATCTCGCGTAAGTCGCACACGGATTTAACGCGTTGGGTCTATACCGATGTGGGCTTATTCCAAGGCTTAATCGAGACTTTGGGTGAAGCCATCAAGTATCCGGTCTATACGCCTAAGATGGAAACGTCAACCAGCAAAGGCACTGTGGTACTGGCAGGTCCTACTTGTGATTCGACCGATATCATGTATGAAGAAGCGGGCTATCAATTGCCAGAAGAGCTGGAGATTGGTGATAAAATCTTTTGGTTGACCACGGGTGCGTATACTAACTCGTATTCATCTATTGAGTTCAATGGTTTTCCACCATTAGAAGTGATCTACGTTGACTAATCTGCAATAAATTATTGTCGATAAAAAGCGCGATACTGCTCATTACAGTATCGCGCTTTTTTATATCAAAGATAATAGTAATCGATGCAAGGCTACTGCACCATTATCCAAATTGGTGTGTTTTTAGTGCTATCAATGGCACGATTGCTACCATAACTTGCGCGTTGATTTTGGCTACTTTGAGAGATTTGTCCGATAGTTACCCATTGACCACGTGGGATAATAATGGTCGTGTCTAGCCGTTGACCTTGAATGGCATGATTACTATTTTTCTGAGAAGTTGAATAGGAGCGTGCGAGTTTTTCTTCAACTTGTGACAAGGTTACTTCGACTTGACCAGTCGGTAATAATCTTGGCTTAACCGTGATGCCTTGCGTCGTTGGTAGCAATACTTGCTGCTGAATGACAATCTGTACTGAGGGACTTTTATAATTTGTATAACTATTTACATCGTAGGTTTGATTCAGCGCATAAAGCGTCCCTGTACTGATGCTGGCGGCACTACCTGACAAGGTTTGTACTTGGTATAAATTATTTGTTTGCTGTTGGCTATTGCTCTGATGAATAATCCCTGACCCTTGAATACCATGATTGCTAATAATGACCTGCCCTTGCTGAATATTACCTTGGACGCTGCTATTGTTGCCAACACGCACAGCGACCGTCAATGCCTGTGGCTGACCGTCAATCTGAGTCAATAACTGCTGTACCGCCTGATAGTTAGCGGCTGTCGTATGCAACACTAACTTGTCTTGATAGGTAGTAACCGTACCGCCGTCACGACTATTATTCAGTTGCTGACGAACAGCAGGTAATAATGCATCACCACCATAGGTATGAATGACGTAGGTTTGAAAAGTAGCTGCTTGTGCGACTATTGGCACTACCGTCAAATTGAGGGCAAATGCTATTTGGCTAGCGTAAAGCGTACTTTTTCTAGGTTTGAGTGTCTTGACGCTGTTGGCAGCTTTGATACTTCTGGCACCCCTAACAACAGCTACAGCGCGACTAAAACTCGCTATTAGATTCTTGCTAAACTTATCCATGCTTGACTCCTAACCGTCATTCCACTTTATCAGTAAGCTATCCTCAGCAACCATAAAGCAGCAAACGGCAAGCAATAAACTCTAATCACTCAAACCTTACTTGCTCAAAAACTAATCATTCAAACCCAACACATCCTGCATATTATATTGCCCAACTTCTTGTTTGATAACCCAAGTCGCGGCACGTACGGCACCCGCGGCAAAAGTCATACGCGCGCGGGCACGATGGGTAATTTCAACCACCTCACCATCGGCAATAAACATCACGGTATGATCGCCAATGATTTCACCGCCGCGAATGGCATGAATACCAATAGTACCTGCTTTGCGTTCGCCCGTTTGTCCTTCGCGGCCATAAACAACAACGTCTTTTAGATTCTGTCCACGAGCTTCTGCCACGGCTTCTGCCATCATATATGCTGTGCCTGATGGCGCATCGATTTTATGCTTATGATGCGCTTCGATGACTTCTACATCAGCATCCTCGCCAAAGGCCTTCGCGGCCATGCCGAGCAACTTTAATGACAGATTAACACCTGTTGAATAGTTACCAGCATAGACAATCGCAATTTTCTCGCTGGCTTTTGCCAATACTTGCTCTTGCTGCTCATTGAATCCTGTCGTACCAATAACCATCGCCACATTGTTTGCCGCGCAAATCTGCATATTTTGCTCAGTAGCATCAGGCAAGCTAAAGTCAATGAGTACATCGATGTCATTAATGACAACTTTTAAATCATCGACAATCTGTACCTCTAAGCGATCGATAGCGGCGACTTCGCCAGCATCTGCACCAACAAGGCTTGAACCTTGACGTTCTATCGCGGCATTTAATATCGTTTGCGAGTTGTCTTGTACTGCCTCTATTAGCATACGCCCCATACGACCACCAGCACCAATAACCCCGACTTTGATGGCTTGTTTATTTGTATTTTCTTGCGCTGTTATCTGTTGGCTCATATTTTTATCCTAAAAGCTCTATATTAATAAGAAAGGTTTTAATTGTTATGATGCTAAGTTTAGCAAATATCACCACCTGAATGGTTTTTTATAGCGTCAATAAAAACCCCCAGTGTTTCACATGAAACACTGGGGGTTTTGTATCTAGTTATTTAACCAAATGAGTGATTGAAACAACTCAATTAATCAAATAAGTCGCCAATCTTTTTAAAGAATGACTTCTTATGTGGCGACTGCTGATGCTTGCTATCACCGTCAAGCGTATCTTGGAACTGGCGCAACAGGTCTTTTTGCTCGCGAGTTAAGTTCACTGGGGTTTCGATAACCACACGGCAAATCAAATCACCTTTCATGGTGGTGCGTACTGGCGTCACGCCTTTGCCGCGTACACGTAGCAACTTACCACTTTGCGTGCCTTCTGCAACCTTGATTTTTACTTTACCATCTAAGGTTGGAATTTCGACCTCTTTACCCAGTGCTGCATCGGTGATGCTCACAGGTACGTCCATATAGAGATCAGCCCCTTGACGGGTAAAGACATTATGCGGTTTTACGCGTACTTCAACGTATAAGTCGCCGTTTTGGACGCCCGCGCCGCCCGCTTCGCCTTCGCCTGCTAGACGGACGCGATCACCATCATCAACACCAGCTGGGATAGACACTTCTAGCGTACGTGATTTGTCTTTAACGCCATTACCATGACAGTCAGAGCATGGGTTTTTGATTTGCTTACCAGTGCCGCCGCAATGTGGGCAGGCCTGCTGCACGGCAAAAAATCCTTGCTGCATACGCACTTGACCTTGTCCATGACAGGTCTGACAAGTTACGATATCAGAGGCATTTTTTGCCCCTTTACCATCGCACGTGTCGCAAGGCGCAGGCGCAGTGAAACTGATTTCTTTTTTACAGCCACGTACCGCTTCTTCTAGCGTGAGCTCAATGACGTAACGCAAATCAGAACCACGGCGCGAACGTCCACCGCCGCCACCACGCTGCTGACCGAAGATATCGCCAAAGTTGCCGAAGATATCACCGAAAATGTCTTGGAAGTTGCCACCACCTGCACCGCCAAAGCCGCCGCCACCCATACCATTTTCGAAGGCTGAATGACCCATGCGATCGTAAGCAGAGCGCTTTTCTTCGCTACTTAGTACTTCGTAAGCCATCGATGCTTCTTTGAATTTATCCTCAGCATCTGGATCATCAGAGTTACGGTCAGGATGATATTTCATAGCCAGCTTGCGGTAAGCTCGCTTAATTTCTTTGCTTTCAGCGGTCTTGCTCACACCTAATACTTCATAAAAATCGCGCTTACTCATGGGCTCTCCTATCGTCTTTACAGTCCACCGGACAGTCGATTCAGTAGTTCTAGTCAACCACCACCTTAATACGACTCACTATGGCACTCAAAGGTTTCACATGAAACATCATAAATAGTGAGAGAAAAGAGGTGATACTGCTATGAATCTTACAAGCGAATACGGCGGGATGCTGCTTAGCCAAATCAATTATTAAAAGTTTGCGCTATTTATGGAGATGCTATGGTGATTTATCAAGCGCTTAGGCAGGGAAAGTATCCACTATAGTGCGCTTGACCATACAAAAAGGTTTTATTAAGGAATGAACAAAGGTTTTCATACCTTAAAAAGGCTCAGCCATGCTAATATTTATCGCTATATTTTTGGGGTTTTAGATTTATACTCACCAGTATTAAATCTGCCCATCATTACGTTTTTGTTTTGCGATAAGGGTTTGATTTTTATGAAAAAGCTGATTATTTTATTAATCGTCATTGCCGTCGCTGTCTATGCAGGCTCGCCCTATTACAGCGCCTATCAGCTTAAAAATGCCTACGATGCCAAAGACGGCGCGACCATCGCCGCAGCGATCGACTATGAGCAAGTGCGACCTAGTATCCAAAACCAACTCACCAGTCAGTTTACGGCGACTATGAGCAATTATCCATTGGTCGCTGAGCTGGGCGGCGAAGCATTAACCCAAGCCGCCAATAGCTTTATCACGCAGGCGGTAGATGGTGCTATAACACCGCAAAATATCGAAAAAGTCATCAATACCCAAGGTCAGGCCAATACCGCAACCAAAGAGCTGGCCGCCGCATGGGCAATCGCTAGTAATCAAGTCGATCTCAAAAATTTGATTCAAAATCTTATCATCCAGCGCGGTGATGTGGATGCAGTGGTCAAAAGCCAAATGCAGCAAATCATGGAGAAACAAGCCGCTGAACTGGAGCAACAGGTAGCGCAAGGGTCTGACAGTGACAAGCCCAAATTAAGCTATTGCGGTATTAATTGCTTCACTATTAGCGGTCAGGTAAAAGGTTATCCGCTCACCATCGAGATGCAGCGTAACGGCTTAATTGATTGGAAAATCGTTGATATCGTGTTGCCACAATAGACTTGATATCCTTAACGGTTATAGGTAATAAAAAACCGCCACATAGATTACTTATGTGGCGGTTTTTTATTAATATTAAGGAATGTCATCTCTTAATACATTTTTTATTCATAACTTTATTAAACATCTATGCGAGATTAAACATCTGTGTGAGCTACTGCACACCCAAAAATTCTAAAAACTCAGGACTCTCAAAGCTCGCTTGAAACAGCACGCCATCTTCACGGTAGATAGCAGGCGTTGCCATCACCGCAAGCCCTGCTGCTTTTTCACGATTGGGCGTCACATGATCGGCTGTACAACTTGCTGGTGCTGGTGTCATCTCACCCTGCAACATTGCTTTATCAAAAGCTTTACGGCGGCTGTCCTCATCACTTTGACACCAAATGCCACGCATTTGCTCAGGGGACTGCTCGTATATCGGATAACCAATGGTTTTGACCGTCACACCTTTGGCATTAAGCATCGGTAGCTGTTGATGCAAGCGGCGGCAATAAGGACAATTGACATCATTTGCCACATAAATAACCGCTCTCTCAGGGCCTGTCGCTGGATAATTAATCAGCTGGCTTTCATCTAAAGTCGCAAACACAGACTGATTTTTACGCTTTTCAAACTGCTCATCGAGTCCGATGAATTGACCGTTTTCGATGACAGATATCTCGCCATCAGTAATATATTGTGCATCATCCGATAGTAAAAAAGGCACGCCTTCCAATGTCGCACCCCAAATCACACCTGGCACTGCGGTATAAAAGAACGGCGTTTTGGCACTCATATTTTTCAGCGCATCCATATTTGCCAATATATCAGCTTTGACACTCGCACTGACAGGTTTGCCTGCCTGCGCACTGGTGCTACGCGCTGGCGTCTTGGTGACCACACGCTTGCTTGGATTCTTTTGTAGCTCGCCTTGAATGACATATTTGCCATCTTCAGTGATATGCAAAGGCAACTGCCCCGCCAAATTGACTTGATACATATTGGGCAAGTTGGACGGCACAATAGAGCTGATTTGTGTTTTGATCCCTGCCTGAGTGAGCAATTGGCGCAAGCGACTGTCAACAGACTTACTAACGGTGCCAGCGGCTTTTGTATTTTGAGTACTCTGGCTCGTTTTTTGATTAGTAGCCATAGTATCACTAGACTGGGCACAAGCGGTGGTTGCCAATAACATGGCGCCAATTAAACTGGCAGATTTTAATAGAGATGATTTCACAGAGACAGTCCTATCTGGTTTTAACAAAAACAGCTTTTAATAACAGCGCGTTTCAGTAACAACGATTTTTAACAACCTTTAATTTTAACAACACTCAATCTTAAGAATAGCCGCTTCTAATAATGCTCGTTTCTAACAATAGCTACTTTTAATAAAGATAACGATATTATGTAAAAAAATAGATTAAAAAAAGATAGGCAGACTTTAGCACAAGGAATACTTTTGCAAAGGTTTAACGGCTCAATTTTGCAAAACTGCTACTGAGCTTTAAGAGATAGGCAACACAGTGTGCACGCGAGACATAACAGGGTAAAACCGATAGTTAAAAACCATGGTCAAACACTACGGTCAAAAAAAGCAGCACACGTGAAGTGGCTGCTGATTGTAAAGAAGTGCTTGCGAGTTCATTTCAAGATGAAAAACTTAGAACTTAGCGACTTCTTCAGGTGTTAAAAAGCGACTGTCGCCTTTCTCTAACCCTTCCAAAGTAATATGACCGACACTAGCGCGATGCAGCTCAACCACTCTATTACCAAAGTAACCCATCATCCGTTTTACCTGATGATATTTACCTTGCTCAAGGGTCAAACGTGCATGGGTCTCGTCAATGAATTCTAGAACCGCAGGTTTTGTTTCTTCGTGGTCGCCTTCTAAAAGGATGCCTTCAGCGACTTCTTTGACGGCATTGGCTTGCGCCGCTTCATCCATCGCATCTGCTAAAGTCAGCTCATAAATTTTGGCATGTTCATGCTTAGGGCTGGTGACACGGTGCAACCATTTACCATCATCACTCATCAATAATGCGCCGGTCGTATCAACATCGAGACGCCCTGCAATGCGCAAGCTACCAAGCTCTGGCACTGCAATCAGTTCAGTGACAATTGGATGCTCTTTTACTTTCAGCGTACATTCAAAGCCTTCAGGCTTATGTAATAGAATATAACGACTGCCCGCAGCGACCGATAATGGCTCGCCTGCCCAAATCACATCGTCATTGACCACATCGACGTGGACGCCTGGGTCTTTGATGACCTGATCATTTACCGTCACTTCACCAGCGTGCAGAATTTTTTTGGATTCTTTACGCGATAGCTCAGTGGCTTTACTCAAAAATTTATCTAGACGCATATATTGCCTACCATTCGTTTGATGATACCTACTTTACCGTAGCAGCTAACGACACCAGCACTCGCACTGAGCTTGTTCGCTATCTTCATGGGTCAGAAGTGGTACTATAATAAAAAATTAAATGAACACTGCACCCAATGTGGACGACAGTGAAAGTCAGACAAGTTTACCATATCCAACCTAGACCTGATGAAATATGAGCTATCAAACGCTAAAACGTGCTGTCACTGCGCGCTTAGAAATTAAAAAATCCGAGTTTATTGCTTACGCTTATCCTGTGACTTCACGTGAGCAGGCATTGTTTCACGTGGAACAACTGCGTCAACAGTATGCTGATGCTCGCCACCACTGCTGGGCGTATATCATTGGTGATCCCAATAACACCACCAGTGCAGGCTTTGATGATGATGGTGAACCGAATGGTACGGCAGGGCGACCTATATTAAATGTGTTGCAGCATAAAGCGATCGGTAACGTCATTATTATCGTGGTGCGTTATTTTGGTGGTATTAAACTGGGCGCAGGCGGTCTAACCCGTGCTTATGCAGGCGCAGCGCAAGCGGTCGTCGATGAGATGGATTTAAGCCCTTATGTGCCAATGGTACAAGTGCAGATATTGGCAGAGTTTGCGACCGAAGCACAATGCCGCTATGTGGTCGACAGTTTAAATGGCAGTATCGATGATGTCGCTTATAGTAAACAAGTGACATTGACCGTGACGATTGCTGAGGCAGATATCGACCATTTAAAAGAACGTCTAGCGATGGATGGACGAGTATTAGATGAATCGAAAAAAACAAATGAGTAACCATGCGTTCACTGAGCATTCACTAAATCTTATTGGTTTTGATAACTGGCATGGGTATGATAAGGCACTGATTGTTAAAGATGATTTTAACGCCCATTAAATAAGACAACTTTATGCCAACCTCAAATTCGCCAACTTCAAAACCGAGCCAACCCTTCTCTCCAGAGCCTTTTAAACCGCCCTTTTGGCTGACCAATCCACATCTACAAAGCATCTTGCCTAAGTTTTTTGCCCCTAAAGCTCCCACTTATCGCCGTGTGGTCGAAAAAGACTCGTTGGATGAAAGTGATATTGCTTATGACTTTTATGATGCGCATTCTATCGAAACCTTAGAAAATAGCGAGCGTGAACAAACGCCATTAATCGTGCTATTCCACGGTATGGAAGGCAGCAGCGACAGCCATTATGCACGTGCTTTGGCGCATCAGATGCACGCTCAGGGCTGGCACTTTGTGGTGGCGCACTTCCGCAGTTGTGGCGGCATTCCTGCTAATGGCCGAGTTTTTTATAATGCGGGTGATACCGATGAGGTGCATCATGCACTGCAAAATTTAAGTCAACAGTACGCCAATATTTATGCAGTTGGGGTGTCACTGGGTGGTAACGCGTTGGCGAAATACATGGGCGAATATGGTGATAAAGCAATCTGCCAAGGCGCTGTGGTCATCTCCGCTCCCGTCGATATGTCATCGGCGGCGCTTAGTATGCACAGCTTTTTGAGCCATCGAATTTACACCCCTTATTTGCTCAACCCCATTATCAAAAAAGCCTTAGCCAATGACATCAGCAAAGAGGAGATTGACTCGATCAAAGCGGTCAATCGCATCAGTGACTTTGACGATATCTTTACCGCGCCGCGTCATGGCTACCGCTCTAATAACCACTACTATCAAGCCTCATCAGCCCTGCCTTATTTGATAAAAGTAACGAAGCCATTGTTACTTATTAGTGCCAAAGACGACCCTTTCCTTGGTTTTACCGCCACGCCAAACGATGTGTCTAACAGTGTCACTATCTTAGACACTGAGCATGGCGGGCATGTGGGTTTTATTCGTTATCGCTCTGATAAAGACAAGTCACCTCATCTTTATAAAAAATCAAGATTTGATATCAACTGGATACCTGAAACTGTCAGTGCTTATTTTAATCATATCGGTGTAGCATCTAATAAGCCCTAAAATAAGAATACTCACTTTACCTTTTACTCTTTTGAGATTGCACTATGTATCCATTTATCCGTTATGCCAGCACCATCGCCCACGCCGCGCTACAAGTCAAAAAAGGCAATACCTTAACGTTTAAAGATACGAGTGAGATTAGCTTTCGCTGTCGTCTGACAGATATTGATAATTTCTTAGAGATGAATAATGGTCGCGTACTTACCCTTTTTGATATGGGTCGTACTGACTTCGCGGTGCGTAGCGGACTTGGACGTCAACTGCTCAAGCAGCGTTGGGGTTTGGTCGTCGCTGGCAGTACCATCCAATATCGCAAACGTATTCGCGCCTTTGATAAAGTCACCATGAAAACGCATATCGTCGGCTTCGATGAGCGTTGGATATATATCGAGCAGTCGATGTGGGTAAAGGGCAAACCTTGCTCCTCTGCTCTACTGCGGACGGGCGTAACTGAAAAAGGTAAAGTGATAGAAACAGCACGTGTACTAGCCTCATTGGGGCAAGCAGATTGGCAGTTATCACCGAGTGGCTATGTGGCAGAATGGATCGTCAGTGATGCTGATCGTCCGTGGCCACCGCAAAGTTAGCATTTATTATTCAGCTTTATTCATAAGTCACAAACACCTATTCACAATCAGTTAACCTTATAACTACTATTTCCTAACAATACATTATATAAATATATATATTAAATGTTAGGATAGTAGTGAGCATCATACTCAGCTCAACTAAATACTATCTAATTAAAACAGTCTTATAAGGAGAATAATATGGCTAACACCACGGATTATGTCGGTACGTTATTTGATAATAGTGAATCAAATCCAAGCAAAATCACCTTAGCATTTACTATGGCTGGCGTGGCACTCAAAAAAGGTCATTCTGCCTCAGTAATATTAATGGTGGATGCGGTACATTTGGCATTGCCCAACGCTTTAGATAACGTCAATATTGGCGCGCCATTTGAACCTGCGGGCGAATTGCTAGAAGCCTTTATCGAAAAAGGCGGTCAAGTATTGGTCTGCGGCGCGTGTATGAAACACAATGGCGTCGAAGAATCCGCTATCGACAAGCGCTTTGAAGTGATTAGCGGTGATGATGTGGTTGAGCTGTTGATGAATGCAAAAGGGTCGTTGCAGTTGAATTAAATTGCAGTTGAGTAATTGAACCTAAGAGGTCATAACTTAGTATACTAGGGCGTGTCTTCATTCCAAAAATGGTGATAAAAATGAGATAAATTGCCGTCAAACAAGGAAAATAGCGCAGATAATATCGGGATATTAATCAGCTATTTGACGATGTTTGGCAAGATTTAGCCATTTTTAGCCCATTTAGAGGACTATCGAGTGAATTGAAGACACGCCCTAAACTAAGTTATAACCTTTATTTTATCTAAGCGTACTTAACTCGATACTCTTCGACCTTTTGTAGTATTTCATCTACTGTTCCCTTTAGTTCTGAACCCATACGTAAATATTCTTGTTGGCGTTCGTCTTTGAAAAATGAAACTGTGGCGTAATAAAAGGGTTTTAATTCTTCTTTAAACTCAGATTCTGTAACCATGTTAAAACATATTTCAATTTGTCCTTGTGAGAGCAACATAATAATTATATTTTCAAAAAACATATAGAACATGTCTTCATTGTCTATTTTTGAAAGCTCTTCTAAAAAGTCAACTTTCTTCATTTCCTCATAAAATGATTTAAAACTTTCGAAATCATTATTCCATAAAGAATATATGCAATAAGAATGCACAATTGCTATTCGACCCAATTCAATATCTACGTTCTTTATAACTTCTGATAATATTGTATAAAAGACTTTCTTATATTCATAGAAATTGTTATTGAACACAATAGATAATAGATATGAAGCTTCAAGTGGAGCAAAGTTAGTTTTTTTGAAAAGCTTTAAGCCATAAAATTCTGGGATGAATTTTTCTGGATTTGCTAAAAATAATGTATGTAGATTAAATAGGTAATCTCTTATGGTTAGCTTGTTAAAACTATCTTCGAGTAACTGATAAGCACTTTCTATTTCATATTTATTAATAAACTCTCTCAATGGTAATTCTATATTCTTATACTCACTATCTTGATAATCTATTATTCCTGCTTTAGCTTCAAATTTCATACTATCTACAATCGATTTTTTAATTTCACTATCAATTTTTTTTGAAGCCAGAAGTGCATTGAAATATACATCAGATACATTAATTTGATTATTTTCAATATTAAAAGCCGCGTTTACAAACCTTTCCGATAACTCTCTTTCATCACACCAGCTCTCCAGAAACCTTGTAAGCCATAATACCCGACGCTTATCCGTCTGATTACCATAACGCATCAAATACCAAATATTAAAGAATCGCTCTTTAATAATATAAAGGTGATTTTTGGTACTTGTCTCAATTTTATCCACTATCCATTGCTGTTGTAGCTTCACTAATTGCGCAGATACGGTTTTGCTTGGAAGACGTGTTTGCTCCGCGATCTCTTTGGTACTCATCGCATCCCAGTTCATCGCTATGGTATGGACAATCGCCTTTTGCTGACGCGACAAATCATCCATTCGATGCTTATATAAAGGTGTAGTCTTATCTATAGTTTCCTCTAAATAAGCATAGCTACTCTCTTTCGCTCCCTCCATAATAATTTGAAATAGCAAAACAATGGTACGCGGTACACCATCCGTTAAGCGCCTGACTGCTTCTATACGTTCAGGATGCTCAGTAATGATTTCTTCAATCGTTTTCACTGCTTCTTCACCAGTTTGTTTCGCCAGAGAGCGTAACAACTCGTGCATTTCGTCTTCACTGATTGGTTTTAAATTAACCAATTTAAAGAATTGATAAAAGGGCGCTGCACCGTCAAAATGTGCTTCAAGCAACTGACTGGAACCACCAATTAGACGAATGTGTGGATGTAAACTCAGTACTTCACGAAGCTGTGCATGTTCAATATCATCAAAATCTTTAAATAACTCTCCTAAATTATCAACGAAGACGATTATTTTTTGCTTATTTTTAACCAAATGGCTTTGTATCAATTCCCAAGCAATTTCGGCACTGTCATCTAAACTTGAGACTTGCTCAAATAGTTCCGTGTATATATCAGCACTTTGCTCTGCAAGCTTTTCAGTAATACGTAACCAAAAAGTGAATAGTGACAAGATGCCATACTCTTCTTCATTGAGTAGAATAGGAATTAACCAGCTATTTAACTCTTCATCTTCACCCACTTCATTTGCTAGGCGTGATAAAAGTGTTGTCTTGCCAGCACCGCGCACACCTTGGATAAGATAATGTGTCTCAGGCTTCGCCATTGACCCTTTTTGAATATCTTTCCAAATTCGCTGATACTCTTTTTTACGTATGCTAAAACCTGCTTTTAACAGCTGGGCATCTATATTTTGCGTGTTATAAAGCAAGACTGAATGACTTTTCGTATTATTTTCCATAACGAATCCACCAGCGTTTTAGGAGAGGAGAGGTAAATTGATAGGTACTATCATCAGGTTGATAGAGGTAACCATCGTGTAGCAGGCAGTTAATGACATACCTACTATCCACTTGGTCTTTAAAGTCAGCCTGCTGTGATAGGTTAAATAACTCGCCATAAACCACACTGTTATTTACTTGGCTTACCAAGTCTAGAACTTGTTGGGCATAAGAACGCTCAATTTTTTCTAGTCGGTTTAATCTATCACGCCAATGAGAAAAGACGGTTTTCATTGCTGGACTAAACAAATTATCGATAGCTACTTTTACATCGTTATGTTCGATTTGGCGTTCTTCTTCATCAAAAATTTCAATAAGCTGTTCACATACTAACCCTAAATAATAGGGCATATTCCAACTCACTTCATCAATGATAGTTTGCTTAGTCTCTTTGTCTAGAACAATTTCTGGACAATGCTTTTTAATATAAAATTCTATAAACTCTATGGCTCGGTTATCTTTAAAAGGACGAACACTCATAGTCACTAGCATATTAATCAAGTCAGTAACTGCCAACTTTTCTGCTAATGTGTCTAACCCTATTGACCCTGTTAAGATAAACTGAACTTTCTCGTTGAACTCAGGGTCTTGACATAGTGCACGAATACCAGATAAAAACTGCTCTACACCTTTTTTGCCCTGTTCATTAAATATCTTTTCTAGTACATCAGGGAATTCATCAATCGCAATAATGATAGTTTCTTCACTCAATTTCAGACTCTCATACAATACATCTCGAATCATCTCATGAGTAATGATTTTGGTAACGCTCTGTTCTTTACTCATCCCAACTTCAATATTTTCTGGACTAACTGATAGGCTAAAATTTATGCTTTTTGCCCACTCTACAAGTTTGCCCTTTATCTTGTCAGATTTTTTTATGTGATTGGACTTATATATTTCACGTAACATTTTTTGATAAAAACTCTGCTCGTTATCACAAGCTTGTACGAAAACATATATAATAGCGTATCCTAATTTAGGCTGATCTTTAATATGAGTAATCAGTGAAGACTTTCCCACCCGTCTAGGTGCAAGCAATAAAACATGAGCACCATCTGACAAGTGTCTCCATAGTTTTTTTTCATCAGCAGGTCTTGGAAAGTAATTATCGCCTGTCGCTATGTTTCCTGTGCTCATCTCTCATCCAATTATGACTACAAGTTTATAGTCATAATACTTAACTACAAAATCGTAGTCAAATATTTTCACTACAAAATCGTAGTCAAAATCCATCACCCTATTTAGCAACTAAATAAACACTATCCAACACACGCACCGCCTACCTCTGTTAAAGTAAGTGAGATAAAAACCTAACAAAATAAAAAGGAAGCCCGTCATGACCTTACTTAAAACCCTTAATTTAACCCACCCCATCGTGCAAGCACCGATGGCAGGCGCAACCACACCTGGGCTGGCAGCGACGGTGAGTAACTTTGGTGGACTGGGTTCATTGGGATCGGGCATGACGCCGCCAGAGGTTTTGCATAGCCATATTGACACCATTAAATCTCTCACCGATCGCCCTTTTATGATTAATCTGATGGTGTTGTCTGAGCATGAGTCGAGCACCTTTGATACCAAAATCCCTGCTTGGCTAAATCATTACTATCAAGAAAACAATATCGAGTTTGCGCTGCCTGAACGCCCAGCGCTAAGCTTTGCCGATCAGCTACAAGTGCTCTATGACAATCCAGTCGCCGTCGCCAGTTTTACCTTTGGCATTATCAGCGCCGAGCAAGTTCAGCATCTGCAAGGTCTAGGCACGCGAGTCATCGGGACGGCAAATCATCCATTAGAAGCGAAAGCATGGAGCGATATTGGTGCTGATGCGGTATGTGTACAAGGGGTCGAAGCGGGTGGGCATCGCGGTGGCTGGCTCGCGCAAAGTGAAAACGATCCATTGGGATTATTGACGCTGATTAGTCAAACGCGCGCGTGTACCGATATTCCATTAATTGCAGCAGGTGGCATCATGACTGGGCAAGACATCAAAGCGGTACAAACGGCTGGCGCTGAGCTGGCGCAAATCGGAACGGCTTTTTTGACCACAGATAAATGCGGCATTAATGACATTTATAAGCAAGCACTACTCGACGCTAGTGAAGATAAGCGCAGCACTGAGACACGCTTGACGAGACTGTTTTCAGGTAAGCAGGCTCGTGGTTTATTAAATGATTATTTGCATGATTTTGCTCAATTTGAAAGTGCGCATGAGCTACCGCCCTATCCACAATTAAATGCGATGACCAAATTTTTGCGTGGTCATGCGACCAATAATCTTGACCCAGAATATCAGTCTTTATGGGCAGGACAAGGCGTCGCTTTGGTCAGACAAGAGCGCACGATTGAGCTGTTAGAGCGCTTGGTCAAAACGTTATAGGCTTAAATACTTTTATCAGTCCGCGCTACTCTAGTAAGAAATCCACCGCTGCCGCTGCATGAATCAAAGTGGTATCAAATACGGGAATTGGGCTGTCTGCTTGCTTAATGAGCAGTCCAATTTCTGTACAGCCTAAGATGACGCCCTCTGCGCCTTGATCTGCTAAGTCTTTAATCACCTGCTGATAATACTGACGCGAGCGGTCTTTAAATTGACCGACGCACAGCTCTTTTTTGATAATTCGATGTACCTCTGCTCGTGCATCACTCTCTGGTAACAACACTTGAAGCCCTGCATCCACCAAACGCTGCCTATAAAAATCTTCCGTCATCGTAAACTGAGTGCCCAGTAAGGCAATTTTAGACAGATTCTGTTTTTTGATGGCGGCAATAGTGGCATCAGCGATATGAATAACAGGTAAATGCGTCGCGGCTTGCACATCATCGAGTAATTTATGCATTGTATTAGAGGCAATCATGAGCCCTTGTACGCCAGCCGCTTGCAAGCGCTGCGCACTGCTGGCCATGATTACACCCAGCGCTGCCCATTCATCTTGCTCTTGGTGCTTATTGATCAACGCAAAGTCTACGCTATGTATGAATAAATCTGCTGAATGTAATCCACCCAGCTTATCCTTGACACCCTCATTTATCAGCCGATAATAGCTTTCGCTACTCTCCCAACTCATACCACCGATGATGCCCAATGTTCGCTGCTTGTGCACAGTCATTTTATTGCCTTATTTGTGGGTTGTAATCGGCTTTATCGTAGCAAAATTAATCATCTTTAGTTTGTTATTTTTTGGGAATTTGATTTTTATGCATGAGACAACAGTCATTAAAATATAACGAATGTCACGATTGATAATAACGATTTTATCCATTCAACAACATACGATATCATGGTTGGTAATGACGACTCATGACGCTACGCAACATCGTTCATCATTCATCAAACGCCACCATCACCACGTAGGACACCTCCACACTATGGCAAAATTCCCTACCATCAGAATACGCACACGGCGCAAGTACTATCGGCTTATTTTTACCTTTTTAATGGCACTGCTGATGTCCACGATTATCTCAACTGCATTGCTGCTGATCAATGTAGGATTCGTCGATGGGTTCTTTATCACGCTGTTTCACTCATGGAAATATGCCTTTATAGTCGCGTGGCCGAGCGCTTATATTTGCGCCTATCTCATCCAAGAGCATTTGCTCAGTCGTATTGAGTTTTATTGAACCAGCTAGAAGTCAAAGTATGAGAATGCCATGATGAAGCATTGCTGTGAGTTGATGGTAAATCATCATGCCGCTATGAATTAAGAAATCCGTGGTCGTATACACAGCCTTGCTGAAGGTATTTTATGCGAAGATAAAAGGGTATTTTTTGATTGGATATTAGGCACGTTGAGTCATCTTATGATAAGTGACTGGATCTGGATAAGAGGCTTTAATGACCTTCCTAATTACTCCCGTAATAAGTCAATCTCCAAGCTCACCATCGTGGTCAGCTAACAATATTACTTAATCAAATGACTATTGATATCGGTGAGATTGATTGATGCTAACTCCTGACGTTTAAAACCAATGAGTAAAAGTATTAGATTGTATTAAGAGCATTTGAATAAGTCCGCCTGCTTTTAATACAGTCAATATCCATGAACCAAAAACCACTTTTAAGCCACCTCGACCTTATTCTTTAAACAAGCCACTCGGTGATTTATAGTGCCTTCTAACACGGGCTTAATCTGTGCGCATTCTTCATCAGCTAGTGGGCAACGGGTGCGAAAAACGCAACCTGACGGTGGATTGATTGGACTGGGTAAATCACCCTCTAATAACTGAATGACCTTGTTACGCTCAGCAATAGGGTCAGGTAGCGGTACAGCAGACATCAGTGCTTGGGTATAGGGATGAGTCGGATTGCCGTATACGGCTTTGTTCAAACCCAGTTCGGCGGCGTTGCCCAAATACATGACCAAGACTCGATCAGCAATGTGCTTAATCACAGAAAGATCATGGGCAATGAAGATAAGCGCTAGCCCCATCTCTTCTTGCACCTCTTGCAATAAATTAATGACCTGCGCCTGAATCGAGACATCAAGGGCGGAGACTGGCTCATCACAGATAATAATTTTGGGCTTTAATATCAGTGCTCGAGCAATGCCTATTCGCTGGCACTGACCACCTGAAAACTCATGCGGATATCGGTTAATTTGATTGGACAGTAGCCCCACCTTTTTCATGATGGCGCGTACCTCGTTTTGCACCTCAGGCTTCTTCATTTCGGGATAATAAGTGCGAAGAGGCTCGGCGATAATATCCCCTACAGTCATGCGCGGGTTAAGTGATGCCAGCGGATCTTGGAAGATCATTTGAATGTCTTTTCGCTTTAATCTCATGGTCTTTTTGGACGCACCAACCATCTCTTCATCACAAAACTTTATACTGCCAGAGTCAGCTTGTATCAATCCGATGATAGTACGAGCGAGTGTTGATTTGCCGCAGCCTGATTCGCCCACCACCCCTAAAGTCTCACCAGCAAATAGCTCAAACGATACCCCATTAACTGCTTTTAGAGTGACAGGCTTCTGCCAAAAGTAAGTACCTTTTTGTTTGATATTAAAAGTGGTATGAATGTCCTTTACTTGCAATAACGGTGCTGGATTATTGCTTTTGGCGCTATTTAAATTCTGTGTCATCATGAGCTAGCCCTCCATCCCTGATTGATTATTGGCATCGATATCTGCTGAGCTATCTAGTGAGTGATCAACGGGTGTTTCAGGGTGCCAGTGGCAAGCGCGTTGACGCTCGTTCGGTAAAAATTCCAACGGTGGCGGTGTATTTCGGCAGATTTCCATAGCATGAGAACAGCGCTCATAAAAAGGACAGCCTGCAGGCAAATCTAATAAATTTGGTGGACTACCTGGAATGGTTTCAAGCTTGCCCATATCGTTATCTAAACGCGGAATCGCTTTTAGTAGCCCGATAGTATATGGATGACTTGGGGCATAAAAAATCTCTTCAGTCTCTCCATACGCCATGGTACGCCCAGCATACATCACCAGTACTCGATCACAGATACCCGCCACAACCCCCAAATCATGGGTAATCATAATAATGGTGGTGCCAAAGTCGCGTTTTAGCTCGTTTAATAGAACCATAATCTGTGCCTGAACAGTCACGTCGAGCGCGGTGGTTGGCTCATCAGCAATCAACAGCTTAGGCCGACATAATAATGCCATCGCAATCATAACCCGCTGACGCATACCACCTGAGAACTCATGCGGATACATGCCAATACGGTTCTTGGCTTCTGGAATCTTAACCGCGTCTAGCATTCGTATGGATTCGGCCCAAGCGTCTTTTTTACTCATGCCTTTATGTAAAATCAATACTTCAGCGAGCTGGTCGCCTATCTTCATATAAGGATTTAATGAGGTCATCGGATCTTGGAAGATCATCGCGATCTGCTCGGCACGAATTTTATTTAGTGCTTTTTGTGACAATCCTAGTAGCTCATTACCCTCAAAGCGTACCGAACCTTTGGCATAACCGTTATTTGCCAATAACCCCATAATAGCAAACGCTGTCTGCGACTTACCTGAACCGGACTCACCAACGATACCTAAGGTTTCGCCTTCATGCAGGTTAAAATTTAAGCCATTAACCGCCGTTACTAGACCCTCTTCGGTCGTGAACTGTACCGATAAATCTTTGACTGCTAACAAGGTGTTTTCTGCGTTAGGTGGCTTATCGAGCGCTGAATCAGTACCTATATTAAAGGTAGTAGACTCTATTTTCTCAGGAGCACTAGACGCGTTGGCGGCGTTATGAATCTTTTGAGTGGCTATTTTTTTATCTTCCATACTTTTACCCTCCATGCTTTTATCCTTCATACTTTGGTTTTTCATGATGTCACCCTCTTAGCGGTCTTTAGGGTCAAACGCATCACGCAGACCGTCGCCAATAAAGTTAAAGCAAAATAAAGTAATGACCAAAAAAGCTGAAGGAATCAAAATCTGCCAAGGTGCTACCTGCATAGTTTTTGAGCCTTCTTGCAACAGCGCTCCCCAACTGGTCATCGGCTCTTGAACACCAAGTCCCAAAAAGCTTAAAAATGACTCAAACAAAATCATCGTTGGCACTAATAAAGAGGCGTAAACCACCACCACCCCGAGTACATTGGGCACGATATGGCGTAAGATAATATTGAAGCCTGATACGCCGCCTACGTGCGCAGCTTCGATAAACTCTTTACTCTTCAGGCTTAGCGTTTGCCCGCGAACGATACGCGCAACATCCAGCCACGATACCAGTCCAATCGCCACAAAGATTAAGATAAGGTTACGACCAAAGATAGTGACTAATAAAATCACAAAAAACATAAAGGGGAAGGCGCTTAAAATTTCTAATACACGCATCATAACAGTATCGACTTTGCCACCAAGATAGCCTGACGTTGCACCGTATATCGTACCGAAAATCACTGCAACCGTAGCGCCGGCGACGCCTACCATTAAGGAGATACGACCACCTACTGCGGTTCGCACTAACAAATCACGACCGAGTGAATCAGTACCAAAGTAGTGCTTATTATCAATGGCTGGCGCGGACTGCATAAAGTTCCAGTCGGTTTCGGCATAACCAAAAGGTGCTAACATCGGTACAAAAATGACAAAGGCAGCCACGAGTAGCAAGATAAAAAGACTGGCTACGGCGGCCTTGTTGCGATAAAAACGGCGCTTAGCATCTTGCAAAAGGCTGCGGCCTTTGATTTCCTGAGCCCCTATGTCTGCTAGGTCAGTTGTCTGGTCTGCGGTAAGACTCATAGTCGTCCTTTTAATAATCTATTTAGCATAATAATAATGAATGATACCCATCAAACCGTATTGGAATGATAATGCGCTTAAACGGTCGTCTTAATACTGAATCTTTGGATCAATTACCGCGTATAAAATATCGACGATAGCATTAAAGGCAATGGTCAATACCCCGACTAAAATGGTCAAACTAAGCACTACCCCATAATCACGATTGAGTGCGCCGTTAATGAATAACTGTCCAATACCAGGTAAACCAAAGATAGTCTCAATCACAATAGAGCCTGTAATAATACCGACAAAAGCTGGACCTAAATAAGAGATAACGGGTAGTAGTGCGGGTCTCAGCGCATGCCTCATCACTATTTGGCGCATCGGCAAACCTTTCGCCTTAGCCGTTCGGATATACTGGCTATTCATCACCTCAATCATCGAGCCGCGCATGATACGAGCAATACTCGCAACATAAGCGAGCGCTAAAGCGGCGACTGGTAATACAAGGTTTTTGAGTGCCCCATCATTCCAGCCACCAGCTGGTAGCCATTGCAAAATAATGGCAAAGATCAGCACTAATAATGGCGCTTTAACGAAGCTTGGAATCACAACACCTGTCATAGCAAAGGCCATCAGTACGTAGTCTATCCATGAGTTTTGCTTCAGAGCTGCGATAACACCAAAGATAAGTCCTAAGACCAATGCCAATATAAAAGCGTATAGACCCAACTCCATAGAGACAGGAAACGACTGCGACAACAACTCGTTAACCGTATAATCTTTATACTTAAAAGACGGTCCAAAGTCGCCTACCGCTAGCTGCTTTAGATAATTAACATACTGTAGCCACATAGGATCGTTGAGATTGTATTTGGCCTCGATATTGGCCAGTACCGCAGGTGGCAAGCTACGCTCACCCGTAAACGGACTGCCTGGCGCCAAACGCATCATAAAAAAGGAGACCGTGATCAATACAAATAAGGTCGGAATGGCCTCTAAGATACGCCGAAAAATCAGTTTTAGCATAATGCCTCTTTTATAATGATGCTTATTTTTCAGCTAAATTAAAATGAGATAACTAGCACAAACCTAACGCCCAGTTATCACTCGACTAGCAATCTTCAATGACTTGGTTTTAACTAAAATATCTATAATCGTCGTTTATAAATAACAAAAGTTTCATCTAACACGCCTAATAAGAGTGGCCGTGAAAAATGAAACTAATGACGCTATCAGCGTTATTTGATAGGAGCGATAAATGAAACCAGCTGCTTTTACCGCTCTCAGACATTCAATCGATAGAATTATTCAGCGCTCAGTCAAACGATTAGTGCTTAGCAATTGAGAGATTTTTTACCTGCCAATTGTCTAATATATCCTTAGTTGGAAATCCAATGACATAAGGTTTTACTAGACGCGGGCTGACGTAATGATAAATGTTAAGTAAACCCATATCTTGATCGAGCTGAGCTTCAGCTTGCTTGTATAGATTGGCACGCTGCTCAGGGCTAACGCCAGCTTTCAGCGTTTGCGCCATTAAACTGTCAAATTTAGCGTTATTATATTTACCGTAGTTGCCACTGTTATCAGATTTGGCAATATTTAAGAAAGCTGACGCTTCATTATAATCACCGCACCAGCCAGCACGCGCGATTTGATAATTACCATTACGGCGAGTATCCAAATAGGTTTTCCATTCTTTATTGGTCAAAGTCACATCGACGAAGCCGAGCGCTTGCTTCCATAGTGAAGTAGCCGCGACCGCAGTCTTTTTATGATTGTCATTGGTGTTGTATAGCAGCTCAAAAGTCAGTGGATTGCTATCGCTATAGCCTGCTTCAGTGAGCAGTTTTTTGGCCTCAGTAACCCGCTTTTCTTGATCCCAAGTCGACCATTCTGGACTATTTGCAATATCGCCATTGGTGGCAGGTGGTGTCAACTGATAAGCGGCCGTCTGTCCTTGACCGATAACTTTATCTGCAATGGTGTCGCGGTCCAAAGCTAAGGCTAAAGCGCGGCGTACTTTGGGATCGTTGAACGGTGGCTTGACCGTATTAAACTCGTAATAATAAGTACAAAGATAAGGAGATACGGTTAGCTGATCGCCTACTTGCTCTTTAAGCGAAGCGAACTGCTCGGTTGGAATCTCATTGTAGGTCACATCGATTTCACCCGCCTGATAACGTGCGACGTCAGTCGTACTAGAAGGAATCGGCAGGAAAGTGACGGTATCGATAGTCGTATTGGCATCGTCATAATAAGAAGCGTTGCGCGTTAAAACGATTTTGTCGTTAATTTGCCACTGGGTAGGCTTGTAAGGACCGTTAACCACGATGTTCTCAGGAGCTGTCCACTTATCACCAAAGGCTTCAACGGTCTTTTTATGAACGGGCTTGACTGAATTATGAATCAACATATCTGGAAAATAAGGGACTGGCTCTGATAACGTAATTTGCAAAGTTTTATCATCGATAGCCTTTACGCCAAGGGTTTCAATGCTTGCCTTACCATCAACGATTTGATCAGCGCTGACTACTTTGGCATCGACCAAATAGCTTGAATACGGCGACGCAGTATTTGGATCGACCAAGCGGCGCATACTGTAGACAAAATCTTCTGCCGTTACTGGATCATCATTTGACCATTTAGCATCGCGCAGCTTAAAGGTCCATACTTTATTGTCTTCGCTTTCCCAACTGGTTGCCATTGCTGGAATGGTCTTACCTTCGGTATCCGTATTGGTTAAACCTTCTAACATCTGGCGGCCAAGGGTAGATTCTGGTACACCCGATACTTTGTGTGGATCAAGTGATTCAGGTTCAGTACCATTATTGACGACGAGCGCTTGAGTATCAGCCAGTACATTAGGATCAACGGCAGCTGCTTGGCTGTCAGTGCCAGACTTATCGCTACTACAGCCAGTTATAGACATGGCGAGCGCAAGAGAGGTAGGCAAAAATATAGAGGACAAAAAGTGATTAGGAGTGCGCATCATATAATAGCTATCCTTGCTGGTCAGTGGCTGGGCGGATCAACTAAATAGTAGTGATTCGAGTTAATATATCCGTATATTGACTATGTTTATTAACAATACTTTAACTAACTATTGGTCATATTGTAGACAACTATTAGTAATTAAAAACGATATAAATGTCAATAAGTTTTAATTCCTCGCCGATACTAACAAGCAAAATAAGGTTGCCGTCAAAGCAGTTTCGACGACCAAAAACCAGATGAGATTACTATTACTTTAGTAATTTTTATAGCTACTTATTACCTTTCATCAGCAATATGCTACCGCTCATTCGAAGCCTGTCTTATTACTACAAATTTCAGTTTCTAAATCACTAATTATCACTGTCAAGTGAATGAAATCAATGCTATCAAGCAATAAAACCCTAGTAGATATGATGAATTTTATTTATAAGACTATTGTTAATAACTAATCATTTGATAGAATTTTTAAGCCTATGCTGATGAATAATAGTGTGGTATTTTCGACACTCAAAACTAGACCTATTCGCTATTCAGAATCGTGCAACTTTTTCATTTTTGCAATTACTTATTTTTGTAATAGCTGAGTAAGATCATGATAAAAATCACTAAATTTAGAATAAATACCTATCAATATCACTATTAATTCCTTTTTATAAAGCTAATAACGCTGATCTTTTGATGAAACTTTGATTGTATAGTCGCGTGGCCGAGCGCTTATATTTGCGCATATCTCATCCAAGAGCATTTGCTCAGTCGTATTGAGTTTTATTGAGTTTTATTGAGTAAAAAACTATAAACTTTAGTACACCTGCCTCTCACAAAAAAGCTAAGATAAGCAACATTATCTTTTTATTTAGAGGACGCTATGAGCCAACCACGGCGTACTATCGAGCATTTACTCAAGCAAGGCATACTGCCATTGACGCATGCCAACGATGCAGCGATTCATTTGCAAGTCTATCCTAACAAACGCTCATGGCTGGTCTTTTTTGATAAAGCCATGCTGATTATCGGGGCGATAGCGCTGGTATTATCGCTGGTGTTTTTTATTGCCTATAACTGGATAAATATGGACAAAATGGGCAAGTTCGCTTTGGTCGAAGGGGCGTTATTTGTCACTATTGCCTTGTACGTTGCACTGTCTTTTAGGCGACGGTTTCAGCTTATCCGCCAATTATTATTGCTCATTGCCAGCGTGATTACGGGTAGCTTGTTGGCGCTGTTCGGGCAGGTTTATCAAACGGGTGCTGATACGTGGCAGCTATTTTTCGGTTGGGCCGTATTAATTGTTCCGTGGGTAATTATCGCCCGCTTCCCTGCGCTATGGCTGCTGTGGTTGGAGCTAATCAATACTGGTCTCATCTTATATTTCGGCGTTATGGACTTTGCCTTTATCAATTACTTCTATGAAGGTGTCTTGCAAGTAGGTGTGCTTGCTGCGGTTAATTTTGTGGCGCTAAACTTGTGGCTCGTGTTTATCGACCGTCAACCACCATCAGTCACACGCAGCCGATTTAAGTCCGAGCTGGATTGGAGCGCTTATGTCGTCGGTTTACTCAGCAGCTATTTTATTACCTACCTTGCCATTCTTTGTGTCTTTGATGACGCCAATATTGTAATGATGCTAATCACTTTGCTGCTATGGATGAGCTGGTGCGGATTTATAGTTTGGCGATTTTATTGGTATCGCATCAATCTATTAATGCTGACCTATTTATGTGGCTCTGTCATTATCGTGGTGATGTTTTGGGCGGGTAAGTTGTTTTTAGACAATTTTGATATGGGTGGTTTTCTCATCTTAGCCCTATTATTGATTGGCATGAGTTCAGCGGCGGTTGTTTGGCTGCGTCATGCGGCACGTTTAAACAGCAAAAACAACCTCCCAAGTGCTGTCGTCAAAGGAGGTAATTATGAGTAATGATATGAATAATCAACACTCGGACAAGGTCCTTTTACAGCTGCAACAGCTTGGATTGATTGATGGCAATGTGATTGATGCCCGTACTGGTGAGACAAGTGTTAAGGCAACGATAGCGAATAATCACTCTCAAAACGATACTCCTTGGTTTATACAAATACTTTTTGGTCTTAGCGGTATTGTAGCGAGTCTGTTTCTAATCGCCTTTCTGTCTTTATTATTGTTTAGTACCAATGGCTTTGACAGTGTCATTGCCTTGTTAATCACGGGTATAGTGCTCAGCGCGGCGGGTTTTGCCCTATTTAGAAACAAGCAAAGCCGTGATAATACCTTTACCAGTAGCCTTGCCTTGGCTATTAGCTCGGCTGGGCAAGCCTACATTGCCTTTGCTTTATTTGATAATAATTTGTCACATCCTATAGATGTTTGGCTTTTTTTAATCGTGCAAGCCGTTATGACGGTCATTATGCCCAACCGTATCTATCGCCTATTGGGCAGCATAATGACGCTAGGTTTGACGGTTTATCTGCTTAACTATTATCATCTGCCTGAGGTTAGCTTGGGATTACTGGCGCTGATTACGACTGGCAGCAACTTATCACGCTATTCTCTATTGCAGCGTATACCTAGTAAATGGCGCGCGGATGCTTTTGATATTATTAAAGCCCTTGGTTACGCCAGCGCGCTGATGCTGTTGTGCGTTTCTGTGTACTTTATCGCCGCTGAACATAGTCATAGCCTTGCTACTTATTATGGCGACACTTTTCGCTACAATTACTATTTGGCGCAAGTACTGCTTACACTTGCCAGCCTTTATGCCGCTTATCTGATTCTAAAACGTTACGACGTTAAATTACTATCGGCAGCGGGACTCTTCATTGGTGGTGCGATTGTATTGCTTGGGATAATATCGATTTACGTCTCAGGACTGCTCGCGACCAGCCTTATCATCGTTATTGCGATCGCCAATAGCCAACGAGTGCTATTAGGTTTGGGCGTCACCGCCTTGGTCAGCTATGTATTTTGGTATTACTATCAGCTCGATACTTCGTTGCTAATCAAATCTCTCTCAATGCTAATCGTCGGACTGACCATGCTGATGGGGCGTTGGCTATTGATTAAACGCTATTTCGCTCACTCCCTTATCGACGATACTGATTTGACAATGAGCGCCAACGAACATCAGGAGCGCCACTCATGAAAAATAAAATTTTGACTAAGCGCTTGATTGATGACACGTCACCATCCACGCATTGGCTAAAAAAACGAGCCGTTACCATCACTGTTGCCTTACTTGGGTTAGCACTGATATTGGTCGTAATGACGATGAATATCATCAAATACGAAACCCATCTCACCACTGGCAAAACAGTATTATTAGCGCTGGCACCTGTCGATCCACGCGGTTTTATGCAAGGCGATTATATGGCGTTAAGCTATGCACTGGAGCGCGATATTTTTGATGCCATGCGCTCAAAGCACCCTCATTCAACACAAGACGAATTAGGCTCAGAACTAGATGTAGAATTAGACGAGTTTGATACAGATTTTCGTATTTATGAGCCAAGCGACGGTTATGTCATTGTGAAAATCGATGACAATAATGTGGGGCATTTTGTCCGCTTAGCTGATAGTAATAGTCGTGAAGAGTTAACTAAAAGTGAGCTGCCCATTTATTACCGCATTCGTAACGGCAGTGTGCAATTGGCGACCAATGCGTTCTTCTTTCAAGAAGGTCATGCTGAGGCGTTTGAAGCGGCTGAATATGGTCTGTTTCGCGTCAATGACAAAGGCGAGCCATTACTCACAGAGATGGTAGACGGTGATTTTACAGTCATCGTCGGCGACTTAAGCCAAGAGGATAAAGCCTCTCAGTAGACGTTCACGCTGTGACTTATCATGCATTACTACTTATGCTTTACTACACGCGATACGTGCAACGCATAACATTCCTTAACTAAAGTAACATTGAGGGTACTAAGACAAACTTGTTACTGTTGCTCACGACCTAAAAATAAATAAAGGAAATGATTATGCGTAGCGCAACTTATAGTACCTTCGGTAAACCATCTGACGTTCTCAGTTTAGGTGACACGCCTATTCCTGAACCAAAAGCCAATGAAGTCCGAGTCAAAATGGTACTCGCCTCTATCCACAACCATGACTTATTAACCATTCGCGGTCAATACGGCTTTAAACCTGAGCTGCCAGCGATTGGTGGTAGCGAAGCGGTCGGTATTATCGATGCCGTCGGTCAGGATGTCAAAGACTTAAAAGTTGGTCAGCGCGTGGCAGCGGCGAGCGTACAAGCGACATGGGCAGAGTATTTTGTCGCCTCAAAAGACATGGTATTTGTCATGCCTGATAGCTTAGAAGACGAAATGGCGGCGCAGCTCATTGCGATGCCACTCAGTGCGCTGATGCTGATTGAGTTTTTAGCACTAAAAAGCGGTCAGTGGGTGATTCATAATGCTGCCAATGGCGCGGTCGGAAAATCGCTCGCCATGCTAGCCGCCGCGCGTGGTATTAACACCATTAATGTCGTGAGAAGTGGCGATGCTATCAAGGAATTAGAAGCACTGGGTATCAAGCATAATATCAACACCTCAGATGACGACTGGAAGGATCAAGTAAAAGCCATCCTTGGTGATGAGAAAATCAGTGCCGCGGTTGATTCTATCGGTGGTGAGTCGAGTAATGATCTGCTGGCATTACTGGGTCATGGTGGCACATTGGCATCGTTTGGCATCATGTCAGGCAAACCAATGGTGCTAGATCCAACCCATATTATTTTTAAACAAGCGACGATCAAAGGCTTTTGGGGCAGCAAAATCAGTCAAGAAATGAGCGTTGAAAACAAACAGCGTTTGATTGATGAGCTGATCGAACGTGCTAACAATGGCAATTTAAAACTGCCCGTTGAAGCGACGTTTGATTTGGCAGATATCGTCAAGGCCGTCGATGGGAAATTGCAGGCAAGTAAGAATGGTAAAGTGTTGTTAAAAGCATAAATTATTGCCTTACATACAACTATGTAGTTGCAAATGATGTAAGTGCAAGTAAAAACACACACCAAACAACCTCACTAGGAATAATATGATGTCTAATAATAAAACCTTTAAAGCCTTAGTCGTCGAAGAAAATAACGACGGCAGCTTTAGCAAAAGTATTCAAGAACGCAACATCAGCGACTTGCCAGAAAATGACTTGTTGATAGAAGTGCATTATTCCTCGTTAAACTTCAAAGATGCGATGTCGGCATCGGGCAATAAAAGAATCACCAAACAATATCCGCATACCCCTGGTATTGATGCAGCAGGTATCGTCGTCAGCGATAAATCTGGCACGTTTACCGCAGGGCAAGAAGTATTGGTATTTGGCTATGATTTGGGCATGGATACGGATGGCGGTCTGGGTCAGATGATCTCTATCCCTGCCGATTGGGCATTGCCCTGCCCAGAAACGCTGACGTTAAAAGAAGCAATGACTTACGGTACGGGCGGCTTAACCGCAGCACTCAGTATCCAAAAACTAGAAAAAATGGGTGCAAAACCCAATGATGGTCCAGTCGCGGTAACTGGTGCAACAGGCGGCGTCGGTACGATCAGCATCGCAATCTTAAAGCAGCTGGGTTATGAGGTGATTGCCTTCTCAGGTAAGCCAGAGCAAAGCGAGCATTTAAAAGCATTGGGCGCGAGCGAAGTGCGTCATCGCGATACCATCAATGAAATTGGTAACAAGCCTATCGGTCGTGAGCTGTGGGCAAATGCCATTGATACCATTGGCGGTGACTACTTACCAAACCTGCTAAAGCAAACCAAATCTGGCGGTGCAGTGACCAGTTGTGGTTTAGCCAGCGGCGCTGAGTTTTCGATGTCAGTGATACCTTTTATCACCCGTGCGGTGTCATTATTGGGTATCGATTCGGTCTATATTCCACTGGCTGATAAAGAAGCTATTTGGCAGCGTGTCGCGACTGATATGAAACTGCCTAATCTTGAAAGCTATGGCGAAGAGATTTCGCTAGAGCAAACGCCAGAATACTTAGATCGCTTTATGTCGAGTAAAGTTGTTGGGCGTTATGTGGTGAATGTGCGGGGTTAGGTTTTTAGCTTAGCAGTCAAACATTATAAAAAAGGCAGCATCTCTTTTGAGGTACTGCTTTTTATTTATAGCTTTCTCTTATTCATCTTTTACTTAATTAAGGAACATCATGAGCCATACTGAGAACCCTAATATAAAGCAATTTTTTCCACTAGTTACCGACTCTCTCTCCAAAGGTATGGCTGCTTTTTCAAATGGTAATAATAGCTATAGCGCTTCAGCTATCGAGATATATGCTCAAAATATTTTTTCAAGAGTTTATGAAATTGATAACGCTCTGAAAAATATGTCGATCACAATGGATTATTTGCGCAAAAAAAAATATGAAGATTCAGGATATAATTTTTCTGAGCATCATGCTCATCATATTGAAAACTTCTTATTTAGATTAACTAGTGTAGTGGATCGCTCGTATAAATTAGCTGGTTCAACTATTAGGATGGAAGAGGATCAGATAGAAAGAATGGGTAGTAACCAAAAAATTAATAAAAAATTACTAGAGAGCTATCCACCTTCAGCTGCCGTCTTAAAAGACATGCAAGATACAATAAAGGAGCTAAGAATACCTAGAAATAAAGTAGCTCATCAGGCTGGTTTTTCTAATCAGAATTTATGTGTTTTACAAACCATAGAGAATGCTAAAACGGAGTCTATTTCAATAAAGGAGATCACTGATCGAATGTCATATGACAACATTAAAGAAATGGTAAGTGATGAGTCTATTGACCAATATGAAAACGTATTACTAGCAATAGATAAGTTGGTAACAGATTTAATCAATAGTCTATCCCCTGTATATACTAGTCTAATACAGAGCAAGTCCCCTGTCGAAAGTTAGCTGTGAAATAAAAAAACACCGAACCAAGTTGAGTGCTTTTTTATCATTTAAAACTAAGTATTATCTAGAATCTTGCTCCCACTCCATCGTAACCGCCAGTAGCTGCCTAGTTACTAACATTATTGATAACTCTAATAACGTTACTTATGATTTTTAATATTTTCTTAATTGTATATTGAAATTTACTGATGAAGACCACATTTCATAGGTGAGGAATAACCTCGCTAAATTAAAGGATTAAATCATGAGCTTGAAGCCAGGACCGAAACCAATTGCTAAGTCGACTGGGAAGCCAGATCAACGTCGACGTGACAATAAAAACACTCCAGGAAATACTCCATCTGTAAAGCCGAGTAAATCCTCCAAGTGAGGATGAAATAATTTTACTTTTAATGGCAGGCCAGAACTAATTGTACTGGCTTTTCTTCAATACAATAGTACCGAAATTGCCTTTTCTTATTAGCCAATTTGGTCGAGTAAGTCTTAATCTCAGAAATTTACGTTAAACATCCTAATTCAGTGAGTTAGATATAAGAGAGTTAGGTAGTATTCCCAACTTACCAATCTATATGAACTATCAGTGAAAAGATGACAGACATAAAAAAGCCCACGATAACGTGAACTTTTCTAATGATGACAAGCAGTGTCTTATTGGATAATTATTCCCACTCAATTGTCGTAGGTGGCTTACTCGACACATCATAAGTCACACGTGATATCTTAGCAATTGTATTCGCAGGTAGATAAAGATGGAGCAAATGACTTTCAAACGCAGCCATTTTTACGTTATCAACAGCTAGCCACACGCCCAGTCAAACTCATTATTCAGCAAATCAATTTGCCCATTACCACCGCCCATATTGGCATCGCCAAGCGTTTCTTCAAACTCAATATAAAAAGGGCTAAATTCTGGTATCGCTTGAATGGGATTGGCCGTACCACCAAAATGACTTTTTGCATGAAACCTATCAAGCTTTAACATCTCACCTTTTTCAGAGAACATCGGAATATAGGCATTTCCATCATCTTCATCTGGCCACTCATCAAGCATTTTTCCGACATTAGGATCATCTATTCGGACAACGTGCTTAATAAACTGAGCGGGTTCATCTTTGGCAAAGCAAGTGCTACTCCACTCTTCAATCTCATAATTTGGATATATACTATCTTCTTTATTAGGCAGTGCTGTCGCTTCACCTTCAAACTCCTCCTTGGTTAGCCAAATCAATGTCCAGCCACCACCAATAATATCTTCAAGATAGATTTCTTGAGGGTGACGATGATTAGCATAGCGACTCAGTGACGCCCAAAAATTCTCAGCGTCTGTATCATTCACCTCAGTGAGGTTAGCAATCATATCTTCAACACCGTCTACCCTATCTTCAACATGATCATCCGCTTGAAAAAGCGATATTGCCACGAGATCTTTCCCTTTTATGCGATACGCTTCAGGCACTAATATCGTCCATAAGTGCGCCATCGGTAGGCCGTTAATCCTGCTTCGCGGCCATTGATCCGTGGTGATGCCGACTGGGCGACCAAAAGCCCAACCTTGCCCATGATCTTTATCCGTGAGTTCCAAATCATATGCTTGTTTTAATGGTTCCATCACTTTTGTCTCGCCTCCTTAGATTAACCTTATTTATTAGACGTACTACACCAACCAATACCACTCAGGCGCAAACAAATAGGACATACCCATAGATAGCAATACTGATAATATGCTACCCACAATGGCGCCAACCCATGACGTACCACCCTTTGCCGCTAACTCCTGTTCGACCGTCGCTGGGTCAGCTGTATTACTCATGACTTTTTTTATATTTTTGACGCTGTGACTAAAGTAAAAATAATTACCTAAAAGTCCTGTCAGTACTGCCCATGCGACAAAAAAGCTGGTTTGACCTATAGAGCTATACGCCTCCATACCGAGCAGATGCATTAAGACTAAATCAACTGCATTAATGCCAAGTACAATAAAAAAAGCGACTAGATACATTTTACGATAGCACAACCAAGACGTTCCCAAGAGAAGTCCAGCCAAATTAAAACTGTGTATACTAGAGCCATCATTATTAACCTCTAAGCGTGGCTCGCTGTCCTTAAACCATTTATCACGATAAAAGCTGTCATACTTTTCACCAACGAAAGCTGCCAATAAAGCATCGGCATTTTCAGAACTGGAAGCTGAATGGTTTTGCGGGATTTGCGCATCTTTAGAAATATTAACTGGCGTTAATGGTGGCGGTGTTTGTGCTTGAACGTCAGAGAGCTGATGCCCACATTTTGAACAAAATCCTGCCTCGCTTGAATTTTCTTGATTACAATTATTACAAAGCATCTTATCCCTTAATTTTACTAAATACTGAACGGTTGATAGGCTTATCTCGACTTTAATAAATAATAGCCAATTAAAGTTGACTATATTATAGATAATAAAGACAAATGTTCAATGAAAAATTCGAGGATTCTTAGTTGCCTGTTTGTTTGAACCAAAAAAAGCACCCAACCAAGTTGAGTGCTTTTTTATCGCTATATTGAACTAATCTAATTATTGATTAGTCGTATATCAATTCAAAAAATTTGAGTTGAAAAGCTATTTAGATAAGTTTTCGTAGTCTAAAATGGTAACAAGGCAACCGAGCGTAGATAGTACGTGTTTGTACATCTAGCTAGGTTAACACCGTTGCCGTTTAGAATACTTAAACGGTTTATTCCCACTCAATCGTAGCTGGTGGCTTGCTCGACACATCATAAGTCACGCGTGAGACTTCAGCGATTTCATTCATAATGCGGTTCGATACCGTCTCGATCAAATCATACGGCAGATGGGCAAAGCGAGCGGTCATAAAGTCTACCGTTTCAACCGCACGTAACGCGATTACCCATGCATAGCGGCGACCATCACCGACCACACCGACCGATTTGATCGGTTGGAATACCGCAAACGCTTGCGCGGTCTTTTCATACCAGCCTGAACGCTCTAATTCTTCCATAAAGATAGCATCAGCAGAACGCAAGATATCGGCAAATTCTTTAGTGACTTCACCTAAGATACGCACACCCAAACCCGGTCCTGGGAAAGGATGGCGGTTAATCATCTTCGCAGGTAAACCAAGGGTAATACCCAATTTACGGACTTCATCTTTAAACAAATCACGTAACGGCTCAACCAACTCAAACGCCAAATCATCTGGCAAACCACCAACGTTGTGATGGCTCTTAATCACGTGGGCTTTACCTTGATGCGACTTCGCTGATTCGATAACGTCTGGGTAAATCGTGCCTTGCGCTAAGAATTCGATGACTTTACCATCGCTTTGCTCACTGACTTCACGGGCACTATTAGCGAATACATCGATAAAGGTTTTACCGATGATTTTGCGCTTGGCTTCTGGATCAGACTCGCCAGCCAATGCGGTTAAAAATAACTCTTCAGCATCAACACGAATCACTTTTACACCCATGTTTTCAGCAAAGATTTGCATCACTTGGTCGCCTTCGTGCAGACGCAAAAGACCAGTATCAACAAACACACACGTTAGCTGATCGCCAATCGCTTTATGCAATAATGCTGCGACGACTGAGCTATCTACACCACCTGAAAGACCGAGCAATACTTGCTTATCACCGATTTGCTTTTTGAGTTGTTCGATACGCATATCGATGATGTTGTCAGGCGTCCAGCTACCAGCGCAGCCACAGATTTCATGGACAAAACGTCCTAGTAATGCAGAACCTTGTGCGGTATGCGTGACTTCAGGATGGAACTGCAAACCATAATAATAGCGCGAATCATCAGCCATAATCGCAATCGGGCAGCTTGGCGTACTAGCGACGATATCGAAGCCTTGTGGGGCATCGACCACTTTATCGCCATGACTCATCCACACATTTAGCTTCGCTGCTGCGTCTTCGATACCATCAGTCAGCGTTGATTTGCCATCGATATTGATGGTTGCTGCGCCAAATTCATGGATATCACTGGCATGAACTTTACCACCGAAGCGCTCTGCCATCGCTTGCATACCGTAGCAGATACCCAATACGGGTACGCCTAGATCAAATACGGCATCATTGATGCGTGGGCTGTCATCTGCGTGCACGCTCTCAGGACCGCCAGATAAGATAACGCCTTTTGCGCCAAAATCGGTAATGCGCTGAGTGTCGATATCATAAGGGAACATCTCACAGAATACGCCTGAATCACGGACACGGCGGGCGATAAGCTGGCTGTACTGTGAGCCAAAATCGAGAATTAAGATGCGATCTTCTTTAATAGTAGGAACGTTGGCAGCAGTTGTCATAACGTAGTGTCCATCAATAAATAAATTGGTGCGCTATTTTAACAAGTTTGAGCAGTCTATTGGTTATAAAAATACGCTAATCTACCAACTGACATATAACTATCTCATTAGACCAGTATATTCTCGAACTTTATTTCATTTTTATAAGGATTTCATTTATATTCCTCCATCCATAAGAAATCATAACAAGGCGTTATAGAATAATGAGCAAAATCAAAAAGCGGTTTATTGGTCTCGTAAAGCAGCTATTATGCTTTTTTATATAGTATTCTACAGAGAAGCTTGCATCAGTGTCGCCTATGATTACCGCATATTATTCGGCAACACATGGACTTCATCTAAAATCTTCTCAAGCTTAGTCTCACCGCATTGGTACTTTTATATATTAGGGTTTATTGGTGTTATTTGGCATTACTTAGCGCATAGACTGATGGTTTTGGTGGGGAATAAAGAATTAGCAAGTCGGAACAGCACACCAATCGTTGTTGACTAATGTACAGAAAACAGTTACTTATTATAGTCACAGATAATCATAATAAATTGACAGGTATGTCCCTATGAGCAAAATCAAAGCCCTTATCCGAAAACGCCCTAAATCTGACCCGTCTAAAGCTATTTCAGTAAATTCTGATAACCAAAATACCAATAACACCAGTATTGACACCACCTCAAAAGGTCATACGGTAAATACCCCAATCGAGCAAACGCGCTGGAATGGTTGGGGCAATATCAATATTAATAAAAAAGTCTCAGCGCACGGGGCGAAACTGATCAAATCGCACATTGGTAAAACCAAAAAACTATCATCAGTGAGCTTACAGCAAGTACTTAAAACCGTCCCCAAATCGCGCTTGCCTGTTGCTATGACTGAGCTTGATACTGTATCTATCGATAACGAAGTGAGGCTCAGACATGCTCGTGGCCAAAGCTTTCCAGACTGGATAGCCATGCATGGTGGCGACTTTGAAGCCTTTCCTGATGGGGTCGCTTTTCCTGAATCGACCGCTGATGTCGAAACCTTATTAAAGCTAGCGAGCGAGCACGACCTTATCGTCATTCCTTTCGGTGGCGGCACCTCAGTCGCGGGTCATATCAATCCGCAAAAAGGTTCACGCCCCGTATTGACCATCGCTATGAGCAAGATGGATCAACTCATTGATTTAGACAATGATAGCCAAATTGCTACTTTTGGCGCAGGTACACAAGGGCCAGCAGTCGAAGCACAACTGGACGCATACGGCTACCGCTTGGGACATTATCCTCAGTCTTGGGAGCTATCGACACTTGGCGGCTGGATTGCAGCGCGTTCTAGTGGTCAGCAGTCGTTAGGCTATGGGCGCATTGAGCAGTTGTTTGCTGGTGGTACGTTGGTGACGCCACAAGGCGTGCTCAATATTGCGGATATTCCAGCGTCAGCAGCAGGGCCTGATCTGCGCGAGATGATGATGGGCACTGAAGGTCGCACTGGTATTTTTACTGAAGTCAAAATGCGGGTGCAGTCGCAACCAGAAGAAGAGCTATTTAAAGTGGCATTTCTGCCTAACTGGGAAGCGGGTAAAGAAGTGCTTAGACAAGCCGTGCAAAAAAATGTTCGCCTATCGATGTTGCGTCTAAGTAATGCTGTCGAGACTGACGCGCACTTGCATCTGGGTACAACCCCTAGTCAATTTTTAGCCATTAGCACTTATCTAAAAGCGCGCGGACTCAGCTCAAAAAAAGTCATGCTCACTTATGGCGTCTCAGGGGATAAAGCACAAAATAAATTGGCACTGACGCAGTTTAATAAGCTATTAAAACAGCAAGGCAGTGTCACGGGCAAAATAACCGATATCATGGGCAGTGTCTGGGCGCATGGACGCTTTAAATTTCCTTATTTGCGTGGCACCTTATGGGAAAAAGGCATCATGGTCGATACCTTTGAGACCGCAACCAACTGGAATCATATCGACGAGCAGATGCAGCAGATGCAAGAAGCGGTGAAAAACGCTTTGAGCGATGAAGGCGAAGAAGTGATGGTCTTTACTCATATCTCTCATGTCTATAAACAAGGTGCCAGTCTTTATACCACCTACTTCTTTAGAGCAGCACAAGACCACGCTAGTACCTTAAGCCGCTGGCAAAAAATCAAACATGCCGCCAGTTCAAGTTTGGCCAATGGCACAGCGACGATATCGCATCAGCATGGCGTCGGCCGTGATCACGCACCTTACTTATCAGCTGAAAAGGGTGAGCTAGGTATCCAAGTAACTGCTGATATGCTCAAAAGCTTAGATCCTGAGCAGCGTATGAATCCAGGCGTTTTAATCGAAGATTAGAAGCCAGTTACAGCCCGATCAGAAGACTTAGGAACATTGAGTCACTGATTAACCTGAGTCCAAATTACGACGGATCATTTATGAACCAAGCCAATCAGCATGATCAATATCAGCAACGCCAGCAAGCATTAGCGCCTTTATCTCGTCGCTCGTCTCAAGTAGTACCGTGGGATATACTCATCATCGGTGGCGGCATTACTGGTGCAGGTATTGCTCGCGAAGCAGCACGGCGCGGCTTAGCAGTTTTATTAATCGAGCAAAAAGACTTTGCGTGGGGCACGTCCAGCCGCTCTAGTAAAATGGTACATGGCGGGCTGCGCTATATTGCCTCAGGTGACTATAAAACCACTTTGCTTAGCGTGCGTGAACGTGAGCGCATGCTCAGTGAAGCAAAAGGTCTGGTCAACGAGATGCATTACGTCATGCCACATTATAAAGGCAAGTTTCCACCGCCATGGATATTCAATACCTTGCTACGTGTCTACGATGGGCTCGCGGGCAAGCGCTACTCTAAATACTTTAAAAAAGACGCTTTTTTACAGCTTAATCCGCACATCAAGCAAGAAAAATTTTTGGGCGCCAGTCAGTTTAGTGATGCAGTGACCGATGACTCACGCCTTGTGATGCGCGTACTTGATGAAGCCATCCATGATGGTGCGCAGGCGATTAACTACCTTAAAGCCGAATCATTGATTACTAATGAGCAAGGCTTAGTAGTTGGCGCAACTTTAAAAGACACTGCTTCTAATGATAGCAATCATACTTACGATATTCATGCCAAAGTGGTAGTTAGTGCTACGGGTGCTTGGGCGGATACTCTAAGAATGCAGGCAAGCAAACAAACAGAACAAAGCTTTCATAAACAAATTCGCCCGTCGCGTGGTAGCCATCTGGTGGTCAGCCAAGAGCGCCTACCGTTGCAGCAAGCCTATACCTTTTTGCACCCTATCGACAAAAGAGCCGTCTTTGTCTTTCCATGGGAAAACCGTACCGTCCTTGGTACCACCGATTTGGATCATCCGCCATTAGACGATAACGAAGTCAGTATCACTAATGAAGAGGTGGATTACCTATTGGCAGCGACCAATAATCTCTTTGATAATGTAGACATTAGCCGCAAGGATGTCATCAGCTCATGGGCAGGCGTGCGTCCACTGATTTCTGATGGCGGTGATGGTAAGCGTGTCAGCCCGAGTAAAGAAAAACGCGACCATAGCGTTTGGTTGGATAATAATTTAGTGACCGTCAGTGGCGGCAAATTAACCACCTTTCGCCTAATCGCCCTTGATGTACTGAAAGTTTGTCAAAAGGTGCTCGAACTTGACGAGTCTACTACCGAAGATAATGTCGTATATAGCGACCAAGTCTTTAGTAATCAAACTCCGACTAATCCAAAATTCAAAACACTACCAAAACCTCTACAACAGCGTTTACAAGGGTTTTACGGTCTAAAGCTTGATACCTTATTAGAATTAGCTCATGACGATGATTTAACTTATGTGACTGATAGCAATACCATTTGGGCAGAAATTCGCTTTGCGGCCTGCTGTGAGCAAGTTATTCATTTAGACGATTTATTATTACGCCGTACGCGCCTAGGATTGATACTGCCACATGGCGCAATGACGCCATTAATTAGCGATAGGCTCAAACAAATATGTCAGCAAGAGCTCGGCTGGGATGAGCAAAAATGGCAGCAAGAAGTTGAACGCTATACCCAATTATGGCAACGCTATTATCACCTACCAGCAGCTTAAAGCTTATTTTTATTACTGCTTATCACTACATAGTTAAGGATGACTATGACCAATCACTTTGATGCCCCTATCTATTTCTTAGCTATCGACAATGGCACCCAAAGCGTCAGGGCGCTGATCTTTGATCAATTCGGTAGCGAGATTGCCAAAGCCCGCGTCATTATCGAGCCGTATTTTTCAACGCAGCCAAATTTTGCCGAGCAACATGCCGATTATTATTGGCAAAAATTAAGCGAAGCTTGTCAGCAACTCTGGCAAACCTGCGCTATTACTCCTGAGCAAATCGCTGGTGTCAGTCTCGCCACCCAGCGCTATACCATGATATGTTTGGACAAGGATAAACAACCGCTACGCCCAGCCATTGTGTGGATGGATTTGCGTCGCGGCGAAACCAATGACATAGGCTTGCTCAATCCACTCACCAAAGTCATCGGTATGGGCGAGCTGGTACAAGAGGCACAGCAAAAAGCCCGCTGTAATTGGCTTGCTCATCATGAACCAGAAATGTGGGCAAAAACCGCTCATTATGTCAATTTGTCCGCCTATCTCACCTATCAGCTCACAGGTGAGCTTATCGACTCCGCCGGTCATGCTTTAGGCTACCTGCCATATGATTACAAAGCCCAAGCTTGGCTAAAAGCTAAAGATCTCAAATGGCGATTGTTTAGCTGTCGACCCGACCAAATGCCCAAGATTGTGCCGCCGGGACAGCCACTCGGTTCTATTAGTACAAAAGCAGCCAAAGCCACGGGGATTTTAGAGGGCACGCCGATGATTGCTGCCGCCAGTGATAAGGCTTGTGAAGCATTAGGCTCTGCAGGTCTCGCTGCAGAAACCGCCTGTCTAAGCTTTGGCACTACTGCGACGATTAATACCACGTCGAGCAATTACGTCGAAATCCTTAAGCACATGCCCGCCTACACTGCCGCTGCGCCGAATTACTATAATCATGAGTATATGATCTATCGCGGCTTTTGGATGGTCAGCTGGTTTAAGGAGCAGTTTGCCCACTATGAAGAACAGCTGGCAAAGACGCAAGGCATTGATACCGAAAAACTCCTCGATCAAGCGGTGAAAGACATTCCAGCAGGCTGTATGGGATTAATGATGCAGCCATACTGGTCACCCGGTGTTCGTCATCCGGGACTTGAGGGCAAAGGCGCGCTCATTGGATTTGGTGATGTACACACGCGAGCGCATGTTTATCGCGCTATCCTAGAAGGGCTTGCCTATGAGCTAAAACTTGGTTTTGATACCATTGAGAAGCGTACAGGCAAACCCATCAAACACTTGCGTGTGTCTGGTGGCGGCTCTCAAAGTGACTCAGCCATGCAGCTGACGGCAGATATCTTTGACATGCCCGCTTATCGACCGCATACTTATGAAGCCTCAGGCTTAGGCGCGGCTATCAATTGTGCAGTAGGGCTTGGCGTTTATCCTGACCATTTAACCGCAACTCAGGCGATGACCCATTTGGGCGATGAGTTCTTACCTATTGACGCCAATGTTCAGCTCTACAAACGCCTTTATAATGAGGTTTATCTCAAAATGTATGAGCGCTTAAAGCCTTTATATCAAAGCATTCAGGACATTACTGGTTATCCTGCTAAATGATATTACTGTTTAAAAGCATCGCTATTTAATGCAGTATGCATACGATTTAACCCTTCTATCAGCAGCGTTTTAGGACACGCCACATTAAGACGCATTTTTAGATGCCCTTCATTACCGTACTTAATCCCTGCGCTAAGCTCAACTTTGGCCTCTCTAAGCCTGTCATAGAGCAGTTGATCGTCTTGCGCATATGCCGAGCAATCTAGCCAAATCAAATACGAAGCTTCTGGACGCATCACCTTAATTTTAGGTAAATGCTCTTCTAAAAAGCTAATGGTTAAGTCAATATTGGCTTCAATATAAGTCAGCGCCTGCGCCAACCACTCACTACCTTGCTCATAAGCACTGCGCATCGCCATATAAGCAAATAAGTTCAGCTCATGCTCGTCACTTAAACGCTGCTGCTGGTTAATTTTGGTGAGTAATGCGCTGTCTTTAGCAAAGATCATCGAGCCTTTGATACCAGCAACATTAAAGGTTTTGGTCATTGATGTCAGGCTAACTACTTTGTGCTCATAGCCTTTTGCTAGGGTTAAAAAAGGTGTAAAGATATAATCACTCAAGGTCAAATCTTGATGAATCTCATCACTCACAATCGCCACATTATGCTTTTCACAAATTAAAAGCAGCGCTTCAAGCTCATCCGCTGTCCATACACGTCCGCCAGGATTATGCGGATTACACAACAAATACAGCTTAATTTTATGCGTGATAATTTTGGCTTCGATATCAGCTAAATCCAGATGATATTTACCCTCATTCTCCTGTAATGCAGAAGTCACAAGCTTACGATTATTGTCTAAAACCTTGGTCATAAAAGGCGTATAAATCGGGTCATTGATGAGTACCGCATCCCCCGCCTCGGTAAATACCTTCATCATCAGCACCAGACTTGGCACGACGCCCGGAGAAAACAGGATATCCTGCTTATCTAGCCACAAGTCATAACGACTGCCATGCCAGTCGATAATCGCTTGATACAACGGCTCGGTCGGCACGGTGTAACCCAATATGCCATGCTGCGCTACTTGCTCAATCGCCGATAAAATAGGCTGAGCAGTCTTAAAGTCCATATCCGCGACCCACAGCGGAATGGTGTCATCGGTATAGTGCCATTTAAATGACCCCGTGTTACGTCTGTCTATTATCTCATCAAAGTTGTACAGCACCGATGCTCTCCTTTACGGTAGTTTTATATTATAACTGTTCATTCGTCGGCTTAAATGACCTTTGAAAATATAATGCTATCATTATTTGAATAATGGTTAAAAATTAGTGTTACATTAATGTTGCGGACTCTACATATGATCAAGTTATTCATGCCAGAGTACGCTGACATTGCAAGGATTGTGATCTATTAGCTTTTACCCAAACCCCCTACTAAGCCAAGATGGCTTGTCTAAAAGGATTTAGCATGATGAAAATGGATTCCCTATCAAACGTAGCACTTAAAAGTACGATACTCAAAATCAGTTCCCTTACTCTCGCCATTGCCGCAACTTCTGCATGCACTGCTATGGCAACAGGTGCTGACTCCCAAGTTTCAAATACCCAAACCACTACGAACAGTACTGCCATTACTTTAGGCAATAGTGCTATGTCTAGCGGCACTAACGACACGGTTGCTATCGGTAATATGGCCAATGCAGGTTTGAACTCAGCAACCGCTGTCGGCGGTCAAGCCAACGCTGCAGGTTTAGGCTCAACCTCTATCGGTTGGCAATCAAAAGCCACTGCCGAACGCGCGCAAGCTTTCGGTCATTTAGCCAATGCTAGCGGTGTTCGCTCTACCGCAGTTGGTGAAGCAGCCATGGCTGGTGGTACTAACGATACGGTCGCTGTCGGCAATAAAGCCAATGCAGGTCTAAACTCCGCAACGGCTGTTGGCGGGGAAGCCAATGCCGCAGGTTTAGGCTCAACCTCTATCGGTTGGCAATCAAAAGCCACTGCCGAACGCGCGCAAGCCTTTGGTCATCTAGCCAATGCTAGTGGTGTACGCTCTACCGCAGTTGGTGAAGCGGCAGCCGCACAAGGTGCAAACTCGGTAGCGTTAGGCAATAAATCTATGGCTGGCGGCATGAATAGCATCGCTATCGGTAACGAGGCAAAGGCAGCTAAAAACAACCAAGTCGTCTTAGGTAATGCTGGACAAGTACAGTCGAGTACCGCAGCACAATCAGGTACGGTCAGAATAGTCACTATTGATGACAACGGCACATTAGGCACTATGATGGTTGATTACTATAAAAAATCAGCTAAATAATAGTAGTCAATCAGTGCCAAGCTATTAACGCTGGTGCAGTTATCACCAGTTATACTCGATAAGATAATGAGACCTCGCCATGGCGGGGTTTTTTTGGTTGGTATGTTTGGTTTGCTTGGTAGTATTTTGAAGTGCTGCATTAGATTGCGTGGTTATCAGGGCTACTATGAAGTGGGAGCCAATCCTGCCCTCCGCTATTATCTGCTCATCTAGGCGTGGCGAGGCTACGGCTTGGGTCATCCCTGTTTGGTCACGATATGCTCCAAAACCTAGCCTTCGCAACACGCCTATTCAAGCAGGATAGCCTCAAGAAACTCTCATTTAAGAGAGTTTCACTTGCAAGCCTAAAATTGCAGTGCAATTTTTTTACGGCTCTCATGTCAGGGCTAAACCGTGTCACAAGGTGACTGGTTTTAATTTCCTAGAACATGGGATTGTAACCTCGTAGAAAGCACTTTTTTACCGATAGGGTTACTCTTAGGTCTTTTGGGCTTAGGGAATTTCCTTACTACTCTAGCTGTATTTAATTTATTTAAGATCGCTCTATTCTCTTCAGAGTCTTCAAATTCAACGTCTGTACCATGAGTAAGAGTTTGATAAGGCTCATCTAATAAGCTTAACACTCTCATAATTTCTGAGTCATTCATATTTTCAATTTGATTTAGAAGTAGCTTTTTAAGCTCATTTGAATCTGCATGCTCAATGAATTGCTCGTAAATAGTAATAGGTATTCTATCACTACCATATACCCCTAGAATTTTCTTGCGAATATGCTCACCAACGCTAATCAAATCAACGCCTATATTTTCAACTAGGAAGCGCTTACTATTATTGATAATATCTTCAGAAAAAAGTAAAGATACTATATCCTGTGGACGCAGTTGAATAAAGTCTAAATCATTCATTATAAATTCAATATTTTTAACTAAAAAAGTCAAGATAACTTCTTTTGATGCATGTTCTTTGACTTGTTCCCAGTTTTCAGGAGTTAAACTTAACTTTCCAAGAGATATTAGAGCCCGAATTTTCTCTTGACTAATATCCTCTAAGTTTGAGTTGTTCCAGTTGTTATCAGTTACACCAATTAGTTTTTCGTATGCGTCATCACTCAACTCACTACATACAAAAAGATGTTTATCGAACTCAGCTTTAGTAGCTTCCCAGTCTACAATTCCTAAAAAATCTAGTTCTGTGTAATTAACCATTTGTAAATAACTTCGTCCATTTTCCAAGAATTTGACAAGTGAACCATCTATCTCCCGATAAGCACCTTGATCACCCTGATCTTCATAAGACTCAGAAAAATACTTAAAAACATTTGACCATGAGTATGGGACTTTCAAGCTGCCGATAAGATATTGTTGAATTTGATAGTTTTCGACTGCACTTATATCTTTAATCTTAGTAGAAGTGATGTCAATAAATTTTTCTACTATTGAATTGCGACTATCCAACACATTTAAAGTTTTAATATAAACATTTTCATCTTCAGAATACGAGGTACTTTCATCTGCATCTACTAAAATAACTCTTATATATTCCAATAGATTTTCAGACCAAATATTTTCAGTTAGATAGTCAATACCAGAGTTAGCCATAAGGGTTATTGGTTTGACTTCTAGGTCAGCGACAGCTGTATCAGAGTCTTCTAAATTATTTACTAAAACTTGTTTTATCATATGCTTATTGATAGCTAAGTATCTGTTCTTACCCAACCAATTAAGTTCTTCAACTTGTTCTTCTGAAAAAACAGCATGCTTAAGTGTTGGTTGAACTATATCCGTAAACCCTTGAAAGTCATCAAAATTATTATCGAAGCAATCTGAAATAACACTAACATAATCTCTTAGAATATTTAGTTCACCTCTAATTTGTTCAGTTAAATACGGTAGTTCTTCATATGACTTTAAAGGTAGGTACTTAATAAACCTTTTCAGATTAAGTCTGGCTTCTTCCGTATTGTTGTAGATATTTATTTCATCGATAATATCCTCTCTAATACCTACTATCCTTGGTATCAATAAAGAGAGATTTTTATCTCTTTTGAGATAAATCTTAAGGAAATCTCTAGATAAATTTGATGCATCACAAATAACTTCTATATACTTTTCAAGATATATTGTTTTACTAGAGTTATTTAGCAGAAAGTCTAACATAGTGAAGTTTAGAGCACTGTGAGTTGATAACTTGTCCAGTCCCAAATAATTTTCAACTAACTCACCACATTTTTTCAATTCAAGCTCAAAATCTGGTTCATCAAAAGTACTAACTAAAAGAGCATAGTTTTTATCATTCAAACTAATAGATTCTTCAAAGAAATAAGAGATATAACTTTGATATGTTTCGTCTATATATCCATTAGTGATAAAAAACTTCAATAAAGGCTTGTCAATAATAATATCAGACTGATTCAGCAATTCTCTTAACATCATTCTTTTTGTATCTTGGATCTCATATCTCGTATTAGACTCTTCATTTAATAAATTTTCTAACTCACCATTTTTCTTATCTTCTATATTAGAAAGCCTATCTAGATAAGGTGTATCGGGGTTAACTTCATCTTCAATATCACTAAAATTGAAACTTACTGTAAAACTTGTATTAGTTACTTCCAAAGTAATCGTTTGATGTTGTGCCATTTCCTTAAGCACTTCAGTACTAACAATATTGCTTATACTATATCCTTTAGAATCAACGACAACATTTATTTTTGACTGCCGGCCGTAAGTCCCTTGTTGCATTACACTGTCCAACTTCCTTAAAACCATATAAGAGTAAACACTATTAAGCTCTTTAATTGAGTTTAACCCCTCATCTAAAATTTTATTTTTTTTAAGCTCTAAGTTAGAGATAAATTGGTATTTTTCTGTTGCCAAAATCTCAACTATTTTCAGCTTCTCTTTATGGAAAATCTCATATATTTCACCTGAGTTCGAGTTTAGTTTGGCAAACTCGTTTGGGTGATAGTTTTTATAAACAACCATTGCAAAGAGTTTATTCTTATCTATATCCAAAACTTTAAGTTGATCAAAGTAAACCTCATACTCATTTAAAATATTCTTTAAAAGCCTCATATCGCTAAAGTATAAACAAGTATTCAATAAAAATTTATTATCAAGCTCGTTTGCTATACTGCTATGTTCTTTTATGACTATGTCATATGCAGTCGTTGGATTAACTATAGGTATAACAGGAATGATGTAATCAAAGAACTTACTTCTTTCATTGTCCTCAAAAATATCATCACGAATTGCGTATATAAACACAACTCGATGCGGGCAAGACTTATTAATAATTGAGTTTAACTCTCTAAGTCTAATAAAAATTTCAGTATCATTGAACCTATCTAAATCTTCGATGATGACAACATTCTTTCCAGTAGTTTCAAAAAAATATAATATCTCATCTAAATGATCATTAAGAATAGATTTTTCTTGTTCGTTCTTGATATTAAATTCAGCGTTGTGGAGGTTGAACTTTATCTCTTTGAGACCAAAGCCATAGCTAAATATTTTATCTATCAGAAATAATGTACAAGCGATTAAAATAACTAAATTAAAATAATGATACCAGTTTGCGAACTCTATCAAATCTGTAATAAAACCTATAAGATCAAAAGCATAGAGATAACTCCATAATCCCAGAATAATTACACCTAATACTTCCCTATAATTCTCTTTAGAATTTTGTGTAATACGTTTAAATCTTGATAAAGGAATATCGCTTTGAGGTACAGCATAAAAAAACTGCTGTAATATACTTCTTTCAATTAGCTGAATTTTATCTGGCGTAAGACCTCTCACCTCTTTATCTATACTCTCTTCATCAGCTTGATTACCTTCGCTAACCTTCTCAACTTTAAATGTAGAAAGTGATACCTCCAAAAAATCCCACTCATTTTTATTCTCGTAAGTTCTTTTGAAAGTGTTTAAAATACTACTCTTACCTGAGCCATATATCCCCGTAAGAGCTATATTTAACACAAGCTCATGCCTTAATGCTGCAACTAATCTTTTCTCATAATTTTTGTAGCTTGCACTACTCTCAAGGTTATCTGAAGGAGAAAGTACCGTTATTTTAAAATTGCTACTATTACTTTGTTCAGTTTCTAGTCTTTGTGCTGATGAGCTTTGATTCATACTATCTCTTCTAATCTAAATTGTTATTTCTTAGCTTATAGTGCTTAACGTCCCACAAACTCAGCCTCACGTCTCTCAACCATCGCCATCGCACCCTCTTTTGCATCTTCTGAATGAAACAAATGTGGCAGATAACCATGAATATTAGCTAATGCCACTTTTGCGCCATTACGACTGGCATCTTGTGCTGATGATAATAATCCTTGCACGCCAAGCGGTGCAGCGTTGCAAATCTCTTGGGCGATGGTTAGCGCACGCTTATATTCCTCACCTTTTGCCACCACTTCGCTGACTAGATTCAGCCTGTCAGCCGCTTGCGCATCGAATGCTTTACCAGTGAGTAGATACGGCATGGCTTTTTGCCAGCCAGCTGCTGCTACGAAGCGTACAGTCGCGCCACCAAACGGCATAATGCCGCGCTGGACTTCCATTTGCGCAAAGTTGCAGTTATCACTAGCGACAACGACATCGCTATTTAACATCAGCTCAATACCAGCAGTGAAACACGTTCCTTGTATCGCCACGACCACAGGTTTGGTGCGTAGTTTTCCCCCGATACCCCACGGATCGATTTCGTCGGCAGTAAACTCAAACGCGCCTTTATCCCACTTATCCTGTAGCTCCATCAAATCAAGCCCTGCGGTAAAGTGCTCCCCATGGGCGAATATTAACGCACAGCGAAGATTGGCATCATTTTCATATTGAGTGAGTGCGTCAGAGAGTTGCTTAATCATATGGCTATCAAAGGCATTGCGCTTATCCGCGCGATTTAATCCAATCAGGCAGATATAATCTTGGATGTCATAAGTAATGCGATTGTCATTGCCAGTGTTATTTCCAGCATCATTGCTATTGTGGCTTTCCGTAGTCATGGTCTTATCCTTTTTAAAGCATTCATTTATAGAGTACAAATTACACTAAATTGATATTACTACAGCTAATAAACCTTCCTTTTAATATAGACATACGTTCGGTGCAACGCAAGCATCGTTTTAGCATGAGCATCAATAGCTGGTGTCAATATCAGTTGACCTCATTTACGGTAATGTGCAACTATTATCTAACTCAAAATATGACTCAGAGCATTTTATGGAATTTTGGCACGGTTTTTTGCTTATCACCAGCGTCCATCTACTCGCTGCCGCCTCTCCGGGTCCTGATTTTGTGTTAGTCTCACAGCAAACCTTGGCAAAAGGTAGACGCACGGGTTTGATTTGTAGTCTTGGTATTACCTTAGGTCTTGCCGTACACATTATCTATTCGGTGCTAGGACTGGCAACGCTCATCGCCCATTCGCAGCCACTACTCACTGCTATTAAGTGGTTGGGCGGCAGTTATCTTATTTATCTAGGATGGCAAGGTATTCAAGCCAAACCGAAAAAAACATCAGAATTAGCAAATCCAGTAGAGCTAATAGATTCAGGTGTTCACGTTTCACAAGATATGCTTATTAAGCAAACGACTTCTACCAGTGATGCCGAGCTTTCTGATAAAGCTATTTCTAATAGAAAACCGCCTACCGATACAGACTCAACCGCTTCCATCCTACGTCGTGGCTTTTTTTGCAATGTGTTTAATCCCAAAGCGCCCGTCTATTTCGTCGCGATATTTACCCTCGTTTTATCACCCGATATACCGCTGTGGCAATTGGCTATTTATGGTGTATGGATGATGGTCTTGCAGATGGCATGGTTTAGCACCGTGGTGATGTTACTGTCTATTCCTGCCATTCATCGTCGCTTTCAGCGTTTTGAACATTGGATCGACCGCGTATTGGGTACAGCGATGATAATATTGGGATTAAATCTGATTTTACGTAGTCGATAAGGCGCTAGTGACTCGTGAAACCTGCTAAAATGGTGCATTATATTCAAACATCAAAGCCCGATACTATGACCAGTAAGCCTATGAACCGTCGCCCGACCACCAACAATCACCGAAACAGATCGCCTGAGACTGCTAAAAAATTAGGGCAGCTACATCCGCGCAATCCGCACCAAGGTCGTTATGACTTTGAAGTATTGACTCGCGCTTTGCCTGAGCTTGCTAAGCATACCATTACCAATCCTAAGGGCGAGTCGACGATTAACTTCTCAGACAGCGCCGCCGTGCGCGTCCTTAATCAGGCACTACTAGCAAATTATTATGGTGTGAAGTTTTGGGATATTCCGGAAGGCTATTTATGTCCACCGATTCCAGGACGTGCCGATTATATTCACTATATTGCCGATTTACTTGCGCAAACGACGCATGTTAATAAAGAGAATACCCCGCCGACTGGCAAAGAAATCCACGCCCTCGATATTGGCACGGGTGCCAGCGCGATTTATCCTATTGTTGGCAGCCAAAGCTATGGCTGGCGCTTTACTGCCTCAGACATTGACCCTATTTCGGTCAATACGGCAGCGCTTATTTGTGAGACCAATCCAAAGCTCAAGAGTGCCGTTAAAGTCAAACTACAGACCGAACCTAAATTTATTTTTAAAAATATCATCGGTCGCCAAGATTACTTTGATGTGGTGGTATGTAATCCACCGTTCCATGCCTCATTAGAAGAAGCGATGGAAGCCAATAGCCGTAAGCAACATAATTTGCAACGACATCGTGGTAAGAATGAGAACGCACAAATCAGCCGCAGCTCAACCAAGTCTGGCAATGCCGCACAGAATCTAAACTTTGGTGGTCAGCATAAAGAGCTATGGTCTGAGGGCGGTGAGATTGCCTTCTTAACCAAAATGGCAAAAGAGAGTCAAGATTTCGCTGAGCATGTTGGCTGGTTCACAAGTTTAGTCTCAAAGTCAGAAAACGTGAAACCAATGCAACTACTGCTAAAACAACTTGGTGTTGCTCAAATGCGCATCATTGAGATGAGCCAAGGTCAAAAAAGTACGCGTATACTTGCATGGCGTTTTGATACTGACGAAGAGTAGATAGTAGTTAATATAAAATAGTTATAGTTTCACGTGAAACAAAGCCTTTATTAAAAAAGCACCCCTTTGATCATCAAAGGGGTGCTTTTTATTGTAGAGAATCAAGCCAAATAATGATGCTTATTAACGGATAAACATCACCTTTATACCAATAGCTATCAATACTAATCCACCAAGCATCTCAGCTTTATCCTCAAGCCAAGTTCCAGAAGACTTACCTAAATAGATACCGAAAAAGCCAAATACAGCGGTGACAATAGCGATGATGAAGCACGCTAGCCATGCATTAACTGCCAGTAAATTCAAAGTAAAGCCTGCTGCCATCGCATCAATACTGGTAGCAATAGCCAGCGTAAACATCATACGATGATTGATTTTTTCTTGTATGTCTCCATCGAAACTGTCTGCTAACACCGCTTCAATCTCACCATTAAACGCGTCATATAACATTTTAGCGCCAAGCAGAATAAGAATCCCACCACCAATCCACGGTGCAGCAGTCGCTAACCAGCCTAATAATACTGCACCCAATAGATAACCAATTAGCGGCATCACACCCTGTGCAATACCAAAATACAGCGCTGCATAAATGGCTAAACGAAGCACATAAGCAGATGATTGCTTTTGTGATTTAGCCCCTAGCCCAATTGATACCGCAAATGCATCCATCGCCAAGGCTATCGCAAGTAAAAAAACTTCGATCATTTCTATATCCATTATCTAAAGCAATTCGTAAACTAAGTTTCACGTGAAACAATTCTAACATTAAAAAACCACCGCCTTGATTGCCAAAGCGGTGGTTTTTTTAATTAATTAACAATGATTTCGCAACTCTTTATGTCCAACTTAGATGTCTAAATTAGATGTCTAAATTAGACACCGTCAATGCGTTCTCTTCAATGAAAATACGACGCGGTTCAACATGATCACCCATCAAGCAAGTAAACATATGATCCGCCGCAATCGCATCTTCAATCGTCACGCGTAGCATACGACGGTTTTCAGGATCCATCGTGGTATCCCAGAGCTGATCTGCGTTCATTTCACCCAGCCCTTTATAGCGCTGAATTGCTAGACCACGACGCGCATCAAGCATCATCTGCTGCCAGAGATAATCAAAGTCACGTACAGGGATATCTTTGGTCGTACCAGTCGTTGCTTCACGGCGGATAAAGGCATCCTCTGCAAGCAAGGTATTCCATTCAGCAGACAAACGCAGCAACTTACTGTACTCGCCCGAATTGATAAAGCTAGCATCTAGCAGATAATGATGGGCTAACTGGTGCACATACACCGTAATACGCGGTAGCCACTGTGCTTTTGCTACTGGAGCTTCAGCGTCAACATTTTCCCCGCCTTCAACTTCAATGACAGGCTTCATACCCAGCAAATCAGCAGCAGCAGCATCCATATTTTTAGGCTGCGGCGCATGGATATTGACCAGTTCAATCTCCGGACTCAAGTCACTACCGAAGTGCTCAAGCTGAGCTTGCATCGCCTCTTTCCAAGCTTGCATCGCAGGCAAATCATAAGTCATATCGGTGCTAAGCTTTGGTGTATGCGTTAAAGCATCCAAAATCACCGCTGGGAAACGAATCTGCAAACGGGCTTTAATCAGCTGCGTTTGGTTATAATCATTCAGTAGCGTTTCTAGCGCTTGACCAGTAATCGCAGGCGCATCCGCACTGATATGCAGCTTAGTATTATCAATCGTTGAAGACAATAAGTACGCTTTGAGTGCTTCGTCGTCTTTTAGGTACAGCTCTTGACGACCTTTTTTCACTTTATAAAGCGGTGGTTGGGCGATATAAATATAACCACGCTCGATCAACTCAGGCGTTTGACGGAAGAAGAAAGTCAGCAACAGGGTACGAATATGCGATCCATCAACGTCCGCATCGGTCATGATGATGATTTTATGATAGCGTACTTTATCCGGATTATATTCGTCTGGACCAATGCCGCAACCAAGCGCAGTAATGAGGTTACCAACCTCAGCAGAAGACAGCATTTTATCAAAACGTGCGCGCTCTACGTTTAGGATTTTACCTTTCAATGGCAAGATCGCTTGGGTTTTACGGCTACGACCTTGTTTTGCTGAACCACCTGCAGAGTCACCCTCCACAATGTAAAGCTCTGACAATGCCGGATCTTTTTCTTGGCAATCTGCTAACTTACCGGGCAAACCAGCGATATCTAACGTGGTTTTACGACGCGTCATTTCACGGGCTTTACGAGCGGCATCACGAGCACGAGCGGCATCAATTATTTTGCCAGCAATAGCCTTACCAGCGCTTGGATTCTCTTGCAGATAATCATTAAACTTATCATGCATTGCTGATTCGACAGCAGATTTTACTTCACTTGATACCAGTTTATCTTTGGTTTGACTCGAAAACTTAGGATCTGGAACTTTAACAGATACGATAGCGGTTAGACCTTCACGCGCATCATCACCAGTAGCAACGACCTTCTCTTTTTTAAAGAGATTCTCGCGATCCATATAGGTATTCAAACAACGCGTCAACGCTGAACGAAAGCCAGATAGATGCGTACCACCATCCCTTTGGGGAATATTGTTGGTAAAACAAAACACTTTTTCGTTATAAGTATCTGTCCACTGTAACGCCACTTCGACGCTGATACCGTCATCTTGCTCACTCACAAAATGAAAGACTTCATTGATGCCATCTTTACCGGCATTAATGTAGCTGACAAACTCTGACAAGCCGCCTTTGTGTTCAAACTCATGGCGCTTATCAATACGCTCATCCGTTAAAACAATACGTACACCAGAGTTCAAAAATGATAGCTCACGCAAACGCTTCGCTAAAATATCGTACTCAAAGATGGTGCCAGTAAATACATCGCTACTTGGATAAAAGCGAATTTGCGTACCAGTTTTGTCGGTTGGCTCCATTTGCTGAATGTCTGCATCAGGCACCCCATCGGTATAGGTTTGATGATAGTGATAGCCTTCACGCCAGATATTCATTTCAAGCTTTTTCGATAGGGCGTTAACGACCGAGACACCAACACCGTGTAAGCCGCCTGATACTTTATAGCTGTTATCATCGAACTTACCGCCTGCATGCAAGACAGTCATAATGACCTGCGCCGCAGATACACCCTCTTCTGGATGGATATCGACAGGCACGCCGCGACCATTATCCATGACGCTCACAGATTCGTCTTCGTGGATAATGATATCGATTTGATCACAATGACCCGCGAGTGCCTCATCGATAGAGTTATCCACCACCTCAAAGACCATATGATGTAAGCCTGTACCATCATCCGTATCACCGATGTACATACCAGGGCGTACGCGTACCGCTTCTAACCCGCGCAATACACGAATATCTTTGGAGCTATAATCAGAAGGTAAACTTTCAGGAACCACCGCTGGTGCCGTAGTTTCAGCAATGCTGTCTGACGTCAGTTGCTCGTGGTCGGTAGGTAATGAATCGCTCATGTGCATTCCTTAATCTAGCCATAATCAGCCGTTTGTTATTAGCGCACCACTACGATGACGCCTCATAACGTTATTTTAGACTTAATTTTTATAGTCAAAACCTTTGATAAGCATTACCAGCTAAAACACGATTAGCTAAAAATTCTTGAGTGTTGATAGCGACTTAAAAAGAGTTTCAGGTCCGCGCTTTTTTTCTCTAACATCGGCTTTTTTTTAAATATTATAAAAACCAAGAGAGCAAACAAAACATCTATTTATCAAATACTTAGAAATTTACAGGCATTGGAAAACACCTATATAACGTCATCAAACAACTTGCTGAGAACAGGACAAAAATAAAGCCCTATTTTAGCATTTTTTTGCCTCTAAGTCACTGTTTACTGAGCGTTTTATGCCTATAAAACCAGCTCGCAAAGATAGCCTATATCATTACGAAACGACAGGTAGATAAGTATCGATATAAAAGACCGTGGAGAAAGGAAATAACATAAAGGAGATAATTAAGGACTCAAGATTTGACCTTGTTTCACATGAAACGTACTGGGTTTTGACCAATATTTATGCACCAAAGGCAAAATATCGTCGGTCAAACTGGTCATAAATACCTGACATGGCAGCTGCGCTAACGTCGACAATAGAATATCTATCGCCCTATCATCAAGCTCTGCAGTAATATCATCTAGCAATACCACTGGTGTCACCTGAGCACTATCATTTGATAGATCATCAGTCTTTTGGGTATTTAGCAGTAATGGCAGTTGCGATAAACGCAGTGCTGTAATTAATAGCTTTTTTTCACCACGCGACAATACATTGGCTGCCTGCTCTTTTATAACAGGTACTTTGAGGTTAGTGTCCGCTTCACGCATTGTATCTGAGAGATTGTTATTCGACGCTGTCGAGTCATTAGAGCGCCAATGCACATGAACATCAGCACGGTGATTACCGATACGAGTATATCCCAGTTGCAAATCCTGTTCTAAGCGCTCGTTAAGCTGTATATCCAGCGCAACATTCGTATCGTAACCAGCATTATAACTAAGGCTCAATTGCTCCGCATAAGTAGGCAATAACTGCGCGATACTTTCAGCAAAATAAGGCTGCCATTCTGCAAATATCCGTTCACGATAATGATGAATCAGTGCCGCATGATTGCTAAGTCCTTTGTCCCACGATTTTAGTTCAGCGAGCTGCACTTGGGTCAAATGACGTGTCTTTTTTAGTAAACTATTGCGCTGTTTTAATAGACGCTGATAGGCGAGCCATTGTGGATGAAAGCCTTGTTTCATGTGAAACACTAACCAATCTAACAGCTGGCGACGACTAGCACTCCCCTGCTCTAACATATCCATCGTCGATGGATCTATCAGTAGCGTTGGTAGCTGCTCAGTTAAGATGCTTTGGTTATAGACAGTGGTTTGATTCAGACGTAGAATTGTGGTCGCGTCAGCTTGTTTTTGGATAGCTAGAGTACTACTATCATTGAGTCTAGCGTACACAGTCACTGTATTATGATGATGTTGAATGTAGCGTTTTGGCTGGTGATGACGAAAGCTTTTTCCTCTTGATAGCAGAAATATGGCTTCGAGTAATGAAGTTTTTCCACTGCCATTGGCACCGATAATGACGTTGCAAGCTGTTGCATGTAGATTGACTTCCGTCAGGTTGCGTAGGTTCGATATTTGTAGACGTTCAATCATAATGCCGACAGCCGCCTATTGACGCTACCTATAGAATAGGCAAAAGTTTAATAATTATTGAATTTAAAATACCGGATTTTAATCAAAGAAACTCAGCTTACCTTAATTTTTTAGTGCAAACTGAGTGTCTTTAGCCTCTGTGCTCAAGCCTATTGAAAACATATAGAAACTATATACGCATTGGCATAATGACATACTGATGGAACTCATCATTCAACTGATTGACTAGCACTGAAGCATTCGATTGGCTCATGTGCATTTGCAAGTCACCTTGAATAACGCCAAGCACATCTTGTAAATAAGCCGCATTAAAAGACAGCTCCATCGGCTCACCTTGATACTTCGCCTGTATCATCTCCACCGCTTCATCTTGCTCTGCATTATTAGCACGCACTTCTACCATGCCATCGCTGGCAAAATTAAACACCACACCGCGAGATTTTTCATTACTTAAAATCGCGACACGGCGCAGTACGTCCGTCATTTTTTCTTGATTGAATAAAGCCAGTTTATCCGTATTACTTGGCATCACTCGGCGATAATCAGGGAATTTACCATCAATCAGACGCGCGGTAAAAGTCACCATCAGGTTTTGATTAACCTGCCCTGCACTATCAACGTCACCAAAGGGTAAGCTCACTTGCAAAAACTCACGACCAAAGCTCAAGGTGACCTGATTGTCTTGCTCACCAAGCATTTTTCCTAGCTCAGAGGCCAAGCGCTCAAGCTCAATCACAGCTTTACGGGGCAAAATAGCCTGCATATTTAAATCAGCACTGACATCGATAACGCTGCGCGCCAAAGCCAATCGGTGCCCATCGGTTGCAACCGTCGTCAGCTGCTGTTGCGACACGTCAAACAACATACCAGTGAGATAATAGCGAACATCTTGAATCGCCATTGCAAACTGCGTTTTATGAATCAAATCGATAAGACGATTGCGACTGATGGTCAATGGCGTGATATTTTCGGGATTACCCAAACTCGGATAATCTTCGCTAGGTAATGTCCCTAAGGTGAAGCGACTCTTGCCACTGGTTAATAAGCAGCGTTCATTTTCTTGAGTGGCCAAATTAATTTGAGCTTGCGCAGGCAATGATTTACAGATGTCCTTTAATTTTATTGCAGGTAAAGTCGTGGTACCAGCTTCAACACAAGCACCAGCAGGCAATTTCAAAGTCGATGTCAGCTCTACTTCTAAATCAGAGGCCGTCAAAATAAGCGTTGATTCGGATAGCTGTAGCTTGATATTGCCCAAAATAACCATATTGTGCCGTTTATCAGCAGCCTTGGCGATCAAATTAATGGCTTTTAGTAACGACTCTCGATTAATCGATAATTGCATGCTTGGTTACTCTTATTTAAATGATTTTTATTATAAAACTTAACAATAATGGCTTAATCATACCCTGTCTATTGACTATAATCCATTCGCTGTCTGTCTACTCGTATTTTTAATATTATAAACCATATCAATCCACTAAAACATAGTGATACCGCGACCTGCTAACCCGCTTGCAACATCAACGCCAGTGTTTTGTAATCCTTATCAAAGGCAGGATCGGCTGCTCGTAGCTCATTAACTTTATCGCAAGCATGCATCACCGTTGTATGATCGCGACCGCCGAATGATTGACCAATCTCAGGAAAGCTATCACCAGTCAACTCACGCGATAATGCCATCGCTATTTGACGCGGTCTGGCAATACTGCGTGTGCGTTTACGACCCATCATTTCTTTGATGGTCACATCATAGTACTCAGCGACCACTTTGCGAATATTATCCATATTCACAGCTTGCACACGCATCGCGACGATGTCTTTTAGCGCATATTGCACCATTTCAAGCGTTATCTGTGCACCCGTCAAGTTAGCATTGGCAAAGACTTGATTTAGAGCGCCTTCTAAACGCCTAACATTTGAAACCACGTTTTGAGCGATGAATAATGCGCATTCTTTAGGCAGTGTCATACCATATGAAGCTGCTTTTTTTTGCAAAATTTGCACACGAGTATCAATCTCAGGCGGATCAACTGCTACAGTGAGCCCCCAAGAAAATCGCGATCTGAAACGTTCATCGAATTCGGTCATTTGCGAAGGATGACGATCTGAAGCCAAAATCAGTTGTTTATCACCACTGGTAAAATCTGCAAATAATGTCAAAAACTCATTACTACTTTTGGTTTTTCCTGCCAATACATGAATATCATCTACAATCAATAAATCCACTTTTTTAATTTTCTTTTTAAAATCTTCTATTTTATTATTTCTTAATGAATAAACCAATTGATTAATAAATTTTTCAGAAGTGAAATAATAAAAACTTTGATTATTTTTTAAATATCGATGTGCTACAGAATGCATTAAATGCGTTTTTCCCAAACCAGAAGGTCCGTATATAAATAAAGGATTGTGTCGATTTTTTGATTGGCGCTTACCAAGCTCATAACAGGCTTTATAAGCCAAATTGTTAGACTTGCCAGTGACAAAAGTTTCAAAAGTAAAGTCAGGGTTTAGATAACTCAACGACTTAGCATCAGCAGAATCAACCAATTCTGCATGACGCATATTAGCATCAATATCTGCTTTTGCATTGTTATGATGAATGGTTTCAAACTTATGATCTGCAGGGGTAGGGGAGGGTTTATCTTCTTCAAACAAAGACCCTGATTGCAATTGACGATTGTCTTCATTATCGCGGCCAGCGTTATCAACACGCACAACCACCTCTTCGATACTTCCCTGACTGTGCTTAGCAACCAGCTGCTGTATCTCTTGCAAGTGGTTTTTTTTGATGTAAGTCACAAAATAATCATTAGGAGCAAGTATAGTCAGCGTTTGCGCCTCTTGATGAGCTGTTAATGGTCTCAACCACATAGTAAATACGTTGTCTTTGACGTTATATCGTAGGTCATTTAGACATTTATCCCAAATATTTGCTGTGTCTATCATGAAAAATACTAACCCTATAATTTGAAATAATATTTGTGTTTTAGCAGTGTGATCTGTTGCGTAGCCCTTAATATTCTCCGCAATTATTTCCGTTGGAAACCATATTGGGAGTTACGTTGATAAACTATACGAAGCCATATATTAAGTAGGGGCTAATCTAACACAAATACCCTGTGGATAAAACCTTGTTTTTTGGGGATAAGGCTGTGGATACTTTTGTGCATAACTTTGAAAGGTGAGTTATCCATATTTAGCCCACAGGTTATCCACAGGTTTACCCATAGTACAATATATTGATAATAAAAAGGAAAACTTACTTAGCCACAGATAATCGAGCTACCAATAACAACAATACTTATATATATTAATAGTTAATTATTATAGAGTTCGACAAAAACTGTGGATAACTTTTAGGAATCCATCACTGAATTAATTAACTGAGTCGTTATTTTTTAGTTATGAATATGAACTTTACACACGATGAATCATTTAAAATGATATTTCCTCTGTCAAAATATCTGTCTGCATCGACATAGATTAAATTAGTTCATTGACCCAGATTCTATGCGGTGGTATAATCCTCCGTTATTACGAATTTAGTCCATTATTTTGATAGGTGAGTTATGAAACGTACATTCCAACCAAGCGTGATCAAGCGTAAACGTACTCACGGTTTCCGTGCTCGTATGGCAACTAAAAAGGGCCGTCAGGTCTTAGCTCGTCGCCGCGCTAAAGGACGTCATCGTCTTACTGTATAATCAGTAGATTGCGATAAGCATGGCTTATAGTGCTTGTTGTGTTTCTATTATTTATAGATTGCGATAGTCAATCACCACAACTGACACTTAGCCATATATTAAAAGCGCCCACATCGGCGCTTTTTTTGTCTCTGTACTTTGTTGTTATTTCTGCGCTATTATTTCCGCTACCGTTATTCGCTCTTATACTAGGTTGTGCTATGTCCAATACTGTTTCAGCGGCAGCTAATGCTCGCTTCACCAAAGAGCAGCGTTTGCTCGCGCCTGCAGCCTTCCGTGAGGTTTTTGATGCACCTGAGCGTAAGCTTCATCAGAGCCATCTAATGGCATTTGTGCGTACCAATGATCATGGTAAGCCACGAGTCGGCATGGCTATTACCAAGCGTAAAGTTCCTACAGCTGTCGCGCGAAATTTAATCAAGCGTCAAATACGTGAGCATTTTCGTATAAAGGCTCATTCTTTAGAAAATAAAGATATTGTTTTTATTGTTAAAAAATCTATAAAAGATATAGATAATAAAGAATTAAAAAATCAAATAATTAATATTATTAAGAAAATAGAAAAAAAATAAAATGAATTTTTTATTGGTTAATTTAAATAATTTCCTTTATAGAGTATTTATT
>CAJHAA010000005.1 GCA_904846265.1 Psychrobacter immobilis | reverse complement strand
AATGCTTTTGCTAAGTTAAAAAACTACAGGGCGGTTGCAACTAGATTTGATAAGCTCAAACAAAGTTATGAGAACACAGTGGCTCTCGCTTGTGCCTATATCTGGCTGAAATTATGAATGTTCAACATGCCCTAGATACTTATAAAATATTTGTATATTTACAAAGTGTTTAGCATTTTATAGTGTCAGCATGATAAAAAAGACAGCCTAATCCGCTGTCTTTTTTTAATTTTTGCGGGTATATCAAAAAGTGCTAAACTATTTATGTTTATTTAATGATATTAGAACTTATGAAATTACAGATTTTAAGTGACTTACATATTGACAGTTATGCGCGTCAGTCACATCCGCTAGGGCATATTCCCAAAACTGATGCAAACGTGGTATTAGTCGCGGGTGATACTGCCAACAGCGATAGTGGTATGCCATGGCTACAAGAGCAGGCAGCACGTTTGCAAGTGCCTGTGATTACGATAGCTGGTAATCATGAATACTTTAATGAAGATGTGCTACATTTTGATAAAAAGCTGGCGACTTGGGATAATTATAATGCCCAGTCGCAGCAAGGCGTCCGTTTTCTACAGTGTCAACATATTGATATTGGTGACATACGTATCTTAGGTTGTACTTTATGGACAGATTACCAATATCAGGCTAATGAAGATACTATAGCTGCTGCTATGCGCTTTATGCGTGACTATAAACAAATCTATGCTGGAGGCGAGCTTTTTTCACCTGAAGTATCGATGCAAATCCATGCTAAGCAGCGTCAATGGTTAAAGCAAGCATTGATCACCGCCAAAACACTTGGCAAAAAAACTGTTGTGATGAGCCATCATAGTATCAGTCCATTATCGGTGTCTGAGAAGTATGCGAATCTACCAAGTAACGCAGCTTTTGTCAGTGATTTGTCTGGCTGGATGCATGAAGATTGGGCGCCAATACTATGGGTACATGGACATACACACGAAGCATTTGATTACCGTATTGGTAATACACGAGTCATTGTCAATCCACGTGCGTATCCAAATGAAGTGAGCAGCACTGCATTAGCATTTGCGTGGGACAAAGTCATTGATATCGGCTAAGTAATTTTAGCCTCTTGAAAGTAAATATCTTTTTAGTTATTTGTCACCTTGATTCGTATTTTTTAAAATAGTGAATATAAAATAACGCTTATTTTAAAGTCTAACCGCCTAGACTCGTAAGCAATATTGCAATCGAACTGATATTTTGTTCATTCATATCAAAAAATCTGCTACGCTTGCTACCATGAGCAAATATCTCAATAACAATCCCTCAAAACTGTCTGCTGAAAAGCTTGCGAGTCATACTCCAAGTGCTCCGGCGCCTTCGCACTTGCCTGATAGTATGATTTCCTCAGTCAGCTTATTGCCTGAAGATAAACGGCTGATTTTATTTACCAGACATTCCTTACGTGAACGCTCTGATGGCAATGGTTTTGCCAGTTATCAATTACCCCTAACACCTAAAGGTCGAGTACTAGCGAAGTCTTGGGGGCGTTGGTTGGCAGGGCATTTACCGTACTCGCTTGATGTAGACAGTATCTCAAGTCCGATTGGACGCTGTATTGACACGGCGCAGCTGATGCAAGCAGGTGCGGGACTACAACGTGATATTACGCATCAGTCATTGTTGGTAGAGCCTGGTAGCCTAGTGACTGAGCCTGAAATAGCAAATCCAGTATTTAAAGAAATTGGCGTGCTCAACTTTATCAATCGATTTTTGCAAGGTAATTTAGAGGGGACCAAAAACGCTTACCAAGGCGGTCTCGATATTTTATCGCTGTTTTATCAATATCAGCCGCAGCAAGGGCATCTCATGCTTGCTGTTAGTCATGATACGTTGTTATCTGCTTTTTTAGCAGTGATGTTTGATGTGGTCGAGATTGATTGGAATGATTGGCCAAAGATGATGGAAGGCGTGTTTTTGTGGTTTGATGATAAGCCGTTTGAACAAGCCAGTGCACACTTCGTTTGGCGCGGTGAAGTGTATGTGCGCCCGATTCATACTTTATTAGAAGACTACCGTGCTGCCGGCTTTCATCCTAATACATTGCTCTTACCACCAGAAGTAAAATGGATCTAAATACTATTTAATCTAGATACTATTTAAAAGATTACTACTCACTTTTCAATCAGACATAAAAAAACCTTGCCCCAGTATTAGAACCAGTAACAAGGTTTTAGTCATCACGCTATAAAGGCGAGATGTGGTCTAAACGTTAACAATCTTAAGCTTGTAGGCCTTTGATGGTTTTGTTCAGGCGGCTCTTACGACGAGCAGCTTTATTCTTATGAATAATACCTTTGTCAGCCATACGATCAAGAACTGGTACCGCTTTTTTGTAAGCTTCGGTAGCCGCGTCATAATCTTTAGCTGCGATAGCCGCATCAACACGTTTTAAGTAAGTACGAACCATAGAGCGTTGTGACGCAGAGTTCTGACGACGTTTGGTGTTTTGACGGGCGCGTTTACGAGCTTGTGCAGTATTAGCCACGCGAATCTCCTTGATAAAGACAGATAAAAATATGAATGTGGATTACAATAAAAAAGGGTTTAACCATCATCGGTAACGAGCAGCCGTCTCGCCAAACATGATGTCGATGTCTAATATTAAAGTACCTATCTGTTATTAAAGGCACCTAAATTAGCAATAGAGCATCGCAAGCGTCAAAACTGTTTGGAATAATTAAACAGCGTTAACGTGTAAAGCCGGTTATCTTAGCAAATTATCGCCCTTAGAACAATATATTTGATGATTAATGCTTAAAGAAGTTGTGTGATCATATATATGACAGTTTTTGTGTCTTTGCTCAGCTGTTTTTTGAAATATTTATCAATATTGTTGCACTAAAAACCGCTTATGAGTGAATAAATCGCTTAGCCGATAAAATCTCTTACAATAAATTCTACAGAATACCCTCAGTTATGCGTTAATTTAGGTATGATACTAGGGCATGTCCTCAATTCAATCGATGGACATCTAAATGGGCTAAAAATGGCTAAATCTTGCCAAACAATGTTAAAAAACAATGTCAAATAGCTGGTTAATATCCCGATACTGTTTAATATTCCGATAGTATCTGCGCTATTTTCCTCATTTGACTGTGATTTATCTCATTTTTATCACCATTTTTAAAATGAGGATACGCCCTAAGATGAAAAGCTTTGGTGATAGGCTTTAAAATCAGATTTTTCATTATCATCTATTTTCCAACACACTATAAATGGATAGGCTATGCAGCGAAAAGCAATTGTAATTGGCGCGACAGGATTGGTCGGACAGCATCTTGTCAAACAGCTTAGTGAGCTTTATGACACGTTAATTGTGATTGCAAGGCGTCCGCCACGCTATATCAATACCAGTATGCGTTTTTATCAGGTTAATGATTTTGATAATTTGGCTGAAATATTTGCCAGCGTTGGTGTTGATCGAAAGACGGACGCTTTTAGCTGTCTTGGTACGACTAAGAAGCAGGCTGGTAGCGATGAGGCCTTTCGAAAGGTTGATCATGATTATAATGTCAATTTTGCCAAACTGTGCCAAGAAAAAGGTGTTGAAAATTTCTTTTTGTTATCATCCATGAATGCTGATATTCATAGTCGGTTTTTATACAATCGCGTAAAAGCTGAAACTGAGCAGTCTATTATGGCGCTAGGTTTTACGCAGCTAGTTATTTTCCGTCCGTCCTTGTTACTTGGCAAGCATAAAGGTCGTCCGCTTGAAAGTATTGGTCAAAAAGCCTTTCAGCTGATATCGCCCTTAGTTTCAGAATCATTGTCACTGCATCCCATTTCCGCCAAACGCGTTGCCATTGCCATGGCGATGAGTGCGCATGATGTTTATCAGCGTAATAAATACCGTAATGAACCAGCTATCCGAACCACTGATATCATCGAAAATAAGCAAATGCTAGCGATGACTAAAGTTAAAAAATAGCCTAAGTATTAAGTTGAAGAAACAATTAAAATTAAGCCCTAGTCATAAATAATCAGTCATGAATAACCAATCATACATAACAAGGAGCGTCACTATGTCAGATATGCCAGAATCAATAACAATGGATAAAAAGAACTTTGTGACCTGTGATTTATTGGATGCCAATCCTGAGTCGCAGGTGTGTTTGCCTAATATCGAAGGCAAGTCTTTTCATAGCTTTGGTGGCAAAAATAAATTCTGCGGTGAAATTGTGACGGTGAAATGCTTCGAAGACAATAGTCGCGTCAAATCATTGCTAAATAGCGATGGTAAAGACAAGGATGGTAACGGTAAGGTGTTGGTGGTTGACGGTGGTGGTTCAATGCGTTGTGCGCTGCTAGGCGACATGATTGCGCAGTCAGCGATTGATAATGGCTGGGTGGGGGTTATCGTGTACGGCTGCGTCCGTGATGTTGATGATATGGCAGCAATGGACATCGGTGTTATGGCGCTTGGTTGCATTCCGCGTAAATCGAATCGCCGCGATGAAGGTCAAACCGATATTGAAATCAGCTTTGGTGATTTAACACTAAATTCTGGTATGTTTGTCTACGCAGACAATAACGGTATTATCGCTAGCGACAAGCCATTAATTTAACACTAGCTTAATAAATAGCACTCAAAAACCTCAGCTTAGCCGTTGAGGTTTTTACATTTAATCATCCTGTCTTTATATACGAATATAATCTTTATCAGCTATTTGGCTATTGGTTTTTTAATAAAAATGCTAAGTGACAAACCGTTACGGCATAAATTTTGGTAATTGCTGAAATATTCGTATAATAGCTCTCTGACTCTTAACATTGATCCTACTCTTTATGCCTATCATTGCTTTGACTGACGCCTTTGAACCAATTAACCAGCAGTTGTTTCCTATCCAGAATGCCGAGCGGCGTTGGCTAGCACCTGTGCATGGTGCAGTCAGCAGCTTGTGGCTAGCAAGTCTGGTGCAAACACCGCTATGGAATGTTGCCGACCGATTAAAAGTAATGGTGACGCGTGACCAAAACCAGCTCAATCAGATAGAGACGGAATTGGCATTTTGCGGCGTCGATGCTTATGTGTTCCCCGATTGGGAGACGTTGACCTATGATGAGCTGTCACCGCATCAAGATATTGTTAGTGAGCGTATCAATCTATTAACAGATATGCCAACGACAGGCGTACTATTGATATCTGTACAAGCATTAATGCATCGCGTAGCACCGCCAAGCTGGTTGATTGGGCAGCATTTTGATTTGAGCGTTGGTGATCGATTTGATATCAATACCCAGCGCGGATTGCTGGCAAAGGCAGGGTACCGCGCCGTTGAGAATGTGTTTGAGCCGGGTGAATTCGCGGTACGTGGCAGCATCATTGATATCTTCGCTATGGGTCAGCCGTTTCCACTACGTTTAGATTTGTTTGATGATGAGATTGAGACCATTCGTTTTTTTAATCCGCAAACCCAGCGGACATTAACCGTTGATGACCTCAAAACAATGATGAGTGGCAACGATAGTAGCATGGGCAAAGAGTCACTATCGCTGCTACACAAGCTGCCAGATATCTCAAAACCTATCGAACAATTCCAAATACTACCAGCAAAAGAGTTCCCGCTTGATGAAGGGCGTGAGACGTTTCGTACCAACTTCGCCACGATGTTCCCTAATGCGAGCAGCCGCAAGTTTGAGCTACATAAAGACGTAATGGCAGGTATCGCTAGTAGCGGACTTGAATATTATCAGCCGCTATTTTTTGATTTAAAAGCGTGGACAGCAGAGAGTAGCTTGTTTGCTTACTTACCAAGCGATGCGCTTTTTATCACTGATGAACTGATTAATGAAAAACAGGTAGATTACTGGTCACAAATTCAGCGCCGCTATGAAGAGCGCCGTCATGATATCGATAAACCTATTGTCGCGCCTGAATGGTTATATTTGCTATCGAATACCTTAAATGAGCATCTTAATCATTATCCACGCGTGATTCTCAGTGCGCGCAATGAGCTGGCTAGCATGACGGATGTCGCTGCGATTGACAGCGATAATTCGTTATTGGAAGATACTTCATTGTTAGCAGATGGTTCATTGCTGGAAGTTGAAGAGCAGTCAGATTCACAGCCACAACTGCCGCTTGCGCCAAGTAAGCAGCAAGGCTTGGTGACGCTCAGTGCACAAGAGCCGCCACAATTGGCTGTTAATCACCAAAAGGCTGAGCCTCTTACCCAGCTATTAGAATTTTTAGAGCTACAAGCACAAACAGCGACGCCAGTATTGATCGTTGCTGAAACAGCTGGTCGTCGTGAGATTCTTATTGAGCTGTTTAAAGGCAAGATTGACATTAAGGCTTATGACAGCTTTGCAGCGTTTCTAGCAGCGGACAAAACCAACAATGTGAAAGGTAATAAGCTACCGCAGGTTGGTTTAACCGTTGCGCCCATTGAGCGCGGGGTTTATGTTCCTGAGCGTTTGGTGCTGATTAGTGAGACGCAGTTATTTGGTCGGCAAGTGCTGCAAACACGCCGTCGCCGCCAAAGCGGGGGGTCTGAAGAGTTTTTGGTTAAAAGTGTTACTGAAATAATTGAAGGTAGCCCAGTTGTTCATATCGAGCATGGTATTGGGCGTTACAATGGGCTGATTACGTTAGATGTGGGTGATGGCGAGCAAGAGTTTATTCACTTAAAATATGCCGATGATGCCAGTATTTATGTGCCCGTTGCTAATTTGCAAATGATTAACCGTTATAGTGGCGGTGACCCAGCACTTGCGCCATTGCACAAAATTGGTAGTGGCAAATGGGATAAGGCTAAGCAAAAAGCGCTCGAGCAAATCCATGACGTGGCGGCCGAGCTACTTAATATGCAAGCGCGTCGTGAGGCTAAAGTTGGTATCCATTTTAAAATAGATGCGTCACAGTATGAGCTCTTTGCCAGTCAATTTGCCTTTGAAGAAACGCCCGATCAAGCCAATGCCATTCATGCGGTGATGGAAGACATGAGGCAAAACCAACCAATGGATCGTCTGATTTGCGGTGATGTGGGTTTTGGTAAAACAGAAGTGGCTATGCGGGCAGCATTCATTGCCGTCAGTGCCGGCTATCAAGTAGCGGTATTGGTGCCGACTACCTTGCTCGCCGGTCAGCATGAAGACAATTTCCGTGACCGTTTTGCCGATTGGCCAGTGCGTATCGAGACGCTATCACGCTTTGGCGGCAAAAAGCATCAAGAAACGGTGTTGACAGATTTAGCAGCAGGTAAAGTCGATATCGTCATCGGTACTCATAAACTATTACAACCTGATGTGAAGTTTTCTAATCTAGGTTTGATGATTGTCGATGAAGAGCATCGCTTTGGCGTGCGCCATAAAGAGCGTATCAAGGCGATTCAGACGGATGTCGATAGTATGTCGATGACAGCAACCCCCATCCCTAGAACGCTCAATATGGCGCTCTCAGGTATGCGTGACATGTCAATTATCGCGACACCTCCAGCACGACGTTTGGCGATTAAAACCTTTGTCATGCAAAAAACTGATGCTTTAATGAAAGAGGCGATCTTGCGTGAGCTATTGCGCGGTGGGCAGGTTTATTTATTACATAATGATGTGGCGAGCATTGAGCGTATGGCAGAAACCATACGTGAATTGGTGCCTGAGGCGCGAGTAGGGGTCGCTCACGGGCAAATGCAAGAGCGCCAACTTGAGCAAGTGATGCAGCAGTTTTATCATAAAAAATTCAACGTGCTGATATGCTCGACCATTATTGAAACGGGTATTGATGTGCCGAATGCCAATACCATTATCATTGAGCGCGCTGATAAGTTTGGCTTGGCACAATTACATCAGCTGCGAGGTCGTGTTGGACGTAGTCATCACCAGGCTTATTGTTATCTGCTAGTGCCTTCTATCAAAGGTCTTAAAGGCGATGCTAAGCGCCGCTTACATGCGATTGAGCGTGCCAATACCTTAGGCGCAGGCTTTATGCTGGCAAGTGAGGATTTAGAGATTCGCGGTGCTGGCGAGATACTTGGTAAGCAGCAAAGTGGTAATATGCAAGCGATTGGCTTTAGCTTATATATGGATATGCTTGAGCGAGCAACTAAGGCGATTAAAGCCGGTAAAGAGCCTGATTTGAGTACGCCATTGTCGCTGACCAGCGAGATTAACTTGCATAGTTCGGCGTTGATACCAGAGGATTATTTACACGATGTGCATCAGCGTTTATTATTTTATAAACGCATCAGTAATGCCGATGACAAAGAAGCTCTGACTGATATTCGTACCGAAATGATTGACCGTTTTGGCATATTACCCGATCAAACCAAGCAGTTATTCGCCATTCACGGACTGCGTATACAAGCTGAGCCGCTAAAGATTAATAAGATTGATGCTAATAGTAATAGCATGACATTAGAATTTGCACCTGATACGCCGGTCGATGCTTTAGCGATTATTAAGTTGATTCAGAGCAATGGGCAGCGCTATCGTATGAACGGTGCTTCTGGTATTCGTTATCAAGATGCTGATAAACTGGCAACGCCGCAACAGCGCGTCACCGCGATTCAAGAGCTGTTACGCTATTTTAGCGAACATATGGTGGCAGAGTCAGCGTAGTTGTTTTGGCATTTCGGCATTTTGAGAGCTCAGCAATGATTTTTAGTAGATTCAATCAGCTTAATAAGTCAGCTAGCCGGTGCTCAAGTAGGACGTCAAGACAATGAGTCATAGCGCTATTTTATCGGTTGGATAACTGATAAAATAGCGACATCCTATATTTAGCCTATTGTTTTTTAGTAAATTAAATTCTGCTTTTCTAGATTCATATTCCTTTTATCTTAGTGTCATAACAAGAGAACCGTCATTATGTTCCAACTTCATCATAAACTTGCTGCCGATAGCTTTTTAGTGGGTGATTTCCCATTATCGACTTGTCGTTTAATCAATGATTGCCAGTTTCCTTGGTTAATATTAGTGCCGCGCGTATCAGGTATCAAAGAGTTATATGAGTTATCTGAAGCCGATCAAACACAGTTTTTACGTGAGTCAAGCTGGTTGTCGAGTCAGCTAGCCAAGACCTTTCAAGCCGATAAAATGAATGTAGCTGCACTCGGTAATCAAGTACCCCAACTTCATTTTCATCATATCGTTCGCTATCAAAACGACATGCAATGGCCAAATCCAGTATGGGGCGTTCCTGCTATTCCTTATACTAAAGAAGTGTTGGCGCAGATGCAGCAGACGTTAATGATGGCGCTACGTGGTCATCATCAAATGCCATTTGATTGGCAAATGTAATAAATACCTGAGTAGTAATAGGTCGGTAAGTTGATTGGCAAATCGATAATGATACTCTATTGGCTAGGTATTGATTAACTAAGCATCGATTGACCCATCAAAATAACTAGAAAAATGGCTAAACGTTTAAAGTTAAGCTTTATTTTGGTGTCTTAGTCGTTTTACGGTTATGTGCCGACGTTATGCTCAGTTATTACAGCCCCTAATTGTTATATATTAATAGGTTTTAAGTATGTGAAATCCAGATAAATATTATCTGGTTTTTTTGTGTTTGGCTCAAACGATATGTCTTATAATCCCGATTTAGTAGCGTATTAAGACAAGATGAGTGATGAGTGGTAGGCTTTTGGCTATCAGTGACGTGGGTTTCGTTGCATTTAAAAAGTATAATGTAATCATTGATTAATTTTATATACAACTTGGCATAGAGGCAGGTAGTACGCGTGTGCTATCCTCGAGCCTTTTAGTTTTTTACATAGCCTGTTTTACGTAAGCGAATACTTCATATGCCTTTTTTAGACACGCTGAGACCAAATCACTCTTCAAAAAATGAAGGAGTTTATCGATTTGACTATCCAGAAGTCTTCGTTTTAATGCTTACCGTAATACTCCTCGCTGTACATTTTAATTTCAGACCTACTTCAATGGCACTGCTCGTTATTGTTTGTCTGCCAAGTTTAATGATTTTGATTTATAACTATCGCCGCCAAAAAAGCTTTTGGACGTCTAACATTGTTATCATTTTACTATCGGTAGTTATTGGGTCGATACAATTTTGCACGGTTATTTCGCTTAGCTTAGCCGCGCTTATAGCACTCAGAATTATTATCAGTAGCCCTGAAAATCATTTAAAACTGACTGCCGTCTCTATAATCACCGTCATTGTTTTCTATTATGTTAGCGTTACCCTAAGCAGTGCTGATATAGATTGCCATGAAGGCTGGACCACACCAATAATATTATTAGCCAGTATGATCGTCATACTGTATCAGTTTTGGCATGTGTACCAAGAGTATATTGGTTATGAAACTCGTGCTCATCAGGCTGTTGGACGATTAAGCACGATGGTCTCCGTCATTAATAAGTTGACGCGCTTCATACCTCCGCAAGTTTGGGAGCCTATCGTAAAATCTGATAGCCCAGTTACCGTTGCTAATAAGCGCGCTAAGCTGACGATTATGTTCTCAGATATCGTTGGCTTTACGGAATTGTCAGATAGTTTGAGCGCTGACAATTTGGCTGATATCTTAAATACTTATATGCATTGTATGACATTGATAGCAAACAAGCATGGCGCCGTACTTGATAAATTTATTGGTGATGGCATGGTATGTTTTTTTGGTGAGCCAAATAGTCGCGGTGCGCGCCAAGATGCTTTAGACTGTATTGCAATGGCAATAGACATGCGTCGCGAGATGCGAACTTTGAGGCAGAAATGGCGCTTGATGGGCTTTGAGGGGTTATACATCCGTATCGGCATCAGCACAGGTTATTGCCATGTTGGTAATTTTGGTAGTAATAATCGCCTAAGCTATACTCTTATTGGTAAAGAGGCCAATCTAGCGGCAAGACTTGAGTCAAGCGCTGGTAAAGATGAGATACTGGTCAGTGAGAGTACCTACGATTATATCTGTCACAATTATGACTGTCAGCATGCGGGTGCGTTCAAGTTAAAAGGTTTTGATAGCAAGGTAAATGCATGGCAAGTGCTGGATCCAGATACGTATAAAGGTCATTTATCAAAGTGGGTTGATCACACACTACCAGGTTTCAATTTGCATCTAAATTTTAAAGATATGAAGGATAATGATTATCAAGATATCAGAGCACGCTTAAATTTTGCGCTTGAACGTGTCGAGCAGGAGCAAGAAAAAGTGGCAACTGACATAGCGGCAGAAAGCAAACGTAATGACAATCAATGACAATCGTCATAAATAATCATCCAAAAATAATGTTTATACAATCAAGCGCAAAAAAGCCAGCTATTATTATGATAGCTGGCTTTTTTACCTAATAAAGTAAACTGTAATATTAGAACGTGTTCTAGCGTTTAGTGGTTTTCTTTTGCATGGTTGAGCGTATATTTAGGAATCTCAATGGTTAAGTCTTCATCATCGAGCATCACCTGACAAGATAGACGTGAGTCAGGCTCTAATCCCCAAGCACGATCTAATAAATCGGCTTCAATATCATCCATTTCATCTAAACTATTAAAACCTTTACGGACGACCACATGGCATGTGGTGCAGGCTTTTGACATCTCACATGCATGTTCAATTTTAATGCCTTTTTCCAATAGCGCTTTACATAAGTTGCTGCCAGCTTCTAGCTCGACTTCGGCGCCTTCAGGGCAAATTTCATGATGCGGTAGTACGGTAATTTTTGGCATAAATCGTCTTTCCAGTGCTAATCAATTAAAAGAATAAAAATATAAGAAATGAGCTTAGTATGGTGACTAAGTCACATTTTAAATGTATCTGCTACCAATCTTGGGCATTCGTGCCTGCCATGCTGGCTTTGACGCTTTGATTCATAATACGGGCAGCAAAGGCATCACTGTGAGGCTTGAGCTTTGCTTGCTGTGCCTCGATAAGTGCCAAATCATCAGTACTGAGCGTTGTTTGCAACACTTGTATTTGCTCAGCCAATGAGTGCTGCTCCTCAGAAGACAATAAGGCTGCAAATTCTTTAAGGGCAGATTGTAGCGCTAATACTTCACGCTCCGCTTCTACTTTGGTCTCGATTAAAGAACGTGTATTTTTATCTTCTTCTGCATGCTTGAATCCTGCAACGAGCAACTGCTCTTTTTGCTCATCTGATAACCCATAAGAAGGCACAATCTCAATCTTACTTTCTGTCTTGGTTGTGGTTTCCTGTGCGCTGACGGTTAACTGTCCATTCGCATCAATACTAAAGGTGACTTCAATACGAGCAAATCCAGCTTTCATCGGCGGGATACCATATAGCTCAAAACGACCCAATGAACGGCAGTTATCTACTGTCTCGCGCTCGCCCTGTACCACATGAATCACCATGCCTGTTTGACCATCTTGATAGGTGGTAAACACTTGGCGTTTTTTGACAGGGATAGGCGTATTACGTGGAATCAGCACTTCAACTAAGCCGCCCATGGTCTCAAGACCAAGCGATAGCGGCGTTACGTCTAACAATAGTAGGTTGTTATTACTATCGCCATTGACCAATTGATGCGCCGTTTGGGCAGCACCCAAAGCCACGACTTCATCGGGATTTAGACGACAAAGTGGTTGCTTGGCAAAAAACTCTGTCACGACTTGTTGTATAGCAGGCATACGAGTAGAGCCACCGACCAAAATCACTTCGTCTAGATCAGCACTCGAAAGCTTGGCATCACGCAGTACTTGTTCGCATACGCTCAATGTACGGCGGCTCACTGGCTCTGCAATAGCCAGCAAATCTGTACGGCGCAGCACACCTTGATAAGATTGCTCGTTGACAGTGATGTCAATATTGACTTGCTCATCGTCAGTCAGGGCTTGTTTATAAGCCTTGGCTTGTTGGGCCAGTATTGACTTGTCATGACGACTTACATCTTTAGGATCGATATTTAATTGTTTGATAAGCCAATTGGTCATTAGACGATCGATGTCGTCACCACCTAATGCACTATTACCGCCAGTTGCCAATACTTCAAAGACGCCATCAGTCAGCTTTAAGATAGAAACATCAAAAGTACCGCCACCCAGATCGTAAATTAAATAATAACTTTCTTTATCGCCGTTTTGCGTTGACTGGTCGAGACCATAGGCGACGGCAGCAGCAGTAGGCTCATTTAGCAGACGTAGCACTTTGATACCAGCCGCTTGGGCTGCATCTTTGGTCGCTTGACGCTGGGCTTCATCAAAATAAGCAGGGACAGTAATAACCGCACCCTCGATACTGTCTGCAGGCAATGCGCTCGCTGCCCGTTGCTCAAGCGCTGCTAAAATACGTGCTGATACTTCAACAGGCGATACTTCACCTTGAGCCGTCACAAATGCTGGCATGTCATCTTTGCTGCCGCTTAACTCATAAGGATGAGAGAATTTGATATCAGCTTGACTACGACCCATAAAACGCTTAGCCGAGACGATCGTATTTTTTGGATCATCCGCTAAGTGAGCTAATGCATCAGAGCCAACTAAGGGCTTACCTATGCTTGGATAATAGACGACAGAAGGTAATAAGGTATCGGTAGCTGCGCTTGCATCTAAGACTTGCGCCTTGCCTGAGCGTACTACCGCGACCAGTGAGCGCGTAGTACCAAGATCAATTCCTAGGCCAAAACGATGCTGATGGGGTTGGGCGCTTTGATTGGGTTCGGCAATTTGCAATAAAGACATAAGATAACTCAAAGATAAAATGAAAGAGATAAAATTAATAAGTGAAATGGAACAAATATGATAAGCGCACTATTGTAGTTTAACTGCTTTGTATGCACGTGAAAACGAAGATACTTAGCGATTAAAAGTGCTTAAAATAAGGGATTATACGGCATCGCTGTGACTATTTTAACCATCGCTTATAATATAGTTTTCAAATAAGCGTCATAAGCTAATACCATTTATAAATAAATTTGGCATATAAAATAAATTAACAAGCTTATACGTCAGTTAGTTAGACGTATAAATCATCATCATCTGAATGCTCAGCAGTTGCTAACTCATCGATACCAGTAGTCACGTCAGCATTTAATTTGACTAAGAACTTTAGTTTTTGTGTCGCATCAATCGCCGTTTGCCAATCTTGGCTTTGGTAAGCATCATTAAAACGCTTAGACTGTTTTGCCAGTCGTTCGGTGATTTGAGGGTGTAGTTGTTGCAATGTCGCACGATCCTTACCCTCGATAGCGTCATCTAAATCCATGCGCATCTGCATCGCATCTTCTAAAAAGTCCAAGTCTGCAATTGAATGCTCTAGATTCTGTGCTTGATCTGCCATGTCTAGTAGATAGCTAGCACGACTATCAGGCGCACTTAGCGCTTGGTAGGCTTGGTTGATTAACGCTGAGGCCTGCTCAGACTGCTGTTGCGCTTGCGTAGTATTGGCTAGATTCTTGTTGACATTATCAGGATGATAACGTTTTTGTAGCAGACGTAGATGCTGATCGAGACTCTCTTGATTGACTTCAAACTGTACAGGCTGCTCAAATAGGGCAAAGAAGTTATCAAACTGGGCTTCTGCAGTAATGTCTGTCATATCATACGCCTTGCTTGTTATTTATTTTGAAAGTTTTCTTTAGCTGAGAACATATTTATTATGGCTTGAATATAGAATCAGGAAACTCAAGGGTTTTTTAACCTTTTAACCTTTTAACCATTAAACGGTAAAAGACTCGCCGCAACCACATTCGCCTTTTTGATTGGGATTGGTGAACTTAAAGCCTTCGTTAAGACCTTCTTTTTCGTAGTCCATCAACAAACCATCTAAATACACCAAACTTTTAGGATCAATAAAGATGTTAACGCCGCAGCTTTCGTAACGCGTGTCATTTTCATCAGGGGTATCTACAAACTCTAAAACGTAAGCTAAGCCTGAGCAACCCGCGGTACGGATACCCACTCGAATACCTTCGCCTTTGCCGCGATTGTCCAAAAAGTCTCGAACATGCTGAGCGGCGCGTTCTGTCATTTCAATCATGCCAACTCCCATTGACTATCAATGATAAATATCAATCAAAAAAATCTGTATAAACTGGCAATGAAAATAGTGCACTTGCCAAAAAAATCTTAATAACGACCAGTTAAGAATCACTAGAAAATAAAAGGTGACAATTACATTAGCGTTATTGTCACCTCTTTAGCGTTAGTAGCTGTTCAATACATCGACTACTAAAGTACGGCCATTAAGACCGTGTACTTAGAAGTACAATACTTACGCTAATAGGTTTAGCTAGCCGCTTCTTCTGTCTCTACTGCTGCGCTATGCTTACCTTTATAGTCACTAATAGCGGCTTTAATGGCGTCTTCAGCAAGTACAGAGCAATGCACTTTTACTGGTGGTAAGGCCAACTCTTTCGCGATATCGTTGTTTTTGATTTCGCCCGCTTGATCCAAGCTTTTACCTTTTAGCCACTCAGTCACGAGCGAGCTTGAAGCGATTGCTGAACCACAGCCATAAGTTTTAAAGCGTGCATCTTCAATGATGCCGTTATCATCAACTTGAATTTGTAGGCGCATTACATCGCCACAAGCTGGGGCACCAACCATACCAGTACCAACGTTTTTGGCATTTTTATCAAGATTGCCGACGTTGCGTGGATTTTCGTAATGATCAATAACTTGGTCACTATAGGCCATGGGGTTTTCTCCTAGTTAGATGATGAGCAGTCAATTACTGACTTTAAATGTCTAACTACTCATCGATAATTGGGGTCAAACATTTAGTTAATAGAAACGGTATTTATAAAAACGGAATTTATAAAAACTGGATTTATAAGTGTCTGATCAATCGTTTAATGGTTCTGTTTGATAACTATGTCGTTGCTTTCGGTAATTTTAGTGCTCAGCCCATTCGACTGAATCTAAATCAACACCTTCTTGGTACATATCCCAAAGTGGTGATAAGGCACGTAATTTATCGACCGCTTCATGCATTTGTTTGATGACAGTATCGATATCTTCTTCTGTGGTATAACGACCAAAGCTGAAACGAATTGAGCTGTGTGCTAATTCATCTGGGCGACCAATAGCGCGTAATACATATGATGGCTCAAGCGTCGCTGATGTACAGGCTGAGCCTGATGATACGGCTAAGTCTTTGAGTGACATCATGAGAGACTCGCCCTCAACGAAGTTGAAGCTGATGTTTACAATGTTAGGTACGCTGTGCTCAAGATCACCATTTAGGTAAATCTCTTCGATATCTTGTAGACCGTCCCACAGTTTTTGGCGTAGCTTGGCTGCATGTGCATGGTCTTCTTCATAACGCTCATTGGCTAAAGCAAATGCTGCCCCAAGACCAACGATTTGATGCGTCGGTAATGTACCTGAACGCATACCGCGCTCATGACCACCGCCATGCTGCTCTGCTTTCAAGCGGATACGTGGCTTACGGCGAACAAATAATGCACCAATACCTTTAGGACCGTAGGCTTTGTGACCTGAGAAGCTCATCAAATCGATCTTCGTGGTTTCAAGGTCAATCAATACTTTACCAACAGATTGTGCGCCATCGACGTGGAAGACCACACCCGCTTCACGAGTGATTTCACCAATGGCAGCGACATCAGTAATCGTACCAAGCTCATTATTCACCATCATGAGTGATACTAAGATAGTATCGTCACGTAATGCTTCTTTCACTTGCTCTGGTAAGATTAGCCCAGTGCTTGGCTGTGGCTCAAGATAAGTAATCTCAAAACCTTCTTGCTCAAGCTCACGGCACGTATCTAATACGGCTTTATGTTCGATCTTACTGGTAATGATGTGCTTACCACGAGATTGATAAAAGTGGGCGGCACCTTTAATCGCTAGGTTGTCTGATTCTGTTGCACCAGAGGTAAAGACGATTTCGCGTGGATCAGCATTAATGACTTCGGCCACTTGTTGACGCGCTGTTTCTACCGCTTCTTCTGCTTGCCAGCCATAGCCATGCGAGCGCGAGGCTGGATTACCAAAGATGCCATCTACTGTCAGATACTCGCTCATCTTAGCAGCTACTGATTTAGCAACTGGCGTGGTGGCGGCATAATCTAAGTATATAAGGTTGTTATGTTGGCTCATGCTGGGTTTGCCTCGCTGTTCGATAGGGTAATAGTGTTGATATCTTTTATGGAAATCTCTTTGGTAGAGCTGTGCTGACGCTCTGACACTGACTGCACATTTTCCATGTCTAATAATTGCGCTAATGTTATATTTTTCAAGTACTGTTCGATATGATTGGACAGTGCACACCATAAATCATGGGTTAAGCACATTGTACCACCTTGACAGTCGCCACGTCCTTCGCACTGCATCGCATTAACCGACTCATCGACGGCAGATATGATGCTCATGACATCTATTTCATGCAACGGTTTAGCTAGATGATAGCCGCCTGCTGCACCTCGGATGCTAGTGACTAGACCACGCTTACGAAGTTTGGAAAACAGTTGTTCAAGGTAAGAGATAGAAATCGATTGCCGCTTGGCGATATCAGATAAGGAGACTGCAGTGTCTTGTTGGCTGGTTTGTAATGCCAAATCCAGTAACGCAGTAACGGCATATCTGCCTCGAGTAGTCAAACGCATGTGTTATCTCCAAACTTTTAAGTCATTTTTATTTAACAACGACCTTAGCAAAATGATAGTGGTGGCAGCTTGTAGCGCAATATGAAAGCTACTGATGGAATCACATAACCGCTAAGTTGTGTCTTATCGTTATTAAACAGCAGATGATTAACCCGATGTGTGCAACGATTAAGCCAATTATACTTAATCCTGAGTAATTTAGTCAAGATTAAAGTGTGGTTGAATGGTTAATCGAGCTTATCACTATGATTGATAAAAACAATGGTATTAAAAGGAGGGGCTATAAGATTGAGAGCATTGATTCCTAGCATTTTTGAAATACTAAAATACAGTCTTGAGGTTTGAGTCTTAGGTTTTTTTTAACTTCTATCAATTATATTAGGGCGTGCTGAATGTTCAATACGCCCCAGTCATCTAAGCGCTTAATATCCCTTAATCGGCATCAAACGCATTTGGTAAAGTAGTAAGCAGCCTTTCATTGTTAAGCTGTCATTGGTAAGTCATCGTTGGCGACATTAATTCATCAATAGCGCGATAATGGCTGCGATCATAATGACGAGAGCAGCCACGGTGACGATTATCAGGGTTTTCTGTTTGCTCTGTAACTCTTTAACCGTGATTTCAAGCTCACGGTTTTTAATAGTTAAAGTGTTTATTTGGGTTTGTTGCTCTTTGATGCGTAATTTATAGCTGTCTTTTTTGTCAGCCATTTCAGCTTCAGTAGGCTTGGTTTTACCTTTGCCACCTTTTATCTTTTTAATAATACCTTGAATTAAGCTGCCAAGACCGAGTTGCATAATAAACTGCTTGACCAACTGTACTTGAACAGACTCGCCGCGCATTTGTAGTTTTTCGGTGGTTTCGCTGTCATGAGTGGTGATCGCATTGATCACTTGGATGCTATAAGCATTAATGATGACGTCAGGTTCGCTGCGGTCAATAGGTAATTCTGCGTCTAATAATACGCCTTTGGTGCTAAAAGTGGCAAACACTTCAACATGCGGTAGATACAAGCGTAGCGCCACGACAGTACCTTGCTTGGCAAGTGGGTAAGCGGCTTTACGTAGTTCGGGATCTAAACGTAACAATAGTGTCAGCGCCGACTCGATGAACACCAGAATGATATTAAGAAAAGAGTGAGACAACGTAGAACGCTTCATGTAAATAATCCGTTTTATATTTGGCAAATTAGAGGCAAAAGACAAACAAGAGTCAAAATTGACCCAAAAGGTGCAGTGATATTTTGCTTATAGTAACGCCTTTATAATAAAAAGTAACGCTAGTTTCTGTCAGTTGGGAAATTATTACTTTACAATTTGGTAATCAACAAGGACACAGATATTTATGACTGGCAATGCCTCATTATGAGATGACATCTCTTTGAACGATAAGGCAATATAGAGGTTGACTCGTTAAGTCGAAGTTACGAAAAGCCAAGGTTACTAGCAGTTATGACAGTTGCAGAAGCTTTGCGTAACATTGAGTGTCAAATACGTAGTACAGTAGGCGAAAATATGTAAAATTGCTTGCGCTCCTTATGCTGCCTTGATATAAAGACGATAACAAAGCGAAACCTGTTAATACGCCAGTCAGGCAGTTTTTATTGCTTAAATGCTATGAGAGCGTTACAATGCTTGGCGTGAGCGTTTATTATCCCCCTTAAACTTGAAGGAAATTTTATGAATAAGTCAGAATTAATTGATAGCATCGCAGACAAAAGTGGCCTAAACAAAACCCAAGCTGGCGATGCATTGAATGCTGTTATGGAAAGTGTTGGTGAAGCGCTAGAAGCTGGCGATAGCATCTCATTGGTTGGTTTTGGTACTTTCAGTGTAAAAGACCGTAAAGCACGTACTGGCCGTAACCCTAAGACGGGTGAAGAGCTTAGCATTCCAGCAAGTAAAGTACCAAGCTTTAAAGCGGGTAAAAACTTAAAAGAGCGTTTAAACTAAGCCGTTTTATTAAAAACGGATGCTGTATAACGACGTGATATACGAACGAACACAGCATTTACTTAGTAAAGCACTATATGATTTATAGCATGGCTGAAAAGTCATAATATGAATCATAAGAAAGCACCTAAATATTAGGTGCTTTTTTTATCGCTATAGTTTGTATCATACCACGTGAATATTTTGAGTCTGCATCAAAAATCACGTATCATAGGGCGCGCGATAGATGCGTTGTTTAAATAAGGCCGTTTTACTCAGTCTTGTTGTTCTATATCAAATTCACACGTTCTTATTCTTACCATTGCCTGCTTAGATAGCATTGATATTAATAGTAATATTACAATGGTTTTTCATCAATATAGGTTTATAAAGCAGAGATAACTATGGATAAATTGCGCGATTTCTTAAAAAGCTGGCCAGGTCGCATTTTATTGATTTTATGCCTATCGCCGCTCGCTCTATTGGGTGTCGAAAGCTATTTTGGAGGTGGGGTCGATCCCAACCAAGTCGCTCAGGTGGGTGAAGCAAGCGTAGGGTTGTCCGAGTATCAGACTGCCGTAAATAACCGTCGTACTGAAATACTAGAACAAGTTGATGATGCCAGTCTATTGAATGAAGATGTGTTGCACGAGCAGGTGCTCAAAGGTCTCATTGATCGTACGCTATTGGAGCAGCAAGCGGGCAAGCTTGGTATGACAGTCTCTGATGACACGATTAATCGTTTGTTGCGTGAAGAAGAAATTTTTAAGGACGCAGAAGGCAATTTTTCTAACGACCAATTTTCAAACTTCTTGCGCCAGCGCGGCATGACTAAAGATCAGCTATTTTCTGAGTTTCGTAACCAGTTAAGCCTCGACCAGCTCAATGCCAGTATTGTTGGCACGGCAGTATATCCCATGCAAGCGGTCAGTCAATTGATTGACTTACAACTTGAGTCGCGCAATATCTGGCTGCATCGATTTAATTGGCAAGACTATGTAGATCAGGTCAAGTTAAGCAAAGGTGATATACAAGCCTATTATGATGCCAATAAAGACACACTAAAAAGTGCGGCGATGGTAGATTTGGCATATTTGCAATTAAGTCCTAAAACCATTCAAGTGAATGAAGTTACGGAAGAAGATTTGCAGCAGCAATATGAAGCTTATAAGCAAGGGCTAGCGGTCGTCGATGAACGTAAAATCAGTCAAATTCTATTAACGGGTAAAGACGCGAAGACCAGAGCGGCCAAAATCAAAGCCCGCCTAGATAAAGGTGAGTCTTTTGCCGCATTGGCTAAAACCGAGTCAGATGATCCATCAGGAGCAACAGGTGGCGATATTGGTACCTTTAACCCCTCTGTGTTTGGTAATGATGCCGCAGCGGTTGAGCAGGCTTTAGAAGGCTTAAGTGTGGGTGATGTAACAGCACCTATTAAGACTAGCTTTGGCTACCAGATATTTACCGTAACCGAAGATAACGGTAGTAAAATCCCAAGCCTAGAAAGCATGCGTGCAGAGCTGACAGCAAAAGCCAAAGAATATAAGCGTCAAGAAATCTATGCAGATAAAGTGACCGCGATTAATGACTTGGCAGCAGATGGCTTTAGTATCGAAGACATCGCTCAGCAAGAGAACGTAACGCTAAAACGTATCAAGGATTATCGTAAAGAAAACAACAAATCGGAGTTATCACAACCAGCAGTGATTAAGCAGGCTTTTGATGAATTTACCATTCAAGATCAGGCAGTAACCGCAGGTATCGAAGTTGGTAACGGGACGGTATGGGTGCAACCAAGCAACTATCGTCCTACGAAAACGCTTAGCTTAGCTGCTGCTACACCAAAAATCACTCAGATATTACGTCAAGAAAAGGCCACGGCATTGGCGCTAAAAGAGGCTAAGAAACTAGCCGCTGGTATTAAAACGCCTGCTGATATCAATAAACAGCCAGTACGTTTTCAATCATTAGGTGAAGTGAATCGCCAAACCACTCTATTGACAGAGAAAGAACGTGGATTGGCTTTTAGTCAGCAAGCAGCTAATAATGGTGTCGTTGCTATTGCCAGTGAGACTGAGATGGGCGCGACTTTGTTAGTCGGTGATCGTATTAAAACAGATGAGCAGTCGCCATTATCTGATGTGCAAAGAGCACAAACGGCTGCCATCATTCGTGATAACTTGGGGCAAGATCAGCTACAAGATTACTTGGATTATCTCCGCTTGGTATATAAAGTTGAAGTTAATGACGCCAATATAGCAAACGCGCAAGGGCGTTAGAAATAAAGCTATTAAGGAAAACTTGAGATACTTACTTAGTCATTCTTTCTAAATAATCTTCTCAAGTTTGAAGCATAAAAAAGCCACTGTCTACAGTGGCTTTTTTAATGAGTATTACTTTTATCATAAAGATTTAGCATCAATGGCGATACGAAATTCAATACTGCTATCAATGCTAATATTCAAAGTGATACGGAACAATTTAATGGCGGAAATGACGCATACCAGTGAATACCATCGCGATGCCATGCTCATTTGCCGCAGCAATGGTTTCATCATCACGCATAGACCCACCTGGCTGGATAATAGCAGCAATACCGACTTGGGCTGCGTTATCGATGCCATCACGGAACGGGAAGAAGGCATCTGATGCCATAACAGCACCTTCAGTAGCCAATCCAGCGTGCTCAGCTTTGATAGCAGCGATACGCGCTGAGTTGACACGGCTCATTTGACCAGCGCCAACACCGATAGTACGCTGACCTTTGGCATAAACAATTGCATTAGATTTGACGTATTTTGCTACATTCCAGCTGAATAATAGATCGGTGATTTGCGCTTCCGTTGGTTGTACATCAGTGACAATCTTTAAGTCATTGGCCGTAATCAAACCAAGATCTTGCTCTTGTACTAGCAGGCCACCGTTGACGCGCTTATAGTCAAGCTGACTATCGCGTTGATCTGGCGCTGGCAGTTCGCCGCACACCAATACACGGACATTTTTCTTAGCAGCTGTCGCTTCAAGCACACCATCTTCGATGCTTGGTGCAATAATAACCTCTACAAACTGATTGTCGATAATGGCTTTAGCCGCTGCCAACGTCAATGGGCGGTTAAAAGCAATAATGCCGCCAAAAGAAGACTCAGGGTCAGTACTAAAGGCAGTGTTATAAGCGGTTACTTGATCGTTATCCACAGCGACACCGCAAGGATTGGCATGCTTAACGATAACGCAAGCAGGGGCGCTAAAGGCTTTCACACACTCAAGAGCAGCATCAGTATCGGCGATATTGTTATAAGACAGCGCCTTACCTTGTAGTTGCTTAGCAGTCGCTATAGAGGCTTGTTGGCTTTTTAGCGGATGGTTTTCCGTATAAAAAGCGGCGTTTTGATGTGGGTTTTCGCCGTAGCGTAGATCCTGTGCTTTTTCGAGCTGCACATTAAAGGTACGTGAAAAATTCTCAGGTTGCTGGCTTTCATTGACACGGCTACCTAAGAAATTGGCAATCATTCCGTCGTACTGTGCAGTATGCTCAAAAGCCTTCACTGCCAAGTCATAGCGCAAAGCAGGTGTCAGCTCGGTGCCATCACCTAAAGCGGCAAGTATGCGCTCATAATCTGCTGGATCAGTCACGATACCCACATGAGCGTGGTTTTTCGCCGCAGAACGCACCATCGTAGGACCACCGATGTCGATGTTTTCGATAGCGTCGTTCATGGTGACGTCAGCACGAGCAATGGTTTCTGCAAACGGATATAAATTCACGACAACCAAATCAATACGCTCAATCGCGTGCTCACCCATGACGGCATCGTCTGTACCACGGCGTCCTAAGATGCCACCATGAATTTTAGGATGTAGCGTTTTGACACGGCCATCCATCATTTCAGGGAAACCCGTGTAATCGGATACTTCGGTCACAGCAACATTGTTTTCTGTGAGTAAACGATAAGTACCGCCAGTAGACAGTAAGCCAAAGCCTGACTTAATAAGGCCTTGCGCAAACTCAACGATATTGGATTTATCAGAGACTGACAATAGAGCAAGTGGGGTTGTACTCATAAGAAAATTTCCATAAAAAAAGCCTGACGTAAACGTCTGGCAAGGTGACAATGACAATTGTTGCAGACAATATCATGGTGGATAGCGTCAATAACGTTAAATTGCCATACATAATGATTGGTAATAAAGACAGAGAAATGCATATAGCAGATGCTACATTAAGTCATAAGTTTTGAGTTTTTTGCGTAAAGTACCACGATTCAGACCTAAGATTTGTGCACACTTGGTTTGATTGCCCCGCGTTTTTTCAAGGGCAACCGATAATAGCGGCTCTTCAACTTGTTTTAAAATAAGCTCATACAAGTCGGTCGGCATCTCATCACCTAGCATCGCAAAGTACTGTCGTACCACACGCTCCACATGTACGCGCAGTGGTTCATGACGCTGGCTCGCATCGCTGTCTAATGAGGAGTCAACATGACGAGTTGAATGATGGTTAGCTGTACTATAATCGGCAGGATGCTCAGAGCTTGTGGCAAAACGATTGGCATTATGCTGTGCATGAGGTGCCATAAGATAATGTCCTTGGGATTGGAAAGAGTCAAACCATAAGATATCAGGGTATTATATCAAATTAATATCGTTTAGCGCTGACAGATTAACCTTATATTGGCAGCAGTATGACTAGGGTATATGCTTACTATTATAACATTGCCACAAAATATAACTGGCTGGGTCGCACTTGCATCACTACTGAACTTGCGACCTGTCTACGTTTTTCTGACGACTGAAGTTTTAAAAGACGAGGTTGTTTATAGAAACAGCTATTTTGTTGGTAATTATCCATTCAATACAGAGGACTTATAGTCACTTCTCGAATTTGTCTATTAGCAACAGGGATGGTAAATAATATGTTTCGACTACTGTTCGCCGCTAATTGGCTTTGCTTGCTTAATAAATAATCAGCTGGCGTGGCGATGAATTCTCCAATCTTATCATTTGCGCCGTATACGCTGACTTTAACATTCGGATACAGCTGTGCTTTGGCACTTTGATTGTTTAATGTGGCACTGACATCGCTCGACTCTCCATCCATCTTAATCTTACTCGCTTTATGATTAAGGTTGGTAATCGTGAATGCTGTTAGATCGGCACTAGGTAAACTACAGGCAGCCACTGCACATACTGATTGTAAGCGCTCTGCATGCACTGGGTTTTTCATCAAAGTTTCTAGATTAAAAATGACGTATTGAGCAAAAAGTAGCAGTGCTAATACTAAGCATCCTAGTGTCCATAGTAAGGATGCGATAGAACGTCTCTTCGGCGTAGGTGTAAACTTTGCTTGTGCTTTTCTCACACGCTCTTCAGCGGTTGGCGCTTCATTTTTCAGTGGTACACCCATATCGAGCAACAGTTGTGATAAATCGGTATCGTCTTGTCGAACCTCTTCGCTTTTATTTTGTTCTTTTAGGAGTTTTTCGAGCCAAGAATTATCCGCAGTATCATCCACATTGGCATGAATATCATTAGCGGCTGCTGAACTGAGCGCCATTTGTGCCGATGAGGAATTTTCTGTTGTATCACCAGATGATACTTTCGCTGATGACGCATTGTTTTTATCTGTTTTTTTAGAGAGGTTGCTTTTTGGTTGGTTGTCTGCTGTAGAAGTATAACCGCTATTGTTCATATTGCTTGCTTGAGTCAGCCAAGCATCCATACTATCTAGAGAATCATACTCTAAAACACTTTCTTCTGGTTCATCGCTATCCATATCATCATAGATTAAGCCGTCATGAAACAAATCATCCTCAATTAAAGTATCAGATGAAATATTTTTTGAATGTGGAGGAGTGAGTGGTGACTTAGCAGAGCCTGCTGCATGTTGATTTTTATTACGATTGTCAGCAGTTTGTGCAGAATGTCCATTTGAATCGGCTAGCGTATTGGTGTCAGTCGTTGTGTTTTCTTGAATCGCTGAAGTACTGACAGCATCGGCAGTAAGGATAAGATGTTTATTGACCAAAAAACTCTGTTGGCATTGATCACAGCTAACCGTGGCGTTTACTTTATTCAACTGTGTTTGCTGTATTTTAAAGCAAGCTTGGCAATGAGGGCACTGAGTTTTTATGGGCGTGGTCATAGGGTCGAATCCAAAAAATTATGGTTATCAATACCGCTTAGCCACTCGCTAATAGTTGCCTATAGTGCTAATACTGCCGTTTGTATCAACTTTAAATATTAGCTTTAAATGTCCAAAAATCATGAGTAAGGGCAGAGTGGCGTCAAATGCATGACATTTGACTGCCCTCTATCGTAACAGATGTAATTAAATGTTGCTAGCCTGTAAATGTACCAGATAAACGCTGCCAATGTTGGTCTTCTTGCGCTGTAAAAGCATGCTTTGCATCAAGCGCAAAATAAGGTTGATAAGCCGCCGTTACTTGTTCGGTTTGTGACTCTATTAGACCGGCCAATACAATGCGACCTTTTGGTGCGATTAAGGTAGCAAAGTAAGGCGCTAAGCCAATGAGCGGCTTGGCTAGAATGTTTGCAACGATTACGTCTACAGGTAACACATCATTTTGTGCACAGTAGTCAGTGAAGTCTTCTGGTAAAAACGCTTGCAGACGATCCCCAACGTGATTGCGTGCGGCATTTTGATTGGTTGCCAGTACTGCTTGTGGGTCGATATCGACGGCATACACGTGGCGCGCACCTAATAACAAAGCAGCAATGCCTAAAATACCTGAACCGCAACCATAATCAATCACCACTTTGTCTTTTAGATCTTGTTCTGTTAACCAGTCAAGACATAAGCGGGTAGTGGCATGATAACCTGTACCAAAGGCTAGACCAGGGTCCATAATAATATTAGTCGCCTCAGGATTGGGCGGCGTCAGCCAGTTGGGCACAATCCATAAATTATTGGCACATTCGATAGGATGATAATTGCTCATCCATTCGCGCTCCCAATCTTTATCATCGACAGCCGTGAGCCAGATACGAGTGGCTTGCACTTGTGCTGCGATTTCATGACTGAGCTGCTCGACCGCCTGACGACTGCCAGCATCGGTGGTCGCATCAAATAGCCCTGTCAAGATAACCTCATCCCATAGCGGTGATTCACCAGGTAATGGCTCAAATAAAGGCTGGTCACCTGCGTCGTCTAAGGCGATGGATAATGCACCTGCTTCTAGGAGCAGTGCCTCAGCCAAATCGACGTTTGCTTTTTCACATTGTAAATGCAGTTGTTGCCATGCCATAACGATAACCTTAATTAAAAATAAATGTCTATTTTGGATAAATGATACGTGTGCAGAATATAAAAAGTGAATAGATATCAAGTGATAAACTTGGTATCTATTCACTTCGGTATGTCTTGATATTAGCGTAAGGCTTGCTTCGCTTCACTGATGACGCGAGCGTTGCCTTGGGCTTGTCCTGATTGCAAAATAATTTGCCACAGCGCGCGGCGACGACTGGTATCTTGAGAAACACTCAGACCACGTCGTGCCATAGCTTCTGCCTTGCGCGGCTGGTTCTTTTTTAATGCCACTTGCGCCAAATAGAAATACACCGCAGAAGATTTAGGTGCTAGGCGCTGTGCACGGGTAAAGCTGTTTTCAGCATTGGTCAGTTTGCCAGCTTTTAGTTGACTGATACCTGCTTGCATCAAATTGCGAAATGCTGGCAGGTTACTATTGTTGGTGGTAGCTTGCTGTGTCCGTTGCTGCGAGTTTTTTCTTGCCTGTTCTAGCAATTCGTTGTGTGACGGCGCTGATGGCTCAGAGATGATGTAGTCATCACGCGAAGGGATAATAATAACTGGATCAGGTTGGGTCAACACAGGATTAGATGGTGTAAATACAGGCGTCTCTTGAGTCAACGGATTGGTTGGTTCGGCTGGCTCAGAGGGATTATAAGGCTCAATGGGGTAGTCATCCTCGTCCTCTGTTCTGACAATGGGTGCTTGCGTCACAGTCGCTATGGGGGCTTTGGCTGTTTGCGATGATGGCAGCGTTTGAGTCGGTACCGTTTTTATCGGGGTAGATGCAGTCGGCGCAGTCTGACAAGCGCTCAAACTCAACATGCCAGCTAGAGCACTGACTGCCAGCATCGTATTGGCTGGCTTGATTTTGATAGACCGCGTTATGACGGCTGACCTAGCTGATACAGTTTGCTTGAGAGATAACATTAAGTTGAGACCTTTTTTAAGTTTCACAAATAACTTTAGAACCATTCAACGGCACGATCATACCAAGTATCGGCACGACTTTCTGCATCATTACCATTTGAGCCATCACTGTTTTCCTGGTTGTCGCTATCAACAGCTTCGCCATTTGGAATCTCTAAACCTTCACTACGGCGTTGCTGGTTTTGTTCACGAGCACGATCTTGTTGATATAAGCCGACAGCGCAACTGCTGGCTTCTTCTGGTAAATATGCCGACAGGACAGGCAGATAGCGTGCATCTGCACAGCGCTCATTAGACAGCTTGCCTGAGTTGTTCTCTAACCACAACCATTCAATACCTTCAGGCTCTGGTAGTGCCACAGGCGTCAGCTTCAAGCGATTCATATAGTCAACCCAAACTGGCAATGCGCCAGTACCGCCGCTTAAACCAATTGGCTTGTTATCATCACGGCCAACCCAAACCACACTGACGTAGTTGCCACTGTAGCCTGCAAACCAAGCGTCGCGGTAATCATTTGTGGTACCTGTTTTGCCAGCAAGATTTAGATTGCTACCAAGTGATTGCACGCGTTTGGCAGTACCGTTTTTGACCACATCTTGTAAAGCATAGTTAATTAAGAAATTGGTCTCAGGCGGAATACTACGCTGAGTGTTGAGTCCAGTACGTTGTAAAATACGACCACGGTCATCAATGACGGTGCGAATACTATGGATAGGCGTACGGAAGCCACCAGTTGCAAAGACTTGATAAACACCAAGCATGTCCATTGGGCTAAGATTAACAGAACCTAACAGTGCTGACGGGTAGGGTGGTATTTTTTCTTTAATTCCCATGCGCTGTAACTGCTTGGCAAAGGTATCGACCCCAAACTCCATACCTAAGCGTACCGCTGCTTGGTTATAAGACTTTGATAAAGCGGTGGTAAATGGCACATAACCATGGTCACGATTGTCATAGTTCTTGGGGTTCCATTTAGTACCATCGCTTAGATTCACGGTAATCGGTGAGTCATCGACTGAGCTTGCAAGATTATAGCGCCCACTTTCAAGCGCTGTCATATAAATAATAGGCTTCAATAACGAACCCACTTGGCGCTTGGCATCGACCGCACGGTTAAAGCCAGTAAATTCACTGCCACTACCCACCACAGAGACCAGCTCACCAGTCTCAGGATTGGCACTCACTAGAGCACCTTGCAAGTCTTTAGTTTTGCTACTATTACGACGCAGCTCACCCAATTTTCTATCAACTGCTTTGTCTGCGGCTAATTGTGCAATAGGGTCTAAAGTACTGATAATGATAAGACCTTCATTTTTGAGATCATCAGAATAGTACACGGTATTCAGCTCGCGCTTGACGATATCCAAAAAGTCAGGGAATTGACTTTTGCCTTCGACAGGTTTGTCCACGACACCAAGTGGCTGCTTTAGCGCTTTCTCATAGTCTTCTTGACTGAGTGAGCCAACAGCTAACATGTTGCCCAGCACGACGTCACGGCGCGCTTTTGAATCGTTTGGATGGCGACGTGGGTTGTAGATACTCGGGCCTTTTGCCATACCGACTAGCAGGGCTTGCTGATCCAAGCGCAGCTCATTCAGTGGTTTATCAAAGTAAAACTGTGATGCCAAGCCAAAACCATTAATAGAGCGGTTGCCGTTTTGACCCAAATAAATCTCGTTGAGGTACGTTTGTAGAATTTCATCTTTGCTATAATGTAGCTCGAGCAATACTGCCATTAACGCTTCGTTGGCTTTGCGCTTCAGCGTACGGTCTGAGTTGAGATAGAAGTTTTTAATCAGCTGCTGAGTGATGGTCGAGCCGCCTTGTCTAGAGCCACCAGAGAAATTGTTCAGTACGGCACGTGCAATGCCTCGTATAGAGACGCCTTTGTGCTCATAAAACGCACGGTCTTCCGTGGCTATTAACGCATCAATGAGTGGTTGTGGCACTTCATCTAACGAGACGACCAAACGATCTTCATTACTGTCAGGATAAATACCACCGATACTCACCGGCTCTAAGCGAATGATGCCGCTTTTGGCAGGCAAAGTGCTTTGTACGGACTCAATCTTATTACCAGCAATGGTCATTTTTATGACTTGCTCTTTATCCACATCGTTGGCGCTATAAGTAAAACCGCGAGTATGAATAAAATAGGTATTACCTGATCTATGATAGGTTCCCGTGCGATCATAAGCTTTGTTGCTTTGATAGTTCAGCAACTCCAGCCATGTCTTCATCGTATCTTTGTCGACACTCGCGCCTTGATACAATTCAAGCGGCTGCGAATACACTTTAGCAGGAATATCCCAGCGCTTACCCTCAAACTTATGAGTAATGGTGCGATCAAGTTTGATTAAATATAGCGCCAAGAGCACCATGCCAGCAATAATAACAATTAAGATAAGACTACTAAATACCAACCCACGCTGCTGTGAAGGGAGCGTGTGGTTAACAGATTTAGAGGACTGTGTTAACTTGGTATTTGGTAACTTGGAATTGGATGTTTGCACTGATGTCGCACCATTTTGGTATAAAAAACTGCCTCATAATGACGCAAATTGACAAATTTTTCAATCTATCATCGTCAACGCAGGCATTCATTGATTTTAAGCTGTGAGTCGTTATGCTCTTCACAGCACTTGCTTATAGTATAATCTCTGTTAAAACACGGTCATTGCTAACAAAGCATTAAAAGCTTTAGAGTGGCAGTATCATTGTTATATAAGTGTCATATTAGCTTCATGTCACCATGTAACCATGTCACATAGCCATGCACGATAGCAGTTTAGAGACGCACCAACGATGTGTTTTTTATGAATTAACCGCTACTGTTATTGTTTTATTTTTTGTGAGCCGTGCTGAAAGTTATTTAAAATAGCTGTTTTAGATAAGTCTTCTGCATAGGCGTTGAGTCTCGTTAGTGATAGTAAGTTTACTTAAAGCGAATAAGGTTCGAGCAAACCTGTCTAAAGGAAGTAAGCGCGATTATGTCCAATGTCCCATCATCAATGGCATCGACCACCAGCCAGCATTATGAAGATAACTCTATCATCGAAGGTTTAGTACTGCCACTCGCAGGTCACTGTTTCCACTGCGGTGATCCTGTACCGCAGCCGCCGTTCCATGCCAAGATATTGGGTAAGCCGCGTGAGATGTGCTGTATGGGCTGTCAGTTAGCCTCTCAAAGCATCGTAGAGGCAGGGCTTGAGCAGTATTACTTGGACCGCTCAGAGATTAATCGTACGGCAAGTCTACCGACGCAGTTGACTCGCCTTGAGGCGTATGACCATGACGAGATCAAATCACAATTCGTCTATGCTCAAGACGGACTGTCGGTTGCAGAGCTGTCCGTCAATAACCTACGCTGCGCGGCATGTACTTGGCTAATTGAGTCGCGTCTCGATGAGTTAGAGGGTATCAGTAAATGTCAGGTGAATTTGACCAATCAGCGTATGCGTGTGATTTGGAACGAGGATAAGCTGCCGATCAGCCGTATTCTTGCCACCATTAATGAAATCGGCTATGAAGCCAAGCCTTATCGTCAAGATACGCATGAGGCGATGCTGGCGCGTCATAACAACCAAATGCTGATACGTCTTGGCATTGCCGCGTTGGGCTCGATGCAAGCGATGATGTATGCCGTTGCCATCTATTTTGGTGAATACAGCGATATGCTAATATTTCAGCGTGATTTTTTGCGCTGGGTATCTTTATTTGTCAGTACGCCCGTTTTTTTCTATGCGGGTGTCCCGTTCTTTACCTCAGCGTGGTCGGCAATTCGCGCGCGCCAAGTCAATATGGATGTGCCCGTCAGTATCGCGCTGATTGTGACTTTTTTCGCGAGCCTATATGCCACCATCACTGGGCAAGGGGAAACCTATTACGATTCGGTCAGTATGTTTATTTTCTTTTTACTGGCAGGGCGTTACATTGAGCATAATGCACGCCTAAAAGCCGCCACCATGGCCAATGACTTGGTCGTGGTTGAGCCAGTACTGGTACAAAAAATTGCGGAAGATAAAGAAGCCGCCGAGCTTATATTACAGCAGTTAAAGAAAAATGAGCTCGAAAAAACAGCTGTAAATGAAGACGTGAGTAATCAAGTCAGTAATTTGGATACAAGGGAGGCGAGCACATCAGCCAATCCAACGCCTAATTTTATGCAAAGCATGGATGCCAATGCTCATCAGCTCACATCAAAAATTGCACAAGACTGGCAACGGCAACGCACGCGTACTCAAAAATCAGCCATATCAACAACAGCAGATGAGGCAAAAGAAAAACAAATGGTCACCGCCCATAGTTTGCAAGTGGGTGATATCATTTTAGTTGAGGCTGGCTCTGAAATCATCAGCGATGGTATTTTGCTGAGCCAGACTGCTACCGTGTCGCAAAGCCTATTGACGGGTGAGGGCGACTTGATTATCAAGAGCCAAGGTGACTATATCGTCGGCGGTGCACAAAACGATAGCCAACCGTTTGAGATGCTGGTCACAGCATTGCCAGCAGACAGCCAAATGGGCTTGATTGATCGGCTGATGAACCGTGCCATGAGTGAAAAGCCCAAACTGGCACAGCAAGCAGACAAGCTGGCACGATGGTTTGTTGCGCGTATTTTGGTCTTGTCTGTCTTGGTATTCATTGGCTGGTATATCGTTGACCCAAGTCAAGCGATTTGGGCTACGGTCGCGGTATTGGTCGCGACTTGCCCTTGTGCACTGTCTTTAGCGACGCCGATTGCGCTGACGGTCGCGACCAATCGACTGGCAAGCTATGGCTTTTTGACGACGCGTGGACATACGCTACAAACTTTAGCGGAAATCACTCATGTCGCCTTTGATAAAACAGGTACTCTCACTTATGGTAAGCCTAATTTATTAAATATTGAGCTGCTTAAAGATAATGATACTGCAACGGCTACAGACGAGCAAAAAGATACGCTATTAGCAATCGCTGCGGCTCTAGAAGTAGGGAGCCGTCATCCTATCGCACACGCGCTGCTTACCGCTGCCTATCAGTTGCATTTGCCATCGACGCAGGCCTTACAGCATTATCCAGCAGGCGGTGTCGAGGCAGTGATTGATGGCGTATTATATCGAATTGGTCATGTGGATTTTGCGTTAAACGATGCTGATAATGATATGGTCATTGATTTAGTATCACAGCGCGCCAGCTCAGCGGTGGTTTTATCTTGTCAACAAAATGACTCGGTCACTTGGCAAGCGCTGGCATGTTTCTATTTCAATGATAAGGTGCGTGATAGTGCCAAAGCCATGCTCGATACGCTTAAAGAGTTGGGTATTGAGACAGTTATGTTGACTGGTGACCCAAGCCCGCAAGCGCTGGTATTGGCTGAAAGTTTAGGAATGCATTCTGCTTACAATGGTCTGTCGCCAACGGACAAGGTCACTCACATTCAAAAGCTACAGGCGGAAGGTGGCGTAGTGTTGATGGTGGGAGACGGTATCAATGATGCGCCAGTGCTAGCAGCAGCAGATGTCTCAACTTCTATTGCGGGGGCGGCAGATTTGGCACAAGTATCGAGTGACAGTATTATATTAAATGGTCAAATCGACGCTATTACTGCGGCTAAGCGTATCTCTGATAAAACAGAACGTATTATCAAACAAAACTTCCGCTGGGCACTGATTTATAATGGCAGTGTGCTAATACCAGCGGCGTTAGGCTATGTGCCACCTTGGCTGGCTGCTATTGGTATGTCACTAAGTTCGTTGTTTGTGGTCTTAAATGCGCTGCGCTTAAAACGCGCTTGATACCCATTCAAAAAAACGGTTAGCTGCGTCAAACTCACTTAGCCTACTAATGTAGTAATGAAACTCATATTCCTTGCTGCTCACATTTTTCCAAACAGTATGTCTATCATAAATATTTAACTTTACCCATAAAAAAACCGCCTTTAACTATATGAATAGCCAAGGCGGTTTTTTATTTAAATGAAGATTAGCTGGTTTTTAGATTAGTCTTGCAAGTAGCTAAGCAAACGCATAAATTCAATGTACATCCATACGAGCGTGGCAAGTATACCAATACTGAATAACCATTCGTAGTCTTCAGACACACCCATCGCCACACCGCGATCGATATTATCAAAGTCTAGTAAAAGCGTAAAAGAGGCGATAATAATAACAAACAGGCTAAAGCCGATAGCGATAGCACCACCTTCAAATAAGAAGGGTAAGCTTGAGCCAAACGCTAAAGAAAGTACCCATTGCGCCACATAAACCAGCATAATCGCAATCAATGCTGAAGTCACAATTGAGCGGAACTTTTCAGTCACCTTGACCAGACCTGAGCGATATAGCCCTAGCATAACGGCTGCCGTCACAAAAGTGGCACACATAGCGGTCACTGGTACACTCGGATACATCCGCATAAAGAACAGCGAGATGCCGCCTAAAAATATACCTTCTAACAGTGCATAAGGCACCGCAAAGGTTTTGGCTTTGTGTGGTTTAAAAGTGATAAAAAGCGCGAGACCAAAAGCGGCAAACATACTACCGAAGGCAGCCATCGTAATAAAGCCTTGCGACAAGCCTGCCATAAGGGCATAAAAGAAAAAGCCCACACCAGTGATCGCAGATAATCCAAGTAATAGACTGGTCTTTTGAATCACGCCCTTGACCGTCATTGGCTTACCGCCGATCGCAAGTTCTGCGCGACTGACAATAGGATTGGCCATAAAGTTGTCCTTAATAAAATATAAATAATAGTGATGCTAGCTACTTTAGCAAAACCGCCATTATTGTCAACTGTGTTTACGTGACAGCCATCAAGGCCTCACGACCTTATGGAGCTATTATTAGTTGATGTATTTTGGCGTATTGCCTAGCTAAACAAACACGTTTAAGAGTAACGTGCGATGGCTTTTATATGGGGTTGATTACGACAGTTAACAACGATAATTCATAAACATGCTAGTCTAAACGCTCGTTTATCGCTATCATTGGCGAGTAATTTACCGTTATGCCGAGTCGTTTTATGGAAAACTCAGCGCAATCCGCAAGATTGCCGCACTTACATGAATCAGAGCTGTTCCACGCTATCAAAAACCCTGCTTTTAGGCGTATTGGGCTCATGGGCCGCGCTGGTAAACGCAGTGTCACTCAAAGCTTGGTGCAAATTGCCCAGACTATCAATGAGATGAATCTCACATTGATTATGGATGTGCAGACGGCGAACTTGCCTACTTTGAACCTTACTGAGATTGAAAAGGTCAAAATCGTTAAGCGTAGTCTAATCGGCGAGATTTGTGATTTGGTTATCGTTGTTGGCGGTGATGGCTCGATATTGCACGCGGCTGAAGCGTTGGCACGCTACCGTGTACCCGTGCTCGGCGTCAACCGTGGTCGGCTTGGTTTCTTAGCGGATGTAAAACCTGATGAAGCGGCGTTTAAATTGCGCCAAGTATTGATGGGTGATTATCAGTTGGATCATCGTTTTCTATTGACGATGGAGATACGGGAAGGGCGCACTATTATTCATGAAGATATGGCGCTCAATGATATCGTATTGCATGCGGGAAAATCGGTTCATATGATTGATTTTCAGATGAAAATCGATGGTCAAGATGTCTACCGTCAGCATAGTGATGGTTTGATTGCAGCAACGCCTACCGGTTCAACGGCCTATGCACTCTCTGGTGGCGGGCCCATCATCCATCCGAGTATGGATGCTATCTGTTTGGTGCCCATGCATCCCCATACGCTGTCTAGCAGACCGATTGTGGTGAGCGGTAATAGCGAAGTGTGCATTCGCATTCACGAAGACAATCGCACTCAGCCGATGGTCAGTGCCGACGGCAAGCCAAGCGTGCCACTTGAGCAAGAGCAACGGCTCTATATTCGTAAGCATCCAGATAAGCTTACTTTATTGCACCCGCCAGGGTTTGATTTTTATGAAGCTTGTCGCACCAAATTGCACTGGAACGTCCATGCTGAGGAATTCAGTCTTGACGTGGATGATGATATTATGGACGACGAATAAGTGTCTCTTTTATATAAAAACGTTATAAAAAATAGTGGTGGAGAATAGGCAGGATGGATAAGCAAACGATATTAGCAAGTTTAACGCCAGAAGTGGTGGATAAATTCCGCATGGCGATTGAGTTGGGTAAGTGGCCTGATGGTCGCAAGCTGACCGCTGAGCAGCGCGAAACCTGTATGCAAGCGGTGATGGTGTGGGAACACGAGCATCTACCACCTGCTGAGCGCACAGGCTATATTCATAAGCCAGTCAAAGACGATGGTTCTATCGTTGGGGCGGAATGTGATGTCGAGCATGAGCATCATTATCCAAACATGCCTAATCCGAAAGGCGCAGTCCAACCCGTCAAGTTTCGTGATAAATAGGCTGAAGGCTAAGTTTTATGATAAAAAATGAAGCACATAAAAAAGGCCACGCTAATCAGCGTGGCCTTTTCTTATTTAATAACTTTTTAAAGCGCCGTCGTATCAACACTAGGGCGAACCGTTAATGGGTTTTTTTGCATCAAAAACCCTTGCCAGCCCCAATGTAAAAAGTTGCGGATATTGGCATGGTCAGTACCGTTAGGAGTTGCTTGGACTTTGGCATAATGCTCGCCAAACAGTTTTAGCGTGTCCAATTGATGCAAACCATGGTGCTTGGCAAAGCCAAAAATTTTCGCACTACCTTCATTTTCACCAGCTGCATTGTGTACCATGCCGTTCACAAACGGGGCAGGTGCGTAGCGATAAAAATCATCAATAAAACTGATGACATCATTGAATCCAATGGCTTTTTTATCCAAACCATTAAGTAGAGCCGATACATCTGATTGGCGGATACTCATAAATAAATGACCTCAGAGCAGATTAAAAAGTGAAAGTATGTAACTTAGCGATTGAAATAGTCTTCGTCATCAAATGAAGGCGCAAAATTGCCCTGCTCAAGATGTTGCATTTGCGACTGTACAGAACGCTCATGCTGAATACGTTGGTAAATCTCTTCGCGGTGTACGGCAATATCTTTCGGTGCATTTACACCGATACGTACTTGATTGCCTTTGACACCTAGGACAGTCACACTGACCTCATCACCAATCATTAGCGTTTCGCCCACGCGGCGTGTCAAAATTAACATGCGTCACACTCCTTATGTCGCATCAACAAATTATTACTCATCAGATTACTTCTCAATTGCAGGACATTACCTCAGCACTAGAAAAACAATGTATCAATGACAACCACAATGCTTACTATTGTGCCAATAGCGGTAATGATAGGTAGATTCATTTAGCCCAAATGAAAGCCCCATTATAGGGGGCATAACAGAGACTGTCACGGGTTTTCACAAAACTATTGGGTAAATAGTTACCCTAGCAATAATAAAAAATAAAAATAGGATCTAAAAAGACCCTATTTAATTTAATACATTGTTGAAAGTAAGTGATACTGATTTAATGCATAACTGTTGATGCTAAATCGATTATTTTAAGCGTTTTAAAATAAGTTATAGCCCAGCGATTTTACTTTCGCCATCTTCACGATCCAGACCAAATGCGGTATGTAGTGATTTAACGGCTTTTTCTAAATACTGTTCTTGGATAAGGACAGACACTTTGATTTCGCTGGTTGATATCATTTGAATATTGATATTGTTTTCAGCAAGGGTTTGGAACATGAGGCTTGCAACACCAGCATGAGAGCGCATGCCGACGCCGACTAAAGAGACTTTAACGACTTCATCATTAGCCAATATCTCTTTAGCACCGATCTCATCTTTGACTTCATTCTCTAGTACTTTCATGGTTTTGTCCATGTCAGTACGGTTGACAGTAAAAGTAAAGTCGGTGGTGCCGTTGGTAGAGAGGTTTTGCACTATCATATCAATTTCAATATTGGCACGACCAATCGGGCTTAGGATAGCAGAGGCAATACCAGGATGATCAGGTACACCGCGCACGACTATTTTTGCTTCGTCTCGATTAAAAGCGATACCTGAGATGATTGCCTGTTCCATATTGTCTCCTTCGTCTATCGTAATTAAGGTGCCGACATTGTCTTGAAATTCTTGGTCGAAGCTACCATCGTTGTTTTCATCAAAGCTAGATAATACGCGCAGTGGTACACCATATTTACCCGCGAATTCTACCGAACGAATCTGTAAAATCTTAGAGCCAAGACTTGCCATCTCCAGCATTTCTTCAAAGGTAATTTTTTCAAGTTTTTTGGCTTTTGAGGTTACACGAGGGTCAGTGGTATAAACGCCATCAACATCGGTATAAATCTGACATTCATCAGCACCCAAGGCAGCAGCAATAGCGACACCTGTGGTATCAGAGCCGCCGCGCCCTAATGTGGTCGCGTTGCCTTCGTCATCAATACCTTGAAAGCCTGCGACGATGACGACATTGCCTGCATCAAGTTGCTCACGGATATTTTTGTCATCGATACTTTCGATACGGGCTTTATTGTGGGCATTGTCCGTTTTAATCGCGACTTGACGACCAGTAAATGAACGAGCGCCTACACCAAGCTCTTTAATCGCCATAGCAAGCAATGAAATCGATACTTGCTCACCGGTTGAGACCATTTGGTCGTATTCACGGGGATCAGGCTGAGTGCTAATTTGGCGTGCTAGATCAATCAAACGGTTGGTTTCGCCGCTCATAGCAGAGACGACAACAACTATTTGATGACCGTTGTCATGCCAGCGTTTGACTCGTTTGGCGACGTTTTTGATGCGGTCGATACTGCCCATCGAGGTGCCGCCGTATTTCTGTACTATTAACGCCATAAAAATCTACCTATTATTCATTAATGGCCTTTTATTATCATCAATGAGAGCCAATATGCGGATGTGACGCTCAATCAATGCTTGTATAGATAAAGCCGTATTATAAGAATTGCGCCCATGCTTTTCGTTTATGTATTCAGTAGTGCTGACTAGGTAATGCACGCACGATGCATATAAACGTTGACCTTTATATCATATCTACGTCACAACGTTAAGTGCCCGTAGCGCTTAGATACATGGCGATTGGTTATAACCGTTATAACCAATCGCGTATTTTATGCGTAGTAGACCCAAGTGATGCTATGTATTCATGTATTTTTCAGGACTAGCTAAGCTGAGTTTCAATCCAAGCAGGTAGGGCGTTGATAACCGCGGTACTGTTGCCAGACTTTGGTGCGCCGCCTTGTGCGTAGTCAGGTTTGCCACCACCTTTACCGCCCAGCTCACTTGCCAAATGACGAATGATATCACCAGCTTTTACTTTAGCGGTGACTGATTTTGCCACGCTTGCGGCTAGGGCTAACTGTTCGTCTTTATCACCAATCAATACAATCACGCTATCAGGGAGTTTAGATTTAATATCGTCCATCAGGGTGCGGATAGATTTGCCGTCGATACCGCTTAAGGTACTGATAAGCACGGGCGTGCCTGCGATGGTCTGTACTTCATCGAGTAAATTGGCTGCTTGGGCGCTGGCGATTTTTTGCTCTAAACGCTCTAGTTGTTTCTCAAGTTCGCGCTGCTTATCCGCCATGGTACGCACGCGCTGTGCCACTTCAGGACGTTTTACTTTGAGCTGACTGGCAAGCTCACTCAGCTGCTGCTCACTTTGCTGAATGTTTTTAATTGCATTCATGCCAGTGACAGCTTCAATACGTCGGATGCCAGCAGCGATACCTGATTCGCTGGTAATTTTTAACACACCAATATCACCGGTACGTTTAACGTGCAAACCACCACAAAGCTCAATAGAGAAGGGCTTGCGCTGACCATCGACGATACTGTCAGTGCCCATGGTTAAGACGCGAACGTCACTGCCATATTTTTCGCCAAACAATGCCATTGCACCTTGTTTCATCGCTTCGTCGATAGACATATTCTCGATGCGAGCAGGGGTGTTGGCTTGAATTTGCTCATTGACTAAGCGTTCGATACGCGTAATTTCAGCAGTGCTGACAGGCTGGTCATACGAGAAATCAAAACGTAAGACTTCGCTTGATACTAGCGAGCCTTTTTGTGTGACTTCATTACCCAATACTTCTCTTAATGCGGCATGCAATAGATGCGTGGCAGAGTGGTTTTTGGCACTGGCCGCACGGATGCTGGACAAGACTTGCGCATCAGCGGTCTGTTTGGTATTAATGTCACCCATGGTCACGACACCATAATGGATGATGGCTTGACCAGATTTTTTGGTGTCTTGCACTTCAAAAACGCCAGTCGCGGTGCGGATTTCGCCAAGCTCACCAACTTGACCACCACCTTCAGCATAAAACGGTGTACGGTCAAGTACCACGACGCCTTCCATGCCCTCAGCTAAGCTATCGGCTGGATTGCCATCTTGATAAAGTGCATCAATCGTGACGCCTTCTTCTGCAAGCTGCTCATAACCGATAAAGGTGGTTGGGTTCTCTACTTGAATGACGCTGCTATAATCAACGTCGAATTTGCCAGCATCACGAGCACGCTCACGTTGCGCTTGCATATGCTCATCAAATTCAGCTTCATCAATCACAATACCGCGCTCACGAGTGATATCCGCAGTCAAATCGACCGGGAAACCATAAGTATCGTACAGTTTAAATGCGGCTTCCCCAGATAACGTGTCGCCATCTTTTAGACCTTCCAGCTCGCTGGCAAGTAAACGTAAGCCTTGTGCCAAAGTTTTGGCAAACTGTGCTTCTTCTTTTTGAATGGCATTTTCAATCACGCTTTGCTTATCTTTTAGCTCAGGATACGCCGTACCCATTTCAGCAACCAAGGGTGTGACCATTTTATAAAAGAAATCACTGTCAGCACCAAGTTTATTGCCATGACGTACCGCACGACGAATGATACGGCGCAGTACGTAACCACGACCTTCGTTGCTTGGAGTAACGCCATCAGCAATCAAAAATGAAACGGCGCGAATATGGTCAGCGATGACTTTTAATGACGATTGTTGCTGGTTTTCAATCTCTAAAATCTCAGCCGCCGCATCCATCAAGTGTACAAACAAATCTATCTCGTAGTTGCCATGGACGCCTTGCATGATGGCGCTGATACGCTCAAGTCCCATGCCAGTATCTACGCTTGGCGCTGGTAGCGGTAGCATAGTGCCATCTTTTTGACGATTAAACTGCATAAAGACGCAGTTCCAAATCTCGATATAACGGTCGCCATCTTCTTCAGGTGTGCCCGGTAGACCGCCTTCGATATCGGCACCATGGTCATAAAAGACTTCGGTACAAGGGCCGCAAGGGCCGGTGTCACCCATCGTCCAAAAGTTGTCTGAGGCGTAAGGTGCGCCTTTATTATCGCCAATACGGATAATGCGCTCGCTTGGGATGCCGATGTCTTTATGCCAAATATCAAAGGCTTCGTCGTCAGTCTCATAAATGGTCACATACAAGCGGTTTTTATCGATTGCTAGCCATTCATCTGAGGTCAAAAATTCCCAAATATAGCCAATACCGGCTTGCTTAAAATAATCGCCAAACGAGAAGTTGCCTAGCATTTCAAAGAACGTATGATGACGCGCCGTATAACCGACATTATCCAAATCATTATGCTTGCCGCCAGCACGTACGCACTTTTGCGACGTCACCGCACGGGTATAATCACGTGGCTCCATACCCAAAAACGTTTCTTTAAATTGATTCATGCCGGCATTGGTAAATAGCAATGTCGGGTCATTGTGTGGAATCAAACTCGATGAGGCGACGGGGGTGTGCTGCTTGCTTATGAAAAAATCGATAAAAGCTTGACGAATATCGGCTGAGCGAAATGGCTGGCTCACAGCGGCTCCTTACTGGCGAATAGAATTGAGTAAAATAATTTTGCAAACGATTTTAGCACAAACGCCCAAGCTCTTGGTACAAGAGTTACAACGGCTAGGTTCTTCTACGCATGTAGATGCTCGATGGATTTGTAGCGCATCTTAAAGCCAGTTGGTCAAAAAAGCTAATTGGTCAAAATCGCCGCATCAGTCTTATCCAGTTTATCTTGTATCAATGGATTAGACTCAATGACTTGTACTGGCAAGTAGCGTAGCTGTAGCTTAATGGGTAAATACTCAGGGAAATTCTCTGCCATATCTTGAGCAATGACGGTTTCGATTTGCCGTACATCGTATGAGGTAGGCGTAGTCTCTCCGCGAATGACCGCACGTACGACTTTATTTTCTTCTGAGGTATCAAACTGAGTATTGGTCAGCACGTTGCCTTTGTCGATAAAGTAGCTATTGATGGCTTCTTTGACGCTACTCTCAAAAACCTGTTGTTTGGCATTGGTCTGTAGGTTGATGGTCAAATACGTCCCCAATCCACCTAACAATAATAACGTCACCGCATTACGGCGTAAAAAAGTCAAATAGGTGCTTGATTTATAATCGTCATCGACCAAACGGCGAAAGCCTAATAACCAGAGTACTAAAGCATTGGTAAACTGGATAGCAATAATATTGGTTAGCGCCAGTAGCAGTGCCCCAAGTCCAAGCTGCGTCTCGCCATTGGCAAATAATATCCCACTCGCGGCAAGAGGTGGCACCAATGCAGTGGCTACCGCCACGCCGACCACTGCCACTGATAGGTGCGGTGAAACCATCGCATAAGCACCAGCAGTACCACCCGCTAGAGCAATCATTAAATCCATCGAGGTTGGCTGAGTGCGCGATAATATCTCTGCGGTCAGTGGCTGGTCTTTGTGTAACCAGCCGACGATAAAACCAACCAATACCACCAATGATACGCCGACGATAACCGTAATCAGTGATTTACGTAGTAATGGCATACGATGATCAATAATCGCTAACGCTATGCCAGTAATGGGACCTAACATCATGGCAACCAACATGGCGCCAATGACGACGGCAGCTGAATTGGTCACTAACCCATAACTGGCGATGATGGCAGAAAGTATATTCATAATGAAATACATTTTGCTAGGCAGAGCGTTGGCCTCGATTCTGACCCGTACCTCTGGATAGTCTACCTTTTGATTGCTAAATTGCTCGGCAACAAATTGCTTATAAGATTCGAGCTTGGCTTCTTTTTTTTCTTTAATCTCGTCTTCTAGCTCTTCCTGATTATCGACTTTATCTTTCACAGTATTTTTTACGATAGTGTCATTATTTTTCGGTGTGTCTGGCTGTTTATCAATTGAGGACGGTTTTGTGTTGTCACTATTTGCTTTGCTTTCTTGCTGAGGGTTATCAGAGATAGGATAAGTGCTCTGTGTATCAGCGGGGGCAATACCCTCTGCCTCTACCGTTACCTCAGCGTCAGCATCTTCTTGAGACGTTTGCTCGGAAGCGTCATCTTCTTTTGCTTGAGCATGTTCTGCTGATGCATTTTCTAGATTTTTATGATTGGGCGCTGTTGTGGATTTTAACGATTCATTGGGTAGTGGTGTCTCAAGCCCAGTTATTTCAGACTCATTGTTGGGCTTGGCGGTTTCTAACGTTGCCACTACCTCGTCAGCACCAATGGACTTTATCGCTATCGTTGTTTCAGGAGGCTGCGCACAAGCCATATCCTCGCCACAGTCATTGTCATCATGAGTCTCTGAGCTTTTTGAAGACTCAGTATGTTCAACAGTGCTATCTAGTACAGAGCTACCATCTGCGTCAGTTAGCACCACTTTTTTGTCTGGATGATTGGCTGTGCTTGAGGCATCTTTTATAACTGAAGAATCATTAGAGGGTTTGTTTTCAGATGAGGTCATGGCAGATAGCTTTCTTAAAAAGTAAAAGAAAGACATTATTGTAATGATAAAACGAGGACAACATATGGGTTTTTTACGACTAAATAGAGCGCAGTGTCATTAAGTAGTAATACTTAAAATAGTAAAATTATGCATCATTAACTAATAACAATAAAAACCTTAACTCTAACAGGGTTTTTATGCTTAGTCACCTACTATAGCTGGCTTGCAGGTTTATAGGAAATACTTACTTTCTTTGTGGGTTTAGTGTATAAAGGTACTATATCCACAATAAAAATGAGGAATAAGTTATGAACTGGCCATTATTCTCTGTTATCTATTCAATCGCAGCAACTGTTACCATTGGCGTTTTTATGATTGGCGCTTTAGTCACAGGTTTTAATGAAATACCTCATATCCAAATAGCAGTAGCATTGGGCGTTTTGGTGTCCATCCCTGCAGGCATGTTTTTTACCAAAAAAGTCGGTAGCATTACTGGTAATGAAGAAGGCTATAAAGCATAAAAATGAATAATGTTGTCAATTTAAATCAATAAATCCGATTATCAGCCATAAAAAAAGACCTTGATAGTAAGGTCTTTTTTTATTCATCATTTATGACTTATTAATTAAGCTCAATTTATTTAAGCTCAACAGTCGCGCCATTTTCGATATTGGCGTAAACCTCTAACACATCCCAGTTGGTCAAACGCACACAACCTGCAGAAGCTTGGCGACTGATGCCTTCAGGCTTTGGTGAACCATGAATACCATATGAAGGTTTAGACAAGCCCATCCATACGACGCCAACAGGGCTATTTGGTCCTGGTGGTAGCATATGTATTTGTTTGTCTGCGCCTTTACCAACGGTTGCTTTATACCAAGGCATTTTCACCTTGTTAATGATTTTAAACGAACCTTGTGGCGATGGTGTGGCATCGCTACCGATTGTCGTTGGGTAAGTAGCCACCAGCTTATCGCCGTTATAAGCATATAATGTCTTATCGGCTTTATTGGCAACCACACGGTTAATGCGCTGCTTAAGTGGTGCACGGGTATTTAAAACAGTGATGGTTTCGCCCGCTTTATACTGCTTATTTTTATTGAGCTTATCTAAATAACGCACATCCATATGGAAGCGCTCACCAAACATCTCTTTAATGTCTTGATAGTATAAGCCTTTCATTTTTGACTTAGCTTCTGAACCTGCAGGTGTGCTAGCAAAGTTAGTCTTAATATCATCTTCAGTGATGGTGTAAGTCACGAGCACTGGTTTATTCGCTGGGATATTTTTATTTAACGCATCCCACGTTTTTTGATCCATTTTACCTGTGGCTGGCAGACCTTTCATGGTTTGGAAGTTGATCAGCGCTTTTTTACTGTTCATGCCCCAGCCGCCATCGATGGCACCAGGAGAAGCATGGTTCCAATCAAGCAGTGCCTGCATTTTGATTGTCATTGCCGAGTTAACTTTCATATTCGGTGTCCATGTGGCACCGTTTACTTGTTTGGCGTAATTCGACAAATTCAGCGTAGTATGTTTTTTACCATTAACATCTTCGATGCTTTTGATAGAAGTATCTGCTGGGCTAGCATCAGATATGGCTGCGGTAGGGGCAGCGACGGCTTGACCTTCACTAATATCGTCAGTGCTATCAGACTGCACATCTTTACGAGCCAGCTCTTCTACCGTCATATTATCAGCACTGACTGCTTGTTGGGCTGTCTCTACATCGACTTCCTGCTTTTCGTCAATCAGCTGAGTCATACGGTCAGGCGCATTAGGCTTTAAGGCAGGCGTGGCTACAACAGGCGCACGACCATCGATTGAGCTACTGCGGTTCTCTTGTACATTAAGGCTAACTTTTTTGGCAATGCTAGGCATTGAGTCAGCGGTTCGTACTGGCAGGGTGCGCGTATTATCAGCAGGTGCGGCAATGGCGCTGACACTGGCAGTAACGATAGCAATTGATATAGCGGTAATAAGAGGCTTCATTTTCATCATATTGGGATACTTATGGTTATAACTAATGGGGCTATTATGCGCATAATTTGAATGCTTCGCAAACTTTTGACACATCTTTTTTCATTAAAGTCTTGCCAAACGTCAACCGTTGACGTATTCACTACAGTTGGGCAATAACTGAGCGAGGGTATGCATAAGATGATGCGCTATTCTTACTTACAATTCTCATTATTCACGTTGTTTTTAAAACCATTTTTATGAATATAAAACTGCAAAAATTGGCGCAACTTAGCGTTTATGTCTATAATGGTGAATAAATTTTTATTTAATAGATCGGCTTTTAATAAAAGGCGTTTTAACCCATCCGCATGTAGTCAGTGAACATGTAATCAGCAAGGTGCGATATGTCAGAAGACCAAACAATGAGCGCAGAAGAGTTTCAAAATCAATACTTCAATGACGATGGTCTAGAGAGTGAAATGGTGTTTGATTTAGAGAGTGGGATTCTGGGTGAAGACGATCAATTTGCCAATTTGCCTGCAGAATTAGAAGAGGCTCGCGAGCAACTGGTCAGTATTCGTGATTTTATTCGCTTTTCGGTCACCCAGCTTCGTAATTATGATGTGGTCGTTGCACAAGGCACCACCGATGAGTTTGCTGAAGCATCCGCCATTGTTTTGCATTCTCTGGCTTTAGACTGGTCAGCCAATGAGCAGATTCTCGATTGTCGCTTGACCACCTCAGAGAAGCAGTTGGTACTGAGTTTGTTAGAAGAGCGTATCGCTGAGCGTAAACCATTAAGCTATTTGATTAATTTATCATACTTCTGTGATTTGCCTTTTTATGTCGATGAGCGGGTACTAATTCCAAGATCGCCTATCGCAGAATTGATTCGTCAGCAGTTCCATCCATATTTTGATGTCAATGAGCTTGCCAAACCACTTGGTAAGAGCGTCAACGAGCAGGCTGCTGCATTTTATGATCACGGTTTAGAGGTCAAGCAGCTGTCACAGCCTGAGCGTATTTTAGACTTATGCACTGGTTCTGGTTGTATTGCTATTGCACTTGCGACGCGTTTCGTTGATGCGCTGGTTGATGCCGTTGATATCGATAAAAGCGCGCTTGAAGTAGCCATGGTTAACGTCGATCATCATGATCTTGGGCATCAGGTTAATGTGATTGAGTCCGATCTATTTGCTAAGATTCCTGCTGAACACCAGTATGAGCTGATCGTCACCAATCCGCCGTATGTTGATGCGGCTATTATGGCAGAGCTGCCACCTGAATTTTTATATGAGCCAGAGCATGCGCTAGCCGCGGGTCAAGATGGGCTGGATTTGGTGCATCGTATTTTGTTTGAAGCGCCAGATTATCTAAGTCCAGAAGGCTTGCTTGTCTGCGAAGTGGGCGATAGCGAATGGGCATTAAAGCAAGCCTATCCTGAAATCCAGTTTGATTGGTTGAAATTTGCTCACGGTGGTCACGGTGTCTTTGCGATTACCTATGATGAGCTCATGGCGCATCGTGAGCTGTTTGCTGCTTATGTACAACTGTTAGATAGCATTCAATAGAACTGTCAGGTAATAGAGCTATCGAGTACTAGAACTGTTGAGTAATAAAACCATCGAGATTTACGTGATACTCAAAAATTGACTTCATTTATTTAAGGATAAATATGGCAGGCAATAGCATTGGACAGGTTTTTACGGTCACCACGTGCGGCGAGTCGCATGGTGCAGGTCTCATGGCAATCGTCGATGGCGTGCCACCGGGTTTAGCCTTATCTACAGATGATTTGCAAATCGATTTAGATCGCCGCAAACCGGGCACGTCTAAATACTCCACCCAGCGCCGCGAGTCCGATGAGGTTGAGATTATCTCTGGCGTGTTTGAGGGTAAGACGACAGGCACGTCTATTGGCCTGCTGATTCGTAATACCAATCAAAAGTCCAAAGACTATGGCGAAATTAAAGACACGTTTCGCCCCGGTCATGCCGACTATACCTATAGTATGAAGTATGGCTTTCGTGACTATCGTGGCGGCGGGCGTTCCTCAGCGCGTGAGACTGCGATGCGCGTGGCGGCAGGTGCTATCGCTAAGAAATATCTACAAGAGCGCTTAGGTGTACAAGTCCGTGGTCACGTCACCCAAATTGGCAATGAGTACAGTCATGTCCTAAACCCAAGCCAAATCGATTGGGATTTTGTGAATAGCAATCCGTTTTTTTGCGCCGATGCCGATGCTGTCAGTCGTTTTGAGACCTTGATAGACAGCTTGCGCCGTGAAGGTACTAGCTGCGGGGCTCGTCTGGAAATTATCGCTAGTGGTGTACCCGTTGGACTGGGTGAGCCAGTATTTGATCGTTTGGATGCGGATATTGCCCATGCGATGATGAGTATCAACGCGGTCAAAGGCGTTGAAGTCGGCGACGGCATGGCAGTGGCAGGACAGTTCGGTCATAGCTCTCGTGATGAGCTGACGCCAGACGGTTTCACTGCCAATCATGCTGGTGGTATTTTGGGCGGTATCTCGTCAGGGCAAGACATCCGTGTCAGTATCGCGCTTAAGCCAACCTCTAGTATTACGACGGCTGGCAAGAGTATCAATACACAAGGCGAGTCGGTTGATATGCTGACCAAAGGTCGTCATGACCCTTGTGTTGGTGTACGTGCGACACCTATCGCAGAAGCTATGCTGGCTATCGTCTTGCTCGATCATTATTTGCGCCATCGCGGTCAAAATGCGGATGTGAAGCCGCCAGTAGCATCTATTACTTAGATTGTTTACCGTAAAATTATAAACCCTCTATCATTTCTAACTAGCGTTTCTAACTAGATATGATAGAGGTTTTTTTTTGACTGATTTTTTATAAATAATTAACAAGCCAGCAATTCAGTTAATAAGATTTAATCATTAAATTGAATGAATTTTTAAGCCGCTATTTGATAGTGGTCAATAGCCACACATTGCTGGTGGCGAAATACCAATAGCAGTTGTTGACTGGGAATGGCTAACCAATGCCCAAAAGCGATACTATCAATCCCTTCACCTGAAAGCGCTTGTAGGCAAAAATGGCGACTACCGCCTAAACAGTTTTTTATAATTTTGTTTTGTTCAATAGCGTCTTTCATGGCCTTTCTATCCTTAATATGGGTTACGAATTTGAATAACGCTATCGTAAAACAAGCAGATAGAAAACCTGTGTAGGAATGATGGAAAATCCATGAACTGGCATTATTGCCAATCGAAAATAATTTAATGAATTTGAGTAACTGTCTATTTTATCTAAGCCTCTATTCTTTAGTCAAAGGCAAGGTAATACTAACCATCACGCCTGAATATCGCTTAATAGCAGCGTTTTTTTCATTACTATTTTGATTACTGTCATCGCTATTTTCTTGAATATTAGTAATGGCAACATGACCGCCATGATGCTCAATAACTTGCTTCACAAGAGTTAAGCCAAGGCCAGTGCCTTTTTTTAGGGTATTGCTAGCCATGCTAGGCTGTATCTGCGTAGTATCGAATGTTGAGTGATTCTCTACTGAAAAGTCTGATAGATGCTCTGAGGTTTTTTCAGCAGCTTGACTCTGATGCGATAAGCTAAAATAACGGTCAAACGCTTTATCAACGGCATACTCAGGGAGTAATTTACCATTATTAAAGATATCAATAGTGACAGTTTGCGCTGTGTTATGAATATGAATACTGACAATGCTATCGGCAAAATGAATGGCATTGTCCAATACATTTTGCAGCACTTGTACCAACCAAAACTGGTCAGCGAAAACGCTGGTATTTGCCAAGGCATTTGGTGATAAAGTCGCTGTTTCAGTCACCCATTTATCATTAAGATAGATGTCGATAGGCGCTAGGTGCTGCTGTTGCAATTTAGCGCTATTGTTTTTTGCAAGGGTTTGCAACAACGGTAGTAGAGGGGTCAGCTGGCGATTCAGCTTAAAAGTCGGTTGCTCAACTTTGGCAAGTAATAGCAGCCGATCAATCAATTGCTGCATTTTGATACTTTGTTCACCAATGGACTGGATGAGCATCTGTTGATCTTCTTTATCAAGCCCGTCGTCTTCTAGCAACTCACTACTGGCACGAATGGCGGTTAACGGACTTTTGAGCTCATGGGTCAGGGTATGAACATAGTCAGTAACATAGGCGCGATTTTCCAATCGATGTTTCATAGACTCAATGGTATCCGTTAGGCTATTAAGTTCATGACCTAAGTAAAAATAGGGCTTTTTGGTGTCTTCTGCCAGTGCACTGGTATATTGGGTCACCAAACTGATGCTTTGCTTGAGCCACCATGCGACCAGTCCTGCTAATATAAGGGCAGCAATACTCATGAGCAGTGCTGTGATAAGCATGCGATTGCGCGTATCGTCCAAATAAGGCAACACGCTAGCGACAGGTTTGCCAACGCTGATGATACCAATCAAGTTGCCAGTTTCATCCTTTATCGGCTGTGCCACATACATCACCGTACCATCTCGCTGATTATGATCTAGCGTTGTACTTCTCGCGCCATATTGACCATTTAACGTTAGATAGACATCATTCCAGCGGCTGTAATCTTGTCCTTCATCATTGTCAGGTTCGGGTAGTGAGTCGTATATGACAACGCCTTTATCATCGGTGACATATATCCGAAAGCTGCTAGGGCTTTTATTTTTATATTCTGGATCTGTTGTTTTACTTATCGTGGGCGTGCCGATAAATGCCGCATCGAGTTTCGTTTGATACTGCTCATCGTATAGCTGTCCTGAAGATAGCGGCATCTGCAAACTTGCTGCCAGCAATTTGCTGGTATCTAACAACGTATCTTCGATCACTTGCTGCGCCGTCGGTTTGACATAACCAAACAGCTGAGTAAATGCGACCACACCGCAGATAATCAGCACTAACGCCAACGCGAGCCAAATCCTAAAAAATATACTTAAATTCAGCAGTCGTTTTGGTTTAGTCGTTTGCTGCGCGGTGCCGATAGGATGCAGTTTTGCATACCAATTGCTTTGGCTGGCATGCGCGCTGTTATCAGCCTTATTAATATGAGTATTAGGATGGCTGTTAGCACTATCGTTGGTTTTATGATTCATATTTTTAGGTGTATTATTTGACGTTATAGAAGGTCGGTTTTAATCAAAATATGGCTATGGGTAGTGCAGCTAGGCGGGACACAAGGCGTAACCCAAGCCGCGATGGGTATGGATAACATCAATGCTGGCATCGACGGTCGCTAGTTGCTTACGAATGGACTTGATATGACTGTCTATAGTTCTCGCCAAGCGATGATCAGGGTAATCGCTCACCGCGCTCAGCAGTTGCTCACGGCTAAAGACTTGATTGGGCGCTTTTAACAGGGTCAATAAGATTTTGCGTTCGGTGTTACTCAGCTCAAGCTTCTGCTCTTGCCACATTAACGAATAATTAAGTGGTTGGTAGTGCCAGATGCCAGACTGACATTCAAACGTTAAGGCTTGCCCCGACATATTGCTAGAAGAATTGTCATTAACGGTATTATCTGCTGCTGTTGTATGATTAGTAGACTGCTGGGACAATAATTGCTCACGTCGCCAAATGGCTTTTAGGCGAGCAACCAACTCGCGCGGGCTAAATGGCTTGGCACAATAGTCATCGCCGCCCATTTCCAAACCCAAAATACGATCGACCTCATCGCTACGAGCCGTCAAGAAGATGATAGGAATGTCCTTTAAGCCAGCAATATCAGGGGTGTGGCGTATTTGTTGACAGAGACTGAGACCATCACCATCTGGCAGCCCAACATCCAAAATAATTGCCGATAGATCTTGCGCTTCAGCACTATTATGTAAATTGCGCAGAAAAGGCAACACGCTACTGGCGTTATCAAGCCAAGTGATTTGCCAGCCTTCACGCTTGCAAGTGACTTTCAGTGACATCGCGATAGCAGGATCGTCTTCTACCAATAAAATATGGGTCATAAGCTCTATATCGCTATATAAAGAAAAACTGTTTAAGATAAAGGGGTTATTAATATCTAATGAGATAGGAACATTGAAAAATGAGTGTAGGGCATCATACAGTAGCTAGAGTCAGTAGCTATGTTAATAAATTTATCGTAGCACAAAAGTCGCACTCGCTTTTGCTATCAGGCCTTAAAAGATGTGAAAAGTTGATGGAAATTGGCATTATTAGCGAAGACTTTTTTGACTGGCGGTTTTGATGAAAGGCTGTAAAATAATCAGTATTATTATAAAAAATATTGAAATATAGTGCGAATATCAGTTTTACTAAAAATAAGTTTGATGTACCTACCATTTTTATTTAAAGGAATTTAAAAATATGAGTGACTATTTAGATGCGGTCATCGTTGAGCATAATCCAACGCAAAAAAAGATAGATAGAGCCGTTATTTGGCTACATGGTTTGGGCGCGAGTGGTCATGATTTTGAGCCAGTGGTACCACAGCTAGGTTTAGCGGATAATATGGCAGTGCGTTTTATTTTCCCGCATGCACCAAAGCGCCCAGTGACGGTGAATGGTGGTATGGTAATGCCAGCATGGTACGACATCTTAGAGATGAGCCTAGAGCGTAAAGTCGATGTCGCTCAGATTGAAGAGTCTGCGCAGCAAATCCGTGATTTGATCAGCCGTGAGATAGAGGGTGGCGTTAAGCCTGAACACATTGTGATCGCAGGATTTTCGCAAGGTGGGGCAGTGGCATATCATGTGGCACTTGGCTACCCGCAGCGTTTAGCTGGCTTGATGACACTCTCTACTTATCTAGCGACTAATGATAATATTAGCTATAGCGCTGCTAATAAAGATATGCCAATATTGATTGAGCATGGTACGCATGATCCAGTTGTTCCTGTAATTTTGGGCGAGCAGGCGCAGCAGTTATTATCCGCTAAAGGCTATAATGTTGCTTATCATACTTATCCGATGGCACATCAAGTTTGCATGCCGCAGATTCAAAATATTGGTAAGTGGTTCAATAAAGTACTGGCTTAGAGCGCGCAGCTGTAACGTAACGTAATGTAATATAGATATTATATATGTTGAAAGTCGACCTATAAGTCCTATATAATTGATGACCTTATTGGGGATGTTCTGGCTTCGACGCTGGTAATGAAACTCAATGATGCATGTCGAGAGTATATGTCCTCTCGTTAATCAAACATATATTGTTATAGTCGCAAACGACGAAAATTACGCTCTAGCAGCTTAAACCCTGTTTACATGGTTTAAACCTGTTTACTTAGTTGCTGATCACCTACAGTTGGTCAACTAAGTTGAAGCGTCCGCATGTAGGCTCGCCACAAGTGATTGTCTCAATCGCTTGGGTTCAAAAGTAGAGAATCGTCCAATCCATCCTGACTGTCGGATCGGTGCGGATTAAATCTAAAGACAGAAACTAAACATGTAGATTCATGAGCGTAATGCTGGCGGACGCGGGTTCAACTCCCGCCATCTCCACCAAATATTAAAAATCCGATCACTTAATGTGGTCGGATTTTTTTTTGGTTTAATTTTAAATGTAGATAGTTGAAATAAAAGTTAAAAGGGACAATCAACTGATTCTTCATTAGCAAAAAAAGTTATTTCGTAATTATAAGTATTATTGACGCAAATCTGTGCATCATTAACAGCATCAAATTGCTCGGCTGTTAAAGTGATAGCCATTGTAAAATCGATCACTTGCTGTGGCGATCTCAAATCTTTAGTTAAGTCATTAGCAGTAAAATGAATCTTAGCGATGTGGTTCTCAATTTTCACTGTAAAATTTTCATTGCCGAAATTACTAGACTCAAACCCTAGCTTTTTCTCCTCTGGTGTTAGACCGTTTAAGTATTCTTGAATCGCATTCTTAAGTGGCGATTCTTTATTCACAAATCTAATGACATAGTCTGAGTCATCTAGATTTGGGTTTTCAAAATAAACTTTCACAGCTAATTTGTCTTTAATTGACTGCTTGCTAATTTTATTAAGATAGCTTTTATAGTTTTTGGTATATATAAATGATATCTTAGTCATCATCGCATCAGCTAATTTAGGATTATCTCTTATAGTTGACTCTGTAGCAAAACCCCATAAAAATGGCTTAGAACAACTATCTTTATTACAGATTAAGTTGATAACTTCATTTCCATTTGATAGTTGGACTCTAGAATTTGGAAAAATATTAGCCTCATAACTCTTGTTTTTATAATACATATTTGTAGTTGTAAAAAAATTATATTCAGTCGGAGATAATTCATGGACTTCTATAAGCGAAGGGTAAATTTCATATTCTTGGATTTTTATCTCTTCCTTAAATTTCTCAGAGTTTTTCCAGTAGGTACATACAGTATTATCTAGATTAAACTGTGCGCATTTTAATTGAGGTTCGGATGTTTTTGATGATTGCATTTTTGGTTTATCTAAAAAAATATCTTCTTTATTAGTCTGAGGTAGCACTGATTGATTTTTATTCTCCGCATTACTGCAACCTGCTAATGTAATAGATAATATTGTCAGTAAAATCCTATAAATATTTTTTTTCATTTCTCATCCCTCAGGAAATCTTGGATCAAGTATAAGCTTACTATTATGATAAGGTGTGGGTTTGTTTCCAGAAGGAGGATTTGGTAAGTATTTTTTCATTAAAGCCACCAGTAAGTAATGGTGATCTTAGAGCAAATCAAGGCGCTAGGATTTTTCGATCATTACGTTTTCTTTAATACTTTAACACGTAAGCTATACAGTCAAAACGCCTTTATTAATACCCTATAAAATATAGGCTATAAAGGAGAAGTATTTTATTCAACTTTAAGGACTTTTTAACGTTTGATGAAGTAGGAGGAAGCAAGCTTGCCTAATGATTTAGACATCGTGTATTGTAGGTACATTTGAATAAAACTGAGAGTAAACAATACAATGAAAGCATTAAACCAATTATTTACATTTCTATCAGGTGTAATAACTTTGACTGTTTTTACTTTTGGAGTAGCAAATGCCCATAATGAATATGCCATGGCTGCAGCCAAACAACCTAGTGTAGAAGCATACACAAAAGCACACGCAGCAGAAAAAGTAGCTAGGGCAGAAGCCATTGCGAAAGCAGACGTAGCCATTGCAAAAGCGAACGCAGCCATTGCAAAAGTAGAATCTGCTAGGGCAGCAGAAAAAGCAGTTAGGGCAGAAGAGAAAATAGCTAGGGCTAAAGCATACGCAGCTTGGGCAGAGTCCAATGCAGAAGCAGCTAGGGTAAAACCAGAAAAGAGGATTGAGCGACTATCCACAGTTAAGCACTACAACCTACCATAAGTAATTGTAAGATAATAAAGTCCACAGCGTAGCAATGACCTATCAATACAAGGGCCAGAAAGGCGTGCCACTATGACATCGAACTATTAAAGATCAAATGCAATTATGAGCGCCCGAGCATGGGCAATGGTGGCTTTACGCCAATACAGAAACTAAACCATACAGCTTAATTCTATTTGATAAGTGTCTTATGGTTGGGATGATTACCTCTCCACCAAATATTAAAAATCCGATCGCTTAATGCAGTCGGATTTTTTTGGTTTTTTTATTAGCTTTTCTAGCTACTATCATCGGTAAAGCTTGTAATGAATGTCTTTGCCTCGAGTTAGTTTGGTATAGGCGTCAAATCACGCTTATCGATCCAACCAAATTTAGTACCATTTTTATAAGATACTTGTACCCAGTCTTCATTTTGATCAATAGCTTCAATAGTATCTTTTTGGATATAGTAATTTGGTGGTGATCTAGATTCAAAGGTGTCAGACAATATTTCTGCCTTATCTGACGTGACGACGTACTTGGTGGGTGGTGGGGTACAGGGCTTAGTATCATCAGCAGGCGGCATACTATTAGTATATTCTTTTATGTGTTTTTGATTATTATCAATACAATAATAATATTCTCCACTAGGCATAGACCCTCCCATCGTAGTGGTTGAAACATACCAATCTTTATTTTTAAAGGTAAAATAGTAATTAATGTTTGGTTGACCTTTACTTGAAAAATATGTGCCAAGAATAAAACCATTATAGTTCGGTCGAGGTAATATATCGTATAAAAAGCAACCTCCATCGCTGGCATAATTTGACGTACTCAAGCTCAATTTGTATTTACCACCTTTGTCTCCAATAAGAACATAAAGTTCGTCACCTTGATATAGATTAGCATTATCATTGATACGACTAATCACTAAATCATCTATGCCATCTGCAGTAACATCAAGAGTAAATATTTTAAACTGATTTTTTGTCAAATCCTTTTCGATTTCCTGCAGAGATAGTGGCCCATTAAATATGAATTCTTCAATGGTACCATCTATATTCCATGATTTAGAAATACCAAATCTTTTACCATTCTTATATTTACTGTCAGAGTGATAGATATTAGGATATAACGTGAATTTTGAATAACAGCGACCATTTTTGACACCATGGTCATAAGTGCATTCACCTGTTAGGTCACCTTGCTCATTCCATTTCTTAGATATACCATGCAAAACCCCATCTTTGTAAGTATCTTCACTCTTTTTTTGTCCATTTTCAAAATACTCAATCCAAGTCCCTGTTGGCAAATTATTTTTATAATAGGATTGTATTTTTTTACTACCAGACTCAAACAATACGGTTCTTATTCCTTCCCTTGGATAATAATTATTGGGATGGGCTACGTCCTCGTTATCGGTATAATCAAGCTTTCCCTCTGTCAATATATACGGATCTGTAAACTTATCTCCCAAGATAAAGAAATCCTGCACTAAATAACGATTATTAGATAATTTCTTAATGAGAACTCGATAATAATGCGCGTCTGACTTAGAGGATTGTTCAAGACCGGATAAATCATGAGCTTCCATATACAGAACGATATTTCTCTTAGCGTTAATGTCGCTGTTAACGTTAGCCACTTTAGCCGTGGTTATCGTTCCTTCATTGCTTGGTTGATGTTCTGAAGAAGTTGATTGTGCATTACAAGCAACGATAGAGATTGGGGCTATTAGCAAAAGAAGTGTTTTCAGCGTATTTTTCATTTAATTTGCTCTTACTAGAAATTCAAAAAAATTGCTACAACCACTCACAATCATCATTGTAAGATGAAAACAAATATCCATTATCTTTGCAATTAAACGTTTGGTTCATCTCATTCGATTCAGAGTTAAAAAAGCTTATTATATTTTTAATCACCTTAAAATCATCTGACTGAATGTCATAGGAAAAGCTCACAAACCTTTTACCATACTTGTTATCGTAGCAAGACATATATTCAATAGTAAACTTACCTGAGCTTGTACTGATATCTTCCAAACCGTCCATCATGCAGCCATTGATTGGATCCTTGAACATTAACGTGTTTTGTTGCCACAAATGACTTTTCCCGTTGACCGTTCGATATACGGAAATTTCAAGATCAAAGTTTCTATCGTCTTGTTCTTTAGGCTTTGCAACGCTTATGACATCGCTATCACCGTCCATATCTAAGTCAGCTTCTTTTTCTAAAATGACATTAGTAGGGTTATCACTAGATTGTAACTTGTCTATGGCTGAATCAACTGCATTTAAATTACTTACATGAACGTAACCAACATTGGACTTGTTATGAACAAAAAGCCAATCGCCTTCTATCCATAAAGCAGTAGCTTTACTACCATTATTAAACTTACCTACACGTTTAGAATTAGAGCTAGGTAATTCTCTAATATTAGTATTGCCATCTTTATCTGCTACGATATAGCTTGTATTAAGTATGCGAGGCGACATTGCTTGATAGAGCCCATAAAAAGTTTCAATAAATACTTCAAAAGACTGTGAGTTATTTGTCTTGAGGTAATATAGCTCGCTGGGAAATTCATCGTTCCAAATAACGTTACCAAAGTAAAATTTTGCAAAGCGTTTAAGTTCATCATTATTCAGATTGTCACTAATAATTATCAATAAGTTAGGATTATTAATGATTGTTTTTTGCATGTTGTGTTTGAACTGAGAAATTAAATCAACGTCCCATTCAATATTAGCGCCTATGCTTGCAAACGAGTGAGTTAACTCACTAGTAGAGTAATCAGAAATACTATCGAAAAAATTATTAATCATGTCTATTTTTTCTTCATCACCATACTGATTGGTATCAAGAAATAGCCTAAATTCATGAGCGTCTTTAAAATGTAATGGGATATCAGATACTGACTGTTTTGGTGTAGTAATGCTACCGTCTGCATCCTTAGTCTCAGGTTTATTTGTATTACCCGTACTGTCACAGGATACTAAGGCGAGGGTAGTTACTAATAATACAGATGTAAATGCTTTCATTTAATAGCTCTCAGTTATCTTAACTCGGATTTTAGTAAGGTTAGAATTCTCGAATAGTTTATAAAAAGCAAATACAGTATTGGTGCTATTACCCACAAAGTCTTTACCCTTTGAGCTTCCTAGTAAAATACAGCCGTCGGTATCCTTTGGGTAATTTCCAATATGTATTAATATATACCTGTCAGCAGGAACATCATCATTGAAAAGAACAAAAGCTTTCCCCAAAGAACGATTTAGCTTTGTTTCATGCCATTTCACTTTATAAACTCCTGTAGGAACTCTTTTGCGCATATTCCTAGTAGTAGTATCAGGACCTGGTCTTTCTAGTACAAAGCCGTCGAAGTTATAATTTGGAATGGAAAGGGTGCCTACTGTTGATTGGGAGTTTTGACTAGTTCTATTAATAATTATCTCAACCGTAGAGCCCTCTAATGATGAAGTAGGAGGTTGTATTTTTTGACATTCATTAACTCGGAACACCTTTAAGCATTTTTTAAAGTGATCTATTCTATCTTTTCGAGATGGAGTATTTTCATTAACAATATCAACCGTCTCTTCAAAATTTGATACTGTCGGGCCTTTATTAGCAATCTTATAAATTTTATTGTTATACCAGTAAGCCATAGAAGCCACTGTTCCCTCTTCAATATCATTTATATTGATAGCAGTAATTTCTCTATTAAAGTCTGGAACTCTTTCTCTAATAGCTACATTTATTGGATCATATTTGTCTCTTCCAGTAATCTGTATAATTCCTCTACCTCTATACTTCCATCCATCACCAGACTCTACATTCCCATTACCTAAGCGGTTTGCATACGCGATATTTGCTATCATCTCTTGGTTTGCAGGTTTTCCATTATATCTTCCATAAATTTTAGATAAAGATTCATTACCCCTAAAAGCTTTAAATGGGCTTTTCAAAAGTTTTTTGCCATTACTCGTAATAGTTGCAGTTCTATACAGATTTTCCCAACTATAATTTAAACTTTCTCCATTTTTTATATTAAATTTATTTCCGACTTCTTCCATTATGTGAGCAAAGAAAAAAGCTTTATTTAAACAGTTATCCATCAGAAAATTTGAATTTACACTATTAAAGGCATCAATACATATCTTTAATTTTTTCGCTGTATCAGGGTCCTGTGAAAATATAAAATGCAGCTCATCAAGAGTCAGTGTTTGACATCTTGGGCAACCATCCGTGGTCACATCAAACTTCGGCGTTCCAGTCTGACCTCTATCTTCACTTGCTTGTGTTTTAATAGGATTTGATGGTTGCTTAGATTGTGATGAATTAGCAGAGTCAGAGTTATCTGATTCTTCATTGTTCTTTCTTTGGGTTGGCTTACTTGGAAAAGAACGAGGACTATCTGCTGATTCTCCCTCTTTAGTACCACTAACGGCATCATTGAAATCTTCAAACCCTTCTTTAAGACTGTCAGCTGCTTCTTTAAGGGCTTCTTGCCCTCTATCGATCAGTCCTTTTTCTTCATTATTAGGGCTATTAGAATTAGAGTTACTAGATGAATTTGGAGGAGTCGAGGGCTTCGCTGTCGGTTCAGCAGTAGAAGGGCGGGCTGAACTAATATCACGCAGCTTAATCGTCTGCCCAGATTTTAGTTTCTTAGGGTCTGTTATGCCATTGAGTCGTTTTAAATCTGCAACCGATACTCCACTTCTTGCTGATATACCTGAAAGGGTTTCATTTTTTCCTACGGTATGTTCATTTTTTAGTGATAAGTCACCATCTTTAGAACTATTTTGGGGACTTGAATCTGTGGAGGTTTTTTGCCTTGCTTTTGTGGGTGGTAATTTTAAAAAGTCCTTTGGTCGTATTTTGTAAGGCTCTTTTAAATTATTAAGTTGGGCTATTTGCTGCCACTTTACTCCATATATTTTGGCAATAGAGGATAAAGTTTCTTCAGCTTCAACTTCGTGAGTTTTTCTTAAATAGTCTCCTGCAGACCCTTCGAACATTTTAAGTTTAAATTTGTGCTTTGCAAAAGGAGCTTGCGCTTCGAATGTCATTTCCCTAATAGGTACGATAAGGTCTTTTATGATACTTACCATTGAACCATTACGAGGATCTTTTATAGATATATTAACGAGTGTACCTGCTGGTCTGGTTATCCATACCGTATATCCTCCAGCTATAGACGTTCCTGAACAAGCGGTTCGTCCATTTATCGTTACTATATGGTACAAGCCTTCCAGTGGCATTTTATACAAATCTACAAACTTTATTCTGAATTTTATAATTTTAGTATTACTCACGCATTAGACTCCTGCGATTTTTTATAGAAAATTAATTAGTAAATCTATAGTGGATAAATTTTTTAAATCAGTAGCACTACTATCAGATTATTAATAGTAAATCCACTGACTATCTACTTTATCACCGTCAATGGTTGTCAAGTAATAGTAAGTTGGTACTGAGGTATTGACCGTGATGAAGTAGTAGTTTTTATTATTATGAATAGCTACTTGATTAATATACATGGAATACTCTTTAGGCTCGTATTCGTCCACACAAGCAACATTGTCGTACTGATCAATAGAACAGTCGACGTTTCGATTTTCAGAAATTCTAGAAGGAATACTATCTACTATTTTTTTTAAATGCTTATCTGCTATAGGTATAAATTTGCTATTTTTATATTTGTCATTCAATGCAATAATATTTGAGTCATTAGTGATATCTTTGATTAGAATACAAGCTCTTTTTCTTGTTAATAATATATTTCGATCACTATTTGCAATGTTTGATGTCTCTCTTAGATCATAGGTTATTAGATCGTTACAATTGCTGATTTCAATCTTTCGGTCTAAATAATCAATATCTTTGAATTCGCCATCAATGAACTTGTCAATAAAAGTTAATTGATTATCTTTTTTTATTGGTTTTATGAATCCTGCCGTAAGTTCATTAATATTATAAATAGAAGTATTTTCGATTGAATTGCCACTATCTAAATTTGAAGATAAAGAATCTTCTATGCTTGTAAAAGTATTAGGAATAGGCTCAATACTATCAGGTAGTATTTTCATACATCCTGATCCAAAAGCTAGTACAAACGATGAGGCAACCAAAATTAAAAAAGGTTTCATTTACTGTCTCAATTTCTGTTGTTGATCGGCTAGCAATAAAAGCTCTCTTACGTGCACATTTCTAGAATTACGAAGTTGTGGTCTATTTGATTCAGTAGCAGCAGATGCGAAATCTTTATTCTTAAGATGTCTATTAAAACTAGGAAATTTCGAAATACCTGTGCTAGATATCCCTAAGTTATAAGCCATATCTAAAATAGCTTCTTGAGCTGGGACTGGATAATTATCAAACTCTGAAAATGCTTCTCGAGCAGAATCGAGATTACCCTGAATATGAGCGAGTGTTATTGCTTTTGCATCTTCTTCTGTCATACGAATTGTTGTCAAAGATTCAAAATAAGATGCTCGACTATTGTTTCTACCGTGAACCGAATTGTAAACTATACGCCACGCTTGTTTTATTTGAACATCGGTTGCTGATACATTTCCGATATAAAAAGGATATTTTGTCGCTTCATCCGCAGACGACAGCATTTTGCCATAGCCTACGGTTACAAGGCTTTTAGGTTCGGCGCTATCAAGATACATGTGATTGTAGAAGCCTTCCTCTTTTACAATTGCTTCAAAGACTTTGTTTAAGTCTAGGTCGTCAGCCTGCTCTAAAGCTAAATCATTCACATCTTCCTCTTCAGAAATATACGATACGCCCCAGTCGGTATCTCTAAAGCCCACATAGGCTTCAACCTCTTCTTCTTTATCACTAATAACTGGTGCGGTACGTCCATGCTCATCTAATGCACCTTCTATCAGTTGCCCATCAGGTCGTAGCATCTGGAACTCGATATCTTCAAAATTGTGCTGATAAAACAAATCATAAACATCTAGCTTATTACTAAACAGTGGAACAGTTTCAGGCATCATCGGTAATGAATAATTAGCTCTTGCCCCACCCACCAAACCCTTCTTCACCGCTTTGATCTTAATCGTCCCCGGACACACCAGCTTAATCCCGCTGTCATCGATCGTAATCGACGCTCCTGCTGACGTTTGCAGCTTGATCCGCTTAGGACTCGACACATTCACCTGTCCTGACGCGCTACCAATCGTCATGCTTTGTTGACTGTGTAATTGCAACTCACCACCCTGTGCTTGTATCGCTAGTGGCTCTCTATTGGCACTAATATGCAGTCCTGATAGATCGGCTTGACCACCAACCCCAGAGAGCGAGTCAATCGTATTTGCCGTCAGCGTATAATTGCCTGCCACCACATCCGACTGAGTTGCGCCTGATTGCCTAACGATTGCTTTCGCCGTCCATAGGGTATTACTTGCTGACGCTAAGATACTGTCTTTACTGACCAGCATCACATCGGGCGCGCCCAATACTTCCGTATTGAGGGTCTCATCGATGATTTGTGCACTGGTCTTAAAGGCTTCTATCGTTTGGTTGGTATTGCTAAGTGCTGCCGTGGATTGCAAATGTGCCTGCTTTGCCTCTTTGAAGGTTTCACTCAGCGCAGTGCCCATTGTTAACTGGCGTTGTCCTGCATCATTGACCCAAGCTGACTCGTGCTCGCTTTGACTATGTCTGATATCAAAGGTGGAGAGCAGCACGCCTGACTCACCGGTGATTTGTAAGCCATGGTCGCTTGCCAGATTAATGCCTTGACCGCTATCGCTTGATTGATGATTGCTAAAGCGATGACGCAGTATGCCAAGCTCAAGCACGTGCTCATCAGGGGCAAAGGTGGCGCTAGAAGTGATGGTTGGTGTCTCAGCATTGGCACGTGATCCTGTATTCACCGTCCATTGAAGACCGACTTTATTAGGCGTGTCATCGAAACTTAGGGTCACTTCAGAGTCGGACGTCAGCCCATATTGAGCAATACCAGAAATCCAACCACTGTGCCCATCATCTTCACTAATTTGCGAATGACCCAAACCACCACCATGCCATCTAGGAGAAGATCCGCCTTGTAAGTTATGTCGATTAGATAAGCCTGCATCACGAGTGGTGATGTCTTTGTTATCGACATCGCCCATACCGATACCGTCATAAAGCGATCTGCTAATCACAGGACTGTCTATATCGCCATACCAATGGTTAAGCAGCACCGACTGCCCAAGCCTTGGCGCAAACTGCCAACCATGCGTGCTACCGGATGACAGTTGCAATGCGCGCAGGGGCGGGGTAGTGCCATCATCATGAGGGCTGATACCTGACCAGACAGGCGTAGTAATAGTTTGCTGTAGATTGTCAGTGCTGACACTTGAGTCATAGCTGGGGGAAGCTGATAAACCTGTGTCACCAGTACGTGCTTGGGCGAGACCCGTGTAAGTGCTACTGGCAAAGGATAAAGAACTGGGATAAGGGCAATAAGGAATAGCAGCGTCAAGTAACGTCGCTGATACCCAAACTCCAGTGTCGCGGGCGATATCAAAGCCATGATCGGGTACAGTCAGATGAATGGCGTTTGTAGTATTGTGCTGCATATAATGAGCAGTGCGCTGTAACCACTGTTTGATAAATACTTGATGATGGTATGACACGCTATCGTTGTCAGGCTCAATGCCGATTAAGGTAACCGCGATACAATGCGTCGATAAGCTGCCAATAGAGGGTAGGTTATTGATACTCACTGGGCTACCGACACTTAGACCACGCATGGCTCCAGTCGCTTGATAAGTTTCGCGCTGACAGTGATTGGCAGATATCCATTGCTGTGCAAGATGAGCGGCGGCATCATCGCTGTGCACGCGAGACGGCGCACCAATTAATACCGTCGTGTCATCTGTCGCAAGCGGCGACTCATCTACCGCTTGACCTTCATAAATGGTATCAGCCGCTAACCCATCTGCTCGTACTATTACCCTATCACTGCCAAGTTGCTGCGACCTCATTTGTAGCGTATGGACACTATCTTGACCTAATTGTACGGATGATTGGGCATAACTATAGGTCAGCGGTATGAGCTCGCCTGTGTCTAAACCATCAACCAACCACCACGTGCCAAGCTCATCGACGGAATTCCCTGATACCCATAAAGTCGATATACCAATATCAGCAAGCAATCCAGTAACAAATTCATAGTCACTGGCATCCGACTGGGTGCGCATGTATAAAGGTGCCGATAAACGTGCGGATGATTCATTATCTGATGACAAAAGAGACTCAGATATTTGCCAATTTAGATCGTAATCACTAAGGATGAGGGTAACAATATCGAGCGTCGATTGATTGATAAAACTGCGGGTATGTATCGACTGTGCCAACTGCCAATCGGGGCTAACAACTTCTAAAGTATAAAAGTGCATCGCGCCATCAGATTGCTGATAACGGATGCCGCGTATCAGCCCAGTACGACAGCTAGCGGTACGATCAGCGGAAAACGTGGTTAAGCATATCGGAGCATTGATTAATGATAAACAAGCGTTCGATTCGATAAAATTATAAGTAAACACTAGTATGTTAATATTGTCAGATTGATTAATACCGCTTGCACCGCAAAACGCAACAGGGTAAAAGGTGTTTATCGTTGTATTATCAGTATGAACGGTAATATTATGTAGACGATTGGTCTTAAAAGGCATAAGAAGGGTACCGTTACTGCTTATTTTATACCAAGAAAATGGCTTGAATGGATGACTTACTAAATTATTTATTAAGAAAAGTATAGAGTTTATTGAAATATTGTCAAGTATATGTATAATCAACCTCATTGATTTTTTATGATTAATGAACTTTAGTTATATTTATTTCTTTTAAAAAATCTATCCTTTTATATTTTTAGTGATGATACTGTTGTTATGAATCCTATTTATCGTACTAAACTTGCCACCGCAGGTCTGCTATCAGTCTTACTTAGCGCGTCTTTATTGACAGCGGGTTGTGGCACCACTGCTAAAAAAAATGTACAAACTACGGTCAGCAAACCAATAGTGAAGCAGTTGAGTGAGCCTTCGCTTGCCTATTTGTCAAACGGCAATCAACTTAGCAGCGAAGCGTGGATGACTATTGCCAAAAATAACTATGAAAAAAAACGCTATGCACGGGCATTGAGAGCAGCTAATGAAGCTCTAAGCGTTGATAATGAAAGGCTTGATGCACGTCAGCTTGCCATGCTTTCAGCAGTTAAAGTGATGGAAAGTAATATTGATGCTTATCACGATAATAGTTTGATGAATAGTGGTGATAAGGCAACACTGAATGAAACGCTCACCAATATCACCACTTTAGTTAACGCGTCTAATTAAAATAATGTTGAGCAGGCACATGTATTTATCTCACACCAATAATGGCGAGCACCGACTTACAATGACCAGTATCAGAAGCAATATTAGAGTCAGTTTTACGCTATCCAAAGCGTTTTTGGCAGGTCTGTTCATCATGGGTTCAGCAATGACTACCGCTCATAGTGAGCTTGTCATACAAGAGAAAGACCCCGGTTCTAGCATCATAAATCAATTTTCGGCACTCAAAAATGCTGATGCAAAATCACCGCAACTGCATCAACTGGTTACGGATTTGAATCAAAGAGTATCTCGCAATCCTAAGGACTCGCTAGCATGGGAGATTTTGGCGCAGATTTATTCTAACAATGGCTATCATGCTTATGCTGTTTATGCAGCCAGTGAAGCCATTGATCTGGGTCAAAGCACTGCTAAGCTAAAAAAGATACTACTCAATAGCAGCGCTATCGTCTCCCAAAGCCAACTGCAGTCAGATTATCTCACTGATGAAGTGGACGCAGCGTTTTTGAAGGAGTATCAGTACGCTTTAAGTAAAATATATGGTGATATCTATGTTTTCAATTACGATGAGTCTTTGCCGAAACCACCAGCGCCAGTCGTCAAGCCTAGAAGCGGTAAATCAGGCACTAAATCAAAACCTCAGCCCCAGGTGTCTGTAAAAAAAGCATCGAAGTCTATGAAAAAACCAGCCGTAAAAAAACCGCCACGACCACCAAAAGTTAAGCCTGTTACTAAACCTTCACCTACCAAAAAAAGTAACGCCAAATCGACTGATCCATTCAGTATATTGCGTTCAAACTAGACATTGCTGAGGTAACTTATTATGGCAAAGCAAGACAGTGTACAAAAGAAACTCGCAAAAGTACGTGCGCCTCGGGTGCATCTGACTTATGACGTTGAAGTAGGCGATGCGATCGAAACCAAGGAAATTCCTTTTGTCGTTGGCGTTTTGGGAGAGTTTTCAGGAGATTCAACCCTTGAACAACCGCGCTTCAAAGACAAAAAGTTTGTCGAAGTGGACTTGGATACCTTTGATGAGGTGATGTCAGGTCTAGCACCGCGTGCGACCTTTCGAGTAAGCAATGACTTGAGTGATAAAGGCGGCGAATTCGCGGTTGATTTGGCATTCAATAGTATCAACGATTTTCGTCCTGAAGCGGTTGCTGATCAGATTGAGCCACTAAAGCAATTGGTACAAGCACGAGATCGCTTAGCAGATTTACGCAACAAAATATCGGCCAACGAAAAACTTGAAGACCTATTAGATGACGTGCTTAAGAACACTGAGCAAGTCAAAAAAATGGCGGAACAAAATCAAACCGACGGTGAGGATTAAACGATGAGTGCCGAAGCCCAGCAAAATCTAGCACCTGATGCGTTAAATAATGACAGTTACGACTTACTCGAAGAAATCGTCAATAAAAGTAACGTTGCCAAGTCTGATGACGAAAAAAATCGTGCCAAGTCGCAAATTGCAGAGCTTGCCAATGAAGTCATGCAAGGCACCGTAACGTTGTCAGATAATTTGGCCGCATCGATTGACGCGCGTATTGCCCAAATTGACGCGTTGATCTCCAAGCAGCTGACCACCGTCATGCACGCGCCCGAGTTTCAAAAGCTAGAGTCCAGCTGGCGTGGCTTGCATTATTTATGTAGCCAGACTCCGTCGGAATCCATGCTAAAGATTCGTATGATGAATACTACGAAGCGCGAACTGACTAAAGATTTTCAATCGTCAATTGATTTTGATCAAAGCACGCTGTTTAAGAAAATATATGAAGAAGAGTTCGGTAGCTTCGGTGGTGAGCCTTATGCCGCTATCGTTGGTGACTTTGAATTTACTCGCCAAAACTCAGACATGTATCTGCTTGAGCAATTGTCTCATGTTGCGGCCGCTTCTCATGCACCTTTTGTGTCGGCTGCTTCCGCTGAAATGTTTGGTCTCGACTCCTTTACCGATATTGGTCGCCCGCGAGATTTATCAAAGATATTTGAAACCGCTGAATATATACGCTGGCGCGCGTTCAGACAGTCAGAAGATGCGCGATATGTTGCGTTAACCGTGCCCAGCTTTTTAGGTCGTCTGCCTTACGATCCTAAAGATGGCACAGTAGTCGAAGGGTTTAACTTTACGGAAGAAGTTTCTGGTAATAATCATGACGATTATCTATGGGTGAACGCGGCTTATGCGTTCGCTTCACGCTTGACGGCTGCTTTCTCTGACTATCGTTGGTGTGCTGCCATTCGTGGCGTTGAGGGTGGTGGCTTGGTTGAAGGGTTGCCTGTTCATACTTTTAAGACTGATGAAGGGGATTTGGCGCTTAAATGTCCAACGGAAATCTCTATCACCGATCGCCGAGAAAAAGAGTTGAGCGACTTAGGTTTTATCCCGTTAGTCCATTGCAAAAATACCAATTACGCTGCTTTTTTTGGGGCGCAGTCAGTACAAAAAGCCAAAACTTATCAAAACGATGATGCCAATGCCAATGCTGCGCTATCGACGCAGATCCAATACATTATGGCGGTGTCACGTATTGCCCATTACCTAAAAGCAATGATGCGCGATAAGGTAGGTAGCTTCTTAGCACCTGGTAATGTTGAGTCGTTTTTAAATGACTGGATTTCTCGTTATGTCTTGCTAGATGACGGCGCCTCACAAGAAGCAAAAGCCCAGTACCCACTGCGCGAAGCTTCTGTACAAGTTGTAGAAGTGCCGGGTAAGCCTGGTGTCTACAAGTCCGTGGTCTTTTTGAGACCACACTTTCAACTTGACGAATTGTCTGTTTCTTTGCGTCTGGTCACTCAACTGCCGCAATCTAGCAACAGCTAATCGTTTATTAAAAACTAACGTGAAATTTAAATTTTAAAAAAAGGTATGTGATATGAAAGATATTTATATTCAGTTCCGCGGTAAATATAAAATTGATGGCGAGTCTCGTGATAGCGAGCATAAAGGTTGGCTTGAAGTAAATACTTGGGATCACTTGATCCGTCAGCCAAAATCAGCGACAGCAAGTAGCGTTGGTGGCCATACTTCTGAGCGTTGTGAGCATGCTGACATGACGTTTATGAAAGATTTGGACTCAACCAGTCCTAAACTATGGGAAGCGTGTTCTGCTGGTTATACTTTTGATGAGATTCAAATTGATTTTTATCGTGCCAACGGTGACAAACGCGTTAAATATCTTGAAGTAAAACTTAAGCATGCGCTGATCGCAAGTGTCGAGCCAACGGTACGTTCTGAAGGCGTACCAATCGAAAAAGTCGGTATCAAATATGCTGCTGTTGAGTGGACTTATACCCAGCAAGATATCGATGGTACTGCTAAAGGCGCTGTGACTAAAAAATGGTCACTAGCCAACAACACTGCTACTTATACCGCCTAATTTAGGTTGTATCAGGTGTCATCTATTGTGTCGTACCGAAAAAGAAAGGTTTATATCTAGGCCTTTCTTTTTTGTTTGTTAAATAGGAATGATTATATCAATGAATTACGCCACTAACGCCTCTAACAAAGAAATTGGGTTTCGTCCAAATTTGTTTGAACAGTTATTTGATGATCAGCCTCGTCATTTGTCGCATGAGCTCGTGGTTCGTCGTCTTAATATCGATGAGCTAAAGTCTTCGGTCGCACGAGACCTTGAAGCTTTATTAAATACGCGCTGTGTGGTGTCTAGTAGATTGCAAAAGTATCAGCATGTGCGTTCATCGATATTGAATTTTGGCATATTGGATTTTGTGGGACTCAGCAGTGCCAATCCTACTGACTGTGATTATATCTGTCGCCAAATCGCCCAAACAGTCGAGCAGCAAGATACCCGACTAAAAAACGTTCGCGTCTCGTTAGATATTGGCGCTGTTGATGTCAATCAACTGTGTTTTTCTATTGAAGCGTTATTAAAGGTTTATCCAGCACAAGAGCTGGTCAGCTTCGATGCATTTTTTGAGCCAAGCTCTCAGCGTTACTTAATAAAATAATCATTATCCAATTAATGAAATAACTACTACTACCGCTCAATTTATACAGTTAGCAGCGATCAATATATTGAGGCGTCATGGACAGTTTACTTCCTTACTTTGAGCATGAGCTTAGTCTGTTTAATAAACAGTCAAAAGAGTTTGCCAAAAAATACCCCAAAATAGCCAATCGGTTGTTGATGGGGCACGATACCGTCGATGATCCGCATATAGAACGGTTGATACAGGCTTTTTCGCTGATCAGTGCGCGTATCAATAAAAAATTGGACGACTCATACGCTGATTTTACCGAATCGCTATTAGAAGTCGTTTATCCCGATTATCTCAAACCTTTTCCATCGGTCTCTATTGCACAGTTCAATCTAGGCGTACAGGGCAATGCGATGAGCGAGGCAGTCTTAGTCCCTAAAAATAGTGCGTTCGCCAGCCAAAAAATAAATGGCACGCCTTGCCAGTTTCAGTCAACCCAAGATGTGACCTTGCTGCCGCTACAGATAGATAGCGTCGACTTTGAAACTCGTCAAGAGGTGTATGACAATCAGCATGGACTACTGAATGGCTGTATCAGTATCAAGTTTAAGGGTGTTAATTCAAGCTTTGACTATCAAGCCTTATTAAACCACTCGTTAGATTTGTATATAGACGAGGACGCCAGTCAGGGCACCAGTCTATGGGACTTGCTAGGGTGTGATGTCAAGCAAACGCATCTGCATGGTAGTCAGGTCAATAAGATAACGGGCAGTCCGTTTGAGATTATAGGCTTCGATCCTGAGCAGCAAATTCTTCCGAGCCATCGAGTGAGTAATGCTGCTTCTGCCTTATTAAAAGAATACTTCTATTTCCCTGAAAAATTCAATTTCTTACGCCTTAATCTTGGTAAGGTTTGTCCAAATTTAAAGATCGATAGCAATGGCTTTGAGATTCGCTGTTACTTTAGATTTGATAAAAAAAATACCATCCGCCTAAAAAACTTGCAGCAGCTCAGTGCCAGCAGTATTAAATTGTTTTGTACGCCCGTTGTCAATTTATTCAAGGCGGCTGCTAAGCCCATTCAAGTCACTCATCGTTCGATCTATTACGATTTGGTGCCTGATACTCGTGCGCTGTTTCAACATGAAATCTATGAGGTCAATAAAGTCATAGAGTCCAAGCAAAGCGACAATCGTTTGATACAACGTGAATATCATCCATTTTATGCGCTCAATCACTATGAGCAGCAAGATGATGGTCGTTATTATCACATTAAACGTGATAAGGATATGGCTGAGTTCAAGCAGGGTTTTGAATATCAGATTATGTTTGTAGAAAAAAACCGCGAAGATTTAGCCGGCGCGGTGAGTATGAGTGCGTCTTTATTGTGTACCAATAGAGATTTGCCGGCTCAAGTGGTATTCGGTCAAAGCCGTGGCGATTTGTTTAGCGAAGGGATGACTGGCTTTAGCAGTTTGTCTTTATTAAAGCAGCCAACTCGGACTGCAAGGTTTGACTATACCGGTGAAGAGCGTTGGCGCTTGATATCGCTGATTAGCTTAAACTTTTTATCGCTTGCCGCCCAAGATGCTGAGCTGATGAAAGAGTATTTATCGCTGTATGATATTACGCAATCTGCCTCTAACAAACTGTTGGTTGAAGGTATTGTGTCTGTCGAAACCAGTATCGAAGCTCGACGTATTCAGCGCTTGCCACAGCCTGGGTTTGTGCGCGGTACACTGATCAATATTCAAATCAACCAAAAGAATTTTGCTGGAGTGAGCATCCGCCAGTTTACCCATTTATTGGCGCATGTGTTTGGCTATCACGCCAGCTTAAATAGCTTTGTTGAAGTGTCCATTAGTGATGCCATTACTAAAGAGGAGATATACAGATGTCAGCCACGCAGCGGTCTCAGTCCTCTTATTTAACGGATCTAATGGCGGCGCCGCAATCTTATGAGTTATTACAAGCACTACGTTTGGTTTGGCATGAAGTCAGTATGGGGTATGCACCTATTGAGGTACGTTACCGTGCCTCGTTGTCATTGGCCTATCCGCAAGCTGAAATTGAGTCGATGGCGCTCATTGTTCAGGACAATATGGAAGACAGTGGCAGCTCATTAAAGGATGGTCAAGTAAAAACCAGTTCATTAAATGCTAGGCGGATAGAGGTTTGCCCTGCAGTTATCGGATTGACTGGCCCGTTGTCAGCCTTGCCAGCGATGTATACCGACCATCTAGCCTCGCGAGTCAATCATGCAAAAGATAAAGCGGCACCAGCATTTTTAGATTTATTTAACCATCGATTGACGGATTTGTACGTGCAAGCGAGTTGGTTTTATAACTTGCCATTACAGTATGAGATAAATAATAAAAAAGACAACTATCTACTGAGCTTGCGGGCATTGGCGCGTCAGCCGAAGAAGCTCACGGCAATCGATAGCTTGATTGCTTATGCTGGCATGATTGCCCCAGGACGCCTGACTGCCGACCAGTTGTCACAAGTGTTGTCGCATTTTTTAGATAGCACCGTCAGTGTCGAGCAATTCGTACCGGAGTGGTTTGATCTACCAGCCAGTGAACAGACAGCACTTGGTGGTCAGCATGCTGCCCTTGGGTTGTCCGCATTTTGCGGTGCGCGCGTCGTACAGTTTGATAGCAAGATTAGAATTGTGTTTCATCAGTTGGATGCCAAACGCTATTTAAGACTGTTACCAGCAGGGGATATGTATCAAGTCATTATTGATTTTATCCGTAAATGGTGCGGTGTTTGCTTGGCGGTCGAGATGCAACTCGAGTTAGACAAGCAATACATCACCCCGTTGTCATTATCAGAGAGCAGTTTTGGTGGTTTGGGTCAGGGTGGGTTTTTGATATCGCAGCCTGCGACGCAGCATCATGATGACACTCGCTATGCGCTGCCGATTCAGTAAGTATTTCATGGTTAATAGACAGATTTTACCTATTATGAAGAGCCATGCATCAATTTTATATTGCTGTTTAATAAAAATAATTTTATACCATTCACAGAAATTAGAGTGGCAAGGAAAACGAGTGAAAGTACTACGTCTTGTAGGCTAAGCGAGTTTGACACAGCTAATCTTACTTTTTGGGTTTGGTATTAAGTCTAATAAGAATGTTAAAGGAAAAGATTATGAGCCAGTTAAAAGCTGTGATTACCCGCTTAAGCCCAAGCTGTCGACAGTGTTTGCAGCAGGCAGCTAGGCTTTGTATTAATAATGGGCATCGTGAAGTCGATACTGTCCATCTATTGCATGAACTGATTGCCACGCCGCACAATGATGTGGCTCAAATACTTAAATTTAATAAGATTCATCAGCAGTCATTACTAGCAGATATAACTGATTTGCTAAACACCTTTGGTCAGGCAACAGGCTCAACGCCAGTATTTAGTCAAGGTTTGATGGCGTTACTAGAAGATGCGTGGGAGCTAGCCAGTAGCCAATATAATCAAAGTGCTGATAAAAATAGCCCGCTAGAAATTCGCTCTGGTCATATATTGCTCGTGCTATTGGCGTATGAGCGTTATCAGTCGCTACTCAAAACTCTTCCTGAGCCACTACAGTATATCGACCGCTTTACCCTAAAAGATGATTATGAGCGTCAATGTCTCGGTAGTACTGAGGGCAGTGGATCAAGCAGTAATAAAATTACCAATAGTAAAGGCGTCAATAAGGGTGCTGATGATGGTGCGAATAGTGCAGACAATGATGCTAACAATCAAGAATCTTTAGACACTAAGAAAACTGAAGCTAAGCCAACCCCTGCGTTGGATAAATATACTTATGACTTGACTGCTAAAGCCAGTTCAGAGCAAATAGACCCTGTCATTGGCCGTGAGTTTGAAATTCATCAGTTGATCGATATTTTGATTCGTCGCCGCCAAAATAACCCTATTTTGACGGGTGAGGCAGGGGTAGGTAAAACAGCAGTGGTAGAAGGATTGGCGCAAAAGATAGTCGCCGGTCAAGTGCCTGATCAGCTCAAAGATGTGACGATACGTAGTCTTGACATGGGCTTGCTGCAAGCAGGGGCAAGCGTCAAAGGGGAGTTTGAGAACCGTCTCAAGCAAGTCATTGAAGAAGTACAAGCCTCGCTACAGCCTATTATATTATTCATTGATGAAGCGCATACTTTGATTGGTGCTGGTGGGCAAGCGGGTCAAAATGACGCGGCGAACTTACTGAAGCCTGCGCTGGCTCGTGGTGAGCTCAGAACCATTGCGGCGACGACATGGTCAGAATATAAAAAGTACTTCGAAAAAGACGCAGCATTGTCACGTCGCTTCCAAGTCGTCAAAGTCGATGAGCCTGATATAGAGACAGCAGTAGCGATGATTCGTGGTCTAAGTGCCAAGATGCAGAATCATTTTGGTATATTAATCGATGACGATGCGCTACAAGCGGCGGTTGAGTTATCCGCACGTTATATCAGCGATAGGCAGCTGCCTGATAAAGCGGTCAGTGTATTAGACACGGCGGCGGCACGGGTGAGCTTATCCAAGACCGCCATACCCAATCAACTTGACAGATTAAACGCCAAAGGGGTGCAGTTAGAGCAGCATATCAATAATCTCAGTCAGCAGCTCGAGCGTATCGGCGGTGTGGACGAAAAAGAAAAAGTCAGCCAAAAAATTGCCGTATTAGATGAGCAGCGCCAAACCAATCAGCAAAGCATTGCTGATATGACCAGTCGTTGGCACGAACAGCGCGAGCTTAATGATCAGCTTGATTCCTTGAATCAGCAGTTGAATGACAAGACAGATGGTTCTGATGCGCTTAGTGCAAAAGAGCGCTTAGACAAACAAGCTGAATATCAAAGTATCGAGCAATCGTTAAAACAAGTACAAGAGACGCAGCGCCTTATTCATCCCGTATTGGATCGTCAGGTCATCAAGCAGATCATCTCAGATTGGACTGGAATACCGCTGAATGATATGGCAGGTAATGAAAAAGACCATATCTTGGGTTTGGCTGATACCTTGCAAGCCCGGGTCATCGGCCAAGATCATTCGGTGGCCGCTATCGTCAAGCGGATTCATACCGCAAAAGCCCGCTTAGATGATCCCAATCGTCCGCAAGGTGTGTTTATGCTCGTCGGGCCAAGTGGTGTAGGCAAGACCGAAACCGCGCTGGCGCTATCAGAAGTGCTGTACGGCGGTGAGCGTAACCTTATTACGATTAACCTGTCAGAGTATCAAGAAGCCCATAGCGTTGCTTCGTTAAAAGGCTCGCCTCCAGGTTATGTTGGCTATGGTGAAGGTGGTGTATTAACCGAAGCGATTCGCCGTCGTCCTTATAGCGTACTCTTACTTGATGAAGTAGAAAAAGCCCATCCAGACGTATTGGATTTGTTTTATCAGGTCTTTGATAAAGGGGTGATGGAAGACAGCGAAGGGCGTTTAATTGATTTCAAAAACACGCTTATTTTATTGACAAGTAATGTTGGTTCGTCTGCGATTATGCAGGCATGTATCAATACAGATCCGAGTGTTACTGACTTTAGCCTGCCAGACAGTGATAGCCTAAAACAAGTCATTAATCCGCATTTGTATAAAGCCTTTAAGCCCGCGTTTTTGGGTCGTTTAACGGTCATTCCTTATTATCCATTAACGGATGATGCGCTCGCAGAAATTATTCGCCTTAAGCTGGACAAAATCACTGGCCGTATTCATAACAATTATGATGTGCCTTGTGTCATTGATGATGAGGTGATTGAGCTGATTTTATCGCGTTGTCATGAGGTCGATTCTGGTGCACGTAACGCCGATGCGATTATCAGTCATACCTTGCTGCCGCAGATGGCGGGTCAGCTACTGGCTCATGATGACAGTCAAAGTGTGTTAAAGAAAATTACCGTATTCGTCGATGCGGACGATAATTTTGCCTACCGTCTGGATACTGATGCCGTTGTGGCGCTCAATCAAATGGCGCAACACAGCGAAGATGAAACTGAATATCAAGTTGAGGATCAAGTTAAAGAACCACCAAGCAAACCCCTTTCAGCTAAAAAGTCTGCCATTAAAAAGCCTGATGTTAAAAAGTCGACAGTGAAAAAAGCCACCAGTAAAAAGTCTATTAAAGAGGAGTCATTATAATGAGTAACGATAACTCTTTAGTAAATAATATTGACACCCTTATTGCGCCGATTGAAGGCAGTCGTCATGGGGTCGGTGAAGACTTAATATTCGATCCACGTATTAATGCCATCGTTGCTGCTCGTCAAGAAGATGACCCATTACTGGCACAAGGCAATTGGGTCACTGAACTAAAAGTGGCTGACTGGGATTTTGTCAAAAACCAATGTGCCGATTTGCTCAGCCATACTAGTAAAGATATGAAGCTGGCACTTTGGTATGTCGATGCGTTGAGTCACACCGACCATTTAGCAGGTATTAGTCAGGGGTTAAGTCTGCTACAGACACTCAATGACGAGTATTGGCTCACTATGTATCCGCCGCTAGATGGTGAAGAAGACAGTATGGACATCAGAGCAGGGCTGTTGTCATGGTTCGTCAAAGCGCTATCCGATGATATTAAGCAGCTATCACTTTCTGATACAAAGACAGAAAAATATAACTACAATTATTATCTAACCGCGCGTGATCATGATAAGCAGCGTCAGCAAAATCCCGATAGCGAAACGTCCAATCAATTAACGCTAAGTGACTATAACCACGCCATCAAGACCAGTAGTGAGACTTGGCAACAAGCACTGATGAGTAATCTTAAAAAAGTTACTGAGCAGTGGCAGGCCCTGACTGATCAGCTAAATGATTTGATGGGCATGGACGCGCCAGTCTTCGCACCAGTCACGGATTTATTGGTTGCCCTGACCCAACATTTGCGACCGTTGATACCAGAATATTCTGATACTAGTAGTGTTTCTGCTCAAGAAAGCGTAGCCGATACTATGGACAGTATTGGTGAAAGTGCAATGTCTGATAGTAGTGGACAAGCTGCTAGCACAAAAAATATTAGCTCAACCAGTTTTAATCCTAGCAACCGTGATCATCAAAGCAATCGTCAGCAAGCGCTTAAATTATTAGGTCAAATTCAAGATTATTTTGCGACCAATGAGCCGCACAGCCCGGTGACGTTTTTACTCGGTCGGGCGATTGATTGGGCAGATATGCCGCTCGACCAATGGCTCACTCATATCATCAAAAACGAAGATCAGTTAGCGATACTCTCTGACATGATTGGAATTAAACCCAAACGTGATTCATCTGACGATGGCTATTAATTGAATCAACGACAAATGAATACTTAGTTAACGGGCAATCTGTGCACAAATTATAATCTTGCAATATTAAACTTTCCACCTTTGGACTGATAAAAAAGGGCTTATCATGGTATGGACTCAAACAAAGCGGCATGTGCAACTGAGTAGTGCCCATCCTGATATTGCCACCAGTCTCATTCAACAGGCTGACTTGGTTGAAAGCTTACTTGGCATGCCATTGCCCGACAGCGTTTGGAGTAAGCCCGCTCTTATGCCAACGCCTGACGCTTATCCAAGCCCGTATCATCACGACCAACGAGCGCAGTCTTATCAGCAGCGCCAGCTCGCCCTCTATTGCGGCTACCGTATTAGCATTACTCTACTGCATCCACGAGCAGGACTGGATATCAAGCAATGGCTAGGGCAAAGTCTCTCGATACATTGGCATACGGGCGACACGCTACTGCCAAGCCAAACTCGCCACGGTATCATTACTGAAGTCGTTGCTCTGGGTAGTAACAGTGGCATGGCCGCTTATCGTATTATCTGCGAACCTGCCCTCAACCAATTACGCTTATCTAGTCATAACCGCCGTCATCATCATCTCAGTCTAAGCGAACTCATTACTCAAATCATCAGCCCGTACGATATGAACGTTGAGATTGACGAGCGTCTCAGTGATGACAGCAACTATCATATTCAGCACAGCGTCCAATACAACCAAACCGATCTGGCTTATCTAACCCAATACCTTGCTCTCTATGGCATCACAGGCTATTACCGTCACGAAGCAGACAAACATACCCTAGTCTTACTACCTAGTGATGGAGAAGAATTGCGTCCAGACGCAAACGACATTCAAAGCATCCTCAGTCAAAACCCTGCCAACCTTGCTGATAGACAAGACCGCATTACTGCCATTCGTCCGCGTATTGCTCAGCATACTCAGCAAAGCGACCTACATCGTTATGACAGTCGCTTGATGAGTACCTATACCGGCAGTAGCAGTAGCGAGCAACCGATCGACTCATCAAACAGCACGCATCAGCGCTTTATGCACAGTCATAGCCGTTTTGATGATGACAGTCTCGATAAGCTCGCCACCCGCTACCAGCAGAACCAACAGCAGCGTGCCAATCTAGGCAGCCTAACCGGTAACATCCGTCATCTGAGTTTGCCAAGTAGCCACTATATCGATGGTAATCCTTATTTAACCGATCCCATCAGTCTAGTGTCTATTCATCAGCATATTAATAATCATATTCCAGCAGATTGGTTGGGGGTAGCACCTTTTGATCCTATTACCTTACAGCCAAATACCGACCATGCCATTCATGACAATGATGACGACAATGACGACAACGTCCATCATATCAATGCCTGCTACCTACCGTTTCCGCACCACTATCACATCCCATATGGTGAACAGCTTGCTACACTTGGACAACCTCATCCGAGTCTGTCAGGTCTGATGAGCGCCAGTGTCATAGACACCGATAGCAGCGCCATCACTCATGACCGCAATCACCGTGCCCATATTAGATATCACTGGCAAAGCGAAGGTGACGATAGCGCACACTGGATACCCATCGCCAGCCACCTCGTCGCCGATCACATGGGACAGACCCATCCGCTACGTCATGGGCAACATGTTCTGATCGACTTCATCGGCGGTGACATTACTCATCCCATCATCATTGGCAGCACCCATAACGGCCAAGGCAATACTGATGCTCAGCATAATAGTATCGTCAGTGATACCGACACTATTGACGCCACCAGTCCCGCTTGGTTTATCAATCAAAGCCATACTTATCCCATAGATGGCATTAAGACTCAAAGTATCGATAGCAGTCGCACAGGCGACGCGACCAAAGACAGTCTAGCGAATGGCCACAATCAACTAATGTTTGACACCCATCCAAATAGTCCACAGATTAACGTCTATAGCAGCAGCTATCAAAGCAGCCTAACCATTGGTCATCTGTATCAGCATACCGACCACACCCGAGGACAAGCCCGAGGACAAGGTATCAGTTTAGAGACCCAAGCCGCCGCCAATGTGCAAGGCGGAACAGGCTTACATATCAGTAGTCAGCAAGCAGACCCTTCATCAAACTCTCATATGAGTCATGATAGTCACGGTAAGCTACAAACTGCCGATCAGCATCAGCAAGCCTACGCGCAGCTTGCCGAGACTCATCAGGCAGTGGGACTAGAGGGCAGCAGCAATAATAAGAGCAACAGTAAAGAAGATGCGCAAACCCTATTTGCCCAATTTAGCGAAGATACCAATGACTCAAGTTTAAGCGAGTCAGGACAATGGCAACAACCTAATCTACTGATCGACTCTCAGCGTCATCTCGCGATGCTAAGCGGACAACACAGTCAGCATACCAGCACCAAGAATACACATAGCCACGCGACAGACAATACTCATCATCACAGCCAGACGCAAATGAATCAGCTGGTGGCAGGAGACATTCACTACTATTCAAACAAAGCCCAAACCCATACCGCCGCTCATGGTGATGTGACTATACAAGCGCACCAAGCGCAAATGCGACTTGATAGTGAGCAAGTCCTACGTATTCATAGTCGAGACAGTATTGAGATTATCGCGCCTGATACGCTAACCCTAAAAGCGGCGGGCAGTGGCATCGAGATATCGGGTGGTAATGTGACGTTTATCACACCAAGTCAGGTGGGCTATAAGGCCAGTAAAGTGGATTGGGGTAGTGGGGGTGGAGCAGGATCTCCTGCTGTACACTTACCGACAGCCAAACTACCTGAAAACTTAGACTATTATCTACGCTATATAGTACATGACCAAGATGATAACCCGCTTGCTTTTACCAAATGTATGCTTATTAAACCTGATGGTTCGACAGAAATTCATATTACTGACTATGAAGGTAAGTTAAAACTATTAGTTGATGAAGAATCGAAGGACTATGAGTTGCATGTGATTGTTCATGAAGTGGAGGAAGCAGTAGAGGATGATGAAGTGGATGTAGAGGGAGAAGACTAGATATGGCTAAATATTATACAAAACTTAAATTAGAAGTATCAGACATGGTCGATATTAGCTTAATTAGATATGATGTTACAGTCACTTATAAGAGTCTTTCGGCAAAACCCACAAGTAGTAAGCCACATTCATTAGGTAAAAATAGAAGGTTCAGTAACAATGGTCTATCTGAAAAACATAATCTCTCTAACCGTGGTGTCGAAGAAGTCAGATATTACATCAAAGATATAAAAGGTAAGCCTATAAAAGATATTACGGCAAATCCACTATCTAAGGAAGGGCGAGCTAGTAGATATAAGCTCAAAACAACGCCAGCATCACTCAAAAGAGACCCGAAGAATAATAAAATAGTAGGTGTAGATAATACTGAAGTTGCTTGGTATTTAGTTAAAAAACAAGAATCTATTGAAAGTTTTTTAACAAGAGCTTATAAATACACACCAACCAAATTAGAAGAGAACATCTTTCGAGCTAATAATCCACATTTAATCGGTACGCCTGTTCTTACTTTACAACCTGGTGACGTTGTGATTTTATCCAACTCATCTCATAGCAGTAATACTGAACTTCAAAAGATGAAAAAATATGCAAAAGATGCCAAAAATAAAATTGAAAAAATGAAGAGAGAGAAAGGTTTTAATCCAGAGCTTTTTGTTTATTTGTCAGATTTGACCACAAGTACTTTATCTGATGCTGATTTTGTTGGCGTATCTTCAAACCCTGTGCCAACTGAAATAACAAATGATAATAAGGATAGTGATAAAACCCTTCTTGACTATTTTGCAGATGGTTCTAGTGCTGTAATAACATTCTCAAGTCAAACTAATAAAGATACATTAAAGAATTTTGGAACACTAGTGAGTAACTATAATGAAGCACAAGGTACGAAATCTGGTAATTCAAAACATTTCTCTCAATTTAGAACGGACAACGCAAAAATATATAAAGCTTTGAACAATAAATTATCATTACGGTTTTTAAAATGGGATCAAGGGGTAAGAACTGATAAATTGAGTAAGTCGATCAAGTCCGAAATGAAAAGATCGACATCATTTAATGGAGGCTTGGATGCTTACGTAAATAATATGGAGAAAAATGGAAAAGTAACAAAGACTTTGAAACTTGGTGGTAATCTAGTTGTTGGATACAACGCATTTAAAGGTAGTAAAGAGATTCATGACGCATACAAATCTAAAAACTCAGATAAACTTCATAAAGCTGTAGCCATTGAGCCATTAAAGCTATCAGGATCTGTAATAGGCGCTGAATATGGAGCTGCACAAGGTGCGGTAGTTGGCGCTATAATTGTAGGTTTTACTGTAGGAACAGGAGGTATAGGAGGTGTCGTCATTGTAGGTCTCAGTGCAGTGATTGGGGGTTTTGGGGGTGGGTTACTTGGGGGCAGTTTAGGAGAGATAGCAGGTAATATTGTTTATGAAAATACTAGGAATTAAATTGTGAAAAAAAAATCAATCCTACACTTATTATCATTTGTATTCTTCACATTTCTATTTGTTTACTGGTTATTTTTTATTGATAGCAAATCAGATAGTGAGATTTATGCAGTACCGGTTGTATATCTAATGTTCGCAGTAGCTCCTTTACTAAGCCTAGCTTTACAATACGAAGTTATTAAAGATAAGGAGTTTTTCAACAACTTTACAAGTAGCACTACTAAAGTTTTTAAAATGAACGATTATCTGCGCATATCTTTTCTGCTTCTCTATAATTTGGGAGCTTACGCTGGTATTCAGATGAGAAAAAAAATTTTAAAAAAAGAATATAGAAAAACAGATATAAGACACATAGAGCTAGTCAATGAAATTATAGATAGGAAAAGGATTTTACTCATTATTCTAACTATTCAATTATTGATAACTATTTTATTATTCAGTAGTTTCTTCTTTATTTGAGATGTATCGATAGAATAGTATTGAGCTTGTGGAATGGGTAATAACAGTACCAATACTGATATACAGGTGGGTGACTGGATTATTAATACCCTATGTAATTTGCAGCCTGACCTAATCTCTTTAATCAAACAACAAGAACAAAAGAGCGTCAACACTGACAGACTTTATGACTCATTGAAAGGAGATATACAAGCTTCGTTCACTGTGCTATCAGAGTTCATTGGAAAGAACGAAAGTAAATACGGCAAGTTGTTTGGCCAATTAAGCGGCAATAAGTTATCTCAAGATACAGCAACTGCTATATCAGTGTTGATTTCAAATAGCTATCAAACCATATTGGGAGATCAACGACAATAACGTGCATCACATCAGCGCCTGCTACCTGCCATTTCCGCACCATCACCATATTCCTTATGGAGAGCAGCTTGCTACACTTGGGCAACCGCATCCGAGTCTAACAGGACTTATGAGCGCCAGCATCATAGACACAGACAGCAGCGCTATCACTCATGACCGTAACCACCGTGCCCATATTAGATACCACTGGCAAAGCGAAGGCGGCGACAGCGCGCATTGGATACCCATTGCCAGCCACTTAGTCGCTGATCACATGGGACAAACCCATCCGCTACGCCATGGGCAACACGTGCTTATCGACTTTATCGGTGGCGACATCACTCATCCCATCATCATTGGTAGCACCCATAATGGCCAAGGCAATTCTGATGCTCAGCACAACAGTATCGTCAGTGACTCAGGTAGCATTGATGCCACCAGTCCAGCTTGGTTTATCAACCAAAGCCATGCTTATCCCATAGACGGTATCAAGACTCAAAGTATCGATAGCAGTCGAACAGGCGAGGCGACCAAAGACAGCCTTATCAACGGCTATAACCAGCTAATGTTTGACGCCCATCCTGACAGCCCACAGATTAATGTTTATAGCAGCAGCTTCCAGTCTAGCCTAACCATTGGTCATCTATACCAGCATACCGACCATACTCGCGGTCAAGCACGGGGCAAAGGCATCAGCATCGAGACCCAAGCCGCCGCCAATGTGCAAGGCAGTACAGGTATTCATATCAGTAGCCACAATATTAACAGTGCATCGAATAGCCACATGAGTCATGACAGTCATAGCAAACTGCAAACTGCTGACCAACATCAACAAGCTTACGCTCAGCTAGCTGACATCCATCAGCCCGTGGGATTAGAAAGCAGCAGCAATAACAAGCAAAGCAGTAGTAAAGAAGATGCGCAAACACCTTTTGCCCAATTTAGCGAAGATACCAATGACTCAAGTTTAAGCGAGTCAGGACAATGGCAACAACCTAATCTACTGATCGACTCTCAGCGTCATCTCGCGATGCTAAGTGGACAACACAGCCAGCATACCAGTACCCAAAGCACGCATAGCCACGCGACAGACAATACTCATCATCACAGTCAAACGCAAATGAATCAGCTAGTAGCGGGCGATATCCATTACTACAGTAATAAAGCCCAAACCCATACCGCTGCTCATGGCGATGTGACCATACAAGCACATCAGAACGAGATGCGTTTAGATAGCGAGCAAGTACTGCGACTCCATAGCCGAGATAGTATTGAGATTATCGCGCCTGATACGCTAACGCTGAAAGCCGCAGGTAGTGGCATTGAGATATCGGGTGGTAATGTGACGTTTATCACGCCAAGTCAGGTGGGCTATAAGGCAAGTAAGGTGGATTGGGGCAGTGGGGGTGGAGTTAAAACTGAATTACCCTTCTTGCCGTCGGCAGAAATGAAAAATTGGATTGGTCTTAAGCTTTTAGGAGTTGATGGTGAAGGTATACCTGATGTTGGCTACAAGATATTTTTTGATAGCGGACAAGTTATTAAAGGAAGACTCGATAGAAAAGGTGAAGCACATCATGAAAATGTGCCTGAGCAGGCTAACCGTGTTGAATATGAAGAAAAAGATTTTGAAGACGCTACTCCTGATTCATTTCTTAAAGTTTTAGAAGCTGCTAAAAGCTTTATTAAATAATAGAAGGTGCAACTATGAGCTTTTTACCGAAAAAAGAAGAACTTTCAAATGCGCTTGCATGGTTTATGGTACCTGTTAATGGCGCTGTGCAAAAGGGTAAAGAAACAGCAAATGATATTGCCGATTGGCTTTGGGTAGTCATACAAGGTGATTTTGCAACGGAACCATCTACTGCTCAAGTCGTTACTGGTACTGTCGTTTCTATGATTCCGTTGGTAGACCAGATTTGTGATGTTCGAGATATCTGCGCTAACTGTAAAAAAATAAATGAAGATGACAGTAATCCTTGGGCATGGGTGGGTCTAATTTTGACCTTGATCGGTCTGTTTCCAGTTTTAGGATCGCTATTTAAAGGAATATTTAAAGTACTACTTGCCCCTATTAGACGCTTCATGATGAGACCTTTATCTAAAGCTGGCAAATTTTCAGGTAGCCTGATATATAAAGCAGTTGAACCAGCTATTGAGCAAGGTATAAAAGAGCTTAATAAGTTTTTAGGACGTCCTGCCGTAAAAAAGCTAATACGCAAAGAAGCCTCTGGGAACGTATACAGGTGGTCAGCTAAGCAACTAAGGAGTTTAAAAGCTAAAGTCAATAAGACGCAGATTTTAACAGTATTTGACGAGCATATTGGCTATCTAAAGGAGACTGTTGAATTTGTACAAAAGTATGGCAGCTCAGGTATAGGTAAAAAAGCAGCTGATATACTTAAAGTAGTAGTAGACATACGAAATCGTGCTAACAGACGTCTTGGTGAATTTTTAGCGCCTGTGCAAGACTTTTTAGAGCGGCTAGCAATACGTTTAGATGCTGAAGGAGGCTATAAAGCAGTAACCAACTTGACAAACGTTGCGAATTTTAGAAAAGTCCATACTGATGGTGAGGTGCAACTTATAAAAATCAGTTCGCCTAAATGGGTAGATGTGACCAGAAGAATTAAATATCCTAAAGTAGAAGAATGTCCCAAAATACCTAAAGGTTATCCCAATATTTCTGATAAAGGTAAAGGACCATTATGGAAAAAGTTTAACACATTTCATGATATGAAGGCAGTAGAACTAAAACAGGGGACGAGTTTATATCGCGTTGTTGACCCTACTAGTAATGATAATAGTATATGTTGGATGCGAGCTTCGGAGTATTTGAAACTTAAAAAACGAGAAGATTGGCGCAGACGTTTTGCAGTATGGGCAAGCTGGAATAGTAATGGAGAAGTCGTCCATTACATTGTTCCTAAAGGTGGTATGAAAGTTTGGGAAGGTAAAGCCGCCAGTCAAATACTTGAAAATAGTAAAGGTCAAATCCAAACGGCTAATGGACGCGGTGCTATGTATGTGTTAGAGGGTGGTGGCAAACAAATTGTACTTGATCCAGCACAATTAATTAAAAGCAGAGTAAAACCACGCAGAAAAACAGGATGGGGCTATGGTAGTGATCTAAAGGGTTTAGAAAATACAGATATGGTTGGCGTGCCAACCCTCAAACAAAACTGGTATAAGTGAGCAAACAATGGAAAACTATATAATAAGACCTCAAGAAATCTATTTATTAGAACGCTACAGCTCACCCGCTTATTTTAAAGAGATGCGCGATGCCTTTGCAACTATGTTAGAAGCTGCTGAGCAGGCGCTTGAGCTGTTTGTCAATGATTTACCGTTTGATTACCGTACACGTCCTATCAATAGACAGCCTGATATCGTCTGGGGCGAACGGGTATTGCCAAACCTGCGTGATACTCTAGACAGCTTAAATGTTGGTTATCAAGAGCTGTTAAAAGGGGATCTAGCGGCAATAAGATATGGCGGTAATGTTGAGAGTGATTTTCGGGCTATCAGTATGGATTATGATATCGATTGGATGCCTGAGCAGCAACAACTTGATTATGAAAAATGGCGGAGAGAGGCAAGCACGCGCGCTTTTAACTTAGAAATAACCAGTTATTTTGGCTGGAAAATTGGTAGTTTAATTGAACGCTATACTACTGAATCGCGAGGACCACTTAACCCACCCGAATCGTGGCCTATTTATCGTCTTAATCCAAAATATAGCGTTGAGTTAGATGAAGTCGTCCCTGTCGCAGGTATTTATGTACCTAGTAGAGCAGATGCCAGTGCTCAAGTGTTATTGGATGGCATGTTAGCAAATGAAGCTTACGTCGGTTATGATCCTGAAACCATGCAAGCGGTTGGTGATGCACCAGTCACTTGGATGTTGGTTGAGCGTATCGCGGATACTGGCGGCGGTAACCATAATGTCGAGCCAAAACGTTTACGTTGTGAGTCGGGTAAACCTTGTCCATTCACAGGCTACTGGTGGTCACCATCAAGTAAAGATGTCAAACACTTCAAAGCAGGCGACATCATGCCAAAGATGAAGCGACTTGAATGGCAAACTATCTGGTATTTCAACGAGACCAATCAGTTAGACGATTAAGTTAATCAATATTTTATCAATCAACTTATAATAAATGAGTTTTACATATGGTAAATCATTCAATTCCAAAGACCTTATTTAAAATGTGGCTGTGTGTGTCCCTACTATTTACGATAGGAGTTAGTCAGTCGCAACTTGCTATGGCAGCTGACACTTCTTATGCTGATAATACGTCCAAGACCGCAGAAGAGTTGAGATTAGAGTATCTCGAAGCGCTTGAAGAAGAGCAGAACAAGCTATATTTTGAAAACTTTGCAACCAATCCTGATGACATTCCGATCAGTGAGTATGAAGGAGGGACAGATCGATACTTTGGCGATTTAAGAGTTGAAGGTGATGAGCTTATATTAGAAATTTCAGGTGGTGAGCTACTTATTATCACCAGAAACGAGCGTCAAGAACAGCTTAGACAGCAACTTATACAGTTTGTATCAGAGCATAGCGATGTGTCAGTTAATGTTGGCATACAAGGTTTGATAAATGTAGATAGTGAGCCAACGACAGAGGACTTGGATGAATTGGTTCTTGTGAATTACAATAATTTAAAAGCTAACGCCACTCATAATCTTTTTAAGATGCTTAGCACAATTAATGATCAGGAATGAGGTTTGTACTTGATAAGAGTCTGCTCAAACTGCCACGACATTAAGGACAACTAAAAATGAGTGGATTCGTTGTAGACATGGAAGGGCGGTTTCGACTGACAAAGAAACCGCCATTTTTGACCCCAGGTTATCAAGCGGTAGGGCAGAAGCTTGTAGACGTTAAAGGCATCCATGAGACAGTGCCTTTGGATAAATATAAAAACTATGATGTGCCATTGCACCCTCAACAAACGGTGGTACAGTTTAACTCGACTTATCTTGAGACTACAGGGCGCAATGAAAGACGACGTGGTGATGCGGTAGGATGGGGATTATGTTTAGGGTTTGTGGGGCTATCTGTGAGTAATGGTATCCTCTATCTGATTGTAAAATCCACAATAGATTTTGACATCGTATTTCTTAGTATTGGTCTTATTCTCGCTTTTTCTATGATTCTATTCTTCGCTCCATTAATCAATGTGCTCTCAACCGAACTATTTACCACATGGCATTATCCCATCCGTTTTAATCGTAAAACCCGTAAGGTCTATGTCCGTCAATACAATCGTAAAGTAGAAGTATATAACTGGGATGACTTAACTTTTTTTATTGCCTATATCAATGAAGATAGAGACATCAGAGCCGTGACCTTTGATAAAAACGGCGAAACCATTACGGGTATGTTTGCACTTGCCTTTCAAAACAATGTCTTTGATAAAAGTTTAATCAGTTATTTTGAGTTTATCCGTCGTTATATGGAAGGTGACGATCAGCAACTAAAAGAAGTCAAAGAGGCCATACGTTACATCTATCCCATACATAAGAAACGTGAAACCCCGCTGATGTCATTTAAGCGTTTGATATTGAACGTAGTACATTACTCTCACGAAAACATGGAGTACCCTGAACGAACTTTTAGGTTTTACCCAGTGACAATAGTTATTCTACCTTTATTAGCTCTGCGTTATGTTGGCCGTGTGATCTCAATGCTGACCAGCTACCGCCATCAGTTTAGCAAAGCTATTGAAGCGGAATGTCAGATTGATCCCAATGACCCTTATGATTTAAACAAACATTTACCAGAGGGCAACCTTGAACAGAATAACCAGCCTATTTGGAAGACCATTGTTTACAGTGTAGGTATTATTATTGCTACTATTATCATGCTGTTTATCGGTGCATTTATTATAGACATGATAGGCGCGGCAAGACCACATGGTGACTATCCGAGCATGGTCGATAAACTCTGGTATGTGATTGGTTTGGGGTGGTTGTCTTAATAAATCATTGGCTACCTTTTTATTACTGTATGTGATTGCTTAGATAAAAGTAATTAGGGATAATAACATGCAACTACGCGATGATTTCGCTACCCACCTTAGTAAGCTTCACAATCCTATTGACCGTCCTTATACCGCCAGTATAGACAAAAGCTTATTAAAGAGCACTGAAGAGATTGAACATCTTAACAAAGAAATTCATGATGTTAATCCTGATTACTTAACCTTCCTACCCGCATACTTCTGGGTGTTTTATTTTGCTGTTGGCTGGGTTTATTTTTCTTCATTTTGGTTAGGTAATTATTTTCTTCAAGATATTGGAGAGGTTGTCTTTATAGATGGTGAATTTAGTATTTTTGATATAGTATTCAGCTTCTTATGGATTGTTGTATTTGGTACGCCACTAATTTTATTTCTCTATCAACTCATCAGAAAGCGCTTCATTCGTACCCAGTACTACTTTTTAAAAAAAGAACAGAAAATAGCTTATTATTACCGTCCATTATGGAATTTTAGACAGCCTTATGCGCTTAAGATAGTCGACTATAAAGATGTGCATCCAGACTTACATCAAGACCCATATAATCGAGCCTACACACCGCTTAATCTGTATGTCGCTGATCCTGAGACAGGCGATATCACCCATCATCTAAAGCTAGAAGATTATAGAGTCAACCCGCGTGTACAATGGGCATTTATCCGTACCTATATGGAAAATGAAGCCGATGACTTACCGATAAATCCTGAGTTCTGCGAAGCTTACCCAGCTGACACTAGTAAATCACTGTTTGCTTGTGCTGATATTATCTATCGTAAAAACAGCATACTGCCTAGTGATCATTCTGGCGGTGGTCAAATCATGGTCTTTATAATAGGCTCAATAATAGCCTTAGGTAATCTATTTCAGGCTAATCATTACCAATGTACCAAACGCGCCATCTTGCATCCCGACGTGCAAAAGCTACTCACATGGGACGGTCAAGATAACCCGTATCCAATACAGCCCATAACTTATGAAGCCAAACTAGCGTTTGAAGGTAGAAATTGGGAGGTTAATGTCAGATGGGTATGTATCATACTCATCAACGTTGGCTTATTTGTATGGGCAGTGGTGGCTTATAATAGCTAGCAAAAATTGCTAACTACATATTGTATAACTATGATCTTACCTGTTCCTCCTATACCTCCTGTCGGTAAAATACTCAGTCGCCCTTATGAAGGAGAGATTGGTAATTTCCAAGAAAAAAAAGCCAGTATTGATAGAATAAGTACACTTATTCATGATGTGAATCCAGACTATCTGCTATTTCATCCTATCATTAACTCTATTCAAAATGTATGGCTTTTAGCGTCATATTGTGGTGCATGGTTGTTTGGACAGTTTTTATTTTTATTTTTATATGTAGTTCTTAAATATTTTTTTATTGAAGAGTTTGAGCTAATAGTTTTATTTCCAATTATTATGCTTATAATATTCCTAACAATGCTTGGCTTTTCACCATATTTAACTCTAAAGCAACTAAAAAGAAAGCAATCTCGATACCATAAAATTCTACTACTAAAAAATACCCAGCAGATTGCTTACTACGAACATAACGGTAAGCAAGCCCCTATCTTTCATCTGATTAATTATAAAGATATCACAGCCTCCATAAGGCGTAATGAAGGTTTGGTGTATGAAGTACTGAATCTGCACATCATCGATGAATCAACAGGAGAACCAAGCTTATCTATTAACTGTGAAGACATGCAACTAAACCCTTATGATCAGTGGGCGTTTATTCGCACCTATATGGAACGTCCCGCTGAAGAGCTACCGCTTGATCCAAGGTACGCCCACGCCTGTCCAACAGATATTAGCACCTCATTACTAGCTTGTGCTGATATCGCCCAAGAGAAGAAAAACAAGGGCTTAACAGGGCTGCGTCATGAAGTGACTTTTATGGGTTGGTTACGAGCCTGTACCGTTAGCTACTTAGATCTCGCTGAGGGTAATATATACCAGTCGAGCGCTAATCCTGCACTACATCCGGAAGTTCAGCGTCGGCTTATGTGGGATGGTCAAAACAACCCATATAACATCTTGCCTGTCACAGCAGAGCGCCAAGCAGCTTTTGCAAACCAAAATCAAGCCGTTAAGCGGAAATGGTATTCAGGTATCGCCGTGAATGCGACATGGTTTATTGGCTCGATATTGTATGTGATGTTGGTAATTGCTTAGATAAAAACTTATCAGCCAACCTCTATTAAACAGTACGAGAACCGCTAAAAATGAACAACTACATCATCAGACCTCAAGCAATCTATTTATTAGAACGTTACAGTTCACCCGTTTATTTTAAAGAGATGCGCGATGCTTTTGCGAATATGCTAGACGCTGCTGAATACGCTCTAGAACTATTCGTCAACGATTTACCCTTTGATTACCGTACGCGCTCCTTAAACCAACAACCTGATATCGTTTGGGGCGAGCGCGTATTACCGAACTTACGTGATACTTTAGATAGTCTTAATATTGGCTATCAAGAGCTGTTAAATGGCGACTTAGCAGCTAAAGGCATTGAATGGCACAATAGTGCCCAAAAAATAGCGAATGGAAGTATGGGTGTCGTGTCTGTTTTTATCGCATATTTCCAGTTAAATGCAGTGATCGCCAGTGTACCAGCGATCGCCAGATTAAAATACGCAGGCGACCCGCTACGGCTAACGCAAGAGCAATTAGGTACTATCAGCTCTGGACTTGCATTAGTCACGGCGAGTATGGATGTGGCAGCATCGGGAGCTAGCGTGCTTGGCAGAACCAGCTTTGCAAACAGGCTTGTCTATCGCGCAGGGTGGCTAGGTGTGGTTGGCGCGACGTTTGAGGTAGGAAGCTTAGCAATTTATGGCTATCGTAAATTTAATGATGGGAATTTAACATCTTCAGCGTTAACAATAGGTTCAGCCGTCTCGATAGGTGCTTCAGCTTATGCCGGATTTAATCTAGGCTTATTAGCGATAGCATCGCCAGCCGCCGCATTACCTGCGCTACCACTATTAGCGATTATGTTTGTCGGTATGACTCTAAGCTATACTTTTCAGCGCCTAGCCTATAAGTTTGATGATAAAAACAATACATTGATAGAATACTGGTTAGACAACAGCGTGTTTGGTCATAAAGCTATGCGAGGACAAGATTATTATTTAATTAATCCGTTTCAGTCAAAGTCGCCTTTCAATAGTTTGGAGCAAGACATTAGTGGCTTTATCACGGCTTGTACCTTTTTCTTAGCTAATAATCGTTTGCAAACCTTTCAAGGTAATGTACCTGTGGAGCACGAAATAAGCACAAACAGTGAGATAAGACTTCCGCCAATCCTTGAGATTGTAAAAGAGCATTTGACCTTATTTGAAAGTCAGGTTCATATTGGCAATTGGGACAAAGCAAGCCAGTTGACGATAGAAGTCATCGCTGACAAAAACGGCATAGAACAAAACCTATATAAAGCGACATTCTATAACTCTACCAGCGATGAGCCAGTTGCTAGTAATATTACGTCATTAGCTATTGAGAAATTGCTACCTATAGTGACAAAAGAGAAGTTAGACGATCAGTTTGTTATTAGAACGCAGTTATTAAAGTTTGAACCGCATAGTATCAATAATGCAAAAGTGATTGTGACTTATACGCCTGATACTAGCAGCAATCTGCCATATCCTTTAAAAGACGTTGGCTATCTAGATAACAACAAGTATTAAAGATTACGAGAAAATAATGATTTATAATCCTCCAAACAATACTCATCCTATCGAAAAGCTCCTGAGTCGACCTTGGGAAGAAAGCATACCTGCGTATCGAGAAAAAGTAGCGAGTATAGAAAAGCTGAGCCGTGATGTGCATGAGGTAAATCCAGATTATCTACTGTTCCATCCCATTATTAACTCATATCAATTGGTTGGATTTTTGATGGCTTATTGCTTTAGTTGGTTGTTTGGGCAAACTTTATTTATTTCAGTTGTTATTTTTTATGACATTTTATTTAAAAGCGATTTTGATTGGATAGCTGTTTTCTTAATTATCGTACAGCTATTGTCTATTTTAATGTTTGGATTACTACCGTATATAGCATATAAACAGTTTAAAAACAAAAAATCCCATTATAATAAAATAGTATTGTTAAAACAGACCCAACAAATTGCCTATTATGAGCATAATCGTAAGCAAGCGCCTGTTTTTCATTTAATTAATTATAAAGATATTGTCGCCTCAGTCAGACGTAACAACGGCGTCGTTTTTGAAGCCTTGAACCTGCATGTGATTGATCCTAAAACCAACCAAACCATCCAAAGTATTAATCTCGAAGATATGCAACTTAGCCCTTACGACCAATGGACGTTTATCCGTACCTATATGGAGCGTCCCGCAGACGAGCTACCGCTTGACCCACGATATGCCCACGCGTGTCCAACAGATATCAGCACATCGCTACTCGCCTGTGCCGATATTGCTCAAGAGAAAAAAGACAAGGGTCTGACTGGACTACAACATGAAGTGACCTTTATGGGTTGGTTGCGCGCTTGTACCGTCAGTTACTTAGACTTGGCCGAAGGCAATATCTATCAATCGAGTGCCAATCCTGCACTACATCCAGAAGTTCAGCGACGGCTTATGTGGGATGGGCAAAACAATCCGTATAACATTCTGCCTGTCACAGCAGAGCGTCAAGCCGCTTTTGCAAACCAAAACCAAGCGGTAAAGCTGAAATGGTATTCAGGTATCGCCGTGAATGCGACATGGTTTATTGGGTCAATACTGTATGTAATGCTGGTGATTGCTTAGGATGATTGACTAATAATCTATAGCTTTCAGCGTTTAGCTTATAAGTATGATAATAAACGAAACGTATTAATAGAGTATTGGCTAGACAACAGCGTGTTTGGTCATAAAGCTATGCGAGGACAAGACTACTACCTGATAAACCCGTTTCAGACACAGCCCGCTTTTAACAGTTTAGCAGATGACATTAGTGGCTTTATCACTGCGAGCACCTTATTCTTAGCCAATAATCGTTTGCAAACCTTTCAAGGTAGAATGCCTGTAGAGCATAAAGTTGACTCAACCAGTGAAATAAGGCTACCGCCAGTATTCGGCAGTGTGCGAGAGCATCTGACCTTATTTGAAAGTCAGGTTCACATTGGCAATTGGGACAAAGCAAGCCAGTTGACGATAGAAGTCGTCGCTGATAAAAACGGCAGAGCACAAAACCTATATAAAGCGACATTCTATAACTCTACCAGCGATGAACCCGTTGCTAGTAATATTACGTCATTAGCCATTGAGAAATTAATACCGATAGTGACAAAAAAAGTGACTGAAAAAGAGTCGGAAACTCACTTTATCATTGATACGCAGTTACTAAAGTTTGAACCCCATAATATTAGCAAGGCAAAAGTGATCGTTACTTATACGCCTGATAGTAGCCGCAATCCGTCATACCCCTTAAAAAACGTAAGCTATCTAGATAATAATAAATATTAAAAAATCTGATGAAACAATACATTTGAGTTGAATGCTACTATGATCTTACCTGTTCCTCCTATACCTCCTGTCGGTAAAATACTCAGTCGCCCTTATGAAGGAGAGATTGGTAATTTCCAAGAAAAAAAAGCCAGTATTGATAGAATAAGTACACTTATTCATGATGTGAATCCAGACTATCTGCTATTTCATCCTATTATTAACTCTATTCAAAACTTAGTTTTATTGGCATCTTATGCCTCACTATGGTTGCTTGGACAGTTTTTTTTCTTAATTTACGCTATGTTCAATTCAGTAATAAAGGAAGGAGTATTAATCTACTATCTTTATGCGATTATATGTCTAATATTTATCCTCATTAGTTTTTTCACTGCTCCTTTTCTAACTTTAAAACAACTTAAAACTAAAAAATCTCGATACCACAAAATCTTACTACTAAAAAATACCCAGCAGATTGCTTACTACGAGCATAACCGTAAGCAAGCCCCTATCTTTCATCTGATTAATTATAAAGACATCACAGCCTCCGTAAGACGCAATGAAGGTTTGGTGTATGAAGTACTGAATCTGCATGTCATCGATGAGTCAACAAGAGAACCAAGCTTATCTATTAACTTTGAAGACATGCAACTAAACCCTTACGACCAGTGGGCGTTTATTCGCACCTATATGGAACGTCCCGCTGAAGAGCTACCGCTTGATCCCCGATATGCTCATGCTTGTCCGACAGACATCAGTACCTCACTCTTTGCCTGTGCTGATATTGCTCAAGAGAAGAAAAACAAAGGCTTAACAGGACTACGCCACGAGGTGACTTTTATGGGTTGGTTGCGCGCTTGTACGGTTAGCTACTTAGATTTAGCCGAGGGTAATATATACCAGTCGAGCGCTAATCCTGCTCTACATCCGGAAGTGCAACGTCGGCTCATGTGGGATGGGCAAAACAACCCATATAATATTCTGCCTGTCACCGCAGAGCGCCAAGCAGCTTTTGCAAACCAAAATCAAGCCGTTAAGCGGAAATGGTATTCAGGAATGGCTATTAATGCGACTTGGTTTATTGGCTCTATATTGTATGTGATGCTGGTGATTGCTTAGATGAAAACTGATTAGCCAACGTCGATTAGACAGTACGAGAATCAATAAAAAATGAATAACTACATCATAAGACCGCAAGAGATTTACTTATTAGAGCGCTATAGCTCACCTGCTTACTTTAAAGAGATGCGCGATGCCTTTGCGAATATGTTAGAAGCTGCTGAATACGCATTAGAACTGTTCGTCAATGATTTGCCCTTTGATTACCGAACGCGTCCTATTAACAGACAACCTGATATCGTCTGGGGCGAGCGGGTATTGCCAAACCTGCGTGATACTCTAGACAGCTTAAATGTTGGCTATCAAGAGCTGTTAAATGGCGATTTAATAGCAATAAGATATGGTGGTAATGTTGAGAGTGATTTTCGCGCTATCAGTATGGATTATGATACCGACTGGATGCCAGAGCAGCAACAGCTGAATTATGAGAAATGGGAAAGAGAGGCAAGCTTATGCGCTTTTAACATGGGAATAACCAGTTATTTTGGTTGGTGTTTATACGACTTAATAGAAAATTATAGCATTGAATCAAGAGGAGCGCTCAATGCGCCTGAATCATGGCCTATCTATAGTCTCAACCAACAATATAGCGTTAAGGTAGATGAAGTCGTCCCTGTCGCTGGCATTTATGTACCAAATCGAGCAGATGCCAGTGCTCAAGTGCTATTGGATGGCATGTTAGCAAATGAAGCTAATGTCGGTTATGACCCTGATACGACACACGCTGTCGGTAGAGCTCCTGTTACTTGGATGCTCGTTGAGCGTATCGCGGATAGTGGTGGTGGCAGTAGTGTAGTACTGGAATCTTCACGTTGTGAGGCAAATCAGCCTTGTCCGCAGACAGGATATTGGTGGTCACCTGCCAGTCAGGAGTTGCAACATTTTCAAGCAGAAGACATCATGCCAGACATGACTAAAGGAAGGTGGGAAACCATTTGGTATTTTAACGCAACCAACCCGATGACTATTCAACCTACCACGAGTTATATAAAAAGGAAAAGAGCCAGGCGACCCAAAGTTTACCAACGACACAATGGAAATGCGTATTTAAATAGCTCTGTTAAACATGCCTTTTTCACTATGATCATCGTAGATATATCGATTCTGCTGTTTGTTGAACAAACTCGCGGTCCTTTAATCTATGAGCAATTATTAAAGGCTATCTTTATGCAGGCACTGTGTTTATTTATGCTCACGGATTCCAAATTAATGCTTGCGCTGGCTAGTGTCACCAATAGGCCGTTAAGTACTATGAAAGTGGCTGCTTTTTTTATCATGTTAGGATCGTTCTATCTATTTTTTATTACGACACAAGGTTTGCCTTTTCAGAATGGGATAATAGGATGTGGCTAACTATTGATTATATACAATTGATATAGCTTATTACCCTAAACGTGAGAAGGACGTTTAACAGTAAAGCTAGCAGTTGATTACTAGCAAATTGTCTAAATAGTGGAAAAAAATTAGTTTAATAAGAGAAAATGCACAATAAGAAAAAGGCTTCCAATTGCTTGGAAGCCTTTTAATATAATGGTACCCGGAGCCGGACTTGAACCGGCACGCTATTACTAGCGAGGGATTTTAAATCCCTTGTGTCTACCAATTTCACCACCCGGGCAAAACTTGTATTATCTAAAAGTAAGCTTTCTACTTGTTAGATAGTGGTCGCTATTATAAGCATTTATATTAATAAAGCAAGCTAAAATTAATATAATATGAATAAAATTTTAACCTAAATAATTGGAGGCTGAGGTCGGAATCGAACCGGCGTTAACGGAGTTGCAGTCCGCTGCATGACCACTCTGCCACCCAGCCAATCAAGGACGCCTATATTAGCAAATATAATTTAAATTACAAGTTATTTTTTAGCTAAATGCGAATTATCTACTCAATTCTCCTTATTTGACCATAAATTAATGGCTATTCAAAGTATTAAGAGGTCAAATTAAGCTATTATCAAGCTTAAAATTAGGAATGGTTCGTCAAAAAACATCATAATTATCAAACACACAACGAAATAATATCTTTATTATTTCGTTGTGTGTTTGATAAAACGAGATAGGGAATAGATAGTGTTTTAAAAAGGTCTTGTTTGAGCTAAAAAGGAGACCGTTTATTATCGAAAAATCAGCGTTATATGTCTGTCATTAAAGCGCTGCAAATGAGAGTTTATGAATAAGTGCGCTTAATGAGAGAGTCGAGCATAAAACTTTATAGGTCTGAATAATTTGAATAGTAAGTGACTCTGTTATCACGCAAAAAACCCGCTAATCCTAAGCCATAACGCTCAGCGACACGCACTGCGGTACTGGTAGGTGCAGACATACCGACTAGCCAAGGGATGCGCCCACGAATCGATTTTTGTATCAGTTCAATCGATAGGCGCGAGGTCATAAGGACGCAGCTAATCTCTATTTTATTGCGCAGTTGCCAACCGATCAGCTTATCAAGCGCATTATGGCGTCCTACATCTTCGAATAGGTATAGCTGCTGATTATACATCGTCGCAGCGGCGTGTACGGCACCAGTCAATTGGTGAGTATGCTGCATCGCATCGACTTGCTGGCGTATTGCTAATAGACAGTCAAGACTTGGTGTATCTGCCTTTTGTCTGTTTTGACGATAGATACTCAAGTCAGGCAGTGCTTGTGTTAGCCCTGTGATGCCGCATATACCACAACCTGTACGCCCTGCTAGCTGACGTTTTTGCGCTTGGATACGCTGATGGCAACGCTGGTTTAGTACTAGCTCCACCACATAAATGTCATAATCTTGCAGTGACGATAAGCTTTGTTCAAATGCTGCAGATTCAAAAATTTCATCCGTAGCATCTCTTATAAATCGTTCCTTTATAAATGAATCTTGCGTGAGATTTTGATAATCTGCAATATCATTCAGTTGGGTAACTTCCCAATCAAGCAGCTCATGACTATGCTGAATTAAGCCTTCGCTAGACAAAAAGCCGACGGCTAAATACTCTAGCTGGTGAGGGCTTGCCATCAGTACCGCATAGTGAATACCATTGATAACGATAGCAACCGCAGCTTCCACTGCTAAGCTCGCTGATTGGCAGTCGATACTGATTTGCTGCATATGGGTCTGTGCAATATTAGTCTTAGCAACACGGGTCTCAATAATGTTGTTAGAGTTATACTTATCTGTCGGATAATGATGCTTTTGCGCCCAATGATTACGTGCAAGCGGCGTTGCAGATGACTCTATAGTTTCTGACGTCTTATCTGTTAGGGTGTTTACCGAAAAATTATCGCTATATTTTGCGTCAGTTTCAGTATCACTTTGGGCAATCATAATACCTCGTTATATCGTATGGTCATTACCAAAATTATCATCTCCTTTAAATATATGCATCATTCAATGATTCGCCCGTTGCTGACTATGCATGATCGGTCGTAACAGCATTTGCCTCAACGCGTTGCAAAACAACGGTCGTCGATTTATACGCTGGTATGTGAGAGTCTGGTGCATGCGTGTCTAAATCAAATAAATCATTACATTCAGGATAATAAGTTGCGACAGCGTTAGCGGCGATATCCATCTCAGTCAATACTAACGGCCCTAGCGTGCGTGGCTGAGCGGTACCGTCTGTGTTATTTGAACCATTTGAGCTGGCATGGCGAGATACCATTACTCGGTCACCTGCTTGCCAACCCAAACGAGTCATTTCATCTGGGTGCATAAACAACACATCACGGCGAGTGGTTTGGCGATAGCGATCTTCAAATCCGAAAATCATGGTATTAAATTGGTCATGGCTACGGACACTGGTCAATTGCCAAATTTTTTGTTCATTGTTTGGCGCACTATTAGTATTATCATTGGGTTTTTTGTCATGGTGAAAGGCTAAAGAGGTCTCTGCCATTTGTGCTGCGACGTAGGTGATAGGGTATTGTGGTACTTCAAATTGCGCTTTGCCACTGTCAGTATTCCACACACGATGCCGCGCAGAATGGTACAAATGAAAGCCACGCTCGGTTTCGCGAATACGCTGATTAAAGTCTTCAAAACCGTCAATCGCTTGGGCGATATAATCACGAACGATGTCAAAGTCTTCACTCATTGCTTGCCAAGGAATGGACGAATCAGCACCAAGCAAATGAGTGGCGATATCTGCCACAATTTGTGCTTCAGATTTCAACGTATCGCTGACGGGTTTCAGGTTGCCTCGAGTGGGTACAATCTGACACATGGAATCTTCGATAGTGGCAAATTGCTCACCTTTGGCAGTAATAATACGTTCGGTACGACCTAAGCAAGGCAGAATAAGATTGTTCGCGCCCGGATACAGCATAGTTTCATTAAGTTTAGTACCGACAAAAATATTGAGCTGAGTGGTGGTTAAAGCTTGCTGAATTGCACTGGTATCAGGTGCTGCCACGGCATAATTACCGCCCATACTCATAAATACTTTTAGCTTACCGGCAATCAATGCTTTTGCACCAGAGACCACATCAAAGCCATTTTCTTGCGGCATCGGACGTTCAAACACACGCTCAAGGCTGTCTAGTAGCTTTTGTGCAGGGCGCTCATGGATGCCCATGGTACGGTCGCCCTGTACGTTAGAGTGACCACGGACGGGAGACGCGCCTGCGCCATCAATACCAATCATACCCATTAATAATAATAGGTTGGTAATCATCGCTACATTGTCATCGCCTTGGACGTGCTGAGTGATGCCCATGCCCCAGGTGCAAATGGTCGCAGGACTCGCCGCTACCAGTTTTGCTATAATAATGATTTCCTCTTTACTGATACCAGACCCGCGTTCCACATCAGGCCATGATTGTTGGCGCAGCCATGCGTCGAGTGCCTCATATCCTGACGTATGCTCATCGATAAAGCTTTGATCGATTTTATTGTTTTTAGTCAGCCACTTAGCGATACCGGTCAAGAGTGCTGCATCGCCGCCGATCTGAATTTGAATGACCTCATCGACCATCTCATCACTTTGACCAGCTGCCATATGCGTGGGCTTTTGCGGATTTCTAAATTTACGTAAGCCTTGTTCGCGCATAGGGTTGATTGAGAGGATTCGACAGCCTTGCTCGTGAGCATGAGCAAGCATTTCAAGCATGCGTGGATGATTGGTCGCAGGATTTTGTCCAAACATCAATATCAGTTTGGCTTGCTCAAAGTCTTCCAATTTCACGGTCGCTTTGCCAATACCCAACTGTCTACCGAGCATTACCGACGTTGGTTCGTGACACATATTGGAGCAATCTGGTAAATTATTGGTGCCAAAACAGCGCACAAACAGCTGATACATAAAGGCGGGCTCGTTGGTCACACGGCCTGAGGTATAAAATAGCGCCTCATCTGGCGAATCAAGCTGTCCTAACTGCTCAGCGATACATTGATAAGCAGCTTCCCAAGAGATTGGTAAGTAGCGGTCTTGCGCGGCATCATAATATACAGGCTCTGATAAACGACCACTATGCTCAAGCTCATAGCCCGACCAGCCTTGTAATTCAGTGACGCTATGTCGCGCAAAAAACTGCGCATCGGCTTTTTTTGTCATGGTCTCACTAGCAATGACTTTGATACCATTTTCACAGACGTCGATGGCTTTATGTGATTTGTGGTCAGGCCAAGCGCAGCCCGGACAGTCGAATCCGCCTTTAGGTTGGTTGCTTTTTAGCACACTTACGCTACCCCGTAAAAAAGTCTGATAATCCATCAGCTTACGAGTAGAGGAAATCAGCGCAGGCCAACCGGCAGCAGGGTGGGAGTAGACAGGAATTTTGCGCATGACAGACCTCATAGTAAATGGCGGTAGCGAACTTTGATATACAGCAACTATATAGTGACGAGCGAGAAGTTTGTAGAAGCATTAACTTTGACATACTCCCACCACTTTCGCCAAGCTCAAGTGGGGGATTCTAAAAGCAGATGCTCTTAGGCGACTTTCTCACGAAGGTCGCTTGTTTTCTGTTTCAACGGGCGACCCTTACTGCATCCTCCCTCCGCAGACAAAACGGCATGTCCTGCCGCTAATATATTACGAGCCGCATTAAAATCAGCGTTCGCAACATACCTACATTTGACGCACTCAAATTTAGACTGAGTTTGTCTATTCTCTTTAGCAATATGCTGACATTGAGAACAGGTTTGACTGGTGTAGTGTGGGTTTACCTTGATCAGTAACCCACCGCGCCATTGCTGTTTGTACTCAAGCATATTAACCATCATGCCCCAGCCTTGATCTAGGATTGATTTGTTTAATCCCGACTTGGCTTTAACATGACGACCTTTGTTCTCCACCGACCCGCTGGCTGATTTCGACATATTAGCGACCTTTAAATCCTCACAAGCAATCATGGCGTGGTTTTTGCTGATGCGGGTGGTGACTTTATGCAAGTAGTCATGGCGAATATTAGCAATGTGGCTGTGTAGCTTTTGAATCTTGCGGTTTTGCTTTTTCCAGTTTTCACTGAATTTTACTTTCTTTGCTAACCCTCGTTGCAATTTGGCAAGTTTGAGTTGATTGGTTTTAAAACTGTTTTTCGGTTTGATGTACTGACCGTTTGAAGTGGTGAGTAGTTTGCTGATACCCATGTCCAAGCCAATGGCGCTTGTGGCAGGGTGACGAGGGTTCTCATCCAGTTCTCGCTCCGTACCAAAAGACACGTACCAGTGCCCTGATTTCTTGCTGATGGTGACATTTTTAATTGTACCAATGATGTCTTGCGACTTCCTAAACTTCACCAGGCCAATGCCATTAGGCAGTTTTACTCGATTACCTTCAACACGGCAATATTTATCAAACTGAACCAAGCGAATTGAGTCGCAGCCATCGGATTTGCGCTTAAATCTTGGCATCAACGAGCGTAGCTGGATTTCTGTGCCGTCAGCCAGTTTAAAGAACTTGGGTTTGCGAGGTTTCTTTTTATTGTCTTTTAATCTGGCATGTACTTTAGGATCAAAGAACCGCGACCAAGCCGATGCCAGATCGCGTACTTTTTGTTGTAAAGACACAGCGTTTGAGCTGCTTTTTAGGAAGTTAAAATCAGGATTACTTTTTAAATCTATAATTTTATTAACCAGATTGGTGGCATTAATAAACTCATCTTTAGCAAACATCTCAAATGAGATTGCCAGCATTTGATTCCAAACAAAACGTGCAGAGCCGACAAGATTATTTAAAATAACCTCTTGCTCCGTATTAGGCTCAAGCCTAAATTTATACGCTTTGTTGATTTTCATAAATGCTCGTGGTGAGTTATAAGTATTACAATAATTAATTATTATACTGGATTCAGGCGCATATTATGTAATTTAAACATTGAAAATGATGCGAAATTCACCGCCACCCTAATGTCGGATGGCGTCCTCTTTGGCGGGTTTGATAGATAACAAAAAAACCTTTAAGAAAAATGCATTTTCTTAAAGGTTTATCGTGTCAATGCTCACTCACAAGCGAGCATAGAATGATGTCTGCTAAGTGAAGTCCTCTTAAGTAAAGTCTTTATAAATACCGTCTTCTTAAGATATTAGTAACGCGCGTCTTTAGGTTTTTTACCATTTGGCCAATCATTGACCTTACCAGCAAAGTCAGGGCGCGGCTGATGAGTAAAGAAGTGCGCCACATCGACGGCATCTTGATCGCTCAGCACATTTCCGTGACCCCATAAGCCTTTGGTCTGAATACCCATGGGCATGTTGTATTTTACAAAGGCTGCCGCCTTGTAAGTACGTGCCATACCAGCACCGATATTAAAGGATTCATCGCCCCACAGTGGCGGGAACACGATATCGCCGCGACTGTCTTTGATGCCTTCGCCATTATCACCATGACAAGTTGCACATTGAGCTTTATAAATTTGTTCGCCGCGGACAGGGTCTGGGGTTAATGATTCATCCACTTTACCCGTATTTTGGATATCGACTTTTTGCTCTTTTGGGGTGTTTTGCGATAGCCACTTCATATAAGCCAACATTGCCAGCATTTCAGGGGATTCAGGTTTCAACGGTTTGCCATTCATTGAGCGCTGGAAGCAGCCATTAATACGTTTGGTTAAATCAACTTCCTTACCAGATCGTGGCATCACGCGCGGATAGAAGTTATAACTATTGATGTACGGATCACCCAGTGGAATTTTACCTTGTGAAATATGGCAGCTGTTACAGTTCATTTGCGCGCCCACATGCTCTGGCAGTAAGCGCTTAGTTTCGTTTAATAAGCGTTTACCATAAAATATCTCATCAGCATTTGGTTCATCCAAGATAGCCGTATCTTGCGGCAGCACATAAGTGCCGATATCTTCGTTGGCATCATCAGTGGTGACTAAGCCGTACTCAGGTGCATTCTGCTCGATAGGCTCGGGCTGCGAGCAACCACTACTGATAGCGGCGATACTAAGCGCTGAAGCAGTAAGGATAGCGGTGGTTAAGTTGCCTATGGTCATTTTTTGAGAGATAACGCGAGCAATAGTAGGCAAGTTGAGTGGAGATTTTTTCATTATTTTGCTCCTTTTGTTTGCGCGTCAATACTTAAGTCTGGAGCAATATCCGTACTGGTTTTTGGTTTTTTGGCGAGGAAAGCCCGCATTTTTACCACGTCATTGACATCGATTTCAGGCGCTTGGTTGGTCCAGCTATTGCGGACATAATTGACCACTTCTGCCACATCTGCATCGCTAAGATTGCTGAATTCAGGCATAGTAAATGCCATACGGTCATGTGGAGTTTCAGGCATACGACCACCGCTCAAGGTAATCTGTAAGACCGAATCGGCATTGTTAGAATAAACCGCACTATTGCCATCAAGCGCTGGGAAAATACGCGCGACTCCTTTACCATCGACACGGTGACAAATTTGGCAATATTCGGCGTACAAAATCGAACCGCGCGAATCATAGTCACCATCTAGTAATTTTTGCGTAGTGATGTCTTTTTTCGCAGGCAGTGTGGCTTCTTTGTTTGGTGCTGGCGTTAATGTTTTTAGATAAGATGACATGGCGTTGATGTCGTAGTCGGTCATATACTGGGTGCTATGCTCAACCACTTCGGCCATGGCACCAAAGGCAGCAGTGGTATCAGTACGACCAGTTTTGAAGAAGTCATTTAATTCTGCAACCGTCCAAGTGCCAAGTCCGCGATGCTCACCGCGGATACTTTTGGCGCGCCAACCATCGATGATGGCACCGCTCAAATACTTGTTAGAATCTGCATTACTTAGAGCGATTTCTTGAAAGCCAATACCGCGCCCAGTATGACAAGAGCCGCAGTGCCCAGGACCTTCGACTAAGTATTGACCACGAGTCAATAGTGCGTCGTCTGTCTCAGGGACAAAGTCACGCTTGCGATCAAATAAGACCTGCCAGTATGCCAAGGGCCAGCGCCAGTTTGCTATCGGAGGTAGCTCGCTTTTTAGATTGGCTTGCTTGACGGCTGTGACATCGGACATAAAGAAGGCGTACATCGCGGCTAAGTCTTCTTCTGGCATGAGCTGGTAAGAGGGATACGGCATAGCAGGATATAAGGCTTTATTATCACTGCGTACCCCATGCTTAACGGCATTTTTAAAGTCGGCGAAACTGTAGTTGCCGATGCCAGTTTCTTGATCGGGTGTGATATTGGTCGAGTAAATTGCCCCAAGTGGCGTTAGCATAGGCAGACCGCCTGCATAAGTCTCGCCATCGAGCGTGGTATGACACGCAATACAGTCAGCAGTGCGAGCGATATATTCGCCCTGCTTGATGAGAGCAGGATCAGTGATATTGACCTCGATATCGTTACTGCTGGTGCGCATATTTGGCAGTAATTTCCCAATAATAAAGGCAACCACCAGCCCGATGATGGCTGCTATTATTATAATCAGTGGCCATTTTTTCATAAGCCCGCCCTCCATAAGATATTTTTACCAAGCTTATAATTCATCACCCATATTTCATGAGGTGTATTAATCATTCTTATTGAAATCAAAATTGAAATCGAATATTTGTGACTTAAGCTCAGCGAATTAAAAGTTACACGACTGTCATCTAGTATAGGGTAGCGGGTAATATTGTGATATTGTGGAAAACCACATTATGATTAAGGTTTTTAATTATAATGTACGTTTGGTAGGTCAAATATAAGGCTAGGTGTATGCATAAAAAGTCTAAAATTTGGACTATCTTAAAGGCTTGTTTTATTACCGTGGTAGCATGGGCTGCTTGGTTGCCGCTATCTAATGCCACCGCCCAGACTTACTATTTGGGTGTGCTGGCACCGCAAGGCGAGACAGCCGCACAAAATCGCTGGCAGCCGTGGCTTGACGAGCTTAATGATCAGTTATCAGATGACACCGTGATATTGGTACCTTTGGCGCTGGAAAATTGGCAACAGCAAATAGAAGCACAGCAGTTTGCGCTAGTGCTTGGCCCGCAAGTGCAGTTTATAAAAATGAATACTATCAGATGGCGCTGGCTGGCTACCTTACAAACAGAGACGGCTCAATTAAATAGCAATGCGCAAAACGCTCGTGATAAAAGTTCTCGTGATAAAATTTTTAGCAATCAAGGATTTGATGCTGAGGGTATTAATGGGCAACAATCGCAAAATCAGCTATCGACGACAGTCACCCTCGCCAATGAATTTAATAAGCTAAATGAATATACGCCATTAAAACAGCCGAGTGCGATGGAAGAGGTCGCCAGTGCTTTATGGGTCGCTGCCGACAGTGATATTTATCGTTTGCAGGATTTGGAGCAACGTCATATTGCTGCCGTCGACACTGACGCATTTGGCGGTTATTTATTGGGCGCACATTTATTACAGAAAAATGGCATTACGCCAAATCACTATCAAACACAGTTTGTCGGTTATCCGATAGAGCGCACTTTGCATGCCTTGGCTAGTGGCAAAGTAGACGCTGCCATTACGCCGCTTTGTTTGATGGAGGATATGGCAAGGCGCGGTCAAATCAATGACAAGCAATACCGTCTCATTCATCCAGTCGCCACTGTATCCAGCTGCCACTCTTCAACGAAAATATATCCAAATTGGACACTGGCAGCGACCGAGCAAGCGCCAGATGCTTTGGTGCGCCAGATCAATCAACATCTATTTGGCAAGCGTCAATTAGAGCAGCGCTGGTTACCAGCAGAATCAAGTAGCGATGCTGAGCGCATCCTTTATGAGATGAATCGCCATCCCGCCCAAAAGCAGCTGAGCGCGCATATGATCGACTGGATAAAGGCGCATCGATTATGGATGGCTGTGATTATTTTGGTTGTCCTGATATCGACAGTAAATTATGCTTGGATGAGCTGGCTGGCATGGCGGCGGCAAAAAAAGATAGTGCGGCAAAATAGACTAATCCGTGATTATGATCAGCAGTTACACCAATCAGAGCGCTTTGCGGTCATCGGTGAGATGAGCGGTGCTATCGCTCATGAAATCAATCAGCCGCTGGCAACCATTCAAAATTATGCGCAAGGATTATTGATACGCAGTCAACATGCAAGGTTGTCTAAAAATGCTATCGACATAACGCCACTTGACAATGCGGCAACAGAGAATGCTCTACAGCAGATTGTCAATGAAACAGAACGCGTCGCTGCTGTGGTGACTAATATCCGCCGCTGGGCTGGACGGTCGCAAGCGAATGAAACTCGTGTCGATATCGCAGCTATCTATCAACAGTGCATCTTATTATTGGGTGAGCAAGCAGTAGGTGTCAATTTTTGGCTGGCAAGTGATTATCAGCATTTAACCTTGCCAAATTTATTATTAGATCAGTTACTGATAAATAGCATGACCAATGCTGCACAGCAAGGGGCGACCAATATCATGCTACGCTGTCAGGCAGAGAGGTATAATAATAAGCAATGGTTGGTATTGCATCTAAGCGATGACGCTGGCGGCTTTGATCAAACTCAGCTGAATAGGCAGCACCTACCAGAGAGCCTACCCAGTCAATATGCTACCCAGTCTACGAAAACAGACGGTCTAGGATTAGGACTGATGATATGTCAGCGCTTATGCAAGTCGCTGGGCGGTATGATGCAGCTAAACAATATTGATGTCGAGCATGAAATTGAGCAAGTTTACCAAGTAATGAGCAGCGAGCAGCACCGCTTTAAACGTAGCTTAAACGGTAAAATCCAACTGCTACAAACCAATGCTAACTATCAGCTGTCAAACACGGTGGGCGCACAAATATCTTTTTATCTGTCATTATCTTTAGCGAATAATGACGAAAAACTCTAATGAATATCAATAATGTATTTAGCCATAAGGTCACATATGACGTCTAATCAACTCTCAAATGAGCCTACGTGCTGGCAAGATGAAAGCAGTCATCTGTCTGACGATTTATCAGGCATTACGCCAGAATCGCTTATCATTCATATCATTGACGACGAAGAAAGTGTGCGCATGTCCTGTGATTTTTTGATTAGCAGCTTAGGGCTATCGACCCAAGTGTGGGCAAGTGCTCTGATATTTTTACAGCAAGTCAATATCTATCGTCCAGCAGTGATTGTGAGTGATTTGATGATGCCAGAGATGAGTGGTCAAGCGCTACAAGTGCACCTTAGTCAACAGGACAGCCCTATGGCATTGATAGCGCTAACGGGAAATGGCGAGATTGCTGATGCTGTCAATATGCTGAAGCAAGGTGCGGCTGACTATCTGGAAAAACCGATTAATAGCCGCCGGCTACAAGAAGCGCTTGCGCGTGCGCAAGACCTCACTCTAAAACGCGCCACGCTTTATGATATTAAAAATCTTTATGCGCAGCTGACCGATAAAGAAAAGCAGGTCGCCAATGAGTTACTGCAAGGCAATCTGAATAAAAATATCGCCAACCATTTAGATATATCGGTCCGCACGGTAGAGGTGCATCGCTCACAAGTGATGAAAAAAATGCAGTCACAACATGTCAGTGAGTTGATTCAAAAGTTAGTATTGCTTGATGCTTAAAAATTAAGACAGTCGTATCAATTAAAGCAGTCATAAAAAAACGCCTGATATTAAACAGACGTTCTATTTTTTCAAGAGTTGAAGAATTTTGCTAAGTTATTTAACTCAATATCAAGCTATCATCTTCGACTTTTTCGCCGCGAGTTTGCTCAAACATATCAAGTAAGTCATGTACAGTCATGCCTTGACGTTTATCGCCAGCCACATCTAATACCACTTGTCCTTGATGTAACATCACTGTTCTGGTGCCATGCGCCAATGCCTGCTGCATCGAGTGGGTAACCATCATCGTTGTAAGCTGATTGTCCGTTACAATTTTATCGGTCAATTCTAAAACGAAAGCAGCAGTCTTAGGGTCGAGGGCAGCAGTATGCTCATCAAGCAATAAAATTTTGGAAGGTTGCAATGAAGCCATCAATAGGCTAACAGCTTGACGTTGACCACCGGATAACAGACCCATACGGTCGGTCAGACGATTTTCTAGCCCCAATTTTAATACTGATAATTTTTCGCGAAATAAATCACGGTTATTTTGGTTGAGTGCAAAGCTCAAACCACGTTTGCCGCCGCGCTTATAAGCCAGCGCCATGTTTTCTTCGATGGTTAATGCTTCACAAGTCCCCGCCATCGGGTCTTGGAAGACACGAGCCACCCAATGGGCGCGTTGGTGCGCGGTCTTTTTGGTGACATCGATACCATTTAATAAGATTGAACCGCTATCGACGCGCGTGGTACCACTGACCGCATTTAAAAAGGTTGATTTACCCGCGCCATTGGTACCGATGACAGTGACAAATTCACCATCAGCGATGTTGAGATTGATACCGCGTAGGGCAGGGTTTTCAATGGGCGTTCCAGGATTAAAGGTCAACCGCAAATCTGTAGCTTGCATCATAATAATTATTCCTTATGGTTGCACATTGACATTAAGCCCGAACTTTACGACTTAAAAATTTATTTTTAGCTTTTGGCAATACCAAGGCAAATACGACGAGTAGCGCTGTAATCAAGTTTAAATCTTGCGGACCAAAACCAATACTACGGAGCGTATCGCTCGATAGCGCCACCTGAATAAATAGCTTGTACAGCACCGCACCGACGACCACGGCAAAGGTAATCAGCCAAATTCGCTTGGCAGGAATGATGGTTTCACCGATGATGACCGCTGCCAAACCGATGACAATGGTACCAATACCGATCGAGATATCTGCGCCACCTTGAGTCTGCACAAACAATGCACCTGCTAGAGCAATCAAACCATTAGAAATCGCCATACCAATGATGGTCATCCATGAGGTATTGATGCCTTGCGCCTGTGCCATGCGGAGGTTGGAACCCGTCGCCCGCATCGAAAGACCCGTTTCGGTACTATAGAACCAGTTTAAAAATAACATGGCAGCTATCACCACGACACCAATAATTAGACAGCGCATCCAATAACCGTTGCCATCAGTGACCAAGGTGCTAAAGACCGTGGTTTCACCCAATAATGGCAAGTTCGGCGCACCCATAATCCGTAAATTGATAGAATATAGTGCGACCATCACCAAGATACTGGCAAGTAGTTGCAGGATGCCAAGTTTGACGTGTAGCCATGCCGTAACAATACCAGCGACTGAACCTGCCAACATACCAAAAGCACAGGCAAGCCATGGGTTGACACCAGCGATGATAGAAATACCAGCGACAGCGCCACCTAGTGGAAAACTACCGTCAGCGGTCAAGTCGGGGAAGTCGAGGGTGCGAAATGAGATCAGCACACCAAGTGCTACTAGGCCATAAATCAGACCGCTTTCAAGTGCACCAAAAAAAGCAATTAAAGACATAAGAGATCAGTAAGTCATAACCAAGCGTTTAGCAACTAACGTTCTAATATCGATTCATAGAATGAGTGCGTGATATAGATCAGCGCTGTCTCATCTATACGTCAATTTTAGCTAAACGACTAAGCGGTGAATTTAACAGATTAAACAATCTGCGGTTAGGGTAAACCAAAACATGTCACGATCAACAGCTATCATAAGCTACCTAGGTTCAAAGCTTTGATTAAAAAAAGGGCAAATTTAGAAATGACGCAAATACTTTATATTTAATCAATGTGGTTTAAATAAGAAGCCCAGCCTACTGATTCATAGCTGGGTTTCTGATGTTAAACATTTAGCCTCATCGCATAAAGGTAGATGACGGCTGACACCAAATCCATCAAACTCGATATCTACCTTATGATAGCTGTAATGAGCTAGCTATAAAAGTGCGTTATTCTACCACTTCTTTTGCTTTATCGATAACCGCTTGTGACAAAGTAATGCCTTCTTCTTTGGCATGCTTTGGACTAACGTATAGATCCAACATTTGCGGGGTGTAGACAGGAATAGCGCCTGCTTTTTCACCATTTAAAATACGTACCACGATTTTGCCTGTTTCGCGACCAAGCTCGTAGTAATTCACGCCCAATGCAGCAACGGCACCACGCTCAACTGAGCTAGTGTCAGACGCAATCAGTGGGATTTTGCTCTCTTTAGCGACTTGATATAGTGATTCGTAAGCCGATACGACGTTATTATCGGTTGAGGTATAGATCATATCGACCTTACCTTCGAGGCTACGTGCTGCCATCGCAATATCAGTACTACGCTGGGCAGGCGCTTCGAGTACATTGATACCTAGTGGTGTCAGTTTTTCTTTTAAGTTTTTCAAGATAATCGTTGAGTTGACTTCGCCTGGGCTATAAACATAGCCGACATTCTTCAGGCTCGGGATGATTTGACGCATCAATTCAATTTGTGGCTCATAAGGCAGGGCATCAGAGCCGCCAGTGACATTGGTGCCAGAGCCATCTAGTTTGGTCACTAGTTTGGCGGCAACTGGGTCAGTGACTGCTGAGAATACTAAAGGGATACTGCTAGTAGCAGCAGCTACTGACTGCGCTGATGGAGTACCAATCGCAACGATAACGTCTGAATTGTCTGCGACGAATTGCTTAGCAATCTGTCCAGCAGTGGCAGTGTTACCCTGTGCGCTTTGGAAATTAACCTTTAAATTTTCACCATCCTTAAAGCCTGCTTCATTAAGCTCGTCGATAACGCCCTTACGGACGTCATCAAGCGCTGGATGTTCGACGATAGCTGTGATTGCGACAGTCTTCATAGCCGTGGCTGCATCGCCAGTCGCAGCTGTATCAGTGGTGCTGGTATCTTGTGCTGATTGATTACAGCCAGTCAAGATGGCAGTACAAACGCCACCTAATAATAGTGCTTTACTAAAGTTAAAATGACCAAAACGATTTTGATACAACATGGGTCTCACTCCTGAAAATAATAATGTGTCCGTACATTATTTAATTTATAGATAAAAGGTATAGATGGATAAAGGGTAAAGCGAGCCATCTATATAGAAGGCTAAATGTTATTTTTCAGTGCTACTTGTCAAAACTATTTATCCGTATTATTTATCCGCACTCTGCGCTTGTTTGTCGATATTAATGGCATTTTTTAGCAGCTCATCAGTCAGGCTGAAGCCTTGCTCAGCCGCATGTTTCGGGCTTGCATATAAGGTTAAAGTATTCATCACTTCAGGCTTAACGCTACTAACTGCTTCGCCATTTAAAACACGATACACCATTTTGCCTGTGGTACGACCAAAGTCATAATCATTGACACCAAGTGCCGCAGTTGCACCACGTCGCACACTGAACTCGTCTGAGGCAATGACAGGAATATCAAGCTCATTGGCAGCACCTGCCATCGCTTCAAAGGCGGATACCACATTATTATCTAGTGAGGTATAAATCACATCAACACGACCAGCAAGGCTACGAGTCGCCATCGCCACATCCGTTGGGCGATTGGCGGTTACGTCTAATATCTTAAGCCCACGCGCAGGCGCAGCTTTTTTTAGTTGATTGAGTACCACCACCGAATTGACCTCACCTGGACTATAAACATAGCCAATGGTTTTTGCATTAGGCGCAATTTTTTGAATATTGTCCAGTTGCGGCTCGATAGGTAGCTCACTAGACAGTCCTGTCACATTAGATTGGATAGGCGTATTGTTCTCATTAATGAGCTTTGCCGCGACAGGGTCTGAAATAGCCGTATAAATAACCGGAATCGTCTTAGTTGACGCAACGATAGACTGAGCTGATGGCGTCGAGATTGCCACGATGGCATCTGGATTGTCTCCTGCAAACTGCTTCGCAATCTGACCTGCTGTCGCTGTATTGCCTTGAGCACTTTGAAAATTAATGGTTAGATTTTGGCCTTCAACATAGCCATTATCTGCCAACTCATCAATAATGCCGCGACGCATCGCATCTAACGAAGGATGTTCGACGATTTGAGTGATGGCTAATGTCTTGGCAGGCTTGTCAGAATCTGCGGCGGCACTTGTATCTGTCGTTGCAGCAGTGTCGGTCGTGTTTGAGCAGCCAATTAATCCAAGCGCGGCGCTCATAGCAGCACCGAATAGGCTGAAGCGTAAAGTAGTAGCAAAGGTCATTTTATTGGGGCTCATAGGTTAGAGAGTGCAGGTTACCCGAGTCAATGTTATGTGCATGCTGAGATAACGGGCTAACATCAAAGTAATCAATCCATTGATCATTACGTCCATATTATGACAGTAATGTAACTTATGGCAATAAGAAATTAAAACGCGTTTGTCATTACCTCTGTAAAGAACGTACTGAATCAATATTCATCGATATTATCTTCTATATAAGCACTGATTTTGGCGATTGACCAGCGATAGTTTTGGGACAATAAAAAAGATGCCCAGCTGGACATCTTTTTTGTTTGTTGAGTAAGCCTAACTATTAAGCAAGCACATCGCCAATCACGCAGTTGTCAGGTAAAGTAACCACTGTCAGCTGAGTTTTTGGATTGCCAGTTGATAGCACCATACCTTCTGAGACACCAAACTTCATCTTACGCGGGGCAAGATTGGTCACGCAAATGACCTTTTTATCTAGCAATTGCTCAGGCTCATAGAACTTACGGATGCCGCTAAACACATTGCGCGGTTTGTCTTCGCCAACGTCCAAGGTAAATTGTAAAAGCTTATCTGCGCCTTCGACATGATTGCAGGCTAGAACGTGAGCGACTTTCATCTCAACTTTGGCAAAGTCTTCGATGCCGATATAGTCAGTTTGCTCAGTATTTGTCTCAGCATCTATATCAGTAGCAGCTTCTTTTGCTGGCTTATTATCTTTTTTAGCAACGGCTTTGCTAGCCACAGGAGCAGCAGCTTGAGCCAAAGATTCTTTTGAGGCCTCAACCATCGCGGCAACGTCTTTTTCTTCTATACGCTGCATCAAAGGCTTGAACTTATTGATCTTGTGCCCCAGTAGCCACTCATTACGGCTGGCAAAGCTTAAGTCGTCAATGTTCAAAAACGCTTTGGCATTGGCGGTTAGCTCAGGCAATACTGGCGCAAGGTAGACCATCAATTGACGGAAGATATTAATCGCGACCGAGCAAACATCTTGAACTTCTTGCTCTGCGCCTTCAACCTTAGCAAGTGCCCATGGTTTTTTCTCATCGATATATTCATTGGCTTTATCAGCACATTGCATAATCAAACGCATGGCACGCGAAAACTCACGGTTCTCGTAAGCGGCAGCAATCTCATCGCCCGTTTTGGTAATATCTTCTAATAAACTTGGCTCAGCGCAGACTTCTGTGAGCATGCCGTCGTACTTTTTGACCAAGAATCCAGCACTGCGGCTAGCGATATTGACCACTTTACCAACCAAGTCAGAGTTAACCTTTTGCATGAAATCTTCTAAATCAAGGTTGATATCTTCGACTTTATCAGACAATTTACTAGCAAAATAATAACGCAGGTATTCAGGATGTAAGTGATCAGCATACGTTTCGGCTTTAATAAAAGTACCGCGTGACTTACTCATTTTTTCGCCATTGACCATCAAGAAGCCATGAGCAAAAACACCCGTTGGTGTACGGAACTCACTACCAGCAAGCATAGCAGGCCAAAATAGCGCATGGAAATAAACGATGTCTTTACCGATGAAGTGATACACCTCGGTTTTATGCTCGTTTTCTTGCATCCAATAACGGTCGAAATCAAGCGCCTCGTCTGTACCTGCGCGCTTATCGCATAGGTTTTTGAAACTCGCCATGTAACCGACTGGCGCATCTAGCCATACATAAAAATATTTGTCTGGCTCATCGCTTGGGGTATTTGGAATCTGAAAACCAAAGTAGGGCGCATCACGGGAAATGTCCCACGTTGCCAGACCTGCTTCAAACCATTCTTGTAGTTTATTGGCGACCGATGTTTGCAAGCGATTGTCACTACGCGTCCAATCTTTTAAGAATTGCTCAAATTCAGGCAAATTAAAGAAGTAGTGCTTGGAGGTTTTTAGAATAGGCGTGGCATCTGATAACGTTGAATGCGGGTCTTTAAGATCCGTTGCATCATAGGTCGTACCGCAAACTTCACAGTTATCGCCGTATTGGTCTGCCGCTGCGCATTCAGGGCAAGTACCCTTGACAAAACGATCGGCTAAAAATAGCTGTTTTTCAGGGTCAAATAATTGTTCGACATCTTTTGTACTGATATGCCCAGCATCATTCAAGCGACGATAAATCAGCTCAGAAAAATGCTTGTTTTCTTCTGAGTGCGTGGAGTGATAATTGTCAAAGTTAATCAAAAATTTGGCAAAATCTGCTTCATGCGACGCTTTCACCGCGGCAATTTGTTCCTCCGGTGTGACGCCATTGGCTTCTGCTTTGAGCATGATTGCCGTACCGTGTGCATCGTCTGCGCAGACATAAGTGACCTGATGGCCTTGCGCTTTCATGGCACGTGCCCAAATGTCGGTCTGAATATATTCTACAAGATGCCCCAAATGGATATGGCCATTGGCGTAGGGCAGCGCACTGGTTACTAGAATCTCACGCACTTTTATCACCTATATTTTTATATAAACGGGTTGGTTATCAAACGTCTTAAGCGGTTTTGAGCTATTAGACGCGATACTATTAATATCAAACTATCAATGCTAAAACGTATTAAGCAAATAAAAATTTAAAAAAGTGTGCCTATGATACCGTAATTCGGCCAAATTTGTGACATTACCTGAGTAATTAATATAGTCGCTAATAAAGCGATTAACTCTATACGGTATATAGAGTGTCAATCAATTATGAGAGATAAATAGTCGGTTGTATTTAGAGGTAGTAATGAGAAAGCATGCATAAAAAACCCACCAAGCAATCGCTCAGTGGGCTCTTTGGTATCAAGCAATAATCGTTAAATTTAATTATCTTTAAGGTTTAATAAATGCCTCATTCTAGGATATTAGAACGAGCCAAATATCGTCCCTAAAATGATAACGGCGACCACAGCAATAAGTGGAATCACCATCGTTACCATGGCGACGTTTAGATAGGACTGCTTATGGGTCAAACCACAAATCGCAAGTAAGGTGATGACCGCACCACTATGCGGTAGCGTATCCAAACCACCTGCTGCCATCACAGCAACACGGTGCATCAATTCTGGGTCAATACCCGCTGCGACCGCCATTCTTAAATAGTCTTCACCCAACGTCGATAACGCGATACTCAAACCACCAGACGATGAGCCAGTAATACCAGCCAGCGTAGTCATCGCCACCGCTTCTGAGATTAAAGGATTGTCAGGTGTTAGATTTAAAATACTATCACGAATGATGAGGAAGCCTGCTAGCGAGGCGATAACCGCGCCGTAGCCAACTTCTGAGGCAGTATTAAAAATCGGCAGCATCGAATCATAAGTACCACGGTTGATGGTTTTTTGCAGATTATTCCAATGACCGATACGTAGCAAAATTAACACCGCACAGGCCACGACTAACGAGATGATTATTGACCATAAACCCAGTGAGCCTGCGATATTTAGATCAGGAAACTGAGCTTGTAAGCCGCTAAAATCCACTGATGGAAAGACAGTGTAAGTTAATAGAGCATTCAAGCCAATGACCAACACCAGTGGAATCATAGCAATAGTAAATGAGGTGTGATGCGTATTTAATACCTCAGTTTCTTTTTTGGCTGCGCCAACGCCGCCCACATCCTCTTCGTCATGCTGACCATAGCCTTCGCCTGCTGCATTGGCTTTTCTGGCGCGTGATTGTAGCCATAACCAACCGCAAATAAACATGATGGTGCCGCCGATAATACCCAAGATAGGCGCGGCAAAAACGTTGGTATTATAGTAAGGAATCGGAATGGCGTTTTGAATGGCAGGCGTACCTGGCAATGCCGTCATCGTAAAGGTGAATGAGCCTAAGGCAATCGCTGCCGGAATCAAGCGCTTAGGAATATCAGCGGCTTTAAACAAGTCTTTGGCGATTGGGTAAATAGCAAATGCCACCACAAATAACGAAACGCCACCATAGGTTAAAATGGCACAAACTAAGATAACTGCTAAGATGGCTTTGCTGGCACCAAGCTTTTCGACCACGGTTTTGGCAATCGCGGTCGCCGCACCAGAGTCTGCCATCAAACGCCCAAATAGTGCACCCAGCAAGAATATAGGGAAAAACTTAAGTAAAAATCCACTCAATGCGCCCATAAACACATCGGTATAAGCAGGAATCGTGCTTAAAAAATCACCTGATAATAGTACGGCTAATGTCGCCATAATCGGTGCTAATATCAACACTGAATAACCGCGATAAGCAAAAAACATCAGTAATAATAAAGTAATGACAATAGCAAAGGTACTAAACATGATCGCCCTCCTTGGCAAAGTTCAATCAGCGAGTATGCAGAGCATAGTGATATCGGTCAATAAAATTATTTAAAATAGGCAATATTTGATATTTTATTAAACATAAATTCTGTCTTAATGAGATATTGCCCCATCATATATACCGCTACTGCGCTGGCTTGTATATTCCTATGGTTATTCTCTTCTCGCTACGAGAATAATATGGTAAGTTAGCACAAGATTTTTAATTATGATATATCGATAGAAACTGTATTAATATAAATATGGAAATATTGAGTGATGTCACCCACTCATAATCATTGATGATAGAAGTTAATAACAAAAAATAGACTTGCAAGGAGATAAGCATGAGTCAATCAAAAGTATATAGCAGTGCCGAAGAAGCGCTAAAAGGTATCGTCAGCGATGGACAAACCCTCGCTATTGGTGGTTTTGGTCTGTGCGGTATTCCTGAAGCGCTCATCGAAGCGTTACGTGATAGTGGTGTTAAAGGGTTAACTTGCATCAGTAATAACGCAGGCGTCGATGATTTTGGCTTAGGGTTGCTATTACAAACGCGCCAGATTAAAAAAATGATTTCATCCTATGTCGGTGAAAATAAAGAATTTGAGCGTCAATACTTGGCAGGCGAGTTAGAAGTTGAATTAACGCCGCAAGGGACGTTAGCGGAAAAACTACGTTCGGGCGGTGCTGGTATTCCTGCGTTTTACACCGCCACTGGCGTTGGCACACTGGTCGCTGAAGGCAAAGAAACCCGTGATTTTGACGGTCGTACTTATATACTTGAGCATTCATTGCGCGCTGATGTGTCATTAATCAAAGCGCAAAAAGCGGACAAAGCGGGTAATTTAATTTTTAACAAGACGGCGCGTAACTTTAATCCAGATTGCGCCATGGCAGGCAAAATTACCATTGTCGAAGTCGAAGAAATCGTAGAGACAGGTACGTTTGATCCTGATGACGTGCATCTGCCGGGTATCTTTGTGCAGCGTATCGTCTTGAATAGTAATCCTGAAAAGCGTATTGAAAAGACTACGACTAAAGCAGTCGAAAGCGCTTAGTTACAGGCTTTATAGAATTTTTTAAAGTGTTAAATTAATAATAGAATATTGTAATACTATTCCTAAAAATTTGAGTAGCAAGGAAAACGAGTGAAAGTGCTACATTTAGTAGACTAAGCGAGTTTGACACCGCTCATCATATTTTTTGGGGTCGTTATAAAAATAAGGAAGTTATCATGGCATGGACAAGAGAGCAGATGGCACAGCGTGCCGCACAAGAGCTACAAGACGGCTATTATGTCAACTTAGGCATTGGGCTACCAACCCTAGTCGCCAATTATATCCCTAAAGATGTCGATGTTTGGCTACAGTCTGAAAATGGTCTATTAGGTATCGGCGAGTTTCCAACGGCAGAAAATGTCGATGCAGATTTGATTAATGCGGGTAAACAAACCGTCACTGCCGAAGCGGGTGCCAGTTATTTTAGTAGCTCAGAGTCGTTTGCGATGATTCGCGGCGGTCATGTTAATCTGGCGATATTGGGTGCGATGGAAGTGTCAGAAAAAGGCGATTTAGCCAACTGGATGATTCCCAAAAAAATGGTCAAAGGCATGGGCGGTGCGATGGATTTGGTTGCTGGCGTGCAGCGCGTGATTGTCTTGATGGAACAGGTCAATAAACACGGCGAGCCAAAAATCCTTGCCAATTGCGAGCTACCATTGACGGGCAAAGGGGTGGTCGACCGTATTATTACCGAACTTGCTGTACTAGACGTCACTGACAACGGTTTAAAGCTAGTTGAGCTGGCAGAAGGTGTTAGCTTTGATGAGCTACAAGAAAAAACGCCAGTGAGCATTGCTCAATAAGCTTGTTAGATATATTTGGCACAAACCTCTAAAAAACCTATTTGATAATGGACTATAAAATATGGCGACCACATTACAACAAGATTTGACTGGCAAGGTGGCATTGGTCACCGGCGCTGCCAGCGGTATCGGACGTGATATCGCTGAAACTTATGCCAAAGCAGGCGCAGCGGTTGGTATTGCAGATATTAATATTGAAGCGGCTCAGAAAACCGTTGATGCTATTGAAGCGGCAGGCGGACGCGCATTTGCCATTGCCATGGATGTGACTTCAGAGGAGGCGGTAAATGCTGGTGTGCAGCAGCTTGTCGATACCTTTGGTGCTATTGATATTCTCGTCTCCAATGCTGGTATTCAGATCATCAATCCGATTCATAAAATGGCGTTTGAGGATTGGAAAAAAATGCTTGCCATTCATTTGGATGGGGCATTTTTGACCACCAAAGCGGCGATACAGCATATGTATAAAGATGACAAAGGCGGTACCGTCATCTATATGGGCTCAGTACACTCGCACGAAGCCTCACTTTATAAAGCGCCTTACGTCACAGCGAAACATGGGTTACTTGGGCTGTGCCGTGTATTGGCCAAAGAAGGCGCTGAGCATAATGTACGCGCGCATGTGATTTGCCCAGGGTTTGTTAAAACGCCATTGGTCGAAAAGCAAATTCCGCAACAAGCGGCTGAAAAAGGCATCAGTGAAGAATCTGTAGTCAATGATATTATGTTGGTCAATACGGTAGACAAAGAATTCACGACCGTCGATGATATTGCCCAATTGGCATTGTTTTTAGCAGCATTCCCGAGCAATGTATTTACAGGTCAGTCTATCGTTGCCAGTCACGGTTGGTTTATGAATTAACTGAGTGGTGAATTAATGGGTTTGCGGGTTGTTTGATTGGTTTAAGAATCATGGGCTTGCTAATAAAAGACCAATCCATTAGCATCTAGTTTTATATTAATTTGAGCCAATTAGATTGGCTCTTTTTTATGAGCGCTTGAATACCGTTTCGGGTCGCACGGAGTAAGTATAATGAATGATAAGGATTTTGCAAAAACGCTTGCAGCAAAATTAAGCCGTGCTATCGAGCAACAGCAGTTTGAGCAATCAATCAATCAACTTCAAAATTTGCGCCCGATTGATATTGCCGATGTTCTGGCACTCATGGAGCCAAATCTTGCGTGGCAGCTACTTGAGCATCTGCCCAATCGTTCTACCGTGTTCTCCTATTTAGAAACGGATATTCAGGTTGCACTTGCCTATGTATTTCCTCGGGCTATATTAGCAAAGATAATAGGCGAGATGCCTGCGGATGAGCGCGCAGATTTATATAAGCGCCTCAGTCAAGATCAACGTGATGCCTTGTTGCCCGCATTGGCACAGGCACAACGTGAAGATATTCGTAAGTTATCTGCCTATGAGGAGCGCACTGCTGGTGCGTTGATGACGTCTGATTATGCGACTTTAGCTGCTCATATGACTGTCTCTGAAGCATTGGCAGCACTGCGCCTAGAAGCACCTGATGCCGAAACTATTTATCATGCTTATGTGATTGATGATGAGCGTAAATTATTAGGCGTTGTCTCTTTACGAGTACTTATTTTAGCGGCTCCTGAACAGCTGATTAATGACATTATGATGAGTACAGTAGTGTCTTGTAATGTCAATGATGATCAAGAAGACGTTGCGAAAGTCGTGGCTCGCTATGATTTAATTGCGCTGCCTATTACCGATGATAGTGGTGCTTTGGTCGGTATTGTTACCCACGATGATGCGATGGATGTGGTGAGTGATGAGGCAACCGATGATTTCCATAAGTCGGGAGGTGTCTCGACCATGGTTGGCAAATTAAAAGACGTCAGCGTTCGGGTGTTATACCGTAAGCGGGTCTTTTGGTTAGTGTTCTTAGTATTTGGTAACTTGCTCTCAGGCTTTAGTATTGCAAAATTTGAAGATGTGATTGCCGCCAATTTGGTATTGGTGTTCTTTTTACCTTTATTGGTCGACAGTGGCGGTAACGCTGGCTCGCAGTCAGCGACCTTGATGGTGCGAGCTTTGGCGACTGGCGATGTGGTCATGCGTGACTGGTTTTCGTTATTGGGTCGAGAGGCGGTGGTTGCGTTGATGCTTGGGGCGACGATGGCGGTGGCTATCTCAATCATCGGTTATGTACGTGGTGATGCAGTGGTGTCGTTAGTGCTGGCACTGAGTATGATGTCGGTGGTGATGATTGGTTGTGTGATTGGTATGAGCTTACCTTTTGTGCTTAATAAATTAGGTTTTGACCCTGCCACTGCCAGCGCGCCTTTGATTACCTCTGTCTGTGATGCCTCGGGGGTACTTATTTATTTGTTTATTGCTTCACAGTTTTTGTCTATCGGTTAACGCTGCTATAAAGCCTAGTCCCACTAGCGTTGTGGTTTTTTTATAGTGTTAATTCAGCTACACTGTCACTATAAAAGGTCTGGCTAACACGCTCACGAGCGGTATTGTTCACGACAGTATTCACTGAGTTTTTGCCATGCCCACTCACTTGTATAGGCAGTAATAGTCGCTATGTTTAACTTTATGAAGAAAACCTCCACCAAAAAATCAGAAACACCAGAGCAGCGAGCAGAGCGCGATAGTGCCGTGGACAAGGTGCTGCTTGGTTATGAGGTAGGTACTGTCAGTATTGCCACCATGGTAACGGGGCTTGAGCGTGATGGTGACCAGCTCACCTTAGACTTGCGTCTACCCGTAAATAGTAATCCTGAAATTATCCAACAAGAACTTGGGCAACTGTTACATCCGCACGGGATCAAGACTATTCATATGAATGTTCGTCTGCCCGCACCGACGAAAGGCTCGGGGTCAAGTCTGCCAAAAGCAATGCCAAAAACCACTAATGCCATGGACAATCAACATAAACCAGCGGCAAATGCTGATAGCAATACTACTGTTGAACCACCAATTACCAAAGCCGCGCCGACACAAGCGTCACTCGCCGCGCATCCGCGTATTCGTCATATTATCGTCGTGGCGTCGGGTAAAGGCGGTGTTGGTAAATCCACTACTACGGTCAACATTGCTTTGGCATTACAAAAGCTAGGCAACCGTGTTGGCGTACTGGATGCCGATATTTATGGTCCTAGTATGCCAACGATGCTGGGCGTCGATAATGTCAAACCTGAGCTGGAAAACGAGCAGTTTGTTCCTATCAATGCGCACGGCATGGCAATGCTATCGATTGGTAGCTTGCTCGATGGTGACAATACTCCTGTCGCATGGCGCGGACCAAAAGCCACTGGTGCGCTGATGCAGCTGTATAATCAAACCAACTGGCCGCAGCTAGATTACTTAGTGATTGATATGCCACCGGGTACGGGCGATATTCAGTTGACACTAGCGCAGCGTATTCCCGTAACGGGTGCCGTGATTGTCACGACGCCGCAGCATATTGCCTTACTTGATGCGCAAAAAGGCATTGAGATGTTTAACAAAACCAATATCCCAGTACTCGGTGTGGTCGAAAACATGGCACTGCATACCTGTAGTAACTGTAATCATACTGAAGCTATCTTTGGTACAGGCGGCGGTGAAAAAATCGCTGAGCAATATCAGGTGCCGCTGTTAGGTCAGTTGCCATTGGCGAGCGGTATTCGTGCACAAGTGGATAAAGGTGAGCCGAGCGTATTAGCCGATGATGAGTTTGCGCCGTACTATCTTAGCATTGCTAAAAATATCGAAGCCACTATTAATAAATTCGCTAAGCCTGTCAATGATAAGCGTATTTTTTAATAGTAGTTCTTAGTGATAGTGGAACAGCTTAAGTAGAAAATCGTTAAAGAACTTATATTTTTAACAAGGGAATATCGTGAGCCTATCTATTTATCAATGTCATTTAGACGATATTCCCAAACAGTATAGGTGACTGAAATTATTGCGTCCGCCGATATATGTGGTTGAGCTCTCAAACAATCAACTGATGGCCATTTGCTACTCTAAAGATGGGAGTAGCAAACGGCATCAGAAAATGTGACAGAAAGGTTGGCAGATGGATTGACCAGCATTGAAGTTAAGATGATAACAGCAGCGTTTTTTTTGGCTTCAGGACAGGCAAAAAGAAGAGTGATACATACCACAGTCAGCTATCAAGGACAGATAGTAGCTGTAAATAAACAGTAGCTGTAAATGAATAATACCTTTAGAAAAATTTGGCTAGGATGCTTTAATCATGAATCAAAATCGCAATGAGCAAGATCAGCAACAACTATCTACCAGCAGTAAGCCAGTTGTTCTCAATGAGCTAATTAAAAACGGTCAGCCTACTTTTGGCATCTTTGCTCACGTTAAAAATATCAATTATTTGGACTATCACAGCCATCTAGTCTCACAAAAAACCTTACCAAACTGGCGCAAAGAGTTAAAAGTCAATCAATTTTGCTTTATTCAAATTATCCAGCCGCCTTATCGGGTTTGTCTGGCATTGGCAACGATTAAGTTGGCAACCAGTGCCTTTGTTTATCTTTATAACGATGAGACTGAGCAGCTAGAGGTTTGTGAAGCATTGCAGCCGTTGACACGGCAAACACAGTTAGAAGGCGATTGCTATCAAGGGCAAATGGCATTTACCCATAGTAGTCTCACATTAACATTGGATTTTACGCCTTCACAAATCGCAGTAGCATTGGACAGTAAACACATTACGCTTGATGCGACGCTACAGCGGCAAGCAGCGCCATTAGCAGTCTGCACACCAACGGGCAGGCGTGGCTGGACCTTTACTCAAAAAGAACCGTTAACTGCTCTTTCTGGTCACTTGCTTATTAAAGCCCATTCAAAATTTAACACTGATGCTCAAACCAAACAAATCCACTTTTCCAAAACGACTATCGCCAATCTCGATTGGACGCTTGGCTATATGCGCCACAAGACCAATTGGTTTTGGAGTTGTATCAATAGCTATTTGCCAGATGGTCGTCATTTTGCCCTAAATCTAGCGATGGGCGTCAATGAGACCGGTGTTAGCGAAAATGCGTGCTGGGTGGATGGGCAGATTTATTATTTACCGCCTGTGATGTTTGTCCGTGATGGTTTAAGTTTGCCAGCTAATGAGCAAGATGATAATGCTAAAACCATAAATAATACGCGACAGCCTTGGCGCATCTATCATCAAAACCTAGGCTGGAGCAATGTTGATATTGACTTAACCTTCACGCCGATAACCGTTTATAAAAAGACGGATAACTTTGGTGTGCTTGCCAGTATATTTGAGCAATGGCTTGGCTTTTATAGTGGTGAGATTCGTCTAAAAGATGACGTTATTAAAATCGATAAGACAATGGGCTTAGCAGAAGATCATTTCGCTAAATGGTAGGCGGTTGTCGTATTGATTGTAGATTTATATTAAACGCAGGCAAGCCTATAAATTAAGCGCTCAATTCCGTATAATCGTCGCTATCAAAATACCGTTCATATCGTAAATTTTATTTTATAGCTGCTAAGGAACAACAATGTCTATCAAGTCTGACCGCTGGATTCGTAAAATGGCTGAAGAACACGGCATGATTGAGCCGTTTGAAGCGGGCCAAGTACGTTTTAATGATGCAGGCGAGCGTTTGGTTAGCTACGGTACGTCAAGCTATGGTTATGATGTACGCTGCGCGCCTGAATTTAAAGTTTTTACCAATGTTCATTCAGTGATTGTAGATCCAAAAAACTTTGATGAAAAAAGCTTTATTGATGTCATCGGTGACGAGTGCATTATTCCACCAAACTCGTTTGCGCTAGCACGCACCATGGAATATTTCCGCATTCCACGCGATGTATTGACGATCTGTCTTGGTAAATCAACGTATGCCCGTTGCGGAATTATCGTCAACGTGACGCCGCTGGAGCCTGAGTGGGAAGGGCATGTGACTTTGGAATTTAGTAACACCACCAATCTACCAGCGCGTATTTACGCAGGCGAAGGGGTGGCACAAATGCTATTTTTCCAAAGTGATGCTGATGACGTATGTGAAACCAGCTATAAAGATCGCGGCGGTAAGTATCAAGGTCAACGTGGCGTGACATTGCCAAGAACCTAGTAATTTTATATGCTAACTGAAAATGTAAAACGATAAATCTTCTAGATTAATTATAAAAAGGCTGACCGTATATAATACGATCAGCCTTTTTTATACCGAAAAATTGACTATTTCAATACTTTTAAACCTGCTTTATTATCACGTTTGGCTTTAGGTGTCGCAGTAGGGCTCTTCTGTGAGCTTACTATCGCATCATCTTGAGGTTGATAGTTGTCATATTCATTGGGGTCAAAAAACATCCCTTGCGAGTTTTCTTTTGCATAAATACCTAATACCGATGTCATAGGTACCCAAATCTCTTGTGACACGCCGCCAAAACGCGCACTAAAATGAATATAATCATTTTCCATACTCATATTACCAGTCGCACGGCTGGCAATATTCAATACGATACGACCATCTTGCACGTGTTCCCTTGGAATCTGTACGTTTTCGGCAGTGGCATCAACCATCAGGTAAGGCGTTAGTTGATTGTCTTCTATCCACTGATAAAGCGCGCGCACCATATAGGGACGTGTTGGGGTAATAGAGGTGGTTTCGCTCATCTAAGGGTTTCCTATACTGATAATTTGAATATAATAACTTAAAGGTATTTTTTTGTTTTCTATTTTAAGACAGCGGTTAAGCATTGTCTAGGGTGTGTCCTACTCTTGCAAATGGTGATAAAAATTGCAGCCAAACAAGAAAAATAGTACTGATAATATCGAAATATAAGCGAGTTATTTGACACAGTTTGACAAAGATTTAGTCATTTTTATCCCATTTAAGGTTTAATGCTCAGATTGAGGATACACCCTAATTAACGCACACTTTTTTGAAAGCTAGTACGCTCAAAGACCCGCTGTTGATAATCAAATAAAGGGCGACTAATCGCACGTGGCAGCTCAATTCCCATTTCTTCAAGTCGCCATAACAAAGGTGCTAACAATACATCACACCAGCCAAACTCGTCTGCCATAAAATAAGGTTTATGAGCAAACAGTGGTGACAACGTAATCAAAGAATCGCTTAACTGTTTTTTCGCAATAGCAGCTTGTGCTTTATTAAAGCTATTAGGGTGCATGAGTAGACGCTTACCGAGTACCAGCCAATCATGCTGAATACGCCAAGCCAGCTGGCGAAATTGGGCACGCTCTTGCGGGGTATCTGGCAGTAGCTTGTTTGTATGGTAACGCTCTTCAAGATACTCAAAGATAACATTGATCTCATACAGTGCGATTTCACGTTGTTGCAGAACAGGTAAGGTGTGATAGGGATTCAGCTCGGTTAAATCTTCAGGCCGTTCAGAGTGCAAGCGTGATAGATAATAGGCAAGCTTTTTTTCCTCAAGTAACAGGCGCACTACATGACTGTCGTAGCCGTCATCAGCGTATAAAATCAGCTGACTACTTGGAATGTCGTTCGCATCAATCATGAAAGCCTAATGTTAATAGTAAAGCCTATCATCGTAAACAAAGTGGCCCTGATTATCAAGGCAAGGTACGTAAACATTGCGGGTGAGCCTTGTTTTAAATAATGGTTCAGTGTTTTATGGTCTTTTAAGAGACAAAAAAAGGCACTACCAGAGTAGTGCCCTTTTTTTCGATAAAAATATATTTTTTAATACTTAATTATTTTACATCTTTCCAGAACTCTTTGTTCAATAAGTAAACTGGAATGAGTAATACTAATAAGAATAAAATCACAAAGAAGCCAATCACTTGACGGTCATGACGGTTAGGCTCTGCCATCCACGCCATAAAGTTAACCAAATCACCCACTTCAGATTCAAACTCTTCAGCACTCAGCTCTTCTTGCATATTATGCAATACATGAGGCATCGCCGCATTGGCAAGTACTAAGTTATTGGCACCCCAAGGACGGCTTGGGTCTTCATAGAAGGATAACAGGTAAGTATATACCCAGTCATCGCCACGTAGTCTGGTCTCAAGTGATAGATCAGGAGGCGCTGCGCCAAACCATGATGCTTGTACTTCAGGATCAATTTCAGCATTAATATGATCACCGATTTGATCGGTGGTGACCATCAAATACTTTTCGACCAACTCAGGTGGTATCTCTAAATCTTTAGCAATGCGCGAGTGACGAACATACTGTGCAGAGTGACAACCAGCACAGTAGTTCATAAAGATTTTCGCACCGTTTTGTAGCGAGCCCTTATTGGTAAAATCAATAGGAGCAGTACTACAAGCTAAGTGTTCTTCAACACCCTCAGCATTGGTGAATGTACCACATCCACCGCCACCAGCTGCCAGTGCAGTACCAGCCGTCAAGGTTAATGCCGCGCCTAAGCCTAGACCCGCTAGGGATTTAATTAGCGTGTTCATTAGTGACCTCCGGTAACGCGTTCTGGTGGCTGTTTACACTTCTCAATAGAGGTATAAATTGGCATCAGTAAGAAAAACAAGAAATACAAGACAGTGAAGATACGAGCCATCAATGTTGCTGTTGGTGTCGTTGGCGTCGCGCCTAAGTAACCTAAAACTAAGAAACTAATCGCAAACACGGTTAAAGCAATTTTAGATAAAATGCCTTTATAACGTATAGAGCGTACAGGCGATCTGTCTAGCCATGGAATCAAGAATAGTACGGCAATCGCACCACCCATCGCAATCACACCACCCAACTTGTCAGGAACCGCACGTAAAATGGCATAGAATGGCGTGTAATACCATACTGGTGCAATGTGTGCTGGCGTTTTCAATGAATTCGCTGTCTCAAAGTTTGGTGGCTCAAGGAAGAATCCGCCGCCTTCTGGGAAGAAGAATACCACTGCAAAGAACAAGATAAAGAAGACCACGATACCAATCATATCATGCACTGTGTAGTACGGATGGAATTCAATACCATCTAACGGCACACCATTTTTATCTTTTAGCTTCTTGATATCAATACCATCAGGGTTGTTCGAACCCACATGGTGTAGCGCTACAATATGCATGAATACTAAGCCCACAAGTACAAGCGGGATAGCAACCACATGTAGAGCAAAGAAGCGGTTTAGGGTGATACCTGAGATAATATAATCACCACGTACCCATTCTGCAAGCCCATCACCAATCACAGGTAGAGCAGCAGGAAGGTTCAAGATAACCTGTGCACCCCAAAATGACATATTGCCCCAAGGAAGTAGGTAACCGAAGAAACCTTCTGCCATCAATGCTAAGTAAATACCCATACCGATGAGCCAAATAAGCTCACGTGGTTTCTGGTATGAACCATATAGCAGTGCTCTGAACATATGCAGATATACGACCACAAAGAACGCAGATGCGCCAGTTGAGTGCATGTAACGGATAAGCCAACCACCTTTGACATCGCGCATGATGTATTCAACAGATGCAAATGCCCCTTCGGCACTTGGGTTGTACATCATGGTCAGCCAAATACCTGTTACCAATTGGTTAACCAATACCACCATTGATAACACGCCAAAAAAGTACCAAAAGTTAAAGTTTTTTGGTGCATAGTACTTTGACATATGGTATTCATAGGTTTCGGTCGCTGGAAAGCGTGCGTCCACCCAATGCATTAACTTTTTACCCATGCTCATATTAAGCCTCCCCAATCGTCAAGATGGTACCATCCATGTTGTAATCTGGGACAGGTAAGTTAAGCGGTGCAGGAACGCCACTATAAACGCGACCCGCCAAGTCATATTTAGACCCGTGGCATGGGCAGAAAAATCCGCCATACCAATCATTACCACCCAAGTCAGCCGCGCCAACATCAGGACGGTAGTTTGGTGCACAACCTAAATGTGTACAGACGCCTTCTACTACCAAGACTTCTGGCGAGATAGAGCGTTCTGGATTTTTACAGTATTCAGGTTGTAATGATGCATCAGATTCAGGGTCAGACAGTAAAGGTTTTACTGACGCTAAAGTCGCTAGCATATCTTCTGTGCGTTTGACCACAAAAATGGGTTTACCACGATATTTGACAACGATCATCTGTCCTGCTTCGATAGAACCAATATCTTGGGTCACTGCAGCCCCTGCAGCCTCAGCTTTAGCGCTTGGGTACCAAGAACGGACAAAAGGTGTTGCCACAGCAGCTACCCCAGCTGCACCAATCGCGGCAGTCGAGGCAATAAGAACTCTACGGCGTTGTACGTTAACGCCTTCGGCTTGGCTCATTAATACTTCCTCCAGGTGAATGAAATGGGATTATCCCACACTGGGTTTGTGGCTTAGAAAATGTACAATATCAAGCCACTTTGGCTGTGCCTAATTTTGCTAATTGTTGCTATTCTAAGCTATTTCGGTGATAAAATAAATTATTGCGTTAAAAATAAAGCAACCTTGATAGAACATACTCTAAGGTTGAATAGGAGAATTGATGCAAAATAGCTGCATTATCAATGTCTCACATAGATTTTTTGGCAAGGATTATAAGCGTGATGACCTTATAATTAATAAGGATATTTTGCAATAGCGAATGATACTCGAAATTAAGGTAATGTTCACTAACTTTCAGTACCTAACTACTATGTAAGTAGTCGTAAACCAATAATCACCGCTTTATAAGAACAAAACGGTGATTATTTCATTATTTTTCATATCTTATAAAACTCGAAGTTTTATAAAACATCGCTTCAGTCGCTAACGTTAGCTCTCAAGCGCACTCCAACGCTCAAGCTTATTCATCATCTCATCTTCAATCGTCAGTAGGCGCTCACTTGCGGCAGTCGCTGCATTAACGTCAGTGGTGAACCATGAGCCATCTGCTAGTTTCTCTTGCAATTGCGCTTGTTCAGCTTCTAATGCAGCGATTTCTTTTGGCAAATTATCCAGTTCACGCTGTTCATTGAAATTGAGCTTTTTAGCAGATTTGTTAGGTTTTGCTGCAGTTGTCTTATTGGTAACTTTACTGGCAGTATTTGCATTATTGGCTGGTGCTCTAGCCGCGTGTGCGGCTTGCTCACGGTTTTTCTGTACCAAGTATTCTTGATAACCACCGACATACTCTTTGACGATACCTTTGCCGTCTTCATCTTGGTCAAATACCCAAGTAGAGGTAACGACATTGTCCATAAATGAGCGGTCATGGCTGATTAGCAAAATCGTACCGCCAAAGCTGGCGACGGACTCTTCTAGTAGCTCAAGTGTCGCCATATCCAAGTCGTTGGTTGGCTCATCAAGTACCAGAATGTTGGCAGGCTTTAATAGCTGTTTTGCAAGTAGCACGCGGTTACGCTCACCACCTGATAGTGCTTTGACAGGGGTACGCGCACGCTCTGGGGCAAATAAGAAATCTTGTAGATAGCTCATGATGTGTGTCTTACGACCACCCACTTCTACAAAGTCTGAGCCTTCAGAGACGTTTTGCGCCACACTGGCTTCAAGGTCTAACTGATCGCGCAACTGGTCAAAGAAAGCGATTTTTAAGTTAGTGCCTAATTCAACACTACCAGTCTTTGTGACTTCATCATCAGACATATCGAGTAGGGCTTTAATCAGTGTGGTTTTACCCGCACCGTTGGGTCCGACAATGCCGATTTTATCACCGCGCATAATAGTGGTTGTAAAATTATCAACCAATACGTTGCCATCATATTCAAGATGTAAGTTTTTAACTTTACAGACCAGCTTACCGCTTTTCTCACCTTGACCCATCGTAATGTTCACATTACCGACTTGCTCACGGCGATCGCTACGCTCTTCACGCAATGCTTTTAGCTCGCGGACACGGCCTTCGTTACGGGTACGACGGGCTTTGATACCTTGGCGAATCCATACTTCTTCTTGCGCCAGTTTTTTATCAAAGTTGGCGTTATTTTTTTCTTCAGCGAGTAACTGTAGTTCTTTTAGCTCTTGATAGCGTGCATAGCCACCTTCGCCTTGAGTGACGTCATAGCTGGTTAATTGACCACGATCTAGCTCAATGATGCGCGTCGATAGTTTGTTAACGAATGCTCTATCATGGGTGACAAATAATAATGTCAGGCCTTGCCAATCCAATAAGAAGCGCTCTAGCCACTCAATACTATCAACGTCTAAATGGTTGGTTGGTTCATCGAGCAGCAGTACATCAGGTTTGGTGACCAATGAGCGTGCTAGTAGTACACGGCGCTTACGACCACCTGATAATGAAGATAAATCATCATCTGGATCCAGCCCCATGGTTTTGATCAGGCGGGTGGCTTCTCGTTCTAAATCCCAACCGTGTACCGCATCGATATCATGCTGCAAGTCTGCCATACGCTCACAAGCATCCATGTCGCCATTGGCACATAAATCTGTTTGGGCATTGTAGTTGATAAGCAGCTCAGCCGTGCGGCTGCTACCACCCATAACGATGTCTAGGATACGTCCGCTTGTCTCGGGAACATCTTGTTCTAGCATCGCCACGCGCACGCTGCTATTGATAATGACTTCGCCGCTATCAGGTTGTAAGGTGCCGTTAATTAGCTTAAATAAGGTGGATTTGCCTTCGCCATTACGGCCAATTAAACAGACACGTTCACCTGCTTCAATAGCAAAATCAATGCCATCAAGAACAGGAGCGACGCCAAAAGCGAGGTGGATATCTTTTAAATGTATCAGAGCCATAGAATATCTTAAGCTTATATAATAGTGAGGTAGGGGTTGCTGCAAAATTGCGAGCAGTATAACATGCCATCACGTGACTGTAGTGAGCGTAAATGATTTTATCCGCACTATTTATGACTTTTGTTCAAGGCTGCTATTTTATAAAGAGCATCGTCGTCTAATTGCTACTTTTTATCGGTCATCGAGCCATTTCATTAATGAATCCTACCAGTCTTATGTTTATGATAATTCAGAGAAAAATATGAATCAATTTAATTCTCAAGATAAAGCTCAGAACGAGGCTTTAGCTATGCATGTTGACTTACAAACGCAACAAGTCATTGATTTACAGATGAGTATGGCGCATCTAGAGATGACAGTAGAGCGACTCGATGAGGTGATTGCGCGGCAAGATAAAGATATTCAGACATTACAACGACAGTTGCAGCTGATTTATAAACAAGTGGAAAGTCAGGATCCTGAAGGCGGCATTGCACCTTTTGATGTAATGGCAGAAAGACCCCCTCATTATTAATACCTGCAAAATTAATACCTGCAAAATTAATATCTGCAAAATTAATATCTGCAAAAACTAAATGATTGAAAATTTATAACTATTATATCCGCATTGTGAAATACAGATACTGTTCAGTCATAATCAGGAAATAATGTGTTTTGCAGTTGTTTTAATGTTCGAAAATCATTACTATCCTCCACCTCGGATGCTGCTTGCTTATTAAAACTAAGTAAAGTAGTAAAACAATGCGGACGTTTGGAGATACATAATGCGCGCAAATTTTCATTTGAAAACTCTCACAGTAGCTGTTGCTGCTCTTTCTATTGCTAGCGTTGCTAGTGCTGCTGGTCTTGATCGTTCAGGTCAGGATATCACCGCATTCTTACAAGATGGTACCTATGCTGAAGCTGTTTATACGTATATCGATGCTGATGTGACTGGTGAAGACAAATCAGGCAACAAAATTGATGACATCGCAGAAGACTATGACTTTTTTCGTTATGGTGTAAAAGCAGATATCAATGAAACCTTTAGTATTGGTATCTTATATGACGAGCCATTTGGCGCGGCTGCGGATTATAGCGGTAAAAATGACTTTGTATCTCATGAACCGAATCCTAATTTTGGTGGGCTCATACAACCAAACGGTGAAGAAACTAACGTAGAAGTACGTACTGAGAGCATTACTGGTATCCTGGGTGCAAAGCTTGGTATGAATAAAGAGTTTCAAGTGTACGGTGGTCCAGTAGCCCAACGTGTAAAAGCAGATGTAAAGTTGCGTGGCAAAGCTTACGGTTTAGCAGACGGTTACACTACGCATATTAGTGCTGACCAAGATTATGGTTGGTTAGCCGGTGTTGCTTACAGCAAGCCTGAAATTGCTTTACAAGCTGCGCTGACGTATCGTTCAGAAATTGACCATACTTTACCTATTTCAGAAAGCTTCCCAGCACTGGCTTTCCAACAAAAAAATCCAAATAGAGCTGGTAAAATTGATATTACTACACCTGAATCTGTAAACTTTGATTTCCAAACGGGTATCAATCCGACGATGCTTGCGACTGCTAAAGTCCGTTGGGTACCATGGAGTGATTTTGCTATTGTTCCGCCTCTTTATAATGAAGCGAGTAACCTATCACTAGTAAGCTATGATGAAGATCAATGGCAAGTTGAACTAGGTCTCGCTAAGCGCATGACGCCAGCATTAGCAGTGACAGGTACTGTTGGTTGGGATAGTGGTGCTGGTAATCCTGTAACCTCACTAGGTCCTATTGAAGGCTATTACAGCGCTGGTTTGGGTGCCAAGTATAATGTGACAGAAAACTGGGCAGTATCAGCTGGTGGTAAATACTTATGGTTCGGTGATGCTGAAGGACAAATACCGAACAAAAATATTGTGAGTGATTTTGAAGACAACGATGGTTTTGCACTCGGCATGAAGCTTTCTTACCAAGCAAACTAATGTAATTTGCTAAATTATAAATCTATAGCCTAGATAATAAAAAGCGATCCTGATTGGGTCGCTTTTTTATGCCAGCGTGTTTAAGTTTAATAAAGGATTAGAGTGTTTTAGAATTATTAAATTATAACAGATAAGTATCTGCCTGCTATCTCTAAAAAATACTGAGAGCAATTTAAAAAATATCAGAATGAAAAACTAGATATTAGTTTTGTACGTGTATCTTATTTGTACTGTCCAGTCATATTCGGGAAATAAAGCACTTTAATTGTTGTTTTAGTGTCAAAAAGGCATTAGTATTCATCTCAGGACACGACTTTTATAATCATAAAGTTATGCGCAGCAATGCTAAATATTGATTATTTAAGTAGTAAAACAACAAGGACGTTTGGAGATACACAATGCGCAATACTTTTCATTTAAAAACCCTTGCAGTAGCAATTGCCGCTTTTTCTGTAGCTAGCGTAACCAATGCTGCTGGTCTTGACCGTTCAGGTCAGGATGTCACAGCCTTCCTCCAAGATGGCACCTATGCTGAAGCTGTTTACACCTATATCGATGCTGATGTTAGTGGTTATGATAATGGCCGTGTCGCTACCGATGATGCAGGTTATGTTCAAGGCAATAAGACTGGCGATATCGCTGAGTATTACGATTTCTTCCGTTATGGCGTAAAAGCGGATGTCAACGATACATTTAGTGTCGGTATTTTATATGATGAGCCATTTGGTGCAGCAGCAGCTTACACTGGAGATAGTAACTTTACAGGCGCTCCAACTGCAGCAATTGATGCTCTTATTGGAGATCGAATAACTCCTTTATTACCCGAAGTAACTAATGCTCAAGAGTTAAGTAATTATGTTGATGAACTTCCAGGGAATCTAGCTAGAGCTAGGGCTGGTGTTACGCAACTACAAGGGGCTCTGCAAAATACTACAGATCCAGTAGCTCAGGCTGGGATACAAACACAAATTACTGTTCTTCAAGCACAGATTGCCACTGGCGAGGCGGCTTTACCTACATTAGTAGGAGTTGATAACTACGCTAATGGTCAACTTGCTAACACTGAAGGCACTAACGTCGAAGTGCGTTCTGAAAGTATCACCGCTATTCTAGGTGCCAAATTTGGTGCAAACAAAGAATTCCAAGTTTATGGCGGCCCCGTTGCTCAGCGGATTCAGGCTGATGTCAAATTGCGTGGTAGTGCATATGGACTTGCCACTGGTTATACCTCACATATTAGTCCAGATCAAGACTATGGTTATATAGTAGGTGCATCATATAGCAAACCTGAAATTGCTTTAAAAGCGGCGTTGACCTATCGTTCAGAGATTGATCATAATATGAAGATCGCTGAAACGTATCCGTTAGCAGGTTTATTAGCGGGTAACCCAGCAGAAGCCAGCCAAACTACGGCCATGGAAATCACTACACCGCAGTCAGTAAACTTTGATTTTCAAACGGGTATTAACCCAACAACCTTAGCCACTGCCAAAGTACGCTGGGTACCATGGAGCGACTTTTCTATTGTACCGCCGTTATATAATCAAGTAAGTAAAAACAACCCTACCTATGGTCCTGATGGATTAGCACTCGTAGAATATGATGATGATCAATGGCAAGTAGAGCTTGGTCTTGCCAAGCGTGTTGCGCCAGCACTTGCAATTAGCGGTACCGTTGGTTGGGATAGTGGTGCTGGCAACCCTGTCACTTCGTTAGGTCCTATCGAAGGCTATTACAGCGCTGGTTTGGGTGCAAAGTATAACGTGACAGAAAACTGGGCAGTATCAGCGGGCGGCAAATACTTATGGTTTGGTGATGCAAAAGGTCAGTTACCGACTAAGCAGATAGTTGGTGATTTCCAAGACAATGATGGATATATCTTCGGTGTGAAGTTGTCTTACCAAGACACTAAATAATACGCATATTTAGCAGTATCAATACATAAAAAAAGCGATCCGTGATGGGTCGCTTTTTTATCGGTGTTCGAAATAGAAATTGATATAAAAGAACATTAAATCAACGACTTTAAAGTGTGCATAAAGATTTTTAGCAAAATAATAAATTTATTTGACAGTTTTTTTAGATGATGTCTAAGACGGCAGTGATTGGTTTCTTGCCCGCAATTAAACGATATTTGCCTCAAACATAAGCCACAACATCATTGAGTTATTACGATCATAAGTATATTTCAGCTGAAATATATGCTTCTTGAAACGCACTTAAGTCCAAGACTCATTGACCTCTCAGCGCTAATAGTGTGTCATCTTATAGATGATCTTATATATCGATGACCCTATGGTGCTCGGTATTGTGCCAGCGCTAATGGATATCATAACCGCCATACCTCTAAATCTTTAGCCTCGCTGAGGTAGCTCTGATTATCCATTTATCTTTGATATTTGAGGCGCATTATAAATTTATTCAGTAGCATATCTTACACTAACAAGTTAGATGATTAATGACATAGTATAAGTAGCTACAAGAATGATGATTGAGTGAAAAGTTAATACCTGAATTATGAAATGTTATAGCGCTATTAGTTAAGTATGAGATTTCTAATAGAAATAACTATATAGTCAGAGCACTTTTAAACCGCTACGGTGTTACCCGCCCTAGATGTACTCAGTGTGCTATCTTCGGTCGATAGCCTTGTAGCGATTCTAAAATTCCTTGACTATAGCTTACTTATATACCAATGTCCTAGGTATTATATTTAATAGTCATCAATAAAAAACCTCACCAATGATGGCGAGGTTTTTTTATATCGATAAGCTTATTTATTTAAATTGAGTTCCATTTCTTTAAATTTCGCAGTAACAGAGGCTTTTGGACCGCCTGTCATGATACTTACCGCAAAAATGGCGATTGTACTTAAGATAAAGCCCGGAACGATAGCATATAACCAGCTATTGAGTGCCATGCCGTTCATCTGGAAAGGACCATAAATCCATAGAATAACCGTCAATGCCCCGACCACCATACCAGCAACTGCACCGTTACGGTTCATACCGCGCCAGATTAGGCTGAAAATAACCAACGGTCCAAATGCTGCACCAAACCCTGCCCAAGCGTTAGACACCAAATTCAATACTGAGCTTTCTGGATTAGACGCCAGTAAAATGGCAACAACGGCGACAATGATTACGGAAATGCGGCCGACCAATACTTGACGTGCCTCAGGTGCATCTTGATCAAAAAACAACTTATAGACATCTTTAGTCAATGAGCTTGATACTACCAATAGCTGTGATGAGATGGTACTCATAATCGCAGCTAAAATTGCAGCTAATAAGAAGCCTGAAACCAATGGATGGAATAAAAACTGCGTAAATACTAAAAAGATGGTTTCAGGATCATCTAAAGTCATCGCTGTCTTTTGCACATACGCACGACCAGCAAAACCTGTCATCAGTGCCCCGATAAGGCTGACAATCATCCAGCTCATACCGATGTTACGGGCAGTAGGGACATCTTTGACTGAGCGAATGGCCATAAAACGTACAATGATATGTGGCTGACCAAAATAGCCTAAACCCCATGCCATTAATGACACAATACCAAGGATACTCATACCGTTAGTAATGTTAAGCAAGCTTGGATCGATATTTCTAACCGCTTGCGTGGTGGCTGAAATACCACCCAGATCAGTGAAAGCGACGACAGGAACAATGACCATCGCAAATAGCATGATGATACCCTGTACAAAGTCAGTCATCGAAACGGCTAAGAAACCACCGAATAACGTATAAGCAACGACAACGCCAGCGGTGACCCATAGACCAGTGCTATAAGAAAGATTTAGTGAGCTTTCGAAGAGTTTACCACCGCCTACTAGGCTTGCAGCAGTATAAACCGTGAAGAATAAAATGATAACCACGGCTGAGATAACACGCAGCATGTGCGACTTATCTTCAAAGCGGTTGGCGAAATAATCGGGTAGAGTGATGGCATTGTCAGCCACTTCGGTATAAACGCGAAGGCGAGGTGCCACGATAAGGTAGTTTAAAAATGCACCAAGTGTCAAACCAAGTGCGATCCATATACTCACGACACCGTCAGCATACATATAGCCGGGCAAGCCAAGTAGTAACCAACCTGACATATCTGATGCACCTGCCGATAGTGCAGTGACTGCGGGACCTAAACTGCGTCCTCCTAACATATAGCCTTCAGTATCATTGGCTTGCTTAAAGTAAGCGTAAATGCCAATACCAATCATCACTAAAAAATAGGCGCCAAGTGATACCAGCACGCCACTAGAAACTCCGTTCATATAAATTGTCCTTAACCAACATGGTTGGCGGTAATTATTTTAACTATAAAGATTAAGTGTTATAGGACGATGTCCCAAACAATATCTAAAGACGAAAAAAGCCATTAAGTAGGACATAATGGCTTTTATTCAATATCTGCTGTTAGTTTTATATGATTGATGCTGTTCTAGGGCTAATACGAATTCGCAGTGCTTAGAGGTCAATAAGAATGTCATATTACATCATATCGATTGCTCGCATTTGCGACTCATTTATCAGTATCGGCCACCTATATAACCAATCATTTAAAACCATTAAACCTACTATTAACCATCATATATTACTCGAAGTGTTCAATATATGACTATCAGTGTTCTTATAGTAAATTTTTGTTATAAAAACAACGTCAAGCGTATTATAACGCATGAGGGTCATAAATGCGAATAGCGTGCTTTTTAGATTCCATAGCACGCTCTAATCATCGTTTAGCGAGAGTCTTATTCAATAGGCGCTAACAAGTCTAACAAAGCTGTAACGCTGCTAGATTGCGTCAATTTCGGATTGATAACCACACCCAAATAGCGTTGTAACTCTATATTGTCTGCCATATCGATACGTTCTAAATCTTGACTGATCATCGTTTGCGGTAATACAGACCATCCCAGACCAACAGAAACCAACATGCGAATAGACTCAAGAGGATTGGTGCTCATCGTGGCATAGGGTTTCAGATTGTGCTTAGCAAATTCAGCCAAGGTAATTTGACTGGTAAAGGTGTTGGCAGACGGTAAAATAGCAGGATAGCGTGCCAATTGCTCTAGTGTCACATTAGATTTGGTCGCTAAAGGCGATAGCGTACCTGTCATAAAGTAAAGAGGGTCTGACCATAGCGTATGATAGGTCAAGCGCTTATCATAAACGGGCGGCAGTGTTAAAAATGCTAATGATAAATCGCCATCGAGTACGGCTTTGTGCGCTTTTTCTGAATCAACAAAATGTACTTCTAGTTGTACGGCAGGATAAGCTTGGATAAAATGCTTAAGTACAGGCGCTAAATGGTGCAAGCCAATATGATGACTGGTACCGATCACTAATTTGCCAGATACGATATGCTGAGAGTGTTGCAGATTAATCTTAAAATTCTCATAATCTTCTAGCCAACGCTTGGCGTGCGGCAGCATTTCATTGGCTGCTTGGGTCGGTACAATGCCGCGTCCCACCGTATCAAACAAAGTAATGTTGAATTCATCTTCCAAATTTTTGATGCGTTTACTGACGGCAGGCTGTGTGATAAACAGTTTTTCTGCGGCACCTGAGATGCTGCCAGTGTGCATAACGGTAACGAATGTCGTCAAGTTTGTGGTGTTCAAACGGATGTCCTTAGCTACTTTGCGAGCTATAAATAAAAGTTGGCTGACCCAATCACAATGTATTAGAAATAAAAGTTTGCGTCTGGGCAAAAATCATCAATTATTATTATAGGATTAGCCTGCTATAATCACAAGACATCAAGACGTATTGTGACATATTTATTCTATTAAATTGACTATTCGCAGCTCATCGCAGGTTTTAAGCGCTGATAATGGTCATCAATGTAAAATCACCAATATAAAAATATCGATTTTGATACAAGCGCCGCTGACGATGCCGCTGCGTATAAAATTTTTACCATAGACTATAGTCGAGTCAACTTAAAAGTAGTACAAGGCAACCGAGTGTAGATGTATATTTAATACTTCAAGCGAGGTTAACGCAGTAATACTTTTATAGTGGAATGACTATAAGCAAGTAAAAAAACCAGTAATTAGTAACTAATAAAGGATAGCAACATGGCAGGTCAAACGTTATATGACAAACTTTGGAATGCTCACGAAGTCACCAAGCGTGACGATGGTTCGAGCCTGATTTATATCGACCGCCATCTGTTGCATGAAGTGACCAGTCCGCAAGCATTTGAAGGCTTGGAATTAGCCAATAGAGCACCGTGGCGCCTGTCGGCTAATATCGCCAGTCCTGATCATAACGTACCCACAGTCACTAAAGAGCGTTTAGAAGGCGTGCCTGGAATTAAGGATAAAGTATCACGCTTGCAGGTAGTAACCTTGGATGAAAATTGCGCCAAATTTGATATCGCTGAGTTTACGATTAATGATGCTCGTCAAGGCATTTTACACGTCGTTGGCCCTGAGCAAGGTTTGGTGTTACCGGGTATGACGGTTGTTTGTGGTGATTCTCATACCGCTACTCATGGCGCGCTGGGCTGCTTAGCGCACGGTATCGGCACATCAGAGGTTGAGCATGTATTGGCAACGCAGTGCTTAATTCAAAAGAAATCAAAAAATATGCAAATTCGTGTCACTGGTAAGCTTGGTGCTGGCGTGACTTCAAAAGACGTGGTACTTGCTATCATTGCAAAGATTGGCACGGCTGGCGGGACAGGTCATGCTATCGAATTTGCTGGGCAAGTATTTGAAGACATGAGTATGGAAGGTCGCATGACCGTTTGTAACATGGCGATCGAAGCGGGTGCTCGCGTGGGTATGGTTGCGGTCGATGACACAACCATCGAGTATGTCAAAGGTCGTCCTTATGCGCCAACCTCTGAGCAATGGGCGCAAGCGGAAGCTTACTGGCGTACCTTATATTCAGATGATGACGCGGTATTTGATACTGTGGTTGAGTTGGATGGTAGCCAAATAGCGCCACAAGTCTCTTGGGGAACCTCTCCTGAAATGGTTGTTGATATCACGCAGTCAGTACCAACTCCTGACCAAGCCACTGATGAAGCGCAAGAAGAGGGCTGGTTACGTGCTTATACCTATATGGGTTTAGATGCTGGGCAAAAGATTACCGATATCCAGCTTGATCGTATTTTTATTGGTTCATGTACCAATTCGCGTATCGAAGATTTGCGTGATGCCGCCGCAGTCATTAAAGGTCGTAAAGTCGCTGACAATATCAAAGAAGCCATCGTTGTGGCAGGTTCTGGGCAAGTGAAGTTGCAGGCTGAAGCAGAAGGCTTAGATGCCTTGTTTACTGAGGCTGGATTTGAGTGGCGTGAGCCGGGTTGTTCGATGTGTCTTGCCATGAATGCGGATAAGCTTGAGCCACAAGAGCACTGCGCTTCAACGTCTAACCGTAACTTTGAGGGCCGTCAGGGCAATGGTGGTCGTACGCATTTAGTCAGTCCAGCGATGGCAGCAGCGGCAGCATTGGCGGGTCACTTTGTCGATGTAAGAACGTTTTAACTTTGCATTTCTATAGAGCATAAAAATGAAAATGCTGTTTGTTTTATTTTGCTTATTGGGTAGCTCTCAGCTAGCGATGGCTAGTGATTACTGTAATGGAAGATTTGCCTATTGTGTCGATGTGCCAAATCAACTGATATGGTTGCCTGAGGCAGATAATGGTGATGGTCGTCATTTTAAGTTACCCAATTCTAATGCCACTATTTTGGTCTTTGGGAGTAATACACCAACTGTTTTCTTTTATACCGATAGTGATTATCTAAAAGAGAAGCAGCATCGATATAAAACAGGAATGACAGTTACTTACGAGCTGTTAAAAGATAAAACCTATACAGCAAGCGGCTATAGAAAAGACGGTCAAGTTTTTTATCATGTTATTAAAGTTAAGGATGGTCAGGAAGCAGTATTACATCTGAATTATCCTGAAAGTGAAAAAACTAAAATGACAAGTATTGTTAAACAAATGGCACGCTCTTTTGAGATTCATTAGACCGTCAAAAAATTTTACGTTAGTAATTGATACTTTAAGGAAAACTCATGCAAGCTTATAACACTCAAACGGGTATCGTTTGCCCATTAGATCGTGCAAACGTCGATACCGATCAAATTATTGCCAAGCAGTTTTTAAAGTCTATTAAACGCACAGGTTTTGGCGTCAATCTTTTTGATGATTGGCGTTATCTTGACGAAGGCTATCCGGGTCAAGACAATAGCACCCGCGTTATCAATCCAGAATTTGTGCTAAATAAGCCGCGTTATCAAGGCGCGACGATTTTGCTGGCACGCCGCAACTTTGGTTGTGGTTCTAGTCGTGAGCATGCGCCTTGGGCGTTGTCTGAATATGGTTTTCGTACGGTGATTGCACCAAGCTTTGCCGATATTTTTTATAACAATTGCTTTAAAAATGGCATGCTACCAATTGTCTTGGACGAGGCAATTGTAGATACATTAATGAAAGACACGCTTGCTAATAAATGCTATGAGCTAACCGCAGATCTTGAACGCCAAGTCGTCGTCACCTCAACAGGTGAAGAATATGCATTTGACGTAGATGCTTTTCGCAAACATTGCTTGTTAAATGGGCTTGATGATATTGGTTTAACCTTGCAGCAAAGCGATGCCATTAAAGATTATGAGCATAAGATGATGCAAAAAACACCATGGATATTTAACGATGTACGAGCATAAATCATGAATCTGCAAGCCATTACTCATAAAACTGCTGAACAGTAATAATGTAACGTTGAGTTATGGCGGTGAACTGGCTAAAATGAAGGGTAGTTTTTTTACGATATTTTATTATTTCTCTCATAAATAGTAGCCGCCATTATGAATAAAAAACGTTATGTTTTATGGACAAGTACGGTTGTTGCCGCAAGCTTATTATTGTCAGGCTGTCAGCTATTGACTGGGTATCAGAAAATAGATGAGGCAGAAAACGCCAAAGCATGGGCAGGTAAGATTCAACCGATTGCGGGTGAAGTCAATATTGCCTGTATAGGAACTTATCATTGTGAAATCGCAAGGATAGATAAGACACGAGTGATAGGGGCTGATACGCATGAGCCTATCAATCCTGCCATGCTGGTCGCGATGAAAGATATGAGTGCAAAGGGCAAAAGTCATACCAGCAGTCATACCAACAATAAGCATGCACAAACATCAATGCATGCAAACATAGATATGACACCACTCGCTCATAAAAATGAGATTAAAATTGTACCTTTGTCTGCCTCAGGCATGCCGGGTCTAACCAATTATTATGCGCGGGTAAAACCTGCAAAACGCGAAGTACAGGTGAATTTCTATCCAGAAAACAATCTGGGCTATGTTGAGCGTTTTACTTTAATTCACGATTTTATTGAGGCGGATACTTATCAATTACGGGCTTATCAGAAAAAGTCTAACGATAATTCTGGCAGTTTATTAGACACCGCTTCACCACAGCCGCTATGTGTTGATCTGTATCAAGGCAACACTGTACAGCGCCGATTTTGTAAAGAGCTGTCTGCTGAGCATCAAGGAGAGTTTGTAGAAACTCGTATCGTGAAAGCATTGCCTGCATCATCGAAAGTAAAAGCCAAAGCTTAAAGCCTATTTGATTTTCAAAAATAGTAAATTGATCACGATTTTTTGTGCTATTGAAGGCACTAAAATCGTTTTTAGGAAAATATCGTAAATTTGTAGTATTAGGGTGAGTCCTCAATCCAATTGATTATCCTCTAAATGAGTTAAAAATGGCTAAATTTTGCCAAACATCGTTGAATAGCGTATCAATATCTCGATATTATTTGCGCTACTTTCCTTGTTTGACGGCAATTTTTATCACCATTTTTAAAATGAGGATATGCCCTAACATAAATAAAAAACTACCTACCCACAAGGATTAGTATGGCAACGATTTTAACATTAGCGGGCGATGGTATCGGTCCCGAAATCATGACTCAAGCCATTGACGTACTGAATGCGGTCAATAAGAAATTTGCGTTAGATTTGACACTTGAATCTGGATTGATTGGCGGTGTGGCCATTGACGCAACGGGTGAGCCTTTGCCAGATGAGACGCTAGACCGTGCCCGTGCAGCAGATGCGGTATTGTTAGGGGCGGTCGGTGGTCCTAAATGGGATGGTATTGAACGCAGCAAGCGCCCTGAACGTGGTTTACTTAAAATACGTGGTGAGCTTGGTTTGTTCGCTAATCTACGTGTGGCAAAGCTTTACCCGCAGTTGGTCAATGCGTCTAGTATCAAACCTGAGATTATTTCAGGCTTGGATTTGCTTATCGTTCGTGAGTTAACGGGTGGTATCTATTTTGGTGAGCCACGTGGAATCCGCACACTAGAGAATGGTGAACAGCAGGGCTACAACACCATGGTCTATAGCACAAGCGAGATTCAGCGTATCGGTAAAGTTGCTTTTGAATTGGCAAAAACGCGTGCGCAAGCAGCAGGCACAGCAGCGAAAGTTTGCTCAGTGGACAAGGCAAACGTATTAGAAGTCACCGAACTGTGGAAGCAAACGATGACCCAAATGCAGCAAGCAGATTATAGCGACGTGGCGTTATCGCACATGTATGCTGACAATGCTTGTATGCAATTGATCAAGAATCCTAAGCAGTTTGATGTCATGGTGACAGGCAATATGTTCGGTGATATCTTGTCTGATGAAGCTGCTATGCTCACTGGATCTATCGGTATGTTGCCATCTGCCAGTCTTGATGAAGCAGGCAAAGGCATGTATGAGCCCTGTCATGGTTCAGCGCCTGACATTGCTGGGCAGGACAAAGCCAACCCATTGGCGACTATTTTATCGGTTGCGATGATGCTGCGTTATACTTTTAAGCAAGAAGCAGCGGCACAAGCGATTGAGCAAGCAGTGAGTGATGTCCTTGATGACGGTTTGCGTACGCTTGATATCTTGGACAGTAGTGAAGCTGGATTGAAGCAAGTAGGGTGCCAAGAGATGGGTCAAGCAGTGTTGGCTAAATTACTCTAGTCCCACTATGGTGATATAGATTGAATTTTCCCCTGTTTTATTTCGATAGGGAAAAATTCTCATATTTGTCGTTTATCGTCGTTCTAAACCCATAGTTTGCTCAGCAAATTATGGGTTTTTTTATGTTTATTATTAATCGCTTTCCAGCGGTAACATACTAAACCAGATAGTTGTAAAAAAGTACTTGTTTTAACACAGACACCGCAGGACAAGGGCTTTATTAACATAAAGCTGTTATATGCTCACAAGGTAATATGACACTATTAACAGCTTACAAACCACTAGAATCTCAGACTTTCACGTTAGAAGAGAGCTGATGAAAAGGTGTTTGAGTAAAGTTGGTTATGAAGGCGTTACAACTCAAAATAACAAGCCTTGATGACAACATAACAAAATAAAACTTATTATTTTTATAAAAAATTAGGAGCATGAGGTGTATCAATTAAAAAAAATCAGCACAGCAGTAGCGATGATTGGTTTTTCTACGGCAGTTTTCATGGGGCAGAGCGTTGCAGCACCACTGGATAGTGTCAATGCTAACAATCAAGCAACGACCAATAACTCTGACAACCAAACACCGACCAATAACGATGAAGCCAGTATTAGCAAAAATAATGCTAATAATGCTAATAAGGCGAATGCTAATGCTATTGAAGAAGTCAGCCCTGTGACCAATGGCGTTAGCCAAAAGCTAGCACGTGATAGCAAAACCGCAAATGCTTCGAACAAATTCCTACCTACTATCAAGTATACGACAGACAATTTATCAGTTGCTGCGCAAAAGGTGAATGATGCCACTTGGAAAAAGGGGATGAATATCGACCGTGTCATTGGTACTAAATTGCAAGCCTTATTAAATTGGCATCACAATGGTGTAGGCCCTGTTGATGGTTATTGGGGCAAAAATACCCGCAAGGCCATGCAAGCGTTTCAACAAGCAAATGGTTTGGCAGTCACTGACACGCTAAACAATGAAACATGGCAAGCGCTGACAAAGAATGAAGAGCTCACGGTGCAGCCAGTGCTAGTCAGCTATCAGATAACTGATGCGGATGTTAATATTAAAATTACAGAAATACCAGCTGGTGCTGAAGCCAAATCCAAACTTGAGGGATTGTATTACGAGAGCATCATAGAAGGGCTAGCAGAAAAATTCCATATTAGTGAAAGCTATCTCAAAGCGTTAAACCCTAAGGCTAGCTTTACGGCGGGTGAAACCATCACAGTTTATAATCCCGGCAATCCAAATACCAAGCCTGTCAGTCGAGTCGTTGCTGATAAAGCCACTGAAACGCTATATGCCTATGATGATAAAGACAACTTAGTTGCCAGCTATCCGACCACAGTAGGTAGTACGGCAACACCGTCACCAACAGGGACACATACGGTAGAGGTGAAGGTACATGAGCCTAATTATACTTATACTGCTAAAGACGGTAGCAAATCTATTCTTCCACCTGGCCCTAATAATCCAGTGGGCTCGGTATGGATTGGGCTTAGTAAGCCTTCTTATGGTATTCATGGCTCACCAGATCCTGATCGTATTAGCCGTCAAGCCTCAGCGGGTTGTATACGCCTGACAAATTGGGATGCACTTGCTTTGCTAGGGGTGATTCAAAACGGTGCGACTGTTGAGTTTAAATAGTGCCTCACTACTTCTCAATCATGCTACTTATTAATCATGATTTGGAAATTTAAAAGTAAGTCAACTCATAAAATTTAGACAAAAAAATACCGCTGAAATTTAGCGGTATTTTTTATGATAAAAACAAATAACTAAGACTGAATCACTAAAATATTGATAGGCAATAATGAGCAGGTTAGCATTTTCATTATTATTATCAGTTAAACCACCCAAGCGTCTATACCAGCTATCAGCGAAAAGAAGCCATTTAGCAACCGGCTGTATTTATATAAATGCTTTTATAACCATTTTAGTTTATAAGAAATTAGTTTTTGCCACGATAAGTAATACGACCTTTTGATAGGTCATAAGGTGTCATTTCGACCTTAACTTTATCACCTGTCAAGATACGGATATAATGCTTACGCATCTTACCTGAGATGTGAGCAATGATTTCGTGTCCGTTTTCTAAACGAACTCTAAACAGGGTATTCGGAAGGGTGTCAATGACTTCGCCTTCAAATTCAATAATATCGTCTTTTGCCATAGTTGGTATCAATCAATTAAAAATAAGCCCATATTATACGTAAGTTAGCGGATTAAAGCAATACAGCACTAGGTTTTTACTTGACAGCCTGTAACCGTTATGTATGCCAACTTCTATTTATTCAGTCAGGTAAATTTAGCCAAATGGGGGTTAAAGGAGCATTTGGCAGTCGTTGTTGAAAATGTTCAGGATAGTAAGCATTGATAAAATATAGACCATCACCAGAGGCAGTAGGCGGTGCGATAGTACGATCTTTTTTGGCTAAAATATCTAAAAAGGCTTCTGGCTGCAACTCGTGTCGACCGATGGCATACAAGGTGCCCATTAAGTTACGAACCATATGATGCAAAAATCCATCTGCTTGAATATCAAAAACGATAAACTGACCATGGGCAAAGAGTCTTGCGTGACTGACTGAGCGTACCGGTTGATTAGACTGGCAAGCAGCGGCGCGGTAGCTACTAAAATCGTGAGTACCGACGATCTCAGCCGCCGCCAGTTGCATCGCTGCTAAATCGAGCGGTTCATAGATATGAGTGACTTGGTGATTCAAAATAGCAGGGCGCTGTGCTTGATTCAGCGTGATGTAGCGATAGCGACGGGCAATGGCACCAAAACGCGCATGAAAGTCGTCAGGCATAGGTTGAATCCAGCGCAGGGCGATATCATCAGGTAATAGGCTGTTTACTCCGCGCAGCCAGTTATGAGTAGGACGATAGGCACGTGTCGTAAAGTGGGCAATCATATTGCTGGCATGAACGCTTGCATCGGTACGACCAGCCGCGACGACCTCTACCGCCTCATTTGCGACTTTACCGATAGCGGTTTCTAATGCTTCTTGTACGCCTAATACTTCTCGTTGCCGCTGCCAGCCATGATAGCGCGTCCCCAAAAACTCAATTGCAATGGCTAATGTATAGGTTGGGGGCGTTTCAGCGTTGATGCTGTTAATCTCGGACATGTTAATCTCGGACATGGTTGGTATTGGACATTTTCGTATTGGCGCTTATAAAGTAAACATATTTAATGATAGTCTAACGTTTTTTGATAGTGGTGCTCGCCTGATTGACATTGTTCAACCAGCGTTGTCTGCGCCGAGTGGGATTGTCATAACGCAGCAATAGCCATAATAATCGTGCATAGATAGCGGGAATCGTTAAGCGTCCGCCAGCAATCACATGATACTCATATTGCCAACTACCAGCCGCATAGCTGTCACTGACACCACCAAATGGAGACTGGCTAGCGCATATCACCATGTGGCCGTTTTTATAAGCAAGCTCTAGTGCCTCTGCTAGCGCTTGAGAATAAGGAACATTACCTGCGCCAAATCCTAACAGGATAATGCCACATGGCGGCTGTGATAATAATGCCTGTAGCTGGCTAGTCATTACCTCAGTGTCGTTTGGCAAGCAATATAAAGCATGAATGCGTGCTTGCTCAGCTCGAGATCCGATATGGTCAATCATTGCTTGCTGATCATCGAGCCAATGCTGGCGGCGGGTATCCGGTAAGTTTTTGATATAACTATTGGCAGGATAGGCGGCTCTGGAGTGACCCGTAAATGCCATCAAATCATGGCTATGAATTTTTTGTACCGTTTGCGCAGGCCAAGACTCACCGCCAAAAGCAATCTTCACACCCGACTCACCAGCAGCAGCCAGTTTTAATGAATCGCTGAGGTTATACCATGCGTCGCTATGGTCATCGATATCATAGGAATGTATCACCTCGCTGTCTAACAATGGGCGCATACTACCAGTGACGACTATACAAATATCACTGCCAGCAAATGCTTCTGCTAAAAACGCACCCAAATAACTCAAAGTATCTGTACCAGTGATGAGCACAAAACGCCTGTCGCCTTGTGCATAGGCTGCTAGCAAAAGCTGATAAAAATGTACAAAGTCGTTAGGGGTAAGTTGGCTACTGTCTTTAATTAAGGCATTATCCAGCCATGAGATTTGAGGCAAGTGGTTAGCGTTATCTTGGTCAGTCAATAGCTTTTGTAAAGTCGGTAAGAATATTTCTGCTGATAACGGTGCTAAGGGTCGTCCATAGCTACCAAAAGTACCGCCAGCATAAATGAGTTGGACAGGATTGGATAATGTATTTGTCATAGCAGAAAATGGCATAGTATGAGCCGTAATAAAGAAGTATGTGATAAAAAAGAGAGTTTAAGGTTGGATGCTAATAGCTAATAGCGCTCAGTAATAATAAATAGTATAAAGGTTAAATGCAAAAAAAATCAGCAAGTATTCTTAGTGTTATAGAATACTTGCTGACCAAAGAACGATGGGGCTTTTACGCAGTACGATCTAGTAATACTTTTGCTTGGTTCTGTTGATCACTAGTGCCCTGAATTAATACCTCGTTCAATAAGCGTTTGGCACTGTCGTATTCGCCCAATTGTAAATATTGGCCTGCCAAATCTAGCGTAACTTGAGTGCTATCTAATGATTTGACAAAGTCAAAGTCGGCCGCAAAGCGCGAGGAAAAGTCTTCTGCTGTTTCAGCAGCATCTTCGGCGGTAAGGGTACACTCGTCCTCAATTGGAGCAACTGGGCTGAGTGCTGTGGAAGAATGAGTATCAAATTCATTGTCTAATAAAGAGTTATCACCGAATAGCAACGGGGCTGTCGGTGTGACACTAGATTCTTCAGCAATAGCATATTCTGAATCATTATTATCAAGCGATTGTGCTTCGAGATTAATATTTTCAAAGCTTTCAGTCTCAAAGCTCTCAGTTTCGAAACGATCTTCTTCAATAATGAAGTTATCAATATCACTATTTTCTTCAAGTACAGGCGCTTCGCTTTCTGTTAATGTTTCTATGTTGTTTGGCGCATCGAGACTGTCTAAAGACAACGTGAAATCATTTTCTTCGTCATTCTGGACAGTGTTGATAGACAATGCTTCAGCAGTTTCTTCAACACCTTTATCGACATCAGTTGCTAGATCATCAAAGTCTAAGATGAACGCGTCATCTTCTAGCGTCATTTCCTCGTCAATACTATCAGGGCGTTCTGGAATGACAGAATCTGTTGCCTGCGCATCAGTTTCTTCAGATGAATCAAAGCTGAAGTCAAAATCACTAAGATCATTGAGATCATTATCTTCTGCGGACACCGCGACATCATTATCAGTTCTGTCGATATTGGCAGTGTTTAGGCTTTCATCATCTGTCATCTCTAATGATGACGTGACTGGTGCCGTATCAGTCGCCTCAGATGCGCTAATATTACTCTCTAAATCACTCAGCGTAAGATCAAAGCTATCTTCTACATCGTCGCTAGTAAGATTGGCCTCATAAGATGTGTTTGTCACTGCCGAATTAGACATGCTGTCATCTATCAGCGTACTAGGGTTATCTTCAGAGGTTGCTGGCTGATCAGATAGCGCGTTCTTACTATCGATTTGATTAATCGGTAAGTCAAAATCTATGCTTTCAAAATGGCTATTATCTTCTACGGGTGCCTCTTTTGCTGCGACTTGATTCTGCTCTTCCGAAAATAAAGCTTTTAACTCATCAGCTAGCGCAAGACTTTTTGAGTCGCTTTGCGTCTTGATGGCATCATAAACTTTGTTAAAGTTCTCTGGCTGATTAATAGTCGCGTAAATGCTGAGTAATTTAACAGACAATTGACCATCATTCGGTTTTTCGCTTAGGCCGCGACTGAGGGTTTCAATGGCTTTGTCATAACGCTGTTGATCCATGAAGCGCTGGGCAATCGTAATATGATCAAACTTATTGTCATCATCTTTGTGGCTTTGGGCAGGAGTGTTAAGATCCGTTTTTGGCATCGCAGCTGGCGTAGTGGTACTCATTCCCGGCTGCGCTGAGGGCTTTTGCGCTTTCTTTTTGTACAATAGTAAACCGGCTACTATTAGAATAAGTACCAATCCGGCGATGATATATAGCATATTGTCCATAGTTACTCCCACGCCTATGATCACAGCACACTGCGTTGATCAGTTAGGCAATTATTGATTGCGTAGTTTTTTGAGACGAGCTTGGAGCTCAGCCAGTTTTTGGTTTTGTAATTGAATTTTTCTTGTATAGCTATCAAGTGCACTGCTGGTTTTTGACAGCTGCTGAGCTTGAGCTGCTGTACTTTGCCTTGAGGCCTTGAGCGTGGCTAATATATCTGTGCTGAGACCATTACCTGTTACCGCTGCTGATGTTGCTTGGGTGCCATCTGCGTTGCCATTACGACCAGGTGCGAGCACTGAAAATTGTGCTTTTGGCAGCGTTTGTGTTTTAGTAATCATGGGTTTTTTACGCTGTTTAGCGACTTGATTTGTTTCAGACGGTTTTTTAGAGGGTGCTTTTGCGGCCTTTTTTACCACAGGTGTGTTTGCTCTGCGGCTATATTGTCTTTGCGCCTGAATCGCCGCTTCTAGTTTTTGTTGTGATGGTACAACATCGTAACTGGGCAAGCTAAGCTTGGCATCCGCTTTGAGTTGACCCGCGTCTTTATTAATAAAGGCATCAGGGTTTTGTGTCTGAATCTGCTTCATTACTGTTTGAATGTCTAAGTCATTTTCTTGCGCAATTTGCTGTGCAATAACCCATAGACTGTCGTTGCGCTGTACTTGATATTGGGACGCAGTAGTAGTGTTGGCAGCCGTACTGATAGAGGCGTTGTTGGTGACACTAGATGGGACAGTGGCGACAGCTGTATTGCTAGTGTCAAGACTGGCTTTTGGTGTACTCGCTTTGTTGTCACTCGGCGTTGGCATAATAGGAGAAGCAGTCATCATGCCAGCTTCTGATTTGCTACTTGGCTGTATCTGGCGAGTGACTTGAATATTCAAAATATCGAGCTGCTTATCAGTGACAGCTGTAGCTGATAGACTATTATCTATTGGCATGGTCTTGTTATTGACTAGGGCTGTATCATTCGCTACATTCTTAGCAGAATTGAGGTCGATATTGCTGTTACCCATTGTGGTAACGTTGCCATTTACACTCAAGCGACCATTGTCTAATCGACTGGTTGGATTACGAGCATTGTCGTTAGCGTTAAGAGTATTGTTAACGTTGTTTAAACGACCATTATCTAGCCGGCTAGGCGCATAAGCAAGATTGTTGCCTTGCGAAGTAGGAGTCGTTGTAGGTGCTTGGATATTAGGTGCTGGCAATTTAGACGCCACCAACTCGCTCGTTGACGAGTGAGTAGTCGCTAGTATAGGTGATAATGTTAATGGCGGCGGTGCACCTTCTCTAACGGTCAACGGTTTAGCCGTATTAGAGGACACACTGGGTAGATTGGGTTTCTTTGCGCCAGTAACGATATTTTTAGGCGCGTCAATGGGCAAACGGCTATTGAGCGGCATCAACAATGTCTTGGGAATGACGTTGCGTTGACCCTTATCATTTATGTTTAAAACCACATCAGCAAAAGGTGTGGATACAGGTTGTGAAGTAGTAATAAATACTTGACCGCTGGTCGCTGAGGTAGGTTTAAAACGTACGGTCATCGAATCAGTTTGGGCTAAGCCCATTTGCTGATAAATAGTAGAGTTTGCCAAACTTGCTGAAAAGTCAGCGGCTCGAATATCACTGACCACAATGCTCGCAGCTAGCGGCTCATGCTGGGCAGAGGTCACAACAGTCTTACCAATCGTTGCAGCTTGTGCACTCGATGCGAGAGCCGCATAGCCTACGGAACAAAGTAGTGCCATCGAGACCGCGCGATGTACCGTAGTCAACCGATGAGATAAATGACAAGACATGTGCAGACCTTTAAGATATAAGTTATCTGTGCTGTTATAACAAAATACCATTTAGTTTACCAGTTTATTTCAAAACTGTTGTGGACAATACAAAAAATGTTTGAGTATTGTCTAATCTCGCTTTCTGTCGAGCAGCATTGCATCGCCATAACTAAAGAAGCGATACTGTTCTTTAATCGCATGTTGATAAGCATGCTCAATGGCATCTTTACCCGAAAATGCCGACACCAGCATTAACAACGTTGATTTGGGTAAATGGAAATTGGTCAACAGTCGATCTATCACACCAAACTTAAACCCTGGGTAAATGAATATATCGGTGTCACCTGACCAGCTGGAGAGGGGCTGCCCATTAACGGCTGTTTTTTGATAAGCCGTTTCGAGCACGCGTGTGACCGTGGTGCCAATAGCGATGATTTGTTTACCATTCGCATGGGTTTGATTGATGAGCTCAGCAGTTGCTTGTGGTAAATGTGCATATTCACTATGCATGGTGTGATTGAGCAAGTTGTCCGTTTTTACTGGCGCAAATGTACCAGCGCCAACGTGTAAAGTCACAAAAGCCGTACGAATACCTTTTGCCGCAAGTTTGCTCAGTACCGATTCATCAAAGTGTAAGCTTGCAGTCGGTGCAGCCACGCTCGCAAGCTTGGTTGGATCATGAAAAACCGTTTGATAACGAGTATTGTCTGTCTCATCCGCATGACGTTCAAAGTAGGGGGGAATAGGCAGCTCACCATAAAGCTCTAAATGCGGCAAGATCGGCGCATCAAATGCTAAAATAAATAAGTTGTCTTGACGACCAATCATCACCGCCTTCATATGACCGTCAGCAAGCTGCAAGTGTTGTCCAAGTTTGAGCGCTTTACTGGCTTTAACATGGCAAAGTGCAATATGTTCTTGATTCAGGGGTTTGTCATTTGCAGCTTCTACAGATTTTTCAGCCTCTACATATAAAGTCGCTGTCTCTAAATCTGAGATATCAACCAAACGTTCAATCAATACTTCAAGCTTACCGCCAGTATCCTTTTGTCCGAAGAGGCGTGCTTTCATCACCTTTGTATCATTAAATACAATCAAATCACCTTCATTTAATAAGTCAGGTAACTCAGTGAATAAGCGATCTTCTACAAGCGTAGAGTCTTTTTGATTATTGGCGGGCAAATACAAAAGTTTTGAGGCAGAACGCTGTGAGAGAGGATAGCGTGCAATCAGGCTATCTGGCAGCTCATAATCATAGTCATCAACGCTCAAATAATTCAAATCATTGTTGTTTTTTTTGGCATCAATTGAGGCGGCAGTAGTAGAATCTATAGTGTGAAAATCGGTCATAATCAATCTTTAAATGAATGTAAATTTTGGCGTAATTGTAGCAGAAACGAGGTCATGAAAGGACAGTTTAGTAACGACTCATGCGCACAAAACGGTTTGTATATTAAATAGCCTAAGCATTAATTGTTAGAATGAATCATCAACAAAAGCGATAAGCGTCAGTATGTTATTCAAACAAATTTAACTGCGGCAACAATTGGGCGGCAGGTGCTAATGAAGAGAAAATAACACCGACTAAGCGGATAGGTAGCTCACGAGGGATGTCTAAAAACAGTTTGTCTAACCAATAATGGGCAGAATCAGCACTGTTAAAGGCAGTCGATAGCGTGTGTGAGCGGGTGATTTGAGTGAAGTCTGCGTATTTAACTTTTAGAGTAATGGTATAGGCGACCAGCTGTTTTTGTTGCAGTTGATGAAAAGCATCGGCATTCTGTTCATAAATTTGTATACGTAATTCATGGTTATCACTTAGATTGTCTTTGAATGTGGTCTCAGAACCCACAGATTTATGCGCGCGCTCAGATTTGACAGCACGCTCATCACGCCCATGGGCAATATCGTGATAAAACTGCCCACGCTTGCCGAACTCCTGCACCAAGACAGCCGCTTGCATTCGCTTGAGATCGGCGCCAGTACTTACACCCATCGCATGTAAACGCTTGGCAGTGGCTTTGCCAATACCATGAAAGCGCTCGATAGGTAGCGTACTGATAAAGGCATCAGCATCCGCTGGTGTGATAATTGCCGTACCATTAGGCTTATTGATATCAGAGGCAATTTTAGCCAGCATCTTGTTAAACGACACACCTGCTGAGGCCGTTAATCCAGTATGCGCTAGTATTTGTGCCCTTAGCCAGTTCGCCATCAAGGTCGCTGAGCCTTTATGAACATGTAGCCCTGTAACATCGAGATAGGCCTCATCTAGAGACAATGGTTCAACATGTGGCGTTAAGCGGTACATAATTTGGCGGATATCGCTACTAACTGCGCGATAAACCTCAAAACGTGGCCTAACAAAAATGACTTCTGGGCAACGTTTACGCGCCTCATAACAAGACATGGCAGAGCGTACACCAAATTTACGCACCTCATAGCTGGCTGCTGCGACCACACCGCGACCACTTGGATCGCCACCAACCACCAATGGCTTACCGCGCAGTTCAGGAAAGTCACGCTGCTCCACACTGGCATAAAAAGCATCCATGTCTATATGAATGATTTTACGGGGGCTAGCATTTATAGAAGTTGTCATACTCACTATTTTACCTGATTCAAGCGCTTTGATTGAGTATCAAAATTTAAATTTATCGATAGACTCCTTTGCTAGGTTAGTAGAACGCTAGCAATGATATATGAATAGTTTTATATGTCATAAATCTTATATATCATAGAGTTAGTTAATGATAAACAGAGGTGTTAATTCAAAAAAATCGTATTTAGCAAACATGTTTTTGCTCTTGAATGATCTAGGTCTACTGTAAATCAAACTCATTTGTACTCTTGCACCACCTGTCGTATCCACCTCACCGTTTGTCATAAATCTCACATTTAGATGTTACAGTTTTGATTCTGGTGTTTTACAATATAGTATCCGCGCTAATGGATGACTGTAAAACAGTAAGTAATGCCTTGTGCGCCTCTATGACCATGTAAAAAAGACATTGCTTATCGCTCATGCCAAGATCGAAAATGGAGTTTTGGTAAAATTAACTCTTTAAGGACTTGATATTAGAGAGTTTAGAATGACTAAGGAGCTGATGATGAATAATGAACTAAAAGGGAGCGATTTAACAAGAGCGATGCTAGCACGCGGCGATAAAAAAGTATGGTGTGCGGTTTGTGATGATAGTGATGAGCAAGCAATGATGGATCATTGTGGTAATGATTTTACGGCTTATATCGTATCATTCCGTGACGGACATTTTTATTGTAATGCTGGCATGCCGTGGGAGTTTGCCGTGCCCATTAGGATAATTGCGGTGCTGCAATCTGAAATAGAGAAGTAAGTATAGCAATAATATTACCGGCACAAAAAAACCTCCTAATGAGGAGGCTGATTTGTTACTAATATTGGTACCAGTGGTCGGACTCGAACCGACACGCTTATTAGGCAACGGATTTTGAATCCGTCATGTCTACCAATTCCATCACACTGGCATGTTAGAAGATAAGGTCTATTAGATAGAGATTATCGAATTGGGCTACAGGGTTAACTCTGTATAGGCTGCGTATTATAGCAGCCTATTTTTATCCGTCAAGAATTATTTGATATAATTTTCAATTAAATCAAAAAAAATGGTTTAACCTACAAAAGCGCGTTCAACGGCATAATCTGCTTGGACACCCATGCGTGGTGAAACGGTCAAACCAAAATCGTCCAAAATCGCTGAAACTTCAGCATTAAATGGCATGCTACCGCAGATCATGACACGGTCGTCTTCTTTATTCATCGGTGGTAAGCCAATGTCTTCAAAGAGCTTTCCTGAGGTCATTAAGTCAGTCACGCGACCTTGATTTTTGAAATCCTCACGAGTCACTGTTGGGTAGTAGATGAATTTTTCACGGTACCATTCACCAAAGATCTCGTCGTTAGGTAACTCATTTTCAAACATATCACGATACGCCAAATCATCGACATGGCGCACACCATGTACCAAGATGATTTTTTCAAAGCGTTCATAGACTTCAGGATCACGTGCCAACGATAAAAATGGCGCCAGTCCAGTGCCTGTAGAGAGCATATAAAGGTTTTTGCCGGGCAGTAAATCATCTAGTACCAAAGTGCCCGTTGGTTTTTTGCTGACCAACAGCTCGTCACCAACTTTAATATGCTGCAAGCGCGAGGTTAATGGACCATCTTGAACCTTAATAGAAAAGAATTCCAAGTGATCTTCGTAGTTCGGGCTAGCAATCGAATAAGCGCGCAATAGCGGTCTGCCATCGACAACGATTCCGATCATCGCAAATTCGCCATTACGAAAGCGCAGGCCATCGTCGCGAGTTGTCTTGATGCTAAATAGAGCGTCATTCCAGTGATGAACCTCTGTGACCGTTTCGGTGCGAAGTTTTGACATAAAGTCCTCGTTAATAAGTTGCTATCGGTTTTATTAAGTTTAAATGAGTGTTAAATTAAAATTTTCAATGAAAAAGGGTATAGAAGGGTAGTAAATTTTCAATCACTATTGGAACAGCTAATCGTTTAAAACCTCTATCATGCAAAGTAAGTAGCATAGCCGATGTTTTAACCAATGTGATGGGGCGATATTCTAACACCTTATTGAGCATTTAAAATCAGGAGAGGGACTGATAAGGTCTAAGGATAGATACGACTGAATCTGTCACCTGCCAAACCACGACAATGGCTGTTGCTGGCTTATAAGGGTTGAAAAATAAAGGCTCTCATCGAATTTATGGCTCATAATACCAAAATTTAAAATAAAAATCCGTCTGGCAGCGACGATGGGGCATGATAAAATGGAATATCGTTAGTGAGTAATTTTGTATCACTAGATAATATGTGCTAAACGCTCTCATAAAAGCAGATGCTTACTATTGAACGGTTTTTTGGAGAAACATGATGTCCGATGATAATATCTCTTTGGCGGGTTACCACCATGCGCCAATGATTGGCTACCATCGCGCGCCGCTATCACAGAAATTTGGTGCGCCACGCCAGCCGAACTTGGTTGCGCTCACCAGTATCATTGAGATGATAGCGCCTTATGACTCGCCAGCAGCATTTGCCGGTTTAGACGCGTTCAGCCATATCTGGATCAGTTGGCAGTTTCATCATAACTATACCAATAAAGACAGTCACATTGGCAAAAGCGGCACTGACTTTCGTGCGCAAGTCCGCCCACCAAGGCTCGGTGGCAATCAAAAAATAGGGGTGTTTGCCAGTCGCAGTATGTATCGACCCTCAGCGCTTGGGTTATCTGTCGTCAAGCTTGAAAGTATCGAGGTTTGTGATGGGCGCGTGTTACTTATTATTAGCGGTGCAGATATGATAGATGGTACGCCGATTATCGATATTAAGCCCTATGTCGCTTATAGCGATGCGCTCAGCAATGTAAAAAGCGGGTTTGCGCCAACTGCGCCAGATTTATTAGAGATAATTATCACGGAGTCTGCTTACGAGCAATTTATGACGTTGGTTGATGCTGGACGATGCGATAAAAATGACAATGAGACTGAAAATAAAAATAATAAGAAAGCTATTCATGCAAAAAATAATAGTGTAGCGACGCTTATTCGACAAATGCAAGAGCAATTGTTCATTGCTGATATCGAGACTATTAAAGCATTAATTGCGCAAGACCCGCGTCCAGCCTATCGTCGCGCGGAGATCAATACGCCGTTTGTCATGCGTTATAAGTCTGTCGATGTGAGCTTCCAGTTGATAGAATCAGGGCAATTGCAGATAATGGCTGTTGTGAAAGTGAGCTTGTAGCGCCCAGTGACGCCATTACTGCCGCATGAATTATCCATAAATCACTCCTCAATAAATAACGCATCAATAATAAAAGAAGAAAAATATGTCTGCTCAGAAATATTCAATCGTGATTGATTTACGTTGGTGCTTAGATGAACTATTGGCAGATAAGGTAATTGATCAGCGTGGCTACAATTTAGTGATGACGAGCCGCCGTGATAAAGCGCAGCATCCACTCCTGACCATCAGTGAATTTGGTCTGCCAAACGGTCATGCACTCGATAAAAACGTTGAGCATAAATTGACTTTGGTATGGTTGAATCAATGGTTGGCTGCCAAAGCAGGCATGGCACTTGTCCGTATTGATCCATTAAAAGTCGATGTCCCAGCCGTGACCCAACTGATGTCCTTTGAATATGCCCGCTCACAGCATATTTTGCCCATTGAAGTGACGAATGATGAAGTCGTCATCGGTACAGACCAGCCGTTTTGTACGGAGTGGCAGACAAGTATCGAAAAATTAATCAAGTCTAAAAGCTATCGTACGGTTTATATCAATCCTGAGCAAATCAATCGCTACCGTCAAGAGTTTTACCAAGTCACCCAAGCGATTGCAGGAGCAAATAGTGTCCATAAGCGGGCGGCGGCTGATGTCACCAATGTTGAGGCATTATTGCAACTGGGCGACAATACCAACCCTGATGCCAACGATCAACATATTGTCAGAGTTGTCGATTGGTTGTTGCAATATGCTTTTGAGCAGCGAGCCAGTGATATCCATTTAGAGCCTCGCCGTGAGACGGGTAAAGTCCGTTTTCGTATCGATGGCGTGCTACATACCGTCTATGAGATGCCTTTGGCAATCATTGTCGCGGTGACGGCGCGGATTAAAATATTAGGACGACTGAATGTGGCAGAAAAACGCAAACCACAAGATGGTAGGTTGAAAACCCGTACGCCAAAGGGTCTAGAAACTGAGCTGCGCCTATCGACGATGCCGACAGCCTTTGGCGAAAAGCTGGTGATGCGGGTATTTGACCCTGAAGTGCTGGTGCGCTCGTTTGCTCAGCTTGGTTTGTCAGGTAAACAGCTCGATACTTGGCATGAGCTGACAGCGCATCCCAACGGTATTATTTTGGTCACAGGGCCAACGGGTTCAGGTAAGACTACGACGTTGTACAGTACGCTTAAGCAGCTCGCCACAGAACAAGTTAACGTTTGTACGATTGAAGATCCTATCGAGATGATTGAACCAGCTTTCAACCAAATGCAGGTTAATCCAGGGGTTGATTTGCACTTTGCCGATGGTATTCGCTCTTTGATGCGCCAAGACCCAGATATCATTATGGTTGGTGAGATTCGCGATGCCGAAACCGCCAATATGGCAGTACAAGCATCACTCACTGGACATTTGGTACTCTCGACGTTGCATACCAATGATGCACCAAGCTCACTTACTCGCTTGCATGATTTGGGCATTCAGCCGTTTTTAACCTCAGCGACGATATTAGGCGTCATGGCGCAGCGTTTGCTACGCACCTTATGTCCGCATTGCAAAAAAGCTCTAGACGTAATCCCAGACAGTGAAATTGCTATTCAGTGGCAGGAATTGGTTCAGCCTTGGCGTGCGCCCGCTCCAGCGCAAATTTATACGGCGCAAGGCTGCGAGCATTGTCGCCATACGGGCTATCAAGGTCGCGTTGGTCTGTACGAGATCATGCCGTTGTCAAATGAGCTAAAAAAACTGGTCGCCGCCGATGCCAATTTAGATGTGCTTAAGCAGCAAGCGTACCGCGAAGGTGTGCAGCCATTGCGCTTATCGGGTGCAAAGCGTATTAGTGAAGGGCTGACGACCATAGAAGAAGTAATGCGAGTGGTGCCATTGCATTGACATCAAACGGCTAACGCTCGCTGTAGTAAAACGTTGCCTTGTAACTTAACTCTTTAACGCTCCCAGCGTACATTTTGGCGAATAATTTTGGCTGGTGTACCAGCAATCATGCAGTTGGGCGTCTCAACTGGTTTATTGACAAATGCCCCTGCTGCAATAATACAACCACTGGCGATAGAGACGTTCTTAGAAATGGTCAAATTGGCGGCAATCCAAATATGGTCTCCTAAACTGACGTCTGTATGTGCCTTATTCACTCGCGCGTTAGTGTCTATATCATAGACCTTGTGAACGTCAGTCGCTCGAATTTCGATACCACGTGATATCATGCATGATTGACCAATGGTCACACTTTTATCGCGCGCCAAAATATAGCAATCAATAGCGGTGGTATTATTGCCGATATAAATATGCAGATGATTACCGACAACCAATAATCGCCCCGAGAATTTAACGTGCTCTCCAATCGTGACTTGATTGTGATTGCCGTTGATGTCAATTTTTAACTGATTAAATTTGCCGCCTTTACCGATAGTAATTTGATTGTCATGACCTTTACGAATAGTGATGGTCGAATTGCCAATGATGCGTGCATCTTTGGCGATATTGATATGATTATTGAGCCCTTTGTCTTGTAATAAAAACCGCTTTTTATAGAGCTGTTTGGGTAATAATGTTTTTATAATCGGAGAAAGGCTGATGGTTTTTTTATGGTTCATAATGATGGGCTTATGAAAAGTGAGTAGAAGGTGTAATGTTTTTACTAGCGATGACTTTTATGATTGATTGGCTGTTTTAAATATGGTTGAGGAGCGTGTTGATAGTGTACCGCTAAACTTTGCTTGAAAACAGCTGCCTTTGGAGCAATCAATACTCTAAGGTTTTAAACCTAATATTTTTTATTCATTCATGTTTATTAACGAGATTACTTATGTTTACTGATAGCCATTGCCATCTTAATCGCTTAGATTTAACCAAGTATGATGGTCAATTGTCTGGCGCGATTGACGCGATGAAAGCTGCCAATGTCACTCGGGCAATGGCAATTATGTGTGATTTTGCCGAATATGATGAGATTGCTCATATTGTCAGCACCTATAGCGATGAGGCGCTAAATCTTGGCATGAGCGTCGGTATTCATCCTTGTGAGGACATTAGTGTCTTACAATCAGCGACGGTTGAGCGTTTGATCGAAACCGCTGATGCCGACCATGTATGGGCGATTGGGGAGACAGGATTAGATTATTACTGGTCAACGGAAAACAAAAAAGAGCAGCAAGCCAGTCTTGCTCGTCATATTCATGCCAGTCAAAGCCTGCAAAAGCCACTCGTCATTCATATGCGTGATGCTAAAGAAGATACGATTGATATCCTAAAATCAGAAGGCGCTGAACACGGTATTATTCACTGCTTTACCGAAGATTGGGAGACGGCCAAGCGTGCACTTGACTTAGGGTTTTATATATCATTTTCGGGCATTGTTAGCTTTAAAAGTGCTCAAATGATTAAAGATGCAGCAAAAAACATGCCTAGAGACAGACTGCTTATCGAAACTGACAGTCCTTATCTAGCACCGGTGCCTAAGCGTGGTAGACCGAATGAGCCTGCCTACGTACCGTATGTCGCCAGTTGTTTGGCAGAGATGTATGGCTGTAGTAGCGATGATGTTGGGGTATTAACTGCAAAAAACTTTGAGAATTTACTGGCACAGTATCACTAAAATGGTTATGCTATGACCACTCAGTCATTTATGATACAGTCCTGTTGCTTTAGGTTATTTGCACTTATGATGTGGAGCATAAGCCTATGATTATCAATGACTATTTAGCAAACATAAGCATATCTCCTTTGGTGGTTTTCGAGCAGACTTTGTATGACCTTATACGCTTGTCGCCGATGCATTCATCCACAAGATGGTCATATGCTTAATCTTGTCAGGTTTTAGGAGAGATTATGAGTCGTCAGCATCAGTTCAAGGCACGAGAAGAGAATATCTTAGCAATGGCAGAGCAATTGCTACTTGAGTCGGGCGATGGTGATATTACTTTAGACAGTTTGGCAGACCAGCTGGATCTGGCTAAAGGTACACTGTACAAGCATTTCTCCAGTAAAGATGAACTCTATTTGCGTATTATTATCCGCTATGAAGAACAACTGTTTGAGATTAATCGTATTGATGATTGTCCATCAGCAGGCGTTGCTCGTATGATCTTTCAGCAGTTATTTAATCCACAAAAAGCCATGTTGCTCAATCAAATCGAAGAGCGTTTGGCTGCATCAGTGACGGGTCTTAATCGTTTATTTGGTGAGCTATATGATATTCGCCGTCAGCGTATGAAACGCTTGATTGACATTATCAGTGCGTATTTACAAGAGCAGCACAGTAGTTTGAGCACGCGCGACTATTTGTCCTCGATTTGGGCGATGGGTCAGGGCGGTGCTGGACTATTAAATTCAAGCTTTTACCAGCGGTATTTGGGTCGCCGTGATACCCTGCGTTATGCCTTCGTTCAGCAAATGCTTGAGTTGCCGAGCCATTATCCTGCGGCCGACGATGAGGTGATGGATGAAGATATGCAGGAGTTGGTCGAGCAAATCGATACTGAGTCAGAAGAGCACCGTAATACCAGTTATTAATATCTTTGTTTAACTTATGGTCTTTTAACCCAATTTTTTTAAATTCGTGTTGCTATATTCGTTATCGCAGCACGGTGCATCCATGCTAAAAATGGATATATGCTTACCAGCTGTACCGCCCAATTATAGTTTTATTCTTTATACCACAACCTACTCATAGGTTTATAGGTGCAATATGCCGGTCACTGCCAAGATTCCTTCCAGCTCAGCGGTCACTTGCTATTCACACTTAAGTCATCAATATTTGCAGTATAAAAACACGGATAGATGTCTCTTACCTCTGGTTTATCAGCATAAATCCTTTCTAGTACGAAACGCTCACATTTCCCCTTATGAATCCTCAAACTTTGCTCAGGCACAGCAGGGCTTTACCCTTGTCGAAATTGTAGTGGTGGTCGTTATTCTGTCTATCTTTGCTGGCATGATGAGCTTGTCGGTGGGCAGTAGTGAGTCGCGTAAAAACCGTGCTTTTTATGAACATCTAACGGATTCGTTGAGCTATGTACGGTTGTTGTCTGCTGAGCGTATGCAGCCGATGGGTTTGAGCTTGCAAGCAGATAAACAAGGTCAAGTAGCTCCTGTGATTGTTACTTTATCAAATCCTTATATTGCCTATCAGACCAATGATACCCCGTCAAATAGCATGGACAGCACGCCTAAAAATTCGATGGAATTGTCTGCTGACCTGACAAATATGTCGGGGGCGATGGGAAAGCAACAGCCAGTACCTAGCTGGGAGATTGAGCCAGAAGTCAGTTTGCCAGAGTTACCTGCTGGGGTTAGTTTAAGGGTGCAAAGCTTGGAGGCTGGCAATCTATCAATGCCTGAACAGGGACAAACATTGCAGCCTTGGTTTGCCAATCAAGCAGTCCCACAGATATTATGGTTTGGTACAGGGCAAGCAACGCCCGTCACCATTGAGGTGCTGCACAATTCGCGTCTGGTGGGCGAGGTCATTACCATTATGCCTGATGGTAGTATGACGATCGGACAAGGACTGTAGCTGATGATAGATAAGGATGGTATTCTATCTGCTGATATAAACAAAAAGCCAATGCTATCAAAGCATGAAAGCGGCTTTACTCTGATTGAGGTAATGGTGGCGTTAGCGATTTTAGCGGTTGTTGCTGTGGCTGCTAGCCGTGCCAGTAGTGCCTATCTCAGCTCAGTGGATGTATTACGCACACGTACACTCGCACATTTTGTTGCACAGAATGCAGCCGCTGATTTGCGTATTCAAGAGACATGGCTGACGGCCAATCGTACGCAAACGATCAATGCTCAAGGGCGTGATTGGCAAGTCGTGATGACGGTCAATGATGCCATTACACCTGCTTTAAAAGAGGTGAATATCGCTGTCGCACCTATTATAGATGGACAGACGCGCACCGCCGTGACTGATATCAATGTAGTATTGAGCAATGCGGAGCAAGACATTGGTAGTTTGGACTTAAGCAGTTTGGGCGCTGATATTGCAGGGCAGTCTGGAGGCAATCCGTGAAGTCGCAGCGTGGATTTACGCTACTTGAATTGATGGTTGCCATGGCAATATTTGCGATGCTGGCGGTGGCTGGCTGGCAGGTGTTTGATAGCGTCAACCGCGTCCGAGAACGTGCACAATTTCATGCTGATAACTTAGCTGTTTTGCAATATGCTTATTTGCAGCTACAGCAAGATATGGGGCAAATCATCCCTTATCAAATACCAAATACTCAAAATATCAGTGTGACAAATAACAGTACAAATGCCAGTGATAGCACAAACAATAGCGCCCAAACCAATGAAACAGTGCCTGAGCCTTTTATGAGCTTGGATGGTGAGCATGTCAGCTTTGTTCGTTTTGCCGACCCCGATCCACGTTATCAAAGTAGCATGAGTGTCCAACATATCGAATACATTTTTGCCGATGAGCGTTTAATTCGCCGCCAATATACTAGCATCGATGGTGGGCGCGATAGTATCAGCCTAGACAGTGTATTGTTAGAAGGCGTCACCGCAGGGCGTTGGCAAGCATATTTACCTGAACTGAGCACCAAATTTCCCAATAAAGACAGCAGTAATAACGGCAATAGCAGTACAAATACAACCTCTGGGCAAACGGCCAATGCCATAAACGTCAAGCCAGAAGTGGTTTTATTGCCCAAAGGCATTGCTGTCAATTTTACTTATCAGGATATGCCTATCACTTGGCAGTGGGCGCTTGCTCCCCAACCAATACCAATTAACAATACCAGCAAAAGCAATAACAATGCTGCTAATAATGGCAATGGTAGCAATAACGATAGTAGTGATAATACTAATAATGACAACCCGAATAGCAATGTAAATAACAATGCAGGAAGTAATATTTAACATGTACCATTGGGTCAATAATAAAGGCGGCTTAAGTCAATGACAGCGCACTCTCAGCGCGGAGTAGCGCTGCTCACTATCTTACTATTGGTGGTCAGCATTACCGTGGTAGCGGGGGCGATGCTTGCCAGTCAAAAGATTGCTATTAGGCGTAGCGGCTTATTGTTTGATCAAAATCAGCTGTCACAAGATATCAATGCTGGTCAGCAATTGGCCATCACGATGATTCGTGCTGACGATAAGCTGAATGACACAGATAGTGAGCAAGACATTTGGGCGCAGCCATTACCGCCTTATCTTTTAGCCAATCATAGCATCAGTATCGAATTGCGCGATGAAGCCAGTCGTTTTAATATTAATAACTTATATCAGAATGGCGCGGTTGATAGCGCCGCCTTAGCCATATTTCAAAGACTGTTGACACAATTAAATCTGGAACCTGATATTGCCATTGCTGTTCTTGATTATCAAGATACGGATAGCGACGTTTATCAAGATGGTGGTGATGAGAGTGTGGTTTATTCTCAGCAATCAAGTGGCTCAGCGAGTAAGACTTTGCCCAATCAAGCATTGGTCAGTGTCGATCAATTGCAAGAGATTCGAGGGGTAAATGCTGAAGTACTAGCGGCACTACGTCCTTATATTACGGCGGTTCCTTATTATGTGCCTATTAATGTCAATACTGCCAGTCCAGTTTTGCTGGCTGCGCTGATAGATGGCGCAACCAGCCAACAGATGCAGGGATTGGTCGATATGCGGGCAAAGCAGGCGTTAGCCTCTATCGATGATGTGTGGAAATTGCCGATGTTGAGCAGCTTGAATGATGATCAGCGAAAGGCATTAAAACCACTGCTTGCAGTCGATAGCCAAGCCTTTATGGCGCTTATTACCGCAACGGATAGTGCAAGTCTTGGTCAACAAAGACAACGGTTTGCAACCGTATTGATTAGTAAAATTGCGACTGATGTTAGCGCGGCAGTAGGGAGTAATGCGAATAGCAGCACGCCTAACAATAATAATGGCAATAATGAGAATGGCAATAATAAAAAAGCCAAAGAAATTAAGGTGGTGACACAGCGTTTATGGGCATTTAGACCCAGTTTCTAACGTTGAGCCACCTAAAAAGAGTCTCAATCAGTGCCGAGGTAGAATAGCTGACATCACCTAATCTCCTAAGTGCGTCTCTTCCGTAGATTTCCAGTTATAAGCCCCATAAAACAGCATCTGTGCTTGGCGAGTACAATTATGGAGCATCAGCTGTTTATTTTCTTCAATCTCGTTCAGATCGATTTCATCATCATGGTCTTCAGTATAAGTCAGCTCCAACCAATCGATAATCCAAGAAAAGAACATATTTACCCCAGCTTCAGCCAGTAGGCGACGGTCATAGGCATTGATATGAGTAAAAGCAGGCTGTAGCGCTAAATCATCAGCCAAGCTTTGAGCATGTTTTTTGACAAGTTCATTAATGGCTTTGCGTACAGCTTCTGAGCCACCGTAGCGCTCACTGACTAAAAATTGCCAGTAATAAGGCTGATCACTGACCATATACAAGAACAGCTGAATGCTCTTAGCAATTTGGCGATCAAAGCTACGTTTACGCCCAATTTGCAAGCTATCGCTTAGGATCGCCAGCGTACCGCCTAGCTCTTCTACCACCAATGCTCGACCAAGCGATTCCATGTCATCGAAATGCCGATAAAATGCGGTCGGCACCACGCCAACCTCACGCGTTACTTGCCGGAGGCTGATTGAGCTAAAAGACTGCCCTGTCATACATAAATCAAGGACGGCGTTAAAAAAGGCGTGCCGAGTTTGAAGTTTCTTTTGTTCGCGACTGCTCATAATATTTCAAAATTGTCCAATAAGGGTTTATCATACTCATTTCAGCGTAAAAATACGACTGAAATACGCAACTTGTGTTAATTTACTAGACCTGCACGGGTCTTTTAAACCATCGTACCCCAATGGCCTTGTAACTCTTGTGCCAATCGATACGCCTCATGATCATTCATCCCAGTGATAAAGTCCAATATATTTAAGATATTGTGATAGACACTATCTGATAATACCCGCCGATGCTCATCGAGATGTGGCTGTAACAACATTATTAGGCGCTGCTGCTCAAAGGACATGGATTGAAGATCAGATGTTGCTCTACTACTTGTCCAAGCCAATGGCATAAAAGCATCTAATAAACGATGCAAGCATTGATTGGCCATTAGCTCCATTCGGACTTTGCTTGGGTGATTGAATATTTTCTCACGTGCCAATTGCTTGGCCTGCAAGATGCCATTTTGCACATTTGCATCACAATGGGTAAATAGACTGCCTTGTAGTGTACCCGCCAGCAATGCATCACTGTTGGCAACAAAAGCATCGGTCACGGTATTGACCAAGCGCATCATCGCACGGGCTCGCAATGACGCTAAGCTCTGCCTGACAGACATGTGTACGGGCAGATTGATACTGTTAGGGCGCTCACCAATCAGCTCATAAAATATGGCGGCAACCTCACTATAGGTCAGCATATTGAGATTGATACCATCTTCTAAATCGATCAAGGCATAGCAAATATCGTCTGCCGCTTCTAGTAAATAAGCCAGCGGATGACGCGCAAAACCGTCGTGTTGCTCTGAGCGCGGCAAATTTAAGCAAGCTGCCAGCTCTTCTAATTGTGCTGACTCACTATAAAAGCAGCCAAATTTTTGTACATTTTGATGGTGGTGTTTATCATTGACATCGTTGCTGTGAGAGGCAAGCCACGGATACTTCATAAAAGCGCCTAGCGTTGCACAAGTGAGACGCATACCACCTTTATCAGGGTGGTGCTCATTACGCGCCAACAGTCGAAACCCTTGTGCATTACCTTCGTAGGCCAGCAAGTCCAAGCGCTCGTTGCTACTTAACTTTTGTAATATCGCTTGAGGGTCAGGCTGCCTAAACCAATCTCGAATGGCGTATTCTCCTGCATGACCAAAAGGCGGGTTGCCAATATCGTGAGCGAGGCACGCTGCTTGTACAATGACACCGACATCGGCTGGCGATACGCCTGCTGGTAGACCGCTGGCCAATTTATCATGGAGCTTTTCTGCTGCCATCATTGCTAGAGAGCGTCCAATAGAGGAGACCTCAAGCGAATGAGTCAGACGTGTATGGATACCGAGCTGATTGGTTAATGGATGGACTTGGGTTTTTTGATTCAACTGCCGAAAGGAGTGAGAAAATACCAGTCTGTCGTAGTCTTTGTGAAACTGAGAGCGAGTACTCGTATTGGTGTTAAACTTTTTGGCAGCACCAAGACGCTGCGAGTTGAGGAGATGAGACCATTGTGTGGTAGGAGACGGCAAAGAGGTTGGAGTAGTTAGCATATTGAAACATCCGAAACCAAGGGAGCCTCTAGCATAGCAAAATAGCGCCCTTGGTACAGCTACTAAGATTTCTGGCAGTTAAAAAGCACCTCTTCCTCTTCGATAGCTACATTGCTGCCCAATGTTTTATTTCGCAACGTTGCCTTGTCACCATTTACTTGCCATATAATGCCATGGGTATTATCTAATCCGATATCACTAGTATAGATGGTTTTTTCAGTACTGGCGTCGCTATCAGAAGTAGCGGTCAAATCGTATTCGATACCATCGATGAGTAGGTGCACTGTCTGCAATGGAGCATCATCATGGTAGGACACGCCGATAGTAGCAGTAGGCTCACAAGAGAATGGTGTGCTGTTGCTGGCATGTTCTGCATGATCGTGGCCTGCGTGCGCGCTTTCTTCGTGGCTATGACTTTCATGATTGTGTCCTTCATGACCTTTTTCCATAGCACCGTGCTCTTCATGAGCATGTTCAGCGTGATCGTCTACGGGCGTTACTTCTTCAGATACTACCGTATCACTTTCCGTATTAGGCTGACAGCCCAATAGAGAGCATGTCATCACACTGCCTATGAGCGCAGCACTGGCAAATCTAGAAAAAGAGAAATAGTCAGTCATAGTATAAGTCCTCAAATAGTAAAATAAAGATATGTTATAATATAACAATTTTAAGATAAAATAAAGCCGATGATGGAGAATTTCCAACATCGGCTTATTAACTATCAGACAGGATGTACTGCTTAAAACTACACGTTAAATCTAAAGTGCATGATATCGCCATCTTGCACGATATAGGTTTTGCCTTCTAAGCGTGATTTGCCAGCGGCAGCTGCGCCTTTTTCACCGTTGTATTCGATAAAATCATCATACGCAATGACTTCGGCACGAATGAAGCCGCGCTCAAAATCGGTATGAATCACGCCAGCTGCTTGCGGTGCGGTTGCGCCAACTGCAACCGTCCAAGCACGCACTTCTTTAACACCAGCAGTAAAGTAAGTCTGCATATCTAGCAAATCATAACCACCACGAATGACTTGATCAAGTCCGGCTTCTTCCATATCCATCTCAGCTAAGAAGTCTTTTTTGTCGTCTTCATCAAGCTGAGCGATTTCAGATTCGATTTGGTTGCATAGAGCGATAACGATAGAATCTTCGCCAGTGGCATAGTTGCATACCGCATCAAGGTAAGGGTTGTTTTCAAAGCCATCTTCACTGACGTTAGCGATATACATGGTTGGTTTTAGGGTGATTAAACCATAACTTCTGATGAGCTTTTTCTCATCAGCATCTAGGTTCGCTGCGCGTGCCGCTTTACCTTCTGCTAATAAAGGCTCAACTTTTTTAAAGATATCAAGCAATGCTTGCGCATCTTTGTCGCCACCTTTAGCCTTCTTGGTTTGGTTGTGAATGGCACGCTCAACGGCCTCTAAATCTGCCAATGCCAATTCAGTATTAATGGTTTCGATATCATCGATTGGGCTGACGCGACCATCAACGTGGACGACGTTGTCATCATCAAAACAGCGCACGACATGAGCAATTGCATCAGTCTCACGAATGTTGGCTAGGAACTGGTTGCCCATGCCTTCGCCTTTTGAAGCACCAGCGACTAGACCTGCGATATCCACAAACTCCATCGTCGTTGGCAATACGCGCTCAGGCTTAACGATATCAGCCAGTTTCTTTAGGCGTGGGTCTGGGACTGGTACGATACCTGTGTTGGGATCTTTGGTACAAAATGGAAAGTTTTCAGCGGCGATTCCCGCTTTGGTCAACGCATTAAACAAGGTGGATTTACCCACGTTTGGTAGGCCGACGATGCCGCAATTAAAACCCATAACATTCTCTCAATATAATAATAAAATCAGTTGGTATAAAGATTGGTTAAATGATAAATCAAAATTGGGCACATTGTAGCAAATTTACCTGAATAGGGGTGAGGTTGTTATGTTGTATACTGAGATTTTGCGTTCGGTCATGACTGGTAATCTTGCTGTTTTATCGATTATGGTAAGCTGTGCTATAAAACGATAGTTTGGCTTGTAGGCGTATGACAGGTAAGCGCCTACGACTCGCTAAACTTGACGAGTAATCTTCATTATTAACACCAAGCGCTCTCAGTCAAATCTGCAAACCACTATGTATAAATGCGCCGTATTGATAAAGGCCGCTAAAATAAAACGAAAGGCAAAACCTTATAATGACTACCACGATCTTTGACACGCACCACTACAATTATCCGCAGAACTTCATCGAGATTAAGCCTAAGCTGGCACGACTTGAGCAGGCGATTAAAAAGCTAGAGGCAAATTTAATCGATGCTAATAATGCTGCAAATATTGAGCTGTTAACTGAAAGGCTGAATAGTGAATTAGGATTAAAAGTAGACTATGCCCGTGAACTAAATCCTGACCAGTTATTAGCAGCCACAACTATCGACGGCAAAGTGCTAGTCATTGCTGGTGCAGGCTCTGGCAAGACTAAAACGCTCACGTACCGTACCAGTTATTTATTAGAGAACGGGGTCACGCCCAAAAGTATCTTGCTACTGACTTTTACGCGTAAAGCAGCGAATGAAATCAAAGGTCGCGCCAAAACCTTACTTGCGAATACCTTATTTGATAAACAGTCTGATGAAGACTTGGTAAAGGATAAACTGCCAACCGATAAACGGCTCAACGATATCACCAGTGGTACTTTTCACTCTTTTTGCAATATGCTGCTGCGTCAATATTCAGGTTTATTGGGCATTAATCCACGATTTACGATTTTAGACACGGGCGATAGCGAAGATGCCATCGACTTAATTCACAAAGAAAAAAAGTATCCCGCGCAAAATAAGAGCCAAGCATTCCCGCGCAAAAAGACACTGCAAAATATCATCTCTAGCTCTCGGAATAGACGTCTTCACATCCGTGATTTAATCGAAAGCAGTTATCCTGACATCGCTGTGCATATTCCTATTATCGAGCAATTGGCAGTCGATTTCCATGAGTACAAGCGTGCCAATCATCTCTACGACTTTGACGATATTATCAGTCAGGTCGTGCGCCATTTGAAGACGAATGATACCTTTCGCCAAATGCTACAAAACCAATATCGCTACATTATGGTTGATGAATATCAAGATACCAATATTCCGCAAAAGCAGCTGATAGATTTGATTGGTGCATCTGAGTCGGTATCGCTGATGGTGGTAGGTGATGACAATCAAAGTATTTATGCTTTCCGCGGTGCCAATTACGAAAACATTCTGTTATTCGGTGAGACCTATCCCGATGCCAAGCTCATTAAGCTCGAACAAAACTATCGTAGTACGCCTGCTGTTTTGGATTATATCAATGCCTTATCCGCGCAAATCACGCTAGGCTATCAAAAAAAATTGTACTCTGGCGTATCGATAAGTGGGGATAAGCCAGTGTTTAGCCGCCTAAGCAATGAGACAAAAGAAGCAAAATATATCGCCGATAAAATCATCGAGCTAAAGTCGGATCATGACTACGATGATTTTGCGGTACTGTGCCGCACATCTTTTCAATCTAACTATGTCCAATTAGAGTTTATGGAGCGTCATATTCCATTCATTGTGGTGGGCGGTATCAAGTTCATTGAAAGGCGACATATCAAAGACGTTTTGGCATTCGTTAAAGTCCTCTACAACCCGAATGATACGATTGCTTGGCATCGCATTTTAACCTTATTCCAAGGCGTGGGAACAGTCACCGCTACGCGTTTGACCCAAACCATTAATGCCGATAACAACTCCTTTGAGCCACTACTCACGCCAAATTTTGCTAAAAAAAGCGCACAGCTTGAGCCTTTATATAATATGCTGACTAAGGCAAATCAGGCTGAATCCGTCGAGACGGTTATTGAGCTGATTTTAGAGTTCTATATTCCTGTCCTAAAAACGATTGAGGAAAATTGGCGAGAGCGCAACGAAGATTTTCGTGTGCTCAAAAATTTGGCAATAGAACATAGTAGCCTTGATAACTTCTTAGAAAATTTGGCACTCGATCCGCCTAATGATTCGGTCGCAGCCATGGATAAACCAGATGATGATACAGACAAAGTGACGATTTCGACCATTCACAGTGCGAAGGGGCTGGAGTGGCCAGTGGTGTTTGTCAATTCATTGGTCGATGGTATCACGCCACATCATCGCTCTTTGGATGACTTTGAAGAGCTAGAAGAGGAGCGCAAACTATTCTACGTCGCCTGTAGTCGCGCCAAGAACAGACTTTATCTTACCGCGCCTGATTACTTTGCTAGTTATTCAGGTTACTTTGATAAACCATCGAGATTTATTGCGGAGCTGTCTGCAGATGAAGTAACAGTCGAGACCATTAAAAGGCCTACAAGGGAAAGTGATGAGCCAGTGTGGTGGTAGTGTTTTGAGAACATTACCGCCATACTGGTATTGACTGAATCTTATATATTTAAGCGTCAGTTTCCGTCTCACTATTTATATTGACATCAATGTTAAGGTCAATATCTATCAGTGGCGCATCAACAGTATTGACGATTCTAGATTCAACATACGAGCTGCTATGTGCCGTGTCGGTAGTGATTGGATAAACCTCTAAGCGTTCCAATTCTGCTAATAAATCTTGGACGACTTCACTTTTACGAGTGACAAAAGTAGAGGCAAAGCAGCGCCAGAATTTCCAGCCAGCACGCTCCAAAATACGCTGACGTTGCATATCGCTGTCCCATTTATCAGGTCCATGATATCTATCACCGTCACATTCAATGGCTAGGCTGTTGTCGTTTTCACCTTCGACTACCATATCGATTCGGTAGGCACCTGCTTTAACCTGTGGAACCACTCGATAGCCTCTCTCCACCAGAAGATCAAAGACTTCCGTTTCAAAGGGAGACTCGCATTTTTCACGCAAATCAGAGACTTCTTCTTCGTCTTGCATGAATGGTGCTTGAAAGTGTTTAATAAGCTCCGCTCGATAGTGATCGGCTTGGCTTAGTTCATCCAGTTCAATACTGCGTACCAAATACATTCTATCGCGCGCTCTTGAGGCAGCGACATTCATTCGCTGGGCGAAAGTATCTCTTGTTTGTGCATGGGCAGCTCCGGGTACTACTACCAATGACAAAAACATGATATCGCGCTCTTTACCTTGAAAGGTTCGGGCATCACCGCAAGCAATATCAAAAGCAGTCATTATCGCTTCATCCAATTCTTTATTGAGTATTTCCATAATATTATGTGCTTGCTTGTTGCCTAGCAATGAGACCACACCGATGGTTTTACCTTTGTAAGCTCGGTCAGAGACGAGGGTTTTGATTTCATCGACGATAAATCTGACTTCTGAAGGATTAATATCAGAGCCTTTTAGACGATAGCCATCGGTGACATAAATATCAATCAATGGAGGATCCAAGCGCTCTGAGGGTTTGGCTTTACGCAAAGGTATCAGCTCATGATTGTAAAACTCACGTTTTGAGAACTCAATAATTGGCGCAACACTACGAAAGTGTTCTTTTAACATCACACTGCTATCTGCAAAAACGACTTTGAATAAATCATATATCGAACGATCAGGCGACATCTGTGAGCGATAGACAGGGACTTGATTGCTCAGATACTGTGCCATCAGATTACGAATTTTTTCGATATCGAGACCAACGCCTTCTGGCGACACTTGCTTATCGTCACCAACGATCAACACTTTCTTGGCTCTCATGATGGCTGGCAACGCCGTTAAATCAGACTGAGACGCTTCATCGATGATAACCAAGTCAAAACTGCCAAATTCTGCTGGCAAGGATTCAGAAATACGATAATGCGGCATAATCCAACACGGGATAGCAGCACTTGCTCCGGCAGAGGCTTCTCGCGCTTCACGGCGATAATAATGCGCGCCTTTGCCTGTTCCTTTACCGATACGCATAATGGCAGAGCGGTATTTTTCTAAAGACGCTCTCACATTTGGCGTTGCATTTTCTGCGACTTTTAGCCAAGCTCTTTTGGTGATCGCTTCTTGATAGAGTCTTGCTAAATTTACTTCTAAATTGCCACGAGTTTTTGCCAGTTGAACCAATTCCTTGCGACCATCGATGCTGTCTATAAAGCTGGTCAATCTACCAATTCGCCAAATTTGTTGCCAGTTATCCGATGCCAAGGTGTCTTGAGAGTTATGACAAGGTTCATAACGCAATTTTTTTGCCCAGAGTGGTGCGCCGTTATCTTCAATGAGTTGGGTAACGTCAGCGACTATCTGTAAGTCTGTTGCAAGGTTATTTACTCGTTGCAGCTCACTCAACAGTTCTTGATAGTCTGTTTGTAACTCATCGTCAGATAAACTCGGGTCACCAATATTTTGAGTGACAAAGGCTGTCATTTTCTCACTAATATCGCCTTTACAGTCGGCGAGGTTATTAAGTAATGTCTCTTTTAACGTGAGACTTTCAGCCAGATTATGTCTCTTTAAATGTTGTTTAAGAACACTTTCAATCTCAGTCAAAATCTCTTTGTCATAAGGTGCTGTAGTAATAACATCCCAATCTATGAATATAGTGCTTAACGCTTGCTTGATACTGTGCTGCAAGTTTTTACTAGCAACGATTTCATCGTATAGATGAACGGCTGAATGTAACGCAGACAGATTATTAGGCGATACCTCAAATATTGGCAGGGACAGCTCATTTGATAGAGCATTCCAGCGAAGGATAAGCGCTTGAGATTTTTTTCTAAACGCTATAAAGCTGGATATATACTGCCAGTCCTCTACGCTTGAAGCTGGTGATGAGATTATCATAATAGATTCAAGGCTTTTCTTTTCTGACGATTTACCGAAAATACCTGCTAAGCCAAAAGGCTTTTTGCCTTCAGATAAGTTTTTAACCGCGTCAACGAGCTCTGAATTTTCATCAAAATCATCAGCCATCGTAATAGGTTTGGTTAAATAAATGGTTCTCTCATCAAAAAGCGCTTTGATTTCATCGTTTAGTATAGTGAGATGAGCGATGATGTCTTGCTTAGTCTCATTAGCTAAATGCTGTTGAATATCCGTCGTCCAGCGCTGCCCAGCCGCTACAATTTTCTGCAGCAGATCAGTTAAACGAGATGTATGAGAAGTGACTTCGTGAGCAATATTTATTGTGCTAGCACTGTCATTGATTAAGCTTGGTAGTTCTCCTTGCTGCTCAGCTGCATGTGACTCATTGAGATAACTCAAATCTTTGTGAAGTTGTTTTATAGAATTGGTAGGTGGCAGGTCTGAAACAGCAGGAATCTTTTTATTAAGATAGTCCAAATCATTGCCGAGCTTGATTCTTGCATTTTTTAGCACTGTGATATCAGTATGAGTAAATCGAGGCTTAAATGTGTCTTCTATACCCAACTCATCGGGAAAGCTTTCTATCAACTGCCTGTTTTGAGCGACCTCAGTCGCGGCATCTATGGGCTTGATAGTCTCGTTATCGATAGTGATATCGTCAAGATTTAACCGTGCCCAAGCCTTGATTTTATGATCAGTGCTGGCTAACTGTGCATGAATAGTATCAATCTGATTGTCAAACATGACGATTTCTTTTTTGTAGGCATCACGATTGATGCTAGATACTTCACTCGAGATTTTTTTGATGGTATGTTCAAACTGCTTTAAACCCTCGTTCTCGCTGGTCAGTAGACTAACGGCGAGCGGGCGAATAGATTCAGGTAATTGTCCTTGCAGCACCTTTAGTGCAGGGTCTTTCATCGATGTGACCAGTACCCGCTTGCCAAGCGCTAAGTAATGACAAATGACATTGGCAATAGTATGGGTTTTGCCTGTACCAGGCGGGCCTTGAACGACCACCCCATCGTGGACATCTAGTTGCTGTATTATGTGTACTTGCTCATCGTTGAATGCTTTGGGGAAATATAGTTCGGCTGGCGTGCCAGTATAGCTGTCACTGCCGCTCACCGTTGATAAACCACGATAAGCAGGAAGTATGGTTTCTTTGTTTTCTGTGGCGGGTTCTGTCAGCATGGCCTTAAGGGCGCTCGGTAAATTGATGTCAGTGACCGTTTCTAACTGCATTGATAGGTTGTTCAAATCTTGCAAAAATATATTATTGCTTCTGGGACGCGCCATAATGACCCAAGTATCAGTGACGATTAGGTTGTACTGCGCTTTAGGTATTTTTCGCTCATCTGCACTAGTATGATTTGGCTGATAAACACCAGAGGAGTCAAGCAAAGTAACGGCTGATTTTAAAATAGGCTCATAGCTACTTGGCAAAAAAGGACTTAAGGACACATCTTCTGAATCATAAAACTCTTTACTATTTTTTAATAACTTAGCCAAACCTTGATTTTCCTCTATAGAAAAAGGTTCAGTTTCAAGCGTAGGAGCAGATAGGGTAGGCTTAATGAGTAACGCCATCGTTTTTTGATCTAAGGTGATTTCAACGGATTGCGTCAATAGGGGATACTTTATCTGCTTGCTGCTTTGCTCATTGTCATCGCTTTTTCGTAGGGCGATACCCACCCCCCATACCAACTCTAGCTGTGCATCGGCGAGATTGCCCTGAAGCTGTTGATTCAGCATAAATAGGCTGGAATACAGAGCAATGCTTTGGCGAACGAGCTTCTCTTTTGCTAGCCAAGGTTGCCAAATATCTTTGAGATACGTATTGAATTCATCTCGTACAGCGTCCCTTGCAGGAAAATCTTTTAAATAAATCTCTGCCTGTAATGGTTCATCTAACTCTAACGATTCATTTTTATGATTATTGTCAACTTCAAATGGAGTAACGACTTCTGTGGAAGACATCAGACCATCATGTATTAATAATTGTACCGATGTTTTTTCTTTTAGTGACGGTGGTTCGCTAAATTTGGCTGGAAATACTAACCAATGTGCTAACAATGAGCTGCTAGGTTTAGGCACTGGATTTTCACGCAATCGCTCTAAACGCAACCAAACATTCTCAGCGCTATCATCTATGATATTTAGGCTGATACCAGGCAGGTTTAATACTTGCTCTTCTGTACAAGTGAAGTCACTGTGCTTCGTAAAGTCTTGAGTAGGTGCTTTTTTCATCAAAGCACACTGTTTGATGAATTCAATCTGAGAGGCCAGTCTTTGTGCGTAAATACTCATTTATTAAATTTTCCCAATCATCAAAAAACCATCGATTAATATCACTGAAATTGTGCTAATTTTATCTTTTAAAATCATTTATTCTGGGCTAAAAGAAAAATAACTTTGAGAAAAAACCAAACTATAGCACAGAAATTAATGTCGATAAGTTGCATCTGTTATTTGCAATACTTATCGTTAGCAGCCTTTATTATTAGGGCGTGTTGAACATTCATAATTTCAGCCAGATATAGGCACAAGCGAGAGCCACTGTGTTCTCATAACTTTGTTTGAGCTTATCAAATCTAGTTGCAACCGCCCTGTAGTTTTTTAACTTAGCAAAAGCATT
>CAJHAA010000004.1 GCA_904846265.1 Psychrobacter immobilis | reverse complement strand
ATTATTATGTGCGTGGCTGTACAAAGACATTTGGACAGGGAGCGAGTGCCAAAACGGTTACAGAACTAGATCGGCTATCGCGATTAAAAGACGCATTAATACCATTGTTAGTAAGCGATCAAATTAGTAATAAAGTCTATATGGGTCTTGGACACTTTTCGTCCAAAGCTGAATATGAGGAAGGAGGTAAGAAAAAAAATATAACCATTGGTACAGCAACCAACGTATTAGTTGATGGTCACTCTGGACGTATACTAGTACCTTCGGCACCTCTGAATATTGAACAACGCAAAAAAATTATTAAGGCATTGGCAGGTTTTAAATCACTTGACACCACCACGAATGAGGACGGTACGCCAAACTCTAACCTTAAACTCTCTAGTAATAGCTATCCAAACGTTACCAAATCTTCAAGTGGTACACCTACTGCCCATGCTTATGCAGAAGCCGGCGCTTATATGATGGGTACGGGTACTGGGGTGGATAGTAATACTGTCAAAACTGTAGGTGTTATTTATGACGGTTATATGGTTAAGCAAAAAGGTGGTGATGACAAGCAGATCTACTTTGTCTGCGTTGAGCTAGGTCAAGATAAAACGTCAGCGATTGGAGCAGTCGTTGAGCAGTGTGTAAATAACTGGCCAGGACGCGATGGTAATAATATCGCAAAAAATACTGTTACTAATGGGATTTACTATCCGAATCCCGATGTTGCAGGAGCATGGGTAAAAATCGCTAGCCAAGCTGATTTTAAAACGAAGATAAAAAGTTTAACTGGTAAAGATATCTCTATAAACAATCTCTGGGATACTTATGAAGCTCTACCTGTTGGTTGGCGCTATGGCGGGTGGTTAAAAGTAGATCAAGAACCACTTGATATCGAACCTATCGTCGGTACTGTATGGGGTTATGGCGAAAGTATAAGAGGTCTAGTATCTTATCGAACCAGTCCATTTTCCCTAAGCCCTGGTACAGAAAACCTAGTAGGTGGTCTGAGATATTCAGCAGCAGACACTAAAAATGCTAATGGTACTGCTTATATTAAAGGCAGTAGTACAGAGTCCTGTGACAGTAATGGCATCTACTTCTTAACCGATGGCGCGCCAAACTCGACCAAGCCTGGTATGGCAAGTAGGATTATGAACAAATCATTATCAACCGATTTGTATAAAATTAATGGTGTGCCGTCTGGATTAGTGTCACCAAAATTGCAATCTAATCTATTTGCTGGTGAAACAGGTGGCTGGGAATATATCGGTGAATATGCCAAAAAACTGTATGACAAAACCAAGAATCCATCTGGAGCAAGTATTAGGACAGCAGTAGCAGGATTTGGTTCATCATTTGCTGGTATCCCTAAAAAATCTGACGGTACTTATGATTGTGACGCTACAACCAATATAGATGCAAAAAATGCTTGTAAATGGGGCGGCCCGAACTATGGCAACGGTGGCTTCTTTTACGCAGAAACCTCACTTGATATTGCTAATAGTGTGCAGAAATTTATCACGGATTTAAATCAAACTATTAATACCACACCAGCTGGTACGATTACTGTCCCAGATGACCCTTATCAAACCAGTACGACGTTGCCCTATGCCTATCTGCCTATGTTAGAGCCTAAAGTAGGAGATACGTTTAAAGTATGGCCAGGCAACCTTAAAAAGTATGAAACTAAAAACGGTACATTGTATGGTCAGGGCAACAGACGACTGTATAGTGATGCAGGTGGGACGCTAAATGATGCCGCAGCTGATCTATGGGCCCAGTCACCTATAAGTGCAGCAGGTAATTCTGCTGTGAATAGTGGGGGTTTTTATGCTCGCTTAGTAGCTCCAGACTTTAGTTCCCCTGCTAGCACACGCAATGTATTTTTCGAAAACTATAAAGGAATTGATAATACAAAAATTCCTGAGGGTGTGGTAAAAATTGGCGTTGGTGACAATGGAGTGCCGACCGGTTTTCCTCAGATAAATGACGGCGTGTATAGTTCTGGAGGCAAAACGCTTCTACAATCCAAGCGTATCATGCTTAACTTCTTAGGCTACAACGTTGATTACTTAACTGACTATAGAGATAAAGACGACCCTACTAAGCCGTTATATATTGATAAAATGAATATGAAGGAAGCAATATACTTCCCAACTCAACCAGTTCGTCAAGTTGGCGGTGTGGCGCACTCAAAGCCTGCATTGGTCTCTTATAGTGCCGAAGTGAATGAGTCAGGTAACATCACTGCAAATAACCGAGAAGATTATTTATTATTTGGCTCGATGGATGGTGCCTTGCATTTAGTAGATGCCAATACAGGCGAAGAAGAATGGGCACTGGTATTACATGAGATGTTCCGTAAACAACCAGAAGCTTTAGTAAAAGAAGCGATGGGCGATTTAAGCTTTGGGATTGATGCTCCATGGTTAGTCAGTGCCAAATATCGTTATAGCAGTACAACATCAGGCGATCAAAAAACTCGCAAAGTTTCCTTATATAAACCTGATAGCAGTAATGTAAATGACGTCACCAATACGAGCAATTTCTTGTCAATGGCGGCTTATGGTGGTTTCCGAATGGGCGGAGAAGGATTATATGCTCTAGACTTAGCTGACAAAAATACACCAAAAATACTATTTAGTATTACGCCAGATATTACTAGTACAACAGCAAAACTGCATAGAAATGACACTGGTACTCAGGTCACTGTTAATAACAATGATTATAATAATGTTGGGCAGATCTGGAATATAGTCACCACGGCTCGAGTAAATGAAGGCGCTAGTGACACTAAATACAAAGACGTTATTGTATTTGGTGGGGGTTATGACATGCAGTACGAAGATCCACAATTCGTACCAACGACGGCAGCCAAAGGCAGTTCTATCTATGTGACCGATGCAAAAACAGGCGAGAAGCTGTGGTCGTGGGACAATCCGTACAATCACAGTATCGTCGCTGGCGTTACGCCACTAGATCGCAATAATGATGGTTTATTTGACCATTTATACTTTGCCGATTTAGGTGGCAACGTCTTCCGTGCTGACTTCGTTAACGAAAAGAAAAAAGCGTTTAAAGAAGTACGCGTGGTTCGAGTGCTTAATGCTTCCGAAAATGTCACTGCATTACCATATCGCTTCTATGCTCGTCCAGTAGTGAGCTTTTATAGAGATAAGCAAAGCAAGATATTTGCCCTTGTCAATATTGCTTCTGGCGATCGCAGTTCACCATTAGCTAAGCGCCGCGATGTAACTAGTAGTGATAAAAGCAAAGCCAATCGTTTATATGGGATTATTGATACTGATGTAACTCGTAATGATCTTTTAGAAAGTAGTGCTACCTCAACACTCACTATCAAAGAATTAAACGAAAAAGATGATTTGATAGAGTTAGGCGGTAGTCACCTGTCTGAAAACACCAAAACGGCAAAAGCAGCAATGGTCGAAGAGCTTTCAGTGATAGATAGCTCAGAAGACAAAAGAGGTTGGTATTATCCGCTAACGCGTTTTGCAGGATTTGAAAACGTCTCGCATGTAAAAGCCATGGGCGACTATCGTGTCATGAACAATTATTTATTTATGTCCGTATATGACCCTAACATGTCTTATGGCAACAATAGTATTTGTGAGGCACAAACGCTTGGTGGCTCAGAGCAACAAATGTATTGCCTGCCTTATGGCGTCTGTATGGATAACAGCTCTAAAACCGGTACAGGCGGCTTTACACCAGCAGGTAAAGGTATTCAAGAGCTGACACTTGGTGCGGTGAATGCTAATAACTTAGACACGACCGTGCTCATAGGTACGCAAAGCTTGACAGATCGTGCTAATGATCTTATTGATTATGGTGATGATAGTAAAAAAGGTAAGGGTCCCAAAGAGCCACCAGTAGGCGGCTATGTAGATGGTAATGACCCGTATGCTGGTATCACAAAAGACAAAGGCGATGGTTCTATGGCAAGCATATTATTCAAAGAGCGTTATGTGCTAAAACCAACGCAATGGTATGAGAGTAACTAATGCTTAATCATACTGATAAGAGACTTAGTGGCAAGAGCCGCGGTTTTACGCTCATTGAACTGATGGTTGTCGTTATGATTATCGCGATTCTTGCGGCAGTGGCGATACCGAGCTATCGACAGTACGTCATTAGAAACGCTGAAAATGAGGTGCAGTCGAAGATGCTCCAATTAGAGCTTCAGCTCGAGCGTTGGCGAGCGTCTGCATTGACTTATAAGGGTTTTAGACCCCAAGTCATCAACAGCGCTAATAATCAAACAAACTATGGTTACGACGATAACGATAGTAAAATCATTTATGTGCCACAAGGCAGTACGGATACCAACCATCGTTACAAAATCACCTTGATTGATAGCACCACTAGCACTGATCCTAGTGATGGTACAGTGACGACCAATTCACTGGTGACTACTGGGACAGCTATTGATAATGCGACGGGTAGGGCATGGAAGATGGTGGTAACACCTAATAAAACAGGAACTTTCAATCGTGCGAAAAGCATGCTCATGACCAGCACAGGCGTGCGCTGTCAAAGTAGCAGTGCTATCGCTCTAGATGCGACTACCTGCGGTACAGGTCAGGAGGATTGGTAATGGCTGTAGTGAATGATAAACAAAATAAAATCCCTGCACCTCAGCGCGGCTTTACATTAATAGAAATGATGATAGTCGTTGCTCTGATAGGCATACTGGCGTCGATTGCTTATCCTAGCTATCAAAATTATGTCATCAAGACCAAGCGTGCCGATATGATGAGCGAGATGCAAAATATCGCCGCTCAGATTGAGAGTCGCAAATTGGCACAAGGTAGTTATAGCAACGCGCTCAGAACAGGGCTTACTGGTAATTATCCTCAGCAAGGCACTGCGCTTTATAACGTTACTGTCGAAACAATAGTTGCACCAGTTTCGCCGCCACCAGATCCACTACCTCCGCTAGGTCCTTTGACATCCGAATGGATCATTACCGCAACGCCAATAACAGGAACTCAGATGGCTAACGACGGCAGCATGACTCTTAATTATTTAGGGGTTAAGTGTCGAGTGATTAAAACAGTTAATACTTGTGGTACCAACAACGAATGGAATAGATAGTAAGTTTTAATAGAGAAGTGACAAAATTTGTCAAATGTGTTTACTTTTTACTCCTGAAATACAGCCAAATTGACAATTTTTAGTAGGTTAGCAGTAACATTGGTAACGGTATGTAAGGGTTATAAGACGATAAATGTCTAAGTGATGCCAGAAGTGGAATCTATAGTCCTATTTTAGCTATGAAAATGATAATAGTGATATTTTGGCACGCTAACTGCAACAATTATAGTAAGAGAGAAATTTATTATATCCCTAAAGATAAAGCGTGCTAGTGGAAACAACAGCCACTTATCTTTATATACCCCAAAGGAGTTCATATGAACACTGCTCAAAAAGGTTTTACCTTAATCGAACTAATGATCGTAGTTGCTATTATCGGTATTCTAGCAGCAATCGCTATTCCTCAGTATCAGAACTATATTGCCCGCTCGCAGTTCTCTGAGTCACAAGTTATGTTATCAGGAATGAAATCTGCTATCCAAGAAAAAGTAGATCAAGGTACTGGTTACAAGGGAGCAACAGCTGCAGTAAAAGGAGAAACACCTGATAAGGATAAAGCTGCTACTAATCCTTTAGGCGCAAACTTAGAAGGCAAATACGGTTCTATCAGTTATCCTGAATTCGTTAGTACTACTAATAAAGCATCAGCCACATATAAATTCTATGCAGATGGTGTTAGCCAAAAGCTTAGAAATGGAACAGTAACGTTTAATTATGATGGAGAAGCAGGTAAATGGAACTGTGTTACTGCAAATATCCCATTAGAACTAGTTTCTGGTGATTGTAAACCAGCTGCTTAGTATGACAGTGAGCTTAAGAAAATTTATTTTTTTCTGAAGACTAACCATTTTATTTACTAGGGCGTTTCATCAATTCAATCGATGGACATCTAAATGGGCTAAAAATGGCTAAATTTTGCCAAACTTCGTCAAATAGCTGGGTAATATCTCGATATTAACGGCGCTATTTTCCTTGTTTGACGGCAATTTATCTCATTTTTATCACAATATTTAAAATGAGGACACGCCCTAGGAAAAAAGCCAAACACAATGTTTGGCTTTTTTTATGCACTTTTACACTGATGGCATAGGGCATAGTGTCTGCATCAACTCATTGATATCTTATATACTGGGCTACTATTATGCGCTTATATTCAACAAGTTATCAGCTGAATAGTCAGTCTGGCTTTACCTTGATCGAGCTAATGATAAGCGTAGCAGTAATTGGTATATTATCAGCTATTGCGGTCGTTAATTATCAAATTCAGGTTAGACAGAGCCAGCTAACTACTATTTATCAAGAAATAAACCAGTTCCGATTACCATATCAGATATTAGTAAATGAAGGTGCAGGGGTGTCAGGATTCAGCCCTAATGGTCTTAATATTCCTATACAAACCAAGTATTGTCAATTTAGTGTTACCGCACCAAATGCAAACACCGATACTTTTGATGCGGTAAAATGTCAAATTCAAAACCTCAGTTATTTAACCAATCAAACGTTGAGTTTGGATAGAGCTGCTGATGGTAGTTGGACTTGTCGCACCTCTACAGGAATTTCTGATAGCTATTTACCGCAAGCGTGTCAGTAAAATAGTATAGCGTTAATAAAAGGTGAACAATAAAAAACCACCTAATGGCCATTTTATAAAAAGGGCCATTAGGTGGTTTTTTATGATCTAAATATATTGCTGTGTTTTAAAGAATCAGCTACTTCTCTAAATACTGAATCTTACCTTCCACGCCATCCCACTTTTCAGCTTCTGGTAGTTGGCCCTTCATCTCAGTGATGTTTGGCCATTTTTGTGCCAGCTCTTCGTTTAGCTGAATAAACACTTCTTGCCCTTTTGGCACTTCGTCTTCTGAGAAGATGGCATTGGCAGGGCATTCAGGCTCGCATAGCGCGCAGTCGATGCACTCGTCAGGGTCGATGACGAGGAAGTTCGGGCCTTCATAAAAGCAGTCCACAGGACAGACTTCCACACAGTCGGTGTATTTGCAAAGAATGCAGTTATCTGTAACGACAAAGGTCATAGTGAGGTCTACCTGTTATTGGATTGGCTGATATAGTTCATCCCTTTTAAAAGAGTTACTGTGCTCACCGTGCTTGAAGTATTATTGATACATCTGCACTTGGTTGCCTTGATCTTCTTTTAAAGTGGATCAACGATAAGGGCTACATAGAATAGTTGGAAAATAAGGCGTATTTTAACGTCTTTACGGCTAATTGACAATTCCCTTTAATGACTAATGATTTTCTTCAAATGATACAATAAATCATGTGCTTGTTTTGGCGTTAGACTATCGGGGTCAATCGCGCTTAGCTCATCCTGTAAGCTAAACAGCTGATTTTGCTGAGGAATATCATTCATGGCTTGAGTATGATTAGTAAGGTTTATATCTACTTTCTCTGTTTCGTGATAATTCATATGATCGCATTTATCATTTACTGACTTAGCTAATTCATTTTTGTCATCAACGGTTCTCACATTTTCTGCCCTGCTAGGGTCTAATTTTAAGTTATCTGCTAAGTAGCGCTTGGCATCATCCAGTACTTGGGTAGGAATCCCTGCCATTTTTGCCACATGCAGACCAAAACTAGAGCTTGCTGCACCATCTTTGATTTGATGAAGTAGTAACAGTTGACCGTCGATTTCACTGGCAGCGACATGGACGTTGCGGATAAGTTTGTCATTGCTGCCACTGCTTTCTTTATAGTTTTCCGCCAATTTTGTCAGCTCAAAATAGTGGGTGGCAAATAACGTCAGGCAGCCAATCTCGACCAATCGATTAACGCAAGCGTGGGCAATGGCTAAACCGTCAGTGGTCGCTGTGCCGCGTCCGACTTCATCCATCAGTACCAGCGATTTATTGGTTGCTTGATTGAGAATATTAGCCGTTTCAATCATTTCCACCATAAAGGTAGATTTGCCGCCTGCTAAGTCATCAGCTGAGCCAATACGGGTAAAGATACGGTCGATATCACCAATATGTGCACGCGCTGCTGGCACAAAGCTGCCGCAATGAGCGAGCAGGACAATCAATGCGGTTTGGCGCATATAGGTTGATTTACCACCCATATTAGGACCAGTAATCATCAACAGTCTTTCAGGGTTTTCATCACTGCCTAATGCACAATCATTAGCGACAAAATGGCTGCTATGCTTGGCAGGAGTATTGCTGTGAGTATGAACAGGGTTTAGTGCGGCTTCGACGACGACATGACGACCTGCTTTGATATCGATACTGGTTTGACTGCCAGTATTGGATCTATCTGTATTCTCTGAATTATTATTCATGACTGGGCGCTGCCAGTTATACATAACTGCTAGATGTGCCCAATTGCTGAGCACATCTATTTGCGCAACCGCAGCGCTTAGCTGTTGCAGTTCGGCTAAATGGTTGCTGAGTTCAGTTAAGAGTTCGTGATACAGCTGTTTTTCACGAGTCAATGCTAAGCTCTGCGCGCTTAGATATTCAGTTTCGACTGCTTTTAGCTCGTCAGTGATAAATCGCTCGCTGCTTTTTAGCGTTTGCCGACGGATAAAATGTGCTGGTGCATTCTTTGCCTGCATCTTGGGCAATTCAAAATAAAAACCGCTCACTTTATTAAAGCCTACTTTTAGACTGGGTAATTGGCTCTCTTGACGCGCGCGTTCCACCATCTCATCCAATGTCACTTGGATGTTGTCATGCAGATGCGTCAGGCGATCAAACTCAGCATCGTAACCTGCGGCGAGCATGCCACCATCACGAATATGCGCGGGCGGTTCTGCGATAATGGCTCGCTCAATCAGCTCAGCGACGGACTGTATGGCAGGTAACTGCGCAGGCAATTGTTGCATTAGCATCGGCAACAGTCCTGCCTGCTCATGGCGAATACCTGCATTTGTCAGTAGCGTCGTAAGCTGGGCGCTACTAGCAATACCATCAGCAAGTTTACGCAGGTCACGCGGCTTAGCGCTCATTAGCCCAATACGGCTACTGATACGTTCCATATCGCCGATGGCGTTTAAGGTTTCGCGCAAGCTGGTAACTAATGAGATATTTCCCGAGCTTTGCTCAGACTGTTTATCAGTATTTAACAAACTGGTTATCGCGTCTAGGCGTAAATTAATGCGCGAATGCTGACGCAGTGGGCGTTTCATTTGCTGCACGAGTAAGCGTCGACCCATCGGTGTTTGACAATGATTGAGGACAGATATTAATGACGTACCATTACTGCTAACGGGTGTAAATAGCTCAAGATTTTGCTGACTATTGGCATCGATAATTAAATAGTCGTCACTGTACTCAACGATCAGCTGATTAAGTTGTGGCACATGACGCTGCTGGGTTTGCCGCGCATAATGTATCAATGCTGCACAGCTAGATTGTACAAATGGCGCATCACTAATACCGAGACCATCAAGGCGTTGTACGTCAAACTGCTGGCAAAGGGTGGCGCTAGCATGTTCACGATGAAAGTCATTGACCGCCACTTCGATAATAGGGCAGTCAAGATGTTGCCGTAGCCACAGTAGCCAGTTTTCACCATTATTAGCATCACTATCAAAACGGCTATCAAAACCGCTTCCAAGTGCCTCACTAATGATACATTCACTCGGCGCAAAGCGTGCAAGCACCGTGAGCATTTGAGTTTGCAAACCTTTAATATCACTATGATGCGCGCTAAGCGTTTGCGTCGTTAGTGTTCCAGCAGCTAAATCCATTTGGCTAATGGCAGCTTGCACAGGTTGTTTGCTGTTCGATTTAGGTATCTCGATATCAATGGCGACCACAGTTGGCGTATGATTGGGCGCAATTAAAGCATCATCAGTAATTGTCCCTGCGGTCAGCGTTTTAACCACTTCACGGCGCATAATACTGCCAGCAGCAGATTTACTTTTATCTTTTTTCTGCTTATCGCCCATCGTCCGAGCATTGGACGGGTTATTTGCATTGTCAGTGCCAGTGGCTGATTCGTCAATTTGCTCACACACAACGACGGTTTGCCCAGCAGCTATCAACCTTGCCATGTAGCTATCGGCCGCATGAAAAGGCACACCTGCCATGGCAATGGTATTGCCCGCTTTATCCGTACCACGGCGAGTTAAGGTGATGTCTAATATTTGTGCCGCGCGCTTGGCATCATCAAAAAATAACTCATAAAAGTCACCCATGCGGTACAGCAGTAACGCTTGTGGATAGTTGGCTTTCATGGTTAGATATTGCACCATCATCGGCGTATGATCTGCCAAGTGATAAACGGTATCGCCTACCATCAACTGATCGGCGGTCAAAGGTGTCGCGGTCTGTTGTTTTGATATTGCGTACTTCGACGGAGTAGGTTTTTCGGCGTTAAGGTTTTGAGCGGATGGCTTAGCGGTCATGCAGAGTCTCTTATAATGCTTAAATGGATTTGTAGTAAGCTGGCGTTAAATGGACGACGGTATATACAGATCAGCGTAAAAAAATAGATGAGAAAAACACTCGCTTATGAGTGGTTGATTTGCAAGATTCTGGTTGATTTTTACCAAAATAGCTTTATTAAAGGGTCATCATAACGCGCAAATTTAGCAGTCAAAAAACTAAGAAGTGTGAAAGTGTAATTACTATTTTAACACGTCCAGCCGCGCTTTTACGTCGGCAAATATCTACTCGCTGCCCTTGTATCCATCGGCGTCATAACCATATATAATGACGTCACACTTAATTGGGCGATACTTCATTAGGCGACACTTCATTAGGCAGTACCTTATTAATTAGTACTTTGTTAAGAGGTGCTTTGTTAACAAAAGGTATATAGTCAGGTGATGACTGTAATGACAAGGCGGCAGCGGGCGAAGCTTTGGCTAATGCGCACTAATTATCGAATATTTCCATAGGTCAAAAAATTATGTTATCAAAGATTATAGGCAGTGTGGTTGGCACTAAAAATGACCGCGAATTAAAGCGCATGCGCAAAGTGGTCAGCAAAATCAACGCACAAGAGGCTGCGGTACAAGCCCTGTCTGATGAGCAATTACAACAAAAAACCGAAGAGTTTAAAGCACGCCACCAACAAGGTGAAAGCTTAGATTCACTACTACCAGAAGCGTTTGCCGTCTGCCGTGAAGCGTCATTACGCGTCAATGGTATGCGTCATTATGATGTGCAGCTGATCGGTGGTATCACCTTGCACGAAGGCAAAATCGCTGAGATGAAAACCGGTGAAGGTAAAACCCTAATGGGTACTTTGGCAATGTACCTCAATGCCATCAGTGGTAAAGGTGTCCATCTGGTTACGGTCAACGATTATTTAGCGGCGCGTGATGCTGAATTGAATCGTCCATTATTTGGCTTTTTGGGCATGACCGTCGGTGTCATTTATTCGCAGCAGCCGCCGCAAGAAAAAATCGACGCCTATCAAGCGGATATCACTTACGGTACCAATAACGAATACGGCTTTGATTATCTGCGCGATAACATGGTCTTTAGTTTAAAAGAGAAAAAGCAGCGTCCATTAAACTTCTGTATTATCGATGAAATTGACTCTATTTTAATCGATGAGGCTCGTACGCCGCTGATTATCTCAGGTCAAGCCGAAGATTCTTCACGTATGTACGCGCTGATTAATACCATTATCCCTGTGCTGATTCGCTCAAAAGATGAAGAAGCCAATAAGAATAATGAAGAAGAAGATTTTTGGATTGATGAAAAAAATCGTCAAATCGAAATCAGTGAAAAAGGCTATGAAAAAATTGAGCGCTTCTTAATCGAAGTCGGTGAGTTGGGTGAAAACGAAAGTTTATACAGCCCAAGCCGTTTGCCATTATTGGCTCACGTACAAGCTGCCATTCGCGCCCATCATGTGTTTGTTAAAAATGTACACTATATCGTCGATGATGGTGAAGTGGTTATCGTTGATGAAAACACGGGTCGTACCATGCCGGGTCGCCGTTGGTCAGAAGGTCTGCATCAAGCGGTAGAAGCCAAAGAAAACGTCGAAATTCAAGCAGAAAACCAAACGCTTGCGACCACGACGTTCCAGAACTACTTCCGTTTGTATGAAAAGTTATCAGGTATGACAGGTACCGCTGATACCGAAGCAGCAGAATTTAAATCAACGTATGACTTAGATGTCATCGTGATTCCAACGCACGAGCCGATTGCTCGTATCGATATGGATGACCAGATTTTCTTAACCAAATTAGGCAAATACAAAGGTATCATTCGCGAAATCAAAGAGATTCAAGCCAAAGGTGCCCCAGTCTTGGTCGGTACGGCGACGATTGAAGCCAGTGAAGAGTTGTCTTACTTGCTCGATCAAGAAGGCGTCAAGCATAACGTCCTCAACGCCAAACAACACGAACGTGAAGCCGAAATCATCGCGCAGGCAGGTAGTCCAAAGGCTGTGACGATCGCGACCAACATGGCAGGTCGTGGTACCGATATTATCCTTGGTGGTAACTGGCAATCGTTTATTGAAGATATCGATTCGGTCAGTCCTGAAGAAATGGCACGCCTAAAAGCAGAATGGCAAGTCAAACATGACCAAGTGGTTGCGGCTGGCGGTTTGCATATCATTGGTTCTGAGCGTCACGAATCACGCCGTATCGATAACCAGCTACGTGGTCGCGCCGGTCGTCAGGGCGATCCTGGGATGTCGCGTTTCTTTTTATCGCTCGAAGATGACTTGATGCGTATCTTTGCTGGCGACCGCGTCGTAAATATGATGCGTGCCATGGGTCTTAAAGAAGACGAAGCCATTGAACATAAGATGGTCTCAAAATCGATTGAAAATGCCCAAGGTAAAGTAGAAAGCCGTGATTTTGATGCGCGTAAAAATCTGTTGAAATATGATGACGTCGCCAATGAGCAGCGTAAAGTGATCTATGGTCAGCGTGATGACTTGCTAGCAGAGATGGACTTGCTTGAAGCCATTGAGATTATGCACGAAGAAGTCTATAACGCCATGATTAACCAGTTTATTCCGCCAGGTTCTATCGATGACCAATGGAATATTGATGGCTTAGAAGACGAGCTTGAAAATGAATTTAAGATTGCGATGCCGATCAATGATTGGCTCGATGAAGATCGTCGCTTAGATGAAGAAGGGTTGCGTGCCAAAATCATCCAAACGGCTATCGATCGCTATCATAGCCGCCGTGAGCAGATGGGCGAAAAAGATGCTGCCCAGCTTGAGCGTCACTTTATGCTACAGAGCTTAGACAAGCATTGGAAAGAGCATTTGACCCAAATGGATCAGCTGCGTAAAGGCATTCATCTGCGTGGTTATGCACAGAAAAACCCTGAGCAAGAATATAAGCGTGAGTCATTTGAGCTATTCCAAATGATGCTTGGCGCAATTAAATCTGAGACAGTTCAAGATTTATCACGTGTCCATATTCCGACCAAAGAAGAGCTAGAAGCGCTAGAAATACAGCAGCGTGAAAATGCTGCTCATATGCAAATGCAGTTCGAGCACAATGATATCGATAATATGGATAGTGGTGCTGACAAAGCCGCCGCGCAAAATCGCAATCTTGCTGGTAGTGTGGTCGCAGGTGCTATGGTAGGTAGTGGCAGCAATGCTAATGAGGCAGACCCATACGCTGGTATGAATATCAGTCGTAACGCCCCATGCCCTTGTGGTTCAGGCCTTAAGTACAAGCAATGTCATGGTAAAATATAGTAGCCATAAATAAATACAAAAAAGCCCTTATCTAAAGTAGATAAGGGCTTTTTTGTATTCGCTAGCTCTCTTTTTCTCTCATTTATTTTGAACCGACTATATTATTTTTAGATAGTGAAGTTAACTTTTCACAAATGCGTTGGCTATATTTTGTATTGATTGCTTACAAATTCAACATAGGCGTGAATTTATGGACACGCTATAGTGTTTAACATATTTATTTGGGAGAGTGTTATGACTATAGAATTATTAAAACAGTTGCGTACCTCTGTGGCGCTGACTGGCCTACTTGCTGGCGTCCTGACGATTAGTGCTTGTCAGCAACAGTCAGACACAGAAGCGGGTATAGATGATGGTGCTCATAGCGAAGAAACGGTACCAATGTCCGCTGAACCTGCTGAGCCTAATGAGGTGGTTGTCGATACAGCGGATGCATCGCTCAGTGAAGTACAGGATGATACCGTAGCTTCCGTCAATAGTGGCGTCAGTCAAATAGCTTATCTTTGCTCACCTGAGCTGAAAGTTAATGCAACTTATAAAGAAGATGCCAAGCAAGTAGTCATCGCGACTGATACGGGTACAGTGACATTAAATAAAACCAATGATGCCAGTAATCCAGAAGTGTTCGAAGTAGCAACCGCTATTGATGGCAGTCAGGGCTTTACTCAGTGGCGTGTAGCACACGAAGCGCGTGAGACGGGTGTGATGCGTACAGCAGGTACAGATGCGGCGAATGTCAGTACTTATGAATGTAAAAAAACCTCATAATAAGTAAGCAATCAAGAAAAAAGCAACGATAACGTTGCTTTTTTTATCTCTAGTTTGAAAGAGTCAGCAAAATTATTTATGAGGATTGGCACTAGACTCATGTGCCAAAAATCCCTCTTCCTTCACATCTAATTCTTCATGCTTGAGCGCTACTTGGATACTATCTGTATGAATATGAGTAGTTTTATTGATATCGATTTCTTGGATAGCATAAGTGTCTTTAGTAATAGTAGCCACTTGACGTGATAGGACAATTTCAATCGGCTCATCACCAATTTCGATCTGTTTGCCATTTACGGTAACGACCGCCTTGCTATCTAATGATGGCTCGACATGGCGCAATATATCCTTTTCATCATAATTGCCTGACAATAAGTCCTGACTTTTCGCATCGTGGTATTCAGTGCGAATAGTAATATATTCTTCTACCAACTCAATCGGAACGTCAATAGTTTTGGTACGAGCGTGCTTGGTCACCGTTACTTTACCGACATCTAAACGCTCTTTATTGATGACAGGACGCTCTTCTAATAGCTCCAAGTGTCCAACATTATGATTGCTCTTATCTATGTCATTACTGCTTATATCATTACTCTCTATGTCATAATCTACTGTGCCATTATGAGTATCAATTGGGGCAGTCATAGCGTTTGGTGTCACTTGCTTGTTATGTAAACCCTCTTGTAGAAAGCTATCGTTCTGGATACTGTCGTCGTGATTGCTAGTCATCCTAATGTCCTTATCTTTATGAAATAATCGTTATACAATATTTTAGAGCCATTTTTGCAAATTTTGCAAGGTTAGCCTTATCAGATGTCATTAAGTATTTTTAATTTCTAAGTATTTTTAATTCCTAAGTATTTTTGAGTATAGTAAGCAAAAAAAGACCAGAGGCATGCTCTGGTCTTAATTCACTAAGTAAAAATACTTAGCTGCTTATTACGGTCATGTATTGCTTGGCGATCTTATTTCTTAATGACAGCCGAACAGTATGACGGTTTAGCGTATTATTACATACCACGAGCGCGGCGTACGTCTTCTGCAGTAATACCATCACGGTCGATTATGTTGCCTTCGCGGTCTACTACGTTGCCATCGCGATCGATATCCAATTCTTCACGTTGGATAGTCTCAACGATAGTTTCAGTATGACGTTCAGTGGTTTTACCGACGTTCACTTCTTCAGATACGTAAGTGTCTTTACCAACGCGGGCACGTTCAGCCTCTAGTTCAACTTCAATGGTTTGATTACCATCAATGTCACCGATACGGCGATCTGTTGGACGATCTACGTTAGTACGCTGGATATTAGCATGCTCTTCTTCTAGCTCAACATCGACATTGCGCTCTTCGGTCACTATATGCTTACCAACTTTAACCAAACCTGCCACGATACGATCTTTATTGACGGTCAAGCGCTCTTCTAGTAGCTCTAGTGTGTTTGGTGCGTCATAGGCATGGTCTGCAATCTCCATACGCTCTGCAACTGGAACAGTATCAGCGACAAATGCTTGACGATCCTTTTGATACTGGTCTTTATAGCTATACTGATAATCATGGTCATATACTTCCATGGCATCAACTTGAGACTTGGTCAAGCTGTCAAAGAATACGTCATCACCAACGATACGTGCCAAACCTGCTGGTACTAACACTTCTTTTGAACTGAACCAACCGCCTGCATCAACGATCAAATAACGAATGCGACCAGTGGTATCTTCTACTAATGCACCTTCAATTTTACCGATTTTTTCTTCATTGACGCCATAAGCAGTTTTACCTGTTGGGTCATAATAATCATCACCGATTAAATCTTTATGAGTAGCTTGGATATCTTTTAAACGAATTAGTTGGCTCATTGTTGTCTTCCTTTTTTATGAGTTAATCATTATTAATTATTTTAAAAACAATCGTTGTTTTGGAAAAGTTAAATTTCTAGTAAAAATATTTTTATAATAAAAGGTGTAGCAAGCCATGTGAGTAGCCTCTACATCGACTTGTAAGAATCTTAACATCATGATTTTCGATGAGATATATGAGCAAGGTAGCAAAGTGTGCGCTTGAAGTAATTGCGTGTAATAGGCTGTAAGTGGCATAACATAGCTGGGGTCAAAGATTAACGTGTCTTTACACAGAGCAATATTTCTAGCTTATTTAAGAGTCATAGACACAGAAAAACCGCAAAGCAAATAGCGATGCGGTTCCTGATATTTTGAAGGTTTTATAATAAACGATAATGATAGAAGCTAATTTAACATATCAATCGATTAATTAATCTGCTCGAGTGTTAAGCAAGTTCAATAGCAACAGCCACGGCTTCACCGCCACCAATACAAAGTGTCGCAACCCCTTTTTTGCCGCCAGTACGCTTGAGAGAGTTGATAAGCGTGATCAAGATACGAGCACCTGAACAGCCTACTGGATGACCGAGTGCACAAGCGCCACCTTCAACGTTTACTTTGGCATGGTCGATTTTTAGCTCGTCCATCGCCGCCATGGTTACCATTGCAAACGCTTCGTTGATTTCCCATAGGTCAACATCAGCGACTGACCAACCAGCACTAGCCAATACTTTTTCAATTGCACCAATCGGAGCAATGGTAAATTCGCTTGGGTGACGAGAGTTTGATGCGGTTGCAACGATACGAGCTTGATAATCAAGGCCTTCAGCTTTTGCTTGCGATTCTTTCATGACCACAACCGCTGCCGCACCGTCTGAGATTGAGCTGGCGTTTGCTGCCGTGATGGTGCCGTCTTTAGCGAAGGCTGGACGTAGAGTAGGGATACGCTCAGCATTAGCAAGCGCTGGTTGCTCATCGGTATCGACGGTTTGCTCGCCTTTACGGGTTTTAAAGGTCACTGGCGTGATTTCATCTTTGAAGTGGTCGTCTTTGATAGCAGTGAGCGCACGATTTAGCGATTCGATAGCAAACGCATCCATTTTCTCACGGGTATAGCCTTTTTCATCAGCCATTTCCTGTGCGAACATACCCATCAGTTTGCCAGTTTCAGCATCTTCTAGACCGTCTAGGAACATATGATCTTTGACTTCTTTATGTCCCATACGGTAGCCGCCACGTGACCCTGGCATGATGTATGGCGCATTGGTCATTGATTCCATACCACCAGCGACTGCCACATTGAAACTACCAGCTTTGATGCCGTCATGTGCTTGCATGACTGCTTTTAGCCCTGAACCACAAAGCTTGTTAATAGTGACAGCGCCAGTTGCATCAGATAAACCTGCATTACGCATCGCTTGACGCGCAGGGCCTTGACCCAAGCCTGCAGTCAAGATACAGCCCATAATGACCTCGTCAATACTATCGACCGCCACACCTGAGCGTTCGACAGCGGCTTTAATGGCAGCGCCACCAAGTTCAGTCGCGCTCATATCTTTTAGTGCACCTTGGAAGCCGCCCATTGGGGTACGTGCGCCGTTTAAAATTACAATTGCATCATTTGACATCGTTATTATTCCTTTTTACGTATTTTAAATGAGTTTGTTTTAATTAAAACCAAACGCGGACTAGATAGCATCTTTTAGGCTCAATAACTGCAGGCTTTATGCTAGCTCATCTAAGCGAATGCGTACTACTTTATCAGTAATGGTCTCTAATTTTTCAATTTTTTCGATGGCTAGATTCATCTGACTTTCGACCACGGGCAACGTTAAAATAATAACTGGAACTTGACCAACTTTGTGCGCAGGTTTTTGTAAAATCGCATCGATATTAATACCAGCATCGCTTAGAATGCGAGTAATATCTGCCAAGACACCAGGGCTATCATAAGCATGTACGCGTAAATAATAACCGGTAATCATCTGCTCAGCGCGCAATATGGGCGTGTCTGATAGCTGCTCAGGGATAAATGCTAAATGCGGCACATGGTGACCGTGGTTGTTTTGATTACTGTTGCTTTCATCGTTACTGTCTTTGCTACCTAGAACACGCACCAAATCCATTACATCGGCCATCACCGCAGAAGCCGTCGCACCAGCGCCAGCACCATCACCGCAATATAACGTCTGTCCAAGCGGATGAGAGTTGACCAACACCGCATTTTTTACGCCATTGACGTTGGCGAGTAACGCATCCTGCGGAATTAGCGTTGGATGCACGCGTAGTTCGATACCAGAAGCCTCATCATTACCTTGACCATCACGGCGTACGGCAAAGCCCAAATGCTTGATACGGTAGCCAAGCTCTTCCGCATAGTTGACGTCTTGTAAGGTGATACCAGTGATGCCTTCACAGTAGACCTTGTCAAATTGCAGCGGGATACCAAAGGCGATAGAGGCGAGTAATGCCAGTTTATGAGCCGCATCAATACCTTCGACATCAAAAGTCGGATCTGCTTCTGCATAACCCAATTCTTGTGCTTCGCTCAACACGTCGGCAAACGGGCGACCTTTGTCACGCATTTCGGTCATGATAAAGTTGCCAGTACCGTTGATGATACCTGCTAGCCAATCGATTTTATTAGCAGCGAGCGCTTCGCGCATTACCTTAATGATAGGGATACCGCCTGCGACTGCTGCTTCATAAGCGACATGGACGTTATGCTCTTCAGCAAAGGCAAAGATTTCGTTGCCATGCTCCGCCAATAGCGCCTTATTTGCAGTCACTACATGCTTGCCGTTTTTAATGGCGTGCATAATTACGTCTTTGGCAAGGGTCGTACCGCCAATCACCTCGACGACGATATCAACATTTTCGCTTGCAGCAGTTGCCATCAAGTCACTGTTTTGCATAATATTGGGATCAATATCATCACGATGACGGCGCGTACCAACTTCGGTAATGATAATGTCGCGTCCGCTACGGCGTTTTAGCTCATTTAAGTTGTCATTGATTAGATTGATCACGCCCGTTCCGACGGTGCCCAGACCAAGTATCGCTAGTTTGATGGAATTACTCACAGTATCCTCAAGAGGTTAAATATAATGAACCAATAATAACGCTGTCACAGAGTCAAATGCACATGCGCTACTTATAGTATTTGCGTGCATTTTGACAGTCGCAGCTTTATCGATTTCTCATTACAGTTGAATAAAAAATACTCAAATAAAAAGTATGCTGCTGATTTTTCATAGCGCTTTATCGTATCATACCGACAAGCAGTTGTGACGTCTACACAATGTCGCCATCGTCATAGATATCACAAATACCTGAAACAATAACAGATTTTAGCTAGCACCGACAGCTTGAGCCAACTCCGCCGCAGGTAGATAGCCGCCTACTTGCTGACCAGATTCTGTAAAGATAGCGGGAGTACCACGCACACCAAGTTTTGCACCCAATGCCATGTGTTCTTGTACAGGGCTGGCACAGCTAGGCGCTTGTACATCAGCGCCCATTTTTCCTTGATTCATGGCAGCCTTACGATCTTGACTACACCAAATGGCTTCCATTTTTGGCACCGATTCCTGACTGCGCGGCCATGCCAAATAACGTACTTCGATACCACGTGCATTGATATCAGCCATCTCTTCATGCAGTTTACGACAATAACCACAGTCTGCATCGGTAAAGGCATAGACCACTGACTTCGTTTCGCCTATTGCTGGATAAATCACCATGTCTTTTTTATCGACGGCTTTTAGGGCTTCTTGTGCGGTACTAGCAACCAATGCCGCACTGATATCGACAGGCAGAGCCTCGCCAACAGCAATAATCTGACCTTGGATAATGTGTTTGCCAGACTTATCAGTAAAGAAAGAAGGCAGTCCTTCCGCTGTGACCCAATAAATACCATCCATATCTGTTGGTACGGCTGAAATGATATTTTCTTCAATACCGGACGTATTCAAATTCGACTGCAACGCCTTTACCACGGCAGCATCGCTATCAGCGGATGCCTTACTTGTACTGGTTTTAGCATCGGTATTATTGACGATACTGGTGTTGCTGGTCGCATCTGCTGCATTGTTTGAGCAGCCCGCAGCAACCACAACAAGCAGTGCACTCATCATAAAACGAGATAAATTATTTCGAGAAAAGCGGTTTTGAGCAAAGGTATTTTTTGCAATCGGGGATGACATATATAGGTGTCCTGTAGGCATCGTGCCTAATCGTGAAGTCGTTTTAAGAAAAATGATACTAAATTTCTATATAAAGCAATACGTATCGATATTGTCTTAAAGGTTTAAAATTAAAAGGTTTTTTTACAATTTAATAATTATAAAAGGTAAGTAATCATGTCGCCTATATTAACATATTTATGGCAAATAACAGCCACAGGCTATGAGGTGATATAGGGAGGTGAGGGCAGAAATAATAGTAGTAGACATAAACGTCAATTCAAAAAAATAAGATACATTTGTACTATTTAATATCGACGCTTGCCCTTGTAGTCTACGGCTAATAACAGTGTTTTTATAAAAATTCATATAAAACTATTGGTATCAGTTATTTTTAACCCTTTATTTCAATAAATTTTTGCTAAGGAGCACACATGGCAGGTGCCAGTTTATTAACCTTACTTGATGATATCAGTGTGATATTGGATGATGTTTCCGTCATGACCAAAGTCGCTGCTAAAAAAACCGCTGGTGTATTGGGCGATGATTTGGCGCTCAACGCAGAACAGGTCACGGGTGTCAAAGCCAATCGTGAGCTACCAGTGGTCTGGGCGGTCGCCAAAGGCTCATTTATTAATAAACTTATTCTAGTACCAGCGGCACTCTTGATTAGTGCTGTTTATCCACCACTAGTCACTTTTTTACTAATGTGTGGTGGTTTGTTTTTGGTTTATGAAGGTGCTGAAAAAGTCATTCACCGTTTTTGGCCGCATGCCTTGCCACATGATGAAGAGCAAGAAGCGCGTCGAAAAGCCAACGCTGATGAAACGGTAGATTTGGTCGCTTTTGAAAAAGAAAAGATCAAAGGTGCAGTACGTACGGATTTTATTCTTTCAGCTGAGATTATCGTGATTGCCTTGGGATCAACGGCAAGTGCCACTTTATTAGAACGAAGCTTGGTGCTGTCTATTTTAGCCATCGGTATTACGATTGGTATTTATGGCTTGGTCGCTGGTATAGTGAAAATAGACGATGCAGGTCTGCATTTAATGGAACAAGAAGGGGCGTTCAAGCAAAAATTGGGCAAGTTAATGTTTGCAGCGGCACCAAAACTGATGAAGTTTCTATCTATCGCTGGCACGTTGGCGATGTTTTTAGTAGGCGGTGGTATCTTAGTGCATGGTATCGGCTTCTTACATCATGGAGTAGAGGATATCGCTGATTTAACGGGTATCTTTGAAAGCTTAACGACAACGATATTAAATGGCGTCATTGGTTTTATTATTGGTGCTGCGGTTGTGGCTATCTTAACAGTTATTAGTAAAATTCGTGGAAAGGACGACACAGCGTCATCTGCACACTAAGTCAGTTACCTGTGCTTTAGCTCTATATTTTTTGTAATTTTATTTCGTAAAAAAGCCCCAAAGTTGCTGACAACTTTGGGGCTTTTGCATTGGGCGTTATACGATTAGCTTTCGCTATCTAAGTCATCAGCCTCTAGCTTTTCAGCTTGCGTGGGCTTTTTATGCTCCGTTTTAGGCTTACGGCTACGTGCCTTTGGTACTTTTGGCGTGGTCAAATTAAACATGCCAGTTTGCGGCAGCAGTTGTTCAGCCACATTCTCAATCATGTTTTTATAACTGGCAATCGTGGTTTTTGACTTAGCAGCCTGACTGTCGTCTTTGCCTGCTTCTTTGGTATTGATAGGTTGCTCTACCTTAGGCTCATATGCTGGCTTAGTTTTTTCAACGTCAGCCTCTTGAGTATTAGCCTCTTCAATGTCGGTAGCTTCGCTATCGTCATGTGCCCCGTCAATCTTTTCAGCTGCTATTCGCTCAGCAATAACAGTGCCTTCATTCGACGGTTCGTTAGTTGCTTCTACTAGCGCTTGATCTGCTTCTAGTAATTGTTCGCTGTGAACACTGATATTATCAGCCTGAGCTTGATTGGCTAGAGCATTTGCCTCAACATCATGAGCATCCACATTGTTATCATCATGTTCAATAACCGCTTGCTCAGTATCAGCCGCTTGTTCGGTCGGTAGACTCAATACTGCGGGCTGCTGATAACTAGGATGTTGACCACGTGGATCGTTGCCAGCACGCTTACCAATGGCGCGTGGTTCGACGTCTGTTTTACCTTGCGTTGCCGCAAATTGACTGACCGCTTGTGTCATCGTTTCAAAGCGCGTCAGGTAATCTGCCGCCAATGGCTGATAGCCATAGTTGCTAAAGTCGAAATTGCTGGCCTCAACGTTAGTATCAGCAGTCGGTGTGACGCTCGTCTCAATGTTGGCTGATTTGTTAGCTGATTTTGCTTGCTGCGTATGTGCATCGATAGCAGCAATAAAGCAACTAATGACACCGTCATTTTTCAAACGACTTTCTGCATCTGCCAATGCTTGACGAACAAAATCACCAACGGTGCCACGAATAGTCGATGGGCTTACCACTGCAGGCTCAGCTACTGGTGGTTGTTGAGTTGCTTGCACTTGCTGACTACGAACCACACGTGGATCATTACTAGCCTGACCAAACTTCTCAGCAGTCACGTAGCGTTTGGCAAACAATGCTTCGTGCGTTAGCGCCAGTGCTGAGTTGTTCTTATCATTTGCGCTATGACTGTCATTGGCATTGCTAACATCGGCGTCACTGTCGATAGCGTCAACAGTGTCACTATTCGCTTTTTCTGTCGATTCTGATTCTGGCTGCTTTGGCGTTATTGCTACGCTGTCCACGTCAGTATCCACAGATTTTGAATGGTCAGTTTGGTCTTTGGTAACGCTGTTAGATGTTGGTTGCTCATCTGCGGCAGGTTTTTTGTCAGTAGCATTACTGTCTGTTTTCGGGGCATTATTTTGTCCCTTGTCCTCAGTGGTGCTAACGTTAACATCATCAACATTAACATCATGAATTGCTACAGTGCCTTCGTCGTTACCCTTCACAGCAGCTGTTTCAGGAGCAATTTTTTTGTCATTACTCTGCTGATTATCACTTTGCTGTGTACTAGCTTCTTTTGTAATGCTTTCTTTATTAACATCATTCGCTGACTTTTGCCTTTCAGTAGACTGAGGTTTTGTCTGTGTAGACTTACTGTTATCTAGAGACAAGTGCACGACTTCTGGCGATTTCAGCTCAATGGCTGCTTCATTGACCTGTAGCACGACTTCATTAGGATCTTGATTTCGACGCGTGTTAGAGTGATTTTTTCGGCTGTTCGCACCTGTCGTCGCTTGCTGATTGGGTTGCTTAATATTTTCAGCTGTTAGTGTCTCGCCGCGCTCTAACTTGCCACGTGAACCGCGTTGGCTATGCGATTTACGCTTCGCACGAGTTTGCTCATCTGCCGTATTACTGTCTTTATCAGCATCATCATTTCGCTCGTTTGCATGGTGGCTACTGTCTTGACGACTGCTGTTTTGCTGGTTATTGTCTTGACGATTGTTACGGTTGCGCTCATTCGTGCGTCTGGTATCCTGCTGACGTTTGTTTTGATTGTCAGCCTGCTTGTCATCAGCGTTATTTGCCGCACTATTTACGGCATTGTTCTCGGTATCAACGCTTGCTTCATTGCTCGACTCTTCTGCCTGATCTTTTCTTTGACGAGGTTTAGAAGATCTAGATTTACGTGGCTTACGTCTTCTTTTATCTTCATTACTGCTATCATCATCGGTGTCGCTGTCTGAGCTACGACGCGCTTGTTGACGATTGGCATTGTTGTCGGACGGTTGTTCGTTATTTTTCTGACTGTTCTGCTGATTTGCTGGTACGTTGTTCGATGCACCCGTTGATATATTACTCAGGGCACTGCTATCAACTTGTCCAAATGAGCCTAAGCTTTGTGCGCCATTATTTACTAGTGCTTCAATGGCTTCTGCTGCATCACGACTACTGACGCTAGGCGTCGTTGAGGCTTGTGGTGCTTGCGCAAATAGGTTTGATAACCACGCCACTGCTTGTGGCTGAGCTGCTGTCTCAACATGTGCAGGAGCTGTAGTTGCTGCTACTGGAGCAACAGGGGCAGGGGCTGCCACACTCTGGTTGTTGTTTGCTTGTGGCGCGCGCGCCGATGAAACGTTGGTCGTATTTTTATTGTTACGATGGTCGTTGCTGTGTTTGCTATGCTCAGCTGTACTGGTCGATTTGTTTGATTGGCTAGCAGCATTAGTATCATTACTCGCTACCTGACGTGGCTGGCGCGTTGGCTGTTGCTCTGGACGCTCTTTTTCAGCCGTTTGCCAGTCAACTTCATAACCCAAATCGCTATGTTCTTGCGCTGTATCCGTAATACGCTCATAACTTGAAGGCGCAAAGCCATCACGGTTAAAGTGTAGTTTAAAGTTAGGCGACTCTAAATGCGCGTGTGGCAAAATCGTGATACGCGTGCCACTGTCTTGCTCAAGATAAACTAAGGCATCACGTTTTTCGTTTAATAAGAAGGCGGCGATATCTGTTGGAACTTCTGCTTGTACTTCGCCTTGACGCTCTTTTAGCGCGATTTGCTCAATCTGACGCATAATTGATAGTGACAATGAGCGCAAGTCACGAATCATGCCATTACCATGGCAGCGTGGGCAGATATAACCGGTTGACTCTTCTAGTGAAGGACGTAGACGCTGACGGCTCATCTCCATCAAACCAAACTTAGAAATATCACCAAATTGCACACGTGCACGGTCATATTTGGTGGCATCAATCAGACGTTTTTCGACTTCTTTTTGATGCTTATTGTCATTCATATCAATAAAATCAATGACAATCAAACCACCCATATCACGTAAACGTAGCTGACGGGCAATTTCATCGGCTGCTTCAAGGTTGGTATGATACGCAGTTTCGGCAACGTCTGAACCTTTAGTCGACTTGGCTGAGTTGATATCGATAGAGACTAGTGCTTCAGTTTGATCAATAACGATTGAGCCGCCTGATGGCAGACGCACTTCACGTTGATACGCGGTTTCGATTTGCTTTTCGATATTAAAGCGCGAAAACATGGGCTCATAATCGGTATATTTGCGTAGCTTTTCTGCTTGTTTTGGCATTACCGCATCGATAAAACCTGCCGCTTCAATATAAGCATTTTCGTTATCGATCCAAATCTCAGCGATATCATCACGTAGATAATCACGGACAGCACGGGTTACGACGCCTGCTTCTTGATGTACCAAGCGCGGTGAAGGGTATTTCTGGTTTTGTTCTTGAATGGCTTGCCAGATATTCAGCAAGTGGTTTAAATCGTGCTGTAAGTCCTCTTGAGTTTTACCAATACCCGCGGTACGAATGATGACACTCATACCTTTTGGCAAATCAAGATTGCTTAGCATACGCTTCATGTCTTCACGAAGTTTGCCCGAGATTTGACGTGAGATGCCACCTCCACGAGGGTTGTTTGGCATCAATACCAGATAACGACCAGCTAATGAGACATACGTCGATAGGGCAGCGCCTTTGTTACCGCGCTCCTCTTTTTCGACTTGGACGATTAATTCATCGCCTTCTTTGATCAGCTTTTTGATGTTTTCGTCACGTGGATTACCGCTTAAGTATTCAGCAGAGATTTCACGAATTGGTAAAAAACCTTGGCGCTGTGAGCCATATTCGACAAATACCGCTTCAAGCGATGGCTCGACACGGGTCACATGACCTTTATATATATTGGATTTTTTTTGTTCACGAGTACGGTTTTCAAGATCGAAATCGTAAAGATGATTGCCTTTACATAAGGCGACACGAATTTCTTCGTTTTGAGTAGCGTTGATCAAAATGCGTTTCATATTTGTATCCTATGAGTACGCATAACAACGACGAGACGGGCTTTAGAGCGCAATGGCAAGTATGGCTAACATTTAAATTAGCATGGGCAGATGTTAATCAACGATAGAACGTAAATCATGGGTTAATAAAGCACTTGGGCTTTGTCAATGGCTTGTTTTTTACCTAAAGTGTGTTAGCAGAACTAACGTAAATATAAAATTTATAGGGTGTAAGGCTATCTATTTATATCCTATTATTGATAGGTTTGGTACAAATATTAATGCTTCAGCATGCGATTCAGTTTTACTATCAGCAAGCTTTATTGGTAGTCATGCCAGCTTACTTTGTAAGAGCAGGCGACGGGCAGTGACGAGATTCAATATACTGATATTCAAAAGGCGTTGTGCTGCTGCAATCCATCCATCAAAGTCTAGCAATAATATCGCTGTTATAAATACCATTATATGAAATGGTGATATTCAGCAATTATTTGTTTAGGTAAAGCAATTGGTCACTCTTTATTTATCGTTCTTTCTGGTATAACGTCAATAATATCTTGGGTGTTTTACGGTTAGGTGTCGCGGCTCCGGTGATCAGCGGGGCGTACTTGGCAAACAGAATAAATGACCAAACTATTGGTGTGGTGCTGTATTCATATCTTTTTTTTCGTTATCTGTTTGACCACCAATACGTAGGCAGCTATCGATATACTTCTCGATCCTAATGCTAAACAACCCATACTTGCTCAACTACACTTGCTTAAAGGACCGCCAGATAACCAGTCATTAAATTATGAATAATTATCAAATAAAGTCGTTGTCATGCAGGTTGTGAGTCAATGTAGTGTCATTATCGGTCAATAAACAGGCGCTTAGCCAAACTTATCAACGCTGAATCTATGAACACAAAGGTATTTAGTGTCACTATTTATTCTATGGTACTGAGTAAAGTCAGTACGATACTTTCATTTTACAATTTATGGGGACATATCTATAAATATCTACAAGTGATATTTCTAAACAGATACTGCGCCCTAAAATCCGATTAAACATACAATGTTGGCAGGGTATACCGCTAATACCTTTTCACTAAAAGTTCGTAAAAATGGTAATGCGCTATTTAGAACAACAACAATGATTATTGCTGCAGTCTCTGCTTAATTGTCGCTCAACATGCTAAACTATAGCAAATCTTTCTGTAAATACCTAACTAAAAATGACGAAGCCAAAAATGACTGACGACGCACCTACCCATGAAGCCCCTGCTATTTTTAATAGTAAAACACGCCCGCAAAGCGCTGATGATGAAATCAGCAACTTTGGTAAGGTAAATTATCTTGAAGTAACCCGCCATCAACACGATCAGCGCTTGGATAATTTCTTACTGAACCGTTTAAAAGGTTTGCCAAAACCGCATATCTATAAAATGATTCGCTCAGATGAGATTCGGGTCAATAATAAACGCTGCAAAGCGCACGATAGAGTACAGCGTGAAGACGTGGTACGTATCGCGCCAGTGGTACTTGCTACCCGCGAAAAACCAATTATCAGTGCTGAGTTTGCTAAAAGCTTGTTAGCGCGCGTAGTGTATGAAGACGAAGGAATGCTAGTGCTGAATAAGCCTTCTGGCATCGCCGTTCACGGTGGGAGTGGTTTGGACTTTGGTGTTATCGAAGCCATGCGTGAAGTGACAGGTAAAAAATACCTAGAGCTGATACATCGCATTGATAAAGACACCTCAGGTCTGTTGATGATTTCTAAAAAACGCTCAGCGCTAAAAGCGTTGCAACAGCATCTCGTCGATAAAACCATCCAAAAGCATTACTTATGTATCGCCAAAGGTCAGCCAGCATTAAATGAGCAACGCATTGATGCGTCATTGCTACGCTATACAGTTGCTAGTGGTGAACGCCGCGTCAAAGTAGATGCGCAAGATCCGCAATCTAAAGAAAGCCAGACGGATATCGTCGTTCATGGTCGTTTTATGATTGCTGATCAGCCAGTTAGTTTAATTGAAGCCAAACCACTGACCGGTCGCACTCATCAAATCCGTGTGCATTTGGCTCATATTGGTCACGCTATCTTGGGTGATGATAAATATAATGTGCATGATAAATCAGGCGTCCATCGCCTGTGTCTGCATGCGTGGCGTTTAGACATTCCAGGCTATGAAACTATTACTGCACCGCTACCAGATGACATGGCTGACTGGTTGCCAGAGCAAACCAAATTGCCTGAATAAGTCGCCAAATAAAATTTTTAAGCATTAACTTTAAACGTCACGAACGCTTATTTTTCTTAATAAGTTGCCGTGACGTTTTCGTATCTACCATTTATTATTGATATTCGTTAAGGTCTATTTATGAGCAATCAATCTGTCGCTAGTATCTCTAGCGCTTTCAAAGGAACTCAGTTATCAGGCAGTCATCGTTTAGCGGATAAGACGCTGATTATTTTTGATTGGGATGGGACGCTGATGGATTCCATTGGATTAATCGTTGAGTCAATGCATGTGGCAGGAGAGGCGCATGGTTTTCAGACGACTGATAAAGCAGTACAAGACATCATTGGGCTGAGCTTAATGAATGGCATTGAGATTTTGTATCCGCAAGCCAATGACCCGCAAAAGCTTGCGATTCAGCAAAGCTACGCAGACCACTATATTGCCAACAGCCACAGTACACCGCTTTTTGCGCCGATAGAAGTGATGTTGCAGACCCTACAAGCCCAAGGTAAAAGCCTCGCGGTTGCAACTGGTAAAAAGCGAAAGGGCTTAGACCGCGTATTAGATGCTTCAGAGAGCCACCATTATTTTGTGATGACCCGCTGTGCCGATGAGGCAGGCTCAAAACCTGATCCGCAGATGTTGACCGATATTTTGGATTATACGCAGCAGCAAATCGCTGATGCTGTTTTCATCGGTGACAGTATCTACGATATCCAAATGGCAACGAGACTGGGCATGACCAGTATTGCGGTGAATTATGGTACAGCATCACCTGCAGAGCTCGCCGCACAGCAACCCACTTATCAGGTTGACACGCCACAAGCGTTGGCTGAGCTACTATGCACTTAAATAAAAAGCACTTAAATAAAAAACTTTTTGAATGCTAAAAAATGATAATAAAAAAAGGGTTTATCGATAATAACGATAAACCCTTTTTACTTGGAGACGATAATGTTTATTTGATTTATTTTTGAGCACTATCCTTATTGAGTGCTATCCTTCTGAGCACTGTCCTTTTCAATCGCGCCTTTTTCGATGTTGTCTTTTTCAATCGCTTCTTCCAACTCAGCGCCTTCTAGTAACGCAAAAGAGGATTCAATGATTTTGTCTGCATCGAGCTGATACTCATACCAGTTGCCCATGACACCAGCCAGCTCATCAAGACCTTCTTTTCTTAGTGCTGAAAATAGCTGAATGCTACAGTTCAATCCCAGTTCTTTTAGTCTTTTACGAGTATTAAGTAACGCATTTTTAGATGCGCCATACTTTAGCTTATCTGCTTTGGTTAATAAGATATGCACCGGCAGTTCACCATCATTTGCCCAACGTAGCATTTGCTCATCAAAGAATTTCAATGGATGACGAATATCAGTCATGAGCACCAAACCTGCAAGGCTTGAGCGCGCCACCAAGTATTCTTCTAGCTCAACCTGCCATTCTTTTTTCATCTCAAGCGGTACCGCTGCGTAGCCATAACCTGGCAAATCCACTAAACGTCTATCAGCATCACCAATACTAAAAAAGTTAATCATCTGCGTACGACCAGGCGTTTTAGATGAGCGTGCGAGTTGGCGTTGGTTGGTTAAGGCATTAATAGCAGAGGATTTACCTGCGTTTGAGCGTCCTGCAAAGGCAACTTCTAAGCCCATATCGGGTGGGCAGAGACGAAAAGTAGGCGCTGACATCATAAACTCAGTTTGCTGAATTTTTTGACGAGATTTAGTGTTGAACAATGCATGTTCGGCGGCGACATCAGTAAACGGGGTACTCATAAATGGCTCATTAATCTTTAAGAAATTGGATACGGTTATAAAATTTTAATCAACTGGTTGTCGAGAAGACAGTGCATTAGACAAAAAATCGTTACGAAGTTATTCATCATAACTTTCAATGTTTATTGGTCATAAACACAGTCATTTCAAGTTATCGACTATTCTATACTATTACTTATCTTACTTATTGAAATAACTATGATTAGCATCACATAAATGACAGAATACCATTAAAATAAGCGCTCATTAGAGCAAGTTGCCGCTTTTATTCATGCGTTACCAAAGCCAAACTATATTTATCTATATTTATACGACATACATTGTTACAATGTTTAATAAGATATACTGAACGAACGACGTTTAATAGCAAGATTGATTAAACGAGAGAAGCATCAAAAGGAGGTGTTCTATGGTTTCAATCAATGCACTTTTTAGCCAGACCTACCGAGTTTTAGTAGGTAGCGGAGCGGCATTACTGCTCAGTAGTGCTATCATGACTAGCGCTAATGCTGCTGATATTGCAGCCACCTATGATAACTCATGTGCTGCCTGTCACGATAGTGGGGCGCTGAACGCCATCAAAAAAGGTGATAGTGCCAAATGGCAACAGCTTATCAAACAAAAAAGCATGCCGACACTTATTAATTCTGTTAAAAGTGGTATGACGCAGATGCCTGCTGGTGGTCTTTGTAACAGTTGTAGCGACGATGATTATCGTAAGTTGATTGAGTACATGAGTAAGTGAGACGCTGACCGATAAAGCAACACAATACGACACACTATAAAACAACTTAAAAAAGCGCTGGGTTTTTTAGCCTGTAAGCGCTTTTTGTTTTTTGTTGGCATACTTGTCTATGTGTTAGAAAAACTGATGGATGTGACGATTAAGTAGGCAAATGCTACAAAGTCTTGCTATAATAATCGAAAATAAACCCTGATGTTAGTAAGTACTTTCAGACTGCTTGTGGCCAAGACCTTAAAACATATACCTACCTAACCAATAGTAGGGTGGTTTATATGAGGTATCTTATCAGTGCAATCACTCTAAATAATGCTTACGCCGAGCTAGTAGGATTTGTATCAATGAAAAAGTTAATCGCTGCTGCCAGCTTATGCGTTGCAAGTTTCAGCGTACAAGCTGCTATTATTGTTCCTGAGTACGACGTCAATGCCGGTAAGCAAATTGCAGAAACGGTTTGTGCTGCTTGTCATGGTGTTGATGGTGTCAGTGTTGTCCCTGCGCAGCCCAATTTGGGTGGCCAAAACGTAAAATACCTTTACAAACAGTTGGTCAACTTTAAAGCAGGTTATCGCAAGAACGGTATTATGCAATCACAAGTTGCGAACTTATCTCAGCAAGATTTAGCCAACGTTGCTGGTTATTATGCTAGCCAAGCGCCTTGGGGTGTTGGATTTGGTAATCCTGCGACCAACCAAGAAGCCACTAAGCTATTCTTAGGTGGTGATAAGTCACGCGGTGTCATCGGTTGTGCAGGCTGTCATGGTCCAGATGCTGCTGGTAATACTTGGGCGGCATTTCCACGCTTAGGTGGTCAGCATGCACAGTACATCGCAACTCAGCTAAAACTCTTCCGTGCGGCTGGCCGTGTTGATGATGTTGACAGTGATGAGCAAAAACGTGTCAATGATGCTGCGAAAGAAGGCGATATGGGCATGATGCAGACAGTCGCATCGAAACTATCGGATCGTGATATTCGTATCTTGTCAGACTATATCAGTGCTGTTCACTAATTCATTGGTATCAGCTACGAGTGCCTAATGCAAATTGCCTCACTGAAATTAATAAGCACTTGACCATATATCCGCCATTGTTTCATTATTAAACCCCGATTTCGGGGTTTTTTTATAACTGTTCATCCCTTATATTATAGAGACCTTATAGTCATTCCATTATAAAAGAGTCGCCGCATTAACCTCGCTTGAAGTATTGGATGTATATTTGCTTCTGGTTACCTTGTGCTTCTTTTAAATTGAATCGACTATATAAAATAAAACTGCTTACAGAGGCCTATCATTGCTCTGTATCATGATAAATTATCGTTATTCACTTTATACCAAACCCACAGAGTATGATTGGCGGTGTCAAACTTGTTTCGTCTACAATGCGTAGTACGGACACTCGTTTTCCTAGCTATTCTCATTTTTGTGAAAGGTATTAGATCGTTTGGATTTAGATTATGATGATCCGTTATGCTTCTTATTTTATCGCGGCACTGCTACCGCTACTGCTGTTTCGTTGGTTTGCACCAGCATCCATTGGTGAGATTGACTTTTGGTTACTCTGGCTATTGGCTATGGTATTGGTATCCTTGCCCGTTGTTTATGCGGAAATTGCCTTAGCCTATCGAAGTGTCGATGCGCCATTAGCAGGGATGCAAAAGCTCACTCGCGAAGCAGATGCCAGCCCAATATGGCGTAGTTTTGGGTGGTTCGCCGCGCTGGTCTCTATTCTGATTGCGGCGTTAGTGATCTCAGGCGCGAGCACGGGTATTTTGGCGGCATTGACGGAGCTTAATAGCGCTCCTGCTATACCAGATTTTGCGATCGCTGCTGGCCTGATGGTCATTGCTGTGTTACTCAGTTTATTGGGCGTTGCACCGTTACCGATTGGCCTGGGATTAATGGTGATAGGCTTGTTGCTCGGCGTGGCAAATGGCCTACCCAATATTGACTTTGCGATGACTGATATCAGCTTAAATGAATGGGCGCGTGCAGTTGCGTTAGCGTTGGTTAGTGTGGGTGCAGGCACAGGCTTATACTGGTTTGGTCAAAACTTGGTAACCAACCAAGTGGCAACAGCGGTAGACACGGACAATATCAATGCGCAAAAACCTGCTCGCAGCCGTGCGACGAGTGAGTATCGGGCAACCAAGTTGGTACTCCCGATTTGGATATTGCAATTGATCGTTGGGGTTGTGGCGTTATCTATTAGTGGCATGGCATTGCCACCGATTGGACAGCTATCGTATTGGATAGGGGTGTTATTTGTCGCCAGCTATTTGCTGCATTATAGTACCCAGCAATTAGCGCACAAGTTTGGACTACTGGTTAGTTTGGTATTAACCTTTGTCTTGGCGCTTTTATTAGTCGTTATCATACCAACTGTTTGGCTGGTCGGACTTTTAGTGATTATTAGCAGCATAGCGGTATTATTGCTGTCTATCTTTGCGGGTTGGCAGATGAAAATTAGTCATCTGCGTAAGTCATTAAATTTTGGCAATGAAGCGTTTTATAACTTATGGCGAATAGCGATTCGTTTGATTGTGCCACTAGCACTGTTATTGGCATTGATAGGTTGGGTGATGCAGTGGTTGAGTTAACTGCTAATGGCGTTCAATCTGATAATAATTGTGCGCCGTCATCTGAGCAGACCATGCTAATGACTGTTTATTTGGCATACGCTGAAGATGCAAAATGTCAGCATTATTTAACCCTACAAGTTAATGATGAAACAAGTTTGTATGAGGCATTGAGGCAGGCAGGGTGGTTGGTGAAATTTCCAGCGTTAGCACGTTGGTGTGAGCAATTGGCAGATATTACCACGCCAACGGCGAAGCGTTGGCATGTGGGTATCTATGCACAAAAACAGCCGCTCAGCTATCGCTTGCAGCCTTTTGATCGTATCGAAGTATATCGCAGCTTAAGCGCTGATCCCATGTCTCAGCGCAAAAATAAATCTCGAGTTTAAGCGATGTTGCGCCATCTATCATCAAAGCCGGTTGCCGTTCTTGATTATGAGGCAGGTAGGCTTTCGATACCTTCAATACGATTGACCAAACCATTATTATCAAAGTAGATAATTAAGTGCTGACTGGCATTTTTGACATCAGCAATACCCTTGCGGCTACCTTCTGTCCCTGCTTTGTAATCGTAAATATAATCCCAACGCTTAGGTTCTAAGGTGTCTCTAATAGCTGGGCTACCAAGGATATAAAGGACTTGGTTTTGATTCATACCCACTTGCAGTTTTTGCGCTTGTGCTTGAGTGATGGCAGTGCCTTGTGGCAAATCAATCTTATAAACACTCAATAATGAGCAGCCAGACATAGCGACAGTAGCGCTAAGCATACTGGTTATGACAATCTTGCGTAATACGCTTGCAGGGCTTAACGGACGAAAAGTTAATGTCTTTATCATGGTAAGATGACTCATAAGAAATGAATTAGGCGCAGCCAGAGGTTGTTAATGCGAGTCTGGCCGACAATCTTGGACAAATGATACGTCATTTACTTGCAATTTCCTACCACTTACGACATTATTTACCAAATGCTACCTGAGTCATTTTATTATTTATATTTTAAATTCATAGACTTGCGTTAGGATTATTATAGAAAATAACAGGCTTGGACATGAGGTCAAATCAGCCAGTCTGCTGTTATTAAAATGTTTCATATACTATAAAAAATAATCGTTAACGATTATTTATCTCATATTTTTGGTTCTTTATTTGCTAAGACTGTCACAGTCAGAAGGGATATTATGGCTTCTTTTACCAATCAAGATTTACGTAAAGCGGGATTAAAAGTCACGTTACCTCGCATCAAGATTTTAGAGCTACTGGAGAGTGCAGAGTTGCATCATATGAGTGCTGAGGAGGTTTATAAGGCACTGATAGAGCAAGGTGAGGATGTGGGTTTAGCGACTGTCTACCGAGTGCTGACGCAATTTGAACAGGCTGGTATCGTCGAGCGTCATAACTTCGAAAATAATTTATCGGTGTTTGAAATTACCCAAGAAGGCCATCATGACCATTTGGTTTGTGACGTTTGTGGCAAGATTATAGAGTTTCATAACGAAGTCATCGAAGAAGAGCAACTTAAAGTCGCAGAAAAGCACGGATTTAAATTATCAGGTCATTCATTGGTGCTATACGGTATTTGTAATGACCAAGAGTGTCAGGATAGCATCAAGTAATTTTTTTAATTGGTGAGCATGATCTACCTTTGATATCGTTTTTAGTGCGTTATCGCCATATATAAAATAGGAAAAGCCCTCATAATAATATGAAGGCTTTCTTATAAGTTTTTATGGCAAAAACGAATAATAACGCTCAAAAGCCATGCTTAACTGATATCTAATGATAAGTTATCCGCACCTTCATCCAGATTGGCTGTGCCATTTTTACTGCTGAGTTTGATTTTTAGGCGCAAATCATTAGGAGAGTCAGCATGAAGAATGGCTTCTTTATAGGTGATTTCTCCTTGCTCATATAAGTCAAAAAGAGCCTGATCAAAGGTTTGCATGCCGCTATCCCGAGATCGTGTCATGACATCTTTGATTTCATGAACCTCGCCTTTACGGATATAGTCACTAATCAGCTGTGAATTTAACAAAATTTCGATAGCCGCACGGCGTCCTTTACCATCAGGAGTGGGAATGAGCTGCTGCGCAATAATGGCTTGCAAGTTGAGCGACAAATCCATAAATAACTGATTGTGGCGACTGGTTTCAAAAAAGTGAATGATACGGTCAATCGCTTGGTTGGCGTTGTTGGCGTTGTTGGCGTGTAAGGTTGCAAACACTAAATGCCCTGTCTCAGCGTACTGAATCGCGTAACTCATGACTTCACGGTTACGAATTTCACCAATCAAAATAACATCAGGTGCTTGGCGTAACGTGTTTTTTAGCCCTGCCTCAAATGAATGGGTATCGATACCAACTTCACGCTGGGTAATAATACAACCACGATGTTTGTGGACAAACTCGATAGGATCTTCGATGGTAATGATGTGACCATGCGAGTTTTGATTACGGTGTCCGATCATAGAAGCAAGGGTCGTTGATTTACCTGTACCTGTTGCACCCACAAGCAGAATGATACCGCGTTTTTTCATTGCCAACTCTTTTAACGCGGGCGGCAAACGTAGCTCTTCGACAGTCGGAATTTTATTCTCAATTTTCCGTAAAATCATCCCTGCCATATCACGCTGTATAAAGGCACTGACCCGAAAACGTGCTTGCTGTGCTTCATCAGCAATGGCAAATTGGCACTCGTTGGTCTCTTCAAACTCTTTTTGCTGGTTGGGTGTCATGACGCCTTTGACCAATCGCATGGTTTGCTCAGCAGTTAAAGGCGTTTTACCGACAGGCAGAATTTTGCCATTCACTTTCATGGAAGGCGCTACATCAGCGGTAATAAAAAGGTCCGAGCCATTTTTATTGATCATTAACTGCAATAGTTTATCAATGTCCATATCGTACCTGCATTCGATGTAAATCGATTAAAAAAGTATTTAAAATCATGTTTTAAAAATCGCCAGTAGCAATAAAAGTAAGGCATATCATGGCTTATGAATGCTTGTATTATTGACTCACATATCAATCGTCAATCATTATAAGCCAGTAACGCACGATTAATAATATTACAAGAATGCCTCAGGCTGTTTGGCATAAGGACGGGCTACGTCTTTACTAATGGTGCCTTTCGCTACTAGATTTTTGAGCGTTTGATCCAGTGTAATCATACCTTCACCTGCGCCTGTTTGGATAGCAGAGTACATTTGAGCGATTTTATTTTCACGTATCAAGTTACGGATAGCGGGTGTGCCGAGCATGATTTCATGTGCGGCTACACGTCCGCCTGCTTGACGACGCAAAAGCGTTTGTGAGATAACGGCTTGTAGTGACTCTGATAGCATCGCCCGAATCATGTCTTTTTCTGCGGCGGGGAATACATCAATGACACGGTCAATGGTCTTGGCGGCTGAGCTGGTGTGTAGAGTGCCGAATACTAAGTGACCAGTCTCTGCTGCTGTCAATGCCAAGCGAATGGTCTCAAGGTCACGTAGCTCACCGACCAAAATCACATCGGGATCCTCACGTAGGGCCGAGCGCAATGCAGGCTCGAAACCTAAGGTATCGCGGTGCACCTCACGCTGATTAATCAAGCTCTTTTTGGAATCGTGGACAAATTCGATCGGATCTTCAATGGTCAAGATATGCTCTTTACGGCTCTCGTTGATATAGTCAATCATGGCCGCCAACGTTGTGGACTTACCAGAACCTGTCGGACCCGTGACCAAAACCACACCACGTTTAAAGTCTGACACGCGCTTGAATACATCACCCATCCCTAAGTCTTCCATCGTTAAGACTTTGGACGGAATGGTACGAAAGACAGCGCCCGCCCCACGGTTTTGATTAAAGGCATTTACTCGAAAACGTGCTAGATTAGGAATCTCAAAAGAGAAATCCGTCTCATAAAATTCTTCAAAGTCAGCGCGCTGCTTATCGTTCATGATGTCATAAATAAGCTGATGCACAACCTGATGAGTCATCTCTGGCATATTAATACGGGTCATTTCACCATCAACACGTATCATTGCTGGCATACCGGCTGAAATATGTAAATCTGATGCTTTATGCTTAACCGTAAAGCGCAGCAAGTCTTCGATGCTTAAATTGTTTTTTTCAGCCATAATCGGATATTCCTATCAATCAATAAGGGTAGGACAAAGGAGCAAAAAAGGGGAGTGATTATCAATCGATAAACGATCTGATTAAAGTCGGTCACGTTAATAAAGGAGTAGCGATGGTCTTTACCATTACTATTATATTCAGTAGCATATGTTAAACCATGTAACAATATAATAACAAGACTACCGACAATTAACCATCTACTACAACAATAAAATGTAAAATTAGTCATTATGAGTGCCGATTTATTTATAGATTGATGCTTATTGAGTTTTTCTATATTAGAAGACATTTATAAAAAGTTTAACCATAGCTAATAAAAGTTAATTATATAAGTCATTAAAAATATAAGTCATTAAAAGTGACTGATTAAAAAATGGATTAAATTATTCTCGTGAGTAATATATGAAAGAAATAGAAAATAACATTGATAGCCAAAATCTTATTGCGAGCTGGCAGCAAGTGAGCAAGCAAATGACTCAAGCGTGTGAGCATGCGGCACGACAAGCAGATAGTGTGACGTTGCTGGCAGTTTCTAAGACCAAACCAGCTGATATGATTGCTACTTTGGCTCAGCAAGGACAGCAGCACTTTGGTGAAAATTATTTGCAAGAAGCCATCGAAAAAATCGATACGCTAAAACGACAGCCAGAAACTAAAGGCATTGTTTGGCATTATATTGGTAGTATCCAGCGCAATAAGACCCGCGATATTGCTGAGCATTTCGATTGGGTACAAACGGTTGAGCGTGACATTATTGCTCAGCGTCTAAACGACCAGCGCCCAGCTGAGCTACCCCCACTGAATGTATTGATTCAGTTGAATATCGATAACGAAGAAAGCAAATCAGGCTGCCTGCCAGCACAGCTACCTGATTTGATAACTGCTATCAAGGGGTATGACAGGTTACAGCTGCGTGGTTTGATGATTATTCCTGCTAAGGGAGGTACGGATGCTTTTACCCGTACCAAGCAGTTATTTGATGAGATTAAAGAGACTCATGCAGAGCTAGATGCTTGGGATATACTGAGCATGGGCATGAGCGGTGATATGACAGAGGCGATAGCCAGTGGTTCGACAATGGTGCGCGTTGGTAGCGCCATATTTGGCGCACGAGCTTAAATTTTTATTTATCAGACAGTCTCATCCATTCTGGTCACCAGCATCTGAGTGATTTTGAGATTGTCCGTTGCGATAATTTCAAATCGATAATTGGCATATTCGATAGTATCGGTTTTCTTTGGAATCTTGCGTAGCATGTACATCATAAAGCCACTAATAGTTTCATAGTTCTGACTGCGTGGCAGATTAACGATATCTAAAGCGCGTACGACGTCTTCGATAGGAGTCATGCCATCGATTAGCCACGAGTTGTCAGTACGTTGAACAATGGGCTGCTCCTCCAAGGTGACAAGCTCCCCCATGACGATACTCATCACATCTTTAAGAGTAATGACACCCACTACCAATCCATACTCATTCACGATGACGGCAAAGTCAGCGCCTGTAGATTTAAACATCTCTAACACTTCAAACAAGGACAAAGTGTCAGGAACGAAGAGTGCAGGTTTTAGTAGGGCTTTGTCAGTTAAGCTGACCTCTTGCTGGTTAAGAACCAATGCCAAAAAGCTGCGCGACTCTACATAACCAATAATGTGCTCTAGATCATCTTCCTGACAGACCAAAAACTTGTTATGTGGTTGTTCAATCATCACTTCAACGACTTTTTCAGTGCTCGTTTTGGTATCAAAATAAACAATATTCTCACGTGGATTCATCACCGACGTTACGGTGCGCTCTTGCATATCAAAGATATTTTCTATCAGATGATGTTCTTGTTTTTTGAGCACACCAGCTTCAGCACCAGCATCCATGACAGCATAAATATCTTCTGGCGTCATATCGTCTTGTCGTATGGTTGAAATACCCAGTAATTCAAAAATGACATTTGCTGCACCATCAAATATCCAAATCACGGGTTTGAATATAAAAATCAATAGCATCATTGGTCGTACGAGACGTACAGCGATAGCTTCAGTGTTCGACATCGCCAATCGTCTGGGCATTAAATCAGCGAGCAGAGAAAACAAGCTGGTGATCAGCACAAATGATATGACGGATGACACTGCTTCATTCTTCACCAAAAGCTCTAGATAAGGGCTAATAGCTGACTCACCTACCGCACCAGCCGAGATAGCGACGGCATTCAAAACCACTTGTACGACAGTAATAAAACTGCCAGGGTGCTCTTGCATTTTAAGGACGTCAAATGCGCGGACATCCCCTTCTTTTGCCATGATTTGTAGCTTAATTTTGCGACCAGCAGCGATGGCAATTTCGGCAGCAGATACAAAGGCACTTAGGGCAAGCAATAAAAGAAGAAAGATACTAGCGGTTAGCAAACTCATGACATACTCGGTAAAAAATATAGGGATTAAAATAATTGAAATTAAAGAATGAATGGGTTAGAAGTACAAAAAAGAAAGTGTTGTTTATAACAGCTTGGCATTAAAAATCGGTTTATAGAAACTAAAAAAGCTGGGTAAGCACCCAGCTAATTATAATAAACTTGATTTTTTATAAAAGTATTGAATTAGCCATGTTGCTCGCGTTCTACATAATAAAAGTAGGGCAAGCAACAATGGCTAATCTAATTTAGCCTTTTACTGACCATTTATTCACTAATGGATAACGGCGTTCACGTCCAAAGGCTTTATGGCTAATTTTGGTACCGATTGGCGCTTGTAAACGCTTATATTCGCTATTGTCTACCATCTGGATGACTTTTGCGACCAGTTCAGCGTCAAACCCTTTATTAATGATGTCTTGATAGCCCATGTCTTCATCGATGTATGACATTAAGATGCCATCTAATACATCATAGTCAGGCAAGCTGTCTTGGTCTTTTTGGTCTGGGCGTAACTCAGCAGATGGCGGGCGAGTGATGACACGCTCAGGGATGACTGGGGTGTCTTCCAAGCGGTTGCGATAGCTGGCCAATTTATAAACCTGCGACTTATAAACGTCTTTTAACACATCAAAGCCGCCTGCCATATCACCATATAATGTCGAATAGCCGACTGCTAACTCAGACTTATTACCAGTGGTGATGACTAAGTGCCCAAACTTATTGGACAGCGCCATCAGTACCACACCGCGCGCACGCGCTTGGATATTTTCTTCAGTGGTGTCTGCTGGCGATTTGTTAAATAGTGGGGCTAAGGTATGACGGATGCCTTCAACCGCATCAAAAATAGGACAAACCGTATAAGAAACATTTAAGCGGCGAGCCTGTGCTTGAGCATCTTCTAGACTAATTTGAGAAGTATATTCATAAGGCATCATCACCGCATATACCTTGTCAGCACCCAAAGCATCAACAGCGATACATAGCGTTAAGGCAGAATCAATACCACCTGATAGACCGAGGATAATGCCAGTGAATCCTGAATGGTTAACATAATCACGCAGGCCAACGACCAGTGCTTGATACATCTCTGACTCACGGCTCAGTGTTAATGGCGCTTTAGTTTGACTATTAAACTTAGCAGTTTTGACGTCTAAAGTGGCAAGAAGTAACTGATTCATAAAACGTGGTGCTTCATGCGCAACGCTACCATCAGCTTGCACTGCCATAGAACCACCGTCAAATACCAAGTCGTCTTGACCACCAACGGCATTGACATAGACGATAGGCAAATTATTTTCACGGCTACGCTTAGCCAGCATCGTTTTACGATTGTCTTGTTTTTCGATCTCAAAAGGTGAGGCGTTTAAGCTAATAATCAGATCGGCACCTTGCTTTTTAAGCTCGGCAATAGGGCCTTTTTCCCACAAGTCTTCACAGATGAGCAGACCGATTGTGATGCCTTTATAGTCAAATAAAACTTGGTTACGACCTTTATCAAAATAACGACGCTCATCAAATACGCCATAATTTGGCAAGATTTGCTTATGATAAAAGCCTTTTTGATGACCATTATGCAAGATAGCAGCAGAGTTGAAAGTACCATGATGGTCGACATGTGGATAACCGACAATCATCACGATGTCATCGATATCACTTAAAGTAGACAAGGCGCTTTTGATGCGACCAGATAAGCTTGGGCGTAGTAATAAATCTTGCGGTGGGTAACCTAATAAAGCAAGTTCTGGGAAAATAATGACATCCGCACCTTGCTCGCGAGCTTGCAATGCGAGTGCACGCATTTTTTCCGCATTGGCAGTAATATCACCAACCAAGAAATGCGACTGAGCCAATGCAAAAGTAACGGTTTCTTGGGTTTTATTGGTCTTACTGACCTCAGTTGAGGGAGTTATATTGGGATTATCATTGTCTTTTGACATTGTTATTGTTCCTATCGATATATGGTTTAAAATTTGTTGGGTCGTTGTTGATTTAAAATAAAATCAAAGTAAGTCCGAAATTCACTCAAAATAGCACTCTGTCATATCGAATTCTAATAGTGAACCGAGATGATGAGCTTGCTTACGCACAGTATCCAACGTTGTAACGCCCCTCTACAGGTTTGATCTTATGATAGTCTATAGAAGGACGATAAAAGAGGGCTGTAGCGCATCGTCTGAAAAATGTTATATATGTAGAATGATCCAAATAAATAAGAACAAACGAATTTAATGCTATTAAAAAGCTTAAAATAATTGCTTTAGTATAGCATCAATTATCGTTGCAAATAGAACGCGCCAGTGAATTACCTTTCAATAGGTCAGTTTACAGTATGAATGTAAAATATCCTTTTAGTGCATTGTTTTTACATGTTAAATCTATGTGTCAACTTCTATCTATTAATGTCATCATCTAGTAAGCTTATGCAGAGAAAGTTGTAAGTAAAGATTACAACATATCGTTATATCATTGTCGTATTTTACGGCATAATAAGCCGTGATAATCGCTTAATATTTATCTTGCGTTAGTCAAAACTATCGTCCGTAAGTATGTTACGGTATGCTACGATTTGATGCTCTCAAAGCAGGTTTGCTGGCACTGATTGTTTACACCCCTCGCTAATGAATACCGCTAATGGACAGGGTCTTTTTATGGGCACCGTCTGTGAGTTGATATTCATCACACATTTATAAACTTGCCAGCAAGGTCGCGATAGATCTTCGCTGTCTGCTCTTGGTTTATACGCTATGATTGAAAATTGGACAAAAGAATTTATTATTCAGCGCTTATTGGCTATTACTCTGTTGGTGGTGCTGTTCGTACTGTGTTTTCAAGTGGTACAGTTTTTTATTGTACCCGCATTATGGGCGGCGATTTTAGCGTATGTTACCTTTCCTATTTATAACTTTTTTTACGAAAAAGTAAAGCTGAGTCCTAATTTTAGCGCTGCTATTATGACGGTGAGTATCTCCTTAATGATAGGTGTGCCACTGGTTATCGGTATTTTTATTCTACAGCAAGAAGCCTTGAGCCTAATCAGTAACTTGATTTATCGTATAAAAGTGGGCTATTTAGATGTGCCTGATTCTATCAAAGATATGCCTATCATCGGTCAGCAAGTGAAAGATGTGCTGTGGAGAATCAATAAAAACCCAGAAGGGACGTTAGAGGCGTTTCGTATTTGGGTACAGTCACATTTATATTATGGCAAAGTAGCATTTGATGTGGTGTTTAGCGGTCTTGCCAAGTTAGGTATGGCGCTGATGACGTTGTTTTTCTTTTATCGTGATGGTACCAGTTTGGTGCGTCAAATTCGCCAAGCACTGCGTAATATCATTGGTAATCGCATCGATGGCTATATTGATTCTGTGGGTACGACCACGCGTGCGGTGGTTTATGGCATTGGTTTGACGGCATTGGCACAAGCACTGCTCGCAGGTGTGGGTTACTACTTCGCTGGTGCACCAAGTCCTATCTTACTCACTATCGTAACCTTTATTATCGCCCTGATTCCGTTTGGCACGCCATTTGTCTGGGGTGGTGTATCCATTTGGTTGTTAAGCCAAGGTCATACTGTAGAAGGGATTGGCTTGGCACTATGGGGCACTTTGGTTATCAGCTGGGTTGACAATCTCATCCGTCCTATTGTGATTAGTGGCGCGACCAAAATCCCTTTTATTATTATTTTTATTGGTGTATTGGGTGGTCTAACGGCTTTTGGCTTTGTTGGTTTGTTTATCGGTCCTGTGGTGCTAGCCATCGGATTGGCGGTATGGCGAGAATGGATATCGCAGCATAAAAATGAGATATTTGCTCCGCAGGATTTGGTGTTGTCTGACAACCAAACGTTGCCACCAGTCAATGAATCAGAGTAGAGGCACGTAGAGGCACATAGTCATGTTAAATAAGGATACTGCAAACGCTATGCAAAATAGAGCGAATTCTATTGACAGCATTACTATCGTGGCCGATAGCAATATCGCGAGCTTGGATGCGTTTTTTAATGCTTCGATGCTTGGACAGGTATCTGAGCAGACGGTCAATATAATCACCGTCGCTGGACGCGATATCAATGCGCAGTTGCTCGCAGAATTACAACCTGATGTGCTGTTGATACGCTCGGTGACGCCAGTAGGCGAGGCATTGCTAGCCAATAATAACAGCGTAAAATTTGTCGGTTCGGCGACTATCGGTACCGATCATGTCGATCAAGACTATTTAGCGGCGCGAAATATCACTTTCGCCAATGCGGCTGGATGTAGCAAGCATTCTGTTGCGCAGTATGTCTTGACGGCGATTTTGACGTTGCGTCCGCACTATTGGCAGCAATCCACGAAGCCATTAACATTGGGCATCATCGGACTTGGTAATATTGGTAGTACGCTCGCTCAGTATGCCAATGATTTAGGCTGGCAAGTACTAGGCTATGATCCATTACTGCCTGCATCAAATACGAATAATGCCAGCCTTGAGCAAGTGCTTAGCCAAAGCGATGTAGTGAGCTTACATGTGCCTTTAACCGATAAAAAAGATACTACAAACCCTAGTGGCAGTGATTATCCAACAAAGCATTTGATTGACGCAACTACGCTGGCAGTGATGCCTGCGCATACTTTGCTGATTAACAGCGCGCGCGGATCAGTCATTAATGCGCGTGATTTAGAAGCAGATATTGAGCGCACAGATCGCCAAGTAGTGCTCGATGTGTTTGAATTTGAACCAGAGATTTCTGAGAGTTTATTGTCCAAACTGGCTATCGCCACTCCTCATATCGCAGGCTATACGGTCGAAGGTAAGCTGCGTGGTACGCAAATTATCTATGACGCGCTCTGTGAAAAATTGGCAGTGGCACCTGTTCAGTCCATGCATAGTTTACTGCCGCTCAATACTTACCTCTGGTCTGAGCTAAAAGCACATCCAGACAGATTACAGAAGTTTTACGATATCATGCACGATGATGCTGCACTAAGAAGCAAGCTGGCTGACGGTCAAATAAAGGGTGCTGACTTTGATCAGTTACGCCGAGATTATCACTTACGCCGCGAATGGCAGTGGTAAAAGTTAGGCAGCCTTCAACCCTAAAGTAGCATCTGAGAACTTATTCTTATCCTTAAATTGCAGTAAATAATAATGACCCAAGCAAGTAATTCTTCTTCAAAACCCAGCTATGCGCCGACCATGACATTGGCAATGGCTCAGCAGCGTGCGCAATTGATGAGCACCGTTCGTCAGTTTTTCGCCACGCATCAAGTGCTTGAAGTGCAAACACCGCTACTATCGCAGGCTGGCAATACTGATACTTTCTTACAATCAGTCGCCGCGCAAGTGACGTATCAAGATAAACCTTGTACTTATTATCTGCATACTTCACCTGAGTTTGCCATGAAGCGTTTACTTGCCAGCTGGCAAGTGCCTATATATCAAATTTGCTCCGTATTTCGAGATAATGAAATAGGCGTACGCCATAATATCGAATTTACCATGCTTGAGTGGTATCAGCCGAATTATAGTCTGGATGATATGGCGGCTGAATTAGGTGAATTATTAGCGGCGCTTTATGGGCATTCAGTGGTGATGAGTCATTACCGCTATGTTGATGCGTTTATGGATTTTGTCGGCATACATCCGCTGACAGCTAGCCTTGATGCCCTGCAAGCAGTAGCAGAAGATAAGGGTTTGACAGGTTTTGATTTCAATAGTGATTTGGATAACACAGAAGATGGCGAAGCAGATATTCGTCAAAGCTGGCTGGATTTGCTGTTTAGTCATGCGGTCGAGCCAAACTTGGGTCACGACTTACCGACCTTGATTATAGAATATCCACCTGCCACGGCGGCACTGGCAAAAACAGCGGTTGATAAAGAGGGCAATACAGTCGCTAAACGTTTCGAGCTGTATATCAATGGCATCGAGATTGCCAACGCTTATGATGAGCTAGCAGATGGACAAGCGTTAAGAGAACGGTTTGAGCGAGACAATCAACTGCGTAAGCGTCATAACCTACCACAAATGCCAATCGATGAGCATTTATTAGCAGCGTCTGATGCTTTAATACCCTGTAGCGGTATCGCCGTTGGTATCGATAGATTACTTATGGTAATCACAGGCGCGAATAGCTTAGAAGATGTGATTTCTTTTCCAAGCGGTTTGGCCTAGTCGATTATTGAGAGACTTAATATAGTTGCCACTTATTTATTTGACAAGCCTATTAGAAAAAAGCGAGTAACCCATTAGGCTTACTCGCTTTTTTCGTTTTAATCGCTGTAAAGTTGATTCTTATAATTTTGCAATCGCTTCATCAATCGCAGTCTCACCGTTATGCATACTAAACACTTTCTTGATGGTATTATTGGCATTTAAGACGGCTGCCAAAGTAGTCGCCACATCGGCAATTGAGTTTTCACCAGCATTATCATCGTTGACAGTGATTTTACCAGTTGCTTCGCGCTCTTTTAGTGCCCCTGCTTGAACGATAGTGTAGTTAAGGCTACTGTTATTAATCAACCACTGATCCGCATAGTGTTTGCAAATATAGTATTCTTTTAGGTCAGCAATACCAGCATTGTCCCATTTACTGGTGTCTAACGAAAAGACGGTGCTAAGCATAATATAGCGCTTAATGCCTTTGTCCTCTGCGGCTTGCATGGTTTTGACCGCCCCATGTAAATCCACTTCTAAGACGTCTTTACCGCCAGACCCTGCAACGAAATAGACAGCGTCAATGTCTTGATCAATTTGCTTTTGTATAGCCTCTTTTTCGGCAGTGATATCTAAATCGAGTTGGCTATAATTGTCATCGGTAAACAGTTTTTCTTCTTGGCGTGTCGTGCCAACAACTTGATGGTTATCCACTAATAATTGCTTAACTAAATCCGTTCCCACTCGACCACTTGCCCCAATTACTAAAATTTTCATTGTCATTCCTATTCTTATGTACGTTATCGTTGTTATAAAAACTGACTATAGCGTATCAAGAAAAAAAGGCACACTTCGTTATGAAGCGTGCCGATTGCATAGTGTTTGGTTATGGCGTGTATACAGTTTGCAAAGTGGATAAGATCAAAAAATCAAAGACAAAGCGGGTGAAAACTAGCGTACCAACTTGTTTAATCCATCAGCAAAAGCTTTTTTATCACGATCGCCATAAGATTTTTGACCACTCATTTCTTGTAGCTCGAGCACGCCAGTACCGCGCATGGTATCCATAAAATCACGCATATTGAGCTTTTGCTTGATATTATTTTTGTCATAGACCATTCCGCGAGAGGTCAAGACCATACCACCTTTGTCCAAAATATCATTAGCCAAAGGAATGTCGCTAGTAATAGCCAGATCGCCTGGCTGTATTTTCTCAACGATATAATCATCGGCTTTATCAAACCCTGATGGCACCACTGTCATGACAAGCAGTGGTGACTTACGCAGTTTGATCGGCTGATTGGCGACGAATATTGCCATGGTTTGTGTGCGTTCAGCGGTTTTGATAATCAAATCTTTGGCAATCAATGGTACCGAATCGGCATCTACCCAAATCTGCATTATTTCTTAACCTTTTCTGTTTTTGCCGTAGCGTCGATAGCCTGAGTTGTTTGGCTGTCATCGATATTGACTTCTATACTCTCTAAAATATTGTCATTGTTATTGTCAGTAGTGATTAGACTATCTGCCGCTTTTGGCTGGCTATCAATCGCAGATGGTTTTTTCTCAAGTCCCATTTTATTGGGTAGCGTCGCGACGAGCTTGGCCAAAGCAGGTTCTAAGTCGGCAACATCATTGGGCATCAAGGTAATATGCGCAATTTTGCGGTCATCGCGTTCTGCTTTGTGGTAGCTATGATAGTGTGCGCCATCGATATTTAGTACGTCGCTGATATCTGGATATTGTCCCAAGACATTGAGCATAATCGCTGGATGCACGTTGTCGGTATCACCTAATGGCAGATTGACGACGGCGCGGATGTGGTTTTCGAACTGGCTAGTGACAGCGCCTTCAATGCTCCAATGTCCTGAATTATGCACACGCGGCGCAATTTCATTAGCGAGTAGCATGTCATGGCCACGCGCATCTTTGGTCACAAAGAGCTCAAGTGCCATCACACCAACATAGTCTAAGTGGTTCATGATCTTGGTGATGGCATCGGTTGCTTGTTTGAATAAATGACTGGTGCCAACGGCAGGCGCTTGGGTCTTGGCTAAAATACCATTATGATGATGGTTTTCGACCAAATCGTAGCAACGAACCTGACCATTTTGTGCGCGTGCGGCGATAATAGAAAGCTCGCGGCTAAAGTTAATAAAACCTTCTGCAATCAAAGGTGCAGGCGTTGGCGTTAGTGAGCCCTTACCCGTAACTGCATCTTTAAGATTTTGCCATGCCGCCTTGATATCACTGTCTTGTCTAATCACGAACTGACCTTTGCCATCATAACCGCCACGGCTGGTTTTTAGGACGATAGGCAGTCCTAATTCATGACAGGCTTGCTGCAAATCCGCTTCAGAGTTGACAGCCATAAAGGGCACGGTAGCAATATCAAGTGAATTGAACATTTGCTTTTCTTTCAAGCGGTCTTGAGCGATATCAAGCGCAATCAATGGCGGAAACATACCTTGTTTGCTACCTGATTTTGACAGATCAGTCAGCTGTTCAACTGTCGCCGTCGGTGTGTTTTCAAACTCTAAGGTGAAAACATCTGCTGCTGCGATGAAGTCTTCCAATTGATCGCTATGAAAGACGCGACCGTATAGGCTAGCAGGGCAGTCAGCGCTGTCTTCTAAAAACACACATTGGTAGCCAAGTGGCATCGCTGCTTCGGCAAGCATCATACCAAGCTGACCACCGCCTAAAATACCGATGGTACGAATGGTTTGGGTAACAGGGTAAGCGTTCGCTGTAGTCATGGCAGGCTCTTTGAGTTAAAAATGAATAATATTTTGGGTGTAATAAAAGGTAAAAAGTCATCTATTAAAATAGGAAAAGGTGCATTACATGCACCTTGTATTAAGTAAAACCCATCTAAAAATAAATATCAAGTAAATAGCCGCTATGTCTCAATAAAGGGATTCAAGAACCGCTATCAAAGACAGGTAATTAGCTATGGATAATGCCGGGCGTTGGGCTAGCAAGGATAGTATCAGTTTGCATTTGGCGCAGATTGTCCAGCTTAGCCGCAATGGTCTCATCATGCAGCGCTAACACTTGAATCGCAAGCAGGGCAGCATTGTAAGCGCCTGCTGAGCCAATCGCTAATGTGCCAACTGCGACGCCTTTAGGCATCTGTACGATAGACAAGAGACTATCCCAACCGCTGAGCATAGAAGATTTTACAGGAACACCAAACACAGGTAACGGCGTTTGACTGGCACACATGCCAGGCAGATGAGCAGCACCACCAGCACCAGCGATGATAACTTGTAGACCGTTATCTTTTGCGCTTTTTGCATAGTCAAACAATCTATCAGGGGTACGGTGTGCTGAAACCACTTCACAATCAAAAGCGATATCAAAGTCTGCGAGCAATTGCGCTGCCGCACTCATAGTTGCCCAATCAGATTGTGATCCCATAATAATGCCAACTTTCGGCTGACCAGCAGGGGAGGAGATAGGGCTGTTTTGATCCATCGTGTTAACAGTAGCTGTTGTGGTGCTCATGCTTTGATATCCTCAAAAAGACCATCATACAAAAGTTTTGTTGCCTTCGTAAAGCCAAGTTTGATTTTTAATAAGAAAGCGGGGGCAATAGTACCAATTTTATGGATTGGGGTTTACCGTTTTATCATGGCGATATTGGAGAAAGTTACTGGCTTTTAGTGGCAATGGTTGCTCAGTATTGAGCTGATAACAAGTCAGATATCCGCTGTCTACCGCCGCTGAATAATCAGTACAGGCAACTTGTGAACTCAGTGGCTCAGGCGTGCCAGTTAACCAATAATGACCGACAAATACCGCTTTATTCGTTTTCAGAGCGAAATCAATATTTTCAGCTAACACATCTTTTGGAATCTGAGCCAATGCTGATGCAGGCGCACGCGCCACCTCATAAAGACGGCGCTTATTCAGTCCGTCAAGCCACCAGCATACTCGAACGCGCTTGCGCTCAGTGCCTTCTTTATCGACCATGACCATGCCGTCGGGTAATGCTGTTTCTACACCTTTTAATACCCGCTCTAGCGCGTCAAATGGCGCCGTGTTTTCTTTGGCAGTGGCGACTAGCCCGTGCGGCGTTAAACAATTGTCGTCAGTCAATAATGGCTGCAATACCGCCATACTATCGACATCCCAGCAGGCATGAACAAAACAAGCGTCGTCTGTTTCAATCCATAAAGGCAGCTCATATAACCGATTAAGCCAATATTGATGACGCTCTGAGCCAAAAGCTATTTCGGCTAAAAATGCGGCATGTTGGCGCGTATGTATGTCATTGTGCGAGCGCAGATATTGGCTGGAGTTATCAGGGTCAAGTGTGGCAAAGGCGAGGGCATTATATTCATGATTACCCATTATCGCATCTGCCACGTTAGCATCTAACATGGCAAAAACAATCTCTAAGGTAGCCAATTGCTGTGGTCCTCGGTCAATCAAGTCACCGATGAATAAGGCCCGATGCCCTACTGGCGGTACAAAGTACGTGCCATTATGAACGTAACCTAGCTGCGCTAATAAACCAACTAACTTGTCTGCGTAGCCGTGAATATCACCAATAACATCTATTATCATAATAATTATCAAATTCTTAAATAGTTTGTTGAGTATAAGTTTGTGCAAAACATAACGCGACGTTAATCATCTCTTAGTGACTTAAACTGTCATCATAACCCAAGTGCTCATTTCACTTTTTATCACTGAGTTTTATTTCAATTTTTATCACTAAACTTCATTACTAAGCTTCATTACTAAATTTAAAGCCCAGGCGATAATAGCGCATTGATAAAATGCGGTAGGACTTGCGGTTCTAAAATAATCGTGGCAATAACCCCAAACGCGCCGCCCCACATATGCGCCATATGATTGATATTAGAGCCGCCCCGTTTGTCTGCATAGATACTATAAGCGATATAAGCGACGGCGAATAATATCGCAGGTATAGGAATAACCGCGAATAAGTAGATTTTTTCCCACGGTGCCAGCAAAATAAAAGCAAACAATACGGCTGATACACCGCCTGACGCGCCAAGGCTTAGATAGCTCGCATTGTTTTTATTCTTGAGGTAGCTTGGAATCATCGCAATGATAATGGCCAATACGTAAAAGACCACAAAACCATAGCCAAATAAGAACGGCTGATACAGTCCTTCAATAGCACGACCGAAAAAGTATAAAGTAAACATATTAAAGAGCAGGTGCATGCTATCGGCATGAATAAAGCCATGCGTGACAAAACGATCCCACTGCCCATTATTTACCGCTGGCGGATAAAAAATAAGCCGATTAAATACTGTTTTGTTTTGCCATGCCACTAAGCTGACAATAACTGTGATAATAATAATAAGGGTCGTATGATTGAACAAAGGAAAATCCTTAGGCTGCGCCTGATATGTGACAAGGTGATGAATAACAATGTTCAAAGCCTACGCATTATGGCTGAGTGCAAACTAAATAGGACTGACAAGCAATTATTAAGCATGAGCTATTTATAATAAAGTAATACTAACAGTAGTTATGACAATGCAAAAACTTATTATGTGACAAAATAGTGCATTTATATGCTTTTATAGTGAATAATATAGCAGGCTGTCAGGCAAATTGAGTAATGCTTCGTATCTTGACGGTAATGGTGGGTTAAATGAGAGCGGTATCCAAGAATACAGACGCTAACGACAAGTAAAATAAACGTTTCATGCCTTGGTAAATTTAAAATAAAGGCCGAAAGAGGCAGTAATCTATGAGTATTATCGACCAATTAGAAAAGACCGTAACGCCAGCTGTCATAGGTGAGCGCAATAGTCATGATAGTGTGGCTTACATCAGCTTATTGGAGCAGTTTTATGCCATCTTGGCATCACGTCTCGCCTTGCCGCAAGTGTACTCACAATTTATCTGCGCCGAGCAAGGGATGGTTGATAGAGTCACAGAAAGTCCACTGTTCGAACAACTGTGGCAAGATAAAAGCATACAGCAGCTTATGATCCGAGAGCTGTCTGCTACCCATCATATTGATGAGTCTGCTACGTTACAGCTGCTCATCAATGCCGCGCCACTGGCTTATCGTGAGCTGACAGTATTGGCAAACGGACAGTTTTTGCCAGCATTTTTGCAGGGAGAGCAGGCGGCACTGCGTCAGTATTTACCGATGTGGTCAGCACCTATTATTACTGCTCCTCAAAACGTCGATAGCGCATCAGAAGCACACCCACACATCGCCGCAGATATTGATAGCGTACCAGTGCGTGACACCTCCTTGGATGGACGGAAAAATTCTCATATAGATACCAGTACGATCGCCGCAGCGACAGCCGCTTATAGACAAAATGCTGATACAGCAGATAAAAAAGATATTGGAAATACTGATGTAGAAAGTATGAGGATAGGTGATACCGATGGTCATTTTAGCGCTCATACTGGCGCCATTCATGCCAATCCATCCACGCATCATTTGGCAGAAAATAGCAGTATGAAGCAAGAAAAAGTGCGTACTCGCAATCAACGTAATGATTTAGTGGTACGGGTGGGTTTGTTAATAGTAGCCATTGCCGCGATAGGGCTTGCTGCTTGGGCAATATTAATCAGACCGAACAACGCGCCGCCTGTAGAAGCCGCTGCGACAATGCCTGTTGTGGTAGCACCAACGCTTGCACCAGTAGCGCAGGTCATGACTCCCATTGAGCTCATCGTTGGCGTAGATAACAGCGGTAGTCTGTATGCCTGTAGCGCTACCATTGGCGATGCAGCGCTGCAAAGCACCTTGCAACAAGCGCTCAATACCAGCTTTGGTGAGCAAGCGAGTATTTGCGAATTGACAGTACAGGCTGGAATTGCTAGTAGTATTGCCAATTTACCAGAGGAAGTACTGCCCAATGTCTTGACGATGATTAGGTCTACGCCATTTGCACGCCTACATTTGCAGAATGATCGTCTTATGTTAGAAGCGCCAGATAGTATGCTCTTGCAACGACTGGTTACGGATATGCGTACTTTGATACCTGCCATGGTCATCGATAGTACTGCACCACTACCATTGCCTGAAAATAACGATGCCAATGCAATGAATAATACGAATAACCAGTTTGAGAATGAGGGAGCTGCCAACAATCAGTATGCTAATGACTATAACAACGGTGGGTCTGGAGAGTTCCAAGCAGCAGATGATGATACAGGCGATCGTATCGTACCTAATCCTGCACCCAACAATTATAGTAACAATGCCAACAATATTCCCAGTAACATTCCTAACAATACCCCTAACAATGCACCGATGAATAACAGACCGTCAGGTTCTATTTCAGAATCGGAGGTAGATGATATGGCAAGCACACTCATCATCGCTGAACCTGCACAAGTAAGGAATAAATGATTGGATAATAGAGGTGTTTAACGATTGTTTAATCACCTATCCATTGAAACAAGTTATCAAGTAAAGATGGCGGTATAAGTTGCTTATACCGCCATTTTTTCTGTAGATACCCAGTTAGAAGTATCTAAAAAACCATAAAGTATATGAAAAAAGGATGTAGTTTCTCCATCTATACATAAGTTTTACTGATTCTTTTATGGCTTCTCACTGGGTTAATGATTGGTTATTTGCCATGTTTTTGGTTACGTGTGACACTTGAAATATTACCTAACGTATCATTTGTACAACAACCTGTTGATTGTTAACACTGACTTAATACTTTTATAATGATGAAAATTGAACAGGGTCAAGATGGTTTTAGCTGTCATGGTTCTTATTTCAAATCATTATTTTATCTGGTGTTTTTTGAATATTTTAATTATATAAATCGATACTAATATAGGCATTAATAGGAGAATTGTATTATGGATATTATCAGTCATTTGACGCGTACAGTCAGCCCAGCCGTGCTGGAAGATGATCATAGTCCCGCTAAAAAGGGGCTACTGGAGCAGTTCTACGCTATTTTTGCGGCCCGCTTAGCAGATAACGATACTTATAATCGTTTTGCAAATGAGAATATCACTCGTGACGACCAAGGTTTTTATGACCGTGTATGGAGCGATGATTCGCAACGTGATCAAATCGCTCGTGAGCTGGCAGGCAAGCATAATGTCGATGCAACGTCTTCGCGCGGACTGATAGCGATGGCAGCGCCACTGGCTTTTCACGAAATCAAAAGCTTGGCAGGTACCACACCAGTGCCGCAGTTTTTAAATGATAATCTCGATAGTTATCAGCGTTATATCCCTGCGTGGGCAAGCGCCGTTCTGCCAGTCGGTATGTTGGCAGCGACGCCTGCTGCTGGCGCACGTATCTCTGATACGGTGAGCACCGCTCCATTGCAACGCGAAGAAGAGCAGCAAGGCAGCTTTATGAAAGCATTGCTCCCCATTATTGGCTTGATTATTTTAGGCGCATTGGCTTGGGCTTTACTTCGTGGTTGCCAAGAGAACCCTGAGCCTGTCGCCACACCGGTGGCTACTGCCCAACAAGCAGCGCAGGGAGAGGGTCAGTTGGCAGTGGCAGGTGATATTGAGCCTGCATCATTGCGCATTGCGACTGGTGAAAATAGTGAGCTGTATGCTTGCCGTATGAATGTGGGAGACGAGACCTTGCAGACCAATGTAATGAATGCGTTAACCAGTGCATTTGGTGAAGAAGCCAATAAATGCCGTGCTGATGTCGATGATAATTTTGCAGTAGATATGCCAGCGGCGGCTCAGCTAGCTACTATCTTACCTATCGTCAAAAATGTACCAAATGCGAGCATGATCATCAAAGGCGATGTGATCACTGTCAATGCGCCTGATGCAGCGGCATTAGATAAGCTAGTGGCTGACTTACAAGCGGCTGTTCCTGCAATGACCATACAAGCCGAAGGGCCATTAGATTTGCAGGGTGAGATTGATAATAGTTTGGCAGCTGCGGATGTTGCTATGACCAATCTTGGTAAAAACCCAGATCCACGTGATGTGGCTCGTGCATTGAGTATTCAGGTTATCAACTTTGAAGTGGATGAGGCGGTCATTCCTGATGTCAATAAAGAGCTGCTTGACCGCGCTGCTAAGATCATCAACGAAGTACCGAATATGAAGCTGACGATTATCGGTCATACTGACAGTCAGGCATCAGATTCTTACAATGTAGAATTGTCTCGTGATCGCGCTGAGGCAGTGAAAGAGTATTTGGTATCTCAAGGTGTTGATGCTAGTAAATTGATGACGAAAGGCATGGGTGAATCAGAACCTATCGCTGATAACTCAACTGAGCAGGGTCGCTTCCGTAATCGCCGTATTGAATTTATAGTCAATGACGAGATGGCCAGTGCAAACGATGGTATGATTATTAGTAATGATGCGCTTGACCCAGACTTAAACCCTCTGGATAGCAATAACGATGACTTATTGCCTGATGGTGATGATGCCACTCAAGGTACGGCAGTAGATCCAGCCAATTAATGCACAGAAAATTGATTGAGTCATTACTAATTTAAAAAACCACATCTTATAAAGGTGCGGTTTTTTATTTTGTTAAGGCTGTTGTTTATAGGTGGCTAATGATAAGTATCTAATGATAAGCGATTACTTATAAGCGGTCGGATCTTTTAATTCAGTAGCGCTGCGAGTCGCTTGTGCCTCAGATTGAGGATTAAAAAAGGTTTGAGTCACGTTTTGCTTTGCCTGTTGCCAATAGTCAAATTGTTGGCAAGTTGATTCTAGATCACCTTCCCATGTTGGTATCTGTCCGCACATTGTTTTAATACGGTTTTGATTGGGATAAGGCAGCTCTTGTGCGGTCTCTGCGGCTTCATGGGCGGCGACGCGATCATTACAAACCAGCGCAATATCACAACCCGCTTCAATCGCGGCTTTCACACGTGCGCTGACATCGCCCGCGGCTTGAGCACCTGCCATACAAAGATCATCAGAGAATAAGACCCCATCAAACTTTAGCTGATCCCGTATGATGTCCTTGAGCCAAATTTTAGAAAAACCTGCTGGCTTATCATCGACTTGCGAAAAAATAACATGGGCAGGCATTAAGGCATCAAGCCACGGTAAGGTTTGGGCAAAAGGCTGCATATCGCTATGCATAATCTCATCTAAGCTACGCGTGTCGATGGCTTCAGCCACATGCGAATCAGGCGCAATGGCACCATGACCGGGGAAATGCTTACCTGTGGTTGCCATGCCAGCGGCTTTCATACCGCGCATAAACTGAGTCGCCAGCGCAATGATCGCTTGCGGCTCTTGATGAAAGCTACGATCTCCGATGACTTGGCTGATGCCATCTCTGTCAAGTACTGGGGCAAAACTGAGATCAATGCCCACGGCCAATACTTCTGTTGCCATTAGATAGCCACAATCGTAAGCACAGCTTAGCGCATGGTTAGGCTCTTGATTGAATAACTCCCCAAGCTTGCCCATGGCAGGTAGTGGGGTAAAGCCATTGCGTAGGCGTGCGACTCGTCCACCTTCTTGGTCGACACCGATTAATATGTCCGGGTTGTGATAACGTATGTCGTCACACAACGCCCGTACTTGTGCCGCATCTGCAACGTTTCGGGCAAATAAAATCACCCCGCCCACTTGTGCCTGTTTGATTAAGCTGACATCTTCTGCTGTCAGTGCGGTACTATCGATATCAATCATTAAAACGCCGTACATTGCGTAATCCTTATGGTGTTATATCTTGTTATATGATCGGTTCAGCTTCAAATAAATAAATGATGATAATTGGCAATGCGCCACTATTATCAAAACTGCTTTATTATGACAGTTATTATTAGATGAGCATAATGTGGCAGATGAATAGACTCAAATCAATTCGCGAGTGGGCATTGAATCGTCAATAAATGACCCAAATAATGATGAACAATAAATGTAATAGAAAGTTTGGTATGTGCAGGCGTAGCGTGTAAGATTGCTTATACAGTTTGAGACAGTTGGATATCTATGTGCATGATAATATTGAGTGATTTTTAACAATATATTAGCAAACAGCAATGGCATTTAGTGACCATAACTATTCAGAAAATAGCATTTTAGAAAGTATCATTGAATACATATTCGATTGATAGTGGTAGATAAATATTTCGTGACTTAAAGATAAAGCATTTATAGGCGGCGACTGATTTAATCACTTTTGATTTTTATAAAACAAATAATATTATTAACGTAAAATAACTAGGTATATATGATGAAAAAACAACCAGCACAGTGGTTACTCAGTGCAGCGTCAGTGGGCATCGCCGGTATTATTCTCACCCAGAGCTACGGGACGGCAATGGCCGACACCAATACTGAAGGCTTTGTACAAACCCCTGAACAAAAAGTCACCACTCGCCAAGTAGCCGCATTGCTGGATCGTAGCCACTATTTAAATCAGCCGCTAGATAGCAAAACGGGCAGCGAAATCTTGTCTATGTATATTGATAGCCTTGACCCAAACCATACGTTGTTTTTGCAGTCTGATGTGGATGAGTTTAAGAAAAAATACGCCGATGAATTCGGTGCTCGCCTCAAGCGTGGCGACTTGTCTGCAGGAGTAGAGGTCTTTGAACGCTATCGCAAGCGCTCAAATGAGTATTTTGCGATGGCGAGCAAGATGCTAAAAACGGATATTGATTTGACGGGTGATGATACGATTGTACTTGACCGTGAAAAACTCAATCATTTTAAAACCAAAAAAGAGCAGCGTGATTATTGGACGCGTCAGCTTAAGTTTCAGCTGATGAGTATTACCTTGGGTCAAGAAGATGAAAAAGCCAAAGAAAAAGTATTCCTAAGCAATCCAGATATTACTCGTGGACAAGATTTGGTGCGCAACGACCAACGTACACCAAGCGAGATTTTACAAAATCGTTTATCGCGACAGCAAGAGCAGTTTAAGCGTCTCACAAACGATGAAATCATGGAAACCATCTTAAATACGGCGATGTTGACTTACGATCCGCACAGTAATTATTACGCACCGATTCAGGCCAACGAATTACAAATCCAATCTAGCCTGCAATTAGAAGGCATTGGCGTCTCTATTCGCCCTGATCGTAAAAACCCAGATTATACTCGCATCGTGACCTTGGTTGATGGTGGTCCAGCAGCCAAATCTGGTCAGATTAAACCCAACGATTTGATTATCGGTATTGCCAAAGATGGCGAGAACATGACAGACGTGGTTGGCTGGTCAACGCGTGAGATTGTGAGCTTGATTCGTGGTAAACGTGGTACGTCAGTGACCATCAAAGTGCGTCAGCCAAATACGCCTGATGCCAGTGCCCGTAACGTGACGGTGGTTCGTGACATTATTCAACAAGAAGAGTCAGGGGTTACCCAGCGCGTGGTAGAATTACAGCGCCCTAATATTGATAAAACGCCAAAACGCATCGGCGTCCTTGAGATACCAAGCTTTTATCTGAATTATCAGGCACGCCGTAACGGTGAGGATTATCGCAGCGTCAGTATCGATACCGAAAAAGCATTGAAAGCGTTGAATAAAGAAAATATTGATGGCCTCGTGGTTGATTTGCGCAATAATCCAGGTGGTTCATTGGATGAAGTAGCAAAAATGCTTGGCTTCTTTATCAAGAGCGGACCGATGGTGCAAATCCGTGACAATCGCGGCAACATTCAGGTCTACCGTGACGATGATGGCGGTGAGCAACTTTATGATGGCAAAGTGGTCGTTATTACCAACCTAGCGTCTGCCTCAGCCAGTGAGATATTTGCCGCGGCTATCCAAGATTACGGTCGTGGTCTAGTGGTTGGCAGTACGACAACGGGTAAAGGTTCAGCGCAGATTCAACTCGATAATTTGGCATTGGGTTCAGCCACTTTAACGCAGCGCAAATTCTATCGCATCACTGGTGGTAGTACACAGAATAAAGGTGTGGTACCTGATGTAGAGTTGGTCAATATCTACGATGATGCCACTTTTGGCGAACGTGCGCAGAAAAAAGCGTTGCCTTGGGATACCATCAAAACGGCGCCTTACAAGCCTGAAGGTAAGTTCACTGATACGACGCTGGCAACACTTAACCAGCAGTCTAAAATTCGTCAAGAGCAAAACCCACAGTTTGTTTATCTCTCAGCGCTAAACAACATTCGCGATATGGAAGACGAGAAAAAACCAATTCCACTTGATATCAATAGCCGCCGAGCTAAGATGCAATTGATTGAAAAGCGTTCACTAGAGGCTGAAAATAAACGTCTTATTGCAACGGGTGAGCGCCCTTATGCCAATTGGAACACCTATCAAGCAGCAATGGATGCAAAATTTGAAGAGCGCAGCCGCATGAAAGCCAAGGAGCGCCCAGAGTTACCTGAAGACGAAGCGTTCATCAATGAAGCGGCCTATATTATGCTAAGCGCTGAACCTAAAGCATTGTTAAGCCCTGAAGAGAAGCTATAAACGGTCAGTATTGTCAGCCAAAAAGGCTGTGATTAAAATCCACGTAAGCATATGCTTACATGGATTGACGTTTATACCTCTTACTAACCATGAGGCAATCTGCGATTATAACTGTACGGCACGATTGAACGAAAAGGTTCATTGATACTAGGGATTGGTATCTCAAAGGTCGCATCAGGGATAGGTGGTTTGCTGATTAAGGATGATAAGGCTGGATGCCTGTCAGTTATAGGATACTCCGGGATTAGGTATCATGTAACGATAACATGGATGGTTAGTGATAAAAGCCGCATAACGCTTGTCGTTATGCGGCTTTGTTACGTCTGCTATATATTAATTGAGAAACACGACTAACTAGCTAATAGATAACTCAGTAGCATTGAATAGTTTGTAAGCCTGTCAGGTTGCTTAATGTAAGCCTAAGAGGCTCATATTTTAAAAAGGTGATTGTGATAAATAATAGCCATAAAAAAAGGTCAGTAGACAAAGCCGCTGACCTTTTTTGACTAAATAATGGTCTTAATAAAGACTACCATTTAACATCTCACTATACTCTAGAAGAGATTAGTGCTCAACGCCACCAGCGCCATGGACATGACCATGGTTTAGTTCATCTTCAGTCGCTGCACGCACTTCTTGGATTTCAACATCAAACGTCAAACGCTTACCAGCCAATGGATGGTTTGCATCAACGGTCACTTCTTTGTCATTTACTTCAGTAACGGTAACTAGCATTACTTGTCCGCCAGCTTCTGACTGAAACTGCATACCCGGCTGGATATCTTCAACGCCTTGGAAGTTATCACGTGGTACATGTTGTACCGCTTGCTCTTGATATTCGCCGTAGCCATCAGCAGGTTCAACAACAGCATTAACTTGTTCGCCAGCAGATTTACCTTCTAGCTGTTGCTCAAGGCCTGGAATGATGTTGCTGTGGCCATGCAAATACGCAAGTGGTTGACCTTCTGGTGATTGGTCAAGAATGTTGCCTTCGTCGTCTTTTAGTGTGTAATTGAATTTGACGGCAGTGTCTTTTGCAATAATAGTCATAAGTTATCCTAAATATATCTATGTAAAAAATTAAATACGGTTGCAATAAACCTAAAAAATCCAATCAGCAAGCCAAATAGCCACGTCATTAGTCAATTATCATCAGTTTATTAAAGTAACTTTAGCAGTTAGCATCTTTAATTGAGATGGCTCATATAACTTTCAAGGTAGAAACAATAAAAAATGCTATTTTATACTGATAAATGGCATTTTTTATGAAAATAAACACAGTTTTTTGTGGTTTTAAGACCGTAAATGGATATTCGGGGTTTGCCAGTTGCGTTTTTGGACAATGGCTTTTACCATAATGATATAAATAAGGATAAAAAGACAATGACTTCATTTGCCAATAATTCAGGTAGTCAGCTATCAGATGCTAATACAATCAGCGATCACCATAAAGCAAAAGCTGATATCAATTATCGACTCAATTTCGAGCGTTTTTCTGAGCACTTGGTTGATGTGTCGCTCAATTTTACGGCAGTAAATGATGCGCCTCAACTTTGGATGCCAGCGTGGATACCAGGCAGTTATCTGATGCGTGAGTTTGCGCGCAACATTACCGCGGTGCATTATCAGGTGTTAGACAGCCAAATCAGGGATGATGATACTCATCCTAAGGTTTATCGCGCGCACAAAATAGATAAAAACACGTGGCAATTACCAAAAGCCAAGGCAGGGCAAGCCATCGGTGTCCACTATGAAGTCTACTGCTATGATTTATCGGTACGTACTGCCTATGTCGATCAGCAACGTTTGTATGGGAATTTCACCTCACTGGCATTGGCTGTAGAAGGGCAGGAGCATCGAGCTGTACAAGTCAGTTTGGCAGTGCCTGCAGCATTTTTAGCAGGTAAAGACGAGAGTCGGCTGCTATTGGCATGTGGGTTAGAGTCTACTCATCTACGCCTTGATGGGCAGCATAGCTATGGACTACAAGCAGGCAGTTATCACGACCTTATTGATTACCCTTTTGAGATTGCAGAACAAGATAAGTTTGACTTTATTATTCAAGACAGTACGCATCAGACGCTACATCATCGTTTTTACCTCTCAGGTAAGCACAGTGCCAATATGGGCAGGCTACAGCAGGATGTCACTCAGATCTGTCAGTGCTATTTAGATTGGTTGGGTGATGCGCCATTTAATGATTATACGTTTATGACCTTTGCCAGTGGTCAGGATTATGGTGGACTTGAGCATATCAATTCGACCAGTCTCATTACGCCGCGCCGAGACTTACCAACTCTTGATGAGCCAAAAATACCAAGCACCGATTATCAGCGATTTTTGGGCTTATGCAGCCATGAGTATTTTCATTCGTGGTGGGTCAAAACGGTACGCCCAGATGTTATGTTGGATGTCGATTTGCGCCGCGAGGCATTTACACCACTGCTATGGGTATTTGAGGGCTTTACTTCGTATATCGATGACTTTATGTTACAAGCGTCGGGCGTGATTGATAAGCCAAGCTATCTCAAGCTACTGGCTGAGCAAATTAATCGTTACTATCAAACCGCGGGTCGCGCGTATCAAAGCGTTGCAGAATCGAGCTTTGATGCGTGGATTAAGCTATACCGTAACGATGAAAATACAGGCAATGCTGGTATCAGTTATTACAACAAAGGTGCATTGGTGGCGTTATGCTTAGATTTAACACTGCTCCAAAAGAGCAATGGTCGCTATCGTCTGTTTGATGTGGTCAAGGCTTTTTATACTCAAGCAAAGCAAAACGACAATAAACGCATTGGCATCAATAGTGCTGATATGGGTACAGTCATTGGGCAGTTCATGCCCATAGAGGATTGGGAAGACTTTGAGTATCGTTATGTCAATGGTGTTGAAGAGTTGCCAATTGAAGCGCTGCTGGCGGCAAACGGCATTAACATGCATAGCAATAGCAAAGAGACGGCTGACAAGCATGTGCCTTGGGGCATGCGCTGTACTGAAACACCTGCTGGACTCAAAGTCAATCGCGTGACACGTGCTAGTGTCGCTGCTAGAGCGGGTATTTCAGCGAATGATGTCATTGTGGCGCTTGACGGTATCAAAGCTGACAGTAAACAATTGGCGTTGCTGAGTAATATGGAGCGTGACATTGAGTGTCATCTGTTTCGCCGTGATGAGTTGATGCGTGTTAATGTGCTGCCTAAAGCGGCTAATGAAGCCATTGACAAAGCATCTCCGCATAAAGTGAGCTTGCACTTGGCACAAGCAAATCAATCGTCAGAAGTCAGTGATAACTCTTCTCCAGTCGATGCAGGCTGGCAAGCATGGCTTAACGCTATAGAGCGTTATCAAAGTTAAATACATTGCTAAATGTATTAATGTGAATGTACTTGTTCTCACTATTCTGGTCAATAATTTATTAAAAATTAAAGCCCCTGCCAAATAATATTATTTGGCAGGGGCTTTGTGTAATGACTGGCAGTCTTTTAAGGTTTATTAAAAATTAACAGCTAAGTCAGCGTTTAGTAATTCAGCACCTAAGAAGCAGCTTGCTCAGATTGCTGATGATTATCCGCTTCACTTGTGCCCTGTGTCTCTTTAGCCTTGTTATCTGCATTAGCGTCTACAATCCATTGTTGCATATGCGCAATCTCAGTCTGCTGACCATCGATGATATCTTGTGCCAATTGACGCATCTCTTCGTCAGTGCCATAGGTTAGCTGAATCTTTGCCATCTCTACCGCGCCGATATGATGCGGTAGCATAGCGCGTGCAAATGCCATGTCGGGGACAGGATCAGCGATACCCAACACCATGTCGCCATTTAAGACATCCATGCTCCTCGCATATGCTTGTTGCATCGCTTCAGTATTGGGTTTAGGTTTGGCTGTATCAGGGTGGCTAGCAAGCCATTTATTCAAAATATCGATTTCAACTTGCTGAGCGGCGATAATCTCTTGTGCCAATTGACGCATCTCTTCGTCAGTACCATATTTCAGCTGAATTTTTGCCATTTCTACGGCACCGCGGTGGTGTCCAAGCATCGCTTTAGCAAAGGCTGTATCAGGATCGTTATAACCCATACCGATTATCATCTCATCATGCATTCTAGTCATCGACCTTGTATAGTCTCTGAGTATGTCAGTCATTTGGCTCTCTTCTGCGCTGTTTTCGCCAGCTACTAGTTCGTTGTCAGCGTCAATGTCATTTGGAGCATCGACGATATCAGTCACAGGTGGGGTCGCTGCATTAGAATCTGTGTCATCGTTGTCTTTTGTCGGCTGACAGGCGCTCAGTATAAGCGCTGTAGAAACGCTAGTGGCCAACAAGATCCAACGACGAGAAGCAAACATAACATATCCCTATAATAAAAAATCAAATGATAAGTGGATGAGACTTATGATACCTAAATAATGGTGTTCTGAAGCTTAGCAGATAAACCTTGCTCGTTCGAGACGCGATGTTTAGCAAGTCGTAATTGGGTTTAATTGCTATCAAAGCCAATGACTAAGACGTATTCTTATTTAAAAAAGCTGATAGAAATAAGGATATGCCCTAATAAGCAGATGCCAGTCACGAGCAATCAGCAATGAGATACCAGTAGATTGATAGTAATAATTAATCGAGAATGCCTAATTGCTGACAGCGTTCGCTAGTGAGATGAATGCGCACAAACTCACCAACGGCTAAATCACCCAATTCAAACCCTGCCACTGACCAGCGTATCAAACGCAGGCAAGGCAGTCCAACCTGCGCTGTCATACGTCTGACTTGGCGATTCTTACCTTCATAAATCGTCAGCATGAGCCATGAAGTCGGTATATTCTTACGCTCACGAATAGGCGGCTCACGTTGCCATAAATCAATGGGTAAGTTTGTCTCTTCTACCATGAGAGCCGTCGCAGGTAGTGTCTTGCCATCTTTTAAATGTACGCCAGAGGCAAGCTCATTCAACTGCGCTGGCGTTGCTGTACCTTCAACTTGCACCAAGTAAGTTTTGCCTTGCTTATGACGGTTTTTTGCAAAATTAGCAGCAGAAGGTGGCTGGGTAATGGCTTTATTGACTCGACCATCACTCGTTAAAATCAGCAAGCCCTCTGAGGTGGCATCAAGCCTACCAGCAATCCGTAAAGACTTATCGGTAAAATACTGTGATAGGGTGGTGTGATCATTGTTGCTGTCATCACGAAATTGACTTTGCACCCCATAAGGTTTGTTGAATAAAATCAGACTAGAGGTTGACATGGTTTGGGATTTCCTAAATTTGAATCATTATTTTGTGCATATTTTGAGGGTAGGGCGTGTCCTCAATTTACGATTTTTAAAACGAGGACACACCCTAATAAAACGTTGTTTTTTTAAATCAACGCTATAAGCTGCAAATTTGTTGATTTTATATAAAATATCTTTGTTATTTTGCGCGTTATTATAACAGTCTGTGTGGATGCTATTTTACTAAAGGGATTTTTACAGTATCGTTAAGTCAATAAATGATTATTCAGTGCATCACTATTTTACTTATTGATTTTTTAAATCATTTATCAGCATATCGCAACTTACCTATTGCTCAGAGTTTTTAGTTTGGCCAATCCGTGTTTAAAGCGGTATAAATAATCATAATAGAGTGGCTAGCATAACAGAGTGCTAAGGATGCTTGCGATATCTAACATACAACCAAGGAGTTTTATCCATGTCTTATGAGAAGGTTATCGTCCCAAGAGACGGCGAAAAAATTACCGTGAACGCTGATCTGTCGCTAAATGTACCCAATCATCCTATCATCCCGTTCGTTGAAGGCGATGGCATCGGGATCGATATCACGCCTGTCATGATAAAAGTGGTCAATGCGGCAGTGGAAAAAGCTTATCATGGCAAACAGTCCATCATTTGGATGGAGGCTTATCTTGGCGAAAAAGCCGCTAAAATATATGATGGTGACTATCTGCCAAGCGAGACGCTAGAGATTTTAAAAGACTATGTTATCAGTATCAAAGGCCCATTGACCACGCCAGTTGGCGGTGGTTTTCGCTCATTGAATGTGGCGGTACGTCAAGAGCTTGACCTCTATGTGTGTCAGCGCCCAGTTCGTTGGTTTGAAGGTGTACCAAGTCCTGTTCAGCATCCTGAGCTGACAGATATGGTCATTTTCCGTGAAAACTCAGAAGATATCTATGCAGGTATCGAATGGAAAGCGGGCAGTGAGGATGCTAAGAAAATCATCAAATTCTTAAAAGAAGAGATGGGCGTTACGAAGATCCGCTTCGATGATGATTGCGGTATTGGCATCAAGCCAGTATCCAAAGAAGGTTCGCAGCGTCTGGTGCGTAAAGCCATTCAACATGCTATCGATAATGATTTGCCCAGTGTGACTTTAGTGCACAAAGGCAATATTATGAAGTATACCGAAGGCGCATTTAAGGAATGGGGCTATGAGCTGGCAGCAGAACGCTTCGATGCAGAATTATTAGATGGTGGTCCTTGGATGACAATGAAAAATCCAAAAACAGGCAATGATATTATTATCAAGGATGTTATTGCTGATGCCTTTTTGCAGCAAATCTTGATGCGTCCTGAGGATTATTCAGTCGTTGCGACGCTAAACTTAAACGGTGATTATATCTCAGATGCCCTAGCAGCCGAGGTGGGCGGTATTGGTATCGCACCGGGCGCTAACAAAGGCGGTGCAATTGCGGTTTATGAGGCAACTCATGGCACAGCACCTAAATATGCGGGTCAGAATAAAGTAAATCCTGGCTCATTGATTTTATCGGCTGAGATGATGTTACGAGACATGGGCTGGACAGAAGCCGCTGATCTCATTATCAGTGGTATCCAAGGTGCGATTGCTAATAAAACGGTCACTTATGACTTTGAGCGCCTCATGCCAGATGCTATCTTGCTCAGTACTTCTGAGTTTGGTAAAGCGGTTATCAAGCACATGGATGTTTAAAAAGTATATAGAGCTGAGTCAGCAGTTATCAGAATTTTATACTATTGATAAAAGTATCAATATTCACAAAAGTATCGTTGAACTTATCAATGTCAAAAAGCCACCTACAGTTATGTAGGTGGCTTTTTTATTGGCAGTTTTTTGCTGTTTATAAGTGGTATTTTAAAAGTAACGTTTTAAACGTACTGTCTTATGTTCAAGCATAAAAAACACCGCTTAAGTCTGAGACCTAAGCGGTGTTTTTATTTTGCCTAACTGGGTTCAAAAGTCTTTATAAATAAAGAAAATTAAGCCCAACTGTCTGCTGTATTAGCACACAACTCAATTACAATGAGGCGATTGCTGCATTGAATAGCGTGCTTGGACGCATCGCTTGTTCAGCCAATGCTTCGTCTGCAAAGTAGTAACCTTTTAAGTCTACAGGCTTGCCTTGAGCTTCATTTAGCTCTTTGACGATAGCAGCTTCGTTGCTCTCAAGTTTTTCTGCCAGCGGTGCAAATTTTGCTTTAAGATCAGCATCTTTATCTTGTGCCGCAAGCTCTTGTGCCCAGTACATCGCCAGATAGAAATGACTACCACGGTTATCGATTTCACCTGTTTTACGTGAAGGACCCTTGTTGTTTAACAACAGTTTCTCTGTCGCCGTATCTAGCGTATCCGCCAAGATTTGCGCTTTAGCATTGTTATCGTGACTGGCCAAATGCTCCAAAGACACGGTCAAGGCTAAGAACTCACCCAATGAATCCCAACGTAAATGGTTTTCCTCTAACAACTGTTGAACGTGCTTAGGTGCAGAACCACCAGCGCCCGTTTCAAACAAACCGCCGCCTTTCATGAGTGGTACGACTGACAGCATTTTCGCACTTGTTCCTAATTCTAAAATTGGGAACAAGTCAGTCAAGTAATCACGTAAAATATTACCAGTCGCAGAGATGGTATCCAGACCACGGGCAACGCGCTCTAGCGTATAACGCATCGCACGAACCTGTGACATGATTTCAATATGCAGGCCTGTAGTATCATGATCTTTTAAGTAAGTTTGAACTTTTTTGATCAGCTCGTTTTCGTGCGGACGGTAAGGGTCTAGCCAAAAGATAACTGGTGTATCTGATTCGCGAGCACGGCGTACCGCAAGTTTTACCCAATCTTGGATAGGCTCATCTTTAACCTGACACATGCGCCAGATGTCACCGTTTTCAACCTGCTGCTCAAGCAATACCTCATCAGTATCTTCATCGACAATACGAGCCAATCCTGAACCACTCGCCTCAAAAGTCTTGTCATGCGAGCCATACTCTTCGGCTTTTTGTGCCATCAAACCAACGTTAGGGACAGTACCCATCGTGGTTGGATCAAAATTGCCATGCCATTTACAGAAGTTAATCATTTCTTGATAGATACGCGCAAAAGTAGACTCAGGCATGACCGCTTTACAGTCATACATTTTGCCATCAGCGCCCCACATTTTACCGCCTGAGCGAATCATCGCTGGCATAGACGCATCAACAATCACATCACTTGGTGAATGGAAGTTGGTGATACCTTTTGATGAATCAACCATCGCTAGGCGTGGACGATGCACTTGGCAAGCATGTAAATCGCGTTCGATTTCTTCACGCTTACTGGCAGGTAGCTCAGCGATTTTTTCGTACAAACTTGCCATGCCGTTATTGACGTTGATACCTAACTCGTCAAAGAAAGCGCCATGCTTATTAAAGGCATCTTTATAGTAAGTTTTGACCGCATGACCAAACACGATAGGATGCGATACTTTCATCATCGTGGCTTTTACGTGCAATGAAAACAAGATACCAGCTTCGCGGCAATCTTCCATTTCACGCTCATAAAACTCAAGTAATGATTTTTTGCTCATAAACATTAAGTCGATGACTTCTTTGTCCAGCAAGGCAATGCCTGTTTTGAAGACATGAATAGTGCCATCTTCAGCGACACGCTCCATACGTACAGTACGTGCTTTATCCAAAGTGATAGATTGCTCACCAGCATAGAAATCGCCACTGTGCATGTGCGACACGTGGGTCTGTGACCATTGCTTCCATTCACCCATAGAGTGTGGATGCTTGCGTGCATAGTTTTTAACCGCTTTTGGTGCACGGCGATCTGAGTTGCCTTCACGCAATACTGGGTTGACAGAACTGCCCAAGCTTTTGCCATAACGCTTACGGATCTCTTCTTCTTCTTCTGTCTTAGGATCATCTGGAAAGTCAGGAATAGCGTAGCCTTTGCTTTGCAATTCTTTGATACAAGCTTTTAGCTGTCCAACAGAAGCACTGATATTAGGTAGTTTAATGATATTGGTGTCTGGATCTTGAGTCAGACGACCCAGCTCAGCCAGATTATCAGGAACGCGCTGCTCTTCCGTTAAGTACTCTGGGAACTCAGCCAACACACGGGCAGCAACAGAGATATCGCTGGTTTCAACTTCGATGCCTGCTGTTTGAGTAAAGGCTTTTACAATTGGCAAAAATGATAAGGTTGCTAGCGCTGGTGCTTCGTCAGTTTTTGTATAAATAATTTTAGACATTAGTTGGGCATTCCTTTTAGTTGTAATTAATAATAAGGCTCAAATATAAGTTAATAATTCCATGCAGCTCTGATGTGATAATGGATCATGCAACGATACTAAATAATGTGTCGCGAGTTTTTTGTAGCCAGTTTCTTGGAGACCATCGAGTCTGCTTAGAATTTTTCTTCGTTAAGCGGCAGTTTGACTGTCTTGTCTGAACGACCTGCTCATATGAATGACTTAAAAATAGAGTGCGGACGCTACATCATAGTTAACTGATTATAAATCTGATACGATGTCAATATCGCATAATGAACTAAGTGTAGTGTTTTCGGTTGTTTCTAATATGTCTTAATTACATTAAGCTGTTAAGAGCCTTATTCTACCAGTCATCGATAAAAATTTCATCCTTTCTATACAAACACTGCCTGCTAATATTCGTCATAAAACGATGAATAATACAATCATTATTCAAAAAACTGCCAGTCATATCATAGATATGAGTCACGACTAAGTGATTCTTACTCTTCTGTCAGAAATGAGCTGACAAACCAAATTATCTATGTTTTAGAGATGGCTTTACTAGGATAGCTTTTATTATCGAGAGCGCATTGTTATCTGTTTTATCCATAATATCTGACAATTATGAGAGCATAATTGTGACAGAGTTTGAGTAGAATTTTGCTAGGCTAGTCATATACGAAACAAGGTATAAAAAACTACGCCCATATAAAAATAAATAGTGAGTATTATGAGTTTACAATATGCATTACTCAATGACACCAGCTGGCAGAGTCAAGCAGACTGGCAAACCCCCGATACCCCTTTTATGTCGTTTGCCTTTTGGCAAGCGTTAGCCGACACTGGCGCGATTGGTGAGCAGGCAGGCTGGTTGCCGATATTTGTGTTGGTACATCGTGTCGCAGATAGTCAAAGCGACAGCTCGATAGACCACGCTGACCATAGTGAAAACCATAGCGAAAACCATTCTGCGATTAACGAAGCTGCGCAAACAGTCGCGTATCCTGTGGCGGTGTTGCCAGTATTCCTAAAAGGTCATCATCGTGGCGAGTTTGTGTTTGACCATTCATGGGCAGAAGCCTACGCGCGCTATGGGGTGGATTATTATCCAAGGCTGGTCACCAGCGTGCCCTATACACCGATTACGGGTCAGCGGCTTTGGTTGGCAAAAGGTGAGACGTTAACCACCGATATTATAAAAGCAGCTATCGCAGGCGTCGATGATATTGCTCAGCAAGTAGGTGCCTCAAGCTGGCATGGATTATTCATCACGCCTGAATTGGCTACAATTGCGACGGCATCTATGCCTACTGATATTGATATAGCGCATTTGCTCGCCGCTCAAGATAATGGTTTAGAATCAACCGCAATTGACATGCCTATACTGGAACGTCAAGGCTGTCAGTTCTTATGGCAAAATAAAGAATTGCTTAATGGTAGCCAGCCGTTCGCAGATTTTGATGCATTCTTAGCGACGCTAAAAGCCAAAAAACGCAAAACTATCCGTGCTGAGCGTCGTAAGGTTGCTGAGCAAGGCATCATCTGCCAACGTAAATGCGGTGCCGCTATTACTGATGAGGACTGGAAAGCCTTTTATCATTGTTATGTGATGACCTATGCAGTACGTGGACAACAGCCTTATTTGACGATAGGTTTTTTTATGGCACTGGCAGCGACTATGTCTGAGCACTTAATGCTCGCACAAGCGTTAGATGCCTCTGGAGAAATTATCGCCAGTAGCTTGTTTTTATACGATGATCGCCATAGCGAAAATGCCACTCTTTATGGTCGCTATTGGGGAGCACTGGGTGAGTACGACAGCTTACACTTTGAGCTGTGTTATTATCAAGGTATTGAGTTTGCCATCGAGCAAGGGCTTAAGTATTTTGATCCGGGTACGCAAGGGGAGCATAAGCTGGTTCGTGGTTTTATTCCAACGACGACACACTCTATCCACCGTATTTATGACCCACGTTTTGTGCCAGCTATCGCCAATTTTTGCGCCCAAGACCGTGAGCACATGGCGCAGTATCGTCAGCAAGCATTTGAGGCATTGCCCTTTAATGCGGATAATATGCCAGCCTTTGATAACAATCAATAGGCTTTGCTTAATACGCCTAACGCTCGCTTTCTTTTTTATTATGTCACTATTAGCCGTTAACTATGTCCAGTACTCCTTTTATTTGTCTTACCCATTTTTCTCCTCCTAGTGAGCTACTCTCGTGGCTCAATGTCGCAGGCTCTCTCACGGCAGTGTTGGAAGTGAAAGCAGGGCAGCCCTTGCGCGTGGAGCGTAGCTTTGAGGGCTACCGATTGCTGTCATTGGCACAAAAAAAACAATTGAATGTCACAGGTGCCATGCTGAATCGTCCCATGCTAGCATGGGTGCGTGAAGCGCAATTATATGGTAATGACGAGCATCCGTGGGTGGCCGCGCAAAGTATCTTTCCGTTACCCAGTCTCAAAGGTCACGCCCGCCGTCTACAGCAGCTCAAAGGCACGCCCATCGGTTATGTGTTATTTAAACGCAGTCGGACTTTGCCCAATCAGCGTTTTATCCAGCAGACTGCTGAAGGTTGGCAACGGCAAACACGTTATGATTGGTATGGTCGCCAGCTGCTGATCAGCGAAACTTTCTTGCCAGAATTTGTCGCTACTGACAGTTAAATATCTGTTAAGTAGGCAGTCAATAGATAAAAATCGCTAATAATCTGCTGACCAACAACAGGCTAGGAGCAGGATGATAGCGGTAAACCATTTATTTTATTGGCTATTTATCTGCGTTATATCACCATTTAATTCACTCAGCTTACAGTGAGGTTTTTTTGCGCTCACCGCACAAATTTTCATGTTACACTTAATGTTTAGCGATGATTTTGATGCCAGCGCGTATCGAGTTTATTGCCGAATTGGACAAGTTAATGACAGGCCTATTGCCTCTGCTTACTCCTACTTATCTTTGCTAATAGACTCAATTCACAATAATGGTCATACCATAAAACTGAGCGTAAAAGTACCGCTGGTACTTTGAGCGACGTTGACACAGTAATTGTTTTATTGTGGGCAGCCTATAAGCTTCTTTTCAACGACATTTTTCAATGACAGTCACTACCTAGGACATCACTATGTTTAAAGATATTTCTATCAAAGATTTTGATCCAGTACTTGCTGAAGCGATGGCTGCAGAAAGCGTTCGTCAAGAAAACCATATCGAATTGATTGCGTCTGAAAACTACTGCTCGCAAGCAGTGATGGAAGCGCAAGGTACAGATCTAACCAACAAATACGCTGAAGGCTATCCTGGCAAGCGTTACTATGGTGGTTGTGAGCATGTAGACGTTGTAGAGCAATTGGCGATTGATCGTGCAAAAGAGTTGTTCGGTGCTGAGTACGTCAACGTCCAGCCACATTCTGGTAGCCAAGCAAACTCTGCCGTATTTTTAGCGTTACTTGAAGCAAATGACACCGTACTAGGTATGAGCTTAGACGCAGGTGGTCACTTGACTCACGGCGCACACATTAACTTTTCAGGTCTGAACTACAATGCTGTACAGTACGGCTTGGTCGAAGGCACTGGTCTTATCGATTATGACCAAGTTGAAAGTTTGGCAAAAGAGCATAAGCCTAAAATGATTATTGCTGGTTTTTCAGCGTATTCACAGGTAGTCGATTGGGCACGTTTCCGTGAAATCGCTGATGAAGTTGGTGCTTATTTGCTAGTAGATATGGCACACGTTGCTGGTCTAGTTGCTGGTGGTGTTTATCCAAACCCAGTACCGTTCGCTGATGTGGTTACGACGACTACGCACAAAACCCTACGTGGCCCACGTTCAGGCATGATTTTGGCGCGTGATGAAGTACTTGCTAAAAAGCTCAATTCTGCCGTATTCCCAGGTAACCAAGGCGGTCCGTTGATGCATGTCATCGCGGCAAAAGCGGTTTGCTTTAAAGAAGCGTTAGAAGATAACTTTTCTACTTATCAGCAGCAAGTGGTTAAAAATGCTAAAGCGATGGCAAAAGTGGTTCAAGACCGCGGCTATGAAATCATCTCTGGCGGTACGGAAAACCATCTCATGCTGATCAGCCTCGTTAAGCAAGAAATGACGGGTAAAGAAGCGGACAAATGGCTTGGCGATGCGCATATTACTGTGAATAAAAACGCCGTACCAAATGATCCAAAATCGCCGTTCGTGACGTCTGGTATCCGTATCGGCACGCCAGCAATCACTACTCGTGGCTTCAACGAAGCGCAAGCGGGTGATTTGGCAGGTTGGATTTGTGATGTACTAGATAGTCGTGGTGATGAAGCCGTCGCTACTGAAGTACGCGGTAAAGTAGAAGCGATCTGCAAAGAGTTACCAGTTTACGAAAAAAATCAGTAAGCCGTTTCTCTCTGTTTTAGCCAGCGCTTATTAAGTGTTGTATAAAGTAAAAAACCGCTTAGCGTTTGCTAGGCGGTTTTTTATTTTTTTAATAAAAGGATAATTTGATGATGCTACGAATTCATGCTCTTTACCATGTTGATTTTGAAGAGCTCAGCCATATCAAGCAGTGGGCAGATAATCGAGACCATAGTATTACGGTCACACGTTTTTATAAAAATGAACCATTACCCGCGCAAGACAGTTTTGATTGGTTAGTCGTTATGGGTGGACCAATGAGCATTCATGATGAAAGTGACTTTCAGTGGCTAGCTGATGAAAAATCTTTCATTCAGCAAAGTATTAATGACGGAAAAACCGTGATTGGTGTTTGCTTGGGTGCACAACTGATTGCAGATAGCTTGGGGGCGAAAGTTGCGCCATCAGGCATAAAAGAGGTTGGCTGGCTGCCCATTCAATTGACCGAACAGGGGCTTGCGCATCCGCTGCTAGCAGATTTGCCAAAGAATGAATTCACTGTATTTCATTGGCATGGCGATGGTTTTGAGTGTCCCAAAGGCGCGATGCCAATAGCAACGTCACATACTTGGGCCAATCAAGGTTTTGTTTATCAAACATCAAAGCATAAAGAATTAGGTACGTGGGTGCTTGGTTGGCAATGTCATTTTGAAGTGACTAACAAGAGTATGGTAGATATGGTGTCGCATGGACAGACGTATATACAAGAAGCGATGATTGATCATCCTGACTCTGTGCAAGCGGCTGATGAGATCCTAGCACTAGGGGACACGTATATTGCAGATAACAATGCATGGCTCTCGACCATGCTAGATAAACTAGCTAGATAATTCAGTGAAACGCGATTAATAATCTGTAGCAGGTGAAAATTCAGTATAAAGAAAAGCGCTAAAATGACAGATGAGCAAACCAGTCAAGACTGTGGGTTTTACTTAACTTACATAATACTCGCTATTGATTACTTAACCTGCGACCTATCTTTTATTCAATCTCATTGAACTGAAGAAAGAACCATTTAGCTTCTGCTAGGTGGTTCTTATTTTTAATAACAGATAAGGAGAATACGATGCCTATTTCTACATCTATGTCATTTTTTTTTGTAGTGTTCGTGAGGAAAATTTAGCAAGTATGTTCAATGGTAGTATTACACTTGATGAGCTAAGAGAAAATCGCGATAACCAATACTTGGATGTGAAACAAGCATCTGTTGAACACTATACGGAAGAATTGATTGAGCTGTTGGGAGAGGGGTATTACGCCTTGTGCTATCTGTTATTTTTGACAGACAACAGCACGCCTCTGCATGATCAGCATGACGGGCTATTATATGATATGGCAGTCGTACCTAAGATTATCAGAGCGTTTGCCGCGACAGATTTAAAAAAATTGGTACACGACATCGGTTACTACGAAGCAGAGAGCCAAGAAGGTTTGAATACATTTCTTGAGAATTTAAATCATGTTCATAAGTTATTTGAGTTTGCAGAAGAGAACAAGCTCAATGTGATTGGGTTTACGCTTTAGTATATAAAAATTTGCTTTAAGTATTTGTTAATTGAAGTATTTTAAAATTTGAGCGTCTTAGTTTGATGTGAAAAACTGCTTAGCATTTACTAGGCAGTTTTTTTTGTGATTAAAATTGGTAGTAGTTTTTGAGATTTGGGTTGAGCTTATGTTTTAATCTAGCTTTCATTTTTTGTGAAATGACAATGTTTTGACGCAACGCAAACTAATCCTTCTTCAGCGCATGACTGTCTTCTAATATGCCCATAAACCTCTCATATAACCAAGGCTCAGCATCATCGATGGCTTGGTTATATATTTTAGAGCCAATCAAGTCCACTATAAAATCGAATAAGAACTTGGCAGGCAAATTACCGATATCCAAATCAAACTCTTCGCTCATATAATCTCTTAAATTATCTAACAACGCTTCTTCCTCTTCTTTCGATAACTTGATAAGTTTATCTTTACTCATATCATTCTCTCAATACTAGGTAATGATCTAGCTTAGTTCAATCATACCTTTATAGGAAGGTTGAATAACCAATAAAAAGGCTGGGTTACGATAGCGTAGCCCAGCCTTATTCAGGTTAATTCGACTTTATTGCTTATCAAATTACATAAACGGCAGTTTAGTAAATATCTGCAAGATCGTCGCATTGACGATATCGACAAAGAATGCACCAACCATTGGCACAATCAAAAACGCCTTAGGCGAAGGCAGATAGCGATCCGTGACCGCCTGCATATTGGCAATCGCCGTTGGCGTCGCACCCATACCGAAACCACAATGTCCAGCTGACAAGACCGCTGCATCATAGTCTTTACCCATCACCTTAAAGGTTATGAAATAGACATAAACGACCATAATGACCGTCTGTACCAGTAAGATAATCAACACAGGGCCTGCCAAATCAGTCAGCTGCCATAGCTTCAATGACAGCAGTGCCATGGCTAAGAACAGACTCAAAGAAGCGTTACCAAATACGTCGATAGAGCGATCAAACATATCAAAATTAAAGATAGTGGTTAAGACATTACGAATAATCACACCACCTGCCAACGCCCAAACGAAGGTAGGTAGCTCAAACCACGTGCCTTGCGCAACAAGCGTCATGACATCGGCGAAAGCCAACGCTGCGGCAAACAATGCCAATGTCTCAATAGTAGAAGAGGCGGTGATAAAGCGCATGCTGTCAGGTCTTTCGAAAATTTCTTTATTGCTACTCGCTGAATCTTCGTCATGTTTGGTGCTATAAAGCGACTGCGCACCAGCGACTTTTTCGATGTCACTAGGATTGGGATTGGCAGGTGTTGGTTTTAACCCCAGCTTTTGAATCAGGCGACGGGCCACAGGACCGCCAATGATACCACCAGCGACTAAGCCATAGGTGGCAACGGCGATACCAAGCGTCGTTGCACCGACCACACCGTAATCTTGCTCCAAGGTGATACCCCAAGCGCCTGCCGTACCGTGACCACCAGTCAGGGCGATAGAACCTGTCACTAATCCAAGCAGTGGATCAAGTCCCAACGCGCTTGCCATGGCCACACCAACGACATCTTGCAAGACGATAAAAACGGACACAACGATGGTAAAAATCAACAATGGCGTACCACCAGCTTTGAGTCTACTAAAATCAGCACTCAAACCAATAGAGGCAAAAAACATCAGCATGGTAGCCGTCTGTAACCCTTGATGAAAGTTAAAACTATATCCCCAAATGATATTTAGAATATAGACCACTATTGCCGCGACCAAACCACCAGCAACAGGCTCTGGAATGTTAAAATCTTCTAAGAATTTAATTTTCTTGACCAAAAAGCGCCCAAGCAGCAGCACTAGAGTGGCTAGTATCAGCGTGTAATAGCCGTTTAGGGTAATTTCCATATATTAATCCTTTCTATAAAAATAAATTAACCTGAATTCGGGATAAATATGGTTTTATCTCGAATTCAGGTTTGTGTGGTGATAGGCGACTAGGCATCATCCACGGACGGCATAATAACCCATAATTGCGGCTTGCCAAAATCTCTGTAGGCATCTTCGATGATGCTTTTGAAAACATTAAAATCTTCGGTGTTTATTTTTTTCACCGCTGTTAGATCCAGCATCAGGTGAGTCACTTCGCTGTCCGTTAAACAGTCCCATGCGCTATCCCAGTTATGTGAAAAATAGCTGGGAAAATCACAGGCATTGGCTAAGTTTGTTAATAATGTGGTTTTATTGAGTATCTCGTCTACCGGTATGTTAACAGTCTGAGCGGGCATGCTAGCATTTAGTGCTGTAGTTTTTTGGTTAATATCTTGGTCAAAACCCAGATTAATATAGTGGATGGCTTTACTCATATTATTTTACGTCCAGTCTGCGAAAGCTATCATAGTGATCAACGGTTAAGTAATACACAGTCGGCGGATGACCACCTGTGACGATACGCCGTGCACCGCGATGTGACACGCCAGGGGTCGGCACGGTATATTCGCGGTAGTAGCCTTGTGACTGCGTGGGCAATCTGCCCTCACGATTATAAAATGTCGTGCCATCTTTATGAGGATAAGGAAATGGCCCGCCTCGTTGAATAAGGGCAATGGTATTGTCTGTCTGAGCATCGCCCGTGACGCCGCTTGTCTTTGCTGGCTGGCTCTCGGATGAGGTTTGTGATACCGTCGTTGGGTCAATACTATCGGTCAAAAACCCAGACGACAAATCACCAAAAAAATAAACAGCAACGGTAATCAGGGCAATCACACTAAATAGGGTAGATCCTAAGCTTCTCTTGTTTCGGCTGCCAGTATTTGAATAGTGATTGGTTATATTTGAGTCTGGAGTGGCTAAAATACTCAATTCGTCGGAAGTGACTTCAATGGCCCGTAGTTGGTTTTTATCATTACGCTCACTATTAAAATAGACGCTTTGACCAACGGTTATCGGCTGTGATAATCGCACTTTACTCACATGAAAAAACACGTCTTCACTTTGGTTGTCTACATCGATAAAGCCATAGCCTTTATCTGAATTCCAGTGCTTGATTTTACCACTCTGCATAAGCCCACTTTCCTATCGCCTGTTTTATTATCGTGCCGCATGATTTCTACCATACATATGGTTCTGATGCCGCATATATAACATATTTGACACTACTAAAAAACGCCAGCAACTGAGCTGGCGTTTTTTTGTGGATTATACGTTAAATGAGAGAGTGGATGATAGGCTAAGCGACAAGACGTTAGGCGCGAGTCTCACCATGACCATACACGATCCATTTTTGTGAGGTGAGACCTTCAAGTCCTACTGGACCACGAGCGTGGATTTTATCGGTCGAGATGCCAATCTCGGCACCCAATCCATACTCAAAGCCATCAGCAAAACGGCTAGAGGCGTTAATCATGACGCTCGCCGAGTCGACTTCACGGATGAAACGTTGCGACTTGGTATAATTGTCGGTGATGATAACGTCGGTATGATGGCTGCCATGAGTGTTGATATGTTCAATGGCTTCGTCAATACCTGACAAAACTTTTACCGCTAAGATAGGCGCTAAATATTCGGTATCCCAATCCTCAGCAGTGGCTGCAGACAGATGACCAGCAAGCTTAGCATTGTCATTTAAGATGGCTTGCGACTTGTCATCAAGGCGCAATTGCATCGCATCATCAGCGGCGATGATGGCTTCGGCAATCTTAGGTAATAGCTCACCCGCAACTGATTCGTCGATCAATAGCGTCTCCATGGTATTACACGTACCGTAGCGATGGGTTTTTGCATTGACGCTGACCTTGATGGCGATTTCGGCATCTGCATCGCTATCGATAAAGGTATGGCAGTTGCCATCTAAATGCTTGATGACAGGAACACGAGCATCACGGCTGATACGTTCAATCAATCCTTTGCCACCGCGTGGGACAATGACATCGACATAATCTGTCATGGTGATCAGCTCGCCGACAGCAGCACGATCTGTCGTTTGTAATACTTGCACACTGTGCTCAGACAGCCCGACTTTTTGTAGTCCTTCCAAGATACACTTGGCAATCGCTTGGTTGGATTCAAACGCTTCAGAGCCGCCGCGCAAGATAATAGCGTTGCCTGATTTTAGCGCCAATGAAGCCGCTTCTAAGGTCACGTTAGGGCGCGACTCATAAATCATACCGACCACGCCGAGCGGCACCCGCATTTTCCCCAAATGAATCCCTGATGGCTGATAGGTCATGTCAGTGACTTCGCCGATAGGGTCTGGTAATGAGGCGACGTCTTTTAACCCTTGGAGCATACCGTCAAAGCGGGCATCATTTAGTTCTAAGCGATCCAGTAAGGCTGCCTCTAAATCGTTGCTTTGTCCATTATCCATATCGATTTTATTGGCGGCCAAAATATCTGATTTGGCCTCTTTTAACACATCATGAATCGCCATTAATGCTGAGTTTTTGTCACCAGTGTTTGCCGCAGCCAGCACACGAGAAGCCGCTCGTGCTTGTTTGCCGACAGCTTGCATATAGGCAGTAACGTCTGTGGTATTCGATTGACTCATAAATTATTTTCCTTATGTTATAAATGTTTTAAGCAAATGAAAGCGCCCAAAAAGGCGAAAATGTGACAGCAGATGATTTTGATACCTGTCAGGTATTATGCTATTTAACATAGAGGAGATTGAGGCGATAGTAAAGATGATTTTGTGAACAGTGCCTGCTTTACATAGCGTTTATGAGCATTGTCGTCGCGTCATTTTACTGACTTTACCATTACTGAGTCCTTGCCATTTCCTGATACAAGCACCGTTTTAGAGAAAGCAAAAACGTAAGCTTTCGGTTACGTGGTTTTAACAGAACTGCGTTGTAACTACTAAGGTAGCTAGCATTAATCATACGTATAGTAGAGCTTAACTAGTAGAGCTTAACGGTGCATCATAAAGCAATTAAAGGGCAGACATTCATGTACGAATGGTTGCTCCTCAAATACAGTTCAATAAATGAAATAATGATGGAGAATAAAAATGGCTATTAGAAATGACAGTATCGACAACACCACGCGTAAAAGCTGGCTGACAGTTGGTTTGGTTGCTGCGGCATTGACATTGGGCGCTTGCGGTAAGAAAGAAGAAGCGCCTATAGAAACTGCTCCAGCCGTTGATGCACAAACAGCAGTAGAGGATGAAGCTACTGGTGTTGCGACAGCAGGCGAGGGCGATGATATTGCAGTTGCTAGTGCTGATGATGGCATGGCAGTGGGTAGTAATGATGATGTGGCGGTGGCAACAGCAGATGACGCCGAAGTGCTAGATGGTACTGAGAGCGAAGAACATGTCTCGACGTATTAAATCGCTATCTTGATTAACTGGTTATTATTAGTTGATGATATAAGCGAATAAAACTAGATAATCAGATAAAACTACGCCCAGTACGCGAAAGTGATAAAATAAGGCTCAGCGCTGTAAATACAGTCTGGGCTTTTTTATATTAGCTATTTAGTGGCTTATTAGTATGTATTTACCACTGATTGAGCATTGATTCAGCGTTGATTCAGCATCTGGTTCAATACAGGATTTGCCTTTTTGCTGTGTAATAAGAGACAATGTGACATTTTTTCTATTTGTGCCACGAATCATAGCCTTATCACAATGACGCTATGATTGATGCTGATACTATTTATGCTGCCTATGCCGCTATTTTTTTATTTATTTTTATTCGTGTTTTCACTCATATTTATTGGAAGTCTGCTGAACCATGCTTGATATTGCAAAAGATCCGACTCGGCCTATCGCCTTAGATTTACAAGACGTCCATAAAAGCTATGGCTCATTGGCAGTGCTGAAAGGGGTGTCCCTCACCGCATATGACGGTGATGTCATCTCTATTTTGGGCTCATCAGGCTCAGGTAAATCTACCTTGCTGCGCTGCATTAATTTGCTCGAAAAGCCCAATCAAGGTCGTATTATTATCGGTAATGATGAGCTGATGCTCAAGCCTGCCAAGTCAGGTGAGCTGCAAGCGGTCGATATTAAGCAATTGGAAAACTTGCGCGCGCGCGTGGGTTTTGTCTTCCAAAACTTCAACTTGTGGCCGCACAAAACGATTTTGCAAAACATCATCGAAGGACCAACGCAGGTTTTAAAGATTAAAAAAGATCAAGCCATTAGCGATGCTGAAAAACTGCTTGATAAAGTCGGTTTGCTTGATAAGAAAGACGCGTATCCAGCGAATTTATCTGGTGGTCAGCGTCAACGTGTCGCGATTGCCCGTGCGCTTGCCATGCAGCCACAAGTGCTACTATTCGATGAGCCGACCTCAGCATTAGATCCTGAGCTGGTCAATGAAGTGCTCGCCGTCATGCGTGAGTTGGCAGAAGAGGGGCGTACTATGCTTATCGTCACCCATGAGATGCGTTTTGCGAGAGAAGTATCAAGCAAAGTGGTGTTCTTGCATCAAGGCGTGATTGAAGAGATTGGCACGCCCGAGCAAGTTTTTGATAATCCTACCTCTGAGCGTGTCAAAGACTTTATGGCATCGCATCGTCAGAACTAGCCTCGTATTTAGTATCCGTTTTATATGCAAAAATGGGGTGGTAATATTCTTACCACCCTATCGTCATTTTATTTTAAGCGTAAAATTACTGCTTAGTAAGCAGCGTTGACCGTTTATTACTCGTTAATAACAGTCGGTATGTAAAACGTTTGTTTTTGATATTTTACTCAGGTATTATCAAAAGGTTTACAGGTGGTCGATAATGACGGCTGCTTGTGTATTCTGCTATCTATATTGCTTGTCTGGCAGGGACGTCAGAGAACAAAATATCAGAACCCTACATTAAAAACCCATCAGAATTTAAGGAATGTATGATGTCGAATTCTCGCCTATTGTGGTCATCGATGACCGTTACCGCCGCATTGATGCTGAGCGCCTGTAGTCAACCGGCTAATGAAACTACTGATAGCAACACTGACGCCGCTGCAGCAGAAACGGCTGGCAAGACCATTCGTATCGCGACTGAAGGTGCTTATCCTCCTTTTAACTACACCAATGCTGATGGCAGCTTGGCAGGCTACGATATTGACGTTGCCAATGCCTTGTGTAAACAGATGCAAGCCAAATGTGAAATCGTCGCTCAAGATTGGGATGGTATTATTCCGGGTCTTTTAGCACAAAAATATGATGCAGTGATTGCGGGTATGTCTATTACACCTGAGCGTCAAGAAAAAGTCGACTTTACCGAGCCTTACTTTGCCAATACGATGGTTTGGCTGACCGATACCAAAGGCAGTTTTGATCCTATGGCGATCAAAAACTTGACACTTGGTGGTCAACGTTCAACCACGCCTGGCGCTTATTTACAAGATAACTATGAAGGCAAAGACGGCAATACTGTGCAGTTGTATGACAATTATGACAATGCTTATCTGGATCTAAAGTCTGGTCGTAGCGATGCGGTATTGGCGGAAAAAGTCTCTGCCAAATCATGGTTGGCAGACAACCCTGAAGGCTTTGGTATCGTTGGTGACGAAATTGACAATGACGATAATATTGCCATTGCTGTTCGTAAAGGTGACGCACTCAGAGACGACTTTAATAAAGCACTCAGCGAAATCCGTAGTAACGGTGAGCTGGCACGTCTTGAGCAAGCGAACTTTGGTCAATAATCTTCTGATTGAAAAATGAAGGAATAGCAAACATGACAATATCAATGACATCATCATTAAAAACTAAGGCGCTTTGGCTTGCGCCATTAAGTGCCGCGATGCTTATGCTGGCTGGTTGTAATAATAGCGCCACGCCAGAAGATGGGGCGGCAGCTGACACCACAGCCGATGCACCTATAAACATAAAAATTGCCACCGAATCAAGCTATAAGCCGTTCAGTTATACCGATGCTGATGGCAAGTTAATTGGTTATGAGATTGAGCTGGTCGACGCTCTGTGTGCACAAATGAAAGCAAAATGTGAAGTCATCTCACAAGATTGGGATGGTCTCATTCCTGGTCTAAATGCCCAAAAATTCGATGCAATTATCGCAGGTATGTCGATCACGCCTGAGCGTAAAGAAGTGGTTGAATTCACTGACCCGTACTTTCACACTGGCATTATCTTGATTGGTAAAAAAGGTGATGACATTCGCGTCGATGCATTAAAAGGTCAGCCCATTGCCTCACAGCGCTCAACCGTCGCTTCACAGTACTTGCAGGATGAACATGCAGATGCTGATATCAAGCTTTATGATACCCAGGACAATGCGTATCTGGATCTGACTTCAGGTCGCGTACGGGCAATGATGTCCGATAAAGTCACTGGCATCGATTGGCTAAAAACGGATGCTGGCAAAGATTATGAAGTAAAAGGACAAGAAATCAGCACCGACGAAGATGCCATGGGTATCGCGCTTCGTAAAGGCGATCCATTGGTCGCTAAGTTCAATAAAGCGTTGGCTGAATTAAAAGAAAACGGTACTTATGATCAAATCACAGGCAGCTATTTCGGCACCAGCTCTACTGCTGCTGCGCAAAAAGCCGTGGCAACCACCGACGTAAAAGAAGTGATGGTGGTTGAAGGTGATGATGCTGTTGAAGTGAAAGAAGAATCAGCTGAAGCGGCGACTAACTAATATCATAGCTCATCTCTGTGCTCGGCTGATATGGCTGTCACGTATGGCGATATTCACTCATAGAGATGAGTGTTATTTTACTCACAAACCCCAAGGATGATCATGAACAACCATTTTGACCAACACCGTGCAATCACGAACGCATCCGTTATCAATGGCATCAAGGCGCGACGTTTTTCAGCGCCCTTGCTTGCGATGGCGGCGCTTTTAACCTTAGCAGGGTGTAGCAATGGTCAAAATGATGCAAATAATGATGTCAGCCCAGACGCCGCTGAGACCGCAGCGACGGGTGATGTGTTACGTATTGGTACCGAAGGCGCTTATGCCCCCTTCAACTATACCAATGCGGATGGCACCCTTGGTGGTTTTGATGTTGATATTGCCAACGCTATCTGTGCCGATATGAAGGTAACGTGTGAAATCACGGCGCAAGATTGGGACGGTATCATCCCGGGTCTAAAAGCGGGTAAGTATGATGCGATTGTGGCCGCTATGTCGGTGACGCCTGAGCGTGAGCAACAAGTCAGCTTTACAGAGCCGTACTTTAGCAATACCTTGGTGTTTTTGGCAAAAAAAGACAGCAGCTTCGATCCCAGTAATAGCGATGATATCAATGCGCATTCTATTGCCGCTCAGCGCTCGACCATTTCTTCGCAGTGGTTAGAAAAGGTTTATCCAAATGCTGACATGAAGCTTTATGACACGCTAAGTAATGCGTTTTTGGATTTGGGCTCGAATCGTGTTGATGCGATGGTGTCTGATAAGCTGCCAGCGCTAGAATGGCTTGGCTCCACCTCAGGCAGTCAGTATGCGCTCAAAGGTCAAGAGATTGACATCAATGATAATTTTGCCATCGCGGTGCGCCCAGGCGATGCATTGCAAGCAAAAATCAATAAGTCATTGGTCAATATTAAAGCGGATGGCACTTACGATAAAATCAATCAAAAATATTTTGCGATTCCAGTATCAAGCTCAACGGTCACTACTGAGCCGACAGAAAAACCTGCTGAATAAGTCTTAAAATATGTTTAGCACTGTTGCATCGTAACCGTGAGAATGGTGATTTTAATAGGTTAATTTGAATTCCATTTCATAGAAAGGGTATTGCTTCAATAGCGATATCCTTTTTTTGTTTTTTATAAAACATAGTTCGGTCTTGTGATATTGACTGTTCGGTTTGTAAAAATATGACTAATCTAATGTGTTTTTAAGAAGATAAGCGTCTATTTAAGCACTGCTTTTACGTGTGAGTATTAACATAGCTGGCAGCGAATATGATAAAATCAGCGCTCATTTCTACTGTGTCAATTTCCGCCGCAATAATCGTATTGATTTGACGTCGATCTATGACGCAAAGTACCAAGGTCTATTTGGTATAAAATACGCTTATCAGCAGCGCTCAGCGATTGATGCTGATTCTTTTAACTCATATTTTGCAAATTGCTAATATAAAGAGACTGAGTGGATAATTGTGTTTGATTTACAAGGATTTGGCGCGCTACTACTGAGCGGCGCTACCGTCACCATCAAGCTTGCCATGACCAGTTTAGTCATCGGCATGGCTTTAGGGCTGCTCGGTGCCACAGCTAAGCTGTCCAATGTCTGGCTGCTGCGTAAAATTGCGACTGTATATACGGCGACAATGCGCGGTATTCCAGAGTTGCTATTGGTACTGTTTATCTATTACGGTGGCTCTATGCTGCTGATGACGATTCTCAAAAAATTCGGCTATAACGAATATGTTGAGATCAGTGCCTTTTGGGGTGGCGTGATGGCGTTGTCTATCGCGTTTGGCGCTTATGCGACTGAAATTTTTCGCATGTCGATCCAAGAGATTCCGATAGGGCAAAAGGAGGCGGCGCAAGCGATTGGTATGTGTCCTTTTCAGACGTTTTATCGCATTACCTTGCCACAAGTTTGGCAGATTGCGTTGCCAGGATTGGGCAATTTGTTTTTGGTGTTGCTCAAAGATACCGCATTGGTATCGGTCGTGGGTCTCAAAGACATCATGTATCAGGCGTCACGTGCCGCCCAATCAACGCAGCAGCCATTTACTTTTTATATGGCAGCGGCGATTATTTATCTGGGTTTAACCATGTTGATTACTGGTTTTATGATGTGGCTCGAATGGCGCGCCAATCCAGCGGCACGCTACGCTAAAAAGCTGAGCCGTCAGTCAACCCACCGTCAATCGACCATAGGATAGAGGAGAGATACTATGGATTGGAATTGGCAGGTTATTTTTGATAGTATTCCTGATTTATTAAACGGGGCAGTATTGACCGTACAGCTGGTAGTTATCTCAGGTATTATCGGTCTATTTTTTGGTTTGGTTTTAGCCCAGTTGCGCTTGTCAAAAAACTGGCTGGTGCAGATACTACCCTTTTCTTATATCTTCTTCTTCCGTGGCACGCCGCTGCTGGTACAGATATTTTTGATTTATTATGGTCTAGGACAGTTTGAGGCTATACGCAATTCGTTCTTATGGGAACCTGTGCTCAGTCAAGCGTATTGGTGTGCCATCATTGCCTTTACCATGAATACCAGTGCTTATTTGGCAGAAATCATTCGCGGTGCGATTCAGACCATTCCTGTTGGTGAGCTCGAAGCAGCTGACGCTATCGGTATGTCGAAATGGCAGAAGCTTACGCGTATTACCTTACCCCGTGCCTTTGGTATTGTCATTCCAGCTTATAGCAATGAAGTGATCTTTATGCTAAAAGGCAGTGCGCTTGCGTCGACCATCGCTTTGATGGATATTACGGGTGTCGCTCGAACCATTAGTGCGCGAACTTATACCTTGATGGAGCTGTTCTTTGCTGCTGGTATTATTTACCTTCTATTATCATGGGTGATTCTGTTTAGCTTTAGGTTGTTTGAAAAAAGAATGAACCGCCACACAAGCTATGTACCGCCTGATGTAATGACCAATACCATACCTTAATGGTTTGGCTCAAAATAATGCTAAACAAAATAATAGCGGGTTAATATCTTAATATTAACCCGCTATTATTTTGTTTAGCTGCCATTTATCTCATTTTTATGGCTATTTTTAAAATGAAGATAAGCCCTAGAAAAATAACGACAGATAGTGCAGTATGTATGACCAACCTATCAATAATCTGCTGTGAGTGCCTAGTATGAGCCAATCACCCCATATGTCTTTAATTAATGCGATTGCTGCCAGTGTCAATGATGACGCGAGCATCGCAATGGTTAACGATAGCGTACGTGCATCCATCGGCAAGGTGGTCTGTGTCGGTCGTAACTATGCGGAACACGCCCGCGAGCTTGGCAATGAGATACCAAAATCACCCATCTTATTTATGAAACCAGCATCGTCAGTGGTCAGTGTGCGTCATGATATCGTCCGTCCCAATCCAGCAATATATGGTGAGACCCATTATGAAGCTGAGCTGTGTGTGCAATTAGCAGCAGACTTATCGGCAGCCACGCTTGAACAAGCACAGCAAGCGATAGGTGGCGTGACTTTGGGGCTGGATTTGACCTTACGTGACTTGCAAAGTAAGCTCAAAGAAAAAGGTCATCCATGGGAGCGTGCTAAGTGTTTCGATGGTGCCTGTGTACTTGCTGATTGGATTGATCCGCAAGCGTTTAGTGATTTTAGCCATGTCGAATATCAGCTTTATATTAATGATGAGTTGAAGCAAGATGGTGACAGTGCCTTGATGCTATTTCCAGTGTATGAATTACTGGCAGAGATTAGCCATGCCTTTAGCTTACAAGCAGGTGACGTGATTATGACTGCAACGCCGAGCGGCGTTGGCATATTACAAGCAGGCGATGCGTTAAAGTTGAAGCTCGGTGCCCATGAATGGCAGGCTAAGGTTCAATAAATTTTTATAGCAGTACTATTTTATCAGTCGTCAAATGCAGCGACGCCATCAAAAAATCCCAAGTTAACGCTTGGGATTTTTTCGTTTTATGAGGTGCTCACAAAGTGCTGTCATGAGAATGTCATCTATGTTTCAACGTTCTGTCATAAACTCTCGGTAGACTTAGGCGTAATTCGTATTTTTGTGGTGGTAATTGTAAAGCCGCGACCAACTCTCCGCCAATCCAGCCTAACAGCAAGGTGACTGATAATGACATTATTGAATAATAAACAACCACTTGCCCATGAAGTCGTTGAAGATTCTAATCCGACCGACAATATCGATTTTCAAACCATTATTAGTCGTCGTTTAAATCGTCGTAGTATCCTAAAAGGTGGCACAGGATTGACGGCGGCGGCTTTTTTTGGGGCGCTACCTTTGGTTGGCTGTAGCGATGATGATGACAGCAGTCCTATCAAAAATACTGATAATAACGCGGCTATTCCTGCACAGGGCGATCTCAAACGTCCCGAAACTTTGAAGTTTACGGCAGTGGCGCATTCAACTGCCGAAACGATGAGCGTGGCAGCAGGCTATAAAGCCGAGATGATATTACCACTTGGTACGCCGCTGATATCTGGTATCGATGATTGGAAAGACAATCGAGAGCAGTCGGCAGAGTCATTCGAATGGCGCATGGGTGATAACCATGATGGCATGTGGTTCTTTGGTAAAAAGGGCGGCGCTTATGATGCTAAAGCGGCAGAGAATGGGCTGCTAGTGATGAATCATGAGTATGTAAACAGTAATGAGCTGAGTCCGTTTGGCTATCATGTGATCCAAGATAATAATGCCGCGCCCATCTTTCAAAATCGTCGCCTCGCAAGTGACGTGCGTAGGGAAGTCAATTGCCATGGGGTAGCGGTGGTTGAGATGAAACGCCGCGCTGATGGTATGGGCTATGAGATGGTACCTGATTCGAAATATAATCGCCGTCTCACGAGTAGTAGTACAGCGCAGTTAACAGGGCCCGTTGCTGGCTCTGATTTGGTCAAGACTAAGTTTGATCCGACAGGCTTTCAAACGCGCGGCATCAATAATAACTGCGGTGCAGGTTTGTCACCTTGGGGCACCTATCTGACCACCGAAGAGAACTTTTTAGGAGTATTCGCCCGTGGGCAAGATGCTAGCCAATTAAGTGATGGGCAAAACTATGGTCGCGAGCGCTACGGTGCAACAGAGGATTTCCCAGGCTGGGAGTATCTGTGGCACACACCTGAAGCCAAAGATGCCAAGATAGCCGATGAGTTTTCGCGCTGGGATATGACCGCCGTCGGTACCAGTGCGGCTGACGATTATCGTAATGGCTTTAATACCTTTGGCTATATCACCGAAATTGACCCTTTTGACCAAAACTCTATGCCGCAAAAACGTACGGCACTGGGACGTTTTGCCCATGAAAACTGTGCTTATGCTCCGGTTGAACAAGGCAAACCGGTGGTCTTTTATATGGGCGACGATGCTCGCGGCGAATATATTTATAAGTTTGTCTCCAAAGCCACATGGTCAAATAGTGATATCGGCGGCGGCTTAAAAGCGGGCGATAAGTATTTGAATGACGGCACGCTCTATGTTGCTCTCTTTAATGAAGATGGCAGCGGTGAATGGAAAGCACTCGTCCATAGTCAAAACGGACTGGATGCCTCCAATACGGTATTGCCTTTTAATGGGCAAGATGAGGTGTTAGTTTTTGCTCGTGCCGCAGCAGATGTGGTCGGCGCCACCAAAATGGATCGACCAGAGTGGGTATCGGTTAGCCCTATGACGGGTGAGGTATACGTCACATTGACCAATAATAAATACCGCGGCGTACGCGAAGACCAACCTGTGTCAGCCTCTAATCCGCGTAGCTATCAGGCAGGTGAAAAAGCGGCAGGTAATGACAACGGTCATATTATTCGCTGGGCAGAAGCAGGTGGCGATCATGCAGCCACGAGTTTTGAGTGGGACATTTATTTGTTTGCCACGCCTTATGATCTGGCCGCAGAAAATTTGTCACAGCTAAATGACAACAACGATTTTTCTTCCCCAGATGGTTTGTACTTCGATCCGCGTGGCGTATTGTGGATTCAGACCGATGACGGCGCTTATACCGATACCAGCAGCTGTATGTTACTGGCGGCGCTGCCGGGTAAAGTCAGTGATGGGACAGCCATAACGACCTCAGCAGGACAACAAACACGAGTCGGCATGCCTGCTAGTAATGACAATATCAAACGTTTTTTTGTCGGTCCAGAAGGCTGTGAAGTCACAGGTATTACCATGGCTCCTGACTTTAAAACCTTATTTATCAATATTCAGCATCCGGGTAATACTTGGGGTGCTATTGCTGGAGGCAGTACGCCGCGCTCAGCGACCGTAATGATTACGCGTGAAGATGGCGACGTCATACTGGCAGAGTCGTTTGTCTAGTTAGACATTTGCATGAGTAATGATGTGTCTTTCTCAACAAAAAAATCCCAAGTCATGGCTTGGGATTTTGTATTTTGGAGGATAGTTATTAATACGCAAGCATTGGTATTAAAGGATAGCGCCTTTCTTTGACAATAAAGATACTTGATAGTTAAATCATTCTCTTCTGTTTATGACAATTACAGGATAGTATGGAAAATCCTTTCAACTGCTTGATATGTTAACACTATGACCAGTCCAAAACCTTTAGAAACCATTCATGATTTATTTGCCACCACTCGGCGTCCAACTGCTGTTGAGTCGGATACTGGTGAAGGTTTTCAGGGCGATGTCTATGAAGAGTTGGCGAAACTCGAATATATCTATGTCGATGAGCTGAGCGCCGAGACGGTGGACAACAGCTATAGCAAACCGCATCAGCCTATTACGTTGGTTAATTTTTTTGAAGGCTTGGCTCAGTTGGCAACGATGGGCGTGGTGGAAGTCACTGATATTGTAGAGGCTATCCATCGTGAGATTCTGCTGCGTCCTTTAGGGCGGTTTAATAAAGGCAATATTGAGCATTGGCAGCGCGGTATCACAGGGCGGATTTATGGCACGGTGCGTTATACGATGCAATTGGTGGGCAATAATCTTGCCTCAGGCCTGCGTCTTTATAACACGGTTTCTAAACCCAAAAAAATACAACCTTTACCCAAAAGCTTACGTCGCTTGGTCAATATTCTAAATGGCGTCATGGGCGATCATCTTATCACTCATCACAATCCATTGGCAGTATCGATGGTGCTATACGATGAATACAATCGTGTACAAAGTGGCGCGCTGTCAGGGCGCGTTATTATCTTATGCCATGGTCTTTGTATGAGTCACTTGAGCTGGCAGGTATCTGGAGAAGGCAATTTGGGTGAAGCGTTGGTCAATCACTTGCCAAAAGCGACGGTGCTGTATTTAAACTATAATACGGGTCGGCGTATTTCTAGCAACGGACGTAGCTTTGCAAAAGTCTTGCAAGATTTGGTTGAGAATAATCCCGACGTCACTCAAATAGATTTAATCGGTCATAGTATGGGTGGATTATTGAGCCGTAGTGCGCTATTTTATGGTAAAGAGCAAGGCTTTAGCTGGGTCAAACGCGTGGGCAATCTTGTCACCTTAGGCTCACCGCATCATGGCGCAAGCTTGGAGCAGATTGGACATTTTGTTCAAGATAAAATTGCTAAGCTGCCTTTTGCAGGATCATTGGCTAAATTGGGCGACTTGCGTAGCGCTGGTATTATAGATTTACGTTACGGCAGTATTCGCGATGCTGATTGGAAGTCTACCGAAGGGCGCAGCGTGCTGCCAGCAGAATTTCGTCATCCCACGCGTTTGCCCCTGCATGTGAATACCTATTTAGTGGCGGCAGCTTTGATTGAAACTCATTATGAATCTAAGACCACAAGTTTGCTTGGGGACGGGTTGGTCTCAGTAGAGTCAGCGCTCGGCGAATATACCGAAGAGCATACGCTAGCAGTACCAGAGGGACATAAGGCGATTTTTTATGGGGTCAATCATATGAATTTAATCTACAGCGATAGAGTACATGAGCAAGTTATTGCTTGGCTGTTGGACAATAGGCTAGGCGATGCCCATGATGCAAAGTATGGGCTTGATAGTCGTATCTATTCTTATCCAGAAGTGGATGAATTGGCCAATTAAGCGTGCTCGAAACCAGTTATATCGTCAGTCATAAATTTCAAGCCATGACGTTAAAAACCCCCAAGCGTCACACTTGAGGGTTTTTCTATTACTAAGCGAGCTTCACTAAATCCTAATTACTCAGAAAATATCGTGGTCACATCGTCTTTATTAAATCTATACATCTCGCCACAAAAGCCGCAATCCATCTCAAAGTTACCGCCTTGCTCATCAATGATGTCTAAGGCTTCTGCTTCACCGATTTGCTCAATGGCCATCTCACATTTCTCACGTGAGCAGGTGCAACCAAATGATAATGCAACAGGATCGGGCGCGACGACATTTTCTTCATGATACAAGCGATACAGGATTTCGTTGGCATCAAGCGTGGTCAACTCTTCAGCTTTCACTGTCCGTGTCAAAACGCTCAGACGTGTCCATAAGTCATCGTCGATACCCGCATCTTGGTTTTGCTCGACTTCATAGGTTTCTTCAGCAGTACGAGGAAGCATCTGTACCAACATGCCACCCGCTTGCAGACCATCAGACGCCAAATTAATCAAGGTTGGAATCTGCGCCGATTGCTTTTGGTAGTGCGCTAAGCAGTCTGCCAAATTGTCATGGCTGCGCTCGACGATGCCTTGATAGGCTTCGCCGCCTTCAGGCTGAATGTTAATAAACAACACGCCTTGACCCATCGCACCCAATTCAGCAAATGCCTCTTTGGCATGAGTCATATTTTCCCAAGCCTGTACTTGCTCATCAGTCTCACCCTTCCAGCTAGCAAGGGCACGGATGATACCGTCTTGATTGCATTCTGCCATTGCCCAGTTTAGCAAGCTATCGCTGTCTGATGATTGCAATTGAATCGACAGATGACCATTGATTTTGACCGTGCCGATAAGCAAACTCGCTGCTGTCAGCATCTCACCCAATAAGCGCTTAATCGCTTCAGGATAAGGCTTTTGGGCTATCGTACTGGCATAGCTGCGTGATAGGCGCACCACATCACCGCGCACTGGCGAATCTTCAATAAAGAAACGTTGACGTACGTCATTGTCACTATGGTTGCCAGCGTTCTGGCTGTCCGTATTAGGGACTTGAGTATCTTGTGTCATAGGTCATTTATAGTATTAAGAAGTTGATAGCTTTATGGGGATTCATCGTGATTTATCAATTGCCCGTTAGATATTGTTTAACAGATTAAAGGCGTTTATTGGATAGTTATGGTGATACTAAACCCGATATCCTTGAAAAATAAGCCTCATTAAAAAAATTTTACCCACACCCGCTAATTTGTTGTACAGTAACATTAAGTTGCATTGTGATAAATAACAGCAACAACAACCGCATGGATGCGTGGCAATAAGGTCAATGAATAAGACCTATGTCGTCCAAGCACTCATTCAATCTTGTGATAATGTGATAAAAGGATGTATCTCATGAGCTATCTATCTTCTAGGTCTTTCTCTAAACCTTTAACTCTCGCTGCTTTTATGGCACTAGGTCTTGCAGGGTGTAATAACAGTAGCCAAACCAGCACTGATGCGCCAGCAGATGATGCAACAGCGACAGAAACCACTACCAACGGTACTCTACAAAAAATCAAAGACTCGGGTACTATCGTAGTCGGTCACCGTGATTCTTCTATTCCATTTTCTTATATCGCTGACGACCCAAATCAGCCGATTGGTTATGCGCACGATTTAGAGATGAAAGTCGTCGAAGCGGTTAAGCAAAAGCTAAACATGCCAGACCTCAACGTCCGTTATAACCTTATCACCTCACAAACCCGTATTCCCTTGGTACAAAACGGCACGGTCGACTTTGAATGTGGTTCGACCACCAACAACGAAGAGCGTCAAAAACAAGTGGCATTCTCCAACGGTTTCTTTGAAATCGGTACGCGTCTATTGACCAAAAAAGACTCAGGTATTCAAGATTTCGAAGACCTAAAAGGTAAGACCTTAGTCACCACCGCAGGCACAACTTCAGAGCGTTATATTCGTCAGTATAACGATGACAACAAAATGGACATGAATATCATCTCAGCAAAAGACCACGGCGAAGGCTTCCTTATGCTAGAAAATGGTCGCGCGGATGCCTTTATGATGGATGATGTACTACTTGCTGGCGAAAAAGCCAAAGCAAAAAATCCTGATGAATGGGTCATCGTCGGCACGCCGCAATCGTTTGAGATTTATGGTTGTATGATGCGTAAGGATGATCCTGAGTTCAAAGCAGTGGTCGATGAAGCGTTAGCGAATGTCTTTAAATCAGGGGAAATCAATAGCATTTATGACAAGTGGTTCCTAAACCCAATCCCACCAAAGAACGTCAATCTAAACTTTGAGATGTCTGACAACTTAAAAGCCTTGATTGCCAGTCCGCATGACAGCGCTCAGCCGAAAGTTGCGACGGCACAGTAATTATTGTCCTGCAACATAGCTTGCTTACGTGTTCAGACTGATGTTGATGTCAATCTGAACACGTAGGATTTTCAGTCGCTGCTCGGAGAGACAACCATGAATTATAGCTGGAACTGGGGTGTGCTCTTTGAGCAGACTGGTATCGGTAATGAGCTTTATATCCATTGGATGATTACTGGTCTTGGCTGGCTACTATTGATTGGTAGTATCGCATGGGCCATTGCTATGGTCGTAGGTACTATCTTTGGCATCATGCGTACTTTGCCTAATAAGACCGCTCGTGCCATTGGCACCGCTTATGTGACATTTTTTCGTAATATTCCACTGCTTGTCCAGTTGTTCTTTTGGTTTTATATTGCACCTGGCTGGCTTACACCCACGATACAAGAGTGGTGGTATAAGGATTTATCTCCTAACACTTCAGCCATGCTTTCAGCGAGTATCGGTCTTGGCTTATTTACCGCCGCTCGTATCGTTGAACAAGTACGTACAGGTATTGAGTCGTTGCCCGAAGGTCAGATCAATGCTGCTTATGCACTAGGCTTTAGTATTCCGCAAGTCTACAAAGAAGTACTGCTACCGCAGGCCTTTCGTATTATTTTGCCACCGCTCAGCTCTGAGCTGACCAACTGCTTCAAAAACGCCTCCGTCGCCTCATTAGTGGGGGTAATGGAGCTGATTAGTCAAACCAAAACTATTAGCGAATACACCCAAAACAGCATCGAGATTTATACCTACGCGACGATTATTTATTTAGTATTTAACTTATCGTTGATTGCTATTATGGGGTTAATTGAGCGCAAACTGCGTGTACCTGGGCTCATTGCAGGAGGTCAGAAATGAACATGATGACCGAATTGGCAACAGCCTATCCTGGTTTGATGGGCGGCATGATTACCACCTTAAAAGTGCTGTTTTTGGCGATTATTGGTGGTATTAGCTTAGGAACGGTATTGGCGTTGATGCGCTTGTCTGGTATCAAAGCGCTTGAGATTCCAGCAAAGCTATACGTCAATTATTTTCGTTCTGTACCGCTACTACTGGTGCTACTGTGGTTTTACTTTGCCGTACCGATGATTTATTTTTGGATAGCGGGTAAGTACTTACAACTTGATGCTGCTTTTGCCTCTTGTGTAGTCGCGTTTATGATGTTTGAAGCGGCTTACTTTTCAGAGGTGGTGCGTGCTGGTATTCAATCGATTGGTAGTGGGCAGGTCAATGCCGCCAAAGCGCTGGGCATGACTTATGGGCAGACCATGCGTCTGGTTATTTTGCCACAAGCCTTTCGCAAAATGCTGCCGCTAATCTTGCAGCAGTGTATTATTTTATTCCAAGATACGACGTTGGTTTTCGCTATTGGTTTGACAGACTTTTTCCGTGCCGCCTATGTACGCGGTGAGCTGATGGGTTTGCTGACGCCTTACATTTTGGGTGCTGGTGCGGTGTATTTTATCATCAGTGTCAGTGCCTCCGTGGGTGTACAACAATTGCAAAAGCGTTTGCGATTTTGATAGATATTTATCTTGGCTTGCGCTTTTTGAGTGTTGAGGCTTTGGTTGAGTAGTTGATTTAACTTTTTTTAAATGACGATTATTAAAAACAATGTGGTTAGGAGCCAGTGATGAGCAAAGCTGATACATACTTAAATGCCTTTGGCGGACTGGTCACCAATAATGGTCATGCTAGTGATGAGATGGTCATTCAAATGTCCGATGTCAGCAAATGGTATGGGGATTTTCAAGTATTGAGTGATTGTACGGCGCATGTACATAAAGGTGATGTCGTCGTCGTGTGCGGGCCATCAGGTAGTGGTAAATCAACCTTGATTAAAACGGTCAATGGACTGGAGCCTTTTCAAGAAGGTGGGATCATGGTGAATGGTATCTCAGTTGGTGCGGCAAAAACCAATCTGCCAAAATTACGCAGCCGTGTCGGCATGGTCTTTCAGCATTTTGAGCTGTTTCCGCATTTGACTATCATTGATAATTTGACAGTGGCGCAAATAAAAGTATTGGGTCGCAAAGAGAGCGAGGCCAAGCAAAAAGCTATGGCGTATTTAGATCGTGTTGGACTAACGGTACAGGCCGCGAAGTATCCCGCGGAGCTATCGGGTGGTCAGCAGCAGCGTGTTGCAATTGCACGCGCGCTGGCAATGGATCCTGTAGCGATGCTCTTTGATGAGCCGACCTCTGCGCTTGACCCTGAGATGATTCAAGAAGTACTTGATGTCATGGTCGAGTTGACTCGTGATGGCATGACCATGATGTGTGTGACCCATGAAATGGGCTTTGCCAGTCAGGTAGCCAACCGTATTATCTTTATGGACGAAGGTCATATTGTCGAGAACTGTAGTAAGGATGAGTTTTTTGAAGGGGCAAAAAGTGATCGCGCGCAACTGTTCTTATCGAAGATTTTGAATCATTAAAACTCTCTACTGCGTTATTCGAATTATTTATAAATAGCAGATCTAAAAAGCACCTACTAAATAGGCGCTTTTTTTGTGCCCGCAGATTATTAGTAGATTTATATATTCAAGGATATTATTGGTATAAGTAAATGATATAGTTGGTTTAATATAACGCGGGTACGAAAAGGGCAACTGACAGTATTATAAATAGTAGACTGAATAAGCCTGACAACGTATTTCATTTATATAGGATCAACTATAGTGACAGGTTAGCTGTCTTTATCGTTTTTTAAGGCACGCTTTTGTGACTCTATTCTAGTATTTATACGCTTGTAATAAGTTGCATTTTATCTAACACTCATTCGAGGACAAAGAATGACATCAATGCGAACCGTTGGAATATTACTATTTAACGAAGTCGAAGTGTTGGACTTCGCAGGACCTTTTGAGGTGTTTTCATTGGCTGCCAATGCTACTAGTGATAAATACTTCAAAGTTATTACCATTGCTGAGCATCACGCGCCGATATCTGCTAGAAACGGTCTACGTGTTGTTCCTGATTACAGTTTTTCCAACCATCCAGACATTGATGTTTTAGTAGTTCCTGGTGGTTATGGTGCCGAAAAAATAGAGATAAACAATCCAGTGGTTATCGATTGGATTGTCACTCAAGCTAAGCTCGTTGATTTGACACTTTCAGTTTGCACGGGTGCTTTGTTGCTCGCTAAGGCTGGGTTATTGGCTGGCAAGTCTGCAACCACTCATTGGATGGACTTAGATAATCTAGCATCCTATGCTGATATTGATGTGATCTCTCATACTCGTTTTGTCGACGCTAGTGATGAAAGTGCTAAGCTGATAACTTCGGCAGGAATAAGCGCAGGTATTCATGCCAGTCTATATTGCTTGGAGACGTTAATAGATACTAAAACCATGCAAGCAACGGCAAAACGTATGGAGTTTGATCTGGATTAAAATATTTTTTTAGAGCACCTATTAATAGGTGCTTTTTCTGTGCCAATAGAATATTAGTAGATTGATGCATTCAATCGCGACGTTGGTACGATTCACTACATAAGTGAAAAGGTGAGTGAATACCTGTTTACTGATACAATAGCGGTCAATATTTTTGATAATTAAAATAATTCATAAACCGTATTGGAGTTCATATGAGTGTAGAAAATTCATTAGTAGAGTCATCTAAAGGTATCGTCATTATCGGTGCAGGATTGGCTGGCTGGCATGTCATCGATGCCATTCGTGCAAAAGACAAAGGTATCCCGATTACCTTAATTACTGCCGACAGTGGCGATCGTTATCACAAGCCAATGCTGACCATGGCGATTAGCCAAAAGAAAAGTGCAGCAGATTTGGTCAGAGCAACGGGCATTGATGCCGCAGAAGCTGCAAATGTTAAGCTACTTGCCAACACGCAAGTGACGGATGTTGATACGACCACTCAACAGTTGCAGCTTATCTCTGCGCTGCGCTCAGATCCCGTTTATACCAATTACGCTACGATCGGCTATGACAAGCTGGTACTAGCGATGGGTGCGCATCCTATCTTCCCAAAAAGCTTGCCAGAGGAACTAGTCTGGCATGTCAATCATATTGAGCGCTTTGGACAGTTGCAAGAAAAGCTAGCAACTGGCAGTCAGCACGTTGCTATTGTCGGCGCGGGTATGGTTGGGACGGAGATTGCAGAAGACTTATTAAAAGCAGGTCATCAAGTGACGCTCATTGATCTAAACGATGCGCCACTATCACAAATGCTACCGCCAAAAGCAACTTCTCGTATCGCCCAAGCGGTCAATTCGCAAGGGATTAACTTTTTAGGAGGGTATCAGGTATCTGCTATTACTCGTCTCAGTGATGGAAAACTGCAGGTCAGTTATGAGGCGCTAGCATCAGCGACAGACAGCAGTACTGCTGAGCCAATCGAACCGCTCATCGTGGATCATGTGATTGCCAGTACAGGTCTGACGGTCGATGACAAACTGCCTACCGCAGCTGGTGTCGAGTTTGACCGTCGCACTGGTATCGTGGTGGATGCGCCGACCTTGCGTACCAGTACAGCCAATATTTATGCGATTGGTGACTGTATGTCTATCGATGGCGTGCCGTGTCGTTACGTCGCACCGTTGCGCGCGCAGGCTGCTACCATTGCTGATGATGTATTAGGTCTAGAGCATAATGGCTACGATCATAAGCCGCCAATGATTCGCCTGAAAAATAAAGCAATCTCCGTCATGGTGACAGGTGTGCCAAAAGCGACTGGCAATTGGCAGGTCAAAATAGAAAGTGATGAAGAGTTGGTCATGGACTTGCTAAATGATAGTGATGAAGTCAGCGCAACGGTAACGATTAAATCGCCTGTAGTGCCTAAAGTATAATTGTAAAAGTATTATAAATTATAGCCAGTGTTGCCATCTTTATGCAGCACTGGCTTTTTTATGTCTATCGTATCTTTTATATAAATAATCAACTTAATAAGATGGCGCAGCAATAGTAATCGATACGTCCTGTATCAATATTATTGACAGGCTTTCATTTAAGAGGCTATATTGGTTAGGGCTTGATTTAATTATAGTCTATGGTGACAGAGAATATTCAAGGAAGAATATGACATTTACCTTTGTAGTCTATTACCGCTCTGATAACAAACACCAAACAGCAAAACGAAAGGACTCGTGATGACTCAGATTACCGATTTTGACAGCATTATTAATGAAAGTACGCCTAATAACATTATTCTCAATAATATCCCCAAAGTTAATGTAGGCGTGCGTTCAGCAAATGCGCCACTCACCCAAAGCCATGATAAAGGTATTGATGTGCCGCTGATTGAAGCGACAATCGGTGATTTTTTTGATGCTATTGTCAATAAATATCCTGATCGTGAAGCTTTGGTTTCTCGCCATCAAAATATCCGTTGGATCTATCGTGAGCTACAAGAGAAAGTTAATCAGTTAGCGAGTGCCATGATTGAAATGGGGCTAGAAATCGGTGATCGCATCGGTATCTGGTCACACAATAATGCTGAATGGCTGCTGATGCAATTGGCAACCGCGAAAGTCGGCGTTATCCTCGTCAATATCAATCCTGCTTACCGTACCTTTGAGCTGCAATATGCACTGAATAAGCTGGGCTGTTCGGCATTGGTATTAATGCGTCATTTCAAAAGCAGCGACTATACGCAAATGATTCGTGAGCTTTGTCCTGAGATTTATCATAAGAACTATCAGCAATTGGACTTGGTGGAGATTCCAACGATTGAGCGCATCATTTGGATTGACGAGCCAGCATCTGATGAAAATTTCAATTTTATGCAGAAATTCTCTGCTTGGATGGCAGAGGGTAATGCAAACGACCCTCGTTTAGCTGCGCGCCAAGCCCAGCTAAAGAATACCGATGCTATTAGTGTGCAGTTTACTAGTGGGACAACGGGTACACCAAAAGGCGCTACTTTAACGCATCGAAATATCTTGAATAATGGCTACTTCCTTGGCGAAGGTATGAGGCTGACAGAGGAGGATAGGCTATGCATTCCATTACCGCTTTATCACTGCTTTGGCATGGTAGGTGGTAATTTAGCTATTTTGACCCATGGTGGCTGCGCGGTGTATCCCAACGATGGTTTTGATCCGCTAACGGTATTGCAAACGGTGGAAGAGGAAAAATGTACCGCCTTGCTTGGGGTACCGACGATGTTTATCGCAGAGCTCGATCATCCAGAATTCGACAGCTTTGATTTGTCCAGCTTGCGTACTGGTATCATGGGCGGCTCTAGCTGTCCGATTGAGGTCATGCGCCGCGTCATGGATAAAATGCACATGAGCGAGGTGACGATTGCTTATGGCATGACCGAGACCAGTCCAGCTTCTTGTCAAACCAGCTCGCAAACACCCCTTGAAAAAAGAGTTTCTACCGTAGGGATGGTGCTGCCCGCGCTTGAGGTCAAAATCGTGGATACCGAAACGGGTGATGTCGTCCCGATTGGAGAGACGGGCGAATTACTCACTTATGGCTACGCGGTGATGAAAGGCTATTGGGGCAGCCGCTTTAAAACACGCGCGGCGATTACGGATGGCTGGATGCATACGGGTGATTTGGCAGTGATGGACGAAGATGGCTACATCACTGTGGTGGGTCGTAGCAAGGACATGGTCATTCGCGGCGGCGAAAACATCTATCCAGTAGAAGTCGAAAACTATCTCTATCGTCATCCGAAGATTCGCGATGTACAAATCGTCGGTGTTCCTGATAAAAAGTATGGTGAGGTACTCGCGGCGTGGATTATTACAAAAGAGCCAAATAGCTTAAGCGAAGAAGAGGTAAGGCAGTTTTGTTGTGACCATATTGCTCATTATAAAGTGCCGACCTACTTTCGTTTCGTTGATGAATATCCAATGACCATCACTGGTAAAATTCAGAAATTCAAAATCGTTGAGCAAATGATAAAAGAATTGGGTCTGGAGTGATTTGAGACTATTAATCACTGGAAAAGCCAGCTTTTTTCTATATGTGATAAGGCTGGCTTTTTTGATTTAAGTCATTCAAGAAATTCGTCATTTAATTATGACTGATGAATTTATCGTATATTATCATTTTAAATGATACATATTGTATTACTATTATTGACAGTCTTCGATTTAAGACGGTATAGTAGCTAACGATAGTCAAGACCTGTTCAAGGAAGAATGAATTGATGATAGGCGACTAATAAGTACCATAAAAAGTAAAACGAAAGGACTCGTTATGACGCAAAATTCTGATTTCGATGCGACTCAAATTGATTTTGATACTATTCTAAATAGCATTCCTAGTATTAATATGGGCGCACGCTCAGCAAATGCACCGCTTACCCAAAGCTATGATAAAGGCCCTGATGTACCGCTCATTGAAGCGACTATCGGTGACTTTTTTGATGCAATTGTATCTAAGTATCCAGAGCGCGAAGCTTTGGTTTCTCGCCATCAAAATATCCGCTGGACTTACCGCGAGCTACAACAGCAAGTCAATCAGCTGGCCAGTAGTATGATTGAGATGGGGCTGGAAATCGGTGATCGCATCGGTATCTGGTCGCACAATAATGTTGAATGGCTGCTCATGCAATTAGCGACGGCAAAAGTCGGTGTCATCCTTGTCAATATCAATCCTGCCTATCGTACTTTTGAGCTGCAATATGCCTTGAATAAATTGGGCTGCTCAGCGCTCGTACTTATGCGCCATTTCAAAACCAGCGATTACGCCAGTCTCATCAGTGAACTGTGTCCTGAAATTTATCATAAAGACTACACTCAGCTTGATTTGGTCGAGATTCCGACGATTGAGCGTATCATCTGGATTGATGAGCCAGCATCTGAAGAAACCTTTGGCTTTATGCAGAAATTCTCTGCATGGATGGCGGAAGGTGATGCCAATGATCCACGGGTTGCAGAGCGCCAAGCCCAGCTCAAAAATACTGACGCTATCAATGTACAGTTCACCAGTGGCACGACTGGTACGCCAAAAGGTGCAACTTTAAGCCATCGTAATATTCTTAACAACGGTTACTTCATCGGTGAGGCCATGAACCTTACTGAAGAAGATAAACTGTGTATTCCGGTGCCACTTTATCACTGCTTTGGTATGGTACTCGGTAACCTAGCGATTCTCACGCATGGTGGCTGTATCGTTTATCCGAACGATGGTTTTGAGCCACTGACGGTATTACAAGCGGTGGAAGAAGAAAAATGTACGGGTCTACATGGCGTGCCAACGATGTTTATCGCTGAGCTTGACCATCCGGAATTTAAAAACTTTGATCTATCGACTTTGCGTACTGGCATCATGGCAGGCTCTAGTTGTCCGATTGAAGTCATGCGCCGCGTCATTGATGAGATGCACATGAGCGAAGTCACCATTGCCTATGGCATGACAGAGACCAGTCCAGTATCTTGCCAGACTAATGAACATACGCCGCTTGATAAGCAAGTATCGACCGTTGGTTTAGTGCAGCCTGCGCTTGAGGTCAAAGTCGTCAATACTGAAACGGGTGAGATTGTCGCATTGGGCGAGACCGGGGAGTTATTGACACGCGGTTATTCAGTGATGAAAGGCTATTGGGGCAGTCGCTTTAAAACCCGCGCGGCTATCCAAGATGGTTGGATGCATACGGGTGATTTGGCTACGATGGATGAAGATGGTTATGTCAAAATCGTTGGTCGTAGTAAAGATATGGTCATTCGCGGCGGCGAGAATATTTATCCGGTCGAAATCGAAAACTATCTCTATCGTCATCCAAAGATTCGGGATGTGCAAATCGTCGGTATTCCTGATAAAAAATATGGCGAAGTACTCGCGGCATGGATTATTCCTAAAGAAGCAGACAGCTTGACAGAAGAGGAAGTTCGCGAGTTCTGTAGCGAGCATATTGCCCATTATAAAGTACCGACTTATTATCGTTTCGTGACTGAATATCCAATGACCATCACTGGGAAAATTCAGAAATATAAAATTATTGAACAAATGAAAGAAGAGCTGGGTTTGTAATCAGATGATGACTTAATCTGTAATACTAAAGACTATTTCAGATCTGTTATATTAAAAATTATTATTATGAGTCAAGACTAAAAGAAAAAAGCCACTCGCATTTACGTATCTACGTATTAAAGAAAAAGGGATATCATGAGCGCTATCATAACCAGTAAACTGAGTCCAAATGCCGCTGAATTTCAGCAAAACAGTGCCGCCATGCAAGCGGTGGTCGATGACTTATATGGTCACTTACGTAAAGTCGTGCAAGGCGGTTCAGAGCGTGCCCGCGCCAAGCATTTAGCCCGTGGCAAACTCTTGCCTCGTGAGCGCGTCGAGCGTTTGCTCGATGTAGGTACGCCATTTTTAGAAGTGGCACCGATGGCAGCGCATGATATGTATGGCGAAGAGATTCCAGCGGCGGGCGTGATTGCGGGTATCGGTCGTATCAATGGCATTGAGTGTATGATTGTCTGTAATGATGCCACGGTAAAGGGTGGCACTTACTACCCAATGACGGTCAAAAAACATCTGCGTGCGCAAGAAATCGCGCAAGAAAACAATTTGCCTTGTGTCTATTTGGTGGATTCAGGTGGAGCCAATTTACCCAATCAAGATGACGTATTTCCCGATAAAGAACACTTTGGTCGCATTTTCTTTAATCAGGCCAATATGAGTGCCGCCGGTATTCCACAGATTGCCGTGGTCATGGGCAGCTGTACGGCTGGAGGGGCTTATGTACCAGCGATGAGTGACGAGTCTATTATCGTGAAAGACCAAGGCACCATCTTTTTGGGTGGTCCACCACTGGTAAAAGCGGCGACAGGTGAAGAAGTCACAGCCGAAGATTTGGGCGGTGGCGATGTGCATACCCGTCTGTCAGGGGTTGTCGATCACTTAGCACAAAGCGACACTCATGCATTGTCGATTGCGCGCAACATCGTTAGCCATCTAAATCGTCCTGCGAAGCAAGTGCCCAATCAAATCAAACCACATCAGCCACGCTATGACGCCAAAGAGCTATATGGCGTCATTCCAACGGATAAACGTAAGCCGTTTGATATCAAAGAAATCATTGCTCGTATCGTCGATGACAGTGCTTTTGATGAATTCAAATCACGCTTTGGCACGACGCTGGTTTGTGGATTCGCTCATATCGAAGGGATGCCAGTCGGTATTATCGCCAATAACGGTATCTTGTTTAGTGAGTCGGCACAAAAAGGTACGCACTTTATTGAGCTGTGCTGTAAACGCAAAATTCCATTAATATTTTTGCAAAACATCACCGGATTTATGGTTGGTCGTAAATATGAAAATGAAGGTATCGCTCGTCATGGCGCCAAGATGGTGATGGCGGTGGCGAATGCAAAAGTACCTAAGTTTACTGTTATCGTTGGCGGCTCATTCGGTGCCGGTAACTACGGCATGTGTGGCCGTGCTTATAGTCCGCGTTTCTTATGGATGTGGCCAAATGCGCGTATCTCTGTAATGGGCGGTGAACAAGCAGCATCAGTATTGGCAACGGTGAAGCGCGATAACTTTGACCGTAAAGGCGAGGCGTGGAGCGACGAAGATGAAGCGGCGTTCAAAGCGCCGATACGCGAAATGTATGAAGAGCAAGGTCATCCCTATTATGCCACTGCACGTTTATGGGATGATGGCGTGATTGATCCTGCTGATACCCGTAATGTATTGGCGTTAGGGTTGAGCGCCGCCTATAACGCGCCGATCGAAGAGACGACGTTTGGTGTTTTTAGAATGTAAGCATTTTCAGGCCTTCCCATAATAAGCTACTACTGCGTCAACCTCATTTGAAGTACGATTTGTACATCTACATTCGGCTTCCTTGTATTAACATTATTATGGATTGACCGAGCGTTTGTTTAAATATTTACATAAAAATACAGAGAAAGTTATGCAAAAAGACAGTGATAAAAATTATAAAAGCTTATTGGTTAAAGTAGAACAACACGTTGCTACGGTGACATTAAATCGTCCTGAGATACGTAATGCTTTCAATGATGAAATGATTGCTGAGCTAACCGATGCATTCAATACATTTGGTGCTGATGATGAGGTACGTGTCATTGTGCTAGCCGCTGCTGGCAAGGCATTCTGTGCGGGCGCGGATCTCAATTGGATGCGTGCCATGGCGGATTATAGCTATGAAGAGAATCTTGCAGACGCCGATAAATTGGCGCAAATGCTGAAGACTATTTATGAGTGCCCAAAACCAACGGTTGCTGCTATTCAAGGAGATGTATATGCAGGTGGCATGGGTTTGGTTGCCGTTTGTGATGTAGCAATCGCTGTGAGAATTGCCAATTTTTGTCTTAGCGAAGTACGTTTGGGCTTAGCACCTGCAACGATTAGCCCTTATGTGATACGTGCATTAGGTGCCAGAGCCTCGCAGCGTTATTTTCTCAGTGCTGAAGTATTCGATGCTAAAAAAGCCCGGCAGCTTGGCTTTATCCATGAGCGTGTCAGCGAAGAGTCGTTAGACGATGCGGTTGCGACATTCTGCGCTAAAGTGGTCAAAAACAGCCCCGATGCGGTCAAGACCTGCAAGTGTTTATTGCATGAAGTCGCCGGCGCGCCGATTACCGATGAATTGATTGCAGATACCGTTAAAGGTATCGCTGATATTCGTTCATCAAAGCAAGGCAAAGAAGGGGTACAAGCCTTTTTGCAAAAACGTAAGCCCAATTGGTTGACGGCAGATTGATAATGCACGAGAGATAAACGAATAAATAGACAAGACCTCAAATAAAAACGATAACACACAGGGATAGTTATGTTTTCTAAAATTCTAATTGCCAACCGTGGTGAAATTGCTTGCCGAGTGGCTGCGACTTCTAAGCGTCTTGGCGTCAGTACCGTTGCTGTTTATTCCGATGCGGATCGTGAGGCCAAGCATGTGGCTGTCTGTGATGAAGCCATCTATTTGGGTGGCTCAGCGCCGAAAGACAGCTATCTAAAAGGTGATGCGATTATCGCGATAGCGCTTGAGACTGGCGCACAAGCGATTCATCCGGGTTATGGATTTTTAAGCGAAAATGCTGATTTTGCGCAAGCTTGTCAGGATGCAGGACTGGTATTTATTGGACCTTCAGCCGATGCTATTCGTGCCATGGGTGGCAAATCCGAATCCAAGCGGTTGATGGAAACAGCTGGCGTGCCATTAATACCGGGTTATCATGGTGACAATCAAGACGCAGAATTTCTGCAGCAGCAGGCAGACGCCATTGGCTATCCTGTCTTGATTAAAGCCAGTGCAGGTGGTGGCGGTAAAGGCATGCGTATCGTCGAGCAAAGCCGCGACTTTGTGGATTTATTAGACTCATGTCGCCGTGAAGCCATTACCAGCTTCGGTGATGATAAAGTGTTGGTTGAAAAATACGCCTTAAAACCGCGCCATATCGAAATCCAAGTATTTGGCGATACCCATGGCAACTATGTGCATTTATTTGAGCGTGATTGTTCCGTACAGCGCCGCCACCAAAAAGTATTAGAAGAAGCGCCTGCACCAGGTGTTGACATTGCGATGCGTGAGGCGATGGGAACAGCTGCCATCGAAGCAGCCCGTGCAGTCGATTATGTCGGCGCAGGCACGGTTGAGTTCATCGTTGAGCAGCGCGAAAATTCTATGAATTTTTATTTCATGGAGATGAATACGCGGTTGCAGGTTGAGCATCCAGTCAGCGAAGCGATTACCGGTGTCGATTTGGTCGAATGGCAGCTTTTAGTCGCGGCAGGTCAACCATTGCCAAAGACCCAAGACGATTTGACTATCAATGGCCATGCAATTGAGGCGCGTATCTGTGCCGAAAACCCTGATAATAGCTTCTTGCCCGCGACCGGTACGTTGTTTACGTATCAAAAACCTGAACACAGCACTTTTATGATTGATAAAGATGGTACTGGCGTACGTATCGATGATGGCGTGCGCGAAGGCGATGTGATTAGTCCGTTCTATGACTCTATGATTGCCAAGCTAATCGTTCATGCGCCAACGCGAGAGCAAGCCTTAGCCAAGCTCGATCGAGCACTTGCGCAAACGCGTATCGTGGGTTTGCCGAATAATGCGGCATTTTTACGCTATATCTTAAATACAGAGTCTTTTAGCAAAGCCAATCTCGATACGGCATTGATTGAGCACGAGCGTGATGCGATTTTTAATCAGCAGCCTTTAGCTTTATCGACGCTCGTTGTGACCGCCATTACTCGTCAGCTTGCGAGCGAGATTGCAATGCAAGAGTCAGATATTGATCCATTTAGCAAACCTACAGGCTTCCGTGCTTATAGCGACTACACCAGATCATTTAGCTTGGTTTATGATGAGCATGCTTATACGGCCCGCATGAGCAACTGGCATAATGCAAGTTGTTCAGACAGCAAAAAAGGCGGTGATAACCTCAGTAGCTTTACGCTTGTTATTGAAAAAGAAGTCACGAATACACAGGATAATAGTAATATTAATGTCGCTGCTCAGACCGAAACGGTTTATGAAGGTCAAGTGAGCTATGCCAGTAGCGACGAGCACAATCATACATTATGGTTGGATGGTGCTCGTACTAGCGCGCAAAGCTGGGTGCTTAATGAGACGGTCTATGTATTCACAGACAGTGGTCGTGACGAGATTACGCTGATTGATATCATGGAACACGTGGGTGAAGAGTCCGCGGCAGTCGGCAGTTTAAAATCACCGATGCCAGGACAGGTTGTTGCCTTTAAAGTGGCGGTTGGCGATACTGTGAAAAAAGGCGAGCCGTTAGCGGTCATCGAAGCCATGAAGATTGAGCATACTATTACTGCACCGACAGATGGGGTAGTGGCAGAATTGCTATTTGCAGCAGGTGATTTGGTTGCTGATGGTGACGAGTTATTACGCATTAATACGGAAAGCGAATAGCTGACATAGCTTAATAATAGGTAAGTAACAATAAGGACGACAAGCATGAGCCACTCGTATCCAAACCATCCGTATCCAAAGCATGTCAGAATCGTTGATGTTAGCCCGCGTGATGGACTACAAAACGAGTCAATGACGGTACCGACTGAGGTTAAGCAAACGCTTATCAATGATTTGATTGCGGCAGGTGTCAAAAAGCTTGAGACGACAAGCTTTGTTTCGCCAAAGTGGGTGCCACAAATGAGTGATAACAGCGCGTTGCTCGATGCGCTAGCGCCGACGCGGCATGCGGATATTTGTTATTCAGTTCTAGTACCCAATATGCGCGGCTTTGAAAATGCCATCATTCATCGTCCTGATGAAATCGTTATTTTTGGCTCAGCTAGCGAAACCTTTAGTCAACAGAATATCAACTGTAGTATTGATGAGAGTATTGAGCGTTTTGCATCAGTTGCTGCTGCGGCAAAAGCGCAAGGCATCAAAGTACGCGGCGTTATCTCTTGTACGGTTGGCTGTCCTTATGAAGGCGACATTGACCCTAGCCAAGTAGCTTATGTGACTAAGCGTCTGGTAGAGATTGGTACTGAGCAAATTGGCATTGCCGACACCATTGGTGTGGGTACACCGCTTAAAGTGCAACGAGCATTACAAGCTGCATTAGAATATGCTGATATCTCTATGCTATCGGGTCATTTTCATGATACTTATGGTCAAGCATTGAGCAATACCTTAGCTGCACTACAAATGGGTGTCAGTGAGTTTGATACCTCGGTGGCTGGACTAGGCGGCTGTCCTTATGCCAAAGGCGCAACGGGTAACGTGGCGACCGAAGATGTGGTGTATATGCTGCATGGTATGGGTATCAGTACAGGCATCGATTTGGATAAATTGGTCGTGGCAGGCGAGCGTATCAGTGCGTTTTTAAAGCGTCCAAATGGCTCAAACGTGGCACGTGCTTTAATTAACAAACGTCAGTCTTAACTAATTTCATTAAGAATATAGTTAGTCATAAGCTAAATGAATAGATAGATAGGTTTATGGCTGGGACAAATTTTTTGAAGCTTCTGGAGTGACGAAGTTGCACAGCAAGCGAGGAAAATTTGTTCAAGCTATATCATCTATTTTTAAATTGACACAGCGCTAGTAAAAAATTAAACATCAAAATACAAGGAATGGCTATGAGTTTACCTGGATTGAATTTTCAGCTTGGCGAAGATATCGATGCCTTACGTGACATGGTACAACAGTTTGCGACTAATGAAATTGCCCCACGTGCTGCCGAGATTGACAGTAGCGACGAGTTCCCCATGGATTTGTGGCAAAAAATGGGCGACATTGGTCTACATGGTATTACCGTTCCTGAAGAGTACGGCGGCTCTAACATGGGCTACGTCGCACATATGGTCGCGATGGAAGAGATTAGCCGCGCTTCGGCATCGGTAGCGCTGAGCTATGGTGCGCACTCAAACCTATGTATCAACCAAATAAAACGTAACGGCAGTGAAGCACAAAAACAAAAGTATTTGCCAAAATTAGTCAGCGGTGAGTTCATCGGTGCATTGGCTATGAGTGAGACAGGCGCTGGCTCAGACGTCGTCAGCATGAAGCTCAGAGCTGAAGAAAAAGACGGTAGCTATGTGTTGAATGGTAGCAAAATGTGGATTACCAATGGTCCCGATGCTGACGTGATGGTGGTTTATGCTAAGACCAATCCAGAGCTAGGCGCGAAAGGCATGACGGCCTTTATCGTTGAAAAAGGTATGGAAGGTTTTGGCACGGCACAAAAGCTGGATAAGCTCGGCATGCGTGGTAGTCATACGGGCGAGATGACCTTTAATAATGTTGAAGTACCTAAAGAGAACATCTTAGGCGGCCTCAATGAAGGCGTTAAGGTATTGATGAGCGGGCTAGATTACGAGCGTGCAGTATTAGCTGCAGGTCCTATCGGCATCATGCAAGCGGTGATGGATAATGTCGTGCCTTATATCCATGATCGTAAGCAGTTTGGTCAAGCCATCGGTGAGTTCCAGCTTATTCAAGGCAAAGTCGCAGACATGTATACGATATTGCAAGCAGGTCGCAGCTTCTTGTACACTGTCGGCAAAAATCTCGATATGTTGGACGCGCGCGGTGCCGGTCATAGCCGAGAAGTACGTAAAGATTGCGCTAGTGTGATTTTATGGTGTGCCGAAAAAGCCACCTGGATGGCAGGCGAGGGCATTCAAATCTTTGGTGGTAATGGCTACACCAATGAGTATCCACTTGGTCGCTACTGGCGCGATGCCAAGTTGTATGAGATTGGCGCGGGTACCAGTGAAATCCGCCGTATGCTAGTTGGTCGTGAGCTATTTAATGAGACTAAATAGTATAAAAATATAATACTATCATCAGCGACTTTCTAAATTTGGCATAACCAGACTAGCTTAGGACAATGGCTGGTTAATAACGAACAATTGTGCTAAGGTATATTTTATTTTTTGATTGACAATAATCGATTAATAGAGTTGCTTCTTAGCCTTTTTTATTCGCCATATTTATAAGATATCGTCTATGCTGCTGACTATTACCACACCTAAAACACGCTTCAAGATAAATCTGCGATTAACTATTATTTCTGTGCTGACAAAAGCGCTATTTCTACTGAGTGTATTTGCGGTACACTCAGCAAATGCTGAGTTAGCAGACATGTCACCATCGCAACCCGTCATTCAGTTTTCAACTTCTGATGCGAAGTGGGTACATCAACCAAGGTTCGATAGTCGTCACATTCGCAACTTAGAGGGTAATTGTGATCCGGAAGAACCTTGCAAACTCAAACGTGCGGAAATGAAATTTTTATTAATTGTAAATCAGGAAGGTAAAGTTGCAAATATTACCGTATTGAAGAGTAGTGGCTCCGATAAAATTGATAGTGAGTTTATGAGAGAGTTACGCCGCAGTCTTTTGAAACCATTTAGAAAAGATAGTAAGACAGTAGTAGGCAAAGTAACCGTTCCAATAATATTTGAGTATTACTAAAGCTTAAACAATACTAAAAAGCAGTACGCCTTACACGTACTGCTTTTTTTATTTTCAATGTAAAAGTATCTATTGAGTATTACGACTGTTTGGTATGATCAAAATATCGTGCCAGACCGTTCAACAATAAATCATCACGCAAGCGTACTGGACGGTTGACGTGCTGCGAGATAATAGATGCATCACCACCCGTCATGATAACTTCAAAGTTGGGATGGCGATGGCTAATCTCATTGATGGCACCGACGATTGATAATAGTATGCCGCGATGTACCGCATCTTGTGTGGTCATGCCTTGACCCACACTATCAAAGGTGCCATTGGATATGGTGATTTGCTTAGTGCCTGAAAATAGTGATTCACGTTGCAGATAAATACTGGGGAAAATATAACCGCCCAAATGCTCAGCATGATCAATCAAGTCAATGGTCACTGCTGTGCCACAGCCAATCACGCATTGACGTTTTTTCTTATCTACGGCGCCCAGCATCTGTAGCCAACGATCACAGCCGAGCTGTTCGTCATTATAAGCACTCTTCATCAAAGCATGCGCTGCATCGACATGGACAAACTCAAACGGAATATTCAGACGACCTAACGTCTCTGACACTTTAACATTTAAATCGTCGCCCAGCACCGATGAGATACCAATGAAATCAGGCGCATAACGCTCGAAGCGATCGGTCAAACCCATCAGTAGTTCGGCAGGCGCTTGCAAATGTTGCTTGGCATCATGCGCGACTATTTGTCCGATATCATCGGTGAGCCAGTATTTTAGACGGGTGTTGCCAAGATCTAACCAGAGCATAAAAATCCCTTTATATCGTGCCCATTGGGTCTTTGATTTAAGCCTTATCAATAACGTCGATGCGTCCGGTAAAAAGCGCAGAAATCTTACCGCTATCTTGACGCAATTGCAAACATCCATGTGTATCAAGACCACAAGCATAACCTGTGATACTATCTGTTTTACCGTTATGCTCTTGAGTAACGTGCAAGCGTAATCCTGCCAGTGCATCCATCGACTCAAACTGTTTTAAAAAGCTGTCCAAATTATAGCTTTGACCAGTGGGCTTCTCTAATCCTAAGTGCTCAAAGCGTGTCATCGCGGCTAGCAGGGCTTTACTCATTTGTTGGTAAAGTATTTTTAGGCTTGGCAGACTCACAATATCTGTCTCTGGTTTTAGCTTCTCATAAATATCCTGTAGGCTAATCGCTTGATAACTCATGCCTTCGCAGGTTTTTGCAGTGAGATTGGGCGTTGCCTGTACATTAAGTCCTACGCCCATCACCACGCCGACCAATTTGCCCGTTTGGGTAACAGGTTCTATCAAAATACCCGCAAGTTTATTAAAAGGTAGGGTCTGTGCTGCCAGTTTAGGCTCATTTGACACTGAGTCAGATGGCGGTTGATAAAAGCCCAAATCATTCGCCCACTTCACGCCGATGGGCGTCAACCCTTGCGCGCGCAATTGCTCATTTAATATTTGAATAACGGGCATTTTTGCCAGTTCAACGCCGATGATTAGTGACAGTAAACCGCTAATCGGCAGATGAACAGGATGATATAACGACAGATAGACATTGCCGCGCGGTGATTGCCACGAGCGCCCGTGCTGCCCACGACCTGCGCTTTGGGTTTCAGCGGTCAGTAGATGCATCTGCGCAGCATTTAACGTGCCATGTTGTACATCTGTTATCAGCTCGCTATTGGTAGAGGCACTGCTGACAAGGTGGCGATGGTTCAGCTGTGGTAAATGATGAAGCTCTAATGAGTCGTCAGAAAAATTGGAAAATGGCGGCATAAGTTTCGTCGATGTGGTTAATATAGCGTGGATAATCTTTGTTATACTGGGCGGTTGTCACGATTAGACAATACCAAATAAACAGCATAAAGGTCGGATTATGATTTAGCAAATGCGATAGGCAAGTGATTATAAAACTAAAGAATTTTTATAAAAATAAGTGTGATAAAAGGCTAATTCGATGATGTTATATGTGTGGTTTGTGATTGCAGGCGCGTTTGCGGGTGTCAGTGCCGGTCTATTTGGCGTTGGCGGCGGCATGATTATCGTACCAGCATTGGTATGGATTTTTACCGCTTATGATTTTTCGCCAGAAGTGGTGACCCATTTGGCGATTGGTACATCACTGGCGACCATCGTTGTGACTTCGATTAGCTCAATGACTGCGCACAATAAGCGTGGCGGCGTACGTTGGGAGGTCTGGCGCAAAATGGCACTCGGCTTGGTCATCGGTAGTTTGGTCGGTGCTGGTATTGCCGATATGATTGACGGTAAAGTATTGCAAGCCATCATCGGTGTCGGCGCGTTATTGGTCGCTTTAAAAATGCTGTTTTTGTCCAATAAAGAGCAGCTGGGCAAACCGCTACCGTCAGCTGGCGTACAGTTTGGCGCGGGTACAGGGATTGGCATGGCGTCGTCTATTTTTGGGATTGGCGGTGGCAGCTTGACCGTACCCTTTTTAAATTGGGCGGGGTTACCGATGAAGCAGTCGGTTGGCACGTCTGCCGCTTGTGGATTGCCGATTGCATTGGCTGGTGCGGCAGGGTTTGCATGGTTCGGGCAAGATGTGGTCAATCTGCCTGAGGGTACGATAGGTTTTGTCCATATCACGGGATTTTTATGTATTTCTGTCGCTAGCTTTGCGATGGCAAAAGTCGGTGCCAAGCTTGCCCACCAATTGCCTGCGCTAACGCTTAAGCGTGCCTTTGGGGTGTTGTTATTGTTTGCAGGCGGGCAGCTGTTGTTAAGTGGGATTGGGGTGATTTAGAATACTAATCGTTCGACTACTTCGGATGATATTACTTTAGGGAATATGAGTGGACGCATTAATAGCTGGTGTTATCGGTGTGATAACTGGAGGAGGAGTTTCATTCGTAGCAAATTATTTTTTGAATGTTCAAAGGTATAAGCAGGATACTAAAAAACAGAACTCTGACCACGATCATGATCTTGTAAAACAAGACTCCGAACATAAACATGACCGTCAAGTTTTTCGAAGACAAAAGTACGAAGAGCTGACCTTCCGACTTATTGATTTTACCAATATTCTGAAGAATATTAGTTTACAACTATCTCAACTAGAAAGTGGAGCTCTTATAGATACTGCTGAGTTCGATGAAAAAGGTGCAAAAATTGAAACTCTTACTATTCTGTATTTTCCGGAATTGAGTACTGATTGTGAATATTTTTTGGCGATTTCACGTCAGTTTCTCTTGTCTCATAGCCCTAACAATAACTCTAGTAGTATAAACAATCGAGAATCAATGAAGATAAGGTTTGATAAAAGTTTTGATCAACTTTACGATAAGATTAAAGAACATATATCAGACTATACTTAATAATATATAAACTCTAAAACTGACCAAGATTTCAGATAAAACAGTTACCTGTTTTTATTTATCAATCATTTATGTATTTAAATTATTCGGAACTGACAAGCCAAATACTTTCACTGTTAATAGAATGCTATTTCCTATCAATCGCATCAAGCCCCAAACGCATCCACTTTCTTGCTAGCTCATCATGGTCGCTGAGCATACTCCATAGCGCATCTTCACTAAAGATAGAGTATTCATCACCTGAATGTTCAATTGGCAGATCCGCTTCACGATCTGTCATCCATTGAGGGTCTAGGTAGTAATTTTTCAACTCATTTTGCAAGGCTTCAGCTTGCAAAAACTGCTGCTGCGCTTCGAGTTGCTGGCGATGTAGTTTGCACCATTGCTCATATTTTTGCTGTAGTTCTTGCGGATTATAGTTAGGCATTTTTATACTCTTATTTTTTGATACTTAGACGAATGATTATTATTTTCAGCCCTATTATAGCATCCTTCACAAACCCTAAAAATCCGTCACAATTTCAGGTAGAATAGCCGCCTGTTTTCGCCATATTTACTGATCCCTCATGCGCCTAAAATCTCTCAAGCTGGCAGGCTTTAAATCCTTTGCCAATCCTACGACTTTTACCTTTCGTCATGGTATCACCGCCATTGTCGGGCCGAACGGCTGTGGCAAATCTAACGTCATTGATGCCATTCGTTGGGTGCTGGGCGAGACCTCTGCCAAGCAGCTGCGTGGCGGCGCGATGAGTGATGTCATCTTTGCTGGTACGCAGGATAAAGCCGCCAAAAGTGTCGCTAGTGTCGAGCTAACCTTTGAGCATACGCAAGATGAGCAGAATGGCATTCGCCATGAGTTTAATCTGTATCAAGAGCTGTCTGTTCGTCGTCAGGTAAATAAAGAAGGGCGCTCAGATTATTTTATCAACGGTACGCGTTGCCGTCGTCGTGATGTGGTCGATGTGTTTTTGGGCACGGGACTTGGCGCACGTAGCTATGCGGTAATTGAACAAGGCATGATTGGGCGTATCGTTGAGTCTAGCCCCATGCAGCTGCGTGAGTTCATCGAAGAGGCAGCAGGAGTCTCACGCTATCAAGCGCGCCGCGAAGAAACGCAAAAGAAGCTCGAGAAAACGAAAGATAATTTAGCACGCCTGCATGATATGCAAAGCGAGCTGGTCAGCCAACAAAAGCGTCTGTCTAAACAAGCCGCCAGTGCTGAGCGCTACGAGGCGCTGGCATTAGCGCTTGCTGATATCAAACAGCAGCTTGCCATTCAGCAACTGTATCAAGCCAAGTATACTCAGCAGCAGCAAAAAATAGCGCATGAGCGCAGCGCCACTGAAGTATCAACTTTACAAGCCAGCTATGACACTCTAAAAGCCAAGCAAGATAAACTTGCCGCGCATATCAATCAAGAGCAGTGGCTCAAAGACGATGCGCAAAGCAACCATTATCAACAGCAGCTAAGCTATCAACAAGCAGAGCATCAATTAGGTGATGCCAAGTCACAGCTGACCGCTATTGAGCAGCAACTAGCCAGCTTGGATCAACAACGTCAGCAAGCAGTCGATGAGATAAATCGCTTAAAGGCTGAGCAAGCCGAGCAGCAGACTGTGCTAGAAGGATTGCGTCCTAAGCTCAATGAATTAATGAATAAACGTAAAGCGCATAAACGCAACGAGCAACCATTACAGCGCGCCTACCATGACGCGCAAAATCAGCTATCACGCTTGCAGGATGAAGCTCGCATGCTAGAACAACAGCAAGCCATTAATAACCAAGCACAAAAACGCCATCAGCAAAACCATGAAAAATGGCAGCGCCGTCAGCAAAATTGGCAGCATTTATGGCAGCAACTCCAACAGTCGCTATCACCAGTTGCAAGTGCTGGTTTGCAAGATAATTCTGATACGAATAATTTGCAGCAGACATTAGTGGCGCAAGTTGCCGAGCTAAACAAACAATTGCATCAGATTGAACGCCAACAAGACAGCGTCGATGAGCGACTGTCTGAGCTACAACCGCAAGCGCAGGATTTACAGCAGCAATTACACACGCAGCAGCGTGAGCTTAGCGAGAGTGAGAAGCGCCACGCCGTATTGGCAGGCGAGTACGATACTTTGCATCAGATTTTGTATTCTAAGCCGACATCAAAATCGCAACCACTCGTTCATGCAAAAACTGCTGATGTTAAAAGTGATTTAGAAAGCAAAATAGTCAGCGACTATAGTCAATTGACCATTACAACTTTACGTGATCAGATTGAGTTAAGCGCAAAAGGGCAGCAGCATGCAGAGCTACTTGATAGTGTGTTGGCATTATGGTTAGACAGCCATGTGCTGGTTTCTAACCAAACTTATCAACTAAATGTTGATAACGCGAGCGATGACTCTGAGAAACCGCACAGTTTATGGCAGGTGCTTGAGCATGACTTTGCCAATCTGTTTACTTATCAAACGGCACGAAACACGGCTGCTAGTGCAAACGATAAAACCCTATTAGAGACAGGTCACAGCTTGTGGCTATCTGCTCAGACAAATGGTACAGATTCAACGCCATTTATCAGCGATTTGCCAGATAACTTGGTTGAAGCAATATTGCCTTTATCACAGCTGATTAGCGCACCGAACTTAGCGCTTTGGCAGCAGTGCTATTTATATATTACACAGCCTGAGACAGATAATAGGCAAACGTTAGAAGCGCTTGCTGAGATTTTAAAAGCATTGCCATCGTCAGCTATTTTACTCACGACTGACGGCTGGCTTATCAGTCGTCAGGGTACGATGAATTTAAGCAAATTTGCTGGTGCGCAAGATGGACAAAATGGTAGCAATAACAGCAACAGTCAATTTTTAACCCAGCGTTTGCAGCAGCGCAGCCGTTTGCAAGCGTTAGAAGACTTGCTCGATGATTTTGAGAACAAAATAGAAGCGCAGAAAAAAGCGATTACAAAAGACCAGCGTAACTATGATGCATTAACAGTTAGCTTAGAAGAAACGCGCGCGCAAGCTGAGCAATTAACTCGCGATAAACATCAATATCAGCAAAAGCTCACTACCGAGCGCGCCAACGCTGAACGTTTGCAAGCGGACAGCCAACGTCTCAATGCTGATAAAGCAGCCCTCGAGCAAGAGCAACAGGAGCTGGTGCAGGAACAACAATCGCTCAATCATGAGCAGCAAGATATCCAAAACAAAATAGCAGCGCTAACGCCACAAATCGCCGATGCTCGTGCGGCAACTCAGCAATTACAAGCTGAGCGCAGTGAGCTAAGTCGTACCCGTCAAGCAGATGATGACGCTTGGCAAGCCTTGCAACTTCGTATTCAACAGAGCGAAATGCGTTTAGAACACAGTGTCAGTAGTCTTACTCGGGCAAATGCGCAATTTGATAAGTCGCTACAAAGCGAGCAAAATCTAAAGACGCGTCATGAGCAGCAGCAAAATAGGCTGCCAGCACTGCAAGCTGCATTGCAAATAGCACAGACCGCGCGCGATGAGCAGCAGGCTATATCAACAGGGCGCGAGACCGCATTAACGGTGCTCAAGCAAGAATACAATCAGCAGCAGGTTGAGCTAGATACCTTGCAAAACACACTGCAAACCCAGCAAAATGCGCTTGCCAATCACTCGACCAAGTTGGCATTAAGCGCTGCAAAATTAGAGGATGCTAGTAGCCATACGCAAGAAGCGCTAGATGCTTATTATAAGGTGAGTCATAAATATAAAGCACAATCGGACATAGCGCAGCACCCACAGCATCAGCAACAAGTGATGAGCGTTTCAAACTTATTGGCAGATTTTATCGCTCATGATCGCCGCGTGCGCCCAGATAAAATCACTGAGCTTGAGGCTGAGCATAGTAAGATTGAGCAGCAGCTAAGTAAAATTGGCGCGGTCAATCTCGCTGCCGTGGCAGAGTTGGCAGAAGTTAATGAGCGCCTACAACCACTCTCGCAGCAGACCGCCGATATTGCTGCGAGTATGCAGACGTTAACGGAGGCGATTGCTTCGATTGATGAGACCACCAAGACGCTATTTATGCAGACGCTCGATGCCGTCAATATTGAGCTTGCCAATTTATTTGCCAAAGTGTTTGGTGGCGGGCAGGCCAGTTTAACGCTCAATACGGATGATATGCCTGTTAGTGCGCCAAAATCAGAACAGTGGCGGGCAGGGCTAACCTTGATGGCACAGCCAAAGGGCAAACGTAATAGCCGCCTCGCTGTGCTTTCAGGCGGTGAGAAGACGCTTACTGCACTGAGTTTGATTTTTGCGATATTTAAGCAGCATCCCGCGCCATTTTGTGTGCTAGATGAAGTGGATGCACCACTTGATGACGCCAACGTCGCCCGCTTTACCAGTCTCATTCATGAATTAGCAGACGATTTGCAGTTTATCTTTATCAGCCATAATAAATTAACGATGCAGATTGCCGATGAGTTAAAAGGCGTGACCATGCCAAGCGCAGGGATTTCTACCTTGGTCAGTGTGTCACTCGATGAGGCAGCGCTTTACCTTTCTGATTAAGAGCAGCGCTAAATAGCAAAAATAATTGATAACTGGTAGCAGTTGTCAGTGGTATAGTTAGAAATGATGTGCCAATATGACAACGTCACGCAAGTGTGTCAGCCTCACGGTAAACGATGACTATATGGTGACGATATTCATTAGCCATGCTAGACTATTGCCATTTATTCCCTCTTATGTATTCCCTTTTGTCATATATTAGGATGTATCTCTTATGACCGCTATTCAGTTTATATTGATTGCCATTGCCGCATTTATCATGCTTGCAGGGCTATTTATGGTCATTCGTAGCTTTAAGCGCCGCAATAATGCTGAAGCGGTAGCGGTCAATTATGATAAAAACGGTATTCCTATCATACCGCGCCATGAACGCAATATCGTCGATCAGCCAGACTTAGACGATACAGTCGCTGGCGAAACAAGTATCGCCCCTGATCGCAGTTATCTAAATGCGGTGGTCGAAGACGAGCCTTTGACTCAACCTCATACCCATGTTGATACGCAGCTGACAGCTGGGCATGCGGATGTTAATGACAGCGATACTGGCACAATAGATGATGCTGACTATGTGCGCTGGCAAGCAGAGCAGCAGCGTGCTGACAACAGCGAGTTTGCAGAAGCCGCTGAGCAGATGCATATCGAGCAAGAGCAGGATGCGTTTTCAAGCTTGATGTCTGCAACTGACAGCTTGATGCCCTCTATTGATACCGCAGACGAGCCAAGCTTCGATAATAACAGTCCGATACTCGATCAGCATTTATCAGAGCCAGTGGATGAAGCGCAAAACGGTCCACTCATCAATGCCAAAGACAACATTAATATCACTATCTTGCCGCATCAATATCGCGACCGCCCAGCCGCGATTATCCGTGGACGTGATTTATTGGCATTAATTGATAAGTATGGTCTGCGCTATGGCGCGATGAATATGTTCCATCGTTATGAGCAAAAAGACGGCACCGGTATGCTATGGTTTAGCATGATGGGTATCACTGATAGTGGCATCGCGCCTTTTGATCCGCATAGCGTGGCGACCAATACTTATAATGGCGTGGTAGTATTCTTATCTTTGCCGCATCCACAAGCGCTGCGTAGCTTCGATAGTATGATGAGCATCGCTTATATGATGGCAAGTGATTTGGACGCCATTATGCTCGATGAAGAGAACGAACCAATCACCCCTGAATACAAGCAGCAATTGCGTAATCAAGTCCGCGATTATGAAGGTTAGTTTTAATGTATGAATACAGGTTGATCAATAAAAGCTGATTCATATTAGCAGTATTAAAAAAGGCAAATAGCGATTGACGTTATTTGCCTTTTTTAATGGGCTTTAGTTTCTGCAAAATGCTAGAGTCGGTTCAAGATAATTTAGATACAAGGAAGGTGAGTGAAAGTACTACACATAGTAGACTGAGCGAGCCTGACACAGTATCTAATTTATATAGGAACGACTATATCCGAGCATCCTACAAACTTGTTATCATATCGGCATCTTGAATTGCAAATAAAAGACGCCGACTATGACTGACCCTATCTCACCACTTACCTCTAAAGACATTAATAAAGACATCAATACTACTAACCCTATAAAAAATGATGATGCTATCGTCACCCAGATGCGCACGTTTATCGATGCGCTTAAGCAGCACAATTATGCCTACTATGTGCTTGATAATCCTATTTTAGAAGACAGCGAATACGATCAGTTGCGTCGCTCTTTATTGGCGCTTGAAGAACAATATCCGGATTTGGTGCAGCCAGATAGCCCGATTAACCAAGTTGGCGACATGCCGCTATCGGCTTTTACCCAAGTCACTCATGATATTCCCATGCTCTCGCTTGGCAATGTCTTTGATTATGATGAATTACATGGCTTTATGCGCCGCGTGAATGATCGCCTCAACGATGCACAGCAAAACCCTGAATACGAGATGGAGCTAAAGCTCGATGGCTTGGCGGTGTCACTCAAATACGCTCATGGCAAGTTTGTCCAAGCGGTGACACGCGGTGATGGGCAAACGGGCGAGGACATCACTCAAAATGCCAAAACCATTCGCAATTTGCCACTTTGGCTCGCGGCTGCAAGCGAGATTCCATTATTGGAAGTGCGCGGTGAGGTGCTGATGCCGAAAGCGGGTTTTGAGCGTTTGAATCGCCTTGCTGAAGAAAAGGGCGACAAAACTTTTGCCAATCCACGCAATGCCGCTGCTGGAAGTTTGCGTCAGCTAGATCCCGCCATTGCTGCTAGCCGTCCGCTCGCATTTTACTGTTATTCAGTCAATCAAGGTTTACCTGAGCATATCAAAACCCAATCAGCAGCGCTTGCATGGCTAAAGACCATTGGCTTTACCATCAGTGCAGTCGAGGTGGTACAAAATCCACGCGAGGCTCAAGCCTATTATGAATCGGTAAAGGAAACACGCGGCGAGCTACCGTTTGAGATTGATGGCATGGTCATCAAGGTCAATAGCTTGGCATTGCAGCAGCAGCTTGGGTTTTTATCGCGTGAGCCGCGCTGGGCAACCGCTTATAAATTCCCTGCCGAAACTGTCATGACCCGCTTGCATGCTATCGAGTGGCAAGTCGGACGCACTGGCGCCATTACGCCCGTTGGTAAATTAGAACCCGTGAAAGTCGGCGGCGTCACGGTCAGCAATGTCACCTTGCATAACTTTGGCGAGATTCAGCGTCTAGATGTGCGCGCAGGTGATATGGTCAGCGTCCATCGTGCAGGTGATGTGATTCCTAAAGTGACTCGTGTTTGGACAGATCAGCGTCCAGAAAATTCTGAACCGGTACAGCTGCCATCGACCTGCCCAGTGTGTGACTCGCCTGTGGTATTGCCCAAAGATGAAGCGTTAGCGCGTTGCACTGGTGGGCTATTTTGTCCCGCGCAGCAGGTCGAGGCGCTCATCCACTTTGTCTCGCGTCGGGCAATGGATATCGATGGCTTAGGCGCAAGTTGGCTGATTAACTTTTTTGAGCATGGCTTGGTGAAGACAGTCGCTGATATCTATCAATTGCACAATCATCAAGACGAGCTGATTACGCTTGAGAAACTGGGCGAAAAATCAGTACAGAACATCCTCAGCGCTATCGAAGCCAGTAAGCATACAACACTCGCGCGCTTTATTTATGCGCTGGGTATTCGCGGCGTTGGTGAGACCACGGCGCAGAATTTGGCACAGCAATTTGGCGACCTTGATAGCCTAATGGCTGCTGATATCGATAAGCTCCTACAAACGCCTGATGTTGGCGCTATTACTGCCGAGCTTGCTTATAAATTTTTCCGCGCACCGCACAATATCGAAGTCATTACTGCATTACGTGAAGCAGGTGTGCATTGGGATAAAGTCGAGCAAGTAGCATCAGAAGGATTGCCGCTCGATGGGCAAACGTGGGTCATCACTGGCGCGCTCGATAGCATGGCGCGTGATGAAGCCAAAGCCAAGCTGCAAGCACTAGGGGCAAAAGTCTCAGGCAGTATCTCTGCAAAAACCACTGCGCTACTGGCAGGGGATAAAGCTGGCTCGAAGCTCACCAAAGCGGAAAAATTGGGCGTTAAGATAGTGGGTGAGGAAGAGTTTTTGGCGATGGTTGGGGAGTAGGGTATGGATGCTGATATAAGTAAATATAAGAAACTATATTCTAATTATGCCGAGGTTTCTTATCCAATAACTTATAGTGAGAGTAAGCACAAAGTTAGTGATAGACTGAGCCATAAAAGACTTTCTAAAAAAATTGCAGAAAATATGGAAGAGTATGTTTCCATATTTGACAATAGGGATTATCTTAGCCTAGATAGAGATACTTATATTTATCCTTTTGAAGGAAGTGTTAAAAAATGTGCATTTTGCTTAAAAAGTGAACCTGATGTCAGTTTTAAAAATAAACCACATGTAATCCCAGAGTTTTTAGGGAATAAGTATTTATTACATTACGATGAGTGTGATCAGTGCAACTCAGAATTTGGCAACACTATAGAGAGAGAGCTTAGTGAATATTTAAGACCTCGCAGAGTATTTAGTAAAATAAAAGGCAAAACGAGAAAGTATATTAGTTCTTACTCCAAGAATGGAAAAAAGGGGTTTGAGTTTTCAGAAGAAAAAGGTAGTTATATTATACCAATTAATGATAATTTAGATTTAAACTTTAAGAATAAAGAGTTTACTTACGTTTGTGAAATAGCAAAACATACTCCTATAAATGTTTATAAAGGGCTTATGAAGGTTTTATATGGCTTACTACCTAGAGAGCATAGAATGTACTTTGAGGTTGTTAGAAATTTTTTAATAGATGATAAGTTGGATAAGATTTCAGATCAAATACCTATAAAAGTAGTTTCTACATTTATGCCTTACAATAACTTAAGCTCTCCTTATGTAAGTATTTTACATAGAAGTAAAGATACATCTGAAAATGAAGTGTTAGAAGAAGATTTTTTTGAATATGTAGGAACCATCTGTTTTGGAAATACTATTTTTGAAATACCTATGTATTGTGATAAGGATATTAAAAAAGCGATAAATAAAAAGGAGATATCTTTGAAGTTAACTCCTAAACCTTATGGGAGCTTTTGGAGGGAGATAGAAGACTTGAATGGAAGAGAGAAGGTTGTATCAGAGTATCCGTTAAATTTTGGATATCATTCAATTACTGTTTTTGATTAGTTAGCGTAGGGTGCGCCCAGCGCACCTAGAAAAAAACTACTCTAATTTATCTGAAAAACTCTCTGAAAAACCAATTGACTCATTACCCCAGTCTTCCGCATAAACACCTTGCTTCACATAACGATGAAAGCTCGAATATGGCCAGTCTACTACATTTTTAACTAACCCATGCTTAACAGGATTATAGTGCAAATAATCCATATGCCTTATGAAGTCTGCTTCGTCTTTTATTTCATGTTCATAAAATCGACGTTGCCAAATACCTCTTTCGCTTCTTTTAATTTTTGAACGGCTTAACACATCTATTGGTAAATGATATTGCGGACAGGCTTGGGTGGTTAATCGTTTTATCTGCGACCAACGCATACTATAATTAGCATCGTCAGTAGGCATTTTCCAAATACAGTGTAGATGGTCGGGTAGTTGTACCCATGCAATGATTTTAAAAGGATATTGTTGTTGAACTTGTTTGATGCTTTTTTTAAAGGCTTTTAAGAAGTCATCTTCACACAGTATTTTTCTTCGATCGTATGACACCAAAGTAAAAAAGTAGGTAGCACCTTTCGTGTATGAACGAATGTATTGTGACATTTATATTTACCGTATGAATTTTAATACTCTATAGGTGCGCAGGGCGCACCCTACAAATTAAATTACTCCACTACCTCTCCATGTGCCTTCGCTTCACCTTTTTTACCATCTGGCTGTATCACGATAGGCAATACCAACCCTTTCGCAAAGTCATCAGACAGCACATAATCATAGCTACTGGCAGCGATATCAGGCGTGGTATGAATGACAAGTTTCATCTCATTGCCATCGGTTAGCTCATGCGAGACATAGCTTTCACTGAGCTGATCCAAGGCTTTGGATAGTGCCTCATTACTTGCCATACTGATAGTGAGGTTGTGTTGAGCAGTGGCATTATCTACCTTGAAATACTCTGCGTAGTCGAGCACATTTTGGCTATCAAGCGCAAACGGATATTGATAATTGGCAGGGTCAGCGGGCTTCTCACCGCTCGCCATGACAGCCCAGTCGATAGTCTTAGTGGCTGTCGTTGAGGAGTCTGCGGTCGCCACTGCTGGCTCAGAAGCTTGAGCGGCCGTTTCAGCATTGTTGTCGCAGCCAGCCAGTGCCCACATGCTGGCAGTAGCGATGATTATCATATTCATTAAGCGCTTAGCCATCGACGTATCCTTAGTATTATTAATCATAGACAATGTCCTGTCAGTGCTATTTTGACAGGTTTCTTGATGCTTCTCTAGACAAAAGCAGCAAACCGTTCATTCTCACCAATGCTTGACCTGAATCTGTGGTTTTGATGTCAGTTTTTATACAGATATTCAATGCAATATTGTTCAATCAATACGCAAAAAAAACAGCCATCCTATGATGACTGTCTTGTATATGTCGCTGGTTTTTTAAAACTGGCAGGCTGTTTATAGCTAGCTAACTAGATTTGGCAGTTTACTTGATATTCTTTACCGTTTGCCCATTTGATGGCAAAAATACCTTTATCGCCTTTCATGTGCCATGCATAGACAGCTTCTGGATTTGACTCATTAACGTAGCTTGCAGTATCACCTTGTACATCACCATTTAAGATGATTGGTTGCTCAGCCCATTTTACTTTAGGCAAGGTCGCATTGAGCATCACTTGTTTTTTATTGATAGATTGTTTAGCCATGATGGTGCTGTCGTCAGTACAGGTATAAGGTGCTGGTGCCATACGATCATAAGCGGCATCGGTGACGCTTTCTGATGCAGGCGTGTTTGATGCATTTGGCGTAGTAGGAGCCGTGGTCGCACAAGCACTTAATAAGGCAAGGGTAGGTAGCGCAACAGCAAATTTAGTTAGGGTGTTCATGGCATTCTCCAAAGATATAAAAATCATAATGTATTTATTTTTAATAATGCGTTAAGCATATAGCGCATATGGTAACGAAAACAGCGCTCGAAGAATGTTAGAAATTGTTTGTTACGTGTTCATTAAGTTACTTAATCACTGACTAATGTAACGCATCATTTGGTGCGTTTTGGTCGGTATTTGAGCTTTGATTATGAATTTATTAAAAATAAGCCGCTTCAAAGGAAAAAAGCGCCTATCGATCTTTTGACCGATAGACGCTTTTTTGATGAGCTTAAATAAGTGTTTGCCACTCATTTAAGTATCTATATTTATCACTGAGATAAAGAGCTTTAACTACTTGGTTTTACGCGGTGGCAAACCAGTATGCTGGGTTTGGAAATTGCCTTTACTCACGTGCTTTTTGGTATTTTTACTGACCGTGTTTTGACCCGCAGCGCCTTTAGCGAATGCGCCATTGGTTGACGAATTATTATTACGCTTCACCGAATCATTACCCAAGCGGCTGTTCTTTTTACGCGCCGATTGATAGCTGTCTTGTGTCGCATCGCGCCCTTCTAAACTGGCGTTGAACGGCGGGATTAAGCAACCACGGTTTTTACCAATCAAATCACCACGACCCATGTCTTGCAGAGCTTTACGCAATAATACCCAGTTTTTTGGATCGTGATAGCGCAAGAACGCTTTATGCAATTTGCGCTGCTTACCCGATTTGACGATATCCATGTCACCTTCATCACGGCTGATCTTATGCAGTGGATCTTTGTGCGTATGATACATGGTGGTCGCTGTCGCCATTGGGCTTGGATAAAATGCTTGTACTTGGTCAGCGCGGTAGCCATGGCTTTTTAGCCATAGTGCAAGGTTCATCATATCCTCGTCTTTTGTGCCCGGATGCGCGGCGATAAAGTAAGGAATTAGATATTGCTCTTTGCCAGCTTCTTGGCTGTACTGCTCAAACATGGCTTTGAATTTATCATAGCTGCCCATGCCCGGCTTCATCATTTTAGATAAGACGTTTTCTTCTGAATGCTCAGGAGCAATTTTTAGATAACCACCGACATGATGGCTGACCAATTCTTTGACGTATTCTGGATCTTTTACCGCCAAGTCATAACGTAAGCCAGAGGCGATAAGAATCTTTTTCACACCTTTGATATCACGGGCTTTGCGATATAGTTTGGTCAAATTACTGTGATCGGTAATCAAGTTTTCGCAGACGTCAGGATAGACACAAGACGGCTTACGGCAGTTCTTTTCAATGGTCTCATCTTTACAGCTCAGACGATACATATTGGCCGTTGGCCCGCCAAGGTCAGAGATAACGCCAGTGTAGTTCGGTGCGGTATCACGAATCGCTTCGACTTCACGTAGGATAGATTCTTCTGAGCGGTTTTGGATAATGCGTCCTTCGTGCTCAGTGATCGAGCAGAAAGTACAACCACCAAAACAGCCGCGCATGATGTTGACCGAAAACTTAATCATGTCATAAGCAGGGATGCGTGCATCGCCATAGCTTGGATGCGGCAAACGTGCGTACGGCAAATCAAAGACGTAATCCATCTCTTCGGTCGAGAGCGGAATCGGTGGTGGATTGAGCCAGACATCGATGGAGGTGTGTGAGTTACCAGCGCCACTACTATGACGTTGCACGAGGGCACGGGCATTACCCGGATTGGTCTCAAGATGTAAGATACGGCTGGCATGAGCGTACAACACAGGGTCAGATTTGACGTGCTCATAATCAGGCAGACGAATGACTGTCTTTTCACGTGGTGGCATTTTTATTTTATGCTTACGCGCCGTCATTGGCTTGTCAAAACCACGCATTTGCACCACTTGCGTTTCTTCGTCAACTTGCTCAGCATTTAGAATTTTATTGGCAACTGGTTCAGAAACAAAGCCCGGATACTGTGAAGCCATTCCTGAGAGCGCTTGCCCAACTGGTGAATCGCTGGGTTTGTCTTGCTCGATTGAGCATTGATCCACGTCTTCGGTCATCACATATGGATTGATAATCGGGTCAACACGGCCCACGGTATCGACGTCATTACTAGCAACTTCGGTCATATCGTCTTGCCAATGGCGGCGCGTTGGCGTCAATAGATATGAGGTACCGCGCAATTTGCTCATTTGCTCAAAGCTATAGCCTTTAGACAGACCATGTACCACATCGACGATGGCGCGCTCAGCATTACCGTACAATAAAACATCGGCACGGGCATCCATCAAGATACTACGGCGGACTTTGTCCGACCAGTAATCATAATGAGCGATACGGCGTAGACTGCCTTCGATACCACCTAGGATAATTGGCACATCAGGATAAGCTTCACGGCAGCGCTGGCTATAGACGATAGCGGCGCGGTCAGGGCGTTTATTTGCCACGTTGCCCGGCGAGTACGCATCATCGCTACGAATCTTGCGATCGGCGGTATAGCGGTTGATCATGCTGTCCATGTTGCCTGCGGTCACGCCGTAAGCATAGACAGGTTTGCCCAATTCCATAAACGCGTCTTTGCTCTTCCAATCTGGCTGAGCAATGATACCCACACGAAAGCCTTGTGACTCTAGTAGACGACCGATAATCGCCATACCAAAGCTTGGATGATCGACATATGCATCGCCTGAAATGATGATGACATCACAGGCATCCCAGCCCAAATCGTCCATCTCTTTGCGGCTCATAGGCAAATAAGGCGCTGGCTCGTAGCAGCTTGCCCAATGTTTATCGTAGTCGTAAAGTGGTTTGGTACCTTGTTTAAAGGCGGTGCGGGCGATGGTATCGGCAGACATGAGCGGACCTGTTCATTAGAAAAATGGCACTAAAAAAAGCCGTTATTCATTAAAAATATTAACGGCTAATTTAAAAGCGCTCATTTTAACATGAATTACGCTCATTATGTGATAAACGATTAGCGATAAGTTATTGATAGTTTAAGTAATCTATGAATAAAAAGGCTTCTAGGAACTAATAATCTTTTTGTGCTAAATCATCGTTTATAGTAAGGATTTGCTACTCTAATAACTGAAATGGGAAAGTGACAACGTCAAAAGCTAAGGCAAAAGGCAATAAAACCAGCTTCTGAGCCGTATTTGCGCCACTACGAGACACTTGATTTTGCTGACTTTGGGTATAAAAGCTCACCGTATAAGGCTTAGTTAAAGGGCGATAATTGGATTGGATTAAGCTGAGATTACTCACTTGCGGATAAATAGCGCCTTTGACAGGAACGCTAAAGCAAAAGCGCTGAGCATTGATACGCTGGTCACTGGCTGAGGTACATTCTTTGCCGTTGTTTTGCAAAAAGAACTGATAGTCAGAACGTTTAAATTCATCTCTTAGTTTGGCATAAGACAGCTTCATTTCACCCTGAAAGTAGCCATCGTTATTGGGCACATAAAAGTTCATCTCATTATCGACTTGGATATTTTTTGGCGTCAAATTGGTCAGTAAACCCACCATCTCTGTCCCACCTTGGGTCAGCACATAGCTGTTCTTTTCGCCAACGATAACCATGGTCGCATTTGGCATTTTGGGTAATGCCTGTGCAGGGCGACCAAAAGCTACGATTTGATCTTCAGACAAAACGTGTTTAGTTGTCGTTTTGCTGACTCGATTGTCACTGTCTAATAATGAGCTAGTGGCACAGCCTGAGCTGGCGAGCAATGCCGCAAGGGACGCCACTGATATCACTGTCTTAAAGCTTAATGCTTTTAGTACTGGATTATTACTTTCTTCTTTTCTAATGGTACGGGTGTTTTTAGTCATGGTAAGGCTTCCTTGTCTACTAGGCGATGGACTACTGGTGCGGCATCTATTATTTACTGCCAAACTTTCGTTGATATCGTACCTTGTTTGACCGCGACTTATCTACTTTTAATTAAACAGCCAAGCAGTTTTCATAATCAAATTAATCGAGCAAAATCTTTGTGCCACTTTTAGTAAAGTTCATCACAAATTGGCTTTTAAAGTTGCGCACATTATTCTCATAGGTGAGCAAACCAGTCGTGAATCGATGGTAATCGCTCATATTTTTGGCATTGACCATCAACATAAAATCCGCATCACCAGACACCTCATAACAGCTCATCACCTGTGGCTGTGTATTCATCAAGCGCTCAAACCGATGTTGCATCGAGGTATTTGAGCGCGCCATCTCTATCATTACCACAGCAGTGAGTCCGTAACCCACCTTATTTGGGTCAACGATAGCGACTTGCTTGGTAATGACACCGTTGCTGATTAATGCTTGAATACGGCGCTGGGCAGTAGCGATAGACACATGCACTTGTTCTGCTATGGTTTTTAATGGCAAGGTCGCATCGTCCTGTAATAAATTTAAAATCGCTTTATCGATATCATCTAAAACTTGGCTCATGGTGTTCTCTCTTTTAGAAAGCGTTTTATTCACTGGATTTCTTATAATTATTATCACTATAAGTCAAAATTTAAGAAAATATTTATTTTTAAAGGTTCTAAAAGCTAAATTTATTCGTAAATAGATTTTTATAGGAATAATATCTCACCGACACTCAGTAAAATAGGTGCTATTAATCAAGGTCTAACAACCAAAACTTAGCAACCAAAACTTAGCAACCAAAGCTTAACCCTAACAAGTAAAAGCTCACAGCTGGTTTTCTAATATCTATGTAAACTTACGGTGCTTTTATGTCTACTTCAATGCTTTCTACTGTCTTTGTAAATACGCTAGCAACGACTGTCTCGCGCTTGCCATTGCCAGCGATTTGGACGGCGGGTAGCGCACAGCAACGCACATTAATATTGGGCGTCATACTAGCAATCTTGTCGAACCTTTTATTTGGCGTATTTTATGCTTACAGCAGCTTTTTGGCGCCATTGTCAGGTACGCAAGTCTTTATCTGGCGGATGCTGGCAATGTGGGCGGCATTGGTGGGATATTTGCTGATCAGTGGGCGCTTAGGTTTTCACATCGATAAACTCAAAGCGCTAGGCACAGTTAAACAATGGGCGTGGTTGTTATTGCCAACATCGATATTCTTAAGCCAGTTTTGGTTATTTATGTGGGCACCGGTCAATGGGCAGGGCGTACAAACCGCGATGGGTTATTTCTTATTCCCACTGATGATGGTGGTGTTTGGTTGCCTGCTATTTGGCGAAAAGTTAAGCCGTCTGCAATGGTTGGCGGTTGGCTTTGCCGTATTAGGAGTCGGCAGTGAAATTATCCGTACGCAAAGTGTCTCTTGGGCAACGCTTTGGGTCTGCGGCACGTATCCGCTGTATTATATTTTGCGCCGTTTGCAAGGTATCGGTGCGATTACTGGGTTATTGGTTGATTTGACGATATTTGCACCGTTTGCTTTGGCGTATTTATTTTTTATTGCACCGAGTAGTCTAAGCTTGGTTAGCGGTTCCGGCTTTTTTATTCTCATGCTGGCGGGACTTGGTGTCATGAGCGTGTTGGCCATGAAAACCAATGTGGATGCTAGCCAAATGCTGCCAGTGAATGTCTATGGCATGATGAGCTATTTAGAGCCTGCATTATTATTTATCTTAGCCATCACTGTACTGGGCAACCCTTTTGAATCAGCGATGATTTATAGCTATGGTTTGATTTGGCTCGGTATTGTCTTTTTAATTGCCCATGGGGTTAGGCAGTTGCGCCGCGCTCATAAACAAGCGCAAACGACAAAGATTGCGCCAGCTATTTGAAAATTAATAAGTAAGCTTGATTGAACAAATAAAAACGGACGATTCAGTATAAAGTTGAATCGTCCGTTTTTTTAAGATTAACACCAATCTGTTGAAAGATGGCTTTAATCTAAATCCTTCTTAAAGCCACGCTGCTTATCACGTTCCCAATCACGGTCTTTAAGCGTTTTACGTTTGTCGTGTTGTTTTTTACCCAGTGCCAAGCCAATTTGACATTTCACCAACGAGTTTTTCCAATAGCAGGATAACGGTACGCAGGCATAGCCTTTTTGGTTGACTGCACCCATTAACTTTTCGATTTCGCGGCGATTAAGCAGCAGTTTACGGGTACGGATACTATCAGGACTGACATGCGTCGAGCTTGAAAGCAGCGGTTGAATATGCGCGCCAAATAAGAATGCCTCATTATTACGAAAGATAATATAAGCTTCGGTAATGGTCATTTTGCCTGCGCGAATGGCTTTTACTTCCCAACCTTGTAACGACAGACCTGCTTCAAACGTTTCTTCAATAAAATACTCGTGTCGAGCTTTTTTATTGGCACAAATTTGATTCTCTGGTTTTTTTGATTTTTTTGACATAATTTCTCCATAAGGACTGCCTACAAATACAAAGTCCTTATCTGACTAGTCCTACTGATTCCTCATCCTAACTCAATAAATGGTATTGTCCTTTATTTGGTTTATAAAACGGATGAGTCGAACCGCCTATTGTAGCAAAGCCTCTAATAAAAATGTAAGTCGGCTATTAGGACAAATGTAGCCAATATAGTCGAAGTCATTTAAGGTGGTCACACAGCAATCGAGCGCAAACAGAAGACTGAGTACATTAAGTGAGGTTAAGGCGGTAACTATTTACAAATGCATCGACGATAAGTATTAAGTTTGAGAAAAATTTGCTAGCATATAGCCTACTATTACTGACCCTATTAGCCACGCTATGAGCCACTCTACTTCTGCTAACCCCTCAAAGCTGCACACCAGAATTTTATATCCTGGTACCTTTGATCCTATTACCAATGGTCATGTAGACTTGGTCACACGCGCCACCAAACTGTTTGATGAGGTCTTTATTGCGGTGGCCTCAGGACATCACAAAAAGCCTTTATTTAACTTTGAGGAGCGCGTCGCCTTAGTCGAGACAGTATTTGCTGACTTACCACAAGTATCGGTGGTGGGTTTTGAAGGTCTACTCGTTGACTTTATGCGTGAAAAAAACGCCACCGCTGTCTTACGAGGTCTGCGTGCGATGTCAGATTTCGAATATGAGTTTCAGCTGGCCAATATGAACCGTGAGCTTGATGAAAACTTTGAAGCGGTGTTTTTGACGCCATCGCAGAATTACTCATTCATCTCTTCGACGATGATTCGAGAAATCGCCAAACTCGGTGGTGAAGTGACTAAATTTGTCCCGCCATGTGTCTCACAAGCTTTTGCTGAAAAACTCAATCTTAGATAGCAAAATACCTGCTGACAATGAAGATGTGTCGAACATTTAAACGCATCGAAATCGTCAAAGCCAACGATACAAGTGCTATAAGTAAATATAAGGAGCAGTCTATGGCGTTATTAATTACTGATGAATGCATCAACTGTGATGTGTGTGAGCCTGCCTGCCCAAACGAAGCCATCTCAGAAGGCGATGACATTTATGTGATTGACCCTGATTTATGCACCGAATGTGTCGGGCACTTCGACGAGCCGCAATGCGTAGTCATTTGCCCTGTGGATTGCATCCCTTATGATCCCAATCATGTCGAGACCGAAAGTGATTTGTTGTCAAAATATAAACGCATTACTGGTCAATAAAATATGACAACATCACTCTTATCTACGAAATCAACGAACGACTTTGACCAGCAACATCTCTGGCATCCTTATGCTAGTCTACCGCCGACTTATCCTAATATTGTGATTGATCACGCTGATGGTATTTATATCGTCACGCAAGATGGTACGCGTCTGATCGATGGTATGTCATCGTGGTGGGCGAGCGTCCATGGCTATAATCATCCCAAGCTGAATGCAGCGATGATTGAACAATTGGGTAAAATGGCGCATGTCATGTTTGGTGGTTTGACCCATCAACCCGCAATAGATTTGGGCAAAAAACTGCTGTCAATTGTGCCTGCTGGACTGGATGCCATATTTTATGCCGATAGCGGCAGCATTGCGGTAGAGGTGGCTTTAAAAATGGCATTGCAATATCAAATTGCCGCTAAGCGTCCGCAAAAGTGCCAATTTGCCTCGACCCATTCTGGCTATTATGGTGATACGTGGCATGCGATGAGTGTCTGCGACCCTATCAATGGCATGCACAGCTTGTATGGTAAACAGTTACCTATGCAGCATTTTGTGCCAGCTCCGCCACTAGGCTTTGAGCGTGATATTAGCCAGTCTGAATATGATGAATTAACGGATTTCTTTGATAAAAATAGCGATAAGTTGGCTGGATTTATTATCGAGCCGATTATTCAAGGCGCAGGCGGCATGCGCTTTTATAGTCCTCAATATTTACAATTGCTTCGCAAATTGTGTGATAAATACAAAGTGGTACTAATTACCGATGAAATTGCGACTGGTTTTGGGCGTAGTGGCAAGCTATTCGCTTGTGAGCATGCAGGTATCAGCCCTGATATCATGACGATTGGTAAAGCATTAACTGGCGGTTATATGACTTTTGCGGCGACTTTGTGCACTCGCAAAATTGCCGATACCATTAGCCAAAGTGATTATCCATCCCTTATGCATGGTCCGACCTTTATGGGCAATCCGCTAGCTTGTGCCGTCGCTTGTGCCTCAATTGATTTAATACTCTCCTATGATATTGAAGCACGTACAGCAAATATCCAAACAATAATGAAACAACAACTTGCGCCAGTTGCGAGTTTAAATGGCGTTGCAGAAGTACGTTGTTTGGGTGCAGTCGCCGTCATTGAGCTAAATGAAGCGGTTGATATGTCGACCTTTCAGTCTTTATTGATTGAAAACGGTATTTGGGTCAGACCCTTTGGCAAATTGGTGTATATCATGCCGCCATATGTGATTAGCGAATACGAACTTGTCACTCTTTGCGAAGCGTTATTAAAAGTGGTGAGCACGTATTTAAGCCAAGCTTATTTAACGTAAAAAGGTCAAGAATGAGCGTTCTCTTTATCTCCGGTATCGATACCGACATTGGCAAAACCTACGCCACTGGTATGATTGCAAAGGCACTCATGCAGCAAGGCGTCAACGTCATCACTCAAAAGCTGGTGCAAACGGGCGTGGCGATTAATCCACTCAATGGCGAGATGGGCATTGCTGACGATATCATAGCGCATCGTCAACTCATGGCTATTCCTCTACAGCCATGTGATCTTGATTTTACCACTTGCGTTCATCGCTATGAAAAGCCTGCATCACCGCACTTAGCGACTCGATTATCAGGAGAAGTGCTAGATCCTAAACTGATCACTAGTGCCACCAAACGATTGCAAGCTACGTATGACTTGGTATTACTAGAAGGTGCTGGTGGATTGCTCGTACCAATAACGGAGCAATTATTAATTTTAGATTATATTGCTGCTCAAGGTTATCCGATTGTTTTGGTCACTTCTGGTCGTTTAGGCAGTATCAATCACACATTACTGAGTTTGGAAGCAATAAAAGCCCGTGGATTATCTGTACATAGCGTTATTTATAATCATATCCATGACGATGCTGCTCAGACAGATGCTGAGATTGCAAATAGTACCATGGATTTTTTACAAAATTATTTAGCTGCAAATTACCCCAAAGCGCATTGGTTACAGATACCGTATATAGATGGCAGTCATCAAGCCAATTATGAGGCGTTATCAAAAAGCTATTCATTGTCTTTACCAGTCGATTTCGTCTAAAAGCTTTATGAGTGTGGTTTCTTTTCTATCGCAAAATAGGCTTTTATCTCAAGTCTGCAAATAAATAGAAAACTCATTCCCAATTAGTCGATATGTTTGCTATACTAGCGCGCTTGGTAGACTAGGCAATCGCCGCTGCACACTGGCAACAGACATGCAGGGGAGGAAAGTCCGGGCTACATAGGGCAGCGTGCCAGCTAACGGCTGGGCAGGGTAACTTGACGACCAGTGCAGCAGAGAGTAGACCGCCTTTGGCTTATATGAGTATCGCAAGATGTTCATGTCATCGGTAAGGGTGAAAGGGTGCGGTAAGAGCGCACCGCGTGTCTGGCAACAGTTCACGGCATGGTAAACTCCACGCGTAGCAAGACCAAATAGGCATCGGCATGGCGCGGCCCGCGTTCGATGCGGGTAGGTTGCTTGAGCGTACGAGCGATTGTACGCCTAGAGGAATGATTGTCCACGACAGAACCCGGCTTATCGGTTTACCAAACCTTTTTTATTGTTCGTGATAAAAATGCAGCTAATTTGAATAAATTTCATATTTTCTGCAAAAAATGCCCTTATAGGGGTTGACGACAGTCAACAGCTTGGGTAAGATGTGCATCCTAAAATGGCGATGTAGCTCAGCTGGTTAGAGCGCATGACTCATAATCGTGAGGTCAAGAGTTCAAGTCTCTTCATCGCCACCATTTTTAGCAATACCTGCAATATTAAAAATGCCAATCATTATTTGATTGGTTTTTTTTTGCCTGAAATAAATTATTTAAGAATATGGTGAATGGCTCAATGGGCACCATAAAACATAATAATTACCTACTGATTTCTTGCTAAATCATAGCTTTATCTGTTTAGGTACAGATTAATTGTTGTAACTTATGTCCCGCTTACTTATCATAGGGGCTGTTTTCGGTAAAGTCCTGTAACGCCATGTCTGTACAACTACCTCCTTATCGTCCTATTAAGCATCGCAGTGGTTTAAAAGTCATGGGTGCTGCATTTCATGCCTTGCTAATGCGTGAGCTGCAAACGCGCTTTGGTGGTTATCGCTTGGGCTATCTGTGGGCGCCATTAGAAATTATTTTTCAAATGCTTATATTTCTAGTGATTTTTGGCGTAATTATTGAACGTGCATTACCAGGAATGAGCTTTCCATTGTTTTTGGTTGGTGGAATGGTTCCTTTTCGTATGTTTCAGACTATTGCGACTAGAGCACTAGGGGCTGTTGAGGCCAATCAAGGACTTTTGATGTACCGTTCAATACGGCATATTGACGTCATTATTGCCAGATCAGTTTTAGAGCTTATTATTTATTTTTTAACATTTATTATATTGTTGGTTGGCTTGGCTTTCTTTAATGATTACGCCAGTTTGGGAAATTTGCATATTGTATTATTCTGCTGGATAACGCTGTTTATGTTCAGCTTTGGCGTCGCTCTAATCATGATGATTATAGGTTATTATGGTGGTGAAATTACCAAGGTAATTACGATTCTCTTTACCATATTGTATTTTGCTTCAGGCATCATTTATCCCATTCATATTGTTCCAGAGCCATATTTTAGTTATTTACTTTATAATCCTTTTATCCATAATATTGAATTGATACGACACGCTTTAGCGCCCAATTATCCCGCTTATCATATTGATATAACGTACTTTTTAAAGTGGATGGTTGCAGTAAATTTCTTAGGCTTATTAATGTATAAAGCAGTAGAAAGAGACTTAATACGTTCTAAATAACGACAGGTAAATGAATGATTGAAATTAGAAATGTTTCTAAGTCTTTTATGACCAAGCAGGGTCGGCATTATCTATTTAAAGATTTGAATCTGACCATTGGTGATAAAAAAAGTGTGGGTTTACTCGGTCGTAACGGGGCGGGTAAATCGACTTTGCTGCGTATTATTTGCGGACTAGATAAGCCTGATCACGGAGAGATTATTACCGACTCGACGATTTCTTGGCCAGTAGGGGTAGCCGGCGGCTTCCAAGGTAGTTTGACGGGTCGTCAAAACGTCCGCTTTGTTTGCCGTCTTTATTCAAGCGGTCCCTATATTGACGAAAAAATTCGTTTTGTGGAAGAGTTTGCAGATATCGGTAATTATTTCGATATGCCGGTTAAAAGTTATTCATCAGGGATGAAAGCACGCTTAACGTTTGGCTTAAGCTTGGCCTTCGATTTTGATTATTATATGCTTGATGAAGCAGGCGCTGTGGGTGATGCGGCTTTTCGTAAGCGTAGTGAAGAGATATTGGCCGCGCGCCGTGAACAAGCAGGGTTTTTGATCGTATCGCATAACATCGGTGATATTAAGCGTAATTGTGATATTGGTATTGTGCTAATGGATCAAACAGCACACGTCTTTGAAGACACAACAGAAGCGATTGAGGTATATGAAGAGCATGTCCACAAAGCGAAAAAATAAGATAATTGACTTCTCGCTGTTTATTGGCTTGGTGGTCCTCCCTTGGGTATTGGTGATATTTTATGTCATGACCATTGCTCATCCGCGGTTTATTTCGACGGCTGATGTGGTGGTCAAACAAGTCAGTGATACCAGTGTGCCTTCTGGCGGTGGACTGTCGGCCTTGTTGGGTGTGAACAGTACCAGTAAAGAAGATGCGACTTATCTGACCGAGTATATTCTATCCAATGATATGGTGAAGCGCCTTGATAATAAGTTCAAGTTCCGCGAAGCGTATCATGTCGATGGCTCAGATCCGCTTAATGAGATTGAGCCTGATGCCACACAAGAAGAGTTACTTGAGTACTTCAAAAAGCGTGTACACATCAATCTGGACGAGCAAAGCTATGTGCTGTCAGTATCGACGGAAGCCTTTGATCCAAAGTATGCTTTTGAGCTGAATAAAACGATCCTCAATGAGTCTGAGCAGTTCGTCAACCGTATTTCACAAGAGGTGGCTCGTGATCAGCTGGTATTTGCTGAGACACAGTTAGATGAATCACAAGATCGCCTAAATGATGCCAAAGAGCAGCTATTAAAGTATCAAAACGAAAATGAGATTTACGATCCACAATCCAATGCTCAAATTGTGAATCAGCTGATTGGTAGTTTGCAAGCGCAATTAAGTTCATTACGTACCGAAGAGCGTCAATTACTCAGCTATCTGAACCCAGACGCACCGCAAGTAGTGTCATTAAGAAGTCAGATTAAAGCAGTCGAAGAGCAAATCAACCAAGAGCAAACCAAGCTGACATCACCGAATACCACCAAGTTAAACCGTCAAGCGGTACAGTTTGAGACTATCAAGGCAGATGTTGATTTCGCTACTGAGCTCTATAAATTGTCGTTATCTTCACTTGAGAAGGCACGTTTAGAAGCCTTTAAAAAGATGAAAAATTTGATTGTCATCTCAACACCATATCAAGCTGAAGAAGCAACTTATCCACGCCGTGCTTATATTATTTGGACGTCGCTAGCATTACTTTTGATGCTTTATGGATTTGTGCGCCTAGTGATGGCAGTTGTCCGTGATCATCGTAGCTAGTTTTAACACACCAGATATCAGTAATGATCGATAGATCAGCAAAGGAATACCACTCATGAATATGAAACCACGTCCTCTTGTGACCGTGATAAAAGTGTTAAGTTTGGCCATGGCCGCCAGCAGTGTATCAGCACTAGCAGCAGGCAGTTATGCTGATCAAATCTCAGGATCTAGCTTTGGCACCAGCAATAACAGCATGAGTCAAGACCAAAACAGCAATAACATCAATGTCTCAACACAGGCATTTGCAGGTGGTGTATCAGGACAGGCGACCGCGCAAGAAGCGGTTAATGCCTCAAGCTTGCCAAGTCAGTCAGTCATCAATACCACGCGCCCCTATCAAGAAATCAACACGCAAGACATGATGTTTGGTGAGCAGCTCTTCCGTGGGGCATTTTCGACTACCTCTGGCTCTACCTTTAATGACAGTTACGTGATCAACCCGGGTGATAACGTCCAAGTACGGATGTGGGGCGCTTATCAATATGCTGCTACCATGACCGTCGACCCACAAGGCAATATTTTCTTGCCAAATATCGGTCCAGTACGTGTCTCAGGTGTGCAAAATGGCAGTCTGCAAAATGTGGTAAAAAGTGCTGTCAGTCGTATTTATCGCTCGAACGTTGGCGTTTATGCTTCATTAGAGCAAGCACAGCCAGTAAAGGTGTTTGTAACAGGTTTCGTTAAACAACCTGGTTATTACGGCGGTTTAGCAGCAGATTCCGTATTGTCTTATTTGGATAGAGCGGGCGGTGTTGATCCGACTCGTGGTAGTTATATTGATATTCAAATCAAACGTAATGGGCAAATGCTACAGCAAGTCAACCTGTATGATTTTTTACTAGCGGGTAAATTACAAGCATTCTCTTTTCGTGATGGCGATGTGATTACGGTCGCGCCGCAGAAAAAAACCTTTGAAGTAGGCGGCCAAGTCCAAAACGAATATACCTTTGAATTTGATGTGAATGATTTGACCATTGGTGATGTGTTGCAAGTGGCCAATCCCGCAGCAAATGCGACCAACGTTAGTATCACTCGCAGTGCAGGACGTGCACAGACGGCGGAATATTACTCGTTGGCAGAAGCTCAAAACGTGCCTGTTTATAATGGTGATCAGATGGTAGTTACCTCCGATCGTTATGCGGGCACAATCGCGGTGCAAGTAAAAGGTGCGCATACGGGTAATGGCGCCATGGTTGTGCCATATGGAGCTCGCTTAAAGGACATCGTGCCACAGCTACAGCCAAGCCCACTCGCTAAACTGACGCATTTGACCATTTATCGTGAGTCTGTTGCTGAGCAACAAAAACGCATGATTAATGAGTCGCTCGATCGTCTAGAAGAGCTGACGCTTGCCACGCAGTCGACCACTCGTGAAGAGGCAGCACTACGCCAAGACGATGCCAATTTGGTTAAGCAGTTTGTCGCCAAAGCGCGTAATGTTAAGACGACGGGTCAAATTGTCGTCGTACCGAATTCATGGCAAGATATTATTTTGCAACAAGGCGACATCATTGAGATACCAGCCCAAACGTCTGTCATTACCGTTAATGGTCAAGTACGAGCACAAGGCGCGCTGACCTTTAACCCAGATTATACCGTTGGTGATTATGTTGCCAATTCAGGCGGTTTCTCTGACAATGCTGATGTTAAAGAAATCTTGATTATCCATCAAAATGGCGCCAGTGAGGTGGTCAATACCGCTTATCGTATCCAGCAAGGCGATGAGATTATGGTATTACCAAAAGTCAAAACCAAGCGCGTAGAAATTGCTCGTGGCTTATCGCAAATTGTTTATCAATTAGCCATCGCTGCTAAAGTGGTTCTCGATTTATAATCATTATTGAAAAGTTGTATAACAAGAGAAAAAGTCATTTGCATAGATAGATGCAAAAGTAATGAATAAGGGTGTTAAAAATGGCAAAAAGTGCGGCAGATGATGTCAATGTGGCAGTGACCTCTCACTCTGATAATGCGCTGCTTTTGCCATCATCCCAATACCAATTGCCACAGCATTTGGCGGTCATTGGTGAGGGTATGCGTCAAAACAATGTACTTTTGTCTCAGGTATTGCAAGCAGATATTCAGCGCTGGTATCCGTGGTCAGGTATACCGCAACATATCAATGCAGGTAAAACGCATTTACTGTCTGCATTGCCATTACCTAATGTTGTAAAAAATCAGATAACTCATTTGTCCAGCTCCTTTCTCTCTTTTCAGCAACCCGATGCCTTTATCGGTTGGGGTCGTAAAAAAAGCTATCAACGAGCTAATAACGTGGCTAAGCGGCAAAAGCTTGAGACATTAAGTGTCGAAGATGGCTTTTTGCGCTCATTAGATTCTGGTATTAGTAGCCGTCATGGCCTGAGTGTCGTCGTTGATGACCTTGGTATTTATTTTGATACGACGCATGACTCACGCCTTGAGCGGCTGATTATTGAGCGTACTAAAAATGCTACTACGCCCAATAATTATGAAATAGATGACGCGCGCGCGCGGCACTTGATGGCACGTATTTGTAATGAGCAGCTCAGTAAATATAACGCAGTGATCGATTGTCCGTCATTGGATAAATTGATAAGTGAAGACGGTGTTAATACAACAGCAGATCCCTTGAAATCGCATGTTTTATTGATTGACCAAGTGGTTGGTGACGCTTCTATCACCGGTGCGGGCGCGAATAAACGTCAGTTTAAGAAGATGTTAACATCTGCGTGTCGTAATCATCCTCATGCCCATATTTGGATAAAGGCACATCCTGCGTCAAAATCAGGATACCTGACCCGTTTAAAACTACCTAAGCAGGTTCAGTTATTAACTCAAGCACTCAATCCTATCCAGCTATTAGAGCAAGTTGACCATGTTTATACGGTCAGCTCACATATGGGCTTTGAAGGGTTGATGTTAGGTAAGGCAGTACATTGCTTTGGGGTCAACTGGTATAGTGGCTGGGGTCTAACTGATGACAGCGGCGCACCCAAAAAGCTGCTTAAAGCGGTCGAAAAACGTCGTCAAAAACTTGTCAGCAAACAGCTAGAGTCTAGGGGACATTCAAATCCTGCGTTGTTTCCTACATCATTTGCTAAAAAAACATCTGCGACGTTAGAAACGTTATTTTATAGCGCCTATATAGATTATAGTCGTTATGTAGATCCAGCCACCAAGCAAGCCTGTGATATTGATACAGCGATAGAGTGGCTAGTGACTAATCGATATTGGCAAGCGCGCCTTGAAGGGGATCTCACGATATATGAATTTAGTCGCTGGAAATTACCCTTTGTAAAAGCTTTTACAAATCTACCGCGTACGACATTATTTATCAAACCCAAGCCACGTCTTAAGAATTTATTGCATCCTGATCATTTTTGCGTTGATTATCAGCAGCCTCTATTAGTGTGGGGTTTGGCTAAGCGGCAACAAGTACAAAATAAATTACAGCGTAAGCTTGAGAAACAGCCGCATTTATCCCTACCGTCTATATACTGTATGGAAGATGGATTTATCCGCTCAAATGGTTTAGGCGCGACGTTGTTAGCACCGTTGTCGGTCGTCATAGATAAGCAAGGTATTTATTATGATGCGACCCAGCCCTCAGATTTAGAGACGTTGCTACGTCATTGTCAAGCATTGAACCCCCAGCAAAGTGTCCGTGTACAACAGCTGCAAGATAAATTGCTGAATCAGCGGGTGAGTAAATACAATGTTGGGGCTGAGGTCGACAGCGCTAATAACCAGCATACTTCGTGGATGCATGAGGCTAGGGTATCTGGTAAGCGCCGTCTGCTTATCATCGGTCAAGTCGAAGATGATTTATCGGTGCAGTACTGCGGCTCAACGATCAAAACCAACAGCGGCTTGATTGAGCGTGTATGCCAAGACAACCCTAATGCTTATCTTATTTATAAGCCGCATCCTGATGTTGAAGCAGGGCTAAGGGCTGGTAAGGTTAGCGCAGAGTTTTTACAACAGGTCAGTGCCGTCGCCTATGATACTGCGATGCCTGATTGCTTAGAATGTGTCGATGAAGTACATACGATTAGCTCATTGACTGGCTTTGAGGCGTTGCTGCGCGGTTTAGACGTTACTTGCTACGGCTTACCGTTTTATGCTGGTTGGGGGTTAACGGCAGATATTGATACCCAGTTTTCACCGAAAGCTGACTATTTAGAGAGACGAAAACGCGACACTGCATTAACGCTTGAGCAATTGTTATATTGTGCGCTTATTCGCTATCCCTTATATCGTTTACCTAATGGCTACGGGCTTGCACAAGTAGAGCAAGTGATTGACTATTTATACCCTCCTAAAAGCGCTCCTTTGCTTAAAGATATTCATAATACAGCGTCTCAAGCGCAAATATCTAACCCTATAAATAGCTCGATTAACCATGCGACTTCAGTTTTATCCACGCTACCTGACAATTTTAAACACCAAGCGACGACTCGTTTTATGCAGCAGCGTCATCAATGGCAGCAGCGCCTGCGTAAATTATCTCGTTAGTTTATTCTAAACTTGTGACGCAAATCCATTGCGACAAGTAGGGGCTTTTTCGGTATAATCAGTGATGATTAGTGTGTATTTACACGGCTTAATATTCAAGTTATTTAATAAATACTCTCGATTTTATTCTTCATCTTCTCATTAATGGTAATTCAATACTATGGCAGCTTCGATGTCTCACTTGCTTACTCATCGACACGTCCTGCTGTTACAAGGAAAGATGGGCGGATTCTTCAACCGTTTTTCGACATTTCTGCAAACTCAAAATATTAAGGTTAGTAAGATTAACTTTAATGCAGGTGATGCATTTTTTTATCATCATGATAATACCTATGAATATACCGATACGTTAGCGCAGTTCTCTTCTTGGTTGCAGGTTTTCATTGAAGAAAATAGCATTGATGCGATTGTCTGTTTTGGTGATTGTCGTCCGCATCATACCCAAGCTGCTTGTATCAGTGAGCAGTTGGGCACCTCTTTCTTTGTATTTGAGGAAGGCTATTTGCGTCCCGATTACATTACATTGCAAGAATATGGCATTAATGGCTATTCGCGCTTAAATACGGCAGATATTAAAGCGCTCAAAAAAGCCAATGATAAACCACTGTATACTCACAATCGTTTTTATCGTTTGAGTATCGCTGCGATTGTCTACTATATTATCGTTTGGATATACAAAAGTCGCTATCCGCATTATTCGCACTATCGCGGGATGACGGCGTGGCAAGAAGCAATCGCTTGGCTCAAAGCACCATGGCGTAAATTGCGAGGGTATTTACCTGATAAGCGATTGCAAAATAAGCTGACCAAAGAACAAAGTAATAATTATTTTTTGATTAGTTTACAAGTGCATAATGACTCGCAGATTACCCATCATAGTGACTATCGTGATGTGGTGCAGTTTATTGATGAGTCTATTGCCAGCTTTGCAGAGTATGCTGATAAGCAGCAATTACTAGTATTCAAGCATCATCCGTTAGATCGTGGTCATCGAGATTATCGCGAACTGGTATCTAGCTTGGCTAGACGCTATCAAGTGGCGGATCGTATATTCTATGGTTGCGACATGCACCTGCCAACCTTGATGAAACACAGTATTGGGATGGTGACCATCAATAGCACGACAGGTTTGCAATCGGTATATCACAAAAAACCTACCAAGATCATGGGTCGCGCGATTTATGATACGCCGAAACTGATAGATCAAAAACCACTTAATGAGTTTTGGCAACAACCTAACCACCCAGATAATGAGTTTTATCTTAGGTTTCGTGAATACTTGATAGAGCAAACTCAGATCAACGGGGCTTTTTACGGTAAGTCACCATGGATGTATAAATATCTGCATAGCGCAGGATGTGAACCCATAGAGAGCGATCTGTCCAAAACCAATACCCCTCAGTAGATTATTGATTGTTCATATCCAGTTAGCATGAGTCTTGTCGAAGTGAATAAGGTGCGATCAAGCCGCTCACTTTCTATCTGTACAGTTATCCGCTCGTAACTTCACTTGTAAATCATCCCTCTGCTAATAAAATCGCCTTACTTTATGATAGAAAACTGCTAGAATACTCTTTCATGCCTGCGCGTAAGAGTTGAAGTCCTGAGCGGTTGATTGGAGATGATAATATTGGCAAATAAGCTGATTCTAATTATTTTCTCCTCAGCGATGGACAGCTATTTTAGCGGTTGCGCCTGACAGTATTTATTTCTTAATTTTATTATTCTATCACCCTTAATTTAGTAGGCGCTTTGTGACTGCATTAGCAAATATTCGTAACTTTTCAATCATTGCCCACATTGATCATGGCAAGTCGACGCTTGCTGATCGTTTTATTCAAATGTGCGGTGCCTTGCAAGATCGCGAGATGCAGGCGCAAGTACTTGACTCCATGGATATTGAGCGTGAGCGCGGTATCACCATTAAAGCGCAGTCGGTAACTTTATTCTACGATCATCCTAATGGTGAGCGCTATCAGCTCAACTTTATCGATACTCCAGGACACGTTGACTTCTCATACGAGGTATCGCGTTCACTAGCCGCTTGTGAAGGGGCGCTATTGGTCGTTGATGCTGCGCAAGGGGTGGAAGCTCAGTCCGTGGCCAACTGCTATACTGCCGTTGATCAGGGTCTAGAAGTCATGGCGGTATTAAATAAAATTGATTTGCCACAAGTCGAGCCAGAACGCGTTATTCAAGAGATTGAAGACATCATTGGGATTGACGCAGTTGATGCGCCACGAGTTTCTGCTAAGTCGGGTTTGGGCGTCGATAAACTGCTAGAAGCATTGGTTGAATTTATCCCTGCACCGACTGGTGATCGTGAGGCGCCACTACAAGCATTAATTATTGACTCTTGGTTTGATAACTATCTAGGCGTTGTGTCTTTAGTTCGGGTACGTGAAGGTACTATCCGAAAAGGTGATAAACTTTATATCAAATCAACCAAAGAATCGCATTTAGTCGGCTCGATCGGTGTCTTTACGCCTAAGCCTGTCGATACGGGTATCTTGGAGGCGGGTGAAGTCGGTTTTATTATTGCTGGTATCAAAGATATCGCTGGCGCGCCAGTGGGTGATACGATTACTCATTCTAAAACGCCAGACGTTGAGCGTATTCCAGGTTTTAAACAGATTACTCCGCAAGTCTATGCCGGTATGTTCCCTGTTGAATCGACAGATTTTGAAAAATTCCGTGAAGCGCTGCAAAAGCTGCAAATCAACGATGCCTCATTGTTCTTCGAGCCTGATACCTCCGATGCGCTAGGTTTTGGTTTCCGTTGTGGTTTCCTTGGCATGCTGCACATGGAGATTATCCAAGAGCGTTTAGAGCGCGAATATGACTTGGATTTGATTACCACTGCGCCGTCAGTTATCTATGAGATTGTAAAAAAAGATGGCAGTATTATCTACGTTGATAACCCATCAAGATTGCCTGAACCCAATAATATCGAAGAGTTCCGTGAGCCAATTGCCCGTTGTCAGATTTTAGTACCACAGGATTATCTTGGTAATGTGATGACCTTGTGTATCGAGCGCCGCGGCGTACAGGTAGATATGCGTTTTATGGGTCGTCAAGTACAGCTGATCTTTGATATTCCGATGGGAGAGGTGGTCATGGACTTTTTTGACCGTCTAAAATCGGTATCACGCGGATTTGCCTCGCTTGATTATAATTTTGAGCGTTATCAAGTCGATAAATTGGTTAAGGTAGACGTACTGATTAACGGCGAAAAAGTTGATGCGCTGGCCATGATTGTGCATGAAACCCAATCACGCTATCGTGGTAATGCGTTGGTGACTAAGATGAAAGAGTTGATTCCGCGTCAGATGTTTGATGTGGCGATTCAGGCGGCGATTGGTAGCCAAATTATTGGGCGTAGTACAGTGAAAGCCATGCGTAAAGACGTCTTAGCTAAGTGTTATGGCGGTGATGTGTCGCGTAAGAAAAAGCTATTGTCTAAGCAAAAAGCGGGTAAAAAACGTATGAAGCAAGTCGGTAATGTGGAGATTCCACAAGAAGCCTTCTTAGCGGTATTGCAGGTTGAGTAAGTCATTACTAATTGACTGGTCAACGATAGTTTTTTTGTGTCATTAGTGGCGCAGTTGATAGTATAGATAGCCAGATAAGTCGCTCGTTAATAGGCAATTGAGTATGGATTTTGATTTTAATTTAATTTTAGTACCATTAACCATTGGTTTGGGTATTATTTGGCTATTAGATAAGCTTACCTTCAAGCAGCGTAAAACTCGCGGGCGTGGTCAAGAAAGTCTCTTGGTACGCTGGGCTTATGATTTTTTCCCCGTATTGGCAGTGGTGTTAATAGTACGCTCGTTTTTGATTGAGCCTTTTAATATCCCTTCATCTTCTATGGTGCCGACATTATATACGGGCGATTTTATTGCGGTTAATAAGTATGCCTACGGGGTGCGCCTACCGCTGACGTATAACAAAGTGCTGGATACGGGCGCGCCTGAGCATGGTGATGTGGCGGTATTCCGCTATCCTGAAAATCCAAGTATTTATTATATTAAGCGTGTCATTGGCTTGCCTGGTGATACTGTTAGTTATGATCAAGGGACACTTTCTATCAATGATATCCCAGTTGATACTAAGCCTGTTGAATTTGTGGCAAACCCTGAGTTGACCTCACAGCTTTATTTACCAGGACAAATCGGTCCAGGGCAAGTACTGACCGAAGACAGTGCGGCAGCGATGGGTGAGCAAGAAGAGGGTGAGGCGCAATACTTTCAGGAAACACAAGGTGAAAACAAGCATCTCGTTCGTTACTTAAATGGTATGAATAGCTCTCAATATGCACCATTTTTGCAGCAGCAATCGCCAGAGGTGGTTAGCTCAGCAGGTACCAAATGGCGTATTAGCGTTCCAGAAGGTCAGTATTTTGTGATGGGTGATAACCGTGATCGTAGTGCTGATGGTCGGTTTTGGGGGTTTGTTCCTGATGAGAATTTAGCGGGTAAAGCGGTTTATATCTGGATGCATAAGCCACCCGGACTTAATTTACCAACCTTTGAACGCAATGGTACTATTGATTAAGATTATGTAATTAAGATTATGAGACGCTCTATTGGTTGATTTATCGATAATAGTTTTATGCTAATATTGTTGCTATCTAATAAACGGCTACCTAGTATTTCGGTAGCTCCTAAAAAATAGTTGTTTACCAGTAGAGGGATATCATAGTGCAGCAATTATCTGGAATCGCCACACAGCGTGGTGCTAGCGTAACGAGTATCGTTTTAATTATTCTTGTGTTAGGAGTTGCTGCCAAATTGATGGTTGCTATCATACCTGCTCAGATTGGTGATTATCAATTGACCAAGACCTTAAGCGCACAGCTTAAGGAGGCAAATAATAATAATGAGACGGCCAAACAGTTTGTCGAGCGTGTTAATAGACAGTTATCTATTAATGCTGATTATGATACTCAGGCGGAAGACGTATTGACTTTTATTGATAAAAAGACGGGACAATTGGCTATTCGTAAAGAATATGCAGTCACCAACAATTTCTTTGATAATGTTGATATCGTTAATCGCTTCGAAGGTGATATCGATATGACAACAGCAGAGTAACTAAAAAGAGTGTTAGATCATTCTTAAACTTTTTAATATCTAAATGTTTTTATAATATTTATTAATCCATACTATTACTAACCAAATCAGTAAAACAGAAGGGATAACCACAAGCCACGCATGAAACCAACTTTGCAGCATTCCCAAGCGATTCCTACTCCTCAACAAAATAGCACGTCTGTCGACACGCTGATTGTTAGCTCAGAATTTATTCAGCAATTAGCCGTATTAACACGCAAGTTAGGCTATGTGTTTAAGGACTTGAGTCTTCCCAAACTTGCGTTGACACACCGCTCATTTGATAGCAAAAAAAATTATGAGCGTTTAGAGTTTTTAGGAGACGCTCTGTTAGGAATGATTGTGGGTGAGGCTTTATATCATCGCTATCCTAGCCAAAATGAGGGTCGCTTGACTCGTATGCGTGCCACCTTGGTACGTCAAGAATCATTGGTCATTATTGCGCAAAACTTAGAGCTCTCTAATCATCTGATATTAGGGATAGGTGAGCGTAAAGGTGGTGGGCGCAATCGCGCTTCTATATTGGCTGATGCCGTGGAGTCTTTGATTGGTGCTATTTATTTAGACAGCCAAGATTTGGATATTACTCGCGATTGTGTTCTCTCATGGTATGGTGATTTGATTGACAACGTTAATGACCAAAAAGCCTTAAAAGATGCCAAGAGTCGATTGCAAGAGTGGCTACAATCTAAGCAGTTTGATCTGCCACATTATGAGCTGATGGAAACACGTGGTAACGCGCCGCATCAAATTTTTGTTGTACGTTGCCATGTTAATATCAATAACTGTGTTGATATTACTGAATCTGGTGAGAGCCGCCGTATCGCTGAACAAAAAGCAGCAGAACTAATGATTAACCAATTGCATAAACTGCCGAGCTCAGCTAAAAAGCGATCCTAACTAGGATTAACCTATGGATCGCACATACCACTTTTTTTGACAATATATGTTAAGTGACGTTTTAAGAGTCGTTTATTTGAATTAGCGTAAACGTCACACATTTCAAAACCTTAAATATTTCCCAGCCGATAATGGTTTTGCTTTTTTAGTGCTAATACAGCCAATACATCATTAAGCACCATTTAACTGGGTATAAATTCTATAGGATTAACCTATGAGCAATCGTACTGACTTGCCATCCAACGATGAAGATAATGCCAAAAATATGACCGAAAACACAGAATTGAATCAAAACCAAGATAATATCGATACTACTAACGATGGTATCAATCAAGCAGAAGATATTACTCTAGACAACGATATGGCAATTGAAGAATTCTTTGCCCCTAGTAGCCATGCAGGTATTGCTGATGATTTTAAAGCAGGTTATGTCGCGATCGTTGGACGTCCAAACGTTGGTAAATCGACTTTGATGAATCACTTATTGGGTCAAAAGCTGTCTATTACATCACGTAAGCCGCAAACGACTCGTCACCGTATCCACGGTATTTTGTCAAATCATGAGATGCAGGCAGTATTCGTTGACACGCCGGGTATTCATCGCAATGAAGTACGTGCTATTAATGAGCGTATGAATAAAGCTGCGGTATCTGCATTAGTAGATGTTGATTTGGTATTATTCGTTGTTGATTCAGATCAATGGCGTGATGATGATTTGTTGGTTCTACAAAAGCTTGGCGACACCAATTTAAATGTGGTATTGGTTATTAACAAATCTGATACCTTAAAAGATAAAGGCAGCGTGTTGCCGTTGATTGAGACGTTTAATGACAGTTTTGATTTTGCCGATATCGTACCAGTATCTGCCTTAAAAAACCAAAACCTAGATCGTCTACAAGAAGTGATTGCTTCACACCTGCCTATTGCTGCTCCTATCTATGATACCGAGCAAATTACTGACCGCTCAGAACGATTTTTGGCCAGTGAAATTATCCGCGAAAAAATCATGCGTAGCGCTGGTGACGAAGTGCCATATGACTTAACTGTACAGATTGATGGGTTCAAAGATGAGCCTGCGCACACCGATCCAAAGACAGGGCGTCCACGTAAGGCTTGTACTTTCATCGATGCGACTATTTATGTTGAACGTAGTGGTCAAAAAGCCATTGTAATTGGTGATAAAGGTCAGCGTATTAAGCAAGTGGGTATGGATGCTCGTAAAGATATGGAGCAGTTGTTTGATAAAAAAATCATGCTGACACTGTGGGTGAAAGTGAAACGTGGCTGGTCTGATGACGAACGTGCATTGACTAGCTTAGGATATTGATTGAAGAATAGCGCTTGAATCACTTTTCTATGGTTTTGATGCTGAGGTGATAAAAAATGCGCAATGAAGCGTTAATCGGTTATTTATTGCATCAGCGTCCTTATCAAGAAAAGCGTGCCTTATATTATCTTTTTTCTCAGCAACATGGCGTGATCCATGGTATTGGGAAAAAAGGCGCGCCATTGTTCATGCCATTGCAGCTCTTTGCCACTGGTAAACGCGATTTAAAAACGTTTAGTCAGATCAGTATTGCATCGCAACACACAACTCAAATAGGCATAGCAAAAGATGATGGCATTGCCACTGTTGTAGAAACACTGCCCTACGAAAATATTACAGGTCAACATCAATATGCAGCGTTGTATTTAAACGAAATACTATGGCGGTTGTTGTCGACCGAAGACCCAATGCTAGTATTATGGCTACATTACCAGGACAGTCTGTCTCAGCTTAGACGACCTTTGAGCGCCAACGAATTACGGTTGTGCTTGCGCCAATTTGAGCAGCATTTATTCAATGAGTTGGGTTTTAGCTTAATATTGACGCACGATAGTATTGAAAACATCATTCAGCCTGACGATTCTTATCGTTTTTTACCTGATGTTGGTTTAGTGCCTGTCTTGCAGAATGATATACAGACTGAGCATTTAGACAATACTATGGGGCAATTTTTTTTTAAAGGTACTGATATTATCGCAATGACGCAGTTAGGTATTACTGACAAAACCTTAAATAATTGGTCAAAAATCCATCGACAGCTTATTGACCATTTACTGGATTATCAACCATTGCAAAGCCGCCTACTATGGCAGCAGCAACAGCGTTACCAATAAATAATAGTGCTACTCTCAAAGTGCTATAACCAATCTGATTGGTGCTGAGACTGTCTAAAGTTTCATATTCTTGTACCGTTGATCAGTCGATTGGGTTTCGTTATCAAAAAAATCTCTTATGACCACTGCTTCATTACCTTCATCTAACAACCCTTTGCAAAAACCTTTATTAAGTATAAACATTGATCACGTAGCAACTCTGCGTTAAGCGCGTGGGGTTAGTTATCCAAGCCCTTTAGCCACCGCTCTTTGGTAAGAGAAGGCGGGAGCAGATGGTATTACTATCCATTTACGCGAAGATCTTCGTTATATCAAGACGCAGATGTTTATGAGATAGCAGGGAAGTTGACGACTAGAATGAATTTAGAGATCGCCGCTACCAATGAGATATTAGCGATTGCTTGTGACGTCAAACCATTTTGGCTATGTTTAGTACCTGAAAAACGAGCAGAGTTGACAACAGAAGGCAGTCTTGATGTCGCAGGGAAGACCACTTGGTTGATAGAATATATTAAAAAATATCATTGGTAATTTATGTGAGTGGTAACTTATACCATTAGTAATTTCTTATTCGTCACATTCAGTGGGATGATCTTCATTAAGTTTTTGTTTAACAATACCTCCTTGGTTAAATGATATTAGATACATTGCTTCATTATAAGCAACGATGGGACAGTATTTTATATGGCCAAAATGTCCTCGTGGTTTGCCACTATCACCCCAAAATTTGGCGTAGTGGCGTCGACTCCCAACTCGTAAACTTAACTTACTGTATTTAGGATTTAAAGACTGCTGAACGACTAATGAATCTACCTGAGCATCAAAGTGATTATTGTCATTTTTATCTATGAATAACAAAAGCGTCTTATCGCTGTCTCTATGGCAGCGCCCTCCAGTATTAGACAAGCAAACAATGACATTCTGTCTTCTGATGTAACTCTCAGCCTTGGCTAAGGCAAGAGAATTCTCTAACTGACTTTGAATCCGTTTGGCTTCCATACGTGCTAATTGTGTTCGTATGACTGGGGCTACGATCATCACTATAATTGCTAATACACATACAGTGACGATAAGTTCGACCAGCGTAAAACCCTTGTTATGTCTATTAACAGTGCTTGGGTCTGTTCTGGTGTTTGTATTAGGTGCTCTTTTATAGAGAGATACTATATATCTGTGATGCACATAAAGAATCAATCGGCTTTGAGCTAGCCTGTGCTTATTTGAAGTAAAAACCCATAACATAAATGCTGAGAGCTTTTTATAACTTGATAATGTTTTATGCAGCAATGCCATGAGGCTTGTTACCTATAATAAGTAGTGTAGTTCAATAAAACAATCTCGCTTCTTTAAATGTTATTCAATCCAATCATTGCGTGAAATCGAGCCAATATGCGCGCGAAATTTTGGAGTAATGATCAAATTTATGATGTGTGAAATAATGTTGAGTGATATAATATAAACAGAATATATGTCTACTGTCAAAAAATGTTTCAATTAGTGAATGACTGGTTTTAATAATAGAGAAAAAATACTAACTGTACTAAAATACGCCCAGACAATAGATACTGTTAGGTTTACTATCTATTGTGAACTGACATACAAAAGATAAAAAGCGTAAGGTGTGTTAGTTCTAGGTAACTTAAGCTGGTTATTGTGTTTTAGTTACGACATTATCGTGTAATAATGTGTAGCTCGTTAACGAAAAAAGTTGTAAACTGAATTGATAATCGCTAAGCTACTCCTTAATTGGTTTTGCTTTGTCACTTAAAATTCGTAAAAGATGTCTATTTTAGAGTATCTTGAGAAGCGGTTTTGCTTAATGCATCACTCAAATTATCCTTTGGAGGAAGTCCATGAAATTGAATAAAATTGCTCTAGCTCTGGTTGCTGTAGCAGCTGCACCTTTAGCAGCTAATGCTGGCGTAACTATTAGCCCATTGTTACTAGGTTATCATTACACTGGCGAAGCTCATGACGAGCAACGCGAAATTTTGAAAACTGGTAAAAATTTGTATGAGAATGTCAATGGCGACCCTATGGCTAATGCTGATGGTCGTGGTAATGACAATGGTGGCGTAGCTAAAGAAAGCAGCTTATACACTGGTGCTGCACTAGGTATTGAACTAACTCCTTCTACTCAGTTCCAAGTAGAGTATGGTGTATCAAATGCAAACGGCGAAGCTTCTGAAGATTCTGCAAAAGCTGGTGTTAACCGCTTTGACGTAGAACAAACCATGCTTTCTGGTAACTTCTTAATCGGTACTGAAGAATTTACTGGTTATACTGATAGCGCATTCAAGCCATATGTATTGGTTGGTGCTGGTCAATCTAAGATTAAAGTAGAAAACCAAGAAACTTACACTAAAACTGGTGAGACGAATCCTACTACTGCTGGTACTGAAGTTGCAGAGTCTAAAGATACTATTGGTAACCTAGGTCTAGGTGCTATGTATCGTATCAACGACGCTTTAAGCCTACGTGGTGAAGCTCGTGCGATTCATAACTTTGATAACAACTGGTGGGAAGGCATGGCTTTGGCCGGTCTAGAAGTTGTACTTGGTGGCCATTTAGCACCTACAGTAGCAGTACCACCAATGCAAGAGCCAGTTATCGATACTACTCCAGTAGTCGTAATTGAATCTGATCTTGATTCTGATGGCGATGGCGTACCTGATAGCATCGATGCATGCCCAGGCACTCCTATGAATGTCGTAGTAGATGAGCGCGGTTGCCCAGTACCAGTAGATATTACTGATGAGCTGAAAATGGAACTACGTGTATTCTTTGATAACGATAAATCAACGATCAAATCACAGTATCAACCTGAAATCGCTAAAGTAGCAGAGAAGATGCGCGAGTATCCTAACTCTACAGCACGTATCGAAGGTCATGCTTCTAAAACTGGTCCTTCAGCACGTTATAACCAACGTTTATCTGAAGCCCGTGCCGTTGCTGTTAAATCTATGTTGACTAACGAATTCGGTATTGCTCCAAACCGTATATCAACAGTTGGCTATGGTTATGACCAACCAATCGCTCCAAACGACACTGAAGAAGGTCGTGCTATGAACCGTCGTGTTTATGCCATCATCACTGGTGACAAAACAATGACTGTTGAACAAACTAAAGATATGGTTGTTCAGTAAATAGTATTGGATCAATTGTTTTACTAAATATATAGTTACAAAAAAAGTCACCTAATGGGTGGCTTTTTTTTATTTATGGATTGAGAAAAGCAAGTTATTACATAAATTTGTGAAGCAATAATGTTATACTAGCTGCCCAAACATTCTGTAAATTGACAGAATGTACATTAGCATAGCTATCTGTATGATGAATTTATCAGTGTAGATACTTGATTATATTGAAATTATTTGATTAACCGCATCTATTATGCAGTCTTCCAAAAGTAAGTACTCAATATCTATCTGGTTGATGATAAAAGTTTATCCAGCGGCGCTTATTGCTACTGCATTTTTTTAAGACGAAACGAGCATTTTATATGGCGAACGATATCAAACACCTGCGTAACATTGCAATTATTGCCCACGTTGACCACGGTAAAACAACTTTGGTTGATAAGTTATTACATCAGTCTGGTACTTTTGGCGACCGTGCAAACATTGCTGAACGTGCAATGGATTCAGGCGATATTGAGCAAGAACGTGGTATTACCATTTTGGCTAAAAACACAGCCATCCGCTGGACAGATAAGACTGATGATACTGAATATCGTATCAACATTGTTGACACCCCAGGTCACGCCGACTTTGGTGGTGAAGTTGAGCGTGTAATGTCTATGGTTGACTGCGTGCTTCTAGTCGTTGATGCGGTTGATGGCCCAATGCCACAGACCCGTTTTGTGACGCAAAAAGCGTTCGAGCAAGGTCTAAAACCTATCGTTGTCATCAATAAAATTGACCGTCCTGGCTCACGCCCTGACTGGGTCATGGATCAAATCTTTGATCTTTTTGATAACTTGGGTGCAACTGATGAACAGCTTGATTTCCCAGTTGTTTATGCCTCAGCATTGAATGGTATTGCAGGTTTGGAAGCTGACGATTTGGCTGATGACATGACACCACTTTTCAAAACGATTGTTGATGTGGTTCAGCCTCCTCAAGTTGATGCTGACGCACCGTTCCGTATGCAAATCTCAAGCCTTGATTACAACAGTTTTGTTGGCGTTATCGGCATTGGTCGTATTCAGCGTGGTAAAGTTAAAACCAATACTCAAGTGACTGTAATCGACAAAAATGGCAATACCCGTAATGGCCGTATTTTAAAAATTATGGGTTATCATGGTCTTGATCGTATTGATGTTGAAGATGCACAAGCTGGTGACATCGTTTGTATTACTGGTATCGATTCGCTTAATATCTCAGATACGATTTGTGATCCTAGTGCTGTCGAAGCATTACCAGCATTAACGGTTGATGAACCTACAGTTTCTATGAACTTCCAAGTAAATAACTCACCTTTTGCTGGTCGTGATGGCAAGTTTGTGACCTCGCGTAATATCCGTGAGCGTCTTGAGCGTGAATTGATTCATAACGTAGCATTACGTGTAGAAGATACAGAATCTCCTGATAAATTCAAAGTATCAGGTCGCGGTGAACTTCATCTATCTGTATTGATCGAAAACATGCGCCGTGAAGGTTTTGAGATGGGTGTTTCAGGCCCAGAAGTTATCGTTAAAGAAGTTGATGGTAAATTACAAGAGCCGTATGAAAACGTTGTTTTTGATATTGAAGATGAGCATCAAGGTTCTATCATGGAGCAGGTTGGCTTGCGTAAAGGCGAGATGACCAATATGGAACTTGATGGTAAAGGTCGTATGCGTATCGAAGCGACGATGCCTGCCCGTGGTTTGATTGGTTTCCGTTCTGAATTCTTAACCTTGACTTCAGGTACAGGTATCATGACGTCAAGCTTCTCACATTACGGTCCACAAAAGATCGGTGATGTTGGTGGTCGCTCGAATGGTGTCTTGGTTTCTATGGCAAAAGGTGTTTGCTTAGGTTTCGCGCTATTTAACCTGCAAAAACGTGGTAAATTGTTTGCTGAGCCACAGCTTGAAGTTTACGAAGGTATGATCGTTGGTCTTAACTCACGTAACGATGATATGGCTGTTAACCCAACGACTGCTAAGCAGTTAACCAACGTTCGTGCGAGTGGTACTGATGAAGCATTGACGTTGACTCCAGCAGTCAAGTTCACACTTGAGCAAGCGCTTGAATTCATTCAAGATGATGAATTGGTTGAAGTAACACCTAAGGCGATTCGTCTGCGTAAGCGCTATTTGACTGAAAGTGAGCGTAAGCGTCACGGCCGTGGTAAAAAAGGTGCTTAATATTGAGCCATGAATTACTGAGTAATTTATTGGACTGATATTTTATAGAAGCATTTGATGCTGTTGCCTATTTAATAATGGGCATCAAGATAACTAAAAAATTAGCAGTATAGAGTGAACTAAATATGGTTCATTTTATGCTGCTTTTTTTTGTTGTAATTTCCATAGAATATAGACAGAATAACCGACAGTAGTAGTGTTTCTCACTATTACTCTTAAGGCTCAAGACTGGGTCGACTGTTGAGATACTTATTCGATTATAGATTGGTATTTTGAGGAGAAAATAATGAGTATGGTTTCTGAGTTTAAAGAATTCGCTCTAAAAGGTAATGTGATGGACTTAGCGGTCGGTGTCATTATCGGTGGGGCATTTGCTACTATCACAACGTCCTTAGTTGAAGACATTATTATGCCAATAGTGGCCTTCATAGCAGGTGGCGAAATCAATTTCAAAAACATGTTCTTAGTGTTGGGTGATGCGCCTGAAGGTGTTGCCATGACCTATGATGCCCTCAAAGCGGCTGGCGTTCCTGTATTAGCCTATGGCAGTTTCATTACTGTACTGATTAATTTCTTAATTTTAGCATTTATTATTTTTATGATGGTTAGAATGGTTAACAAAATGCGTCGTAAAGAAGAAGTACAAGAATTGGTAAAACAACCTTCAGAAGAGGTGCAATTGCTTCGTGAAATTAGTGCTAAATTAGGTAATACCGCTGTTTCAAAATAAAATATGATGATTTGATTAAAAACACAAAAAAGGCTAACGTCGTGTTAGCCTTTTTTATGGATAATTTATAAATGCATTGTCTTTAGCGCAGTTGTATCATTTAACCAGCTGTTAATATAAAGACTATGGCGTAACTACGACATAATCGTTGGTATTAATCAAAATCTCAGATGGTTGATCAACGACAATACGGACAACATTATCATTAGTCACTTGTGATTTGTAATAGTTGTCTTCAGCCACAGTACAACCTAAGCAGCGTCCCATCGCATCCCAAGGTTCAACAAAAAGTTTCTGCTGCGCCTGATCCGCATTACCACCGATAAGCGAGAAGGGTAGACTAACTAGGTAGGCGGCAGTACCAGCAACGGCACTGACCAGTTGTAGAGGTTTACCCACTACAGTATCAACCACCATTGTCTCATAAGAGGGCCCAAAGTCTGTCTCATCAATTTCTATGGCTGCCAAGGCAGGCTGCATAGTAGCAGCCATTAAACTTAAGCTTGCGGCTATAGTAATGGCTTTTTGCTTAACTGTGCGTTGGTTTTTGGCTTTAACAGTCATAACGATGTCCTAAAATTCATAATTGGTATGATTATTAGCTGCTGCTATTTCCACACAGAGACAATTTCCCTATATAAACAATGCGCAACGATAAGTAAGCTAAATATATTACAGATGTATAAACATTATGCACTATTTATGTAAGTGCTCATACTATTAAAGCAAGATGTGTGTCAATAAGCAACAAAAATGGCGTGCGATATAATAATCTTAGTGCAAAATAATAGGACACTTAGTCAAGAGTATTGTGCTGCTATATTATACGATTTGATACCTAAGTTATTTTGGTACTTAAGGCTAAACAGATAGTGATAGTTTCAGATAATATTTAAAGGATTGGCTGACAGTTGGGACAGAATACACTGGCGCGACCATTAATTTTGATATTCTCAAGTACAGCATCACAATGCGGACAAGTTTCCCCTTGTCTACCATAGACATTTAATGTCTGCTGGAAGTAACCGGTTTGGCCATCTGCTACGGTGAAGTCTCGCAGTGTCGAGCCACCAAGTGCTATCGCCTTTTGTAAAATAACTTTAATATGATCGACCAAAATAATCATCTGAGCATGGGACAGTTGGTGAGCGGGGGTGGCTGGATGAATAGCTGATAAATATAGGCTTTCAGTCGCATAGATATTACCGACACCCACGACGACCTGTTGTTCCATGATGACTGATTTTATAGCGCGAGCAATGGGCTGCTTTTTTGATTTGGCTTTGCCAATTGCTACAGTATCAGCACTGTGATCAAGCAAGTTTGACCGTTGAATCAATTGATACAGGTAGTCTGCTGTAAATCCATCTGATAATGGTTCAGGACCTAAATGATCTAATAGCTTAGCACTATAATCCTTGTGCCATAACACTGACCCAAAACGTCTTGGGTCATAGTAATGTAGCTGGACTTTTGTATTGTTAACGCCCTTAAAAACAATGATGAGATGATCATGCTTGCGCTTTTCAGTACCGTAGCTCTGCTGTTGCAGGCTGCCCGACATGCCTAAATGAACCAAAAGTTGACGTGGTACTAACGTATCAGTTTGAGCCGCAGCGCTATCATCATTGGGTAATAAAGGTAAAAAGTTAAGAATTAAATATTTTGCGCGGCGCTCAACGCTATCTAGCGTGTAATCAATCAAGCTATCTAAATCATCTGGCATCGCCCAGCGCAGCTTTGGCTGGAAAACTTTTACATCGATGATGCGTTGCCCTAATAACGGTGCAAGGCTGGTTTTGGTTGTTTCTACTTCAGGCAGTTCAGGCATGATATTTTTATAATAACCTTATGATTCAGCGGACGTATTTTGTGAGTTTATATCTAAGCGACGGCGCGTCGAGCATGCAAGATACCATGCTGTTGCTCTAGTTTCGCTAAAAGCTTAGATAGGTGTGCCAATCCTGAGACTTCAATATGAAATTTTAAAAAGGCAATGTTATCATCATTACTAAGCGTTTCAACTTGACGAATATTGACATTTTCTTTATCAATAATTTGCGTCAAATCACGCAACAGTCCACGCCTATCATAGGCTTCTACGTGAATATCAACGGGTTGATAACGACCAGCTTGTACCCGCCACGAAGCCTCTATTTCGCGCTCAGGATCGCGTTCAATCAAGCGTGAATATTCAGGGCAACCACGATTATGGACACTGACACCTCGTGATAAGGTAATGTAACCAGCAATTGGCTCGCCATGCACAGGGTGACAACAGCCTGCTAGATTGATTTCTATATTATCCAGCCCATCGATACGAATTTTATAAGCATCGATTTTGCCTGCCTCTCTAGCATCTATACTTGGCGCAAAATTTTCTGGCGGTCTTTCAGGTTCTAGATGTAGCTGACGAGAGATGTGGCTGGTGAGTTGGTTGAGACCAATGTCGCCTGTGACCAATCCAACGATAATATCATCAGTCGTATTGACATGGAAATGCTGAATATAGTCGTTTAAATCGATGCTATTGGGATGTACCGATAGTCGTTCAAGCTCTTTACTGAGCATTTGACGACCAATTTCAATGTTTTTATCACGGTCTTGCTTATTGAACCATTGACGCAATTTTGAACGTGCACGGTTGGTATGAATGTATCCAAGTGAAGCAACTAGCCAATCACGGTTGGGCTCACGTAATGCTTTGGTGATAATTTCAACTTGTTCACCCGTTTTGAGTTGATAGGTTAATGGTACATAGCGCTGATTGACTCGCGCAGCTTGGGCACGATTACCAACTTGTGTATGTACATAATAAGCAAAATCAAGAACGGTCGCCCCTTTTGGCAGTTCAGTAATGTCACCATCACGGCTAAAGATATAGATGCGTTCGAGCTCGTCAAAGTCAACGAGTTGCTCTTCTTCGTCAAACTCCATACCCTCTATTTCTTCACCAGTTAGTAAAGATGAGCGCGGTTGGTTACGGGTTTCATTATTGATAGATAACAGTTGGCGCAGCGAGCTGATTCTTTGATTAAGATAATTGTCTTTTTTATTCTTTAGACCTTCTTTGTAGTTAACATGAGCACACATACCAAGCTCAGCTTCGAAGTGCATTTCATGAGTACGAATTTGCACTTCCAGTGACTTGTTTTCAGCAATGACTGCCGTATGTAGTGAGCGATAACCATTGGACTTGGGGTTGGTAATATAGTCATCGAATTGTTCTGGAATATATCGCCACAAGCCATGTACCAATCCAAGCACGTGGTAACAGTCTGATGGATTGGTGACCAATACTCGCAGCGCGCGAATGTCATAAAGCTGATCAAACGATAAGCCTTTGAGCTTCATTTTTCGGTAGATAGAGTAGATATGCTTAACACGTCCAGAGACTTCACCTTCGATATTAGCCTCTGCTAGTGCTTCATTGAGCTTATCTTGTACGCGCTGAATATAGGACTCGCGTTCGCTGCGTTTTTCGGAGAGCAGTTTGGCAATCTCTTTATAGCGTTCAGGCGCAAGGTAGCGAAAGGCTAAGTCTTCTAGCTCCCATTTAAGTTGCGCGATGCCCAAGCGATGCGCCAGTGGTGCATAAATGGTCATGACTTCACGCGCCACCCGATTCTGACGCTCTTCATTAGAAAAGGTCAATTCGCGCATGGCGAAAGTACGCTCAGCCAATTTGATAAGCACGACACGTACATCATTGGTGACGGAGATTAGCATGCTATAAATATTAGATAGCTGGTCGCGCTGATTGTTTACGAAGTGATCTTCTAGACGCTTATTGCTTTCAATAATCTCAGACAGCTTACCCATTGCCAAGGTATCTTTGACGAGGGTCGATATGTCTGCACCGAATTTTTTCTCGATATCAGCGAGGCTTATGATTGATTTTCGCGCACTACGATAGAGCATTGCAGCCACAAGAGCGTCTTCGTCTTGGTAGAGATAGGTCAATATGTCTGTCATGCCAATACCAGTGACATAAGCGCCTGAACGCTCAGACTCGCTGGTATTCATATGACTGCGAATAAATTCACAAGCAGCACTCAAGTGTGGTACAGACTCTTGTCCGATACGTTTGGCGACGTTGTCTAACCAAGTAGGAACATCAATATTGACTTGATCTAAATCAATCGCTTCGAGCTCTTTATCTGACAGAGCATTATTTTTATCTAAAAGCGGGTTATCAGAATATTCGTTTTCAAGCTTTGGATCATGACTATGAAAGGCATGTAGTGCTGAGCGATCAAAAGTGGTGTGTAGCTTATGAGTGGACAGCTGGTATTTGATATCGAGGGGGATTTGGGCATAGCTATTGGCAGACTGGTGCGAGCGTTGGCTCGCGACCAGTTGAGCGGCAAGTGCTGCACTATCGGCTTGGGTGGTCTGTCCATCCACCAGCGGTAATCCTTCACGAATTTTTACCATAGCCGACTCCTCTTAGCTATTTTGAATTGATTATAACCTCATCTACTATGCACACACGTTGAACTTACGATTCATAAAGTATCAGCTATAAACCAATATAACTGCTAAAAAATCTGTTTTTTAGCAGTCATAAAATGCGCGTAAAATATATAAAGCTATGAGTGCAAACGTTCACAAGAATGGAAAAAACCAGCCTAGGAATATTGTTTACTATTATCTCACTTTAAAGAGACAAATCAAGCGAGGCTATGTAATGTCTGCGGTTAATCAGGATAAATAACCATCATTTTTTTGCCACCGCTTGACTCAAATTTTGAATCAAGCTCAGTGACATGCAGTATGACTATTGAATGCTCTGAACCGCTTACTTAACCGTAAAGTGAATTACACCGCTACTTTTTCAAAACGAGCGATGGACTCAACATGGCCGGTATGACAGAACATGTCCATTACGCCAGCATGAGTCAGACGATAGCCTTGCTCTAATAATGCTTTTGTATCACGGGCGAGGGTTGCAGGGTTGCAAGAGACATAAACGATTCTCTCAGCGTTAAATTTCGGCAAGTACTGCATAATTTCCCAAGCACCAGAACGCGGCGGATCGATCAATAGCGCATCAAAGCCCTGATTCGCCCAAGGTTTATCGGTACAGTCTTGCGTCAAATCTTGGCTATAAAATTCTGTATTATTGATGCCGTTACGACGTGCGTTATCGGCTGCACGTGCGGTCATCGCTTCGCTGCCTTCAACACCAACCACAGAACCTGTCTCACCAACGAGGCGCGCGAGTGGCAAGCTAAAGTTGCCTAGACCACTGAATAAATCAAGTACGCGTTCACCTGCTTTTAAGTCTAACAAATCGCAAGCAAGCTTGGTCATTTGACGATTAACGGACAGGTTCACTTGGGTAAAATCTGTCGGGATAAACTCGAAAGTCAAATCGTATTCTGGCAATTGGTAATACAAACGACCAAATTGCTGGCTCATGTCATCATCTGCAGTCAATGCAATACGCTGGATACTGTCCGCACCTTTAGACTGCAAATATAGCTGCCAGTTGCGTGCGGCAAAAAACACTTTTAGCTTTTCTATATCAGCGTCTGATAACGGCTCCAAGTTGCGTACGATAAGGGCAACGGGCTGATTGCCATCTGGCAGCTCAGGCATTTCCTCACCCATAGCCAACTCAAGCTGAGCAATCTTGTTACGGCTCTCTAGCGTACTAATCAGTGTTTTTAAGTTTTCAATCTCAAAACCAATTCTTGGATCTAAAATATGACACTCATTTAATTCTGCCAAAAAGTTACTTGAGCGCTCACGAAAGCCGACAAGCGCGGTTTCTTTTTTGGTGACATAACGCACACCCAATCGTGCTTTGGTACGATAACCAAGACGATCACCAACCACTGGAGCAAGCCAGTTATCAGGCGTGACACTGGCTTGGTGTATCAGCATTTCAGCCAATACAGATTGCTTAAAGTTGATTTGACCGTCTGGCTGCCAGTGTTGCAAATTACAGCCACCACACACTCCAAAATGTGGGCAGGGCGGTACGGCACGTTCAGAATTTGGGTTGGCAGTAATACTGACAGCCTCGCCTTCTTCAAAGCTGGCACGGCTATTGGTTATTTTGACCAAGGCACTTTCACCCGGCAATGCAAAGCTTACAAAGATTTTTTTGCCATGTTTGTCTTCGATATGGCCATCGTCTATACCAAAACCATTACCATAAACGGCAACGCCGCGACCATCATGCGACAAACCATCAATGGTGAAGGGCAGAGGTTCTGCATCCTTTAGACGGCGGCGTGTCTTTGATGAGGGTTTAGATTTTTTCTTATTAGGCGGAATAGTAATCGTTTGGGTCTCGCTCGTTACTGGCGTAACATCAGAGATTGTAGACGTTTTTGAATCGGTGGGTTGCATAAACCTGCCTTAATAATAAATGATAAATAACTAAAAAAATGAGGATAAACGCGATGTCTTATAACGCGCCTTCTTATAACTTCATTTGTTATGATGTGGGTGCAGATGACCAATCAGCGATGAAGTCTTGATGACGAGCATGACCATCCGCTTGGGTGTATTTTACCAAATAGTCGTAGCTCTGCTGCTGCCAAGCGTCAAAATCTTGTGAGGATAATTGTCCAGTTAAACGCAACCAGCGCAAATAGATTAGCCATGTATTCATGACGTCAGACTCGCAATAAATAGACAGCGTTTGCCAGTCATTAGTGCTGACAAGCTCACCAACCATACTACCGTCGACAGCTGTTTTACCTGGTAGACCATATAAACTTGCGACAATATCCATGGCTTCGCGGCGGCTGGCACCGTACTGGCTAAATCTGTCCATCAAATCAAGGTGACGCGTGTGGAAGCGATTGACGTAATTATCAAAGCGCATGTTTTTGATGCGCTCGCCTTCTTCAAATAACCATGGCGCTGATAAATCGTATTGCATAGCCCGATATATCAGTACAGGAATATCAAAACCTGAGCCATTCCAACTAATAAGCTGAGGCAGTTTTTCGAGGTCACTAAATGCCCGAAAAAATTTGGCAAGGATGTCTTTTTCACTGAATTTATCAGCAGTCAATGAGAACAACGAAAACTTGCCATCTTTGATATATAACGCTGAAATACAGACGATACGTTGCAGTGGCAAGCGCATAAAATCATGTCCAGCTTCTTGTATTCGAAGCGCTGTGAGTGCGCTCAATGCATCTGCATCATTCAACTCTGCCAATTGCGGATAGATACGGCGCGCCGCATCGGTATCAGCGACAGTTTCGATATCAAAGACCAATATAGGGTCGGATGGTAGAGCTTGTGACATAAGAAATCCTGATTGAATCAACTAAACTGAGCAGCGTTGTCTGTGCGTTAATTAACTTCTATATTGTTATCGACATTGCTGTCGTCAACGTTATATAAACCCGTTGATAAATAACGATCGCCGCGATCACAGACAATAAAGGCGATGACGGCATCAGGGTTTTCTTTAGCGACTTGTACGGCAGCCCATGCTGCAGCACCTGATGAAACGCCCGCGAAAATACCTTCGGTTTTCGCCAGTTTGCGCATATAAACTTCTGCGATACGCTGATCCACATCCATGATTTCATCAACCAAATCTGCGTTAAAGATACCCGGCATATAAGCTGCAGGCCAGCGGCGAATACCAGCAATCGAAGCTTCTTCATCAGGCTGTAGTCCAATGATTTTGATATCTGGATTTTGTTCTTTGAGGTATTGCGATACACCGGTAATAGTACCAGTGGTGCCCATTGAGCTAATAAAATGAGTGATTTTCCCTGCGGTTTGCGCCCACAGTTCAGGCCCTGTGGTTAGGTAATGGGCTTGACTGTTATCAGGGTTATTAAACTGATCCAATACGATGCCTTTGCCATCTGCTTGCATTTGCAGCGCCAAATCGCGTGCGGCTTCCATGCCTTCATCCACCTCGATTAACGTCGCACCATACGCAATCATGGCATCTTTGCGCTCTTGAGTTGAATTGGTTGGCATCAGTAGCGTTATCGGATAGCCACGCATCGCAGCGACCATGGCTAAAGCGATACCCGTATTGCCACTCGTGGCTTCAATCAGCATGTCGCCCGCTTTGATGTCACCGCGCTGTTCTGCCTGATAAATCATATTAAAAGCAGGACGATCTTTAACAGACCCCGCTGGATTGTTACCTTCAAGCTTGGCCAGTAACGCAGCACCATTGGTCAGCTGCTCTTGCTCAGGTAAGCGCTGCAATTTAACCAATGGCGTCTGACCGACGCAATCAGCAAGTTTGGTGACTTGAGTAATGAAATTAGAGTTGGAGATAGCCGTTGCGGACATAAAGTATCCTTGTGAATTTTTAAAATTGATTTTTAATTACCGTTTATTTTTTAATTATCATTTTGATTTTTGAATAAATATCTTGATACGGCTGCTATTGAGTGAAGTGAGTAATTTGATCGTTAATGATATTTCTACCGCTTTAACCAAATAGCAATAAATGAAAAGTTGCGTCATTATATCATTTTGTTTTTGGCTACGCTGAAGGCATCAAGAGATTTTGGTAAATGAGTGGTGTTTAAAAAGGGCTGGACAGTTAAAATGCCTTTGCATTATAGCCACTCACCATGATCGATGAAATGCGTTATAGTTATGGCAATATATAGGTACGGCAATAACAAGAATCACTAAATTTTATCATGGGTATGCAGTTATCATTTTTGAAATGACGATAGCTTTGAAATGAGCACAGCCCCTAAAAATTTTATTATTGGCTAACACCGCTTACCGCCGCTATTGATTCATAGTGCAATTTTCTGTAGAGAGTAAAGCTAGTATGGCATACAAAAAACGTTTTGATACCAGCAGTGCGTATGGTCAGTTGATTATATTGGTGTTTTTACCCATTTGTATCTTGGCAGCGGTGGGCGGTATTTTGGTCTTTTATGAGACCATGCGTGCTAGCAATTCCGAACAAGAAGTATTGGCGGAGGCGGTGCTGATTCGTTATACCCCAGCGATTGCAGAGCTAATCCCTGAGCTGTTAGCGCAAGAGCGCCAGCAAGCAGACGGCGAACCCAATTCGGATGGCGAAGTTAGAGCAAATGATGCCACTCAAACGACCATCACGAAGCTTGAGGAAATACAAGATAAGCTGGGTCGTATGCAGTCCGAGCAACATGTACAGCGTATTGCGATCATCAATGAAAGCAATCAAGTGCTCGCTGCAGTCGGTTATGGACTGAACGAAGCATGGCCTGCAATAGACACAAAAAAGAATTTTTTATCGCAGCAACCAACGCCTATTGGAACCGCTTATGGTAGTGTATTAGGGGAGTTTGAAGGACAAAAACTGTGGCTGCTCGTCGATATGGACAATGAACCACTCTACATCGCCCGCTACCGTATCGCCATGGCGTTAGTGATTACTGGCTTGTTCACCATTTTGATTTTATTGTTGAGTTTAAATATTTATTCAAAGCGCTGGATAGCACCAATTTATGAGCTACGTTTGCAGTTGCAGCGTACCCATGTCGACAATCTGTATCAGCCTATTCCCGTTGAGTCAGATGGTGAGCTGAACTTATTACAGCAAGATTTGGTCAAAACGCTACGCCGCCTGCATAGAAGCTTTCAGGAATTAAAAGACCATGCCGAGCAAACCGAGGATGATTTGCGCCTTGCGTTTGATGAGATGGAAATGCAAAACATCTCTATTCGTAATGCACGTGATGCGGCAATTTCAACCAGCCAAGCCAAATCGGCGTTTTTGGCCAATATTAGCCACGAGCTGCGCACGCCATTAAACAGTATCGATGGCTTTATCAATTTGCTGGCAAGGCATGGCGAATTGAATCCTGAACAAGATTTGTACGTGCAAACCATACGTAAGTCATCAGCACACTTGCTTGCCTTGGTTAATGATGTCTTGGACTTCTCTAAAATTGAAGCGGGCAAGCTGGTACTTGATCGTCATGAGTTTGACCTTTATGACACCATTTATGACGTGGTCGATATGCTTTCGCCGGTATCCGCAGAAAAAGGTCTGCGCATGGCGGTGCTGTTTTATAATGATGTGCCGATGCGTATCAATGGCGACGCCCTGCGCCTCAAGCAAGTATTGACCAATATCGTGGGCAATGCGATTAAATTTACCGACAGTGGTGATGTGGTAGTGCGTGTCAGCTTAGATGATCATCGTGATAATTATCTCATGATCAGTGTGCAAGACAGCGGTAAGGGCATCTCTTTAGCCGATCAAAAGATGCTGTTCCAAAGCTTTAGCCAAGGCGACCCTTCAATCACTCGTCAGTATGGCGGCACAGGGTTGGGGCTCGTTATCTCCAAGCAATTGACGCGGCTGATGGGCGGTGATATTGGCTTTCATGATAATGCTCAAGAGAATATTGCCAATCAGGGCGCAACGTTTTGGTTTCGGATGCCAGCACATGTCGATGTGTTGGAAGCTGCTACTGGTCAGACGATTGAGCTTCCAGTCTTGGCTCCGCTGGCGAGTGAGACCGATGAGTTTAATGTATTGGTATGGATCAATCATACCGCCTCTATCCAAGTGCTCAAAGCCAGCTTGCAATATTTGCCGATTAAATTGACCCAAGCCAACTCATTACCAGGCGTACTTGAGTCATTAAAAGAGCATGGTAATTATTGGGATTGGGTCATCGTCGATGATGATACCCAAGACGATATGATGGCGTTACTCAAACAAATTCGTCTGCATTATCAAGGCAAGCTTGCGGTATTTGGCTATCAGGTTGCTGCCGATCAAGCATTATTAAATCGTTATCATGCCAATATTTTGTATGAACCTTTAGACAAAAGACAGCTCTATGCCATGCTCGACACCCAAAATCGCAGTACCAAAAAAAGCGTGCAAGAACCGCGCTGGACAGGGGTGACGGTACTGGCAGTCGACGATCATCTGCCCAATTTGTTGGTGCTCGATGCATTACTTAGTGAGCTTGGCATCCAAGTCATCACAGCGAGTAGTGGTTTTGACGCTATAGAAATTATCAGTAAACAACAAACCAAAAATATCAAAACCACGAAAAATGATAAGCAAAGTCTGTCGAATAAAACGCAAATCTCTAAAGCTGAAACGCGCGATGAGGTAAACAAGAAATCAAATAGTACGCTTTATGAAGAGGTGAATACCGACGATAAAGTTGCTACTCAGGATAAAGGTCATATTGATCTAATATTCATGGACATCCAAATGCCGCGTATGTCAGGGCATGAAGCTGCAAGACAAATTCGTAATATTGAAAATGATGATAGCCGTATCCCGATTATTGCGTTGACTGCGCATGGTTTGGCTGATGAGCGAGACAAACTGATCGCCAGTGGCATTAATGACTATGTGGGTAAGCCCATTAGCCAGCCTCAGTTATTACAAGTACTGCAAAAATGGCTTGGACGCACAACGACAATGCCGCAGTTAACAGCGTTGCCTGATACCAATCTGCACAGTACGGATGTGCACAATACTGATGTGCAGGTCATCGATTTATCAAAAGAGAACTCACACTCTACCGACTCACAAAATAGGGAGGCTGAAACGTATTCAACGTGGCCATCAGACTCTACAACCATTGCTTATCCTATGGTGAAAGGGGATGAAAATAACCGTCATAGCGGTTCTAATACAATCAATCAGCCAAAAATAACGCGTCCTTTATCATTGAAGAAAATTCGTGATAACTACTTGCGAGACAGCCAACCTCGTGAGGATTATAGACGCGAAACACCGCGTGATACCCAGCCACGCTATGAAAACTTACGCTTACATAAACAAGGACAGTCGCCACTATTAAAGCCATCGGAAATACCGATAAATAGTGCTCATGATGGAGTGGCAACGCCTACAGATTCCCATACATATGCGCAAGGAACAAAGAGTTGGGACAGCAGTCACCACCATTTAAGCCATCACTCTTTGGGGGCTAACGAAAGTGATGGGTTTGCTATTTTAGATTGGCAAGACGCGTTGACCCGCTCAGCGAATAAGCCCGACTTGGCAGCCAAGCTTATCATTATGATGCTTGATACGATCAATGATGAAAAGCAGGCGCTGACGCAAGCGTGGGACGCCCGTGATCGCAGTATGCTAGCGCAAATTGCCCATCGCATCTTAGGCGGCAGTCGTTATACTGGTGTGCCGCAATTACGTCAGGCCAGTCAAGACCTAGAAGATAAGTGCTTGCTGAATGTCCAACACACCACCCCTACGCAGTTTGCCATGCTTGAGCCATATTATGCCGCATTAATAACAGCGTTAAATAATTTGCAGGCGCTGGATTTATCAGCCTATCCTCAGCTCAATTATCATCGTTTGAGTGAAAATGATATGACGTGGAAAATGATTTAGAAGTGATGGTTTTATGATAGTAACGATGAATCGAATCGTTGCAGTCAGTTATTGATGAGGTAGCGTCGTAACAAGGCTGTTAATATTGTTGCCATCAGCTTTAGACATATCGGCATCATATTGAGATGCCATTTCTATTTTATTCATGAATAAGGATTGTTATGAACGCGATTGCCACTTACCAATATGAAACCTTACAAGTTAGTATGACTGACAATATACTCACGGTAACCTTGAATCGCCCACACAAAAAAAATGCCATGAGCTTTAAAGTGGTGAAAGAATTGATTGCCGTCGCAGAACGCATTGGTAAAGACAAAACGATACGTGCGGTGATTCTCAATGGTGCTGAAGGCACGTTTTGTGCGGGCATCGACTTGGGTGATTTGAATCATCCAAAAAATCAAGCGTTCGCCGTTTGGGAGCTGGTAAAGCCATGGCAGAGCTCGTTCCAGCGTGTTTGTCTGGTATGGCGCGAGGTGCCTGTACCGGTCATTGCTGTACTAGAAGGCTATTGTATCGGTGCAGGGCTTCAGTTAGCGCTGGCTTGCGATGTGCGTATCAGTCATCCAGATTGCAAACTGTCTATTATGGAAGCTAAGTGGGGGCTTGTACCTGACATGGGTTTGACGCAATCGGCGTTTGGCGTGGTACGTGAAGATGTGCTAAAAGAGCTTGCCATGAGTGCGCGTATCGTGACTGCCAGTGAGGGCAAAGCATTGGGTCTTGTCAGCCATTGCAATGAAGCGCCACTTGAGCAGGCGCAAAAGCTCGCTGCCGAATTTGCAGAGCGCTCTCCTGATGCGGTGTTGGCGAGTAAGCGTGTGGTCAATGCTATGTTCCAGCAGCCAGCCACTACTTTATATAAAGAAAAAGTATGGCAGCTTAAAATGATGCTCGGTCGTAATCGCAAGCTTGCTTTAAGAAAAGCCAAGCAAGCCAGTACGGCATTTGGTAAGCGCCAGTTCCGCTAAATATCTTTTACTAATTATGCCGCTATGCTAACGCTCAGACCTGTTTTGACAAATTATTGTGATTGTTTTTAGTTGTTATTGTTTGTTTTATTCACGTCATACCTCTATTGAAATGTGAGTGGATAGTACGATATAACACTGTCCACTTGCGCCGCTGTATGCAACTGTGCACTAATGGTGGCAATGACCCTTGTTTTCAGTATTGAGTAAAGACTAAATATCAAAGACAATGGAAGCCTGAATAATACAATAACAATTACTAGGGTGTATTGAACCTTTATAACGATTCAATACACTCTATATAAAATGGTCTGAATATGTCTGCTCCAAAATCCTCTCTACCCAATCGACCCATTGCTTCTGAGCGCGTACGCTCTGCTGATTTGCCTGTTGCATGGATTATGATGCTTGGACTTATCGTGGCAGTGGGGCCATTGTCTATTGATATGTATCTGCCTGCATTACCATCGATGGCAGATGACTTTGGCGTATCCACAGCCTTTATGGCCAACTCTGTTCCTGCTTATTTTTTAGGCTTAGTATTTGGCCAGTTATTTTACGGACCATTTAGTGATCGTGTTGGTCGTGTTAAGCCTTTATATATCGGTATGACGCTATATGTCATCGCCTCCATTGTTTGTGCGACTACTAATAACGAGTATGTATTGTTTGTTGGGCGGACGATGCAAGCGCTTGGTGCGTGTGTTGGCGCGGTGGTCACTCGTGCCGCGATTCGCGATCGATTGACTGCTAAGCAAACCGCAAAAGCCTTTTCTATTATGATTTTGGTGATGGGTTTAGCGCCGATATTAGCCCCATCGCTTGGTGCGCTATTTCTACAGTTTTTTAGCTGGCACTCTATTTTTTGGTTTTTGGCTGCTTTTGGCACGTTGAATTTATTACTCACAAAGTTTTTCTTCTTTGAAACGTTAACGGAAGAAAATCGTAATGTACGTCCTGCAAGAGAAGTACTGAGTCAATACTGGGACTTATTAAAAGACCCGACGTTCAATTATCCAGCGATTGGTGGCGGCCTGCTGATGGGGGCGATGTTTGTTTATATCAGTTCAGCCTCTGAGCTGATTATGGATACCTATGGGGTATCCGCAACCCACTTCGCTTGGCTATTTGGGATGAATGCTGCTGGTTTTGTGGGTTTGACTCAGCTGAATCAGTGGCTTACCAATCGCTTTCGTATTTTGAGCATTTTGCGCTTTGGTGCGATGATGCAGGTTATTTCTGCAGGCGTGCTATTTGTAATAGGTCTATTTTTGGGTACTGATGCTTGGCTTCCACTGGTGCTGGCTTGTATTTTCTTCTGTATCGCAGGCTTAGGTCTTACTCAGCCAAATGCTTCTGCTATTGCGCTGGCCTTTCAAAAACGCCGAGCGGGCATGGCAAGTGCGCTACAAGGCTCGCTCATGTTTTCAGTCGGTATCTTTGGTGGATTATTATTAAACCTATTTCCAGTTAATCCTGTACTCAAAATTGGTATTGCGATGTTCGCTTTGATGAGTCTTGGCTGTTTTTTAATTTGGCAGATAGATCGTAATTTAAATCTGGACGATGCGGAGTAAGCCAGAGACTTTATAATTCTTGCACTAGCATCTTAAAAGGCATTCTTACATTGATTATGTAGGGATGCTTTTTTTGTGCTTTTTATTTTATTTTTTGCCTAAAACAAGGCCCTATTATAAGTTTTCAGTTATATAAATAGACTTATGTAGGTCTTTAATATCCTTTGTTTGCCATATATAACAAATTGTGGTTAATAACCAAACATAATTATTGCAATCACAAAGGTAGGCAAGTATTATCCACGTAACTTTCTGTAAGTAAATATTGTGAAGATATTACCTAACCTTTCTAAATTGTCATTTATTGATATATATAACGTAAAGTTTAAAGGATGAATTATGAAGCAATTATATAAACTATTGCCAATTGTATTTAGTATAGGACTGTTTGGGTGTAGTAACTCTACTACTCAAGAGAATGTAAATAAGAGTAATGCTAAAGATAATAAAGATACCTTTGTTAGTAAATTGCCTGATACTGCGCCCACATTAAAGGTTGCGACTACAGGTACGACGCCGCCGTTTTCGTTCCAAGATGACTATGGCAATATGCAAGGGATTGACATTGACGTCATTCGAGCTATTGGTGAGGAACAAGGCTTTAAAGTCGAGTTTTACAAAGAAACGTTTCAAAATATGTTTGATAGTGTGGAATCAGGTAATCGCGATTTGGCATTAGCAGGTATTTCTTATAAAGATGAACGCGCGGCGAAATATGGCTTATCGAAACCTTATTTCTTTAATCCATCAGCAATTATGTATTCTAACGATAAGTTGAAAATAACTAGTTTAGAAGACCTAAGCGGCATGCATGTTGGTGGTATGGAAAATGGGAAGTCAGTCGATCAAATAAAAGCAGTTGGCACCTACGGTGAGCTGTCTACCAGAGAGACTGCTTTCTTATTATATGAAGATTTGATGCAGGGGAAGGTTGATGCCATTCTCCATGATGCCCCTATTTGGCAGTATACGGCAAAAATCCATCCTGAATATAAGGTCACTATCGTGCCTTATGAAGGCGAAGATGTGCCTGAAGCACAGCAAGTGATAATGATGGCAAAGGGCAATAATGAGCTTATTAAAAATGTTAACGAAGGTATTACTAAGCTTAAGACAAAAGGAACGTTCAAGACAATTGAAGAGCAGTGGTTAGGTGAGAGTATTCCAGCTATCGATAGCACTTCTGCTACTACTCAGCAACTGAACTAAGGAATTCTGAAGATGGCAACTACCCCTAATGTTGACAATAAGCGCTATCAAAATTTAATTATTTCAATTGCACTGTTTTTATCGCTCATCGGTGCTTTGCTAGCGTTTACCTTTTATACCTCAAGCTTATTAGAAAGAAACACGGTATTAATTGATAGAACCAACCAAGTCGCGAATAGTGCACAAGCTGTAATTAAAGATTTATTCGATTTAGATAATAGCTATGGCGAAGATACAAACTCTCCGCATATTCAGCGCGTTTTAGAGCGTCTGGAACAAGATACAGCACTGATTACTAGCTCAATTTCAGCTCTTGAACAAGGCGGTACTATTACTAGCGTTGAAGGCAAAAGCTACGATCTTCCGAAAGTTAATAGTGATTCTCAAGTCAAAGTTGCGGAAGCTAATCAAGAATGGAGACTTTTAGAACCTAAAATTCAGGCATATCTTAAAGATGCTGATAATGTGATGGTCGACTCTTCAGATAACCTGACTCAGGCGGTTGAACAGGCGAAGACTTCAAGTTTATTTATCAACGACTCGCTAGACCAGCTTACTGATGAGGTGTTTATAAACGCTGAACGTCAAGCAAACACTATTCGTCTGATTCAGATATTGGGTGTTGCAGCTATTTTCGCTTACTTCTTGATATTCGTATTCTTCTTTGTACGTCGTTTGCGTGAGACGGATGCTGAAGCATTTGCTGCTCGTCGCGAGACACAGGAAATTATGGAAACGGTCAGTACTGGTCTATTCTTGCTTGATAAAGACTTGAATATTGGTCAGCAGCATTCTCGTGCATTAAATGACATTGTTGGCTCAGACAGATTGGCAGGGGAAAACTTTACCAATGTCTTGCGCGGTCGTATTTCTGATAAAGATCTGAAAACCACACAGCAATTTATTGAGCAGCTTTACAATCCACGCGTTAAAGAAAAATTGGTAGATTCTCTCAATCCGCTGCACAAAGTCATGCTACACAACAACGCTGGTGATAAAGCACAGAATAATCGCTTCTTAGACTTCAAGTTCTCACGTGTTTATGATAACAAAGATATTGCCCGTATTTTGGTCAACGTCAACGATGTATCGGATGCCGTATATTTAGAGCAGCGTCTAGAAAAAGAGCGCTCGCAAAATGATATGCAGATCGAGATGCTCACCACTATCTTGAATGTAAATCCTAAGATTATTAATGAGTTTATTGATAATACGCAGATGCACATTGAGAAGATGAACAATATCTTGAAAAATCCTGGTAGCTCTCAATACGAGCTTGAGGGCAAACTAAAAGCCATCTATCGCGAAATGCATAGCTTAAAAGGTGAGGCATCTGCGCTAAAACTGCACAGCTTTACTAAAATTGCCTCAGATGCGGAAGACAAACTGCACGCATTGCAAAACCAAGGTCAATTATCTGGTAACGATTTCTTGCCATTGGCCGTACATTTGGATGACTTATTAAGCTTATCGAATACCATTGCAACGTTAGGTGAGCGTATCAACCGCTCAGCACCAGCAGCCGCAAAATCTAGCGTATCAGCAGCAATTTCTGAAAGTCAGTCAATTGCCAGAGCGGCTACCAGCTCAAGTAATGGCATGGCCACTGATGGTGGTTTGGACATCAATTTGGGTAGTGATGCAGACGATGCAAATAATGATCACTTGGTTTTTTATAAAGACTTTGCCGATGATATCGCAACTAGGCAAGGCAAACAGGTCACGCTCAAAAGCCTGACATTAACCCAAGCCAATATACCAGAGCATCTTGCCAAGCCGATTAAAGAGATTAGCATTCAGCTACTACGTAATGCTGTGGTACATGGTATTGAAGCGCCAAGTGTTCGTCATTCGATTGGTAAGACTGCGGTTGGGACGATTGATTTAGAGGTGCAAGACAGCGGCGCAGATGTGACGCTGATTGTGCAAGATGATGGTCAAGGTATTGATTATGACAGCATTCGTGCCAAGTTAAGCAGTGATGGTCGTTTTAGTACAGAAGAAGCCAGTCAGCTCAGTCAAAGCGAGCTGCTCAAACAACTGTTTTCTTCTGGTTTCTCTACCAAAGAACACGCAGATGAAGATGGCGGACGAGGTGTCGGTCTTGATATCATTAAAGCAAAAGTAAAAGATTATGATGGCAAGCTTAACGTAAACAGCGAATTCGGTCAGATGACACGGTTTGTTATTACTTTACCAAAAGCTTAATTAGAAACAGCAGGTATATTGTCAAGGATGACAAGCACTTCATTAAAGGTAATAGATCAGTTATGCATAAGTTAATGATTGTTGATGATTCAAATATTATTAGAAATCGTATTCAGCGCGCGTACGATTCAGGGCAGTTTATGCTGGTTGCGACGGCAACCAGTGGTGTCCAAGCCATTGAAAAGTTCAATGTCCATCGTCCTGATGTAATCACCATGGACTTGACCATGCCACAAATGGATGGACTTGAGTGCATTGAGAAAATCATTGCGATTGACCCTGAAGTACGCATTTTAGTGGTGTCAGCACTGTCTGATAAAGCCACTGGCATTGAAGCATTGTCGTTGGGTGCCAGCGGATTTTTGTGCAAGCCTTTTTCAGAAGAAGAGCTTGTAGAGTCTTTGTATGAGCTAATGCAAGACTAAACCATTCAACGACTTAAGTAGATGTCATTATGAAAGAACAAAAGCTACAGATTTTTTTAAGTATTATTAGTAATTATTTTAATCAGTTTGGGGGCGAGGAGCTTGTCGCTGACACCCCATATCTGTTAGAGAACAAACAGCCAAAAGTCCATGATTATACGGGTGTGATCGGTATATCGGGTGGACAAAAAGGCGTGGTGTATTTTTCGGCAACCCGTCAGTTATTGTCCGCTATACTGGATAGCATGGGTGAAACGGATAAAAGCGATGAGAATTATATCGATTTGGCTGGTGAAGTGGCCAATACAATCGCTGGTAACGCGCGTAAAGAGTTTGGCTCAGAGTTCCATATTTCTGTGCCGTTTGTATTTAAAGGCTCTCCACAAAGTATTGTGTTGCCGAATGATGAGCGTTCTTTTATCATTCCCATCACTTGGAACTCGCAGATAGGCGAGATTGTGGTCTGTTTGCAGGATTAACGTTGCTGCCACCGCGTCATAAAGATGGATATTAATATATTATGGTTAAAGTAGAAAAATTGGGTGTGTTTCTGAGCTCAATCAATGCATTTTTTGCACAAATTGATGGCTCAGAAGTGTCCATTGATACCCCTTATTTAAATCATAACAAGAGTGCTGTTGGTTATGATTATAGCGGCGTTATCGAGATATCAGGGCCTCTTGAAGGCTGTGTGTATGTGAGTGCGCCAAGCGTGATGTTACGAGAGGTCATAAAAGTGATGGGCGAGCCTGACTCATCGATCACGATGATGAAAGATCTGCTCGGTGAGATGGCCAACACTATCTCTGGAAATGCTCGTACTGAGTTTGGCTCAGAGTTTATTATCTCGCCGCCGCATATTGTTGAGAGCGCACCAAGCGTGTCTTATTTGCCAAAAGATCGCCAAAGTTACGTCACGCCATTTACGTGGCGTGGATATAAAGCGGTCATTGGTATCTGTATCGCTTAATCTACAGCTGCTAATTTATTCAGTATAAAGAACGACGTTAATGCGTCGTTTTTTTATGCGTTATCATCCACTTAAACAGCATAATAGCGCTAGCAGTCGCTAAGCATTATATGCTAAAATACAGCCCAGCTATTTTTTATCACATCGTATTTTTACGTTCAAATGATAGCTCAATTTTTTAAACCAACCCATCAACCAATGACACACACATCATGGCAAAAAATTGCTGGGTGTTTGGCGACTTGATTAATTTGCAAAAAGTTAGTGCTGCCACAATAAGTATTAACCGTTAGCAGATGCGTGTCGCTAGATAGGCAGTTTTTGTGATGTGGAGGCATAACCCAACCAATAGGAATTTCACATGTCTACAAAGAATCCAACCAAAATCGAAATGCGCGACTTACTACAAGCCGGCGCTCACTTTGGTCACCAAACACGTTTTTGGAATCCAAAAATGGGACCATACATCTTTGGTGCCCGTAACAAGATTCACATCATTAACTTAGAGCACACAGTAAAAGCGTTTAACGAAGCATTGACTTACGTTAACGGCTTAGCTGCTAAGAAAAACAAAGTATTGTTCGTAGGTACTAAACGCGCAGCAAGCGGTATCATCGCTGAGCAAGCAGCACGCGCTGGCATGCCATACGTTGACCATCGCTGGTTAGGTGGTATGTTGACTAACTGGAAAACACTTCGCCAGTCAATCAACCGTCTAAAAGAGCTAGAAAAGCAAGCAGAAGACGGTACTTTCGCCAAGCTTACTAAGCGTGAAGCGTTAGAGCGTACTCGTGATATGGAAAAACTTGAGCGTTCACTAGGCGGTATTAAAGATATGGGCGGCCTACCTGATGCAATCTTCGTTGTAGACGTAGATCATGAAGCGATTGCTATCAAAGAAGCTAAAAATCTAGGTATCCCAGTTATCGGTATCGTTGATACTAACTCTAGCCCAGATAACGTTGATTACATCATCCCAGCAAACGATGATGCTATCCGTGCTGTGACCTTGTATGTGACTTCTATGGCTGATGCGATTATCGCTGGTAAAGAATACGCACAGACTCAAGCGGGCGGCAAAGCTGAGCAAGAAGCACCTGCTACTGAAGAAGCACCAGTTGAAGCCAAAGCAGAAGAAGCGGCGACTCCAGCAGAATAATTGGCTGACCCAAAAGGTTTAACTTTGTAAGGATAGCTTGATAGTCACACTATCTGCATCCATATAAAGTTATTAACAGCGTATAAGCTCACAATAGGCATGATGTAGTTTTACTCGTCATGCCTTATTGTTGATGGAACACTCGTTAATAAGCGAGTATTATCGCTTATATATGCCCTCGTGATGCACAATATCTGTTATTACAATGATGTCTGTTATCACGATCAACCATGAGTGCTTCCATTACTATAAGAGCGATATAGTACCAATAGATAGCAAAGATATATCTCATAGAAATTAAGCACTCCCATACATAATAAAAGGTAACTCTTATGTCAGAAGTAAAAGTATCTGCCAAAATGGTAAAAGAATTGCGTGACCGTACTGGTCTTGGCATGATGGAATGTAAAAAAGCGTTAGAAGAATCAAACGGTGATGTAGAAACTGCCATTGATAACCTACGTAAATCTGGTCAAGCCAAAGCAGCTAAAAAAGCGGGTAACATTGCAGCTGATGGCGCTATTATCATCGCTCAAGGCGACAACAAAGCATTCTTGTTAGAAGTAAACTGCCAAACTGACTTCGTTGCAAAAGACGAAAACTTTACGGCATTTGCAGAAGCAGTAGCGAATATTGCATTAGAAAACAATGTGACTGACGTAGCTGCTATCGCTGAATTGCCATATGGCAATGGTCAGACTGTTGAAGAAGCTCGTGTATCTTTGGTACAAAAAATCGGCGAAAATATCCAAGTACGCCGCGTTGAAGTATTAGAAGGTAGCAACCTTGCTTCATACCGTCATGGTTTACGTATCGGTGTTGTGGTATCTTTTGAAGGCGGCAACGCAGATACTGGCAAAAACCTTGCCATGCATATCGCAGCATTCAACCCAGTTGCGGTTGATGACGAAAGTGTAGATGCTGATTTATTAGCACGCGAAAAAGACATCATCGAAGCAAAAGCTCGTGAGTCTGGCAAGCCTGATAACATCGTTGAAAAAATGATCGAAGGTGGCCTACGTAAGTATCTAGAAGAAGTGACTTTACTACGTCAGCCATATGTTATGGACAACGAGAAGAAAGTTGGTGATGTACTAAAAGCTGAAGGCGTAAAAGTACTTGCTTTCAAACGTCTAGAAGTTGGTGAAGGCATCGAGAAAAAGCAAGAAGACTTTGCTGCTGAAGTTGCTGCAACACAAGCACTGGCTAACAAGTAATTTTTAAATTTTGCTAAGAAGAAAGGTGAGTGCTAAGCTTTCTGGTTTGGTACTCACAGATCAGCTTTATTGTTAATCTTGTATCGAACTCAAAAAATATGACAAGATAGATTATGAATGAATAGATAAAGCCTCTTAGCACAAAAAAGCCCGTTAATTATATTAACGGGCTTTTTTACGTTTGGATTCAACGGTTCATGTAGTCTTCATTTTAGCGTAGCGCATCATATGCTGAGTTGGCATAGCTGGCACTATTGCTATTACTGCTGGTGCCATAGCTGACGTTTTGTAAGCCGCTACTGAGACTAGGATTGGCGATTTGATTGCTAGCGTTCATGGTACCGCCTGATAGCCCTGAATCGTTTTTATACAAGCTATGGTAACGGCTCATGACATTTTTGACATAGTTACGGGTTTCCTTAAAAGGCGGGATGCCGTTATATTTATCAACGTTACCTTCACCCGCATTATAGCCCGCAACCGCAAATTCTACGTTGTTATTAAACCGCTTCATCAACCATGCAATATATTTAGCAGAGCCTTCGATATTATCTGCAGGGTTCCAAGGATTGCTGACTTTGAAGCGTCGCGCAGTCGCTGGCATTAGCTGCATGAGACCTTGCGCACCGACAGGTGAGCGTGCATTTGGGTTAAATGCGGATTCGCTATGCATCATTGCTTTTATAAGCCCAGGATCTACGCCATGACGCTGAGCTGAGGCGCGAATATAACTGTCGTATGAGTTGCGGCTTCCGCTACTGCTGGCAGAGCTACTACCGTAATTACTGCTGCTATTGTCACTACTACCGTCATACATTTTAGAATCTTTGTAGTAGGTGACTTTTACCTTTTTGGTGAATTTGTCAAAATTACCACTTGGATTGACGTTAGTGAGTAAGACTTGTCCGCCTTTGTCTTTGTAAATATACATATTACCTGCTTTAGCAGCAACAGATAGAGATAGGCTGGATAGGGCGACAGCGGTCAATAAAACAGGAGACAAGCAGCGAGTCACTAAGGTTGTAACATTTATCATAGGGTTATCACTTTTCATCGAGTAATAGCAAATTGCTTTGCCTATAGGCGCGTCGTTCTGCGCATTTAAGCGGTTATCGTGCTGGTAGGATTTTATCGCTGTAAACGATATAGCACCCTAGCAAAAACCACGTCTAACTAGAAACCACTCGCATTGGATACAAAAAATAATAGTTGCTTACTATAACATATAATAACTTTTCGACGCATACGATTATCAGCACAAAGTATAAAAGTCATTTTTAATTTGTAAAAAAATCAACACACTACCGTTTTTGAGTATGTTGATTGAGTATCGGCTTTATTATTTTTAGGCGTGTGTGGTACGTGAATATTCTGGCTGTAGCAATGAATGAATCGTGAGAAATAAAAGCTGTTCAAAGCACTGAAAACTGCTTTGAACAGGGTTATATAGAAAGTGCACTGATAAAAATAGGCACCCAAACGGCGGTGACCAGCCCGTTTACTGCCAATCCAAATGCCGCATAACGCCCAGCAGTGTGGCTAATTTGCCATGCTTCGACGGTACCAAAAGCATGCGCTGCCAATCCAAGTGCTAAGCCCTTGGCGCGGTCATCATCGATACCGCGAAATAAGAAGCGCGCCAAAGTACCACCGATAAGCCCTGAAACAATAATAATTAAGTTCGCCATGGCTAGTGGTGCTTTAATTAGATCTGCGACACTCAGACCGATGGGTGTGGTTACTGAACGCGTTGCGAAAGCGAGTATGGTGTCGTGACTTAATGAAAATAAATAAGCCAATGACATCGGTAGCAATGCACCAACCACACTTGCAAGGATAACTATGAGAGTAAGCTTTTTGACTGGCAGACCTTTAAAGTTCATTGCTGCTAATGGTACTGCCAACAGTACGGTGACATATCCCAATAAGTGATCAAATACAGGCTTGGCAACATCGTAATAATCGTTGTAATCCCATTGTAGGATAAACAAAAATAAGAGAACAAGCGCCAACGCCGTAATCACCATCGGCAGCCATGAGAGCTTACGTGCCAGTACACGAGCAGTCACATGGGCGATTAGCGTTAATAATATCGCCGCAAAGGTTGCCACAAACACGTTATCAAAAGTCATTGCATTTCCTTGTTCATACAGCTCATAGCTGTCCTTTGTGCTCTTCAACGGTGGTGCTATCGATGCTAACATCGTGATTGAGCCAACGGTTGGCAAGTATGGCAAGTCCCCAAAGCGGTATGAGAGTACTAATCATCATCGTCAGCATAACGCCCCACAGCTCATCACCTAAAGCAAATAGCAGTAAGCCTGCACCTGCAGACACGGGCAAAAAAGCAAAACCGCTATCCACCAATAAAGTATTACTGGCTTGGGTGAGCCAACTGGGCAACCCTTTAAGTAATCGCCATGCCATCAAAATCAAGAACATGGCGACCAATCCAACGATGTTGGCAGCCTTTTCTATTCCTGCTAATTGACAGATGATAACGGCTGATTCACGAACCACGATGACCATCGTGAGTGTCAGTACTAAGGCAAGCCATAGCGGCAAATGGGTGGAGTGAGTAGATTTCATAAGAAATACTGGCCGATTTAGAAATAGAGAGGATAGGAGCAACAAAATAGGTAACCGCACTCTAATGAGTGTGTTCTATCTATCAATGATATTAATATTGGTTGAACCTATAGCCGATGATTATATAGAGAGTAGGCAAACTAATAAAGCTTATAGCATATCGTCAGTGCGATTATAAATAGTCACAGCGTTAAGCTCGCTTACTATAATGAGTGTATCATTTGCGCCAGGCTACCTTGTGCTCACTTTAAACGACATCGACTATGGTAGCGCGTTTTCGTGATCGGGTAACCTATAAAGTTTAATGCTATGTGCCAAAAAAAAGGATGATATCAATGGATATCATCCTTTTGTCTTTTATAAAGCTATTTTACAGATTCAGTCATTTATATTTTTGAGTCAGGAATTTCCACTTCTACTGCTAATTCCTCTGACTTAGCGGCTTCAGAATTCAGCGCATCAAACTCATCAAACGCTTTTTCTTCTGCTTCGGTCATCGTCGGCTCTTCAATCTCATCAGGCTTTTCGAAGTCTTCAAGTACTGGCATTAATAACGTGGCTTGGGCTAATGGCAGTACATCTAAAGGCTCTAAATTGGCCTGACCCAGTAGCTGTCTTAGCGTATCGCTTGGCAAGCGAATCGTTAAACACTCATGCCCGCTGTCATCATAGCTCTCTTCCTGAATAACACCCAGCTCATATAAGGCGTTTTTTAACTGACCTGCATGATAAGGTAAGGTCAACTCAAAGGTGGTGAGTGTACCAGTAAGTAACTGCTGGACGGCTAACGACAACTCTTCCATACCTAGATTTTCTCTAGAAGAAACATAGACGCGATTGGGTTGTCCTTCACTAGCATAACCAATATGTGCAGGCTCATCTGTCAAATCAATCTTGTTGTAGACATTGAGCACTGGTACATCATTATCAATCTCTGCTAATACGTCTTTGACCGCTTGAATTTGCTCATGCATATCTTCACTAGAAGAATCGATAACGTGTAGCAATAAATCTGCCTCTAACGTTTCTTCTAATGTCGCATGAAAGGATTCGACCAACTCATGCGGCAGATGACGGACAAAACCTACCGTATCGACTAAAACAACACGACCAACACCCTGCCAGTCTAAACGGCGTAGAGTAGGATCAAGCGTGGCAAATAGTTTATCCGCTGCATAGATATTCTCGTCGACCAAGCGGTTAAATAGCGTCGATTTACCAGCGTTGGTATAACCGACAAGCGAAATCGTCGGCACATCTGATTTTTGGCGGCGGGCTCGACCTTGCGCACGTGTCTGTCTGACTTTCTCGATTCTGCTTTTAAGCTGATTCACGCGCACTTGTAGCAAGCGACGATCGGTCTCAAGCTGGGTTTCGCCGGGTCCACGTAGACCAATACCGCCTTTTTGACGCTCCAAATGCGTCCAACCTCGTACCAAACGCGTCGATAAATGGTTGAGCTGCGCCAGCTCTACTTGTAGCTTACCTTCATAAGTACGGGCACGCTGCGCGAAAATATCCAATATCAAACCCGTACGATCCAGTACGCGACATTTAACCAAGGCTTCAATATTACGCTCTTGTGATGGCGATAAGCTATGGTTAAATAAGACGATGTCCGCATCATGTTCGCGTACCAATTCTGCTATTTCTTCTGCTTTACCGCTACCAACGAAGTATCTGGCGTCGGGTCTTTGACGTGAGCCTGTGACTAAAGCCAAACGATCAGCCCCTGCTGAGTCTGCTAACAGCTCAAATTCACCTAAATCATCAGGATCTTGAATTTGACGGATGTCTAAATGTACTATAATGGCGCGCTCGCCACCTTCGTGTCTTTCAAAATAATCCAAAGAGTATCACCTATTTAATAAAGTAAATATATCGCTATTATCCATTCAGTAAACGTCGATATAGCGTTCATATGACCATATATATGTGGTCTCATCACTTAATATTAAAGCGTTCTAGCACAATTAACGAGGGTTTTATGTTACAGCGTAAATGAAAGCCATAGGCAAATCAGTGAACGCAGCAGAACTAGTTGAATAAACAGCAACTCAGTGAACAAAAAGGAGCTCAGTGAACAAATCGTCACTGAATGAATGAATTTTGTTATACTCATGGCGCTTGTTTACGATATATAATCATAAGTTTTTAACCACGAGGGACACAGATGAGCCAATCTAAGTCAGGCTTCTCACTCAGACAACAGTTGGGGCGCGGCAAACAAATTGCTGGCATGACCACCACTATCGCTGGTGGATTGCGCGCCGCCCAACGTATTGGCGCATTTAAGCAGCCACCACGCGAAAAATTGCCACGCTATATTCAAGCCTTTTGCCGCAAAATGGCAGGCTCTTTTGGCGTCAAGGTTGTGGCAGTCGAGCGGGTAGAGCAGCACCACGGATTATGGGTATCCAATCATGTGTCATGGATGGATATCCCTGTGGTGGGAACACTGAGTCCTGCTTTTTTCTTATCCAAAGCCGAAATCGGTGAATGGCCTGTATTTGGCAAGCTGGCTCATGCAGCAGGCACGGTATTTATTGAGCGTGGTTCCGGTGATGCAGGGTCGGTTGCCGCCCAAATTGCCAGTTTTTTGACCAAAGGTTTCTCAGTTATATTCTTCCCTGAGGCGACCACCACAGACGGTAAAAAAATCAAACGTATTCATGGTACTTTGCTACAAGCAGCGATAGATGCTGACGTGCCCGTACGCCCGCTGGTAATTGCTTACGTCAATAAAGACGGCACGTTAAGTGAAGAGTTGCCTTACTATGGCAAGCTTACGATGAAAGAGAGCCTAAAAAAGGTACTCGATACGAAAGATGTGACCGCCTACGTATTGCCACTTGAGCCAATAGATCCTAAAGGGTTGAGCAAAAGTGAATTGACGGATTTGTTACAAGCCCGTATGCAAGAAGGTTTGGCGGAACTGCATTCGCGAGTCTTAACGAAAGTCGCTAAAGTATAAAGCGCTGACAGCATAATAATTGCAAATATTCAACAGGCTCCAATAAAAAGGCGCAAATCGCTCAGTTTATAACTGCGATTTGCGCCTTTTTTTGTCGATTATAAATACGACAGCCTCAATGCGCTAAAGTCTGGTTCTCATCAGACATGGTGTCACCTCAAGCTAAAATTAGGGTGATGGATTAGGATGCTGGGTATGCACCGCTTCAATCGCTTCCAATACTTCTGAGCTTAAGGTTAAATGGATACTATCGATGTTGGATTTTAGCTGCTCGATCGTAGTAGCACCAATAATGTTACTGGTGACAAATGAGCGTGAGTTAACGAAGGCTAATGCCATCTGTGCCATATCTAAACCTGCATCTGCTGCTATTTTGGCGTATTGAGCAGTGGCTGATAGCGCTTCTTCGTTGGTATAGCGCGCAAAGCGATCATACATCGTCAGACGCGCACCAGTTGGGCGTTTGCCATCGAGATATTTACCAGATAAGACACCAAAGCCAAGCGGTGAATAAGCCAATAGACCTACATTTTCACGGTGCGTAATCTCGGCCATAGCGACTTCATATAAGCGATTTAGCAAACTATAAGGATTTTGCACCGTGATAGGAGCGATCAAACCATTTTTATCAGCCTCCCATAGATAGCGCATCAGTCCCCAAGCGGTGTCGTTCGATAGTCCATAAGCGCGAATACGCCCTTTTTTAATCTCATCATTTAACGCTTGAATGGTCTCTAGAAATGGTGTCAAATCATCTAATGGTTGCGATGCCATCTCTTCGGTATAGCCAAGTTGACTAAAAAAATTTGTTTGGCGTTCAGGCCAATGGAGCTGATAAATATCAATATAATCGGTCTGCAAACGCTGAAGATTGCCATCGATGGCGCTGCTAATATGTTCGGCATTAAAACGCGTTTGCCCATCACGCAAAAAATCCATCGGCGATATTTTGCTAGCAAGAATAACTTTATCGCGCTGTTTGGTTTTATTAAACCATGTACCCATAAAGCGTTCAGTATCGCCTTGCTTGTCCTTATCTGGCGGCGATGGATACATCTCCGCCGTATCCCAAAAATTCACCCCTTCGCTTAGCGCCATGTCCATTTGTTCATGTGCTTGGATCTCGGTATTTTGCTGTCCCCATGTCATCGTGCCTAAACAAATCTTAGAAACTTTTTCATTGAGTTGTGGCAACATTTGATATTGCATATGAATGTCCTTTGTAAATGTATTTTTATAGCTGACAGTTTTTAAGCGATTACATGAGCTTTATGCCAGTGACACCAGGCGGGGTAACTTTAAAGATTTTTACTTTAAATAACAGGGATTGTCCGGCAAGGGGATGGTTAAAATCCACTTCGACTTGATCGTCATCGAGTGCACTAATCGTACCCGGCAGTGTGTTTTTGCCTTTGTCTTCGAACTCTACCATCATGCCGATTTCTGGATTATCAGCGATTAACGCAAACTGAGTACGGCTGAAATGTTGGATGTTGTCAGGATTCCAATCGCCAAATGCCTGCTCTGGCTCAAGGTGGGCAGAGCGCGTGTCACCTGCGCGCAGGTTCATTAATACCTGCTCAAAGCCAGGTAATAAACTTTCATCACCAATGGTAAGCGTCACAGGCGCATCACGGCTAAAGGTAGAATCAATCATCGTACCGTTCTCTAGTGACACTTCAAAGTGCAGCTTTACAAGGCTGCCAAAAGTGATACGGGTGTCTTCATTGGGAGTGATAAATTGTGAGTCGGTCATAGTCAACAGCCATTTATTACGGGGTTAGGAATTGGTTTGGCGAATAATATAAGAAATGATAAGCCATCTTGGAGAGTATGTAAGCGTAAATAGTGTAACGCAAATAGTGTAATATATTTGGCAATTCTAAGAGCAGGCAGGGGTTTTTATGGTAAATAAACAACAAGGTCACATTAAAAAGTGGCAAGACGACAAAGGCTTTGGTTTTATCGAAACACAGAATGGTGATTCAATATTCTTTCATATCAATGAGTTTAAAGCGCGCCGTCGCCCTGAGGTCGGTGAGCCCGTTGTTTTTACGTTTGGGCAAGACAACCAAGGGCGTATGCAAGCAAAAGATGTACAAGAACTGAGCTTTGTGCAGCAAAAAATGGCGCAAAAAAATCAGAAAATCCGTCAGCGTAATCACAAACGTAGCATGCAAGCAGACTTTGAAGCGGGACAAAAGAAACGTTTGTTTCTTGGTGTAGGCTTTTATGGCGTATTAATCTTGTTAGCTGCCATGAATAAGCTCAGCTGGCTGGTTGTGGGTTGGTATGTGGCATTGGGTCTCATTACTTATATGATGTATGCCAAGGACAAAGCCGCTGCTCAGAATAATGATTGGCGCACACCTGAATCAACCTTGCATCTGCTAAGTGCGCTGGGCGGTTGGGTGGGCGCGATGGTTGCGCAGACGTATCTACGCCACAAGTCGCAAAAGCCTGAATTTCGAGTGGCGTATTATTTAACTGTCGTAATTAATATGGCGGGGTTATTGTTTATATTGACAGGAGGAAGCTTGAAATTTTTGCAAGGATTACTTGATTCTTTGGTATAAAAGCACTTGTTTATTTATCATAGTGAGCGGTGTAGTTTTGATGTTTAATGCTTAAGTCTAAAATAAACGGCTGATGAAACATCAAAGTTTTATATCTTGAGTGGCTGGTTGCCGTGCATTGGTATTTTGTGCGAGTATGATGAATTATACGCAATAAGCACGACTGTGAAAGATAAACCTTAAATGGATTTCATTAATAATAAAAGGCGAACGCAAGTGATTACTTTATACAAATACACCCATCCAAGTCGCGCTGAAACAGTCATTTGGGCATTGCAGGAGCTGGGCTTAGAGTATGAGACCAAAGAAATAGATGGCAAAAAAGGGGAGCAGCGAAGTCCTGAGTTTTTAGCCGTTAACCCCTTTGGTAAAATCCCTACCATCACACATGAAGGCAAACATTTTACTGAGTCGTTGGCTATTATTGAATATCTCAATGAGTTACACCCTGACAAACCTTTGACACCAAACACAGCAGATGAGAACTTCGCTGAGAAAAACTATAAACTTCGCCAAGTAATTTCATTTGGCATGATCGAGATTGAGAGTTATCTATGGATACTCACCAAAATCAAGGTATTAGACAATTATGAAAACTGGCCTGAGGGCACCGCTAACAACTGCATGAAGTGTATCCAAAAAGCCCTACCAATTGCTTATGCTTGGGTAGATGAGCAGGAGTATATAGCGGGGGACAGCTTTACGCTGGCAGACATTTATTATCAGCATTTGTTTTCATGGTTGAAGATGCTGGGCGTTGCGTTGCCTGAGCAGGTTCAAGATTATCTTAAAAAATTATCGAAGCGTGAGAAATTTCCTAAGAGGTAATCAATCATGACTTTCAGCTTTTAAGAGTGGCGTATAGGCGCAATACTCTATGCCAATAGTCTTTATCAGAAAAAATGATGAATAAAAAAGGTGGGTTACGACTGAGTAATCCACCTTTTTTATTTATTTATAAATTGAATTAATATTTCTAGCTGTAGACGGTTACAACCGTGGCATTTCACGCTTTTTTTCTAAAAATAGCATGTCAATGACAATCAACGCTACACCGATACTAATGCCCATATCCGCAATATTAAAGATAGGGTAATGCCAGACATCAGCGTTGTGTACATGGATGAAGTCGATGACGTGACCATGTAGCAAGCGGTCAATGAGATTGCCAACCGCACCGCCGAGCACTAGCGCTAGACCTGTCGATAGTAGCTTGGCTTGGCGCGGGGCTTTTATCAGGTAGCCAATTAAAAATAGCGACATTATCAATGCCAGTCCCGAAAAAAACCACTTCTGCCAACCACCGGCATCTGCCAAAAAGCTAAATGCCGCGCCATAGTTGTATGCCAATGTCCAATTCAGAAAAGGCTCAATCACAGGTACTGGCTCATGAAAAGTCAGTTTAGTTTCAGCCAGCCACTTCGTCCATTGATCGATAATTAGCACGACCAACGATAGGAGATACCACGTAAACGCACGACGGCCATTCGCAATCATTTTTGGCGTCTTATTCAGACGACTTTTCGGTGTCGTTGAGCTGCCTGTGGTTGCATGAGCTGGTTCAGGTGATTTATCGACTTCACCATATGGCGGCTTGTTGTTTGATGATTCTGTTGAGTTAGGCGTATGGTTAGGCATAGTGGCGCACCTCACCATCACCGCTGACGTTAGTCACGCAGCGCGCGCATAATTCTGGATGTGCACTATCGGTACCGATATCATCACGGATATGCCAGCAGCGTACGCACTTGGTGCCAGTTGCGGCGCTCACCTTGACCACTAAGCCTACTGATTCATCCGTGCTGCCGTCAGTTTGCTCATCTGTGCTTGTTTTATCGGCAGGAGCGTCGTTCATTGGTTTCAAAGTTGCGCTACTAGTGATTAGTACAAAGCGCAGCTCTTCACCCAGCTTGGCCAAGCTTTCGTGCATTGCACCGTCAGCATATAGATTAACATCGGCAGACAAGTTAGCGTTGATGATTTTTTCACCACGTGCCGTTTCGATATGTTTATTGACCATATCCTTTGCCAACATGATACGTTGCCAGTCATCGTTGCTGATCGCGCTTAGCTCAAATTCTGGAAATGTATACCATTCTTCAGTAAATACATAATTGTCAGCGCCATGCAATACTTCCCACGCTTCTTGTGCCGTGAATGACAAAATCGGCGTAATCCAGCGAATGAGCGCCTGAACGATATGATAAATAGCCGTTTGCGCAGAGCGGCGTGGCTGTCCATCAGTCTGAGTCGTATACTGACGATCTTTGATAATATCTAAATAGAAGCTGCCCAAATCTTGCGAGCAGAACGCAGTAATATGCTGGGTGACTTGGTGAAAATCCATGGCATCATAAGCACTGATGATTTGTGCTTGCACGGTTTGCGCGCGCTCAATGATGAATTTATCAAGGCTGACCAGCTCATTGATATCGACGCTGTTGGTCGCAGGATCAAAGTCATCGGTATTGGCAAGTAAGAAACGCAGGGTGTTACGGATACGGCGATACATATCGATTGCACCTTTAAAGACCGTTTTACCTGCGCTCATCTCATAGCGATAGTCGCTTGAGGCAATCCACAAACGCAGCATGTCCGCGCCTGTTTTGTTGATCTCTTCCTGCGGCGTGATGATATTGCCCAGTGATTTACTCATCTTGCGACCGTTTTCATCAACCACAAAACCATGCGTCAGTACTTGCTTAAATGGTGGGCGACCGTATATGGCTTCTGAGGTCAATAATGAAGTCTGGAACCAACCGCGATGTTGGTCAGAGCCTTCCAAGTAGATATCTGCTGGATTGGTCAATTCATCGCGCTGCTCAAGGACCGCAAAATGCGTCGTGCCAGAGTCAAACCAAACGTCTAAGGTATCGGTTGCTTTATCATAGTCAGCAGCCTCGTTGCCTAAGAAGTCTTCACAGCTGGCATCAAACCAAGCTTCCACACCGCCCGCATCGATTTTTTGTGCAGCGACTTCCATCAGCTCAAGCGTGTTTGGATGCAGCTCGCCTGTTTCTTTATGGGTAAAGAAAGTAATCGGCACGCCCCATGTACGCTGACGTGAGATACACCAATCTGGTCGACCCGTCATCATGGCTTCGATACGGTTTTGTCCCCATGCTGGTGTCCAGCTTACTGCTGGGATATCTGCAAGCGCACGCTCACGCAGACCTTTGGTTTCCATATTGATAAACCACTGCGGCGTTGCGCGGAAAATAATCGGTGACTTATGACGCCAGCAATGCGGATAGCTGTGCTCAATCTTGGTATGACTGATTAGATGTCCATTGTCATGCAGTGCGGCGATGATTTTTGGATTGGCCTTATAAATGTGCTCGCCCGCAAATACCGCTGCGCTGTCCAGATAAACGCCCGTACCACTGACTGGGTTTTCAACGGGTAAGTTATATTTAAGACCCACGATATAATCGTCAAGACCGTGACCGGGTGCAGTATGTACTAATCCAGTACCGCTATCGGTGGTCACGTGATCGCCTAGGATTAATGGCACTTGGCGGTCTGCAATCAGTGGATGCTGGGCACGCAAGCCTTCAAGCTCGCGCCCAGATACGGTCGCTAGCACGCCTTGATTGCTAAGTTTGAGTTCCGTTAACGCTGTTTCAACCAAATCCGCGGCCAATAGCAAATTACCTTTTTCAGTCGCCACCACACTATAGTTGTGCTCAGGATGTACTGAGATGGCTTGGTTAGCAGGCAGTGTCCACGGCGTAGTAGTCCAAATAACAGCGGCGATATTGCCCGCTACGTCAGCCAACGAGGCAACCTTATCGGTATCCAAAACATCGAAGCTTACATAGATAGCATCAGACACTTTATCTTGGTATTCCACTTCCGCCTCAGCCAGCGCAGAGCTACAGTCCAAGCACCAGTTAACTGGCTTCATACCGCGGGTCACATGACCATTGTCATAAATTTTGGCAAGGGCGCGTACGATGTTGGCTTCTTGGTGGAAGTTCATCGTTAGATATGGGTTGTCCCAATCGCCAAATACGCCTAGACGCTTAAAATCTGCCTTTTGCAATTCAATCTGGGTGCTCGCATACTCGCGGCATAGACCGCGGAACTCAGTCGCCGATACTTTTTGACCGACCTTGCCGACTTTGGCTTCGACCTTTTGCTCGATAGGCAGACCATGACAGTCCCAACCGGGGACATAAGGCGCATCAAAGCCTGATAGCGTTTTTGACTTCACGATAATGTCTTTGAGTACTTTATTCACCGCGTGACCCAAGTGAATCTGACCATTGGCGTATGGAGGGCCATCATGCAAAATGTATTTGGTCGCCCCAGCACGTGCCTGACGAATTTTGCCGTACACATCATCCGCTTCCCAAGCAGCAAGCCAATCTGGCTCGCGCTTGGCAAGGTTTGCACGCATCGCAAATGGCGTGTCGGCAAGGTTTAGCGTGTCTTTATAATCCTGGCTTGGCGTATCAGTACTTTTATCAGTCATAGAAGGTGTCTTTTTAGAAAATGGATTAAAAATCGATGTAAAGTCAGATGTGACATTTAGGGTAATGCTTAGCTGGCTGCTTAACCGTTGATGATCGCTTTCTCACTTATAATATATCGCTGTGCATCAACGTCATAAATATGCTCACGTCAATAATAAATGCTATCGAGACGAATGCAACATAAAATATGCTTATGGATAATAAAATACCGTGATAGCAATAAACTAAAAAGAGGCAATGAGATTGGCAGCTATTATATGACAAAAAGGCTAGGGTAAAAAGAGCTGGTCAGTATTGTCCTTATTTTAGCCAAAACCAATCATTTATACGAGTGATGCATCACCTATTGAATCATACGGATGGCAAGTGCCATTGTCTACCGACTGGACTCTAAACAGCAGGCTAAGCGTTAAAAAACTGATGATAACCATAAGCGCAATTTCAGCGACCATAAGGGTTGAATGCCCGTCAAACCTTGAGTCATCTCGCCATTCTTTAATATGACATACGAAGGTGTCACTTGTCCTTGCCAATCAGCGAAGATGCTGCCTTCTTGATCATTTATCGTCGTAAAGCGATAGCTGTTTTCATTAAGGTAGCGATGCAGCTCTTGGTCAGTACCTGATTTAATAGCAATCGTAACGACCGGATAATCATTTGCGGCGGCAAGTTTGTCTATGGTCGGCGAGGTGATACTACAAATGGGACACCACGTGCCCCAAAAATACACCAGCGTTGGTTGTTCATTGCTCAGCGCCGCTAAGTCAACGACTTGCCCTTGATAATCGGTCAGTTGCAATTGCGGGTTGGCTGGCATGATAGGCTGTCGCCACCAATTGATAGCGGTATAAATAACAGCAAATACCAAGCCATATATGAGGATATTTTTAGCGATAGACAACCCCTTTTGCTTGGGTGTTTTCTTTGGCTTTTTAATGGATTTTTCAGTATCAGTATCAGTCGTCATAATGGCTGCTTTTTTGCTATAGGTTTTGTATAAATGGCTTTGATAAGTGGTTGTTGATAGATAAAAATAAACGGCTGAAATGTCAGCCGTATTATTCATAAACTTTATTAAACCGTGTTCAGTGTTGGTATTTTAAAGTGACTGATTAAGGTTTTTGCGCACGGTTTTGTAATGGATCACCAAGCAAGACACTACCAGAGTTTTCGAGGCGCTCATCATCGCTTAGCTTACTGGCTGATACTTTAGATTTTCTCTTCCATTTTAAACTATACAAGTCATCACGGCGATCAAGCAGATTATGTACCGAGCCTTCGTTACGGACATGAATAAGCTTGTCTAAGTTCACATCTGAGAAGAATACCATCTCAGTGTTGGCGGTGGTTTCTGCCATAATCGCATCATGCGGGAAAGCAAAATCTGATGGCGAGAAGATAGAAGACTGGGCGTATTGAATATCGAGACTTTCAACCTGTGGTAAGTTACCAACCGAACCACAAATCATCACATAGCATTCGTTTTCAATTGCACGTGCTTGGGCGCAGTGGCGCACGCGTAGATAGCCGTTTTGCGTATCAGTCCAAAATGGGACGAACAAGATGTCCATATCATCAAGTGCCATGAGGCGGGCAAGCTCAGGGAATTCAACGTCATAACAGACCAAAATACCAATACGACCGGCATCGGTATCAAACACCTTAACCTCGTCACCGCCTTCGATGACCCAAGCGCTACGCTCATGCGGGGTAATATGGATTTTTCGCTGCTCTTCGACCGTACCATCGCGGCGGCACAAGTAACTGACATTATATAACGTATCGTCCTCGTCCAAGTACGGCATCGAGCCTGTAATGACGTTGACGTTGTAGCTGACCGCTAAATGCGATATCTCATTTTTAAACCATTCTGTATAACCAGCTAAAAATCGAATAGCGACGTTTTGATCCGTCGATTCACACAGACCCATCAACGGTGCGTTAAAGAACTCTGGTAAACAAGCAAAGTCAGAATTGTAATCAGCCATAATATCGACAAAGAACTCGACTTGCTGCAGCAGCTCTTCAGGTGACTCGACTTCACGCATTTGCCACTGGATGCCACCAATACGCACCTCAGACTTACGAGTGTTTGGCTTATAGTCTTGCGGCTCGTAATAAATATTTGCCCACTCAAGTAGAGTAGCAAAACCTTTAGATTGTTTATCATCAGGCAAATAAGCCGTTAAGATACGCTTGACGATAAAGCCATTTGAGAGTTGGAAAGACAATGCAGAATCATGAATTTCACGAGCCGCGACGGCTTCAATATATTCGCCAGGTGTGAGATCTTGATGGTTATGATAGTTCGGGATACGACCACCAGCCAAAATAGCTCGGAAGTTTAACTGGCGACACAGCTCTTTACGGGCATCATACAATCGACGTCCTAGGCGATAACCACGGTATTCAGGGTCGATCAGCGCATCTAAACCGTAAATAGCATCGCCTTCAGGGTTGTCTCTGATAATCTCTTTATGACCAATCAAGTCGTCGTAGGTGTGCGGGTTAGAAAACGTGGCATAATCAACACGCATAGATAACACGATACCAATCAATTGATCATGATCAAATAAAGCGATCTGACCTTCAGGGAAGGCATCGATTAAGGTATTAATAGTGTTCTTTGACCATGCACCGCCTAAGTTGACATAGACACGATCCATTAATGCTTTTAATTGTGGATAGTCTTTTTTCTTGATTTCAGCGATGGTTAGATGAAAGTCGTCTAGTTTTTCTATTTTGCTCATAATGTTCCTGTTTTAGATCTTTATTAATTTTAGTGATATCAAATAGCATGCGTTGCCACAATTCAGTTGGCAATTTTTTGTGTAAAAAAAGTGATAAAAATATTCCAATCATAAAATATTACCGTTACAATCAATTATCATTGTATTTACAATAAGTTATGAAGATGATTTATCTTATGACTTCTGTCAGCTTTGGCATTACTGACGTGTTTTTTCGGACCTCATATCATTTTAAAGTAACTATAAAATTTTTCATAATGTTCACAAACAGTCGTTGGGGTTAATACAAGCCAAGTGTTTGGTACAGCTTCTAACCTGAGGGTGTCAGTACAGATATTTTGTTAGCTTAACATTATTTTTAAATATCATATCTTAGAGCGCCTAGTTTTGATCTATTTGGTTTTGGTCTATTTGTTTTGCTCGTTATCATAACAAGCTACTCAAGTAATGACAGTTTAACGTGGTAACTATTTGCTACGTTTTTGTGAGTCGCTGTCTTTTTTTATTGGGGCGTCGTTGTGTTTGTTTTGTTTAGCCGTATTTAATCGGCTTTTTAGGATTGTTTTATTATGCCCTCAAGTCACAACAATAGAGTCAGTAGCTGGGATGAGATAGAAGACTCAGCGCTGGTTCAATTGGTGTATGTTAGTAGTTTGACGCTTGTTTCACGTTTAAGCGCCTCTATATTTGATGAAGTAGAATGTCATGCGCGTAACTATAATCAACAGCATGGCATTACAGGTACTCTATGTTATGGTAGTGGTCATTTTTTGCAATGCATCGAAGGTGAGAAAGCACACGTATTTTCCTTAAAGCAACGCATATTTGCGGATAAGCGCCATAAGAATACTGAAATATTGCTGTTGCAGACGATAGAACATCGCCGTTTTGCGGATTGGCGTATGCGCTTATTATTTTTAGAGCGTTGGCTATGGTCACCAGCGAGCAAAAAGCAAGCCGCACAGTTATCGCCATATTTGCCATTTGCGCCGCATAATTGGTCGCCTGATCGTACCGAGAATTTTTTACAAATCATCAAAACCTTTGATACGCCGCCACATATCAAAGCGGCTGGTATTACCTATAATGCACTGGGCAATATGTTTCGTCATATCGCCGCCCCGCACCAAGCATTTTTAATCGTTCAAGGTTTTTTAAGTGTGTTATTAGTGGTAGCGCTAGTGTTGTTATTTTTATAAATAATCGCTTTGATAAGCCAAAAAAAGACGCTAAACCATCACGTTTAGCGTCATTTTTTATGCCATTTTAATTATGAGCTTAATCATTGAATAAGCACTTACATATCAAAAATCTTGCCACGGTTCATAATATTATTTGGATCAAAGACTTTTTTCACCTCTCGTAAGTACTCAATCTCAGTCTCACTGCGGCTATAATGTAGATACGGCTTTTTAGTCATACCGACGCCATGTTCAGCCGAAACCGAACCGCCATACTTCTGTACCGTCTCAAAAACGTGTTTGTTGACGATTTGACACTCTGCAAAGAAATCATCTTTACTCATGTTTTCAGGCTTTAGAATATTAAGATGCAAGTTACCATCACCGATATGACCGAACCAGCAAACCTCAAAGTCAGGGTAGTTACTGCTGACGATGTGATCAATCTCGGTGATAAACTCAGGGACATAGCTTATCAGTACAGATACATCGTTTTTATAAGGCGTAAATACTGAGATGGTCTCAGAAATGTATTCGCGCAATTTCCACAGCTCTTCAGCCTGTGCCAAGCTCTGGCTCATGACACCATCGACGACCCAGCCTTGCTCCATACAATGCTCAAATATCGCCATGGCTTTATCCATGATAGGCTCGTATGGTGCTTCAAACTCTAATAGCGTATAGAACTTGGTGCGCGACTCAAATGGCTCTTGTACTTGACCATGTGCCATCAACTTATCAATCGCCACATCATCAAAGAATTCAAACGCGGTCAAGTCAATCTTCGCTTGGAAGGCTGATAGCACATTCATGACATCATTAAAGCTGTCCATGCCCAGTACCATGACATTTAAGTCTTGCGGCTGACGCTCAAGCTTAACTTGTGCATGGGTCACAAGCCCAAGTGTGCCTTCGCTACCGATAAACAATTGACGCAAGTCATAACCAGTGGCGTTTTTGACCATACCGCGGTTGAGCTGCAAGATATCGCCTTTACCAGTGACCACTGTCAGCCCCATAATCCATTGACGAGTCATGCCATAGCGTATGACTTTGATACCGCCTGCATTGGTGCCAATATTGCCACCGATTTGACTTGAGCCAGCTGAGGCAAAGTCAACAGGGTAGTACAAGTCTTTAGACTCTGCGAATGCTTGCAACTGCTGCGTGATGACACCTGCTTCGACTTCAACTATTCGATCGGCAGGATAGAACTGTCCAATCTGGTTCATTTTATCCATACTAACGACTATCTCGCCATTAGCAGCCACGGCACCAGCAGACAGGCCTGTACGACCGCCACTTGGGGTGAGGACGACGTTGTGCTCATTGGCCAGCAGTACGATAGTCTGTACTTGTTCAGTGGTCTTTGGAAAGACGATGGCAGAGGCAGCAGGGGCAAAGTGCTTGGTCCAGTCTTTACCCCAATGCTCTAAACTCTCAGCATCAGTTTTGATTTGGGTCGGGTCGAAACTATGGGTATCAGTGAGCGTGCTCAGGATGGTTTGCACGGCATTGGTTTCGGATGTGGGCTGAGCGGTAGTTGGCGTCATGGTCAAATCTCAATATTGGCGTAAGCACGATGCTGGGACTGTTTATTATATAGCGAAATAACTATAAATTCAGTGATGAGTCAGCTCGTAGAGTTAATAAGTGGGTGATAATTTTTACCTATAAGAAGAGGTAAGTAATAAATAATTGATTCGATCGGTTTCAAACAGAATAATTCACTATAGCATAAAATTTTTTCAGGCTTGATAACCAATAATTCATCTAATCTGCTAACATCGACCTCAAATTTTGTGTAAGATATCGGGACTGTTTTCGTTTCATCCATCATAGATTATCCAACAGGTAATCTTATAAAACAATTATAGGACAGTTCTCATATGGCGTTATCACTACAAAAAGACAAAATCCGGTTTTTATTGCTTGAAGGTCTACATGACAATGCCCTAAAAGTATTGGAAGGAGCTGGTTACCACAACATCGAGAATATCAGTCACGCTTTAGATCAAGACGAGCTGATCGAAAAGATCAAAGATGCGCACTTTATCGGTATTCGTTCGCGCACTCAGTTGACGCGTGAAGTACTTGAGCACGCACACAAGCTTATCGGCATTGGTTGCTTTTGTATTGGTACCAATCAAGTAGATCTAGACGCCGCTCGTGATCTTGGTATCCCTGTCTTTAACGCGCCATTCTCGAACACTCGTTCGGTAGCTGAGCTAGTATTGGCCGAAGCCATCATGCTGTACCGCGGTATTCCTGAAAAGAATGCAACCGTACATCGCGGCGGCTGGGGTAAGTCTGCGACCAACTCACACGAAGTGCGTGGCAAGACTATCGGTATCGTCGGTTATGGCTCTATCGGTTCGCAGCTGTCTGTCTTAGCAGAAAGCTTCGGTATGAAAGTCATCTATCATGATGCTGTGACCAAATTGCCACTAGGCAACGCGGTACAAGTTGGTAGCCTAGAAGAGTTACTATCAACGGCTGATATCGTGACATTGCATGTACCTGATGTGCCAAGCACTCGCTATATGATGAAAGCTGAGCAGTTCGCTCAGATGAAAGAAGGCAGCTACTTTATCAATGCGGCTCGTGGTACGTGCGTCGAGATTGATGATCTAGCAGATGCGCTTGAGTCTGGTAAAATCTTGGGCGCGGCTATCGATGTATTCCCAAAAGAGCCAAAATCAGCTGACGAAGAGTTTGAGTCACCACTACGTAAGTTTGATAATGTGATTTTGACGCCGCATATCGGTGGTTCAACACAAGAAGCACAGGCCAATATCGGACTGGAAGTAGCAGATAAGTTTGTTAGATACTCTGACCAAGGTGATACGGCGACTGCTGTGAACTTCCCAGAAGTTTCTATCCCGTTCAAAGAAAACTCGCATCGTCTACTACACATTCACAAAAACGTGCCAGGCGTACTTTCTCAGATTAACCGCTTATTTGCTGAAGCTGGCATCAACATCCTAGCGCAGAGCCTGATGACAGAAGGTGATGTTGGTTATCTAGTGATGGATGTCGATTATAACGATTCGACCGCTGCACTAGACCAATTAAAAGATGTAGAAGAGACGATTCGCGTGCGTATTTTGTTTTAAATAATATTTGCATGCAAACATAATTTTTAGTATAGCAATAGCAGACCATCAGTAAGATAGTCTGCTATTTTTTTGTCTTAAATCAAGCAATTGCAATGTTCAATCATGGCATTGATGCTTTTTATTTATGAGTAACACAAATTATAGCGAATGTAAGTTTTACATTCACTATACTCATTTTTATATAAGTTAATATTATCTTAATTATACGGTCTTATTAACAATCTAAACTACACCAGTACATTAAGCCTATAATGATAAATATATTTTTAATGAACAACATGATTGATTATGTTTTCGAGGTAAATCACGGTTATTTTCTGCGGACAGGCATATAGTTAGTCTTTTATAAATAAGATACAATACTTTTAAAATAAGCGACACGGCAGAAGAATACATGACCTATTCAGCAGACTTTCGAGCGCAAGTGATCAAAAGTGTCCAAAACAAAGACATGAGT